>NZ_JAALDL010000010.1 GCF_011045095.1 Grimontia sedimenti
CCCGTTGCAAGTCCAGCAGGGGGAGCCACTTTTCGTTAACTTGTTTAAGAACGAGTTAACCGTCAGGATTGTCGCTCCGCGATATGTCGCTGACCTAGGCGGCCCCGTTGCAAGTCCAGCAGGGGGAGCCACTTTCGATACATCGCCACGGCGGTGAATCACAAAAATCTGTTCCCCCTTAGTTCAGTCGGTAGAACGGCGGACTGTTAATCCGTATGTCGCAAGTTCAAGTCTTGCAGGGGGAGCCACTTTTTAGGTGATTGGTTTTCGAACGAGTCATCGGTTTGTCGAAGTATCGCTTCGCGATTTGTCGCAAGCCTAGGCGGCCCCGTTAAGTCTTACAGGGGAGCCACTTTCGATACATCGCCATGGCGGTGAATCACAAAATCTGTTCCCCCTTAGTTCAGTCGGTAGAACGGCGGACTGTTAATCCGTATGTCGCTGGTTCAAGTCCAGCAGGGGGAGCCACTTTTCGTTAACTTGTTTAAGAACGAGTTGACCGTCAGGATTGTCGCTTCGCGATATGTCACTGACCTAGGCGGCCCCGTTGCAAGTCCATCAGGGAAGCCACACTAGATACATCGCCAAGGCGGTGAATCACAAAAATCTGTTCCCCCTTAGTTCAGTCGGTAGAACGGCGGACTGTTAATCCGTATGTCGCTGGTTCAAGTCCAGCAGGGGGAGCCACTTTCTAAAACCCAGCCTAGCGCTGGGTTTTTTTTGTATTTGTTTTGTGGATATGACGCACAGGAATTGTTACTACCTATTATCTGGACTGTAAGCAATCGCCCAGATCCGGGCAAAGTTTGTCCGCTGTAGCAATTTTGATGAAAAACCCTTTCTCCTATCTGTTGTTATAGGCGCTTCAAAGGCCGATAATACAAAGATCTCTTTAAAATTTTCGAAGAATGGCATGACTGAGTATTTATTGCTTCTTGTCGGCACCGTCCTGGTAAACAACTTTGTGCTGGTTAAGTTCCTCGGCCTGTGCCCATTTATGGGCGTGTCCAAAAAACTTGAAACCGCTATTGGGATGGGGCTTGCGACCACTTTCGTACTAACACTCGCATCAGTGAGTGCTTACCTGGTCGAGACTTATATTTTGGCTCCATTGGGCCTTGAATACCTGCGAACACTGAGTTTTATCTTAGTGATTGCGGTCGTCGTGCAATTCACTGAAATGGTCGTGCATAAAACCAGCCCAACGCTATACCGTCTGCTGGGTATCTTCCTGCCGCTAATCACAACAAACTGCGCCGTGTTGGGTGTCGCACTGCTGAATATCAATGAACGCCACAACTTTATCGAATCCATCATTTATGGATTTGGCGCTGCTGCTGGCTTCTCCCTCGTATTGATTTTGTTTGCGGCGATGCGCGAGCGTATTGCCGCGGCTGATGTTCCTCAGCCATTCCGCGGTGCATCGATTGCTATGATCACAGCAGGACTGATGTCATTGGCATTTATGGGCTTTACAGGGTTGGTGAAACTGTAATGACTGGAATTTTGATTGCGATTATTGCTATCGCTGTCCTCGCAGCTGTGTTCGGTATCTTGCTGGGCTTTGCTTCTGTGCGTTTTAAAGTCGAAGCGGATCCGATCGTCGATCAGATTGACTCCATCCTTCCGCAAACACAGTGCGGACAATGTGGTTACCCTGGTTGTCGTCCTTATGCAGAAGCCATTGCCAATGGCGATGCCATAAACAAATGCCCTCCAGGTGGTCAGCCGACTATTGAGAAGCTTGCTGACCTTATGGGGGTGGAAGCCACAGAATCTGCACACGATGAAGAAAAGAGCGTAAAAAAAGTCGCCTTCATTCACGAAGACGACTGTATTGGCTGTACCAAATGTATTCAGGCTTGTCCGGTGGATGCCATCATTGGCAGCACCAAAGCCATGCACACCATTATCAAAGATGAATGCACCGGATGTGACCTCTGTGTCGCCCCTTGCCCGACTGACTGTATTGAAATGATCCCTGTTCAAACCACGCCTGAAACCTGGAAATGGCAACTTGACCAAATTCCGGTTGTTCAGCTTTCTGTCGATGAAGATAAAGGGGTCAAACAAGCATGATCACCCTAATCGAACAGATCAAACAAGGACATGTCTGGGATTTTCACGGTGGTATTCACCCACCTGAAAACAAACGCCAGTCGAGCGAAACTTCCATCTTGCCTGCCGATATCCCAAATGAAATTGTGTTGCCAACCAAACAGCACATTGGCACAGCAGGCCAACTGTTGGTCAATGTTGGCGATAAGGTACTGAAAGGGCAACCACTGACCAAGTCAGACGTTCTGCAATGCTGTCCGGTTCATGCACCAACTTCCGGTGAAGTGGTTGCCATTGAGCCTCGCACTATCGCCCACGCATCTGGCCTGACCGATAACTGCATTGTGATCAAACCGGATTTCGAAGACACCTGGGGCGAGAAGAATGCACTGGCTGATTTCCGTGAAGTCTCTGACGAAGCGTTGATCGATCATGTTCGAATGATGGGTATAGCGGGCATGGGTGGCGCAGGTTTCCCAGCAGCCCGCAAGCTGCAAACTGGCCATGCGCGCACAGAAATTCTGATCATCAATGGTGCTGAATGTGAGCCTTACATCACCGCTGATGACCGTTTGATGCAAGAGCGCGCAGATGAAATTGTTCAAGGTATTGAGATCCTTCAGCATATCGTGAGCCCGAAACTCACCGTCATGGCGCTGGAAGACAACAAACCAGAAGCGATTGACGCCCTGAAACTGGCGACACAGGGTAAACCTGACATTGTTGTTCAGGTTGTTCCGACCAAATACCCGTCAGGCGGCGAAAAGCAGCTCATCAAACTCATCACCGGTAAAGAAGTACCTGCAAAAGCCATCCCTGCAGCAATCGGCGTGATGATGCAAAACGTCGGTACAATCTTCGCCATTAAACGCGCTGTCATTGATGGCGAGCCGCTGATTGAACGCGTCGTCACCCTGACAGGTACCACATTGAAAGAGCAGCGTAACCGTTGGGCGCTGCTTGGTACGCCAGTCAGTTTCTTGCTCGATAAGCACGGCTATGAAGCAGACAAAAAGTAGAGCGCGTGATCATCGGTGGCCCAATGATGGGGTACACCATTCCACACCCGAACGTGCCCGTCACCAAGGTCACTAACTGCGTGTTAGTGCCTTCACGTCGCGAAATTACGCCGTCGGAGGGCGAGATGGCCTGCATCCGATGCAGCGCCTGTGCAGAGGCCTGCCCTGCTTCGCTGCTGCCACAACAACTTCAGTGGTACGCCAAAGATCAGGATTACGACAAGTGCGAAGAGTATAACCTGTTCGATTGTATCGAATGTGGTGCTTGTGCCTTCGTCTGCCCAAGTGAAATTCCACTGGTGCAATACTACCGTCAGGCTAAATCTGAAATCCGAGCACGCGATGCGGAGCAGCAAGCCGCCGAGCGCGCTAAAGAGCGTTTCGAAGCCAAAAAAGCGCGTATGGAGCGTGACAAAAAAGCACGTGAAGAACGCCATAAGCAAGCCGCGGAAAACCGTCGTAAAGCGATGGAGAAGTCCGGTGATGGTGATGCGATTGCTGCTGCCATCGCACGCGTGAAAGCCAAATCAGAAAACGAATCTGCAGCTACGGCAATGAAACCAGCTGTGGCTGCTGCTATTGCCAAAGCAAAAGCCAAACAGGCAGAGGCCGCCGCACAAGGTCAGGCAGAGCCAGATAACAGTGAAATGGCGAAGCTGCGCGAAGAACGCAAGCGTCAGGCTCGTGAACGTAAAGCACAAAAGGCGTCGGAATCAGAAACTGAAAACGCTACAGACGACAAGAAAGACGCTGTTGCGGCGGCGATAGCCCGTGCTAAAGCACGTAAAGCTGCTCAGCAAAGCGAGTCTGAATCCACTTCTGATAACAACGCCGCAGGAGAAGATCCGAAGAAAGCCGCTGTTGCTGCTGCCATTGCCCGAGCCAAAGCACGCAAAGCCGCACAACAGGTGGAAGCTGAAACGCCTGCTGTTGATGCTAATCCGGCAGAAGAAGCTCCCGCAGAAGACGATCCGAAGAAAGCCGCTGTCGCTGCTGCCGTTGCCCGTGCCAAAGCACGCAAAGCCGCACAACAGGCGGAAGCTGAAACGCCTGCTGTTGATGCTAATCCGGCAGAAGAAGCTCCCGCTGAAGACGATCCAAAGAAAGCTGCTGTCGCTGCTGCCGTTGCCCGTGCCAAAGCACGCAAAGCCGCACAACAGGCGGAAGCTGAAGCGCCTGCTGCTGATTCTGCTCCACTAGAAGACGCTCCCGCCGAAGACGATCCGAAGAAAGCTGCTGTTGCTGCTGCCATTGCCCGTGCCAAAGCACGCAAAGCCGCACAACAGGCAGAAGCTGAAGCGCCTGCTGTTGATGTTGCGCCGGTAGACGAAGCACCTGTTGAAGACGATCCGAAGAAAGCCGCTGTTGCTGCTGCCGTTGCACGTGCGAAAGCGCGCAAAGCCGCACAACAGGCAGAGGCGGAAGCACTCTCAGATGAGCCAGCACCTTCGGAAGAAACTCCCGTTGAAGAAGATCCCAAGAAAGCAGCGGTTGCTGCTGCCGTTGCGCGCGCAAAAGCGAGAAAGGCAGCGCAAATGAAGAATAAGAATGAGGAAGAGTAATCGTGGCCTTTTTTATCGCCAGTAGCCCGCATAGTCACAGTCGCAAGAGCACCAGCGACATCATGATGACAGTGATACTGTGTACCTTGCCCGGCATCGCTGCGCTTTGTTACTTTTTCGGTTGGGGTGTTTTACTGCAGGTCGTCATGGCAGCACTGACTGCGGTAGCTGCAGAGGCAGCGGTTGTGGCTCTGCGTGGCCGCCCTGTTAAACGCTATCTCAAAGACCACTCTGCCCTGCTGACGGGTGTGCTTCTGGGTATCGCCATTCCACCGTTCGCACCATGGTGGATTGTGATTATCGGTATACTTTTCGCCATCGTCATTGCTAAACATCTCTATGGTGGGCTGGGTCAAAACCTGTTTAACCCCGCCATGGTCGCTTATGTCGTCCTGCTGATTTCGTTCCCGGTTCAAATGACCACCTGGCTGCCACCAAGCGAATTGTTGGTTCAGCCACTTGGCTTTACTGACAGCTTCGCCGCTATCTTTACTGGCCTCACCACTGATGGCTTTAGCGTGAACCAACTGCGTATTGCTGTAGATGGCTCAACCATGGCGACGCCGCTGGATACCATTAAGACCTCTTTGCTGGCCGGTGAAACCGTCTCTGAGGCGGTTGAGAAGTCAGTGTTTGGTAGTTTTGCAGGTATCGGTTGGGGCTGGGTGAATGTCGCCTTCCTTGCTGGTGGTCTCATTCTGCTGAAGAAGAAGATTATCCAGTGGCAAATCCCCGTTGCTATGCTGGCATCTCTTTTTGTGTTCAGCTTGGTAGGCTATGCAATCAGCCCAGATGGCGTGGCTTCGCCATTGATGCACCTGTTCTCCGGTGCCACCATGTTGGGTGCATTCTTCATTGCCACTGACCCAGTTTCTGCTTCAACCACTACGCGAGGCCGACTGATCTTTGGTGCAATGATAGGCGCGTTGGTTTATTTGATCCGTACCTTTGGCGGCTTCCCAGATGGCGTAGCGTTTGCCGTGCTTATCGCAAACATGTGCGTACCCCTGATTGACTACTACACCAAACCAACCACTTACGGTTACAGGAAGGAAAGCAAATGATCCGCGCGATGCGAAATAATGGCGCAATCCTAGCGCTGGCGGCACTGCTTTCAACGGGCTTAGTCGCCGTCACTAATACACTGACGAAAGACACTATCGCAGAGCAGCAACGCATCCAGCTTTTACGGGTTCTAAATCAAGTGATCCCAGAGGACATGCATGACAATGCGTTGGCGAAAACCTGTACTTTGGTGACCAGCCCAAACCTTGGCACTAGTGAGCCAATGCCGATCTACATTGCCACCAAAAACGGTGAGCCGACAGCCATGGCAGTTGAAGCCATTGCACCGGACGGTTATAACGGCGCCATCAAAGTCTTGGTCGGCGTCGATACTAATAACACTGTGCTCGGTGTTCGTGTGCTGAGCCACAACGAAACCCCGGGTCTTGGCGATAAAATCGATCTGAATGTCTCTGATTGGGTGCTGTCTTTCAATGGTAAAAATATTGAAAGTGAAGACGATAAGCGTTGGGCAGTTTACAAAGATGGCGGTCAGTTTGACCAGTTCACCGGTGCCACCATCACACCGCGTGCCGTCGTTAGCGCAGCGAGAAATGCTGCTTGGTATGCCATGCAGAACAAAGACACTATTGTCCGCCAACCTCTGAATTGTGGAGCTGCATCATGAGCCAGAATAAAGAGTTAATGACAAACGGAATGTGGGCCAATAACCCTGCGCTAGTGCAGCTTCTGGGTCTTTGTCCCCTGCTTGCAGTTTCCGCGACAGTGACCAACGCATTAGGGCTTGGCATCGCAACGCTGCTGGTTTTGGTGGGCTCGAACCTGACCGTTTCACTGGTGCGCGAATATGTACCAAAAGAAGTGCGTATTCCCATCTTCGTTATGATCATCGCGTCACTGGTAACCTGTGTTCAGCTACTGATGAACGCCTATGCATTCGGCCTTTATCAGTCACTGGGTATCTTTATTCCCCTGATCGTCACCAACTGCATCATCATCGGCCGCGCAGAGGCGTTCGCCTCCAAGAATACGCCATTACCTTCGGTGTTGGATGGCTTCTGGATGGGCATGGGCATGACTGCGGCACTGGTCGTATTGGGTGCTATTCGCGAAGTACTGGGTAATGGTACTTTGTTTGACGGTGCTGACCGACTGCTTGGTGATTGGGCTGCGGGACTTCGTATAGAAGTGTTCCAGTTTGATAGCCCATTCCTATTGGCGATGCTGCCGCCGGGTGCTTTCCTGGCTGTAGGTTTCCTCATCGCTATAAAGAACGTGATTGACGAAAAACAAGCGAAGAAACAACCAAAAGAGAAAGCCGTGATCGAACGCGTTCGAATCACGTCCACAGATTAAAAGTTAAGCTTTCAATGGATGAGCAATGAATAACGAAAAACGTGTTCAGATACTGGAGCGATTAAGAGCAGAAAACCCTCACCCGGAAACTGAACTGAACTGGAGCACACCGTTTGAGTTGCTGATTGCAGTATTGCTATCAGCGCAGGCAACGGATGTAAGCGTGAACAAGGCGACGGATAAACTCTATCCGGTGGCTAATACGCCACAGGCGTTGTTGGACCTTGGGGTTGATGGCGTAAAGGAATACATCAAAACCATTGGCCTGTTTAATTCCAAGGCAGAAAATGTCATCAAGACCTGTCGCATTATCGTTGAACAACACGGTGGTGAAGTGCCTGAAAACCGCGAAGCACTGGAAGCTCTGCCAGGCGTGGGAAGAAAGACAGCCAATGTGGTTCTCAACACCGCCTTTGGTTGGCCAACCATTGCGGTAGACACTCATATTTTTCGCGTATCAAACCGCACTAAGTTTGCGATGGGGAAAAACGTCGATCAGGTAGAAGAAAAGCTACTGAAAGTCGTGCCAAAGGAATTCAAGGTCGATGTTCACCACTGGCTTATTCTGCACGGCCGCTACACCTGTGTGGCTCGGAAACCGCGTTGTGGCAGTTGTATCATTGAAGATCTTTGCGAGTTTAAAGAAAAGGTTTATCCGGAAGAGTAATGCTCTTGTCGTACCGTTTGGGTAAACTGGGCGCGACAATACAATTAAGGAGAATGTCATGAGCACTGGTCGTATTCTGCATACCATGATCCGCGTTGGCGATTTGGATCGTTCAATTGCCTTCTATACCGACGTGATGGGCATGCAGCTTTTGCGTAAAAGCGAAAATGAGCAGTACGAGTACACACTGGCTTTTGTTGGCTATGGTGATGAATCACAGGGCGCAGTGATTGAGCTGACCTATAACTGGGGCACATCTGAATATGAACACGGCTCTGCTTTCGGCCATATCGCGATTGGTGTAGACGATATCTACGCGACTTGTGACAAACTGCGTGAAGCGGGCGCAAACATCACCCGTGAGCCAGGTCCTGTAAAAGGCGGCACCACTGAGATTGCATTTGTTGAAGACCCAGACGGCTACAAAATCGAGCTGATCCAAAATAAAAGTGCTTCAGTTGGCCTAGGCAACTGAGTACTCTCTTTCCGCGCCTCTCTTGGGCGCGGTATTTCTTCCCTATTCGCTCCCCTTTCTCCGACGAGTTTGAATGAAATACACATTGAGTCTTGATATATATTCGTGACTCAATTCAAAGGCTTCACCAAAACCCCTCTTACAGTATCACTGTCTGGTAGTCTTAATCGAGTGTCTCATAATTAAGATAATGGATTATCATGGCAAGACGCCGATATACACTTCAAATTCATATCGCAGGTATCTTTTTTATTGTTGTATCCCTGCTTTCAGTCCTTCTCATTGTATTGAGTTATCAAAACTCAAAAGAGCTCAATCAACAACTCGCGTCCGAACGAACACAACAAAGTGCAGAACGTATTAAGCTCTCCTTTCAGAACTTGACATCCCCAGTCATCACTGCCATGGATGCGCTTGCCGCCTCCGATTTTGGGCACAGTCTCTATTCTTCATATAACGATGAATGGCTATCAAGCATCAACGCCATACTTGAACGCAATCCCGATGTGTTATCTGTTTATGTTGGATATCCGAACGAGAGCTCAGCATTCATTCGATCGACAAAACTCGACTTCATGAAAGAGCAATTCTCCACACCAGAGAACAGCCACGTCATGGTGGATATCAATAGCAAAGTCGGTCATCAAATTCGCACTCATTACGATGAAAACCTTAAAAACGTCCGTATCGACACAGACATCATTAGCTATAAGCCCACTCAGCGTCCTTGGTACAAAGCCGCGCCGGATGACGGCAGTATTCATGTCACAGACCCGTATTTCTACATGTTTATTCAGCGGATGGGCATCACCCTCACCCGGCAGTTTAAAGATATTAATGGCGTGCTGGCAGTCGACATCACTCTCGACTCGTTGAACAAGTTTCTCTACTCACTGGTTGATACAGAAGAAACCCAGTTGATGCTCTTGGACGATAACAAAAGTGTTTTCGCACATACTGGTTTCCTTCCAGAATCATCCTCGGGTGTTAACCAGCGGATGTACCTTGAAGCGATGTCTGCGTCTCCGTTCAATCATCTTTTCAAGACCAGTGATTGGCACGAATCGAACAAAACCATCCTCCATCAGGGTGAAAACTGGTCTCTCAACCTTGTCAGGATCAGCTTCGGGGGAGAACGAGGGTTATGGCTGGCTAAAGCTGTGCCTGAGAGGCTGCTGATCCAAAGCGCGATAGAAGCCAGAAACAACCAGATTACCATCAGTATCTTTGGTCTTTTGATTGGCACATTGATGGTACTTTGGGCTTCTAAGCGTATCGCCAATCCACTGAAAGTGCTGGTAGAGGAAACCCAAAAAATCCGCCGCCTGGATTTCTCAAGTGTCTCAACGCCAAGCTCTAAAATTGTCGAAGTCAGGGAGCTTTCAGAATCCGTCCACATGATGTCTGAGACGATTCAGAACTTTCTTCAGACACTTCACCGGGTCTCCAACAGTTCAAATTTCGACTCTTTGATGGCCGACATCGCGCTTCACTGCCAGCAAACTTCCGGTGCGGAATACGTGATGCTCTGGACCAATTCAGCAGAAGACAGGGAAAAACTCACGCTGACCGCTCAATATCCCCTTCAAACAGAAGGCAAGCAGGTAGATCTGCAGAAGTTATTGGCCGACTCCCCACAGATGAAGAAGGCACTCCAAGGTCAGCATTTCTTCAGCTTTAAACCCTGTTCGACCGATATTGAACGTGGACTGCTTCCTCAATCACTTAAACACGCTTGGCTCGTGCCTCTCTACAACCGTGAAAAAGAGTGCGTGGGCTACGTCTTTATGGGATTTAATGCGTGTCCGGGGAACGATCAGAATGACAAGCTGCAGTTTATCCGCCAGTTCCTGGGCTTCGCTTCCCTTATAAAAGAGAACTGGGACCGTGTGGCAGCGCAAAAGCAGCTATTTAAATCATTCATCGAGATGATGGCATCCGCCATCGATACCAAATCACCCTATACGGGCGGTCATTGCCAACGTGTACCGGAATTGACCTTTATGCTGGCAGAAGCAGCCAGTAATGATGAAAAACGCTTCCCGGAGTTCTCGCTCAACGATCAATCTCGTGAAGCCCTCTATTTCGCGGCTTGGTTACATGATTGCGGAAAAGTCACCACGCCAGAATTCGTGGTGGATAAAGCCACCAAACTCGAAACCATTTACAACCGCATCCACGAAGTTCGCACCCGCTTTGAAGTATTGAAACGCGATGCAGAAATTACGTATTGGCAAAAACGGCTTGAAGGCGAAAAGATCGAGGAACTTGATGCTTGGTTAGCGGAAGAGCACGAAACACTCGATCAGGAGTTCGCTTTTGTGGCTAAGTGCAATGTGGGTGGGGAGTTTATGGATGCCAGCAATATCGAAAAGCTTGAGAAGATAGCGCAGCGAACCTGGATGCGCACAATCGACGATGTCCAAGGGTTATCTTGGGAAGAAGAAGCAAGACGTTCAGCGCGTGGCAGTTTCCTCCTCCCCTGCAAAGAACAAGTCCTTTCTGATACCGTCGATCAGATGATCCCTTGGCTCCCTCAACAGCTGAAAACCTTTGAAAACTGGGAGTTCAAACTGTCGGTTCCACCGCTTCAATATAATCGCGGCGAACTCTATAACCTGTCCATCCAGCGCGGTACGCTGACGGATGAAGAGCGCTTCATCATCAATGACCACATCATCCAAACTATTAATATGCTTCGTAAGCTGCCTTATCCTAAGCATCTGAAACGTGTGCCGGAAATCGCCGGGGGACACCACGAGAAGTTGGACGGCAAAGGGTACCCTTATGGGTTGGATGAAAGCTCGTTGTCTGTCGATGCACGTATCATGGCAGTAGCGGATATTTTCGAAGCACTCACCGCCAGCGATCGTCCCTATAAGAAAGCGAAGACACTCAGCGAAGCGCTTAAAATTCTCGCCTTTATGGCGAAAGACAAACATGTCGATGAGCAACTGTTCCGGCTCTTTATCGAAGAGAAAATCTATCTTCGATACGCCGAACAGTTCCTTCCTAAAGAGCAACATGATGAGGTCAATGAAGACGCCCTGTTGGCAATCATCACGCCTAAGTCCGAAAAAGAAACCGAAACCGCCTAAAACTGAAAAGCCCCGCAACACGAGCGGGGCTTTCTTTATCTTTCAGCGATACGTGTCCGGTTAGATAATCGTTCTACCCAAAGAGATCACCACACGACGGTTCTTGTTACGACCTATCGGGCTTTCATTTTCTGCGATTGGACGACGCTCGCCATAAGCCTCAACCTGAATCCTGTCTTTCGGCAAGCCGAGCGACATAAAGTACTGTTCCAGTTTTTCAGCGCGGATTTCAGACATTCTCTGGTTCGCCGCCTTCGCACCACGACCATCTGTGTAAGTTGCCATCAACACCAAATCGATGTCTGGGCTATATCGCACGAACTCTGCGATTTGTGCCAACCTCGCCATGGATGCCTTGTTTAACTCATCACCATTCTCATTGTAATGGAGCACGGTGAAGGCGATATCATCAAAAGCGTAAGGCAATAAGCGTGCAACACAGCTGCTGAATTCATTGTAAGGCTGTTGGAACGACACAGAGGACAACGCGATATCGACACGTTTTCCTTTGCTTTGCCATTCTTTAAAGCTAAAAGTCGGATAGCGGCCATTTTCCAGCTCAGATAACATACTCCAAGCCGTTTGCCCGTCAACATAACCGTTAAACTGTTTGTAGAAACGCAGACGGTCGATATATTCTGCAGGCTCACCGGCGAACCATACTGGCGGCATGGATACGAGAGAGACATTCTGCGTTTCACCCATCGGGCGACGCATTTCCAGCTCGAAATCCAAGTTAATTTTCTTGCTGGCACGGGAGGTAAATGTCGCCATACCATAGTTCGGGATCATATGTTCAATACGACACTCGATCGGTGTATCTACCGTCACCTTCCACAAAGATTCTGTCGGCTTCGCTCCGTAATACTTGCTCGCAGACACCGAGAGCGGTGCAAGGCTTGCAGCAATGCATAATGTCAACAGCGATGCTTTCTTCATACTGTGCCGGTTCCTGTGAATCAGTGGAAAGGTATTGCTTATCTTATCGGAAGCCAGTCCCGTATCTTTAGTCTTATTTTAATTCTTCCTGCCAAAACTAGAAAATGAAAATCCAGCCAGCATCTGACATAATGCACGCCTCATTTTTACAAGTTATCCGAGACATGACCCAAGAAACCAACCTGAATACGCTAAAAGCAAGATTCCGCGGCTATTTTCCTGTTGTTGTCGATGTAGAAACGGCAGGTTTTAACTCAAAGACTGATGCACTGCTTGAAATCTGTGCGGTCACTCTGAAGATGGATGAAGACGGTTGGCTTTCCCCTGATAAAACCATTCACTTTCATGTTTCACCGTTCGAAGGCGCTAACCTGGTTAAAGAAGCGTTGGAATTCAACGGCATTAAAGACCCTTTCAGCCCACTGCGTGGTGCGGTAGAAGAAGAGCACGCACTGAAAGAGATCTTTAAACTTATCCGCAAAGAACAAAAAGCGGCAGGCTGTCAGCGCTCAATCATGGTGGCTCATAATGCCAATTTCGACCACAGCTTCGTCATGGAAGCCTCGGAGCGCAGTCATCTAAAACGCAATCCTTTCCATCCGTTTGCCACTTTCGACACGGCAGCACTGAGTGGTCTGGCGCTTGGACAAACCGTTCTCGCAAAAGCATGCCAAACCGCCGGGATCCCTTTCGATAACCGTGAAGCGCACTCAGCGCTCTACGATACCGAGCGCACCGCAGAACTGTTCTGTGAGATCGTTAACAAATGGAAGAAATTAGGTGGCTGGCCAGTCATGGCAGCCGAGGAAGAATCCGAACAAGATTCTGATTAATAAAATCAGAACCTTGGCAAAAGAAACGGCTGCACGCCTTATAAAACAAGGCCTGCGGCCGTTTTCTTTTCACAAACGCCAAATAGTTTTAAACACTAGATTGAAATCTCCCTCAAAAACGAAGGTTTCGTTGCATAGATCCTGCGCAAACTATTGATAACAAAACCACAACAAATCTCAATTTGCTACTTATACTGACTTAGAACGATTCAACACTCGTGCCGCTTAGATTCGGACACTTCACGTTGAAGACGACAATAATAAAAGGCAGTGACAGAGAGGCAAATTAATATGAAACGTGTAACACAGCGTACCCTACTTTCCACAGCGATTGCGCTGGCCGCTTTTCAGGCCCACGGCGCAGGCTTCCAAATCAGCGAACATTCAACCAGCGGTCTAGGTCGCGCATTTGCTGGTGAGGCTGCCATTGCAGACAACGCCGCAGTCGCTGTCCGTAACCCAGCAGCGATGACGATGTTTGATTCGGCACAAGTGTCAGGTGGTTTGTCTTTCATTCAGCCAGATGTTGATGCAAAGGTGAATACGGTCGGTGCTAGTCCTGCTGATGCACCTGTCTTCTCTGCAACAACCACTTCACAACATGAAGATGTTGCACCAGACGCTATTGTTCCGTATTTCCACTATGTAAGACCAATAAACGAGACGTCTGCACTGGGCTTCTCGACCTTCTCAAATTTTGGCCTTGCTACAGAATATCCATCCAATTCAGTAGCCGGTGCAATTGCTGGTCAGACCGAGCTTCTCACAATTGATTTCAACCTCAATTATGCACATCGCATAAATGAGCAGTTGAGCTTAGGTGCGGGTCTAAATGCTGTATACGCCGACGCATCTTTAACCAGAAATGCTGGTGCAGCAATACTCGCAGCGCCAACTACTGAAGTCGCTCACCTTGAAGGTGATGGCTGGGGTTACGGCTGGAACATTGGAGCCTTGTGGGAAATAAATGAAGACCACAGATTAGGAGCTTCCTATCGCTCAAAAGTAGATATCACTCTTGATGGGGAATACCGAGGCCTAGCAACTACTTATGTTTCAAAGCCAGGACAAACAGTTCCCGGAGAGTTAGAACTTAATCTGCCCGATATTTTTGAATTCTCTGGTTATCACAAAGTTGCGTCAAAATGGGCAGTACACTACAGCGCAATGATGATCGGGTGGAGTTCATTCCAAGAGCTGCGGGCAACGAGCTCTAACACAAATTGTGGTAGCTCTCCTGGTTCATTTGACGGTATCTGTTTACAAAAAGACGAAAAATGGGAAGACAGCTGGCGGTATGCTCTCGGAGCAACACATTACTTAAACAATGAATGGACGCTACGGGCTGGTGTAGCACTTGATGAAAGTCCTGTGCCTGACTCTCATAGAACACTCAGCATCCCAGATACGGAACGAACTTGGTATACACTAGGTGCAACCTATCAGCCATCTGAAAATCTGTCATTTGATGGTGGTTTTGCTTACCTAAACGGAGATTCTGTTACAGGAAGTGAAACCGAAGGTGGCACAACGTTTACATTCGAAGCAGGCGGCGACGCTTACATCATCGCTGTTGGCGCAAACTACACCTTCTAAGTTACTGTTTCAAGAATGAGAAAAGCCGATTTTTACAATCGGCTTTTTTGTTTCCAGTCACAAAAGTGAAATTCAATCGAAGCAGCTGTGACCTGCTATTCAGTATCTTACCTACAAAATTCAAACAGTCGCTCAAATCACAACCAGGTTGTTTCTAATCGTTAATGAACAATTACAGGCACTTCTGAATGAATCATCTTTAATTAGTGTATTTACTTAAAACAACAGTTTTAAAACTAGGCATAAAATACCGAAATTTCAGACACTCACCTCGATTTTAACACCTGTTTAACATTCCCGCACATCGTGACATATTAAGCATCGTAAAGATCCGACCAGTAGCCATACACATTTATTATAGGCTGCAACGTTTTTCCAACTTATTGAAAGCATTGGAAATTGGTCACTTAATGACCGACAACTCAATTAGGACGAGAGGCAGTATGTCAAAAAAACTATCAAGAAGCGCCCTTGCGGTCGCCATTGCTCTCACCGCCCCAAGTGCTTGGAGCGCGGGTTTTCAGGTATCAGAACATTCTGCCAGCGGATTAGGCAGAGCTTATGCAGGTGAGGCCGCCATTGCCGACAATGCATCGATCATCGGCCGAAATCCCGCTCAAATGACAATGTTCGAAGAAAGCCAAGCCTCCGGTGCCATTCACATTGTTAATCCCGAAATTGATGTAACCGACACCAATAGCGGCCAAAAAGCGTCTGATGTTGCGCCTATGCAGCTTGTTCCTGCTTCTTATTACGTCAGCCCAATCAATGACAAATGGGCATGGGGTGTTGGTCTTTACACCGTGTACGGCGTTGCAACGGATTATCCAGATGCTTTCCAAGTCGGTGATGCTGCCGGTGACACCTCTCTCGCAAGCGTCAATCTCAACCCTTCAATCGCATACCGAGTTAATGACCAATTGAGTTTGGGTGTAGGCGCAAACATTGTGTACGCCATCGCTGAATTGAACCGCCACCTTGGCGGTACTGCTCCCCTGTTTGGTGACTCCTTCACTGCCAGTGACAAATTGATCAGTATGGAAGGCGACACGTGGGGATTTGGTTGGAATGTCGGCGCGCTATTTGAACTCGATGAGAATAACCGATTCGGCGTTGCTTACCGCTCAGAAGTTGAACTCGATTTTGAAGGCGATTTCACAGACCATCGAGGCTCAGTGACAGGGACCGTTGGAAATAAGGTGACTGGTAATTTGTCCGTCCCTCTTCCTGCAATTGCAGAGCTGTCCGGTTTCCATCAGATACGTGATGATCTAGCCGTTCATTACAGCATGATGTGGAGCCAATGGAGCTCATTTACTGAACTTAGAGCAACCGGAAGTGAATGTGCCGCAGACGACGTTCAAGGCGTGTGTTTCCAGAAAGATGAAGACTACAAAAGTGTATTCCGTTGGTCGATTGGTACAACATATGACATCTCTGATACGTGGACACTTCGTGCAGGATTTGCCTATGACGAGAAAGCTGGCAAATCTACTCTAAGCATCCCGGACTCGGACAGATATTGGTACTCCGCTGGTGCAACTTACCGCTATTCTCCCTCGCTCACATTTGATGCTGGCGTCACTTACATTGCGAGTAAGTCAGGCACATTTACCGAGAGCACACGCATCGGAGAACGAGAATTTGACTCAAAAGGTGCAGCATATATTGGCGCACTTCAAGCCAACTACACGTTCTAAGCACAATTGCAGGAGACTTAAAGATGTATAAAGGACTAATTGTGAACAAAAAGCTCGTTGTGCTTGCTGTAGCATCCACTTTGGGCGTAACCGCTTGTGGTGGCGACGCTGAATTAAGTGGCGGAACAACCAACAATAGTTACGAAGACTACATTCAGGAAAGCCTGAAATCACCAACGCAAGTTGATTTTCAGCTTGCCGGTGCGGGTTCTAATGTCCCAGGACCGAGCTTTATCTTGATGAACCAAACTGACGGAACATTAGATATTCCGACTGGAGGTGACAACGCACTCTCCAACCCCGCTGCGGCGATGGGAACCATGGATGGTTGGCCAGTATCCATGCCGATGGTTTTGTCATTTAAGGGAGCAGGCTTAGCAGACGGTTTTGCCACAACCGGCATTAATATTGTGAAATTGACCGAAGGTCTGACCGCAGAAAACCCTAGCGTCGAACGTGTTCTCCAGATCGGTGTGGACTTCAACGTTTTGACGAACGCCGAATCAGATAGTGCTGTGGTGGTATTCACACAACCATTAGAGGCTTCTTCAGAGTATGCGTTTGCAATCACCAATGCATTCACTGACACCAATGGCGAAGCCGTGGGCATGACAAGTTCATACGCCACTTTGATATCGCAAACCAATCCAACGGTTGTAGACTCACTAAAACCAGCAAGTGCTGTCACCCAAGGGATTAATGCGATCTTTGCAGCGACTGGTATTCAACCTGAAGATATCGTTTACAGTTCTTGGTTCTCAACCCAATCTGTTGGTGACACTTTGTACGCAACGAAAGGGGCTATTGCCACTGGTGCTGATGCGGGTAGTTTCAATGCTGTGTGGAAAGGCTCAGCAAACCCTAACAATGTCGATATGTCTCAGGCATATCTGATGTCTGTACCGGCTTCTGGTCAAGACTACGCGGCTGCCATTCAGGCTGATTCGAACTTTGCCACTTACATTGACCCCAATGGAACGGCAACACCTTTGCTCGTTGGTTCATACACTGCAAACACAGTCACTGTAACGAAAGGGACTGTGAAGCTGCCTTACTTCCTGGAAAAAGGTGCCTCGACGTGGAATAGCACGCCGTTCGAATCCGGAATGCCAAGCCTTGCAATCATTTCCAGTGCATTAGGTGACAGCAGCGAGGCGAGCACAGTCACCCAACAGTTGGTAGAAGCAGGAATTGATGTTTCAAAGCTAACTGATGACACTACCGAGCAACTTAAACTTGTTGGTTTGACACTAGAGAACAGTGCTGGAGCACAACTGGATTCAGAACGTATCATTACCAGATACAGCCCGGTTCCTCAGGTTAAATCTCTGGATGATGTGCCATTCATCCTGTTTACACCAACTACACCTACCGGCGCTTTGGAATTGGTGATCTACCAACACGGTATCACCTCTGCGAAAGAGAATGCCTATGCCTTCGCTGCGAACCTAATCAATGGTGCGCAAGGTGTGGGGAAAAACCTTGCTGTGTTGGCCATAGACCAACCTATTCACGGTGAACGTAGCCTTGATTCAACCCGCTCAGCTAATTTAGATGCAACTAATTATCTTAACCTGTCCTACCTTCCAGTTGGGCGTGATAACCTTCGCCAGAGTGTTCTTGATAATTTAGGCTTAAGAGCAGCAGTTACTATCTCTCAGGGCGCTGGCTTGTTTGCCAATACGCCACTCGCAACGCTTGATAACACTGCAACAAATAACCCTTCGTTATTCGGGCACTCTTTAGGGGGCATAACTGGTTTTGGTACCATTTCAACGGCAAACAACACTTTGGGTAGCCCAACTGGAGATGCACTGTTTAAATTTACACGCATCGCAGCAGCCAACACTGGCGGGCAAATCGTCAATCTGTTGATTGGTTCAGACTCTTTCGGTCCCTTGATTACGGATACTGTGACTGCTGGCGTACCTGATGCTGAGAAAGAGGGTGTTCTAAACCAGTTTGCCTACGCAGCTCAAACTGTTCTTGATACTGTGGATCCGTTGAATCTTGTGAGCCTGAATGATGCGACTGATACTAACGTATTGAATGGTCTGCCTATCTACATGCAGCAAGTGAAAAATGACGACACAGTGCCTAACTCTGTCGCTAGCGCGCCGTTTGCAGGCACCATTCCTCTGGCAACCATCCTTGGTCTGAATGAAGTTACACAAGCTTCTACCACAACCAGTGGCGGCAGAAACTTTACGAAGTTCAGCGACGTTGGAGAGCACAGCTCGGTCATCGCTCCACAGAAAGAAGATCTAAGCGATGCTGGCCATACAGCGGAGATGCAAGGTCAATTGGTACAATTCCTGAGCGGTGCTGCTGAAGATTTCACAGTCAGCAATGCATCTGTTCTAGAATAACCCCCTAAAAGGCCAGCACCCGCTGGCCTTTTTTCTCTCCAAGCTAATTCCTTTCAAATTCCCCTCGACAATGTAAAAAATATCAGCAAACTGTGATCTTCGTCTTTTTGGGATAGATTTTGCCCCGTTGGGTATTTGTAGGGATAGGAAGTAATGAATCCAGTTGTTATTGCGGTTTGCGTGATGCTGGCGTTGGCACTTTTAAGAGTCAACGTGGTAGTTGCGCTAACATTTAGTGCCGTCTTGGGCGGCATGGTCAGTGGTCTAACACTGTCCGAAACCATTTCTGCGTTTGAAGGTGGCTTAGGTGGTGGTGCAACCATCGCACTGAGTTACGCTATGTTGGGTACCTTTGCAGTAGCGATTAGCCGCTCAGGTATCACGGATCTTTTGGCGCAATCCGTTGTGAAGAAACTGAATGGCAAAGAAAATCACAATGCTTCTGCAGCGCTGAAATACATGGTGCTTGTGGCTCTTGGCCTGTTGGCAATCTCGTCCCAGAACGTGATTCCCGTACACATCGCATTTATCCCTATTGTGATTCCACCTTTGCTGCATGTGTTTGCCCAGCTCAACCTTGATCGCCGATTGGTGGCCTGTGTGCTGACCTTTGGTTTGATCACACCTTACATGGTGTTGCCAGTAGGTTTCGGTGGCATTTTCCTGAACAACATTCTGCTTAAGAATTTGCACGATAACGGCTTGGATGTCGTGGGCAGTCAGGTGCCTCAAGCTATGTTGCTACCAGCGGCTGGTATGTTGTTTGGTGTGTTGGTTGCAGCCTTTATCAGCTATCGCAAGCCTCGCCAGTATTCTGAGGAGAAAATTCTGGCTGCAGAGCCGGAAAAAGCAGAGTTCAAACCGCAGAATATTGTGGTTGCTGTGATTGCTATCGCCGCCGCACTGGGTGTTCAGCTCACCACTGGTTCTATGATTGTCGGCGCACTGGCTGGCTTTATGGTGTTTACCTTTGGCGGTGTCATTAAGTGGAAAGACACGCAAGACGTATTCACCCGCGGCGTTCACATGATGGCGATGATAGGCTTTATCATGATTTCTGCAGCAGGTTTTGCAGCAGTGATGAAAGCGACGGGCGGTGTAGAAACACTGGTTGCTTCTCTGGCATCCACTATTGGTGACAACAAACCGCTTGCAGCACTGTTGATGTTGGTCGTTGGTCTTCTGGTGACTATGGGTATCGGTTCTTCGTTCTCAACGATTCCGATTATTGCCACCATTTATGTGCCACTAGCGTTGGCGTTTGGTTTTTCACCGATGGCGACCATTGCCTTGGTAGGTACTGCTGCAGCCTTGGGGGATGCAGGCTCTCCCGCTTCCGATTCGACCTTGGGCCCAACTTCAGGTCTGAACGCCGATGGTCAGCACGAGCACATCTGGGATACAGTGGTGCCAACCTTTATCCACTACAACCTGCCGCTGATTGCGTTTGGTTGGATTGCAGCAATGACGCTGTAACCCAAGTGACAGATACAAAAAAGCCGCTGTTTTTGTCAGCGGCTTTTTTATGAGAAGGAAACGCTTAGCTGTTTTCTTCTGCGTCGCGGCGCGCTGCTGCGTTTTTGATCAAAGGCTGAAGCTCACCCTTCTGGAACATTTCCAGAATGATGTCACAACCACCGATCAGCTCACCATCAATCCACAGTTGTGGGAAAGTTGGCCACTGCGCGTAGATTGGCAGCTCAGCACGGATATCCGGATTTGCAGGATGTCGACGTACGCAAATTTCTCACCACACGCCATCAGCGCTTGGCTAGCCTGAGAAGAAAAGCCACAGCTAGGCAGCTTCGGCGAGCCTTTCATGTAAAGCAGGATTGCGTTCTCTTCAATCTGCTGTTTGATTTTATCAATAGTTTCCATTACTTCCTCGAACACCAAGTGTGATGATGACAACGATTCTAACTGTGTTAGCGAAGGAAAAAAACGCCTAAAATCTCTAGGGTCAAATTCCGCCGCTTTTTTTAAAATTATTCTTTTAATAAAGTAAAAACTTGCTAAACTGTTTCGCAGTCGGTCTATAAGTAGATTCGTTCACTTATGGGTACTACCTAGAGTGTACGACAAATCTACAGGAAGCAATAATGTCAGGGGGCGACCCGCCTATCATGGAGAATCGAGTAATGGCATTTCAACTACCAGCTCTTCCTTACGAGAAAAACGCGCTTGAGCCACACATCTCTCAAGAGACTCTGGAATTCCACCACGGTAAACACCACAACACCTATGTTGTTAAGCTGAACGGCCTGATCGAAGGTACTGAGCTTGAGAACAAATCTCTGGAAGAGATCGTTAAGACTTCTACTGGCGGTGTGTTCAACAACGCAGCACAAATCTGGAACCACACTTTCTACTGGCACTGCCTGAGCCCAAATGGTGGCGGCGAGCCTACTGGTGATGTTGCAGACGCAATCGCTAAATCTTTCGGTTCTTTCGAAGAATTCAAAGCGAAGTTCACTGATTCAGCAATCAACAACTTCGGTTCTTCTTGGACTTGGCTGGTGAAGAAAGCTGACGGTTCTCTGGACATCGTTAACACTTCAAACGCAGCAACCCCACTGACTGAAGACGGTGTAACTCCACTGCTGACTGTTGACCTGTGGGAACACGCTTACTACATCGATTACCGCAACCTGCGTCCAGACTACATGAATGCATTCTGGGCACTGGTTAACTGGGAATTCGTAGCACAGAACCTGGCTGCTTAATTCCAAGTTAAACGCTAACGCATTGATAGATACCTCGCCTCGGCGGGGTATTTTTTGCGTGTTTACTAGGGTCTGTTGACCTTAGGTGATGATTTTTGCAGCAGTTTGTGGGGATTTTATGCAAGGCAGAGGCTTCGATGTGTAGCTAGCCTACATGAGAAGCTGATAACGCAGCAGAAATTTCCCACAAACGCTGTCCGAAGGGTTCGACTGCGCGTCCCGTACTCTAAACGTTTTATGCTTTGTTGAGGTGTATTTGCTTAGAATGACTAGGCGGCACACACCTCGCCGCGCCTAAAACGCTTATAGCGAGAACAAAATTTAACCACCAAAGGTCAACAGACCTTAGGGGCACAAAAAAGCCGCTGTAGTTAGCGGCTTTTGTTCAATCTGAAAGTCGCGTTTACGCCACTTCAGAAAGGATGATGCGCAGTGTACGACGCAGCGGCTCAGCTGCCCCCCAAAGCAATTGGTCACCCACGGTGAATGCATTGAGGAAGTCGTTGCCCATCGCCATCTTACGCAGACGACCAACAGGAACAGACAGTGTACCGGTCACTTTGGTTGGAGAAAGCTCTTGCACCGTGATGTCACGCTCGTTAGGGATCACTTTCACCCAATCGTTGTGTGATGCGATGATGCTTTCAATTTCATCCATTGGTACATCTTTCTTCAGCTTCAGTGTCAGCGCCTGGCTGTGGCAGCGCATCGCACCGATACGCACACAAGTACCGTCGATAGGTACTGGGCTGTCTTGAATACCAAGGATCTTGTTGGTCTCAACCGTCCCTTTCCACTCTTCTTTGCTCTGACCGTTTTCACGTTTCACGTCAATCCAAGGGATCAGTGAACCTGCCAGCGGAGCGCCGAACTCAGACGTTGGGAAATCACCAGAACGCATGGTTTCAGCAACCTTGCGGTCGATATCCAGAATAGATGTCGCAGGGTTTGCCAGATCCATGCTGACAGCGTCGTTGATGGTGCCCATCTGGGAGATAAGCTCACGCATGTTTTTCGCGCCTGCACCCGATGCCGCTTGATACGTTTGCGCAGTCATCCACTCAACCAAGCCTTCTTGGTACAGACCACCTACTGCCATCAGCATCAGGCTGACAGTACAGTTACCACCCACATAGGCTTTGGTGCCTTTGTGAATGCCTTCTTGAATTTGTTTGAAGTTCACTGGATCCAGTGTGATGATCGCATCATCTTTCATACGCAGCGTAGAGGCTGCATCAATCCAGAAACCTTTCCAGCCCGCCGCCAGCAGTTTTGGATATACCGCTTCGGTGTAGCTGCCACCCTGACAGGTAATGACGATATCCAGCGTTTTCAGGCTTTCGATATCGAATGCATCTTGCAGCATTCCCGCATCTTTGCCGTAATTTGGCGCAGGGATGCCTACTTGAGAGGTACTGTAGAATACTGGCTCGATAACGTCGAAATCGCCTTCTTCTACCATGCGTTGCATCAGTACGGATCCAACCATACCGCGCCAGCCGACTAAACCTACTCTTTTCATTCGCACTCACACTCCTTGTAATAAAATTCTCAGCCTATATTGAAAAGTCACAACACAAATAACAAGCAAAAACTGCGCATATTTGTATCGGCCAAGAACTAAAAATAAATCGTAACGGACAAAGGGCACAACGGGCCACGATAATGCGACGCACTGCAAGCGTACAGAGAGATCCTTAAGGCGTTTTCAAGCATCGGAGGGATCAGAACAATGTGTCTTCAGTGAGGGCATCTCGCCGTGACGGAATATTAACGCTATCGCGTCATGCCAAGGTGATCAATGTAACAAATATACAAACATCAGTAAAACGAGAAGCAAACAGTAGCACGCCAATCCCGCCAACAGAAAAATCACACCTAAATAACGTCCCATCACGTGCGATAACATCCCGCGCGCAAAGGTCACAGAAACTAAAATACTTGTTCCCCGTACTCACCCTCTTTCGATAAAGTACCCGCCGCCGCCAGGAAGGTAGCTTTCAAGCCCATAGACAGTGTTCACTTCACTACCCTCTGCCGACAGGCAATAGGTATCTCAGGCAGGAGCCACAGGGCCAAACTCAAAAAAGGTTTGAACTATGCAAAGACACCCGGTGCGACTTCCTTCTGTATTCCAAGTATTCGCAGCGTTAGGTCTGTTCCTGTTAATGGCGTTTTCTTTTACCGCCCAACTAGACCTGCCTATCCAGCTTGCTCTCTACATTGGCTGGTTCGTGATCATCGGACTCGGCATTAAGCTGGGACACAGCTACAAAGAGTTAGAACAAGCTGCCACCCAAGGCATCGCTAATGGTCTCGGTGCTGTTTTGATCTTGTTGGCAGTTGGCGCTCTGGTCGGCACCTGGATAGCTGGCGGTATCGTTCCAACTATCATTTACTACGGTTTAAAGGCGATTCACCCTTCTATTTTCCTCGCCGCGACCATGATTATCTGTTCGCTGACTGCATTGGCAACGGGCACATCCTGGGGCGCTGCAGGTACCGCAGGCATTGCGATGATGGGGATTGGACAGGGCTTGGGCGTTCCCGCACCAGTGACAGCAGGCGCTGTGCTTTCAGGCTGTTACTTTGGTGACAAGCTGTCACCACTTTCTGATTCCGTGATCCTCGCGTCTTCCATGTCAGGCGTTGAAATCGTCGAGCACATCAAAGGCATGCTGCCTATCGCGCTTATCAGCTACATCATTACTGGCATTCTCTTTACTGCGCTGGGTCTGCACTATGCGGGTAATGTCGATATGGCTCAGGTGAACGATGTGATTCTAGCGATGGAACAGCAGTTCGTGATCACCCCGTTGAGTTTTGTGCCTGTAGCGATCGTACTGGTATTGCTGGCGATGCGTTTACCCTCATTCCCCGTGATTTCTCTGGGCTCTGTACTTGGTATTGTCTGGGCCATCGTGGTTCAGAACATGAACCCACTGACAGCGATGAATACCGCCTGGGCACCTTTCTCGATTGAGTCTGGCGTCTCTTTCATTGATGCGATTTTGAACCGCGGTGGTATGGAATCCATGCTGGGTTCTGTAGCGGTGATTGTGTTTGGTTTAGGTTTCGGTGGTCTTCTGGATAAAGTGGGCGTGTTGGAAACCATCGCCAAACTGTTCGAGCGTAAGGTTGAATCTGCGGGCAGCTTAGCAACGTCCACTATCGGTACTGCCTTCCTCGGTAACGTGTTTGGCTCTGCCATGTATGTCTCACTCATCCTGACCCCTAAAATTTGCGCCAAGAACTACGATCGCCTCGGTTACCAACGCAAGAATCTGTCACGTAACGCCGAGTTCGGCGGCACGCTGACCTCGGGCATGGTGCCTTGGAGCGACAACGGTATCTACATGGCTAGCATTCTGGGTGTAGCGACGCTTTCCTACGCGCCGTTCATGTGGCTGAGCTTCGTGTGCATTATCGTCACTATTCTGACTTCTTATATGGGGTGGTTCGTTGACCGCTGCCCTCCAACCGCTGAAGCATCAGAACCAGCAAGCGAAGACAGTCTTGACGCTGTTGCGCAGAAAGCCTGATTCAATGTGATTTAAAGAGGCGCCTTCCGAGGCGCCTCTTTTACGTTTCATCACTCATGTAAAACATTTTTTCCACCACATTTCATATTGATGATGAATGTTTTTCCAAAACAGAAATCTATCGATAACGCCCTTGGAACAGGCCAGCAACACCAAAATAAGACCTAGATCTCATATCACTGCAAAACCACCAGCATCCTTCAGTTTCTGTAGCACGGATTGATTCCCGTCAACTTTCCCCACCGCAGCATAAGCAAAATCAATTTGTTCTTTTATTTCAAATTTTTTGGGGAAACATCATGTCCACTCCTGCGCAACAGGCGCGCAAAGTCACCGTCGGCAGCTACATTGCCCTCGCCTTTGCCGTCGTATTCTTTTCGGGTCTGCTTCAGTCCAACCAATGGTATGGCATCTTTGATTTCACCACGCTGAATGGCTCATTCGGTAGTGTGGTTTATGATGTGAGTGAAACTGCTGAAGGCGTGGAAGCAGCGACCACATCGCTACGTGGTAAAGGCGGTAGCGGTGCACGTGATGGTTTCCTGTTCGCGTTGACGCTGATCCCAACCGTGATGTTCGCACTGGGCATGATTAACGTGCTTGAGCACTACGGTGCACTGGATGCAGCACGCAAGCTCTTAACCCCACTTCTCCGCCCACTCATGAATATTCCAGGCAATACTGGTCTGGCACTGATTGCTTCCCTGCAAAGTACTGACGCGGGTGCAGCCATGACCCGTCAGCTCAAAGATGAAGGCCAGCTCACCAAACGCGAAACCGATATCTTCACCATGTTCCAGTTCTCGGCGGGTGCCACCATCGTTAACTTTTTCTCGTCCGGCGCCGTTCTCTTCACCTTAACGCTGGCTGATGGCTCTATGGCCGTCACCTCTTCAATTGGTCTGGCTGTCGGCGTGATGTTCATCTTCAAAATCGTTGGCGCAAACCTGTTCCGCGTTTACCTGAACATCACTGAAGGCAAAGAAGATAAAGCAGAACAAGCGATGACCGAGGAGAAAGCATAATGAGCGTTGCAAAGAAGCCGATGGTAACTGACATTTTCGTTGAAGGCGCAAAGAAAGGCTGGACCATCGCGACCATGTCCACCGTGCCAAACGTTCTGATGGCTTTCGTGATCATCAAAGCGTTGCAAATTACCGGTGCGCTGGATGCCATGGGTACCCTGTTTTCACCCATCATGGCAATTTTCGGTCTGCCGGGTGAGGCCGCCGCGGTGCTGATTGGTGCATGGATGTCGATGGGCGGCGCTGTGGGTGTGGTTATCACCCTCTTTGATCAAGGTATCTTGAACGGCGAACACATCGCGATTCTGGCACCGGCGATCTACCTGATGGGTTCACAGGTTCAGTACCTCGGCCGTATCCTTGGCCCAATCGGTACCGAAGGTCGCTACATTCCAGTGATGATTTTCATCTCTGTGATCAACGCATTCGGCGCAATGTTCGTGATGAACATTCTGGTTTAACGACTTTTCAGGCACTGCATTCGCAGTGCCTTTTTCATTTGGGTCTTTTGCCCCCAGGAAAGCGGGAGATTTTATGAGTTTCGATTTGAATGCGTATCTGGAAGAGCTGCGCCCACTGATCAATCTGGATTGCGGTACTTTAACGGTCGAAGGCATCGAAAAAGTGGCTGACATGATGGCCACAAAATACGAAGAAATGGGTGGCTGGCACATCAAACGTGTTGATTGCGGAAAAGCAGGCTCTGGCCTGGAAATCCGTAACAAGCCAGAAAACGATATGATTGATCTGATGCTGATTGGCCACATGGACACGGTATTTCCAGTTGGCACCGCCGCTGCCCGCCCAATGAGTGTTGATGAACAACGCGCTTACGGCCCTGGCGTGTCTGACATGAAATCCGGTTTGCTCAATGTGGTTTATGCCCTGCGCTCGCTCGATAAAGCCGTTCTCGACAAGATGTCGATTTGCGTGTGCATGAACCCTGATGAAGAAATCGGTTCACTGCACTCTGAAACCTGGCTCAAGTCGGTCGCGAAAGATGCGCGCACCGTGCTGGTTGCAGAAGCTGCCCGCGCTGATGGCTCGTTGGTAAAAGCACGCAAAGGCATGGCGCGCTACAAAATGACCTTCAAAGGCAAAGCGGCACACGCGGGTAACGAACCGCAAAACGGCCGTAGCGCGATTTCAGAAATGGCGCACTGGATTCTGGCTATCAATGCGATGACCAATTTTGAATCTGGTACCACACTGAACGTAGGTGTGGTCAACGGTGGCGCTGGGGCAAACATAGTTCCAGAACACGCAGAAGCGATTGTCGACGTCCGTTTCTGGGATAACGATGAGTACGCCGATGTCGACCAGAAAATCCGAACTCTGACTGAAACACCTTTTATTGAAGGCGTGTCGGTTGAACTTGATCGCCAAGCTTACAAGCCTTCTATGGTGCCAAGCGAAAAAACGGAAAGCCTAATGGCAATGGTTGAGGAAACCGGCCGTGAACTGGGCATGGACATTACCTGGCAAGCGGTCGGCGGCGGTTCAGATGCCAACCTGACCGCAGTGCTCGGTGTTCCTACACTGGATGGTCTGGGCCCAATTGGCGCGGGTTTCCACAGCGACGAAGAATATCTGGTACTGGAGTCTATCGCACCACGTATCGAACTGCTTAAGTGTGTGATCACCAAACTGGCTGGCTGATACGCGTTTTAGAATCAACAAATTCTGGAAAGAAGAAAGGGGCGTTAACGCCCCTTTTCATATGGTATCGATTGTCAGGATTTATAGCCCCTGAGCGAATCGAGATAATCCGGCAGGAACAGCGATATTTGTGGAATGTAGGTGATCAATATCAGGAAGAACAGCAACAGACCTAACCAAGGTAGAGCAGCCTTGATTGCCCAGCCCATGCTTTCTCCAGTGATACCCGCTGTCACGAACAGGTTCAGTCCAACAGGTGGCGTCAGCATTCCGATCTCCATATTCACCACCATAATGATGCCAAGATGGATAGGATCAATGCCTAACTGAGTGGCAATTGGGAACAGGATAGGTGCCATGATCAGCAAGATGGCTGAAGGCTCCATGAAGTTACCCGCAATCAGCAGCAGGATATTTACCACAATCAGGAACCCCCAAGCTGGTAACCCCCACGCCACGATAGTTTCTGCAATCGTGTGCGGAATGCGCTCCGTCGTCAGCACATGGGCAAACAACATGGCATTGGCAATGATAAACAGCAGCATAATGCTGACTTTCGCCGCATCGCGCACCACATGGTTCACTTCCTTGTCGGTGAATGATTTCACCATCACCAAAGGCAATGCAACAAAGTTACGCACCAACATGGAAACGGAGCTTTCACCTTCCTTACGCCAAGGCGTGTTTTTCAGTGGACCAATGTCACGATAGCCCCAAACACTCACCAACCAGGCGTATACCGCAGCCACAGATGCCGCTTCGGTCGGACTCGCGACACCGCCGTATATTGACCCCAGCACGATGATGATCAGCATCAGTCCGCCCAGTGCATGCAGGAAAGAGCGTGAGAGTGCAAACACGCCGGGGAATGGTTGTGCTGGCAACCCTTTGATGCGCGCGACGATATAAATCGCAATCATCAAAATGCCGCCCATCATCAGGCCAGGAATAAAACCTGCCATAAACATGCGAGACGCCGACACCTCAGTCGCCGCCGCATAAACCAGCATCACGATTGAAGGCGGGATCAAAATACCTAGCGTACCCGCGTTGGCAATAACACCTGCCGCGAACGCTTTTGGATAGCCCGCTTTCACCATACCCACGATAACGATCGAACCAATCGCAGCTACCGTAGCAGGAGAACTGCCGGATACCGCCGCAAACAGCATACAAGCCATGACTGATGCCATTGCCAAGCCACCACGGATATGACCGACAGAATCAATCGCAAAGTTAATCAGTCTGCGTGCGACACCACCTGTCGACAGGAACGCAGAAGAAAGGATGAAAAATGGGATGGCCAACAGGGTGTAGTGTTCACTGGTAGCTTCAAACAGCTTGAGCGCAATTGAAGCCAGCGAGTCATTGGAAAACATCAGAATGGTTGCAACGCTCGACAAGCCCAGCGCAATCGCGATAGGCATGCCCATGAACATGCAAAGGAATAGCAACCCAAATAATACTGCGATGGTCATTTGTTTTGCTCCTCCCGGCTTTCCATATCCCTCGTCACCTCTTCAGCGAGGTGCATGCTTTCTTTGGCTTCGTCGACCAAACCAAATCCCGCACGAGTACCTGTCATCACTTCATAGCCAATGGTCAGGACACGTAACGTCAGCAGACCAAAGCCCAACATCAAGCAAGACATGGCTTTCCATTTCTCAATCGGCAAGTCTTCCATTTCAATGCCAATCATTTTCATTTTGCTGAGATAAACCCACGACCCATAAATAAACAGTCCGCAGTAAACCAAGCAAAACGCCAGTGCCACCAGCGTGACCATTTTTTGCTTGTTAGGTGAAAGGTGTTTGATGGCAGCATCCACACCAATATGTGCGCCTTCACGCAATCCCCAGGATGCGCCCATCAGAACCAGCCAAGCAGACAGATAAAGCGTCAGCTCTTGAGCCCAGAGCAAACCCTCGTTGAAAAAGAAGCGAAGAATCACTTCAAAAAACACAAGCAGTGTCATTGTCACCAGAAGCAGGCCAATCGCTCCTTCTTCGAAACGGTGTAACAACTTAACCATTTGGAACTCCCGAATAAAAAAGCCCGGAGCGCTTAAACGACCGGGCTACTGCAATTTACTGGTTTGAAGCAACAGCGGCTTCAATCACCTCTGGACCAATTTCATCCTGGAATTCGGTCCATACAGGCTTCATGACTTCAACCCACTGCTGACGTTCAGCATCTGTCAGGGTAATGATTTCGCTACGGCCTGAATCCAGAATATTCTGGCGGTCTTTCATCGCTTTATCGTTGGCAATGGCATTACCGTGTGCAACCGCTTCGTCCAGTGCTTTTTTCAGTACCGCTCGGTCGCCATCTGGCAAATCATTCCAAAACTCCATGGAGGTCGTCACCATGTAGTCCAGCACGCCGTGATTTGATTCAGTGATGTATGGCTGCACTTCGAAGAATTTCTTGGAGTAGATGTTTGACCAAGTGTTTTCCTGACCATCAATCGCACGGGTTTGAAGCAGAGTAAAGACTTCAGAGAATGGTTTCTTCAGTGGCACGGCTTCTACCGCTTCAAACTGTGCAGCCAAAACATCTGAGCTCATGATGCGGAATTTCTTACCGTCTGCATCCGCAGGCACGCGCAGAGGATCGTTAGCTGACAGTTGCTTCAAACCGTTGTGCAGATAGCCAAGACCAATCAGACCCTTGCTGTTAACAGAAGAAAGCAGCGCTTGACCCGCTGGGCTTTGTTGGAAACGGTCAACCGCTTCCATATCCTTAAACAGGAAAGGCAGATCGTAAACCTGCAGTTTTTTGGTGTATTTTGAGAACTTGGAGAGAGAAGGGGCAATAAACTGAACATCTCCAAGCAAAAGCGCTTCCATTTCTTTACCGTCGCCGAAAAGCTGGGAGTTTGGGTAAACCTCAACCACATATTTGTCGCCGATACGCTCTGCCACCAAGTCGCGGAATTTCAGCGCCATTTGACCTTTAGGCGTATTCTCAGCCACCACATGTGAAAACTTGATGGTATCCGGTGCCGCTTGTACACCCGCACTCATGCCTGCGCAAAGCGCCAACATTGAAAACATCGTTGTTAGCTTTTTCATCGCTTTTCCTCTTCATTCCTTGTGTCGTTATGTCCCAAACACATCATTGGGAACATTTGCCTTTTAAGGTCTAGTTGAGGAAAAAGAAAAGCCGCGGATGGAAAACAATTATTTAACAACTATCCAACAAAAGTGAGAGTTATAGAGAAGCAAATGGGTATGAATCCACCCATGGTTCAAAAAAGTGTGATGATGAAGTAACCCGGAAGAAATGTGAATCCCCACACTCAAGTGCGGGGAGAAGCGGGAGAAACGTTTGTATTGATGTAGAGAGAAGTAGCTACACGATTCAATTTAATAGAGATTGGACATAATAGCGCGCAATCAAGATAGGCTTGCGCCAGCGCATTTTAGGCTCTGCCCAGCGGACAATATGGTTGATCTCCAAACGCTTGGCATCCGGATAACACTGTCGGTGGCACTCGCGGCATGACAAGGTACCACTGTCACGACAACACCGCTGTGCACGTTGTGTTTCGAACGCAATTAAGTCTGAACATTGCGTGCAGAGTTGGCTGCCGCGATGAATGTGTTTGCAATATAGCGTTGTCATGGCGCGAACAAGCCATAGCGGCTGTCGTGTTGGCGCAGACTGTGTGGGTTGAGTTTTCATAGCCGCGCTATTTTCCTCAGCCAGATCTAAAATCCCTTGACCAAGATCAAGCTTTGATGAAGAACCAACCGCTGTTACATTTTCACTTAAACAAATCGCTGATATCCGGTTTCAGCACGTTTGGATAACACACTCACGCTTCGATTTCTGCAGATAACGCCTTCACACATGCGGTGTAAATGTCGTTTTCTCGCAATGGTTTACCAATGTGGCCTTGCATGCCATTGCTGATGCAACGCCAGATATCGTCTTTCAACACATTCGCTGTCATCGCAACAATTGGGGTCTGCTGGTTGAAGTTGTTGGACCCCCGAATTTGGCGTGTGGCTTCAAGCCCATCCATCATTGGCATCTGAATATCCATAAAGATGATGTCATAGCCCTGAATCGTGGCTTTATCGACCGCGGAAATGCCGTCTGTTGCCTTATCCACCGTGAAACCAAACTTCGCCAGCATCTTCTCCGCAATCATCAGGTTGATGGCATTGTCTTCCACCAATAAGCAATGCTTGCCTCTGAATGCACCATTGTTTTGTCTGAGAAGCTCCCTTCCCTTCACATCGCTGCCATCTTTTTCAATTTGAAGGGGAAGGAAGACTTCAAACTCTGCGCCATGTCCTGGCTCGCTTAAAACAGAAATAGAGCCGCCCATCAAATCTATCAACTGTTTGGTGATAGCCAGTCCCAGCCCCGAGCCACCAAACTTTCTGGTCGTCGAGGTATCGGCCTGTTGAAATTCATCAAAGATGACTCTGTGTTTTTCAGCTGGAATACCGACACCGGTGTCTTTAACCCTGATGCATACGCCTGTGTAGCCACCATTCTCTGTCTTCATCGATACACTGAGGCGGACGAGACCGTTTTCGGTAAACTTCAACGCATTGGAAACTAGGTTCAACATCACCTGCTCAATGCGGTGGGCATCACCCACAAACCGTCTTGGGCAAGCTTCCTGATAGCTGAATTCAAACGCTAACTGCGGTTTATTTTTAATGGTTGGCAGCATGAGGTCACGGACATATCGCCCGAGCTTTTCGAGGTCGAACGGTGCTTCTTCCAGTTTCAGGTGATTGGATTCCATCTTGCTGAAATCGAGAATATTGTTGATCAAAGACATCAAGCCACGGGAAGAATGAGCGATCACTGACAAGTATTCCGCCTGCTTGCCAGACATAGGCTCATCCTGCATCAAAGAGGCAGCACCCAATATCCCGTTCATTGGCGTACGGATTTCATGGCTGATATTGGCAAGGAAAAGCTGTTTCGTCCGGGCGGCTTCAATTGCTCGCTCACGGGTTTCCACAAGATTTGAGCTCAGCTGGTTAAACTCTGAGACCAACATACGAGCTCATCTTTTTCTGGATAATCAATCGGAGCAAATGGTGTATCACCTTTTTGCTGAACCAGCGCATTCCTGACTCTCGCCATCGGGCGAACAATCTGTAGGTGAATCGTGACATAGGTAATACACACCAACAGAATAGACACCAACGCCATCGCGAAGAAAAGATCGTTTTTCAGTTGAGTGGCTTCCACCAGCAGCAACCGTTCCGGTAATGCCCCAACCAAGGTCCAGTTGGTTTCAGGCAAGGTTCGGCCAAATACTAACGTTGTTTCATCTAGAATTGGGTCTGTCTCAAGACGGTGGATGAACAAGCGCTCAGTGCTGCTGAACAGAGAAAGATCTGGCATCAAATCTGAAGCGACAGAGACTGCGTAGCCCAAATCAACTTCCGGTGATGAGGCAACAATCGCTTTGGCCAAATCCATAACATTGGGATTACTTTGGCGAAGTAAACGCTCACCTTGTGTTGCCTGACTAATCACCAAAGCCAGTTCCGCAAAATCGGGTTCATGGCTGGCAATCTCTTTCACACTAGGCAAAGGTGTCAACGACGGGTCATGCGAATATTTTGCATCCGGGAATGACATCATGGCACCGCCACGGTCAAACATGAGCATATACCCCCCGAGCTTCTCACCACTTCGGGTCAGAAACGCTTGAAGCCGCTCCAATCTGACATCAATCGTCACGACACCAACGAACAAATTTTCGCTAAAAATCGGTACCGTACAGGTCACCATGGGCTCATTGGTGTAGGGATCGATATACGCTCTCGACCAATACGCCTTCTCTTTGGCGTATCTTGCCGGCGCGTACCATTCCGAGAGTTGGTACGGCGTCGCGTCCACTTCGTTGTAGTCGTTGATTCGGCGGAAAGAACCGTCATCTTCGATCACGATAAACACTGACGATTTCACCTTATCCGGATCATAGAGATAAGGTTCAGGCCAAAAGCCGCCACTGGCGACCATATCGCGGATATGAGGGTTTCTGAACATATTGGCGAGCTTCTGCTCAATGACAGTATCTGAATCTTGCAGCGAGAGCGTATTTGCCAGAGAGAGGGCGACAGTGCCGACGCTGTTTGAAAGTTGCCCCAGACTTTGCGCGACGGTTTCAACCTGCGCCTCTACACGCTGGTTAGCACTGTCGCGCACCATGCTGTTACCTGTGGTATCGAGCACATATACGATGGTAATGACCACGACGGTCAGCATCATGCCCAAAATGCCCAGGGCTTTGAAGCTCATAGTTTTGTACCAGGGTACGTCCTTTGTAAACACGCTGCTTCCTCAAGATGCCGTGGTTCGGTGAGCGTTTTCCATCTCTTTAAGAACCGATTGAATGGTGACACTCAGGAGCTTTTCAAAATGCTTCACTTCGTTCTCATCAATCCACTCGCCCTTGCGCAGACGGGAATCAGCATGAGTACAGAATGCCTGCAGCGCTAAAGCACCAATATTGCCTGACACCCCTTTCACGTTATGAACAAGAGTGCGGGCTCGGGCCAGTTCTTTGGCTTCAAAGTGCTTGCGTAAGGTTTTTCCGTCGTTTTGGTGCTCGGCAACAAACATGGTGAGTACGGCTTCAATGGCGTCTTCGTCTTCATCCAGTTGTTCTTTCAACACTGCAGGTTCGAAAAGTGGCTCATCCGGCTCAACAAAGGTGAATACGCCAGCGCCGTCAGATGGCTTCTTCTCGGCCTTCATTTTTTTAGATTTAGATGGATTCTCCGCTCCATTCGCGATGCTGCTCTCTTCTTTTCGCGCACTGAGCAAAATGAGTCCGACGAGAAAACCAAACCCGACGAACATCGCCGTCATCGTTTTGTCCAGAAGCAAGAGCGTGCGGGTCGTCCAGTAACTTTGCAGCTGGGTAATGGAGCGCACAAACTTGTGATTGATCACCGCATCCACACTCTCAAGCTGACGGTTCAGTCGTTCAAGACCCGTGTACAGCGTGAACAGTTCGCTACGCGTCATCCCCTCTGGCATTTTCGAAAACTCTGACTCCAACTGTCTGATGTATCCATTGAAACGGGCGATTCGATTGCGCTCCGGTGAATCATTCAGGCCGTGGAGTTCAAACAATAAGTAGCTGCTGATCCTTTGGAGCAGGCGCTTTAACTCTGGCGTTCTTGCATCGTCGTGAAGTTGTTTGAGTTGTTTGGTGACAGAAGAAATCGAGTAAATCGAGGCGAGCAGGTTATCGACATCTTCAACAAACGCATCAGCTTCAAGCAAGGTGTTTTGAATATCTTCCCAGCTGTCTTCAATGGTGTGGGATTTAGTGCGAAGCAACAGATAACGAAAGTGCTGAACCTCTTTTTCCAACTGAACCAACTCATCGCTTTGGTTGATCATTGAGGCAGAAACGGTTTGTCTCAGTTGCTGGGCCGCATTATTAAGCTTAACCACATGTCCTGCGTGGTCCCGGGTGTGGTTCATGTCTGAATAAGAGAGCAAGGCATAGGCCAAAGACACTCCGAAACCAATCCAAAGTAGCATCGACAGCCATTTATGACCAGCGAAAAGGTTGCCTGAGAATAGAGACGATTTAGTTTGCAGAAGCCTTTCGGGCAGTGATGTCACAATCAATCCTTTGTCTTGCAATGCGTTTCCCAACAGCAGGAACGAAAGTCATGTCATTTTAAGTATTTACTGCAGTTTCTTATAAGTTAGGCAATTTGTCTTGGTTTGCAAACAAAGACTTGCAAACTTGCAGTGCCAAAAACGCCATGGCGCAAATTCCATTGCACCATGACGCTCATCTGGCTTACTCGTCGACATTCAGTCGGCGGGTTAACTGGTCACGCAGATTCGGTGGCGTTCCTTTAATCGTCAGCGTGTCGGTTTCTTGATCGTAGAAAACACGCTCGCCTAAAAGCATGCTGTCAAAGTTGATCGACAAGCCGCCGCCGCCGCCCACAAACTTGGTCAGTTTGCGCATCGACGCACGGTCTGCTGGAAAACTCTCTTCCAGTTCATAGCCTTGTTCAGAGGCAAACTGGTAGAAATCCACACCTTGATCGTTTTGTGGCAGTTCACCCGCCAACTCTTTTACCACCACTTCATCGCCAGATTGCAGCTGGCCGTTACAGTAGTCATAAACCTGCTTACGATATTGCTGCTTCTCTTCTTTGTCGAGGCGCGAATCTGCACAGTAATCCTCGACAGCCTGCATCAATACCAGGTTTTGCTGTTTAGAGTCCATGCCCACTTCTGCCTGCATAAAATCCAGGAAGAAGTCTGCGACTTTGCGCCCTACGCGACCTTTAACATAAGTCAGATAGCGATTGGATTCTGCGTCGCTCTCCCAAGTAGAAAGATCAATACGTGCAGCGATATCCATCTTGGCAACATCCAGATAATCAGTACTGCTGATTTCCAGGTCATCAGTGACTTTCATGCTCGACTTGGATTCTAACAATCCAATGAAGAGATATTCAGTTGCCAGAGAACGGTACTCCGCTATGACCAAGACACCTTCATCAGCAAAAGGATACTTCGACAATTCGGTCTTGAGGCGCTCGGCAGATTGGGAAGAAAACGCCAAAAAGTCCATTTCTTGCTTGCGACTGGCCTTCAACCACCCACAAAACTCACTTTCTTCAGCAAATTGACCGAAGCCTTTTCCAGCTTTCGCGTTATACACACGATGGATTTCGCTGATAAGATTTTCCGTGGAAGGTGAATGAGTTAACAGTTGATCTCTCAGTTGAACAACCAGCGTGTCTTCACTCTCTTTTTTAATTTGATGAAGAATAACGTTTGAAAGCGTGAGGCTCATAATTGAAAACATTTTTCGTCGGACTAGAGTGTGGGGTATTATACGCGGCTTCTCCTGACACAAGACAAGAGTTTCTATGCCTGTTACTTCTAAATATCAAGATAAAAACGTTGAACAGATCCTGAACGATGTGGTCAATGTTCTTGAAAAGCACAAAGTATCTACTGATCTGTCGCTGATGGTTGTTGGTAATATTGCTACCAACATCATTAACAACAACTTGCCAGCGGCTCAGCGTCAACTGATCGCTGAAAAATTTGCTCAAGCTCTGCTGTCTTCTATCGATACAGAGTAATAAGCCGCGTCAAAAATGACGCGCAGTAGAATAAAGAGAAGAATTAACCATATATGGTAGACAGCGGAAACACCTACAGGGATAAAGTCTCCCAGCTCGTGAGCTGGGGGCACTGGTTCAGCTTTTTCAACATTATCGCAGCCATGTTGCTGGGCACTCGCTATATCGCTCAGTCTGGCTGGCCAGAGACTTTGCTAGGCCAAACCTATCAATTGCTGACATGGATCGGTCACTTCGGTTTTCTGGTTTTCGCCCTTTACATACTGGTTATCTTCCCAGCTAGCTTCATTATCCCTTCCCAGCGGTTGATGAGGCTATTTGCTGTTTTGGTTGCCACTGCAGGCATGACCGTCCTGCTGTTGGACATCTACGCCTACGAGACAATGCACCTTCACCTGAATCCTTTGGTGTGGGAGTTATTGCTCAGTGGCGAAAAAACGGACATGAACGCCCACTGGCAATACCTGTTTGTGGTCGTGCCCGCTATCTTCCTGCTGGAACTCATTATTTCGGAATGGGTTTGGCGAAAACTCCGTAAACTTTCCCGTAAGCGCGTCGGTGTACCTATCGCCAGCGTGTTCGCGATCTGCTTTATCGGCAGCCACCTCATCCACATCTGGGCAGATGCTTTCATTTACAGCCCGGTGACTGCGCAACGCTCCAATTTCCCGGTTTCCTATCCGATGACGGCGAAAACCTTCATGGAGAAATACGGGCTGCTTGACCGTCAGGAATACCAACGCCGCAAAGATGCCATTGGCGATCAGGAAAGCGAAGTGATTCGTTATCCTTTAGAAAAACTTTCATTTTCCGCCAACGCACAAAGCTTTAGCCCTAACCTGCTTGTGGTGATGGTGGAAAGCTTGCGAGCAGACATGCTTGACCCGGTTGTGATGCCAAACCTGAATCAGTTTGCTAACAGCAATCTGAAATATACCCATCACTACAGTTCCAGTAATGATGCGATGGCAGGAATTTTTGGCCTGTTTTACGGCTTGCCTGGCAGCTATGCACAAAGCGCGCGAACGGAAGGTTTAAGTCCATTGCTGATTGATACGCTGGATAAGCGCAACTACCGTTTCGGTCTTTTCAGCGCCGATAACTTCGACAACCCGATCTATTATCAGAGCATTTTCGGTAAGCACCTTGAGCAAGCGTCAAATGTCAAAGCCTCGGAAACCTGGGTGGCTGACCATATTGCCGCAGACAATCTCGACGAGTGGATCAAAGGCGGCGATGTAAAACAACCTTGGTTCGCTTATCTGGAACTCAAGAGTGTCACTGATTACGAACAAGGTGGTGACTATGAGCGTCCATTCCAGCCATCACTCGACAATGATATGGCAAGCGTGGGCGAGCAAACCTCGCTGGTGCTGAAAAACAGCTATAACAATGCCGCTTATTACGTGGATACCTTGTTGGGTGAAATGCTCGACACGCTGGAAGCGAACGGCCAGCTCGATAACACCGTGGTGATCATTACGTCTAACCACGGCACAGAATTTAACGAAACCGGATCCAACAGCTGGGGTGCAAACACCAACTACAGTAAGTATCAGCTGCAGGTTCCTTTGGTCATGCACTGGCCAAATCAGGCACCCCGCCAAGTTGATGTTTACAGCTCGCATTTGGATATCGTTCCAACATTGATGGAGTCCATGCTGGCGGTTGACAGCCCTTCGACCAACTACACCAGTGGTATGAACCTGTTCGAGCTTTCCGATAAGCCAAGAAAATGGGTCATCGCTGGTGACAGTCGTGACATCGTCGTGGTTCAGCCTGACAAAACCACGGTGGTGGACAAGTTCGGAAACTATCGCGTGTACGACAGCAACTACAAGCTGCAACCGGAAGGCAAACCTCAGCTTTCTGTACTGATGCAGGTGATGCACGAGTTGAAGCGCTTCTATCATCCCGAAGAAAACTAGCTAGAGCAGCCAGCGACAAGCTGGCTTCTTTTTAGCCAAACGATTGAAATTCGCGGATTTAATAAAGAAAGGCGATTGACAGCTAAATACTGTGTTCGTACCATGAATCCATAGTGTCGGTCTGTAGCGCAGCTTGGTAGCGCACTGTCATGGGGTGTCAGGGGTCGGAGGTTCAAATCCTCTCAGACCGACCATCTATATGAGCCCGCAGCTTTTTAGCTGCGGGCTTTTTCGTAGCCATGTTCTTGGTTAGTATTCTTTTCCCTATTGAAATTATCTGGATAGCGAAATGGACGTCTCTATCGAGTTTGGCGCTTTGCTGGTTTTGCTTGGCTTTGTTGCAGGCATTATCAATACACTGGCTGGCGGTGGCTCAAACCTCACCATACCTGCGTTAATCGTGCTGGGCATGCCAGCGGAAGTGGCCAATGCCACTAACCGCGTCGGCGTTTTTATGCAAAGTGTTTCTGGCGTTGCAGGGTTTCGTCATCATAAGCGTCTGGATAGCCATGACCTGCTGCCTATTCTTATCCCAACCCTGATTGGTGGCGCAGTGGGTGCTGGAGCAGCGGCCTGGCTGCCCTCTTCAATCATCAAACCACTCCTTCTCGGCACCATGCTCTTAATGGCATTTATCATGCTGGTAAAACCTCAGGCAGTTATGCCCGATGAAGGAGAGCTTGCACGTAAAGTGAAGGACACTCCAACAGCCTGGGTTGGACTTGCCATTGCAGGTTTCTACGGTGGATTTGTTCAAGCTGGTGTCGGGTTTGTGCTGATAGCTGCGCTGTGTGGGACGCTTCGTTATGATCTCGTGCGCGGTAACGCCTTAAAGCTCGTCTGTACGTTAGCGTTTACTTCCGTGTCGCTCGCTATCTTCATCTGGCAGGATTTAATTCTCTGGTTACCCGGCTTGCTGCTGGCGTTGGGATCCATGTTTGGTGCTTGGTTGGCCGTGAAGTTTGCCATTAAAGCAGACCCTAAACTCCTAAAGTGGTTCCTGTTTTTGATGACACTTGCTGGCGTTATTTTTGCGTACTCGAGCTAACAACAAACCATGAATTTTTACCGTCATATCAAACAAATAACCATACAGCGAACAAACATATTACGGGCATCACAGACCCTTAAACTCCCTTGTGAAGTCTGTCGAAGATGAGGGAAATTTAGACATTGCTAATGGCGATTACTGTCATACTGGCCATCTAAAGATTAGAACTAAAATCACATTTTTCGTCAGTAGCCAGTCATAAGGGAGTCATGGGCATGATTGCTTTGGATTACGCATTCTGCCTGAAAGCAGGCGAAGCGATTTGTCCGCAAGAAAATCTGGATGCATTCTGTGCAGCCCTAGGCCAGACTTTATCACTCCTTGCTGACGATGTCCGCTGCCAAGTTCTTCTCAAAGACACTGAAAGCGCAAACTGGAGCCAGATCGCAGATATTCGCGCCGATCACCATCAAGTCTCTTCACCTGCCATGGCTTTAAACGAAGAGGATCAATCCCTTCTCTTCAACCTATTAGACACTGACGCGCCTTTGCAGCATCAGGGGCAGTATCACTGGGTACTCCCACTCAATATTCGTGGCATACAATCGGCTGGTTTGCTGCTTTCAACCAAAAAAGAAATTCATGTTGATGCCAAAGCTAAAACGCTATTGGCATTGATGCTTTCAGGTGTACTCGACAGTCACCTGCAACACCAGTTCCTAGCTTTTGAAAAAGCCAATCATAAAAAAACCGAAAAGAAACTGGTGCAAGAAGTCTGCTCACAAAAGGGACTTTTAGAACAACTCCATATCCTACATAAAATCTCGTTACGACTCTGGCACGCCCATTCTCTGGATAACATGCTTCATACTGCGGTTTATGAGTGTATTCATGCTCTCGATTTTGACCGCATGGCGATTTTCCTTCTCAATAGCCATACCGGTTTGTTGCGCGGGACCTATGGAACAGATATCAACGGAACCGTGACCAATGAGCAATGGTATTGCACGGCGATTCATGAGCACTACCACGCCAAAACCACACTTGATAAGAAGCGCCATATCACCATCAATGAAGGCTGTGAGCTCTATCATGACAACAAAGTCGTTGGGACGGGTTGGAATGCCACCATTTCGCTATGGGATGGTGACGATCCAATTGGTTGGATTGCCTGTGACAACCTAATCTCTGGAACGCCACTGAAAAGTTACCACAGCGAGCTTCTGAAGCTCCTTGGGGTCACTATGTCACAGCACCTTATCCAACGTCGTGCACAAGATGATCTGAAAGCCCTCAATCTGTCACTGGAACACCGCGTGGCAGAGCGCACAGCGCAGCTAGAAGAAGCCAATAAGCGCTTGAATCAGATCTCTCGAGAAGACAGTCTGACACAGGTACCAAATCGCCGGATGCTGGATGAGCGACTGGAAGAGGAATGGCGTCGCGCCCTTCGCTACCAAACCCCATTGACCATTTTGATTGTCGATATCGACCACTTTAAGCAATACAACGACAAATACGGCCATGCCTTGGGCGATCAGTGTTTGACCAGAGTGGCTGAAGCGCTCAGTCAGGTCGAGAGACGCGCAGGTGCGCTGTTGGCACGATTCGGTGGAGAAGAGTTCGTATTCCTGTTACCGGGCAGTAACCGAGAGAATGCAATCTCTGTCGCTAATCGCGCACTGGAAGCCGTGCGCAAACTAGAGATACCGCACGGTGATTCACCCGTCGCGCCGATAGTCACCATCAGCGCGGGCGGCAAAACCACCATTCCAGAAAAGCCCAACAATCAGCAACAGCTGTTCATTGACGCCGATGTCGCGCTCTATGAGGCAAAGAATGCAGGGAAAAATCAGGCCTTTGTTTTATAACGGCGCTTCTTAGCAGGTGCCCTACTTTTCCCACCTCTTCCTTTCTTGAACCGGTTAGGCTGTGCTGGCAGCGAGCGAAGGCTATCCGGCACAGGTCCTTGTCTGACGGTTTGCATCAACACATTTAACTCAGACTCTAGTGCAGTCATAAAAGGTTGATAAGCCCCTTTCTTTTCTGCCATGTCATGAAGTTGGCGTTCCCATTGCGCCGTCATATCGGGATAGGCTGCTTTCTCAGGCAGTGCATCAATCAAGCCTTTTCCAGAAGCAGTCGAACGGATCTGCTTTCCTTCTCGGGACAGAAGACTCCGCTTGAACAGCAAATCTAGAATCCCAGCCCGGGTTGCTTCTGTTCCCAACCCGTCTGTATCTCGCAGGATTTTCTTAAGCGATGGGTCTTTTACAAATCGGGCAATACCTGTCATCGCCTGCAGCAACGTCGCTTCTGTGAAATAACGCGGAGGCTCCGTCATGCAATCTTTAATATTGCCGCGCGCACAGGTCAATACAGTGCCTTTATCCAGCGGTGGTACTAGGCTTTCGATATCCTCATTTTGCGCTGATTTATCTCGGGACAGCAGTGCTCGCCACCCCGGAGACATTAGCTTTTTCCCTTTTGCGATGAAAAGTCCTCCCGCAATCTCAAAGTCCAGTTTGGCTTCGGCGTACTCTGCGGCAGGATAGAACTGCATCAGATACTGTCGGGCGATGAGCTCATAAACATCACGCTCGCGCCCACTCAATGCGCTACTGCTTTTCGACGTAGGAATAATCGCGTGGTGAGCTTCCACTTTGCTGTCATTCCAAGCCTTCGATTTAAGGGAAAGATTGGCCTTGCTGACCGCAGTAGATAACGCATCAGTCGTTTTCGCAATCGCGGTGGAGACGCTTTGTGCTTCTTTGAAATGGCCTTTAGGGAGATAGCGGCAATCTGAGCGCGGATAGGTGATCACCTTATGCTTCTCGTACAAGGCCTGACAACAGGCCAGTACATCGGCGGCGCTCATATTAAAACGCTTGGCCGCATCAATCTGCAATGCAGACAGGCTATAAGGTAGCGGCGGCGATTGCTTGGTGGTCTTGCGCTCTGATTTAGTCACCGTTGCAGGCTGGCCTTCAATACGACGCGCGACGTTTTCGACCAGATTCCTCGCCAATACCCGCCCTTCTTCATCCTGCCATGGCTGGCAGGCTTCACTCGGCTGCCAACGCGCAAAAATATCGCTACCTTGGTAAGGAATAACTGCGTCCAATTGAAAGAAAGGCTTGGGGATAAAGGCTTCAATTTCGCGGTCACGACGAACTACCAGCCCCAACACCGGTGTTTGCACGCGACCGACGGAGAGCACCCCCTGATACCCCGCCTGCTTTCCAAGCAAAGTATAAGCCCGGGACATGTTCATGCCGTAGAGCCAATCCGCTCTTGAGCGCGCCAGTGCTGACACTGAAAGCGGCACAAAGTCCATGTTGCTGCGCAGGGCTGACAATGCCTTTTTCACCGCCGAGGTGTTCAGGTCATTGATCAACAGACGCTGGATTCGTTTTTTCTTGGCTTCAGAAAGCTTGGCGTGGCTGAACACTTCATCCACCAGCAACTGACCTTCGCGATCCGGGTCACCTGCATGCACGATATCATCAAACTGCTTGAGCAGTTTTTTCACCACGCCTAATTGTTTGGCGGCAGATTTACGCGGTTTTAAAATCCATTGCTGCGGAAGAATAGGAAGATCGTCGAGTCGCCAGGTTTTATATTTTTCGTCATAAGCCTCAGGCTCTGCCTGTTCGAGCAAATGGCCGATACACCATGTCACTGTGTCGCCATTTCCGGCAACAACATAGCCTTCATGATTTTTGTGGGGCTTGGGAAGTGCTGCGACAATCGCGCGGCCTAGGCTGGGTTTTTCGGCGATAAAGAGTCTGGTCATATCGTTAGAAGTCTCGGACGATGAAGCCACAATTTATCGAAATTCAGGGAAGTTAACAACAATTAACTGGATATACATCCAGTTAATTGTCAAATGGAGCGAAGTCAGGTTTTACAGGTACGTTACGTACTTTGCAGTATCACGCTTTGGCACACCAGCCGGTGTGCAATCCGGTGTGCCTACGTAGAGGAACCCTACGATCTCGTCGTCACCTGACACGTTAAACGCTTCACGAACAACAGGATGATAGGCCCATTTCCCGGTACGCCAGAAGCCCTGAAAACCTTGCGCAACTGCTGCCATCTGCATTGCTTGTGCCGCGCAGCCTGCAGAGATGTGCTGCTCAATCACAGGTACTTTGTCATGTTGCTTGGTGCGAGCAATCACAGTGATGACCATAGGTGCGCGATAAGGTGACTTGGTTGCTTTCTCAACCACCGCGTCTTCTTCGTTGCCGGCTTCTGCCGCGCTTTTCAAAATGGCAGAAAGCTTATCCAGTCCTTCCCCTGTCGCGACGACAAACTCCCAAGGCGTCAACGCGCCATGATCCGGTGCCCTGAGGCCGGCTGCCAGCATGTTGTCCAATGCTTCACCAGTCGGAGCCGGAGCCAGTAAACGAGGAATTGAGCGGCGCTGGGTAAGAAGAGTTATCGCGTCCATATATCGTCCCGAAAAGAATTAAAAATCACTTTTCCAAAATAACACAAAACCCGAGAGGCGACTCCACTCGGGTTTTGTGGTTTTTCAAACTACTGGCTTAAAGTGATATGGCTAACTTCACCCCTTGGCGAATCGCGCGTTTAGCATCCAACTCGCCGGCATGCTCAGCACCGCCAATCACATGGGCTTTGATGCCTTGCGCTTCGAGTGTAGATACCAAACCATTCACTGATTCCTGACCGGCACAAACGATCACATGATCTGCTGGCAGAATGTGGTGCTGACCTTCAAGGGTGATATGCAAACCTGCGTCATCGATCTTCTCGTATGCCACACCACCAAGGAGCTCTACACCTCGTTTTTCAAGTGTTTTCTTATGGATCCAGCCCGTTGTTTTACCCGGTCCTTTGCCTACACGACCTGCTTTACGTTGCAGTAACCATACCTGACGCTGTGCGACATAGTGAGGCTGAGGGTGTAAGCCGCCTTCATACGAGATAGTTTTGTCGATACCCCAGTCTTTTAGCCAGTCATCCAGCGTGTGATTTTCTGGCTCAGTAATCATGGTAGCGACATCAATGCCGATACCACCGGCACCAATAATGGCCACTCGCCCGCCAAGTTCAGGTTGCTCACGGATGAACGTCTGGTAATCAATGGCTTTTGGATGGTCGATACCCGAAATGGATGGAATGCGAGGTTTAACACCCGTTGCCACTACCACTTCATCAAAATCTTTCAGGGTATCCGCATCAACTTCCGTATTCAGACGGACTTCAATGCCGGATTGCTCCACCTTACGGGTGAAGTAACGGATAGATTCTTTGAATTCTTCCTTACCGGGAATTTGCATGGCGAGATTGAATTGGCCGCCAAGGGTATCGCGCTTCTCAAACAACACCACATCAAAGCCACGCTCTGCAGCTGTCGTCGCGAAAGACATGCCTGCCATACCGCCACCGATAACCGCAACACGGCGTTTGTTGGAAGCAGGGGTGACGACCAATTCTGTTTCGTAACACGCCTGCGGGTTCACCAAACAGCTGGCGCGTTTCCCTTTGAACACATGGTCAAGGCAGGCCTGATTACAGGCAATACAGGTGTTGATGTCGTCTGAGCGATCTTGCTCGGCCTTCGCCACAAATTCCGCATCTGCCAGAAATGGACGTGCCATAGAAACCATATCAGCTTGTCCCGACGACAGGATATCCTCGGCGATTTCCGGCGTATTGATGCGGTTACAGGTGACCAAAGGCACATTGACCTCACCTTTTAGACGCTCGGTAACCCACGCGAATGCTGCGCGTGGAACCTGAGTGGCGATGGTCGGAATACGGGCTTCATGCCAGCCAATACCAGTATTAATGATGGTTACACCGGCTTGTTCCAGTGCTTTCGCAAGCTCGACCACTTCATCATGCGTGCTGCCCTGCTCCACCAGATCCAGCATCGACAACCGGAAAATGATGATGAAATCTTGACCCGCACGTTCACGCACTGATTTAACAATTTCCACCGCCAGACGAACACGGTTCTCATAGCTACCACCCCAGCGGTCATAACGGGTATTGGAGCGCGCACAGATAAACTGGTTAATCAGATAACCTTCTGAACCCATGATTTCGACGCCATCGTATCCCGCTTCACGCGCAAGTTCCGCACTCTTCCCAAAATCTTTGATGGTATTCAGGATTTGGCGTTCACTCATTGCTGAGGGTGCGAACTTGGAAATAGGCGAACGCATATCAGAAGCGCTCACCGCAAAAGGGTGCATGGCGTAACGGCCTGCGTGCAAAAGCTGTAGCGCAATTTTACCGCCATTTTCATGCACTGCATCTGTGATTGTACGGTGCGCACGGGCCGCCCGACCGCTGCTGAATTGCGCACTTAAGGGGTGAAGTCGACCACGGAAGTTCGGAGAAAAGCCGCCTGTCACGATCAGGCCGACACCACCCTTTGCCCTTTCGGCGTAGAAAGCAGCGAGCTTCTTAAACCCGTCATTCGATTCTTCCAGTCCAGTATGCATAGACCCCATCAGTACGCGGTTTTTCAACTGCGTAAAGCCAAGATCCAACGGCGCGAGTAGGTGTGGGTAAGGCGAATTCATGATGCGCTTCCATGGTTGTTATTAGTTCTGGTCAGACCAAGATAAGCCACTCAAACAAAAGTTTCAAACGTTTGTTTACATTTTTACAACATTAATCACCTCTATTCTAATCGGACAGGATTCGTTACGATTACCAGTAATAAAAGAAGCTGGATAACCAAATGAAAACGCTTTTTAAATTTATCGGCACCGTACTGAAGTGGTTTTGGAAAGCCCTCAGTTTTACCCGTCAGTTGATCCTGAATATTCTGTTCATTGCCATGTTGGTGGGGATCTATTTTCTGTTTACGATGGAGCATGCCGCACCGGCTAAACCGGTTGAGCAACCAGAGCGAGCACTTCTGGTCGATATTTCAGGGCCAATCGTTGAAAAGCAACGCCGCGTCGATCCTTATGATTTCGCGACACGCAATCTTTTCGGTCAGCAAATGCAGTTTGAAAACGTGCTTTACGATATCGTCGAACAAATCCGTGCTGGCGCAAAAGACGACAAAATCAACGGCATGGTACTCAGCCTGTCCGACATGTCGGAAACCAGCCTGACCAAGCTTCGCTACATCGCTAAAGCAATTAATGAATTCAAAGCCACTGGCAAACCTGTTGTTGCTATTGGTGGGCACTACAACCAGAGCCAATATTACCTCGCCAGCTATGCCGACGAGATTTTCATGGCACCGGATGGCGCAGTGCTGTTGCGCGGCTACGGCACCTATAACCTTTACTTCAAAGATCTGTTGGAAAATCTCGATATCACCACGCACGTTTTCCGCGTCGGGACTTACAAATCATTTGTTGAACCTTACACCCGAACGGGCATGTCTGAAGAAGCGCGCGAAGCAAACTCTGTTTGGCTGAATCAGCTTTGGGGCGCTTTTGTCGATGACATTGCCACCAACCGTAATATCGAGGTTTCAGCACTCTCACCAGAAGCAGATACCCTGATTGCTAACCTCAAGGCAGCAAACGGTGATTTCGCGAAATTAGCCTACAACATGGGCTTGGTCGATGAACTGATGACCCGCCAACAAATCCGTACCCGTCTGGCGGAAGTATTTGGCAGCGATGGGGAAGACAGCTTCAACTACGTGAGCTTCTATGATTACGCACCGCTGAACTTTGAATTGCCTAAGGCAGACCAAATCGCCGTTGTTGTCGCAAGCGGTGCCATTGTGGATGGTTTTGAATCTGAAGGCACTATCGGTGGTGATACCACAGCTGCACTTCTTCGTGATGCACGCCTGAACGATGCAATTAAAGCAGTGGTTTTGCGTGTAGACAGCCCAGGAGGCAGCGCCTTTGCCTCTGAAGTCATCCGCAACGAAGTGGATGCGCTGAAACAAGCGGGCAAGCCCGTCGTCGTATCCATGTCTAGCGTGGCTGCATCCGGTGGTTACTGGATTTCCTCAAGTGCTGACCGCATTCTGGCGCAGCCAACTACCATCACAGGCTCTATCGGTATCTTCGGTATTCTGACCACCTTCGAAGATGTACTAGCGAAATACGGTGTTTATAACGACGGTATCGGCACCACACCATTTGCGGGTGTTGGGGTCACACGAGCATTGCCAGAAGAAATCAGCAACATCATGCAGCTTGGGATTGAAAATGGTTACCAGCGCTTTATTGGCCTGGTCGCCAGCCAACGTAACCTATCACTCCAAGATGTCGATCAAGTGGCACAAGGCCGTGTATGGACGGGTTACGATGCGATGAAACGTGGCTTGGTTGACCAAATGGGCGACTTTGACGATGCCATTACCGTTGCAGCAGAACTGGCTCAGGTAACCGATTATTCATTGAACTGGATGGAAGAGCCGCTCACCCCAGCACAGCAATTCATCTATGAATTCATGAACCAAGCGATGGTAACGCTGGGATTGAACGAAACCGTAAAACTGCCTGATGCAGTTCAACAGTTTGCTAACCACGCCGTTACTGAAATAAACAACCTGAATAACTTCAATGATCCAAACGGACAATACGCGCTCTGTCCGAATTGTAGTTATTACGAAAACTGAGACCTCTCAACAACCCCTGGCGAAATCCGGGGGTTTTTTTCGTGCATCCACTCCGTATAATGCGCGCACTACCTCGGCTACATTTAAGTTGTGAAGATGGAAAGAAAACACATTTATATCGCCTACACTGGCGGCACAATCGGCATGCTGAAATCAGAGCAGGGCTACATTCCTGTGTCTGGCTTTATGCAACAACAACTCCAACAAATGCCGGAATTCCATCGCCCTGAGATGCCTGAATTCACTATTCACGAATACAGTCCACTGATCGACTCCGCCGACATGACCCCTGCAGAGTGGCAACGCATTGCTGACGATATTCGTGACAACTACGATAAGTACGATGGCTTCGTGATTCTCCATGGTACAGACACCATGGCATACACCGCTTCTGCGCTCTCCTTCATGCTGGAGAACCTGGATAAACCCGTTATCGTGACAGGATCACAAATCCCGTTGGCAGAACTGCGCTCTGACGGTCAGGCGAATCTGCTAAACGCACTGCATATCGCTGCGAATTACCCTATCAATGAAGTGACCTTGTTCTTCAACAACCAACTTCTGCGCGGTAACCGAAGCACCAAATCCCATGCGGATGGCTTCAACGCCTTTACGTCGCCAAACCTGCCGCCTCTGTTGGAAGCGGGTATTAACATCCAGCTCCACGGTGCAGAAATCGATAAGAAGCCGGAAGGTGCTTTCAAAGTTCACACGATTACCGAACAGCCTGTTGCCATTATCATGATGTATCCGGGGATTTCGCCGGAAGTGATACGCAATGCGCTGAAACAACCAGTGAATGCGATGATCCTGCTGACCTTTGGTGTGGGCAACGCACCTCAGAATCAAGAGCTGCTAGGCCTGCTTCGCGAAGCGACTGATCGTGGCGTTGTGGTGTTGAATCTGACCCAATGTCTGGCAGGTAAAGTCAATATGGGCGGTTACGCTACAGGTTGTGCGCTGGCAGAAGCAGGCGTTCTTAGCGGTTATGACATGACACCGGAAGCAGCACTGGCGAAACTGCACTTTCTTCTGAGTCAGGACTTGCCAATGGATGCCATTCGCACCCAACTTCAACAAGACCTTCGCGGCGAATTGTCGCTCTGATATTCAATTATCAGAAAGTAAAAAGGCCAGCATGATTGCTGGCCTTTTCAACAATATGTTTTCAATCGCCGATTATTCATCATTGATTTTGGTCTGAACAATCGTTTCCTGATTCGGCGCAAACTCTCGTTTTAACTGCGCTTTCGACTTCATTGTAATGTCACCACCTGCCGCAACCGTCATATGTTGCGGCTCCGTGTTGTGGCGAGACTGATAGAGCATGACAACCTGAATAGCATTGTCGCGTTGCTCTGGTGTCAGTGTCGTGCCTTCAGGCCATTTACCGGTTTCTACCGCATACAACAAGCGTTCATAAGCGTCTGGGGTGATAGTGGACAGCAACTGCTCGATATCCATGATACTTCCTTTCTTCCTAGGCTACCCAAAGGGGCCACAACACAATCAGAGAGTGTAAAACGGCGGTTTTCGACCCAAGATGCCCATGTATCTAACAAACTGAGACACCTTGACTAAAAAGGCAAACAAGCCAAGAAATCAGTCATTTCCCATACTGATTTTCAGTTTTTTGTAGCACTTTAGTGCGAATTCCTATTTTACTACGCCCGCAATAGTACTGATTTTAATCTGAATACGCACCTCGCAGCTTGAGAGATCGTAGACCTTTTGCCACTTTATGTGACGACGCCCGGCCAACAGAAACTGGTTTCACTAAAACCAATTGAACAAAAAACCAGACACCATGTCGTGAAATCTGTCCCGCCCGTTTAATACACCGACACACGAAGCCGTATCCGTGGTCGCAAGAAAATACTTAATTTCGAGCAAGGTACGCCACATGGCATCCATTTCTGGCACAAATACAAATGACAATGTCATCGGCACCAGCGACGATGACGAAATATACGGTCTACTAGGTAACGACACCCTGCGTGGTTATGAGGGTAACGATAAGGCTTATGGCGACTCATCGCCTGAAGGTATAGCCACCTTATCTCCAGACGCTAATGGTTCATATGCCATTCAAGAAGAGACATTCATAAGCGTGACTTTGTCACAATTTAGCTTCCCCGCTGGTGAAGAGAAAAGCTTGGGCTACGCCATTTTGGACGCAACCGGAACTATCATCAGCCGTGACATCATTGTAGATTATGTCAGCTTGGCGGAGCGCGGCTCGGCGCTCGATATCAACGTACCTGGTGGCGCAAAGCTGGTTTTCTTCACCATGCCTGCCAGCCAATTAACCAACTTTGAATGGCGCCCACTCGATCTTAATGACGTCGACACCAATATTCCGTCATCAAGTGTCACCATCGAAGTTGAAGAAATCAGCAGCGACACCAGTACACATGGCAATGACAGCCTGTATGGCTATGAAGGTGATGATCGCCTGTTTGGCGAAGGTGGCGATGATTTTCTCGTTGGCGCAGACGGCAATGACGTGCTTTCCGGTGGCGATGGCAACGATACCCTGTGGGGTGGAAATGATGATGACCACCTTCATGGTGGCAATGGTGACGATACGTTGCGCGGACAAAATGGCACCGACAAACTGGAAGGCGGCGCAGGTGATGACACGCTGTACGGTGGCCAGGGTAATGATGAGTTACTGGCAGGTGAAGGTGCTGACCTCGTCTTTGGTGAAGATGGTGACGACTATATCCGCGGCGGCAGTGGTGACGACGAAATTTGGGGCGATGCCGGCAACGACGCTATTCGTGCCGATGAAGGTGCCGATTACATCGATGGCGGAACCGGTGACGACCAGATTTTTGGCGGTAACGGTGACGATGAAATCTATGGTGCCACAGGCGATGATGACCTTCGAGGAAATGGCGGCAATGATGTCATCTACGGAGAAGAGGGCGATGATTTCCTGCGCGGTAATCGTGGGAATGACTATCTAGACGGCGGCGTCGGTAATGACACCCTCTACGGCAACTTGGGGAGTAACACCTTACTCGGCCGTGAAGGCAACGACTATCTGTTCTCTGGCTGGAACAGCTTTGACAATGTACTGGATGGCGGCGTCGGCGAAGATATTCTGATGGGCGGAACCAATTCCGACACCCTGATTTTCGATGTTAATGATTTCCAAGGGCAAATCCGCACACTTTCCAACGGAAAAGAAGTCAACAAGCACATCTATGATGCAGCAACAGGCTTTGATGTCATGAAAATTTCAGGCACCGTGCATGCTGATTTCACGGGTGCGACTTATCAGACTACGCCCGGTGTGACCGGTAACGTCATTGCAGGTGTTGAAGCCACGATTGGTGGCAATGGTGACCAAACCGTTACCATTAACATCCATGAGATTGACGCGCAGTCAGACACCATCGACCGGGACGATTGGCAGGGTTTTGTGGCTTGGCTGGGAGAGGGTGACGACACCCTGAATCTTACCGGTGTGCTATGGCAATACGAAGCCTCCGGCACGTCCAACGCTGACATCACCCCCGCGATGATAGAGAAAATGGGTATAACAACAGCCCAAGCCGCAGATTTACAAGCTTATGTCTTCACCGATATCCGCGATGGTGATCAAGTGACTATTTGGACTGATGCTGAAAACATCACTTATCTTGGTACGGATATCGTCTGATATCAGCCAGCTTTATTAAAGGGCCAGCCAACGTGCTGGTCTTTTTTATCTCTGTGGACTCACGCAAAAGTCGTGAAATGAACTTAAACTGAAAAGTAGCGTTTATGTTATAAGTCATTTGTGTATCAATAGAGACGATAAGAGCCACGAATATGATGAAGAAAGGCTTGTTGAATAATCCGATGAAGCTGGCGATAGCCGCCATGATTCCCCTTTTACTTGCGGGCTGTTTTGAGAGCAACCGCAGTACCGCTCAGCTTTGTGAAAATTACCCTCAGATCTGCCAAAAGCTCAATGTTCGTGATGGTCAGTGTCGTCACGAGCGTACTGACCTCATCTGGAAGCGCTATGACGTCGTCAAAAAAGATTCTGACCTGAACAAATTTGATGAACTGCTGCTAACCAAGAAGTACGCCAAGTGTATGGAGCTGGCCGCACAGATTGAAACCACCACGCTGAAATCGAAAAAGACACTGCGCACGGAAGCTCTCTTCCACGCCTATGACGCTATCGACAAACTTGAACAGCAACTTAAATCTTCTTACCAGCCTTCCATTATTTACTACCGTTGGACACAGGGTGACAACGAAGCACTCGAACAATTCTTGAAGTTGGAAGAAACCGAATACCTCAACACCCCAGAGTTACAGCTTGGACTTGCGACTTACTACGTCGATAAAGACAAAGAACACACGATCAAACTGCTATTGAAAGCCCTCTCCTATTATGATGGCCGCGCTGGCGAAACACGTGAAAAGGCGATTCCAGATGTGGTTAAATCTCTCGCAACGGCCAACCATTCTATTGGAAAGCTCGATGAAGCCTACCTTTGGGCACTGGTTGGCGGAGAGTTGGGACTGCCAATCGCTAAAGAAGCACAGCTTAAATTGCTATACCCAATGGCAGATTCAAGACGTGCAACCATTGCTGACATTGCAAAAGATATTGCGTCTGAAATCGAAGATGGAGATTTTGAAAAAGGGCTACTGATGCAGCTTGCGACATTGGGTGACCCGACCTGATAAAATGCCACCTCTTACAACCGAAAAAGTGCGCCGAGAGCGCACTTTTTATTTTCTGATACGCAATGAATTTCATCTTTTGCTTTCGTCGCTCTGCTCAGAAAAAGTCATCGCCACAGAATTCACACAGTAGCGTTGCCCTGTTTCTGTGGGGCCGTCGTCAAACACATGCCCCAGATGGCTGTCACAGGCGGCACATCGGATCTCGGTTCTTACCATTCCATGGCTTTGGTCTTCCAGATAACGAACCGCACCTTCTACCGCCAAATCAAAGCTTGGCCAGCCGCATCCAGAGTCAAATTTTGTACTCGAATCAAATAAAAGAGCATCACAGCAGACGCAGTGATATGTTCCTTTCTTATGATTGTGTAATAAAGCACCAGTATATGGCGCTTCTGTATGTCCCAACCGACAGACCTTATATGCCTCTTCAGACAGAGACGCTTTCCACTTATTATCTGATGTCATGACTTCCTCTTGTGCGGGAAATTTCTCTTTACGGCAAACCGGAATTTGGCAAAAGATTTTTTACCTGCTTATTACTCTGAGTACCACCCCGGATAATAAGCTTCGCCCGTCAGGTCACAGCTTCAGCGGTCTGCTGACTTTCACCTCATCAACAATGGCTTACGCGCAGCGTCAACAAACTCGTTTTCGATTCTCAGTTTTCGCACTTACCGAACGGCATATTGTCACCATACTTGTTTAGCGAAGCAGATATGCGCCTTAAAGAGTATGACAGATGGCGTTGTACAAATATCAAGCTAGGGTGTTTTACGGGAATATTTCAAATATTTTGTAGCACATTCAAATATTGTTTGGGCGATGTAAAAATAATCCGTACTAATTTTTGACTTTAAGCAATTTAGATGGGTTTTTTGCTTGCATGGGTGGTACCGATTCTGTAATTTTACTACCAATTTCCTTTCACTAGATATTAAGTTGTGGAGCAACATAATGACTATCAAAGTAGGTATTAACGGTTTTGGCCGTATCGGCCGTTTCGTTTTCCGTGCATCTGTTGAGCGTAACGACATCGAAGTTGTAGCAATCAACGACCTGATCGACGTTGACTACATGGCATACATGCTGAAGTACGATTCAACTCACGGTCGTTTCAACGGTACTGTTGAAGTTGTAGACGGTAACCTGGTTGTTAACGGTAAGACTGTTCGCGTAACAGCTGAGCGTAACCCAACTGAACTTCAGTGGGACGCAGTAGGCGTTGACGTTGTTGCTGAAGCAACTGGTATCTTCCTGACTGACGAAACTGCACGTCAACACATCACTGCTGGTGCGAAGAAAGTTGTTCTGACTGGTCCATCTAAAGACGCAACTCCAATGTTCGTTATGGGTGTTAACCACGAGACTTACGCAGGTCAAGACATCGTTTCTAACGCTTCTTGTACTACTAACTGTCTTGCGCCAATCGCGAAAGTACTGAACGACAAGTGGGGCATCGAGTCTGGCCTGATGACTACTGTTCACGCGACTACTGCAACTCAGAAAACTGTTGACGGTCCTTCTGCGAAAGACTGGCGTGGCGGTCGTGGTGCTTCTCAGAACATCATCCCATCATCAACTGGTGCAGCTAAAGCAGTTGGCGTAGTTCTTCCAGAACTGAACGGCAAACTGACTGGTATGGCTTTCCGCGTACCAACTGCAAACGTTTCTGTTGTTGACCTGACTGTTAACCTGAAAGAAGCTGCTTCTTACGCAGAAATCTGTGCGGCAATGAAAGCTGCTTCAGAAGGCGAGATGGCTGGCGTTCTGGGTTACACTGAAGACGAAGTTGTTTCTCAAGACTTCATCGGTGAAGTTCAAACTTCAGTATTCGACGCAAAAGCTGGCGTTGCTCTGACTGACAAATTCGTTAAAGTTGTATCTTGGTACGACAACGAAATCGGTTACTCAAACAAAGTTCTGGACCTGATTGCTCACATCTCTAAGTAATCATTCCGGATTGCCGTTAAGGCATGAGTGACAAAAAGGCGGCTGATGGCCGCCTTTTTTGTACCTGAATTTTTGTAGCAAATTTTCAAAAGGCACCTTGATGGACGTAAAACAGCTCCCTACCCTTGCTGTTCTCTCTGACTATGTCACTGTCTGCGAACTGGACGGTTTAAAAGTCGTTCGTGTTATTCATCCGAAAGCCACCGCTGCGATTTCCTTGTTTGGCGGCCACGTGCTGAGTTTCACGCCGACCGGCAAAAAAGAAACCATTTGGATGAGTGGGAAAGCAGACTTTACCGGTAACAAAGCTATTCGTGGTGGCATTCCTGTTTGCTGGCCTTGGTTCGGCAAAGCCGCAGAACCTTCTCACGGTTTTGCACGCACCAGCGAATGGACGCTCAACGAGCACCGCGAGAATGATGAAGGCGTGATCATCAGTCTGACGCTGTCTGACACCGCCGAAACCCGCGTTATCTGGCCTCATGCTTTCCATGCAGAACTTCTGATGGAAGTCAGTGACACACTCAAAGTCAGTTTGGTCTCAACCAATACTGGCGAAAGCGCCATGCAAATTGGCGGTGCACTGCATACCTACTTCAACATAGGTGACATTCACCAAACCACGGTTTCCGAACTTGGCAATGAGTACATTGAAGCGGGTGAGCGTAAGCCAAGCACAGGCAAAACGACGTTCGAAGGCGAAGTTGACCGTATTTACCCTCAAGCAGCTGACACTGTGATAATTGAAGATGCTGCGAATCAGCGCCGTATAGAGGTCAGTAACCAAGGTAACAACGGTGTTGTCGTCTGGAACCCGTGGCAAACGCTTGCCGAAGGCATGGCTGACATGGAAGACGACGGATTTTTGACCATGGTTTGTGCAGAATCTGCTGTTTACGACAGAAGTGTGACGCTCCAACCTGGCGAAAAACACACGCTCTCAACCGAAGTTATTTGTAAATAAATCGTTAACTAACAGCGATTTCATTGAAGCCGGAACCTTGGGGTTCCGGCTTTTTTATTTTCTGGCACGTGCAATGCAAGTTCTTCTTCACGTTCACGAAGAGGCATTCATCAAACAGGTGCCAAAGTGAGCGTTTGTGGAAGTCCTAACTGTGACGGACGTTGGAAACCCAGAAAGTGGCGTCTCGTTGGTGAGAATTCGCTCTTGGGAAGGGATCGGTAGAACAATTCCCTGTGTATATACGGTTAAGTAGCGATATTCACACAACCCAATCCTGAAAGGCTGAATACAAAGCCTTATCACAAAAGGGAAAAATATTGAAAAAACAAGTAATTCAACCAAGCAAATTGATCAGTTGCGACTAGTCTTAAAAGAGTGAGGATATGAAAGCAACTGCGCCGATATCCTTTCTAATTGATAACAGCACGATTTAGGGGGCAGGACCATGAGTATTTTCGACCACTATCGTCAGCGCTACGAACAAGCAAAAGACGAAGAGCTGAGCCTTCAAGAATTTCTGGACCTTTGCCGGGAAGACCGCAGCGCTTATGCAAATGCGGCTGAGAGGCTGTTAATGGCCATCGGCGAACCTGAAATGATCGACACCGCGCTCGATCCTCGCTTGAGCCGTTTATTCTCCAACCGCGTCATCTCGCGCTACAAGACTTTTGAAGACTTTTACGGCATGGAAGATGCCATCGAGCAAATCGTTTCCTACCTCAAGCATGCTGCTCAGGGTTTGGAAGAACGCAAACAGATTCTCTACTTACTTGGCCCAGTGGGCGGTGGTAAGTCTTCACTGGCTGAAAAACTCAAAAGCCTGATGCAGAAAGTGCCGGTTTACGTGCTGACTGCAAACGGTGAACGCAGCCCAACCAACGATCACCCTTTCTGCCTGTTTGATGCCGCGGAAGACGGCGCATTGTTGGAAAGTGAATACGGCGTTCCTCAACGCTACCTGCGTACCATCATGTCACCTTGGATTGCTAAGCGCTTGCATGAGTTCGGTGGCGACATTACCAAGTTCAAGGTTGTTAAAGTTCGTCCTTCCATTCTTGACCAGGTTGCAGTTGCGAAAACAGAGCCAGGTGATGAAAACAACCAGGACATCTCCTCACTGGTCGGTAAAGTCGACATCCGTCAGCTTGAGCATTTTGCGCAAGATGACCCAGATGCTTACAGCTACTCCGGTGCGCTGTGTAAAGCGAATCAGGGTCTGATGGAATTCGTTGAGATGTTCAAAGCCCCCATCAAAGTGCTTCACCCATTGCTGACAGCGACGCAGGAAGGTAACTACAACGGTACTGAAGGCCTTTCAGCCCTGCCGTTCGACGGCATGATCCTCGCCCACTCGAACGAGTCAGAATGGCAAACCTTCCGTAACAATAAAAACAACGAGGCATTCCTCGACCGTGTATACATTGTCAAAGTGCCTTACTGTCTTCGTGTTTCTGAAGAAATCAAAATCTACGACAAACTGCTGGAAGGAAGTGAGCTGGCTAACGCACCTTGTTCGCCCAGCACGCTCGATATTCTCGCCCGTTTCAGTGTGCTGTCGCGCCTGAAAGAGCCTGAAAACTCCAGCATCTTCTCGAAAATGCGCGTCTATGACGGTGAAACGCTGAAAGATACGGATCCGAAAGCCAAATCTTACCAGGAGTACCGTGACTATGCGGGCGTTGATGAAGGCATGAACGGTCTTTCTACCCGCTTTGCGTTCAAGATCCTCTCCCGCGTGTTTAACTTCGATCATTCTGAAGTGGCGGCAAACCCTGTGCACCTGTTCTACGTGCTCGAGCAACAAATCGAGCGTGAGCAGTTCCCACAGGAAATTGCTGAAAGGTACCTGGAAAATCTCAAAGGTTACCTGATTCCGAAATACGTCGAGTTTATCGGCAAGGAAATTCAGACCGCTTATCTCGAGTCCTACTCTGAGTACGGCCAGAACATCTTTGACCGCTACGTGACCTATGCAGACTTCTGGATTCAGGATCAGGAATACCGCGATCCAGATACAGGCCAACTGTTCGACCGCTCTGCACTCAACAGCGAGTTGGAGAAAATAGAGAAGCCTGCGGGCATTAGTAACCCTAAAGACTTCCGTAATGAAATCGTGAACTTTGTCCTTCGCGCACGTGCTAACAACGAAGGTAAAAACCCGGTTTGGACCAGCTACGAAAAACTTCGCACTGTTATCGAGAAGAAAATGTTCTCGAACACCGAAGAGCTGCTCCCGGTCATTTCCTTCAATGCTAAAACGTCGACCGAAGAGCAGAAGAAACACGACGACTTCGTCGCCCGTATGATGGAGAAAGGATATACCCGCAAACAAGTACGCTTGCTGTCTGAGTGGTACTTGCGTGTGCGTAAATCCTCGTAAGACTGTCTAGGGATGTATTGAAATTACGGGGGGCTTATGGCGCATTTTATTGATCGAAGGCTCAACGGGAAAAACAAAAGCACGGTGAACCGTCAGCGTTTTTTGCGACGTCACAAGCGACAGATTAAAGAGTCTATTGCTGATGCTGTAAACAAACGTTCTATCACTGATGTGGATAGTGGTGAAAGCATCACTATCCCTTCCCGGGACATTCGAGAGCCAGTATTCCGACAAGGCAAAGGCGGACAGCGTGACGCTGTCCACCCTGGCAACGACCAATTTATCCCCGGCGACCGTATTGAACGCCCACCTGGCGGTGGACAAGGCGGTGGCGCGGGAGAAGGTCAGGCAAGCCCAGATGGCGAAGGTCAGGACGATTTCGTTTTCCAGATTTCGAAAGACGAGTACCTGGATTTACTGTTCGAAGATCTGGAACTGCCAAACCTTAAAAAGAACCAGATGAACAAGCTGGTTGAGTGGAAAACCCACCGCTCCGGTTTCAAAGCAACTGGTGTGCCGGCCAACATTGCGATTGTGCGTTCGCTTCAGAACTCTTTGGCACGTCGAACCGCTATGTCAGCAGGCAAACGCCGCAAACTTCGTGAGCTTGAAGCGGAACTCGAAGCGCTGAAAAGCACCGAGCCAGGGCAGCCGCTCGAAGAGAAACGTCTGCTGGAAGAAATTGATGAACTCAAGGCTAAGATTGCGGCCGTACCTTTCATCGACACTTTCGACCTACGTTACAAGAACTACGAGAAGCGCCCACAACCGAGTAGCCAAGCAGTTATGTTCTGTCTGATGGATGTGTCAGGTTCAATGGATCAGGCCACCAAAGACATCGCCAAGCGCTTCTACATTTTGCTCTATCTCTTCCTGACCCGAACCTACAAAAACGTGGAAGTGGTGTTTATCCGCCACCACACGCAGGCGAAGGAAGTCGACGAACATGAGTTTTTCTACTCACAGGAAACGGGTGGCACCATAGTGTCCAGTGCACTTCGACTGATGAATGACATTGTGAAAGAGCGTTATCCGTCTAATGAGTGGAATATCTACGCCGCACAAGCATCAGATGGCGATAACTGGGCGGATGATTCACCGGGTTGTCGCGAGTTGTTGGAAAAGCAATTGCTGCCGGTAACACGTTACTACGCTTACATTGAAATTACCCGTCGAGCACACCAGACACTGTGGCGAGAGTATGAATCAGTGGCAGAGAGCTACGAAAACTTTGCCATGCAGAACATTCGCTCTGCCGACGACATTTTCCCAGTCTTCCGGGAGTTGTTTAAGAAACAGGTGAGCTAACCCCTCACCTCTCTTTCCGGGTTTGAGATCCAAGGAGGACGCGATGGCAGTCGCAGCAAAAAAGAAAAAGAAGACGCTCAGTGATGGTCCTGACTGGACGTTTGAGCTGCTAGAGAACTACCACACGGAAATCAAACGTGTGGCGGAACACTACCGCCTCGACACCTATGTGAACCAAATTGAAATCATCACTGCCGAGCAAATGATGGATGCCTACTCAAGTGTGGGCATGCCTATCAACTACAACCATTGGTCTTTCGGCAAAAAATTCATCGAAACAGAGCGCGGTTACAAGCATGGTCATATGGGCCTTGCCTATGAAATCGTCATTAACTCCGACCCTTGTATTGCCTATCTGATGGAAGAAAACACCATCACAATGCAGGCACTTGTCATGGCGCACGCCTGCTATGGTCACAACTCTTTCTTCAAAGGCAACTACCTGTTCCAGACATGGACGGATGCAGGCTCCATCATCGATTATCTGCTTTTTGCCAAAAACTACATCAGCGAGTGCGAAGAGAAATACGGCGTGGATGAAGTAGAGAAGCTCCTCGACTCCTGTCACGCACTGATGAACTACGGCGTGGATCGCTATAAACGACCACAGAAGATTTCGATTGCCGAGGAAGTGGCGCGTCAGAAATCCCGCGAGGACTATCTGCAAAGTCAGGTCAACGCGCTTTGGCGGACTATTCCAACCAGTGAAAAGGTGCGTGAGAAAGCCGTTGATCGTTTCCCCTCTGAGCCACAGGAAAACATTCTCTATTTCTTCGAAAAGCATGCACCTCTGCTGGAGTCTTGGCAGCGTGAAGTGATTCGTATTGTCAGGAAGGTCAGCCAGTATTTTTACCCGCAGAAGCAAACGCAGGTGATGAACGAAGGCTGGGCGACATACTGGCACTACACCATACTTAACCACCTTTACGATGAAGGACTGGTCACAGACCGTTTCATTATGGAGTTCCTGCACAGTCACACCAATGTGGTTGCACAGCCGCCCTATAACAGTCGTTTTTACAGTGGCATCAATCCATATGCGCTGGGCTTTGCGATGTTTCAGGATATTCGCCGTATCTGTGAAGATCCCACTGAAGAAGACAAATACTGGTTCCCTGAAATCGCAGGCAGTGATTGGCTGGAAACCTTACATTTCGCGATGCAGAACTTTAAGGATGAGAGCTTTATCAGCCAGTTCCTGTCACCCAAAGTGATGCGAGACATGAAGTTCTTTGCCATAAATGACGATGACAGACAAAACTTCATCGAAGTGACCAGCATTCATAACGAGGAAGGTTACCGCCAGATCAGGGAGAGGTTATCTGCGCAATACAACCTCAGCAATCATGAGCCTAATATCCAGGTATTTGATGTGGATCTACGAGGCAATCGCTCGCTGACCTTACGTTACGTGCCGCATAACCGCATCCCGCTGAACGATTCCTACGAAGAAGTGCTCAAGCACGTTCACCGTTTGTGGGGATTTGAGGTGGTACTGGAGGAAGAACTGCCGGATGGTAAGAGTAAGATCATCTCAACCTGCCCAAAGCGTCCTCAGTTTGATCCTGACTTGATACCGGGAAGCTAACGAGACTCTCACGCACAAAAAAACCGCCAGAAATGGCGGTTTTTTTCAGGAAAAACAGGATTAAGCTTCTTCCTGCTCCATCAATTTTGCAATCGTGTCACGGTTAGAGAACCAAATCGCGCCGCTTTCACGACCATATTGCTTGATGCGATCTGCCACATCCAAATGACGGCCCTCATTCGTGATAACCAGCAAATCACGGTAGAACTGAATCGCCAGCTCACAAGCACGCTTGTCCATGAAGTAGTAACCACCTACGCGGGAGTAGATTTTACGCATGCCATTCATGGTCAGTACGTAAACTTTGTTGCCTGAGCGTTGCGCCATGCCTTGGAATAACATGTAGTCAAAGTGGTTGAATGCACGACCACGGCAAACTGCTTCACAGGTGTCTTGATCAACCTTACCGAAGGTATCGTAAATTTTCTTCACGTCCTGCAGGATGGCGTCTTTTTCTTCAGCGGCTTCAATGAAGCTCGCAAAGCTGTCACTTGCCAGCAGGGCTTCACAGCGACCAATCACTTTCTCTATCAGATCTGCACAGATTTGCGGGTCATTTTTCACCGCATAACGCATGTAAACGCCACTGATGTCCGTGCGTGCTGACAGCAGGTTTTCCAACACACCGTGAACGTCTTCACCCTCTAGGGTAACCAGCGTATCAAGGATGTTGAGACCTGATGTGTTCATGTAGTCATTCACGCGCGTCGGCTTACCATGTTGGATGGTCAACCAGCCATCACGAGCCAGGCGCTGTAGCACCTCTCGAAGGGTTGTACGTGTGACACCAATCAGTTCTGACAACTCGCGCTCTGCGGGAAGAATAGAGCCTTGAGGAAAGTGATTATTCCAAATGCTCTCGATGATATATTTCTCAGCAAAAGTTGCCGGGCTATCCGCCTTAATAACCATTGAGTGTTGTTTCCAGGTTGCTTCTTATCTTGATTAATAACTCATCATACCACTTATCCTCGCCACCTAGAAACCTAAGAAGGGTATCGTTTGCGCCCATTTGACCTCGATTTGACGGGCGCACATCACAGTTAGTTAAATTTGCGTCGCAGCTAAACAAGGTCACAGTGGGGTTTCATTGTCACAACATGCACTTTTATGCGCGTTTTAAACCACAAAAACTGACCAGCTACCAATTTTTCCAACTCTTCACGCGCGGCATTGATGAAAAGAAAGACGATTGTTTTCTGCTGCGCGTTATCCTTGATCACCATCACTGTATACAACCAATCCCATGCATAGAATAACGGCGCCCAAATGTTACAGGATATTTCAAAAGCCCTGGGTTGGAGTCGCGTTTTTTCGTAACATACTCCAGTAATTTAATTAACATGCAACGGATTGTTGACTGTTTGAAAAGTCGCTGTATTGTGTGCTCCGAGTTTGCCTATGCGATGGGTTTCAGCGGTACTTTTCGTCGATAAATCGACGTTTAGGGGTCAGATTCCAAACATTTCAACAAAAATTGAAATTGTGTAATTTTACCGCCGCCTGTCGCAACAGAGCGTTTACATCTTCATTTCAAGCCTCCATAGAACTTGCTTTTATAAGAAACAGAGACATATACATGGCCATTACGCTAAGGAATGCTTTCATCAAGAACTTTCTCGGTAAGGCGCCCGACTGGTACAAAGCGGCGATTATTGCGTTCTTGATTATCAACCCAATTGTTTTCGCTATCGATCCGTTTATCGCGGGTTGGTTGCTTGTAGTGGAATTTATTTTCACTCTGGCGATGGCACTTAAATGTTACCCACTTCAGCCGGGCGGCTTACTGGCTATCGAAGCCGTAGCCATTGGGATGACCAGCCCAGCCACGGTGAAACACGAGCTGGTTGCGAACTTCGAAGTTCTGTTGCTGCTTATCTTTATGGTGGCGGGCATCTACTTCATGAAGCAGCTACTGCTGTTCATCTTTACCAAAATCTTGCTCGGTATTCAGTCGAAAACGCTGTTGTCTCTAGCCTTCTGTTCTGCAGCCGCATTACTTTCTGCATTCCTTGATGCGCTGACCGTGATAGCTGTTGTTATCAGTGTGGCAGTTGGCTTCTACTCTATTTACCACCGTGTTGCATCAGGTAAAGACTTTCAATCCAACCATGACCATACCTCAGACGAGTCTGTTCGCGATGACCTAAGCCGCGATGACCTTGAGAATTACCGTGCATTCCTGCGCAGCCTGCTGATGCATGCTGGTGTCGGTACCGCACTGGGTGGTGTAATGACCATGGTAGGTGAACCTCAAAACCTGATCATCGCTGAAAAGGCAGGTTGGCAATTCGGTGAGTTCATCGTCCGCATGTTGCCTGTTACCTTGCCGGTTCTGTTCTGTGGCTTGGCGACCTGTGCATTTGTCGAAAAATTTGGCCTGTTTGATTACGGTGCAAAACTGCCTGAAAACGTTCGCCAAATCCTGGTTGAGTTTAACAACGCCGAGCGTGCGAAGCGCACCAACTATGACGTGGCGAAGCTTGTTGTTCAGGCGATCATTGCAGTTTGGCTGGTGATAGCACTAGCCATGCACTTGGCTGCGGTTGGTTTGATTGGCTTGAGCGTTATCATTCTGGCGACCTCTTTCACCGGCGTTATTGACGAGCACCACATTGGTAAAGCTTTCGAGGAGGCTCTGCCGTTTACTGCACTATTGGCGGTTTTCTTCTCAGTAGTTGCTGTTATCGTCGACCAAGGTCTGTTTACTCCAGTGATCAGTGCCGTTCTGCAACTGGAAGGTGGTGCGCAGCTCACTATGTTCTACATAGCGAACGGCTTGCTCTCTATGGTGTCAGATAACGTATTCGTTGGTACGGTTTACATCAACGAAGTTAAAGCAGCTCTGATGGATGGCATCATTACTCGTGAACAATTTGAGCTTCTCGCTGTCGCAATCAATACCGGTACTAACCTTCCGTCTGTGGCAACACCTAATGGTCAGGCTGCGTTCCTGTTCCTGCTGACATCAACCCTGGCTCCGCTCCTGCGCTTGTCGTACGGCAAGATGGTTTACATGGCGCTGCCATACACCGTCGTCATGGGTCTGGTAGGTCTCGCAGGTATCGAATTGCTGCTGCTTCCAATGACGGAGTGGTTCTATGACGCGGGTTGGATCACACTTGGCACGGTTGAAGCGGCTGGTGCAGTGAGTACAGGCCATTAAGGCTTGATTTCCAGCTCCGTAACTTTTTGAATAGCAAAGTCCCGCCTTCGGTGGGGCTTTGTCTTTTACAACGGATTCGTATTCTATGTTGTCGTATTTCAACGAAATATCCCGTGGGCGTGGCGCTTGGTTTCTGCTGATGCTGTCGGGTTTAATCCTCGAAGGCTGCGCGCTGTTTTTCCAACACGTGATGGACTTGGCGCCTTGTGTCATGTGTATCTATGAGCGTGTCGCCATGCTGGGAGTGGTTGGTGCTGGTCTCATCGGTATGATTGCTCCGCAAAACGCACTGGTGCGCTGGTCAGGACTGATTGCCTGGGGTGTTGCGACAGGTTGGGGGCTTAAACTTTCCATCGAACATGTCGGCTACCAATTCCCGGATCCGAACGACCTGTTTGGTGCGACCTGCGATATCTTTGTTTCTTTCCCTTCTTGGGCGCCATTGAACCAATGGGTTCCATGGATGTTTGAAGCCAGTGGCGATTGCAGCAAGATTGTTTGGCAATTCCTGACACTGTCTATGCCTCAATGGCTGGTCGTGATTTTCGCAGCCATGCTGGTTGTGTTGGCGGTTGTTGTGTTGTCTCAGCTGTTTGGCAAGCGCGAGCGCCGCCTCTTCTAGTTGAAACCATCACGTCGATAGAATCATAAAAAATCCCAGCCTTGGCTGGGATTTTTGTTATTTGCTTTTCAGTAGTGCTACCAAGGGCTTATCTGCATCACTAAAGGTATAAGCATCCAACTCTGATTGGCTTACCCATGCCTTTGCCTGATGGCAATGCAGGGTCAACTCACCTTCTACCAGCTTACAGCGGTAGCTTTTGAGTAGTATCGATTTGGTCGGATAATGGTGGAGTGTTTCGGTGAGATACTCACCAACCTCTACCTTAATAGACAACTCTTCCAATAGTTCTCTGGCTAAAGCCTCTGGCTCAGTTTCTCCGCGCTCTACTTTGCCACCAGGAAACTCCCAAAGACCGCCTTCATGATCAAAGCGCTGGGTAATGAGAATGCTATCACCGTCAGTGAGTACACCGGCGACAACCAAAATTGGAGAAATCGTCATCACTTACCGCAGCACTTTTTGAATTTCTTTCCGCTACCACAAGGGCATGGGTCATTACGACCAACAGTTTTGTACGGGTTCACAGCACGAGCACCGGAACCCTGCTGCACTTCATCCGCCGCCAGCGCCACTTCGTTAATCATCAGAGGTAGTTGCTGGTAGTACTTTTCTGGCGATGGCAGTGCAGCCAGTCCTGCTTCTTTCATTTGGTCCAGCGTACCTTGCTCGTCATGAAGGAAAAGCATGGTCGTCATCAGCGCCGAAAGCATACGACGACTGCCGTCAGACACTTTGATCTCTTGCCATGCCGGTTCAATGTGAGGCCAAACAGCGAGAAAGCCTTCGGCAAAAGCCTGATGATTCTCATTACGTGATGCGTCGAGTGACAACTCTACAGGCAGTTCGTAGGTGTGCTTCATCAGTGCCACATACTGCTGCTCAAATCGCAGCATCACCGCCTTTTTCTGCTCAGTGGTCATTGGCTCTACATCGTCTTCGTCCATTCCACCTGTCACCAGAATAGGCAACCAGCTATTTTCTGGATCCAAAGGTGCCGGAGACAGGTTCGCAGCCAAAAGCGCACCTTCAATAAAAGTGGCTGGCATACCTTCCCAGTCACTTTGTAATTCGACCATCGACGTCATTGTGGTTCTCTAAAGATGTAAAAAACGGATCATAACCCAAAACGCCCATCACCGCTGATTTTCGACTTCTCCTTATGAAAACAAGGTCATTTTTTGACCGGTAGAACTACGCGACAAATCGAATAATTGGTCTAAGGCGTTGAATAGTTTTGCGCAAACCGTGGTAGTCTAGCCACAATTGATTTTAGAGGACTTTCTGTCAGTGCCATCGTCTCGAAGTGTCATTATCGCCGGTGCGACCGGCTTGGTAGGTGACGAGTTATTACATCAATTACTGGGGGATCCTGATGTCTCCCACATCCACGTTGTAACGCGACACCCTGTCGCTGTGGTCTCTGAAAAAATCATTGTCCATCAAAGTCCTGACCTTTCAGTCACTCACTGGCAACCTCATTGGCCAGTGCCACTTCAAGGGTATATTTCCTTAGGTACAACCAAGAAGCAGGCAGGCTCGAGAGCGGCACTGGAAGAGGTGGATTATCACCTTGTGGTCAAAGTCGCACGTATGATGGCCGTCGTCGGCGTAAAGCATCTGGCCGTGGTTTCCAGTATGTTGGCTCACCCTTGGTCACCATCCCATTACCTCCGCTGCAAAGGTAAAATGGAGCGTGCTCTTTCAGAGATGGGTTATGAACGCCTTTTGGTGGCACGTCCCGGACCTTTGGTTGGGGAACGTGAAGAACCAAGAAAGGATGAACAATTCCTGCAGCGAATCATGCCGCTGCTGAACCCATTCCTTGCGGGTCCTTTGGCAGATTTTGAGCCTGTAGAAGCCGTGCGTGTTGCGCGCGCCATGATCTCAGCGCTGTCCGAACAGAATTGGCCTGGACGCATCGACTACCGTATTTTGCCGGGCCGGGTGTTGAATCAGTATTAGATTTTTGGAACAGAGAATCCAAAGAGAAAAGGCAGACTTCGGTCTGCCTTTTTTATGTTTCTTGAAATCAATTTTTAATTAGGCAAAGCTCTCAACAGCAGCCTGACGCTCCACATTGTTGAGGGTGCTGATGATTTCACCCAGAATTTGTTGTTTGTCTTTAAGCTGGCGAATACGTACAAACAGCTCTTTCGCTTCTGGATATTCAGCCTGCAGATAGCGGAACCATTGTTTTACTCGGTTCGGGTAGTACATACCCTTGTCACCACGAATTTCAAATTCTGAATAACGAACCAAGAGCATCAGCACTTGATGCCAAGACATCGGTGCATTATCGGCTTTAATGTGTGCCGCAAGATTCGGCATATTCAGCGCGCCACGGCAAACCATCAAGGTTTCACATCCCGACACTTCCGCACATTTTAGCGCGTCATCTCGACACCAAATATCACCATTGGCAATCACTGGAATCGATAAGCTCTTTGCCAAATCACCGATCAAATCCCAACGAATAGTCCCCGCCTTGTAAGCATCTGCTTTGCTGCGACCATGAACGACAATTTCATTAGCGCCGCCAGATTGCACCGCATCGGCAATTTCACGATAGGCAGAGACATCATCAAAGCCCAGACGCACTTTGGCGCTGACCACTTGATCGGAAGGCACCGCTTCGCGAACGGCTTTCACCACCTGATACATCAGCTCAGGTTCTTTCAGAAGAGCCGCCCCACCTTTGTTGCCGTTTACCGTCTTGGATGGGCACCCAAAGTTAATATCAACCCCAGACGAGCCGAGTTCCGCCACCAGTGCGGCGTTTTCACCCATGTATTGCGGAGACTGACCCAGCAGCTGAACACGTACAGGTGTGCCTGACGGTGTCTTGCCACCATTTTCCAGTTCAGGACTTAGCTTGTAGTAGACACGGGGAGGCAGTTTCGCATCGACGACACGCACAAATTCGGTCACGCAAAGATCGTAAGGGTTAATCTCTGTCAGCATTTGACGCATCAGAGGGTCAAGCACGCCCTCCATTGGGCCAAGGGTCAACTTCACAGGAGTTAACCTCGACGGCTAGGGTGATTGATGATGTGGTCTTCCCAATCAATCACGTCGATTTCGTAAACCACTTTCTCGCGTACTGATTCGTTAGCAGCATGCATGGCCTCTTTCGACCCGGTAATGAGTGGGTGCCAGGCTGGGAGTGGTTTATCTTCTGCCAGCAAACGGTAAGCACAGGTATCCGGAAGCCAATAGAACTCTTCAATCTTCTCGCGAGAAGCTTCAGGCAGTCTTCGTCATAGCTGAAACGGTTCGGGTAGTCTTTGCACGAACAAGTTTTATCATCCAACAGACTGCAAGCAATATTGGTGTAGTACAACTCCTCGGTGTCTTCATCGATCAGTTTATGAAGACAGCACTTACCGCAACCGTCGCACAGCGATTCCCACTCTGCGTCAGTCATTTCAGTCAGTGTTTTTTGTTCCCAGAAAGGCGTTGTCATGCTTACCCGTTCCTGCCAGTCAATCTTGATAAAGGCGCTCGTTATACCACCCAGAGCAGAAACTGCAAGCGCAAGGCGAAATACCTGCGCTCAGCGACTGTCAATCAAGGGCTTATGGGCGATGACCATCAACACTTTGCGTTTACTCAGCGTGAGTGATACTGTGCGCGCCCACGATTGGATTATAACCAAATAACCCGTTCATTGAGGCAGAGAGATGACTGATACCGCTGTAAGCTGTCGTTTAGGCTGTGGTGCTTGCTGCATCGCGCCAAGCATTTCTTCGCCTATTCCAGGTATGCCCAATGGAAAACCGGCCGGGGTCCGTTGTATCCAATTGAATGAAGAGAATCTTTGTAAGATTTTCGGCCAGCCTGAGCGCCCTGCCGTGTGTGGGCAATTCAAAGCTGACCGGGATATTTGTGGCAGTACCAATCAATATGCGATTGACGTGCTCACAGAGTTGGAATCATTAACTTAACCGCGTTCGGCGATCTCCTCAGGGGTTAGCTCTCGAACAACCTTCGCGGGATTGCCAACAGCAATAGAGTTGTCAGGAACATCTTTGGTCACCACACTGCCCGCGCCAATGACACAGTTCTTACCAATCGTCACACCCGGCAGAACAATCACACCGCCACCTAACCACGCATTGTCACCGATGCTGATGGGCAAACCGTATTCAACCAAATCATAGACACGGCGTTGAACATCCAATGGATGTGTTGCCGTCAAAAGCTGCACATTGTTCGCCATCATCACACGATGACCAATAGTCACAGGCGCGACATCCAAAATGGTGCAGTTAAAGTTGATAAAAACATTCTCACCAAAGGTCACATGAATGCCGTAATCGCAGAAAAATGGCGGCTCGATATACACTGAGTCGGGCGCGTTTGGCAGCAAATCACGCTTAGCCCTTTTCCAATCGTCACTCTCAGGCACACTTTGGTTAAAGCGACGCATGGCTTCACGGCATCGCATTTTATCTGCCACCAGCTCTTCATCACTCGCGCGATAAAGCTCACCACTTAGCATTTTTTGCTTCTCGGTTTTCATTTTTTGTCCTTTGTACCGACACTGTTAAAGCCGAACAGTAACTTATAGATAGAGCACAATGCTGAGATCCCGGTTCTTTTTCTTACTATTTGCTGCCTTGCTAGTTGGGTGTACTACACCACACCAAACTACCCTGTTCACTCAAAATGGGGCAACGTGCGAAAACCGCCTCTCTGCGTATTACAAGAAAGTAGAACATGAGCGTGATTTCAAACTGCCTTACCATCAGGATTTACGCTTCCCTCATCTGGCTTTTGACCGTTTCAGCACTTCCTTTGTTGGAGAGCTATCTAGCGCTTCTGCGCAAGCTCAATGGCTCGCCTATGTGGGACATAAAGGGAAAGAGCAACTTGATGTCGCATTGGCTTTAACACCCGTCGATACACGCCATCAGATTGAGTTGAAGCAATGTCAGCAGCAGTTGCTCGAGGAAACCATCGAAAATTCCCGCTTTTGGGGAGAATTGGAGAATTCCCCCCCTTCTGTACCGACAGCTTACGAGCATTGGAAGCGAGTGGTAGGCGTTTACCCAGTTGCCACTCTTGTCGCCGAAGGACAAATCGAAGATGAACAGGAGCGCATCAAGGCAGATTTTGGCAGAACGCTGAAACACCCTTTCCGTTATGGCGAGCCACCAACACATTTGACGCCGCAAAAAGTGAAAGCCATGTTCGAAGAAGCAAGTCGCTATTCCTCACTGCAATGGCCTTTGCTCACCAGCGATGAATCTGAGGCGTTACTCGATAGGTTCTCACCTCTGTTTGTCGTCGAAACCTTATCACCCAATGACATCCCCGGCGCGCTGACGCTTGATGGCCAAGACAGGATATTGATCAATACCCAAACGCCCGTTATTTACCGCTCCGTCACCTACACCCGTTTTCATGGGAAAGTGCTCCCTCAACTCAATTACGCATTGTGGTTCCCAGCCAGAACCGCAAAAGGCCACATCGACCCGTATGCAGGAGAGTTTGATGCGGTGAATGTGCGCATCACGCTGGGTGAAGATGGTGCTCCACTGATTCTGGATTCCATTCACCAATGCGGTTGCTATCACATGGTGTATGCATTGAGCCCAACACTATGGTTTACAGAGCGCGATGACGAAAAGCCAATCCAGAACTACCTGTTCCCAACTACAGACAACGGTCGTTTTGAAATCAGTTTAACTGGCGGAGAACACATGATAAGCGCGATTCATGTTACTGATAACATTCAACCCGATATCACGCTTCAGGCGAGAGAAATCAAAGAGACACTGATGCTTTCGGATAGCACAGGAATGAGGCAAAGCCCTTTTGATGAATTCGGCATTCTGGAACAAAGTCTTCGCGGTGAGCGTTGGTTCCTGTGGCCATTTGGCGTGCGCTCACCCGGTGCAATGCGACAACATGGTCAACACGCTATCGCCTTCATTGGAGAGCGCCACTTCGATGATGCTTTCATCCTAGAAACCCTGTTATACCAATCACAGTAGGTAGCTGATCAGAAATAGAGCAGGAAAAATGCTCGAGAACAAGGCGGAAAATTTCGATAAGTAGTTATTCTACAATCAAATTTTTCAACACAGTTATCGAGCATTTTAACAAGCTAGGATGAGCAGATATTTACTACGATTGGTATTAGATAAGCACTAACAAAAAAGCGAGCCCAATGGCTCGCTTTTCAAGGTTCGTTCATCAGTATTAATGAACGTGGCCGTGTTCGATTTCTTCGGCAGTTGCTTCACGCACTTCGCGGATAACGCCTTCAAATTGGAGTACGACACCCGCCAATGGATGGTTGCCGTCAATCGTCACTTCATCGCCTTCAATCGCGATAATCGTCACTTGGATATTGCCTTGTGGGCCTTGGGCATTGAACACCATACCCACGTCCAATTGATCTACGCCCTGGAATACACCGCGCTCAACTACTTGAATCAACGCTTCGTTACGCTGGCCGTATGCATCGTCTGGTTGAATTTGAACGGCAAACTCCTCACCTTCAGAGCGACCTTCCAGTGCTTTTTCCAAACCCGGAATGATGTTTCCTGCACCGTGCAGATACGCTAAAGGATCTTTGCCTTCCGACGTATCAATCAGCTGTCCTTCTTCGTCTTTTACCGTGTAGTCGATTTTTACGACTTTGTTTTCTTCAATCATCTTGCCATCCTTTGTCGGCAGCGAATTTACGTATCGTACCTTTACGTCGGGCAATCGGCGCAAAGAGTTGTCAAGGACGAAACGTCAAAGACAGATACCAGCTCATCCCTTTGACTGTAACACAGAGAGCAAAGCACTAAAAAAATCGACCCGGTTACAGCGTTTTGATTACTAAAAACGTGAACTTAGGCCGATATCATTGATTTTAATAGCCGAAAATTAACGCCACAGCGCCTTGATGGGATGGTCACGACCAAAACGGTGTGCGATTTGCGCCTGAAGCAACTCGGCAGTTGCAATCGCATCCGTCAGCGCGTTATGTCCTTGATAAAAAGGTAAGTTGTAACGACGACGGCTGTCTGCCAACCGAATAGATGTCAGTGGCTTTTTCATTAGACAGGACCAGAACTTCTGGAAAGGTTTACGGTAATACCAGGATTCAATCTCCAGAGTATCCACCACTGGAAACAACAAGGTTTCACCCAAACGGCTTTTGACTGCTGCCTCGATAAAATCACGCTCGATGCGACGGTAATGCACCACCACAATCTTCCCTTCCAAAGAAGCCAGTACTTCTTCCAGAATACGGCGTAAGTCCGGCGCATCACTCACATCCGAGTGGGTAATACCGTGGAAAACCACAGAATCGTCTTCCAGCGGTTTTCTCGGTTTCACAATCCAATGCTTGGCTTCGCGGCAATGAATACGGTTAAGCGTAAAAGGCACCAAACCAATGCTGACAATGTCGTTTTTACTGGGATCCAACCCCGTGGTTTCCAGATCCAGCGCAACGAACTCAACCTCAGACACTGGGGTGTCACCATTTACGACACCTGCTTCGTAAAAACGCTTCAGCAGAGGCACCTTGGCTTTTTGCTTCAATCGTTCATTGAGCGTTGACCAGTCAGGACCCACCTTGACGTCTTTTGCACCGTTTTTAGGTTCAAGAATTAACACTACATGCCCCTAATTACTGCGATTTGGCTGGTAACGGTACTTGAGGAACTTCTGCGCGTTACTCATGATCTGGAAAGCATCTTTGAGGTTGCGGCGCTCGAATTCAGAGAGATTCTCCGGCTCGATGTTGTTATCAGGCTCAATCTCCTGCTCCACATCAATAGCCTGATGGCGAATACGAACCATGGAGATGAACTCCATCGCATCACGGATATCTTCACCACGGCCTTTCGGCAAAATGCCCGCTTCGATGATGTCGTCCAGACGCTCAAACGAGTTCTGTGAGCGGGAACCCACCGCCAATGCGTGAACACGGATCAGATCTGCCAGTGGTGCGGTGCCACGGCGTTTCAGGTTCATTGAGTTTTTGTGTCGACCGTCCTGCTCCATCACAAAGCTCTTGAAGAAACCAAGAGGTGGCGTTCGGTTAAGAGCATTGCGGGCCATACAGGCAAGGAATCGGTTATTACGCTTCGCACGTCGGGAAACAAATGCTTTGAGTGTTTCCGCCCAATTCGTTGCGCCGTAAACACCATCAAGATCGAAGAAAATATTGCTGTTCAATAACGACTGAGGGTTAGGATGATCAATCCAGTCAGCAAAGGTCTCTTCCCATTCTGCGCGGGTTTTACGCCACTCAGGGTTAGTCGCCATGATGTTACCGGTACAGTAGCTGTAACCGCATTGCGCAAGGCCATCACTCACAAACTTTGCAAGGCTCACGAAGTATTCTTCATGCTCTGCAGGATCGTACTTGTCATCCAGAATCAGTGCGTTGTCCTGATCGGTCACAATCAGTTGTTCATCACGTGCCATTGACCCCAGTGCAAGGAAACAATAACCAATAGGTGGTGGGCCATACTCTTCTTCAAACAATTCAAGGAGGCGCTGCTTAAAGCTTCTGCCTATCACCGCCATCGCAGAACCAATCATATGTGAGTTGGCATCTTCTGAAACCATACGGGAGAAACAGGCGGGTACATCTTTGGATAAAGCCGCCAGATCCTCAACGGTTTGCTGACGGAAGATACTACTCACAATCACCAAACTGCTCTGGGATTCGTAACGCACGATATCAGACAGTGCAACCACCCCCACCGGCTTTTGATTTTTAAGGATGGGCAAGTGATGCAGGTTGTTACGAAGCATGGTCAGCATGGCTTCGAATACATAGGCATTGTGATCGAGCGTGATAATTTGTGGAGTCAGAATCTCAGTAATCTGCGTCTCATAAGGTAAGCCAGGAGCCACCACGCGGGAGCGCAAATCCCTGTCGGTAATGATGCCTGCAATGCGCTCCTGATCAACACCTTCATCGTCCTCTTCTACGGTCATCACCAGCAGTGAAGACACGCCTTCATCAGTCATGATTTGCGCAGCATGACGAACGGAAGACTCACAATCCACAGTGACTGGGTCGCGCAGAATCAGGTTAGTCACTTTGGAGGTGGTCAGGTCATTGCTGTCACGATGGCTCTCCACCGCCTGACGCAAACGGGTACCATCTTCCACTTCCATAAAGTCAGAGAAAGCCTCGTAACGTTCACTGAGGTCATCGAAAACCGTATCGGGAATGAAATAGACCAGGCTGTCTTCTATCGCTTTGGCCGGGAAACGAACTCTGCGATTCATCATCAACCCCCACTGCCCAAAGGTTCCTCCTTCAGACAAACGGTTGAATAGCTCCCCTTTACGGCGATAAATTTCAACCACACCACTTCTGACAATACACAGGTCCTGAATCGGCTGGCCGTATTCGTAAATCTGGGTATCTGCACGGAAATAGGAGATTTCTACCTGCTTGGCAACTTCGTCCACTTCCTCTTCAGGCAGTTCATCAAACGGGGCATGTTGTTTGAGAAACGCTGCGATTTCTATTTGTTCCGCTTCCATTACTTCTCAATCTCTCAGTGAGCGTTCTTATTCGAATCACTCTAACTACAAACCAGACAAAACGGGGCAGACGTTGAGTGTCTGCCCCGTTTCAGTTAGCTATTGAATCACCTAGCTTCTCGGTTCAGACATCAAGCCTTTGATGACCGAGACACAGGCAACCAGCAAAACTATGGTGAACGGGAATCCGGTTGATACCGCCATCGCCTGCAAGGCAACGAGACCACCACCCAGCAGAAGCACAATGGCAACCAGTCCTTCAAACGTACACCAGAAAACTCGCTGTGGTACAGGTGCATCTACCTTACCACCAGCAGCGATAGTATCGATAACCAGTGATCCTGAATCTGATGAGGTCACAAAGAAAACCACCACCAGAACGATACCGATAAATGATGTGATCGACGCCAATGGCAATGCATCCAGCATAGCGAACAATTGCAGCGGTAGTGCCGCTTCCGTAACCGCGGTGTAGCCATCATTCACCAGCTGGCTGATGGCAGTTCCGCCGAATGCGGTCATCCAAAGCACACACGCCAGTGATGGGATCAGCAGTACACAGACGATAAATTCACGCACCGAGCGGCCGCGGGAAACACGCGCAATGAACATACCAACGAATGGGGACCATGAAATCCACCACGCCCAGTAGAATGCCGTCCAACCTTGCGAGAAGTTAGCGTCTTCCCGCCCAAACGGATTCGCCAGCGCAGGTAGGTGCTCAACGTATGACGCGATGTTGCCAAAGAAACCAGTGACAATCGCCAGCGTCGGCCCCATCACGATCACGAAAAGAAGCAGTGCAATCGCCAGCATCATGTTGATTTCAGACAAGCGCTTCACACCTGCGTCCAGACCCGCCATGACAGACACCAACGCCAGCGCGGTAATCAAGATCACGAGCACAATTTCAGTGGTAGTGCCCAGTGGAACACCAAACAGGAAGTTAAGACCTGCTGCTGCCTGAGACGCACCAAAACCAAGAGAAGTTGCCAAACCAAACAGGGTAGCTACCACAGCGAGGATATCAATCACGTGACCGACCCAGCCCCATACGCGCTCCCCGAACAACGGATAGAACACAGAACGCATGGTTAGAGGCAGGCCCTTGTTGAATGAGAACAGTGCCAAGCCTAATGCCAGAATCGCATAAATCGCCCAAGGATGGAGACCCCAGTGATAGATAGTGGCCGCCATCGCCAAATCTTTCGCTGCTGCCGCATCACCGGCTGCAGCACCAAGCGGCGCCCAGTCTGTACGCACGCCGTTTTCAACAGAAGTACCGCCAAATGCAGATGCGTAGTGTGAAAGCGGCTCAGATACACCGTAGAACATCAGGCCGATACCCATACCTGCTGCAAACAGCATGGAGAACCAACCGGCATAAGTGTAATCTGGCGTGGCTTCAGTACCGCCCAAGCGCACTTTACCTAAAGGGCTCACCACGAGTACCAAACAGACGATCACGAAAATGTCGCCCGCAGAAAGAAAGAACCAATCCAGGTTTGATGTCAGCCAGCTTCGAATATCACCAAAAACTGGGGCAACATCTTTTTGAAAAGCGAGGGTGACGAAGACGAACAATACGACAGCAAGGCCTGAAATCAAGAATACGCGGTTGTGAATATCCAGCCCTAATGGCCCGATCTTCATGGCAATGTTGTCTTGCCCAACCTGATAATCTGTGTCTATGGGGTTGACGTCACCATCCGGTTTCATCAACTCTTCATGACTTTTATCGCTCACAGTAAACTCCTTAATCCGTTTAGCGAGTTAAGCAGTCAATGGCGTTGAATATGCAGGGTGAAACAACAGAAAACGAGGTTTTCTATCATCAGGCATATTGAACGCTCACTAACTTAAGGTCTAATGACCTAAACACTCTAACATATCCTTAGTGTTCAATGCTTCAATAGTGAGAAATGGGTCGAATTAATTGCTGTAATTGCACAAAAATTAGCCACAATATCGTGTTAATCAGGCAGACAGCCAACGCTAATAACTATTGAGCTCTAAACATTGGATTCGCGCACTAACCCTCTATTTCTATCCCTGCATAGGGTGCTTGAATTACGCAAATGCGCCGTGCTGGATCCAGTTTCGGCCAATGTGTCAGTTACGTTTTGAGTTTGGTTTTTTGCATAAAAAAGAAAAATCCGGGCGCGAACCCGGATTTATTTCTTTCGCTTATTTGCGTGGCTCAGACATCAATCCCTTCACCAGGGAGAATGCACAAAGCAACAGAACGATACAGAATGGCAGACCTGTCGACACCACCATTGCCTGCAGCGCCCCAAGGCCACCACCCAGCAATAGAGAAATCGCTACCAGACCAACAAACGAACACCAGAAGATACGCTGTGGTACAGGTGCATCCACCTTACCACCTGCAGAAATGGTATCGATAACCAGTGAACCGGAATCTGAAGAGGTGACGAAGAACACCACCACCAGAATGATACCCAGCAGAGAGGTAATGCTCGACAGAGGCAGGCCATCCAGCATGTTGAACAGCTGTAGTGGCAGATCTGCATCAACCACTGCGCGGTAACCATCCTGCAGCTGCTCAATCGCCGTGGTACCGAATGCTGTCATCCACAACACACAGACAGACGTTGGGATCAGCAGTACACAAATGATGAATTCGCGAACCGTGCGGCCACGCGAAACACGCGCGATAAACATACCTACGAATGGCGACCAGGACATCCACCATGCCCAGTAGAACGCGGTCCAACCTTGTGAGTAGTTAGCATCTTCGCGGCCAAGTGGGTTCGACAGTGCAGGCAGGTTCTCGAAGTACGCCACCATATTGGTACCCAGGCTGGTGAAAATTGACAGGGTAGGCCCTACCACAATCACAAACACCATCAGCAAGGTGGCCATCGCCATGTTGAACTCAGAAAGACGTTTCACACCAGAGTCCAGACCCGCTACCACAGACATCAGTGCCAGACCCGTGATACCGATGATCAGAATAACCTGAGTGGTAATGCCGCTTGGAATGTTGAACAGGAAGTCCAAACCTGCAGCCGCCTGCGACGCACCAAAGCCCAGTGACGTAGCAAGACCGAACAGTGTCGCCACTACCGCAGTGATATCAATAATATGACCCGGCCAACCCCAGATGCGCTCACCAAAGATTGGGTAGAACACAGAACGGATAGTCAGTGGTAGGCCTTTGTTAAACGAGAACAGTGCCAGAGACAGAGCCAGCAATGCGTAGATTGCCCATGGGTGCAAACCCCAGTGGTAAATCGTCGCCGCCATACCCAGATCTTTTGCAGCAGCCATATCGCCGGCAGCACCACCCAATGGTGCCCAGTCAGTACGAACGCCATTTGCCTCAACCACACCGCCAAAAGAAGATGCATAGTGTGAAAGTGGTTCAGACACGCCGTAGAACATCAAGCCGATACCCATACCTGCAGCAAACAGCATGGAAAACCAACCGACATAGGTGTAATCAGGGGTAGCTTCTGTGCCGCCGAGACGCACGCGTCCCAATGGGCTGAAGATAAGGATCAGACAGAGAATAACGAAAAGGTTACCTGCGCCGATGAAGAACCAGTCCATTTGGGCAGTAAGTGTGTTACGCATTTCGTTGAACAAAGGCCCAACAGAGTTACGAAACAGCAGAGTGACTAACACGAACAGTGCAATCATACCGCCTGAAACCAAAAACACGCGGTTATGGATATCAAGACCCAAAGGACCGATTTTCAGGGCGATATTATCCTGACCTACTTGGTAGTCAGTATCGATAGGCGTCACCGCACCATCCGGTGACATTAATTCATCGTGGCTTTTATCACTCACAACGACAACTCCATTTTACATTCACAACATCCAGGCCAAATTGCCTGAATAAACGCAAACTATTACCGTTTACGTCAGTGAGGTAAAACAAATAAAACTTGTCGTATTAGCATGATTTTTCGATATTAATTACCAAGAGAATAAAAGGAGACCAGCTCATTCACAAAGGGAATGCCAAAAATGCAAATATCACGATAAATTAAACAGTTAGAGATTATTGAGATTGCCCAAATAATGCGCAGCTTGATCTAGTACCGCACTACGCTCTTCGTCGGATTTTCCATCCCAGCCGCGATAGACCATGCCGGCGCGCGGATTCACCGCAATTTTAGCGCGATGGCGTTCCATAAAATGCCAGTAAAGACTGTTTAGAGGACACGCCCCCTCTCCCACTTTTTCTTTGACTTTGTAGTGGCAACCCGCGCAATAGTCGCTCATCTTGTTGATGTAGTTACCGCTGGCACTGTAAGGCTTGGTGGCAAACAGACCGCCATCTGCAAACAGCGCCATTCCCCGAACGTTCGGTAATTCTACCCACTCAATGGCATCGACATAGATCCCCAGATACCAGGCATCGACTTCTTCCGGTGCAATGCCCGTGAGCAGGGTGAAGTTACCGGTAACCATCAAGCGTTGGATGTGATGCGCATAACCATAATCCAGCGACTGCTGGATAGCCTGTTTCAGGCATTGCATCTTGGTCTCGCCTGTCCAAAAGAAGTTCGGTAATTTCCGTGTGCCACCCAATGCGTTCATGGTTGAATACTCCGGCATGTTTGCCCAGTAAAGCCCGCGAACAAACTCACGCCAGCCAAGAATCTGTCTGACAAAGCCCTCTACCTGATTGATGCTAATGCCGGAGTCAGGCTGGCGATACGCCTCTATCGCAGCTTGAATCACCTGCATTGGATGAAGCATTTTGCTGTTGAGTGCAAAGGAAAGACGGGAATGATAAACGCTCCATCGGTGTGGGCTCTCGGATGTCATCGCGTCCTGAAAACTGCCGAATTTTGGTAGCAGGTACTGACAGAAGTAATCGAGCAGTTCCAGCGATTGTTTGCGTGTGACAGGCCAGAGAAGCTGTGCACTAGCAAACCCAATGGTTTCCACACCATGACGCTCCAAACGCTCGAGAATAGTAGACACATCATTGGCAAACACCAAAGGCTCAGGGATGCATTCAAGCTCAGCTTTGGTCAGCTTGGCGCGGTTATCTTTGTCGTAATTCCACTTTCCCCCTTCAGGTTTGTCGCCTTCCATCATCACGTCAAACTGCTTACGCATTTTTCGGTAGAAAGACTCCATCAGGTGATGTTTACCCGCAGTGAAATGTTGGTTCAAGGCATCATCAGGTACCAGAAAATGCTCGCAACCTGTCGGGGTGGTCTCAATATCTAAAAAAGCGCTAAACAGGCGAAGCTGTTCGCGCAAACGGTACTCATCCGGAAGCTGATACTCAAAACGCGTGACACTGTGTTTCTCAATCAACGCTTTTAGCAGTGCGTTCAGCGAATCGAAGGGTTGTGTTTCATCCAGCGTCATGTGTTTCACATGATGACCCGCTTTCTCTAAGGCAGTCGCAAAACCTTTCATGGCAGCGAAAAACGCACAGACCTTTTGAACATGATGAGGGGCGTAGTCGGTCTCTTGACGCAACTCTGCGATCAGGTACAACACACCGTCGTCGTGTTCGCTGTACCACGAATGGCTGGCATTGAGCTGGTCGCCGAGAATGAGTCTGAGGGTATGGATTCGGGTCATTGGTCTGCTGCCATTTCTGCAATTTTTCAACAGTATGGATTACGTTGTGGAAAGACGAGAGATCAAAAAACGCCAGACAAGCTGGCGTTTTTTTATTAGTAGCAATGAGTTACTGCGCGTGAGGTCGAAACACGATTTTCTCGTCTTCTTCCGCCGCTTTCATGTCGTTGAAGCGTTTCTCATCCAACGCGTCTTCGCTTTTCGCAACAATACAGGTTACCGCACAGTCACCAGTAATGTTCACCGCGGTACGAATCATGTCCAGCAGACGGTCAACACCCATGATCAGTGCAATACCTTCCAGCGGCAAACCTACCTGATTCAATACCATCGCCAGCATCACCAGACCCACGCCCGGCACACCCGCGGTACCGATAGACGCCAGTGTTGCCGTCAGGATAACCGTCATGTAGTCCATCATGGTCAGGTCAACATTGAAAGCCTGCGCGATAAATACCGTCGCTACACCCTGCATCATCGCTGTGCCGTCCATGTTAATGGTCGCACCCAGCGGGATGGTGAAAGACGCAATCTTGTTGTCAGCACCCATGCGGCGAGTGGTGGTTTCCATCGACACGGGAATGGTCGCATTCGACGACGCCGTCGAGAACGCGAACATGATGGCATCTTCCATCTTCTTGAGGAATGTTACCGGACTCAGGCCGCTGAATACCTTAAGCAGTGTGGTGTAAGTCACCAGCGCATGCAGCACTAGACCACCCGCCAACACGAAGAAGTATTCTGCCAGACTGACAATGGCGGACAGACCCAGCGAGGTAAACAACTTCGCCATCAGACAGAACACACCAAACGGTGCCAGATTCATCAACAACGCAACCAGCTTAAGAATCACTTCGTTCAGATCACGGAAGAAGGCCGCCACGCGCTCACCCGGTTTGCCAGACGCACTGATAGCAATACCGAACAGCAGCGCAAAAATGATGATTTGCAGCGTGTTGCCTTCCGCCATTGAGCTGATTGGGTTCGTTGGGAACATGCCCACAATCACATCGCCCAGCGATGGCGCTTCAGAAGCTTGGAAAGACGATGCCGCAGAAAGGTCTGCACCTTTACCTGGGCCAAACAGTAGCGCGAGGCTCATTGCCAGGGTGATCGCCAGCGCCGTGGTACCCAGATAGAACATCAGGGTTTTGCCACCCAAACGACCCAGCGTTGCGATATCTTTCAGTGCGCTGGTGCCACACACCAATGAAACGAATACCAAAGGAACCACCAGCATCTTCAAGCTGGCTACAAAAATTTGGCCACCAACGTCAAACAAGCCGTTGACGATATACTCGTTGACGAAACCTTCTTCGCCGAACAAAAACCGAATAGCAAAACCAGTCACAATACCCATCACCATGCCCAGCAGGACACGGGTGGTCAAAGACATCTTGTTAGCTTCCGCATTCATGATTGAAAACTCCTTTTCAAAACTCAACGCCAAGGAGATTAAACTGGTGATTTATATTGACCAGAAGAATACGAACTGCCCTCGGGCAAAGCATCGTTTCAACAGAACTCAATGAACCGAATTTTAATCTGATTGGTTAACTTGCTCTTCACAATCAAGCGCGATGAGATTAGCAGCGGAATCCCAACTAAATACATTCCCTTTTTACAACATCGAGTCACTTTTATGCGACAAATCACACATCCAGAACGGAATTTTAAATCTAACAAACATCTGATTAACAAAATAAAAAACCATTAGATGTCTTTTTGACCAACAGAAAATACCTGACCTGTTCGAAAAACCATCAGTGCTATTAACAACAGTCAGGCGCATACCCAACCTGAGGGGTCAGCTTTCTACCAGCCAGAAGAAACTGTAAGCAGCGATCAATGCTGGCAAGGTTGAATAAAGGGTGGCAACAATGGCAGCCTTTGGTGCCAGCGCAATCGCAGGAAAAAGCGCATCACCATCATTGGAAATAGCATTGCCAATTTGGGCAGAAATTGGCACAGCACCGCTGATGTACAAACTGGTAACTAGAATCTGAGGCCCGCAGCCGGGCAATATGCCCACAACGACCCCCATTAATGGCACCAAAGCACCCCAGCCAGTAAACAGTTCACTGAGATCCATCCCCAGCCAAAGTACGCAAAGCTCAAACACCAGAAACGCCGCAATCACCCAGACCATCACAAAGTTTGTGTCCTGAGCGACCCGCTCGAAAAGGTGCGATCCACTGTCTTTGGGATCTTCTCCCACCAAAGACTCATAATTTTCCGCTTCTCGCGCCAGCGCCCAGAAAGTCACCGTCGTTATCGCGAGAACCGCGCCAATTAGCTCGGAAGTGCCAACAGGAAGACGAAGCAGCCCATCGGTATCAAACTGCATTGAGCCAAGCAGTGCCATCACCAGCGATGGAAGCAATACCCATTGCCAAAAACGTCCCTGCACACCGATAACAGTTTGGCTGTCGGCTTGATTGGAACATGCGTTAGGTTTTGCCGGGGAGTGTTTGGGTCGCATAAAGTCATCACGATGCAGCGCATCGACAATCTGTCCGGAAACCACACCGACGGCAAAACCTAACCCAATCATAAAGATGCCATCCGAAGGCTTAGTGGCTAGCAACAAGAACGCAGCATCGCCCATCGTTGCTGTAAGCACGGCAACCACACTGCCAAAGCTAAGGTTGCCACGTACAAACTGGGTGATAACAACAATAGCACCACCACATCCCGGTAAAGCGCCCAATACCGCTGAAAACACCACCTGCAGATTTTTCTTTTTTGCTAAACGCGATACCCAAGCGCCATGACGTTCGAACTTGTTCGTCAAATAGTGAAAAAGCGCCAGTGTCGCAGCCACATAAGCAGCCACTTGCCAGAAAGCATCAGACAGCACTGCAAGTGTCACCGCACGCGTTGGTTCAGCGAAAATCAGCGCAAGTAACAACACTGGTACTAAAAGACGACGTTTTTTCATCGCCCATAAATGCCGTTTTGAAACCTGTGCGAAGAGTCGGGAAAGTAATCCTGTCATCGTTTTACTTTTGATAATGAGAATTATTATCAATAATAGATCGTAGGTGACGAATTGCAACAGGAAGTTTGATAATACCAATCACAGTAGATAGGTGATCAGAGATAGCGCAGGAAAAATGCTAGGTTGAGCAGATATTTACTACGATTGGTATAAGCATGAAGTACGGGTGAGAGATAAGAGAAAACCGCCCCGAAAGGCGGTTTTGGTTGAAGCTTACATCTGGCAATTAAACGCGGAAGAAAGCAAGCTCCTGCTTCTGGCTTTCAGCCAGCTGAGAAAGCTCCTGACTTGCCGACGCGCTTTGGCTGATACCCGTAACATTTTGGGTAATGATGCCAGACATATTAGTGATGTTACGGTTGATGTCCTGCGTCACTGCCGATTGCTGTTCAGCGGCGGTCGCCACCAGCGTATTCATGTCAGTGATTTGTGCGACAGACTGGGTGATGCCGTTCAGGGCATCATTCGCCTGTTGGCTCAGCTCCTGAGTACGCGCAAGCACGTCCATACACATTCCCATGCTGTCACCCGCCTGAGAAGCCTGAAGCTGCAAGCCTTCGATGATTTGCTGGATCTCTTTGGTCGACTCTTCAGTACGCGCTGCCAGCATACGCACTTCATCCGCGACCACTGCAAAACCACGACCAGAATGGCCTGCACGCGCCGCTTCAATTGCCGCATTCAGTGCCAGCAAATTAGTTTGCTCCGAAATGCCGCGGATCACTTCCACAACATGACTGATGCGCTCAGATTGCTCACGCAGAGTGCTCACCACACTTGCGGTGTTTTCAATCGACTCCGCCATTTGCACTGCGGCCTGTGTACTTTGCTCGAACACTGCCAGACCTTGTGCTGCCAGTTCATCAGTTTGACGAGCCGCATGGTCAGCATTCACCGCGTTGTCAGACACGTTATCTGCAGTACTTGAAAGCTCGGTCACTGCAGAAGCAACCTGTTCGATTTCTGCCTGCTCTTGCTGTGCGTTCACTGCAGACTGGTTCATGACCGCTGCAAGTTCAGTGGAAGCCGCTGCCACTTCATCGCTGATACTGAACAGTGTGGTCACGGTATGACGCAGTTGGCTGATGGTCTGGTTGGTGTCACGACCTAAACGCGCCAGTTCGTTTTCACCGGACTCATCCGCCTGTACGTTCAGATCACCGGTCGCCAGACGACGCATGACGTCCTGAAGCGCTTCCAATGGTTTCACGATCACACCCGAAAGCCACCAGCCAAACAACATCGCAATCGTCAATGCACTGCCCATCACCAGGCCGGTTGTCACCATCATCTGATCTGCATCGTCGTCAGATTTTTTCAGGTCTTGTTCAACCAAAGGATTGATAAAGGCAGACAGCGCGCTGATGTCTTTCATCATTTCCGCGCCCATTTCACGATATTCGTTCACCATAGCGTTATAGCGCGGCGTGGCGATTTGTTGCTTGAAGTAAGCTTCAATCGTTGGTTGTGCGTGGGCGTTGGTATAGCGAACGTAGTCGCTCACGCTGTTCTCGATATCAAGTGCCATATCACGTAGCACTGGCGTTTTTGCCAGTTCACGGGAAATGGTCAACGCTTCGTTACCCAACTTGGCAACGTTGTCAGCCATTTGCTTGGTGCGTTGCGAATCGTAAATACCGTAAATGGCTTCCACACGCATTGCCCAGGCAATGTCTGCCAGTTTAGACACGCGATCTTTGTCATTCGCTGCCTGTCGTGCTGTATTACTGACCGAATAAACCGCTGATTCAACTTCACTCTTGGCAAAGACCATCACTGCGAAAGTGCTTATCACCAAAAGAAAGATAGGGATCAGAATTTGATATCGGATAGAGATATTTTTGAGTGACATTTATCGCTTAAACCTGAGTCGTATTGCTGAAATTGCGCGCATTATGAGACTTAGATCAACATTTGCCAACCGTGAATTTTCTTTTAGAAACATTTATTTTGGCAATCAGTTTGAACGCCAAATTCCCGTCGGGAGTGTCAAAAAACTGCGTGTGTGAAATGGTTTTAGACGTTAGTAGAGATGAGAGAGGGACGGACGCTCAGAGTAGAAAAAGTCTGGATTACTATACGAGTGAAATAAAGGCAGACCGGAGGCTAAATATCACCTCCAGTCACTTGGATATCGTTAAGCGTCGTTTTCTAAGTTGGAGACCAAGGCTTCGATATCTTCATGCTTGTCACTGGTGGAAAGCCAAACCAGATACAATTCATTCGCCATCGCAGGGCTGTCTTTCACCACATGCAATGCTCCGGCTTCAATCCAAGGCTGTGCGACAGTAGACGGCAAGAATCCAACGCCGCCACGGTTAAGCAGGAATTTCAACGCTGGCTGGCATGCATGGCTGTGCAGCACAGGAGTGCGCTGTAACGATGCAATACGGCCATGTTCAAGGCCAAAACGGGTTCCCCAGTCCAGATACACCATCGGCAGTTCACTCACTGACTCCAAATCCTGATCCGGTTCACTGCATACCAGCAGAAGTTCAAATGCTGTAATACGTTGCTGCTGCAGATCTGCCAGTTTTGGTGGTTCACTGGTCAGCACCACATCGACCTGCTTCTCAAGCAGCGCATTCGAGATTTGCTGACGGCTCAAAGATTCCGTGCGAAGTGCCCAATCCGGTTGATTGGCTTCAACTTGCTCCAACCAGTCACTGCAGCTGTCCATTTCCCAGATCAGTGACGTCGCCCCGACCGTGAGTTGCTGCTGGTAGCTGTCAGTTAGCGCCACATCCTGACGTGCGCGGCCCCAGGTCTGCAAAATGCTTTCTGCATAGGGGACAAAACGCTCTCCCGCAGCGGTTAAGCGCAAATCACCGCGCTTACGGGTAAACACCGGCGTACCGAGTTTTATTTCCAATTGGCGGATACGGAAGCTGACGGCCGACTGTGTTAAATACAGGTTGGTTGCCGCTTTACCAAAATGTCGGGTTTTGTTCACTTCCAGGAACGTGCGTAGTAGATCAGTATCCATAATCAGCAATAAATCAAAATAGTTTCGTCAGCTTGCGTTATCACGGAAAAGCCCTACCGGGTCAAGGGTAAAGCGCACAATTCAGCGCGATTGCGGATCAATTGAACGCGTACGTCAAAGTAAGGAGGAATAATTAGACTTTGCGGCTGGATATCGGCTTGGGAAGGGAAAAGCAAAGCGCATACACCGCCAACCCTAAACACCATGCACCAATAAACGCTCCCCAGTTATCCACCAAATGTCCAATCAAAGCGGATGCAAGCAACAGGAATATCACCACCAGCAACACATTAATGCAAGTTGCGAGATAACGATTCGCCTTAAAGCTTTTTCCCCAAAACACAAACACACACAGATTCACCGCTGCAACTTGTCGACGGTAATACCTGTCGAGGTACATGGCTAGCCAGAATCCCCACAGTGTGCCCACTGCTATATCGAGCCAGGTCTCAAACATCGAGCCTCCGAACCATAAAACGGTGTCCACCCTGCCCCATCTAAATGGTTGTCTCAGGTGGTTCGACTTACTCAGTGTAAGCCTTACGCAATCAGTTACATGTACCACTATGGAGACAAATAGGTGTCGCATTGCTTACCACATACCATCCCAAACTTGGTATCAACATCTGACTGCTTTTTGTCGATGCGACGCACGCCGCCAAGTAGTGCAGAAATGCGACGGAATATCCCGTTATCCAAATGGAAATCCCTGTGTCACTGTGCGACCATGCCTTTCTGCTTGAAAAACAAGCAGCACCTCCGACTGGAAGTCGCCCAAGCACAGAATCAATACAGGAGTTATACGTGCGCATATCTGCCCCCATCGTCGAATCACTGGATACCATCCTTCCCGAAGAACCTTTGTTGATGATGGGCGCTGGCCCTGTGCCAATTCCTGCCAAAGTCGCCGCCGCCAACGGTATTGTGATTAACCACCTCGGTGAGACCATGTCACGTATCATTGAGCAGGTGAAATCCATGTCCCGCTACGTTTTCCAGACCGAGTCTTCACACATTCTCGGTGTGGCAGGCCCAGGGTCTGCGGCGATGGAAATGGCGGTAGCAAACCTGGTTGCACCGGGCGACAGAGTGCTGTCTGTGAGTAATGGCTTTTTCAGTGGCCGCTTGGCGGAAATGTCTGAACGTGTGGGCGGAGAAGTCACCCGCTACACCATTGCTGAAGGACAAGCTGCAAGCCCTGAGGAGATTGCCAAAGCCATTGCGGAAGTACAGCCCAAAGTGCTCACTATCGTGCAGGGAGAAACTTCCAACACGGTTTGCAACGGTGCGTTGCCAGAAATCTGTAGTGCCGCCAAATCTGCGGGATGCCTGGTGATTGTCGATGCCGTCTGTACCCTCAGCACCATGCCACTCAACATGGATGAATGGGGCGTGGATGCCGTGATCACTGGTGGCCAGAAGGGGTTGAGCTGTATTCCCGGTGTTTCTCTGGTCGCTTTTTCTGAGCAGGCATGGGACAAAATCACCACCCGCGAAGACACACTGCGACACTGGTGTCTGGATGCGAAACTGGCAGACAAATTCTGGTACCAAAGCTCATATCACTATACCGCGCCCGTTTCCGGCATTATGGCCATTCATGAAGCGCTGCGACTGATTTGCGATGAAACCCTTGAAAAGCGCTTTGACCGTCACCTGAAATGCTCCCTTGCCCTTCAAGCTGGTATTCAAGGTCTCGGGCTTTCGCTTTATGCCGACAAAGCCTCACGACTGAATTCCGTCGTAGGCATCAATGTGCCGGACGGGTTGAATCAGAAAGAGATTCTGGCGGCGATTTCACGAGATTTTAAAGTGGAGATTTCAGGTTCATTTGGTTTGAATATCGTTCGAATCGGACAGATGGGCGAGCAATGCCGCGTGCATAATATCTTCCGTACTATCCACGCTTTAGGGTCGACCATCCAAAGACTCGGTGGCGAAGCGAACTTACCGTTAGGTGTAGCGATGTTGGAAAAAACGTTGCAGGAGTACCAGCCACAGTTTGGCTGACAGAAAACAAATCGGCAGGTTCAGGGTTAAGTGAAGCTGGGTTGGAACGGCTCGCCATCGATATGCATTACGCCGTCTTCAAGGGTGATAACAAACTCATGATTCAGCGCGTACTCTCTGGAATCAGAGCCAAGATGTAAGTACTCGCTATCAAACTCATAGAAGTGGGTTAACGTTATCCGAACCAGATTGCGATTTCTCATATAGCGCAGCAAGTTACCGTAGGCACTTCGCAGCGCCGGTTTGTTTTCACTTTCACCAAGAAAATAAATGCTGTAAGCGCGGGCCAGCATCAAGGCCAGCGTTTTAGCACCCTCACCATTCGGCATGCCAAGGCTCTCTGGCTCGACTTCTCTGTCATCCTTGATCGCTAATACATTGCAATCAAATCCCCCCAGATACACCAGCAGGTCAGTATCAGAAGACATATGTTTTGACGCTTCATGACTCAGCGCAGATACCAGAGATTGCGCCCCCTCCCAATAAGGTGAAGGTGAACTGCCGGTCGCCACGACTTTGCTTTCCACCTCAACATCAATACCTGTCCCGAACAGGAAATCATGAACAGAGAGGGTAATGTCTTCGTTTTTATTTGTCAGTAAGGTGACAAATTTAGGTTCGAGCAGGACTTTAGGGTGCGGTGTGTTTTCGAAAAAGTGATCCCCCAGTTTCACAGCCGCCGAAACTTTGCGCTGTTCCTTGCCAACCAGAAAGTGGAACGTGGTTTTTTTGGTCAGGAAATTGTAGCGAGGGCGTTTAAAGATATTAAAACGCACTTTCTCGCGGCTACAAAGCAGAAACAGATGGGGCTCTGCCAGCTTGTGGTCGAGATGATTCTTCAGGTTGGCGCGGTAATCGACCACGTATTGGCTAAGTTTGCGGATTTCTTGCGAAAAGCGTTCGTCTTGAAGTAGGTCGCACCACAAAATATCCGTGTCCGTCAGTTCGGAGTGACAACTGACCAGTGCCGGATTCTCGATAAGACGAAGTGTTGCGACCAAACCAGGATCCTTATGCTCATGTTTACGAAGCTTTTTTTAAGCGTAGTGGATCTCACGGTCGTCGCACATCAAATTTGCCGGATTGAGAGCAATGCCACTTGGTTCTGTTAACCTTAACTAAGCTGGTTCAGTAGATCGCCTACCATCAAAGGCTTTGAGTAGAAATATCCTTGCTGATACTGACAGCCACGGTGAATAAGAAAATCAACCTGTTCTCCGTTTTCTACCCCCTCTGCGACAATTGCGATGTTCAGACGATGAGCAAGTTCAATGATGGACTCCAACACTGGCGCATTCACCGAATCTACCCCCACAGTATCGACAAAACATTTGTCGATTTTCAGATAGTCGAGGTTAAGTCGCTGCAGCATGGACAATGAAGTATGCCCTACCCCGAAATCATCGATCGCCACTGATACGCCAAGGCGACGCGCCGCGTCAATCTGGGTAAGCGCTGAGTCGTCCAACAACTGACGTTCAGTGATCTCAAGCGTAATGGAAACGGGCAACGCATCGAACAGCCCCAGCACATAGGCCAACTCCGATTCAAAGCTTGGACAGGTCATAAACTCCGGCGGGACATTGATGCCTAATGGTAGGTTTTTCCTGTAGGCAGCAATGCCATGTCCTGGGCTGCGCGGGAAAAGACATAGTGGGTAAATTCAACACCCAAGCCATTCTGCTCGATGGCTGGAATAAAAATATCCGGCCCCACTGCGCCCATCTTTGAATGTTGCCAACGCGCTAACGCTTCGAAGCCATAAAGCTCACCCATTGCGTCGTAAACCGGTTGATACATCAAATAGAACTCTCCGCGTTTCATGCCGGTTTTAATTTCTTCGATGAGAGAAAAGCGGGGCTTCAGACGCATGATAATCAGGTGGGAAAACAGGGAAATCAGCAGCCCAAGAGGAATACTCGCCAACGTGAACATCAGCATGGAGTAACGCACATAACTTTCCGTGGGTTCAACGCCGAGCTCAATGTGAAAACGCTGCGATTTGAAGTAATGCATGCTTTCAAGGTCATACTGGCTTCGGTTAAACAAACACTTGTCACCAATCCAAATCGCCAGCTTTTCATATTGCAGCGAGTCTGAAATATCCATGTGGCTGATAAACTCGTCTAAAGAGACAACAGCCATACCTCGGGTATCGAGATCCTTTTTATTCTGCGAAACAATCACCAACACCCGTTCATGACCCACTGCTCCTGCCTTAGGATAGCTGTGAATACCTGGCGTCAGATTTGCGGTGATCAAAGACGGGTCGACCCAGTCAAAGACAGTGTCAGACTGACACATGACCTGACCATTTTTCACGGTCACGAAATCATGCACGCTTGGCCAGAGTTTCAGTCGGCTCTTGATAGAGCGGCAATTAGAGGTATGACTCATGATCACCTGCGCCTGATTGGTCAGCGACTCTATCTTTCTTTCAAGGGTTTTTAGGTATATCCCTCCAAAGTCATCGACATGTTTATCAATGGACAACTTGGACAGATACAGCCCCAGCAACACAACAAAAAACATCGGCACACATACCAGCGTCAGGTAGTACACCAAATCTTGCCCATTGCGTTTCATGCTCGAAAACCTTGTTCAGTAAAGATGTGAGGCCGTGGGATCTTGGAGATGACCTGCCTACTTTTCCGAACATCATACGCTTTATAGCTGAATGATTGTTGATTGAGAGCAACTAGCCAGCCATCAATCCGTCGAGAAAAGTGGACACCACGAACAGGAGTGCGATGTATATCACAAGGATTCTGAGACTGTCATAGAGATTTTAGAGTGAAAGCTCAAATTTTTGATGTGCGGCAGAAAACCGCGTCTGGATTAAATGAAGAGGACGCTGTTCAATCAGGCTTCACCCGCCAAATGCTTTAGAAAACGAAGCTGTTGGCGCTCCTGATCTGAGGGTTGATAGGGTGCGTCGCTCAGCGAATCTGCACTCAACTCGCCAAGTTCAATTTGCCCAACCTGACTCACACCATACTGTGTTTCTTCACCTGGTCGACCAGACATTCGTTCCAACTGAATATCCTTTAACGAATACGCTCCGCTTTCACCCGAGAAAACGGATTGATGAGCTTTCAATACAATCTCACCCTGCCCTTCACCCAGCTTTTGCTTTTCCGTTAGCACGGCAACAGGCGTACCATCTTCTCGATATAAGTTGGCGCGAAGACGGTAAAGCCCCGCTTTTTTGGCATCGATGGTAACAGGTATCATCCAGTCGGCTTGTCGGGTGTACGTAGGCTCAGCTCTCATGACAAACGCTACGGGATTGGCATAGCTAATGTCAGCCGTTAACACATCACTGCCACCTTCAAAGCGCACCGTGACCTTCAGCCTTAGCTGTGAAGATGTCGACTCATCAGGCTGCATTTCCCCATCAGCATTTTCACTGCTTCCACTTGCGACTTCTTCACGACTGCCAATGTCTAATAACGAGTAACGCATACCAAGCACAGGAAGTGAACTTTTCACTTTAAAAGGCACAGTCTCTGGGTAGAAAAAGCGATATTTATCAAGAGACAAGACAGCAGACTCCTTCCCATCAAGAACCGGCATTTCCACTTCAGCAAAACGGTTTGGGTTCAGATAAGGGCTGTCTGACGACAGAATAGGTTGGGAATAAGGTGGGTAATGCAGTTCTTGCTCGAAGGTTTGTGCCACCATAGAAAACTGCGCGGTCATCGCTTCCGGAATCTCCATCACCGGCAAGGGTTCATCTGGCATTGGTTCAGGCTCAATTTGCTTGGCAAGGGGCAACGGTTGAGGCTCTGATTCTGATGAAGACGCCGTCTCTTTCTCGGGCACCATCGTCGCAGGGTCCTGCGCGGGCGTTTCTGTTCCCGTATCTCCAAGTAGCCAAACACCCATTCCTGCGAGTGCCAAGGTTATCAGCACCGTACCCGCTTTTCTCATTGACTCTTCCTTGTTAAACACCACCCCATGCAGAGCGGAAATCAGTCCCGGAGGAGACTTGCTCCTCCGGTTATCACTTATCGCAGGTTAGCCACCAGCTCAGACATGGTGTGGTTTTCGGAGCCATTCACGTAACGAAAATACGCCCAGCTCCACCATGACCAGGAGTCAGACGTGCTGACAGAAACCTGCGTGCCATCTCCTAAAGACACACGACTGTTCGCTGCAGTCACTTTTCCTTGGTGAACATCGCCGATCACCCCACCATGGGTGTAGCCACTGCCCATCAGCATCGGATAGTGCTGCGGCATAAAGCTCGATACACCGCGGGATTGACTCGACACCTTGCCATCATAGGCGACAGTGCGGGAACAACTGCTGAAATTGCCCACAGTGCTTGAACCACAGGTCGAATGCGATGCGACAACACCATCATCATGACCCGGTAAAAATGGCGATGTCACACCAAGATACTCGCTCGAATCACCGGTGAAACGAATGCGGGGAACCCTGCCATCCGGGAAAGGCGCGATTTGTCGAGCGTTTGCCACTTTCAGGTCATTTAACACGCCAGTGTTGCTGCTGTTTGGCATTTCACCCAACCAAAGTGATATAGCAAATTGTAAGGTTGTGTTTAAAACACCACCACCTTCAGCAATATTTACTGCCATGTCTGCCAGTTCAGAGCCACCGCCGGCACCCGCAAAGTCAAACGTAGAAATAATATTTAACGGTGGTAAGCCTTCGTTTAAAAGCCAATTTTCTTGATTATCTAAAATATAGCGTGTAACCAGGTCACCGGTAGAGTGCGTAACAAAAATACATCCGTTGGCACAGGTATTACTTTGCGCAAGTTGTTTTAATTTCGGCCATGCATAGTCACTGGCAATTTTCCCCGCTACACGTTCGTGGGAAGGCCAGTCGATACGCACATCTGCACGACTGTTCCAATACTGCTCCCAGTAGTGTTCACCATCAGCACTAACCTCTGCTGGACCAGGCCTGGCGGCGAGTTGAGAGGGTTGCAAGCCATGAACCAGCACGACAGGATGCTGGCCTATGGCGGCTGTTGCTGAAAAAGAAAGAGCTGCTGTTGAAAGTGAGAGCATTGCTATCGTTTTTTTCATTTTAAACCACCCTTTTGTATTGGTTTCGCTCAGCGTAGGGTAGATTCAAAAATATAACAATTCATTAACATAGATCTCGCTCTCGTTATTTGAAAATCTAATTGATAAATTTATTTTTAATGTAAAAGTCAGCGACATTGTTTGTATAAATGCGACAAGATATTCGACTTACATAACAGCTATTACATTAGGAGTTTCGAAAACTAACTCTATTTTCACCCACTAGAATTAAATAAAATCAATTGCATAAAATGGCCAAATTATTTCGATTGATATAGTCAAACCGCAGTAGCCTCACCAATTCTCATGCCAATTTCTTAGCGATGACCAGTGACGCCGCGGTCTGTTCCTTCTTGGTCGTATACAAGCAATCCCGAAGTCGTAATTAAATAATTTTCCACATAGAAACAGGGTCATTATGCAGGTATACCCAAGCAAACTGCTGGCAGCAGTGTGGGCGGGTTGGATGCTAATTGCTTGGACTGACGTTCAAGAGAGCCTCGATATGACTGGTACTTCACTAGGGAAAGAAGATGACTAAAGTGCCCGCACAACGCATTGATAATGCGCTTATTGACCGCAACGCCGTGAAAACCATGCTGGAAAGACGTATCCCCGATCACACGTTGGAACAGCCGTTTTACAATAGCGAAGCCCTGTTCCAGATAGATATGGAAGAGATCTTCCACAAAGAATGGATTTTCGCTGGCATGAGTTGTGAGCTGCCAAAACGCGGCAGCTACATCACGGTCGATATTGGTCTGAGCCCTGTCATCATCCTGCGGGATAACAAAGATGAAATCCGTGCTTTCCATAATACCTGTCGTCACCGCGGCTCGAAGATCTGTCTGGCCGCTAAAGGCAAAACACCCAAACTCGTCTGTCCATATCACCAATGGGCTTACGATTTGGACGGTTCACTGGTCTACAACGGTCAGGACATGGATGATAGCTTTGATCGATCCACCCATGGATTGGCGTCTGTACATTGTCAGGTAGCTGGGGGCTATATCTTTGTTTGCCTTGCCGAAACAGCACCGCCCATTGAAGACTTCGTGAAAGACATGGAGTACTACCTGGAACCGCACGATCTCTACAATGCAAAAGTCGCGGTACAGAGCGAAATCATTGAGAAAGCCAACTGGAAACTGGTGGTGGAAAACAACCGCGAATGCTATCACTGCGATGGCTCCCACCCAGAGCTTCTAAACTCATTGTTAGAATGGGACGATAACAATGATCCCCGCGCCACACCAGAGTTCAAAGCGTTAGTCGAGAAGCAGCAAAATTTCTGGTCTGGCATGGATATCCCTTATCAATACCAAATGCGTTACGACAACCGTAACCGCATTGTTCGTACCCCGCTAAAAGAGGGTACCCACTCCATGACGATGGATGGTCAGGCTGCCAGTAAAAAGCTTCTCGGCCGTATCACCTCACCGGATCTTGGTGCACTACGTATTCTTCACCTGCCAAATTCCTGGAACCATGGTATGGGCGATCATCACATCGCGTTTCAGATCCTGCCAATCAGCCCACAGGAAACCAAAGTCATCACCCGCTGGTTGGTGCACAAAGATGCTGTCGAAGGCGTCGATTATGACCCTGAAAACCTTCGCCATGTCTGGGATGCGACCAATGCGCAGGACAGAACCTTGTCTGAAAATAACCAGCTGGGCGTAAATTCCATGGGCTATCAACCGGGGCCCTATTCCAAAACCTATGAATTCGGGGTGATCAACTTCGTCAATTGGTACTGCGAGCGCATGAAAGAAAATCTGGGTTAGAACCAGTGGAAAATTGGGGGTAAGTCAGGGTGGTGTATTCAGGTATGTGTATGTCGTGCCTGTGTAATCTAAAACCCTGAATCCACCCCACAATCGCAGCAGGAAACCGCGAAAAATCTCAGGGAAAATCACTATGAACGAACTGGAACCCTTACCCGAAGACAGCTTAAACCCGGTTAATACGCAGACCTGGGCAAATGGCCGTCATGTTGTGCGCTGTGTTAAGGTGATTCAGGAAACACATGATGTAAAAACTTTCTGCTTTATGAGCCAGACACCCATCATGTTTTTCTTCAAACCCGGCCAGTTTGTGACGCTTGAGCTGGAGATTGGTGGCGAGCAGGTGATGCGAAGCTACACCATGTCGTCCTCCCCTTCTGTTCCGTACAGCTTTTCGATTACGGTGAAACGGGTCAAAAATGGGTTGGTCTCTAACTGGCTTCACGACAACCTTCGGGTAGAAGATGAGATTGCCGTTCATGGCCCGGTTGGCAACTTCAACTGCATCGACTTCTCTACCGACAAAGCGCTATTCCTTTCTGGCGGCGTTGGCATTACGCCTGTCATGTCGATGGCAAGGTGGTGGTACGACACCAACAGCTTGGTCGACATGAAATTTGTCCATAGTGCTCAAACCCCAAAAGACATCATCTTCAAGAAAGAGCTCGAACTGATTGCGTCACGTATCGACAATTTCGAGCTCAGCATCATCTGTGAACGCTACGACATCGGCGAAAGCTGGCACGGCTATCGCGGCTTTCTGACCCAGCAAATACTCGAACTCATCGCACCGGATGTCCTTCAGCGCGAAGTCTACTGTTGTGGCCCCGAGCCTTACATGAGAGCCGTGCGCGCCATGCTTAAAGACATCGGCTACGACATGTCGCGTTACCACGAAGAAAGCTTTGGTGAGACGCCACCGGAAGCCATTGAAGATGCAGAAGAGTCTGCAGAACTGGCGCAAATTGCGGAAGAGTTGCCGCAAGCCGGGTTCAGTGTGGAATTTATTGATGAAGGCATGTCTGTCACGGTGACCGAAAACGAAACCGTGCATGCTGCCAGTACCAAGTTGGGCGTACAAATTCCCAAAGCTTGCGGCATGGGGATCTGCGGTTCGTGCAAAGTGAGGTTACTGTCAGGGAATGTCAATATGGAGCACAACGGCGGGATCAGCGACGAAGAAATTGAAGAAGGCTACATTCTCAGCTGTTGTAGCAAGCCCCTTGATGATGTGTCGATTGAGACCTGAAACCCTAATATCCCGCCAACTGATTGATACCAAAGAAGCTCCTTTACGGAGCTTCTTTGGTTTTATCACCATTCGTACAAGATTTCAGACAAAAAGCCTGCCTAACACAACCATTACCGAACGCTAACAAAACTCAGTAGGTTATAAACCAAAGTGTACTTACCAAGACGCCATATTAACGAGGTGGCTTGGAACAACTGCTGCAGCAAACACCCAATTAATAACTCCAATGGAAATAGGAGATAGAGAAATGACTATGTTCAAAACACTGATGTTAACCTTCGCAGTATTTTTCTCAGGCTTGGCACTCGCCAGCGACACCGCGACTGACTGCTCGGAAGGTTCTGAAGCCCCAGAGTGTCAGGTAAAGGATGACAGCAGCACTAACTAACTGTCATTTGAAAGGCGCTTCCAGTTTTCCATACAACTGTTGAAGCGCCATCAAAACCCGTCCGTTTATTGGTCGTATTTATTGACTGTAGTTGGGGTAATCCACGTATCCTTTTTCACTCCCCCCAAACAGGGTCGTGGAATCAAACTCCGCCAGTCTCCAACCATGCTGAAGCCGCGTCGGAAAATCAGGGTTGGCAATAAACGGACGTCCAAACGCCACCAGATCCGCATACCCTTTATTCACGATCTCCGTTGCCCGGATTTGATCGTATTTCCCTGCCACGATCACAGAGCCCTTGTAACGCGCTCGAAGCTGCTGACGAAACCCTTCAGACACCTGTGGCGCATCATCCCAATCCGCTTCGGACAAATGAAGGTAAGCCACATTCAGGTCGTCCACCTCACCCGCCACATACAGAATCGTGTTGATTATGTCAGGACAATGCATGCCACGCGCGGTGATAAAAGGCGCCAAACGCACACCAACACGGCTTGCACCTACTTCATCACTCACTGCCTCAACCACTTCCAGAAGCAATCGCGCACGGTTTTCAATACTGCCGCCATATATATCGTTTCGGATATTTGAGGTAGAGCGCAGAAACTGATCTAGCAAGTACCCGTTAGCCGCATGGATTTCGACACCGTCAAATCCAGCTTTCATCGCATTGGCTGCGGCTTTTCTGTAATCCTCAACAATTTTCCCAATCTCATCAATTTCCAATGCTCTAGGCCTTGGGCAATCCACCATACTTCCCTGCCCGTTTTCGTCGGCAACCCAGACCTGCGCATCTGGCTTGATTGCCGAAGGCGCAACCGGTGGCTCGCCATGGTGAAAGCTTTCATGGGACATTCTTCCCACATGCCAAAGCTGCAGGAATATTTTCCCGCCCTTTTGATGAACCGCATCCGTCACTAATCGCCACCCTTCAATCTGTTTGGCTGTGTGAATGCCCGGCGTAAAACTGTAGCCCTGCCCTTGCGGAGAAATCTGCGTCGCTTCGGTGATGATAAGCCCCGCGCCTGCTCGCTGCGCATAGTAATCTGCCATCATAGCATTCGGGATATTGCCGGGCTGCGTGGTGCGACAGCGGGTCATTGGTGCCATCACTATCCGGTTTTTCAGTGCTAATCCACCTGTTAAGTAATCGTCAAACAAGGTCATTGTCTTTCTCCTTTCAATGCTTCAGTTGATTGGCAGAGCGGACAACAGGAATGTCCTCCGGCATGTCGGTATCAGGCACATCGAGTTCGATCAGTAAGGTGCCGACCGCAAGAAACACCTGAACCACGCCCTCTTCCGGCACCCGGGCAAGCGTGAAGTCAAAACCCGCCGCATCAAGCTTTGCCATCAAACGGTTCGCGGGAATCTCAGAACGAAACGCCACATGATTGAGCTTCACCTGCGCTTCATCTTCCACATCCACCACATGTAGCAAGGCGTCTTTCCCTTGATAAAACCAGCGTCCCGGAAACGGAAAGGCCGGACGCTTTCCTTGATGCAAGCCCAACACAGTTGCCAGTTTCAGTAATGTCTCGTCCTCTTCGCGGCTAAACACACTCAGGTGGTCAAACTGCCAGGTCGTCGTTATGTCCTTCATGCTTTACCCTCTCTGCTCATTGGTAGGAAAAAGCTTATTTGACCTCTTGGCGTTGAAAAACTAGCCTGATCTTTAACCTCTTTAAAATTATTTTTGAAAATGAAGACGCTTCAGGACTTTCGAATATTTATGGAAACCGCCCGTCATGGCAGCCTGTCAGAAGTTGCAAGGCAGATGGACATGACCCCGGCCGCCACCAGCGCGGCAGTAAAACGATTGGAAGCAGAAATTGGTGCGCCACTGTTTGTGCGCTCGACAAGGCACCTTCGCCTCACGCAAGACGGTGAAGCCTTCCTCAAACATTGCGAGCAGGCTGTTGCCCTTATTGAAGATTCTGCAGAGGCCATTCGTTCAGGCGCTTCAGTGATCAGGGGAACCTTGATGCTTTCTGCACCCTCGGATCTGGGTAGAAATGCCTTGCTGGGTTGGATGGATGAATTTATGGCTATCCACCCTGAAATAGAAATTCGCCTGCAACTCTCTGATCGCATCGCCAACATCTATAACCAACCGGTTGATTTGGCGCTGAGATACGGTGAGCCGCCTGATTCGAGCTTGATTGCGCTTCCCATTTACAGCGAGAATTGCCGCGTACTCTGTGCTTCGCCAGCGTATTTAGAGCAGCACGGCACGCCAGACTCTCCGGAAGATTTGAAGCATCATCAATGCTTACGGTTTATGGTCGGTGAAACCATTCAAAGCCAGTGGCCGTTTTGGAAAGATGACGTTTATGTGAGCGTTGGAGTAAAAGGAAACAGAACCTCAGACGACGGTGAAGCCGTCACCCGCTGGGCGCTGGCGGGACATGGTATTGCCTATAAATCCAAGTTAGACATAAAGGCGCAGTTGGACAGTAAAGAGCTCGTTCATGTGTGTCCTGAGTGGAAAGGACAACATGCGCCGCTCAATCTGATTTGCGCAGACAGGCGATTACTCAGCCCCGCTGTGAAAGCACTCCAAGTGTTTCTCACAGAAAAATGTCAGCAATAAAAAGGCCGGAGGTTTTCACCTACGGCCTTACTAGAACTTGGTTTAGCGAGCAGAAACTCAGTCGCGCAGGTAAATCATCCAATACCACATGCCCACAAACAGGCCACCGCCTATGATATTACCCAAGGTCACTGGCACCAGGTTGTTGATGAAGAAATTGGTAAAGGTCAGATCTGCAAAGTCTGCCACGTTCATGCCTGTCATTGCCCAGAAAGACTCAGGCGCAAAGTACTTGATACCAATCGCCATCGGCACCTGGAACATGTTCGCAATACAGTGCTCAAAACCTGCTGACACAAACATCGCCACGGGCAGAATCATCACCAGGATCTTGTCTGTCAGAGTGCGGCCTGAGTAGGTCATCCATACCGCGATGCACACCAGCACGTTACACATAATGCCGAGTGCCACCGCCTGGAAAAAACCATGGTGCAATTTGTGCTGCGCGATGTTCATGGCGTTAATGCCCACTTGTCCGTTGCCGAACATGTATTGCTGAGCGATCAACATACAGATCACCAGCAAAATCGCGCCAATCAGGTTGCCGCCGTAAACCACCAGCCAGTTTTTAAACAACGCGCCCCAGGTAATCTTACCACTGGCTCGCGCCACCAAAGTGAGTACTGAACTCGTGAATAGCTCGCCACCGGTAATGATCACCAGGATTAACCCCAGACTGAATGCCAGACCACCAACAAAGCGTGTCATACCCCAAGGCATGTCACCAGCACCTGTGGTTACTGTCGTATAGAAAATGAATGCAATACCGATATGAATACCGGCGGATATCGCCAGAAGGAACGATTTGAATGGGTCTTTGGTTGCTTTCGCTACACCAATTTCTGCAGCACGCTCCGCGATCTGCGGCGGTGGCAGAGAGTCAAACTGAGTAAAGTTCATGGTTAATAGCACTTAGTGTGAACAGGGAGGGCGCGGATAATCTCTCCATTTCCGCATTTTTTCAAGGGGAAATTTCATACCAAATACCATCAAAATATTTGGCGTCTTTCTGTCGGTATTTTGTTCGAGAATGTCTCGATTTAATGACAATTGATGCCTGTTTTTTGTTGAAGCACTGGGTGTCAAACCCTTTGTTCGCCTAGCATCAACCATTGAGTGAATCTTTGAGTTAATTCGCAATAAGACTTTCAAGCTATGAAATCATCACAAAGTCATAACACAATTCACTATCAGGGTTTGAGTCATCAACAAATCTGCTGGAAAAAACATAACATTCTGTATATATCACTCTGAATTTTAAAGATTTGCCATCATTTTCGGGCGAGAAGGTCAAGTGACCAGCGTAGACAGGGAGAGAGTCATTCAGTGTTAGCCTATTTATTGCGACGGTTATTGCTCGTCGTTCCAACATTTCTTGGCATCACATTAGTGATCTTTGCCATCACCCGATTTGTGCCGGGTGGGCCCGTTGAGCGCATGCTCGCCCAATCCCAGTTTATGGAGGAAGGGTCTGCGCAAACCCAGAGCTTTCAGGACAACTCCTCGCTCGATGAATATCAGCTGGAAGAGCTGAACGCCTTCTATGGTCTCGACAAGCCGGTGATGGAAGCATATTGGGAGTGGCTGAACCGCCTGTTGGTGCTGGACTTTGGTGAATCTACCCGCTACTACGAACCCGTACTGGATATGATTATCGAACGGCTCCCCGTCTCCATGTTCTACGGCGGTATGACTTTCCTGATTGCCTATTTGGTCTCTATCCCTCTCGGCTACTACAAAGCTGTTAAGCACAACACCGCCTTTGATAACGCTTCTTCCGTGCTGATTTTCGTCGGCTATGCCCTTCCGGGTTACGTGGTCGGCATCCTGCTATTGAGTGTTTTCTCCTTCCATCTCGACTGGTTCCCCATGGGTGGGTTTACCTCTGATGACTTTGACGATTTAGAATCCAAAGGCGAGATGATTAAAGACGTGCTCTGGCATGCAGTGCTGCCACTGATTTGTTACATCATCGGGGATTTCGCCACCCTGACCATCACCATGAAGAACAACCTCATGGAGAACCTTTCCGCTGACTACATCCGCACAGCCATTGCCAAGGGCCTGCCTTTTAAAGATGCGGTGCGCAAACACGCGATGCAGAACAGTTTGATTCCTCTGGCGAGCCATTTCGGTAACTCGCTGTTGTTCTTCCTGACGGGCTCCTTCCTGATCGAAGTGGTGTTCAACATCGACGGGATTGGCCTGCTTGGCTATGAAGCCATTATGGAAAGGGATTATCCGGTAGTCATGGCCATTGTGGCACTGAACGCTGCCATGCTTCTGGTGGGTAACATCGTTTCAGATATCTGTGTGGCACTCGTGGATCCGCGGGTAAGGTTTGGTGAATGATGATGACTCTCAGCCCACTGACGCAAAAGAAGATCAAACGCTTCAAGGAAATCAAACCGGGTTACTGGTCTTTCATTGTCCTCTCTACCCTGTTGCTGCTTTCCCTGTTTGCCGAGTTTTTCATTAACAGCAAGGCCCTGATGGTGCGCTATAACGGCGAGCTGTTCTTCCCTGTGGTGAGCGATGTTCGCCTCGGCACCGAGTTTGGACAGGATTACCAAAGTGAAGCCAACTACCGCGAGCTTCAAGCCCTGTTTGAGGAAGAAGATAAGGGTAACTTCGTGATCATGCCGTTGGTGCCTTGGAACCCTTATGAGCAGGACTTTATCGAAGGGGAATTCCCACCTTACGCACCAAGCATTGAATCACAGCACTACCTCGGCACCGATGTGATTGGCCGTGACGTGTTAGCACGTCTGTTCTATGGCTTCCGAATTGCCATGATGTATGCCCTCACTACAATGACCATCTGTTTTGCGATTGGTACCGTGATTGGCTGTGCCATGGGCTTTTTCGGTGGCAAGTTCGACCTTATCAGCCAGCGCTTTATTGAGGTCTGGTCGATGATCCCTTTCCTCTACGTCATCATGATATTGGTTTCGATCACCAAGCCCACCTTTACCCTCTTTGTCGCCATCAACGTCATATTCGGCTGGATGGGGATAACCTGGTACATGCGGACCATGACCTATAAAGAATCCGCACGGGAATACGTGATGGCCGCGAGAGCACTCGGCGCGTCTACCACACGTATCCTGCTGAAACATATTCTGCCTAACACCATGGTCATGGTGATCACTCTGGCACCTTTTACCATTGTGGCGAACATCACTGCGCTGACGGCTCTGGATTACCTTGGCCTTGGCCTCGCGCCACCAACACCGAGCTGGGGCGAGCTGCTACAGCAAGGTAAATCGAATCTCGACAGTCCATGGATTGTTACCTCAGTGGTCACCGCCACTGTGCTGGTACTGACCATGGTGACCTTTATTGGCGATGCGGTCCGCGCTGCATTTGACCCGAAAAAATTCACCCGTTATGTCTGACAAAAGGAAGTGACCATGTTGAAATTGACCACACTCGCCGCTTTAGGCGCACTCGCTTTCACCGCGCAAGCCGCCGAACTTCCTGCCAACCTTGACTGGCAGACAAACTGGGACGATCCGGTATTTGCATCTGACAAAGCCAAGCGTGGCGGGACATTGCGTACTCACCTCGCCAGCTTCCCACTCACGCTTCGCACCGTGGGGCCAGATTCAAACTCAGGCTTACGCACTTACTTCCTCGATGAAGTGCCGGGACTCGTCACGCGCCACCCTGATACCTTGAACTGGATACCTGACATTGCCACCGAATGGGCATTTGCTGGCGACAACAAAACGGTCTATTTCAAACTCAATCCAGATGCAAAGTGGAACGACGGCAAAGCCATCACGGCAAGCGATTTCGAATTCATGCTCACGTTCTACCGCTCCAAAGACATTGTTGCGCCCTACTACAACGACTACTTCACTAACACCATTGCCGATGTGGTAAAAATCGACGACCACACGCTTGCTGTTAGCACAGTAGAAGAGAAAAATCAGGAAGAGTTAATGCTGACAGTTGGTGGTCTGAACCCCAAGCCAGCGCACTTTTTCAGCCGAGGGAAAGACAAAAACGGCGACGGCATGGACGACAACTATGTCCGTAAATACAACTTCAAAGCAGAGCCGACAGCAAGCCCATACTTTGTTGACAAGATTAAGAAGGGTAAGAGCCTGACGCTGAAACACGTCGGTGACGATTGGTGGGGTTACGAAAACAAGTACTATCAGAACCGCTATAACGTCGACAAAATACGCTTCACAGTGATCAGAGACCAAGATCTTGCCCGCCAACACTTTGAAAAAGGCAAGCTGGATGTGTTCGAGCTGACCTTGCCAGAAGTCTGGCATGAAAAGACAGATGGCGAAGTCTACCAAAAAGGCTATGTTCATCGTTTCTGGGGCTACAACGAAGTGCCTCAAGGTGCCGGGGGATTGTGGCTCAACACCGCTCAGCCGCTATTGGGTGACATCAATATCCGACGCGGCATCATGCATGCTACGGACATGGACGGCTTGATCGCAAAGCTGATCCGCGGAGACTATTCCCGTAAGCCGCACGCCACAGGGTCAGGTAATGGAAAATACTCTTGGGAGGGCGCAACGCCGCCAGCCTTCGATGCGGAGCTAGCGATTTCCCACTTCACGAAAGCGGGCTTTGGCAGCGTGGGAGGTGACGGTGTGCGCGTCAATGACAAAGGAGAACGCCTGTCTTTCGAGTTGGTCTACCCATACCCATCCTGGACACCACGCATGGCTTATCTCAAAGAGCAAGCGAAACTGGCCGGACTCGACTTCCAACTCAAACTGATTGATGGCGCTACCGGCTTCAAATACATGTCGGAGAAAAAGCACCAACTAGCCTTCATCAACATGGGCGCAAAAGAGATCCCTGGGTACTGGGAATACTTTCACTCTGATAACGCGAATAAGCCACAAACCAATAACTTCAATAATTTCAGCACACCAGAGCTGGATGAATTGATCACCCAATACCGATCTGAGTTTGACCTGACCAAAAAACAGCAACTGGCTCATGAAATCCAACGCATTATCCAAGATGCGTCTGTCGTCGTGCCAAGCTACATTCTGCCATGGAGTCGTCAGGGCTACTGGCGCTGGATGCAGTACCCAGAAAACCCGATGCAAAAAAGAATGGATTACCTGTTCACCGTTGGCCGCATTTATGGCTTGAGCACCTTCTGGATTGATGCAGATGTGAAAAAAGAAACGCTCGAAGCCATGGACGAAGGCAAAGCATTTGAACCCGTGACAGTGATTGACGATCGCTACAAGCGATAAGGCAGGAAAGATGACGGAACCGGTTCTCAGCGTCCGCGGATTAGAAACAGAATTCACTACTGATGACGGGGTGGTGAAAATCCTCCACGGCGTGAATTTCGATGTCATGGCAGGCCGAACCCTGGGTTTGGTCGGCGAATCGGGCAGCGGTAAAAGTGTCACCGCCATGTCCATCATGGGCTTGCTTCCCAAGCCCTATGGGCAGGTCACCTCTGGCGAGATCCTCTATCGTGGCACCGACTTAGTCAGCTTGCCGCCGGAAGAGATGTACCAAATGCGCGGCAACCGGATTTCCATGATATTTCAGGACCCGATGACCGCACTGAATCCTGTGCATTCCATTGGCAAACAGCTAACCGAAGTGCTGGCACTCCACAACCCGGAGATGAGCAAGAAAGCGCAGCAGGCTGCCGCGCTTGAAATGCTGGAAAAAGTCAAAATTCCGATGCCGGAAAAACGGCTCAATGAATACCCGCATAATCTTTCTGGCGGCATGCGACAGCGTGTGATGATTGCGATGGCATTGGCCTGCAGACCCGACATTCTGATCTGTGACGAGCCAACCACCGCGCTGGATGTGACGGTTCAAGCCTCCATTCTCGACCTGATGAATGACCTGCAGGAAGAAACCGGTATGGCGATGATATTCATCACCCACGATTTGGGCGTAGTCGCGGAAATCTGTGACGACGTGGCGGTAATGTATGGCGGGAAAATCGTCGAGAATGCTGACGTGTTCGATCTATTCGACCACCCTCAGCACCCGTACACCAAGCGCTTGCTCGGCCTGATGCCGGATCTGACCACCGAACCAAAGCAGTTGATCGATATCCCTGAGATCGACCCTGCGCTGTTTCCGGAATTTCGAGGTTAAACATGGAAGAGTTGCTAAGAATCGACAACCTTTGCAAACACTTCGTTTCCGGCAAAGGTATTTTCAAAAAGGGCTACACCATCAAAGCGGTGGATGGCGTTTCCTTCAGCGTGAAACGTGGCGAAACCCTAGGTTTGGTCGGCGAATCTGGCTGTGGAAAAAGCACCCTTGGGCGCACCATCCTAAAGCTTTATGAGCCAACAGGTGGAAAGATATTCTTTGAAGGCAAAGACATCACAGACCTCAGCCCGCGCGCCATGCGTCCGCTTCGTAAAGAGATGCAAATCGTGTTTCAGGATCCGCTGGAATCCCTTAATCAGCGCCACACCGTCGGCATGATTTTGGAAGAGCCTTTCGAGATCCATAACATCGGCACCCGTGCAGAGCGTAAACAGTGGGTCGAAGAACTCTTAGTAAAAGTTGGCTTGCCCGTAGAAGCTGCCAGTCGCTACCCTCACGAGTTCTCCGGCGGTCAGCGTCAGCGCATTGGCATTGCACGGGCGATTGCGCTCAAGCCCAAGCTACTGATTTGTGACGAATCCGTCTCCGCACTGGATGTATCTGTGCAGGCGCAAATCCTGAACCTGCTGTTAAAACTGCAACAGGAAATGAACCTGGCGATGATTTTCATCTCCCACGACCTTTCCGTTGTGCGTCAGGTGTCGGATAACGTCGCGGTGATGTATTTCGGCAACATGGTGGAATACGGCAATGCAAAAGCCCTCTATGCCGACCCGCAACATGAATACACCCAAACACTGCTGTCGGCAGTGCCGGTGAATCACCCGAGAAAACGCAGGAAAAAACGGCCTGCGGAAGCCACCAGCTAATACCAATCGTAGTAAGTATCTGCTACCTACTGTGATTGGTATAAAAGCAAAAAGCCCTGTCCGGAGACAGGGCTTTTTCTTATTCATCAACAGGCTACGCTTACCACATCAGGTCATCAGGGATCTTGAAGTCTGCGTATGGATCGTCCTCGTCCATCGCCTGTTCATCCACCGTGTTGTTCAACACGATCGTGTTTTCATCTCGCTGAACAATTTTGTCCGCCACCACACCAGGAACGATCGCGTAGCCTTCACCGTCGCGGGCAATCGCCAAGCGGCCATTCACCAGTTGGTCTTGCGTCGCTTTGTCGACGTAAATCTTCTTTACCAGCGTGCCGTCAGTGAAGTTGTACCCGATATCGCCGTCTTTGCGGTCAATCTTGTTCATCTCGACCAATTGCTTCACCTGCGCGGCAATCGCCTTTTTCTCGGCTTCCTGCTGCTTCTGGCGGTTCAGCTCCTGATCTTGCGCAACCTGCGCAGCGCGCTTTTCTTCAACGGCGGCTTTGGCTTCTTTTGCCAGTGTGCGCGATTTCTTCGAGCTCTTACCGGCCTTCTTCATTTTCTTTTTGTCGATAAGACCAGCTTGAAGCATCTGCTCTTGTAGGGATAGTTTTGCCATGTTGACTCCGTAGCGGGCGCTATTTCCCGAATTGTTGGCCGAATCATACCATTTAAGCCAGATTCGGCGCACCTCCAAACGGGTTAAACACCCATTGCTGACACCTGCGCTTTCACCTGAGCAAACGGATAGGCAGCCAGCTTTCCGAACCCTTCGATTTTCCCGGCGCGTAAGCGTCCGGTCAGTGGCGTAGCAATGCCACACAGGAATCTCGTCGCCGCCTCTACCGAGACTTGCGTGCCGTCTTTGGCAGCGGCATCAAGCAAAGGCTGGAGCAAACGCTGTAACTCCGCGGCATCCAATTCTGCCTGAGCGCTGGCTTTTGGCAACAATGCAACATTGCCACGACAGACAGAGCAATGCCCACACTGCGCTGGCGCATGTTGGTCAGCGAAATACGCTGCCAAGCGATGACTCAAACAGGTGTCAGTTTCAAACAGCGACAGCATGGCTTCCACGCGGTTGATTTCCGACGCTTCTTTGGTGAGGAAGAGTTGATGCATCTGCTCGCTCAGTTGCGCTGCCTGCTCACCCTGACACGCCTCAAGCTGAGTAACGCGGTAAACGTCCATCATCTGCTTGCTTTCAAGCTCAATCCAGCCTTTGTCAGCAAAGTAATCCAGCGCGGTAACAGCACGCTTTCTTTCCGCGCTGTAGCCCTGCCAAAGCGCATCAAAATCCACGCTATGCCAGGTGCGCGATTTTGGCGAGCATTGGAAAATCGCTTCCACAAATTGTCTTCTCTCGCCTTCAAACTGGTTCAATATTTGTTCAGGCTCCACCAGCATTTTGAAGCGGTAATCAGCGAAGTAACTGAACTGCGGCTCGATGATGCCTGCAAGCTCGAGGTAAACCAGTAAGGTTTTGAGCGGCAACTGGCGCACATTGGATTCTTTGGAAAGGCGGGTCAGCATCACTTCCCATGGTCTACCCGCAGGTGTCGAACCAATCTCATCAATCACGGCGCGAATGGCCATCAAATCCGGCGTGTCACCGTACACAAAGTTTTCCAACACACTGACCGATTCGCGGTTAGCCAGCACAGAACAGACCGACGGCAAACCATCACGCCCTGCCCGTCCGATTTCCTGACTGTAGTTCTCCACCGATTTTGGCAAATCGTAGTGAATCACCGCACGGATATCGGCTTTATCCACGCCCATACCGAATGCAATGGTCGCCACAATGCAGTTGATCTCCCCACGCATAAACGCGTTTTGAATCCGCTGACGATCATCACTTGCCATGCCAGCGTGATAAGCCTGTGCAGCCACACCTGCGGCTCTGAGTTTTCCTGCCACACTCTCGGCGGTTTGCTGCAAGGTAACGTAAACAATAGTGGGCTGAGGAAGCGGCACGCTCTGCATCAAGCTCAGTAGTGCTCCGTCTTTCTCTTGTTCCGAACAAGGAAGTACGTTGAGATCCAAATTCTGACGATAGAAGCCCGTTACTTCGACATTCTCAGGGGCGATGCCGAACTTATTGCGCATGTCTTCGATAACCTGCGGTGTTGCCGTCGCGGTGAGAAGCAGTACTTGAGGAATATTGAGCTGGGTGCGGTAAGCCGGCAGCTTTAAGTAATCAGGGCGGAAGTTATGCCCCCACTCTGAAATACAGTGTGCTTCGTCCACCACCAGCAAAGAAATCGGCACCGAGGAAATAAACTGGCGGAAGCGCTCGTTCTTCAAACGCTCGACAGAAATCATCAGGATTTTGGTTTCACCTGCTTTCACCGAACGCATCACTTCGCGCGATTCGTCATAAGTCAGGGAAGAGTCAATCGAGGCGGCGGCAATGCCCTTTCCACGCAGAAAATCGAGCTGATCTTTCATCAGCGCCAGCAGCGGAGAAATCACCAAAGTCAGGTGAGGAAGATGAAGCGCGGGAAGCTGGTAACAGAGAGATTTACCCGAACCTGTTGGAAAGATGGCCGCGGCAGAATGCCCAGCCAGCACCCTTTCGACCACATTCTGCTGACCACCGCGTAAGCTCTCAAAGCCAAAAACCGTTTGGAGTGTGTTCAAGTACGCATTCTTAGCTTGCGAAGGTACGTGCATCGTTTGCCTCATGTCATTGGGTCAGTTCTGCCAGCAGTCTACACTGCGCAACCCTATGCTTCGAGTGCAAACACCTTTTAGACCGAGCACGCTCCGGTTTCGGGTGAAACCCAATCAAGCAGCATCATCCACTTGCCAGAAAAACGCATAAAAATCATGCCAAGACTGAGGAAACTATCACCAAAACTTCCACCATGGCTTTTTGATTTCGAAAGTGAAAGTCGCTTCTGACTCTTGGTTGCCCGAAAGCACCACAGGCAGACCATTAGTAAACACATCACTGCAATCTTCATCGTGCTTAAAGCCCACCAGCGTACTGGCTAACGCCAAAGGGACTTCAAAGACATGGTCGACATCTGCCGACTCTCCACCATCTTCTTCCTGATCGGCCAGATACTGCACTTTCAACGTTTCAAATCTCGCGGGCAATTGCCCTTCCGCAGTAAGGTTCATACGGCTTTCCTGTGCATTATGCATCACCTGCCAACGCTTCTCGCCAGCGAACCAACACTCGGCGGAAGACACCATTACATGCTCCTCTACCGAACAGGCGATGACCATGCCGATTCGAGAAAGATCAGCCAACGACTCTTTGGCAATAATGAGGTTGTCCGACCCTTGCCCAACCACAAGATACCAGTCATCCCGCAAAGCCACACCTGCTAAGTCAGATTCAAAGTACTCGTCATTTTTAGTCGTTGCAGTGAGTCCTAACGTTTCCAACACGGCATCTTGATTTTCGGTTTTAACCGCGACCCAGGAAAGTGCAAAGCCCATTTTCTTGTCCTTCAGAAAATTCGATGAGGTAATACCAAAGCAACCTGAAGATACTGGCTGAATCCGGCATCTTCAGATTGTTTGGGTATAAGACTCAACACAATAGCAATGCGCCACGCCCGATTTTGTCTTGTCTATATGCCACACCAGGAATTTCTGTGGCTATCCGCAACACAGAGAGCATAAATGGGCGTAAACCTGTAACCACACTTTCTATCCGTATTTAGCCTTATCTTGCTTCGCTATACTTCAACCGCTCAACTAAGGAAGCTCTGGATTTACGCTCCAGCCCGCTAAATGGAAGATAAAATGAATCAATACGTTGTATGCGCACTCTACAAATTTGTGCGCCTTGAAGATTATGTGGAACTCCGTGAGCCATTGAAGGCGTTAATGGAGAAAAATGACATTCGCGGCACCTTACTGCTGGCGAACGAAGGGATTAACGGCACCGTCGCCTCCACGCGCGAAGGTATCGACACCTTGTTGGCATGGCTTAAGAAAGACCCTCGCCTTGCTGATACCGTCTATAAAGAGTCATTCGACGAAAACCAGCCATTCAACCGCACCAAAGTGAAACTTAAGAAAGAGATCGTCACCTTGGGGGTAGAAGGCATCGACCCGCGCCATGTGGTCGGCACCTATGTGAAACCTGAAGATTGGAACGATCTGATTTCTGACCCAGAAGTGTTTGTGGTGGATACCCGCAACGATTACGAAATCGAAATCGGCACCTTCAAGAATGCAGTGAACCCAAAAACCGACACTTTCCGCGAGTTTCCAGAATACGTCGCCCAAAATATGGACCCAGCCAAACACAAGAAAGTCGCCATGTTCTGTACAGGCGGAATTCGCTGTGAAAAATCGACCGCTTACATGAAAGAGCAAGGCTTTGAAGAGGTTTACCACCTTGAAGGCGGCATCCTGAAATACCTGGAAGAAGTACCTCAGGAAGAAAGCCTTTGGGAAGGCGACTGCTATGTATTTGATGGCCGTGTGGCAGTAAACCATCAGCTTGAAAAGAGCGGTTACGCCATGTGTAACGCCTGCCGTTTGCCTATCACCGAAGAAGACATGCAGTCTGAAGCGTTCGAGCAAGGCGTCAGCTGCCCTAAGTGCATCGACAAACACACCGACGAACAAAAAGCCCGTTTCCGTGAACGTGAAAAGCAAGTGCAGCTCTCAAGGGCGCGCGGCGAAATTCATGTTGGCGGCGAAGCTAACCAAATCATTACCCAGCGCAGAAATGAAAAGCTGGCGAAGAAGGCAGAGCAACGAAAAGCAAAGTAAGGCTGTTTGATTGCCCCAAACAAAAATCCCCTCAGTGGAAACGCGAGGGGATTTTTTGATGGTTTAAGTCAGCATCTGCTCAGACTTTCAACACACCAACCTCATACTTATTCCATCAATTAAGCTGATTTATAGCTTAGCGTCACGAATGAGAAAGCTCCTCTCGAAGAGGTATTCGTACAATCTCGAAGTCGGTAAGTCAAATTCAATGATTGACGCCGTAAACAACGCAATAAGAGAAGGATGCCTATGATGAAAAAATCTATTCTCACCTCACTCGTAATAACTGCTTTATTTGCCAAACCAATACACGCCGCCTGCCTTGGAAATGTTTACTCCCTTAATGCTGGCAGAGGAGACGTTGGTATTTTGGTAGACATCCAAGAGAATGAAAAGCTAACAGGTTCTTATAACGGCAGCCGAGCGCTTGCAGTGTCGAGAGCATCATTCAGTAGCTCTGCCATGACCTATGACAGCATCAACAACCGCATTTATTATGTCAGTGCACCACGCCCTACGAGATACTTCGTAGAGGGACTGGAAGATCTTGTCACTGCTGAGGAGTTGAAAAATATAAGTTTCCACGCGGCTGCCTCAGAATCCACTCAACTTGCCTATTATGATCCCTCTACGAAGCAGCATACTGTCGTTGGCAATGTCAAAGACACTTTCCGCATGGCTTTTGATAGTTCATCGGGCCAAATCTTCGCCTCTAACAACAATGAGATCTTCTCTATCGACCCGTCGAATGGCACCACAACGCCGATAGCAGATTTCGATGTAAATCTGCGCAGCAGTGGTTTTACTTCTTGGGGCGACTTTGTGTTTTACAAAGGTGAATTACTGTTTGTCACCAACACACGTACGTTCTCTATCAACACTTCTACAGGCGCTGCGACGCTAAAAGCCTTCCACAGTATTGGTTTCATCACCAGCGCCACACTCGACCAAAATGGCCAAATGCTCATTGCGGCTAAGAATCAGAATGTGACAGGGAATATCAACAGTACATTCCTCTGGCGTTTACACCCCGAGACAGGCGAAGTCGTGAAAGTCGGACTTATACCAGCCAGACTCAGCGCTATGGCAACAAATACGCAAGAAGATTACACCTGCTACCCTGCAACGGTATTCCCAAGTCAGCGTGAAAATGACGTTGATAGTGTCCTCGGTAGCACGGTAGAAGAAGGCAATACAGCCACCTTTACCGTCAATTTTGATCAAGAGACGGCAGCAGCGACAGATATTAATCTTACACTCAATAACGGCAGCGCTGTCATTAACAGTGATTTTAGTGGGGCGGTGACTATCGAGTTCGAAGATGGTTCGTCGGTCAGTGCAAACCTGAGTAATAGCGCTACAAGTGTAAGCGTACCACCCGGCAATGGTTGGCTGAAAGTCAAGGTCAACACCATCGAAGATACCGTGTTTGAAAGTAACGAGAATTTCTCACTCAGAGCATGGTTCCGCGACAATGAGAGTGATGCGAAATCGGCTTCATCGACAATAACGAACGATGACTACCAAATTACCCAGTTACTCGGTAACCCCGAGATGAATTATCGTGGCGTTTGGAGTGAAATCGAAAACGGATTGAATGGAAGAAATCTGGACCACAGTTACGGCTCGTATAATTTCAATACGGGTGGTCAAGGCCAAGGGGCAGCAGTCTATCAATACTTCAATGTCGTTCCGGGTCAACAATATTCCGTTCAAACCAGGTTCTGGGCGCAAAGAAGCGGTACGGGTGGCACACACGGTGGTGAAGTAAGAATCTCCAACGGTAGTAACAACAGCAATATCTACTCCAGAAGTTTCTCGTTAACTGAAGGTAATTCAACGAACATCAACTTCAACTTTACCGTACCTTCTAACTTAAGCTACCTTCGAATACAGATCACAAACACGTCTGTATCATGCTGCGTTGAAAGCACTGACTTGAATGTAGATTATGCGCGAGTCACCGGGCCTAAACCCTAATTGAACAAGGTAATGCCTACGTTTGATTGGCCAGAACTAAAATCCCCTCAGCGGAAACGCGAGGGGATTTTTTGTTCAAGCATTGAAGACGTCGTGCCGAAATGAGTTTTGGGACAGAAATAGTTTAGATCTGTCGCTCTAAACTGTTAGATATTGATAAGCTGAGTTTGAGCGAAATCGACTTGTTAAGGTCTACAAAGTGGGTGGCAATTCATACCTTAAAAATGAAATGCTACGAAGACAAGTAATACACAGCTAATGCCTTATCGTTATAATCAGTACAGTTTGATTTTAGAAGTAATCGCTGCACATTTTTGTCATAAAACCCTCCTTCGGGGACTAAAGCTTTAAAGTTAATTGAATCACCCCCAAGATCATGAGCTTTTATTTTTTTATCTAGTTCAACCGCCTGCATCTTCCTCACTGATAGTGAGTTTTGCTCTGAGTTATTTGAAGCTACTAACTCATGGGAAGACTTCAGCCAATCTCGGTACATAGCAAAATTCGTACTTGTTGATTTACAAAACGAATTTGATGCGTGAGAGTCTACTGGAACCATCGTGACTGTATCGTAAACTTCACTCCAAGGATAATTAGCTATTCCTTGGTTCCGATGTTGAGCGCCATGAAATTCGACCCATCTAGATTCACTGTCTGTTACAATTACCGAACCTGTTACTTGAGCTAGAAATAAACCCATCTCATAGTTTGGAGCTATGCTAAAGGGCATAAACTGATCTCCTAATTCTTGTAGGGGGATTAAGGGATCAATTTTGGATTTATCATCTAAAGTATCATTCACGTCTTCAACTTGCCTGTCTGTCAAATGAGGAAACTCATTCAATAGCATTCTCTTTCGCACTTCTCGAGGCTTCATATATGTAGAGTTTAAAAGGTCTTCTGTCATCAAATGCAAATGTACCTGACGGTCTAACGGACTAATGAAAACTCCTTTTCTAGAAGTCGCCATACCTAATACTTCATGACGCAAACCATAGTCGAAGCAACAAGGATCAGGAATGAGATTTACTAATCCAAAACCAATATATGGTTCAATCATTAACATAAAGTGAAAATCTTTCAGGGCCTGATATTTGTAACTACTAGGTGTTTCAACAGGACTAAATTTAGGGTTTACATTGTTAGGATTAATAAGTGGATGTTGAATGAGAAACTCCTCAAAATGAGGAGCAATAGTAAGTGCGTGTATGCCTATTCTTCTAACATCTAGTGGACCAGTATAAAGTCCACGAAACTTACCATCAGGTTTAGGCAACATAGAATATATATCAGTATCGGTAGGCCATAGTACGGAATAGAATCTATAGATTTCTGACACCTGCTCATCTGACAATTCGCGCCTAACATCATCCCACGACTTTCCTTTATTGAGCCCGAGCACACCTCTGATTGCATTACACAATGCTAGATTTCGTTCCCTAATACTTAGCACCGACCAAGTTGAACGCTTCTCTATAGGTATATCTCTACAGCACTTCTTGTACTTTTTACCACTACCGCACCCACAATTTTCATTGGGGCCTAGCATTTTTTCATCAATTGTCTTTTTGAGACAACTACTTTCGGGATTCTTTCGGCCAAATGCGTCTTGATAATGAACATGGCCATCATCAAATTTTGCAAACATCTCCCCACCATAACGATAAAGTTCCCTAGATGGTGGTAACAATACGTGTTTTAAATCAGCCCAATCGCAATCAACTTCTTTATCAGGATGTAGCCAAGCATCAGAGCCAGCAGCTACAGACTCATTTGAACGACTTTTGATTATATAGTTAATCTTGGTTACTTCTTCATCTGACAACTTTCGAGTATTGATAAACTCTATTGTATTAACCATGCTTTGACGCATCTTTACAGCGTTAGTGCGAGGCTCTAAAGGGTTTACTGATTCAGGGGCTTTTGCATATTCAAGATTGGTCAAAATTAAGCATCTATTTTTATCCAATGGAAAAATAGTTTGTGAGCCCTTTAGGGAAATATCTGGATCGTTGGGGTATTCACATAACTTTGAGTCAGGTGGGCACGCACAGTTGTATACCGTTACGGGATGGTCTGAAACGATAAATTTAACCGCTGAATCTTCGGCAGAAACGAGTTCTCGTACTCCCTCAGCCCACAGAGTGCAATGCAACGACCTTACTGACTGCATTTCTTTCATCAGGTCATTTTGGCTAAGCTCTGGGTAATGGCTTTTTATCCAATCTAAGCCCTTTGGAGTTCTGATTTTCTGCGCATCTAAATACGAAAAGAAACTTTCAAAATGCTGATGCCACAAAGCTGGGTCATCAGTTAGAAACGCCCTTACAGCATGTGAGCCATTGTCATCAATATACCCAAACAGTTTCTTCTCAATTTCATCGTTGATTTCATCTCCAAAGAAAGTCGTGTATAGGTCTTTTTGATAAAAACGTTGGGTCGGAGTCTGCCACTTTTTAGATGGAGGGATAATTTTGACGTCCCCATTAGGCAATACAATTGATTTTTCCTTGAGATGACAAAGCTCATTTTCTCTTTCACTAAAGAAGCCCCTTTGATGCCATTGAGGTACGTAATGATTATCTCTTGTTTTAGACATTCAACCACCATAAGCCACTATAAATAATAGGATTATACTGAATACTGTTATCCAGAAAACAAAAAAACTTGATAGTCCTCACTGAGATTAGATTTCATTGTCATTATTTTTGACAATACGATAAATACTCGGAAAAATTCAGCTAAAGTTTTTTCGAAAAATCCCGTCCGAACACCATCAGCCAATCGCACTTTGAGCTGTCGCATTCGGATAACTACTGGTAGGGCAAAGTTGTTATGAACAAAGTGTGTATGAGCTTTTACTCTGAATCATAAAGGGGCAAAACTAATCCACCCCTTTATTGTTAGAGCGTCCTTGCTCTTTGTTCACTCAGTTAGCTTTAAAAGCAATCCTCTCCGCAACACGCTTCCAATAAGAACCCGCTTCAACAGAGGTTTTCTCAAAGTCCTGCACAAACACGCCGCGGAAGCGGTACATGGTTTGTCCCACTTCATTACGTACTCGCGCAAACACAACCATGGTGATATCTTGCTGGAGGTTCTTCTCAATGACTTCTGCACGTTTTTCCATCGACTCAATGTTGTATTCGAGAATTTCTTTTCCATCCTGACTGAGTTCGTTGAACCACTCTCCGTTCGGGTACAGCTTGGGGAACCAGAGTTTGTGGTTCGGGTATCCCGGAACAGAAGCTGATGAACGCTGGAATCCGGCATAGTTATGGCCGAAAAGGTTGCACACTTCGACGCTGGTTCTGAATGCCACATCATCTTTCAAGTCGACATAACCCAGCGCTTTAAAGCGTTCAATAGAGTGCTCGAATTCGGGGTTCCAAGGTGCGAATACCCCTTCCGCTTTTTGCTTTTGAATTCTGGTTTTGATTAACGTCACTAACTCATCAACCTGTTGGTTGATTTGCTCAATCGAAACAGAAGCATCAATGCGATAAACCTCATGTTGGGTCGCGGTAACAATGTCCAGTTCGCGGATTTTGTCGGCATCGATTTGCTGCTTGTGAAAGCCTTCATCAATCTCAACGTGAAGCTTCAATTGGGGCAGATAGAGATCGGTCAGCGCAAAGCCATCTGGCCTTGAAACGTACTGTTGGGTGATGAATTTTACATCCAGATCATCAACTTTATGGATGATGCGGGAAATGGCATAAAGCTCGAAACGTTTGTGGGTACAACGTTGTAACTGACGGGTAAGGTGGAGCGTTTTCATTTTGGGCAGTGTTTACGAGTGATTTGACACGATCCCAAGGAATGTCGGCTTGCTAAACAAGATATTCGGAGATGAAGGGGGAAAATTTTCAGAACGCTAGATGGGTGGAAGCCCCCTCAGCCACATCCCGGCACACACGTCCCAAGCGCGGGCTGCTTCCTTCCGGACCTGACCCAGTACACAAGTTAGTGTTGCGGGAGGACCAAGGGGGCCTCCATAGATTTGATACACCAAAAATCTCTTGAGAAAGAAACCGTTGGTTCGAGCGCATTATGTGGGATGGCTACGCCCAATGCAAGGGGTTATCTGGCTTTCAGCAACCAAGTGGTGAGAATTTACCCGCCCTACTCTTCTTCGTTTTCTGTGTGGAGAAGGTAATCGCCAAGCCAAGCAATGGTCAGAGACAATAACCAGGCGACAAACACCGGGTTTGGCACTGAGAATTGCGGGAAGACGACAATGGTGGCAAAAGCAATGGCTGGCAGAATCACGCAGAGTTTATCGCCGCGTTGTTCACCACCGATGCGTTGGAGTTCCTGAAGTGCCAGCACCAGCATACTGCCGCAGAAGGCGAACATGGCACCTTGGGTTTGCCCGCCTGCCAATAGCGCGACAATCAGCGCCACAGGCCACCAGCTGATTCTCTTCACTGGCTTCCAGAAGTAAGTCGCGACCCAAACCATGATGACGCAGAATATCTGCATTAAGGTGTAGCTGATGGCACCACCGAGTTTCTCGTCCCCTTGCAGCGCGAGCACTCCACACTCCATGGCGATAACGACTGAGATAACCAGCAGTGAGACCTGCCAGTTACGGCGCTCTCCGGTGATAAGCACCAGTGCGGGAAGGATCATCCAAAGGCTGAGTGAAATGGCAACGGGTTGGTAAGGCATCATGGCGCCGAAGCCAATCAAGCCAAGTGCAAGAATCCATACAGCGATACCGCCAGAACCTGCAAAAAGAGAGCGGGGATCGCGAAAGCAAGCAGGGGGATATCGCCTTCAGCAAAGGCAGAAGAAAGTGCAGCGCCCATGACCATGACTGCTGCTGTCACCATTAGTGTCGTCGCATACCACATTTAGCACCTCCTGCGCTTCATGCCGACAGTGATACCTCATTCCTGCGATAATCTTTTTGTTGTCAGGTGAGGTATGATGTTTCTAATTATAATTTCTCCGTCAGTTTCAATATGCCCAATTTTGATGACCAAATCTATGCAGTACTTATCCAAATACCCCCAGGAAAAGTAACAACTTACGGTGATGTCGCAAAATTAGCAGGGTTTCCCCGTCACGCACGCCATGTCGGCAAGCTTCTTGGCTCACTACCGAAGGATTCCAAGCTGCCTTGGTTTAGGGTGATCAATTCCAGTGGGATGATTTCGCTCAAGGGAGAAAGCTTTGTCAGGCAGCGTGAGAAGCTGTTGAATGATGGGGTAGAAGTCAAAGAAAACGGCGCAGTGTCATTGCGCCGTTTCAGATGGGATGGAGAGCCTGCCTAGCGTTATCGAATGGCGCTGACCACCTGAATTTCGACGTTCTGTGTCTTGGCAGGGTCATTAATCACGTGGGTGGCTGTGTCGCTGATAAACATTAACTGACCATCGACTTCAATGCGTGCACTCACGTTGTAGGTGTGGCCCGGTTTAATCTCTGAAGGCGAGTAAGTCAGCGAGAATGGCAGTGGAACCTGACGGCCTTCTGTCATGTAGGACTGGCTGCTGATCACGTCCATTGGTGCATCAGCTAATGACACATCCGCCAGAGTGACCGTCAGTTTTGCGTTATCCGGCAGGGCAATACGCTGCAAATAGTAAACTTCACCTGTCACTGTTGCCATGTCTTGGTCCTTAATAATGTCAGTACATGCGGTGAATGCGAGTGCCATCAACGCAGCAAAAAATCCAAAAAAGGCCTTCTTCATGGTAAAACTCCAAGTGACGCAAGCGTCTAAAATACTGATAAAACCAACAACAAGTTTATCACCGTTGCATATTCAACCATTGGGAAATTGTGGATTTGAGATCACACCTTTCAACATCCACTGGTTGTCGCGCGAGGCAGAGTAATGTATGTCACCTCGCAAGGTTAGAGAGCATACATGCTGAATAAGTTCGAAATAAACGACATGATGAGAGCGATCTGTCATTTTTCTGTCAAAACAATGAACAATATACCCAAAACAGCCTGAGGATGCCGGATTCAGCGAGCATCTTCAGGTTGCTTGGGTATATGACGTCAGACTGGCTTAAAGAGGAATTATGAGTACGAAATTGGAAGAACTGCTGGCTTTGCTTAAGCTCGAGCAGATAGAAGAAGGGCTTTATCGTGGACAGAGCGAGAACCTTGGCCTGCCTCAGGTTTATGGCGGTCAGGTAATTGGTCAGGCACTTTCCGCCGCCAAAGGCACTGTCGAGAGCGACCGTTTTGTACATTCCTTCCACAGCTATTTCCTCCGCCCCGGCGACCCAGAAAAGCCTATCGTTTATGACGTAGAAAATTTGCGTGATGGTCAAAGCTTCAGTACCCGCCGCGTGAAAGCCGTGCAGTACGGAAAACCAATTTTCTACCTGACTGCTTCTTATCATAAGAATGAACCAGGGTATGAGCACCAGTTCACCATGCCGCAAGTACCGGGACCGGAAGGCTTGATGTCAGAAAAAGAACTGGTCGACTCTATCGCCCAACACCTACCGAAAAAGGTGATTGAAACCTTTGGTGGCGACCGCCCGATTGAAGTTCGCCCCGCTGTGGTGGTGAACCCACTTGCCCCTGAAAAACTCGAAGCCAAGCAATACCTGTGGATCCGCACCAATGGCAAGATGGTCGACGACCCGCGCGTTCATCAATATCTGCTGGCCTACGCGTCGGACTGGGGTTTCTTGGTCACCGCACTGCAACCTCATGGCGTGACCCTAATGACACCGGGGCTGAAAGTCGCCACCATCGACCATGCGATGTGGTTCCATCGTGAATTCCGTATGGATGAATGGCTGCTGTTTGCGATTGATAGCCCATCAGCCAGCGGTTCACGCGGTTTGGTGCGTGGCGAGATTTACAACCAGAAAGGCGAACTGGTTGCTTCTGCCATTCAGGAAGGTCTGATGCGGAAGAATCCGAGAGCTTAATCGGGGCTTAGAACGAACAAAGGCCAGCGTGATGCTGGCCTTTTCTGTTTTCACGCGATTAACTTAGAAGTCGTAACGCATGCCTGCTTGCAGTTGGTCATCTTTACCATCAAGGCCTTCAAACTTGTAGCCTGCGTAAGCGCGGAAGTTGCCGTTGAATTTGTAAACCGCTTCAGCAGCAAAGTTGTTTGCTTCTTCGGTATTGGTGTCGTCGTACTCACCAAAGTTGTATACCGCCACCAGCGCCAGTTGTTTAGTCGCTTTGTATTGCGCTGCCACTTCATAACCGGTGTAGTCCTGATTGCCTTTTGAACCTGCGGTGTAGAGTGCGCCCAGCGTGAAGCCGTTTTGCGAGTATTCAGCCGCCAGGTTGATTTGGTCATCGCTGTCAGTGCCTGCATCCTGAGACACGTAACCTGCACCAAGGCTCACAACACCAAAGCTATACAGCGCAGAGATACCGTAGCTGTCTGCATCTTTCTCGTCGGCTGCAATGTAGTTGGCTTGAATAGACAGCGCGTCAAACTCGCCAGCGTACAGGAAGTTGTTTTCACGCTTGTCTTTGTTGCCTGAAACCAAATCTGCTGCATCGCCACCAAAGGTCGCCATCACATCAGTAATGTCAGTCAGCTGAACCTGTGCAGAATCTTGCTTACCGTAGGAAAACTCACCCGCTGATGTGCCGAAACCAGCGAAGATGTAGCGGTTCTTCAGGCTATCGCCACCGCTGAACTCAGCTTCGTATTTACCGAAACCGTAGAGACCTTCAGTGATTTCTGTTTTGCCTTTCAGGTTAAAGCGCGCGCGGGATTTGTCTTCAAAAGAGCTGTTGGTGTCGCTCTCGTTGTTGTCAGACACGTTGAAGCGCGCTTCAGCACGGCCACCGACTTTCAGGGATGTCCCTTCGCTGTCGTAGACCGTCGCCGCGAAAGAGGAAGTTGAAGCGAGTGCGATAAGCATTGCAGAGGTTAACGCTGCGTTTTTCATTTCTTACTACCTTATTGTATTTGGGGGGCTTTCTTGCCCAATAAAGAAAAAGCGGGGGCTAAGGTAGGGCTGAAAAATGACAGTTCGGTTTCTGTCGGGTGACGTTTATGTTCCACCGGAATGACCAAATGATGACTGTCGACTGACCTCTCAACACCTTGTAATCTCGGGATATTCATCACACAGAAAGTTACGAGGCATATCTTTCGCTTTAGGCTGTCGGAAATCTTCAAGACTCCTTTTCCACCAAGAGCCAGAATGGACAAAACATCAACAAGGAGAGGGAATAATGAAGTTTAGATACACGATTATGTACGTGGAAAACGTTGAACAAACATTGGCGTTCTACGAACAGGCTTTCGGGCTGGAACGCGCCTTTCTGCATGAAAGCGGCGATTATGGCGAGCTGAACACCGGCGACACCAAACTCTCTTTTTCATCACTAGCGCTGATGACTTCGCTCGGCAAGCACCCAAGTTCTGGAAACCCGCATTCACCCAACTTTGAAATCGCCTTTGAGACTGATGATGTAGCGGGAAACCTTGCCAATGCGCTGAAAGCAGGGGCGGAATTGGTGCAAGAAGTTGAAGAAATGCCTTGGGGGCAAACCACCGCTTACGTACGCGATTTGAATGGGTATCTGGTAGAGATTTGTACCGCTGTGGCGGGCTAGCCTTGGCCCTCAATAACCAGGAACGTAAAGCTGTTCGGTAAGATCTTTTCTGAGTTGTAATTCACTTGGTGTCACGCCAAACCAGCGTTTAATTTCGCGGCTGAAGTGCGCCTGATCGGCGTAGCCAAAATCAAAGGCAGTATCAATCAGTGGTGCGCCCTCGGCAATGGCGCGGGCACTTTGTCTTGCCCTTGCCAATTGAACCCAGAACAAAGGCGACTTACCGCTCCGTTTGAGAAGGTGCCTTTGTAAGGTTCTCTCACTGACACCAAGCGAGCGCGCAATATCAGCCACAGAGCCCAACCGCTCGCCTAGGCTGAAAAGCGCTTCATCGACATTGCTACAGCGACGTGAAAAGGCAGCAATCTTATCGAAAAGATCATGGGTGTCTTTTCCAGCGGCCATCAATTGGCCTTCATCCACCCATGTTCCCGGCGCTAAGCGGTAGCCTGTCATTTTTACTTTGGGCGTTATTTCAACAGTAAGGGTAGTGTCAAACAGCGGGGAGACATGCACCTGCTGCACACCATCGATTTCTGTCACAATGACATCACGGCAGCCATCAGGCACCACATAGACAGTCCCTTTTTCTGTCGGATTAGATGTCCAGATATCGATGATGCTTTCCATGCTCTCCCCACCCGGCATTGAACTGCCTTTAGCTTAGGCAATACCCTCGTGCGTTTCTGTCTCACCACAGGCAATTTGCTCCAGCTCTTCCAGATGTGCTCGGGTTTGCTGTAGCTCATACATCTGCCAGTAGCGGCCTTTGTTCGCCAAAAGCTGCTGATGGTTACCCTGCTCTTCCACATGCCCACGATGCAGCACCAGAATATTGTCCGCATCCGCGATGGTGGAAAGGCGGTGCGCGATCACCACAATCGTCATGGTATTTCGAAGTGCTGCCAGTGCTTGCTGCACACGTTCTTCAGTGCCGGAGTCAATGTTGGCGGTCGCTTCATCCAGAATCAGGATGCGCGGCTTATCCACCAGCACTCGAGCCAGCGCCAGAAGCTGCTTCTGACCAGCCGAAAGCGTAATATCACCAGTGCCAATCGCAGTATCCAACCCTGACGGCAAGTGCTTCACATAGTCCGCTAAATCGACCTGTTCCAAGGCCTGCCAAATCGCTTCATCTGAAATATCACGGCCAAGGCTCACGTTGGCGCGGAAGGTATCAGAGAGGACATGCGGGTCTTGCTGCACCATGGCAATACCTGAGCGGAGCGCGTTTTGAGTCAAGGTCGAGAGCTCTCTGCCACCCAACTTCAGCGTGCCCTTTTGCACCGGATAAAAGCCCATCAGCAAGGAAGCGAGCGTGCTTTTACCACTTCCGGTATGACCAACCAAAGCTAAGAAGCCGCCCTCTTTGACCGAGACATTCACATCGGTCAGTACCTGGGTTTTACTGTCATAGCTGAAATTAAGCCCTTCGATATCAATGGTGCCGGATTCTATGGCGCGGTCGTCGTCACCATAAACATGCTGTTTGACATCCATCAGCTCGAACAGACGCTCACCCGCCATGATCGCCTGTTGCAGCAAAGACAAACGCTGCATCAGTTCTATCAGTGGCTCAGTGACACGGCCTAGGTAACTGATAAAGGCATAAAGCACACCCACACCAATCAACTCATTGCCGTGCCAACCGAATAGCGCAGCCAACGAGATCAGTGCCACACCAGACATCAAATCAATCAGCGGGCGAAGGTAAATGCCGTTGATTTTCACGATGCGTACTTCGGTCTTAAGGTGCTGCTCTGTTAAATCAGCAAAGCGCTCAGAAAAACGCTGCTCCTGCCCCATCAGCTGGATCAGGCTCATCCCCTGAATCGACTCACTCATCACGCTGTTAATGTCTGTCAGCAAGTCGCGTGAGTCGCGGTAAGCGGGTGACGAGCGGCGTTGGTAGTAGTACATCACCAAAACCACTGAAGGGATAAGAATCGCCACCACAACCGTGAGTGTCGGGCTCAACAAGTACATGGCCGTCAGCATGGCGATGATCAGCGCTGTCGCTTGCAGGAAACTCGCGACCACTTGCACGTAAAGCTCTTTCAGCGATTCGGTGTCGTTGGTGACGCGCGAGACCAATTTACCTGCTGGCACATAATCAAATGCCGACAAAGGCTGGTTGATGATGCTGGCATAAACACGTTTGCGAATAGTTTGGACGATTTCAATCGCGATACGGCTAAACCGGATGCCATAGGCGTAGTGCAACAGGCCCGAGAGTACCGTGACCGCAATATAGGCCAAGGCCAATCCCCAAAGTACATTCGGTGGATAGTAATCCTGAGCGACATAGTCATCGAGGAAGATTCGAATCAACCACGGGCCACTGACATCGGCCACCACTGCAAACAGCAGGAAGATAGCCGCCACCGCAAAACCAGCTTTGTCATTGAGCAGGTAACTCAGAAGGCGTTTTAGGGTTTCACGTTTACTCATAGCGCCTCCTCCAGTGCTTGTTCGAGTTGCTGATAACGCTGCATTTCGGCATACCAGCCGTTGGCATTCACCAAGGCTTTGTGTGTGCCACGCTCCTCAATATGCCCTTTTTGCAACACGATGATCTCATCCGCCGATTCCAACGCCGACAAACGATGTGCAATCACCACAGTGGTCTGGTGCTGTGCGCGGTCGTGAAGGTTTTTCAGAATATGATGCTCAGTGCGGCCATCCACCGCTGACAGGGCATCGTCCAGTACCAGAATTTCCGCATCCAGCAACAAAGCACGGGCAATAGAAATCCGCTGTTTCTGACCACCGGAAAGCGTAATACCCTTTTCTCCCACCAGCGTTTCGTAGCCTTCCGGAAATTGCATGATGTCTTCATCAATACAAGCCAGCTTCGCCGCTTCACGGATTTCTTCACGTGTTGCGTCCGGCTTACCGAGCGCAATGTTGTCGGCAATGCTGCGGGAGAACAAAAACGGCGCTTGCGTAACAACCGCCAGCTTGCCGCGCCACTCGCCCAGCTTGAAATCACGAAGGTCTGTGCCGCCATAGCTGACGCGACCCTGAACAGGGTCTTCCAAGCGCAGCATCAAAGACAAAATGGTGGTTTTACCGCTGCCCACTGGCCCCGCCACACCCAGCATTTTTCCGGGTGCTAATTCAACGTTCACATCGCGGAGCGCTGGAATGCCATGACCGCGCCAAGTGAACTGATCAATCGCAATAGTCAGGGTTTCGCGTTCTGCTGGTAAGGCTTTGTCGCCATCCACCAAGTCCGGCTTTTCCTCCAGCAACTCTTTAATACGCTTCCACGCAGCTGAACCACGTTCGATGATATTAAACAGCCAAGCCACCGCCAGCATCGGCCAGATCATCAAGCCTTGATAAAGGGTAAATGCGGTCAACTCGCCCAAGGTTAAGGTCCCATTTGCCACCATGTAACCACCACCTGCAATCGAGCAGAAAAACGAGGTGCCAATGGTCAGGAAGATTACCGGGTCAAACATGGCATCGACTTTTGCAACGGACATGTTCTTTTCGCCAGTGTCATCCGCCACCGCATTAAAGCGGTCAACCTGCTGGGACTCCAACCCAAACGCACGGATCATCCGAATGCCATTAAGCGACGATTGGGTTTCTTCCGACAGCGATGAAAATGCTGCCTGAGAGGCGCTGAATCTATGATGGAGCTGTTTACCGAAGCGGTTCACCATAATCGCCATCACTGGCATAGGTGCCAGCGCCAGCAGGGTTAGTTCCCAGCTGATGGTGGTGGTCATGACTATCAACACCGCAATCCCCATGATCAATGAGTCTGCCAGCGTCAATACGCCCTCACCCGCCGTCATCACGACCGCTTTGACATCGTTAGTAGATCGGGCCATCAAATCGCCCGTGCGGTAGCGCTCAAAGAAGCGAGGGGCATGGCGGGTAAAGTGCTGGTAGAGCTTGTCACGAAGTACGGTGCCGAGTTGCGCCGCAGCGCCAAACAGCCACACGCGCCAGATAACGCGCATGAAATACACCACGACCCAGAGCGCAACGATCGCCCCAAGCGCGATAAACATTTGGTTTTTGCTGATATCGCCCGCCATGACACCATCCACCAGCCAACCAATGGCTTTCGGCGGGATCAGTTCAAAACCGGCGACGAAAAATAAGAGCACAATGGCGCCGACATAGCGTTTCCACGCCATTCGGAAAAACCACCCGAGTTCCAAAAATATGCGCATTCATCCTCCCCTGCGCGAGCCAACTTACTTTTCAGGTCTCTGACTTGCCTGACTTTTATTGCTCAAGCTTTTGTTTGCTGAGTCTTTTTAGAGCGGTAACGCGGTGGTGTATTTCAATGGCTCCATCGCGAACGTCGACGTGACGTTGGTCAGGCCATCAATACTGTTCACCAGCTTTTTATAGAAGCGGTCAAACGCCGCCATGTCTGCGACCTGCACCTTTAACATGTAGTCGTATTCTCCCGCCATGCGATAGCATTCCATCACTTCAGCAAAGGGGGTAACGACATCCACAAACTTGCGGTACCAGGTTTCAGAGTGGTTTGAGGTTTTAATTTGGACAAAAGCCGTGAACGAGAGCCCCAACGCTTCTGGGTCTAAAAGGGCGACACGCTTTTGCAAGATGCCACTTTCTTCAAGACGTTTGAGACGTTTCCAACAAGGCGTGGTAGTGAGGTTTACCCGTTCGGCCAGATCTGACAGCGACAATGACGCGTCGCGTTGTAACCAATCTAACAATTGGCGATCTACATTATCCAGTGAAATTGTCATGACTGCTTTACCATTTCCGCGATAAGAGGCAAAAAATCCCCCCTCAAGACAGTGGAGAGAAATATTTTCTTTTTCGACGCCAATAATAGAATGAATTTCCATAACGAGCGACATTTAGACGAAAAATGGCAAAACTTTACTTCGCATCTAGGATTATATTGTTGGTATAACCTTGATTATTATGAAGTAAGCCAATGATGACTGAAGTAAACGTCCCTGCTAATTCCTCACACTGGGTTTGCGACGCAATTCGTAAAATCGAAGCGGATTTCCAACGCTCAGCGGATACCCACCTGATCAAGCTGGATCTGCCGTACTTCCCGGAGATCGACATCTATCTGAAAGATGAGAGCACCCATCCGACAGGCAGCCTGAAACATCGCCTTGCGCGTTCCCTTTTTCTTTACGCTTTGTGTAACGGCTGGATCAAAGAAGACACCACGATCATTGAATCGTCTTCTGGCAGCACCGCCATCTCTGAGGCTTACTTCGCCCGTTTACTTGGCCTTCGCTTTATTGCTGTTGTTCCAAGAACAACAGCGAAAAAGAAAATCGAACAAATACAGTTCTATGGCGGCGAAGCCCACTTTGTGGATCGCTCTGACGAAATTTACGCAGAATCACGCCGCCTTGCGCAGGAACTGAATGGCCATTACATGGACCAATTCACCTACGCTGAGCGTGCCACCGACTGGCGCAGTAACAACAACATCGCCAACAGCATTTTCAGTCAGATGAAGTACGAGCGTTACCCTGTGCCAAACTGGATTGTGATGAGCCCGGGCACCGGCGGTACTTCCGCCACCATCGGCCGTTTCATCCGCTACCGTTGCCAGCACACACAATTGATGGCGGTTGACCCTGAAAACTCGGTTTTCCATGATTTCTATAAAACCGGTGACCAGTCGCTGACTTTGGATCGCGGCGGAAAAATCGAGGGCATCGGCCGCCCTCGCGTTGAGCCAAGCTTTATCCCTGGCGTGATTGACCGTATGGAAACCATCAAAGATGTAGACAGTGTCGGCACGGTGCACTGGCTGGAGAACATTCTTGGCCGCAAAGCGGGTGCTTCTACGGGAACGAACCTGTATGGCGCATTGATGCTGGCGGAAGAAATGCAATCACGCGGGGAAAAAGGGTCTATCGTCACCTTGCTTTGTGACAGCGGCGAACGCTATCTGGATACCTATTTCAATGAAGAGTGGGTGAACGCAAACATTGGTGATATTGCACCAACGTTGGAATACCTGAAGAAGTTTGGGTAATTGAAACAAGCATTGATGAGAGCGCACTTCGGTGCGCTTTCATTTTTCAACTGGGCGGGATCTCTCTCGAAAGCCATTCATCAAAGGTGTAAATGCACTGACCCTCATCGATTCCACATGCCATTCTGGCACGCTGATTCCTCCACCAGTACTTTTTGTTATGACCATCTCCAAAGCAACACCCGAAGACGTTAATGCCGTCGCCTATCTTTTTAACCTCTACCGTATGTTCTATGGCAAAGATAGTGACATCGACCTCGCGTGCAGCTTCATTCATTCCCGCCTTGAAAACCGGGATTCAACCATTTTTATTGCCAGAGATGAAGCCGGACATGCTGTCGGATTCACTCAGCTATACCCTACTTTCTCATCGGTCTCCGCGACTAAAAGCTGGATTCTTAACGACCTGTTTGTACTGGACTCCCAACGCGGTAAAGGCATAGGAAAAGCCCTGTTAGGCGCTGCTAAAGCACTGGCGATTGAAACAGGGGCGAATGGGTTGGCGCTTGAAACTGCACCGGATAACACTGGTGCACAAAGGCTTTATGAGTCGCTGGGTTACGTTAAGGATGAGACCTACTTTCACTACTTCCTCAGTGTATGAACACACAGGCAATTATCACGCGGCCATAGAGCTCGACAAACAGTTAGGCTAAACTCCTGCCCCTATAAACCATCTTTCCGGTAAAGGATGTAGCCATGAAAAAAGCTGTTGTCGTCTTTAGTGGCGGACAGGATTCAACCACCTGCCTGATCCAAGCGTTGTCTGAGTTTGACGAAGTGCATTGTATTACCTTCGACTACAACCAACGCCACAAGCAGGAAATCGACGTCGCGCGTGATGTTGCGAGCGCGCTAGGTGCGACTTCGCACAAAGTGATGGACGTTGGCCTGCTGAATGAACTGGCAATCAGTTCGCTGACCCGTGACAACATTCCGGTTTCCCATGAGCTTCAGGAAAATGGCCTGCCAAACTCTTTTGTACCGGGTCGTAACATTCTGTTCCTGACACTGGCTGGCATTTACGCTTACCAGTTGGGCGCACAAACCGTGATCACTGGTGTGTGTGAAACAGACTTCTCTGGCTACCCGGATTGTCGCAATGACTTTGTGCAGGCAATGAATAAATCATTGGTTTTGGGGATGGATCGCGAGCTTGAAATCCGCACGCCACTGATGTGGCTGAACAAAGCAGAAACCTGGGCGCTGGCGGATAAATACGGCAAGCTGGAGTTTGTACGCGACCACACCCTGACCTGCTACAACGGTGTGATTGGTAAAGGCTGTGGCGATTGCCCTGCCTGTGACCTTCGTCAGAAAGGGCTGGATAGCTACCTCGAAGACAAAGAAAGCGTGATGGTGTCGCTGGATAGCAAAAGCGCCTAATCGCAAGTACTTCTGATTGCTAAGTGCCTCTCCGTTTGTGGGAGGCATTTTTGTATCTCTTATTTACTCTTTAAAAGCCACCACATGAAAGAATAACGCCTGATCTCCGGTTTCTATCTGTACCTATCTTGTTCAATTGGAGGCGATATGTATCTTGCTGTCAGTGGTACTTGTTACTGGTGCATGGAAGCCATCTTCAACGCGTTAAAAGGCGTGTCGAATGTCGAACAGGGATTTTTAGTCACGGAAGATCGTAAGCATGTTGAGGCGGTATTATTCCGTATCGATGAGGAAGAGATCTCGCTGGAGGATGTGATTCGTGTGCATTTGGACTCGCACGCTTGCACGTCAAACCATTCATTTCGGGAAAGCTACCCGAGTGCAGTCTATCCGACCAATAAAGCGCACATGGACAAATGCTCGAAAGCACTGGAAAGCGCCGCTTCAGATTATGTGAAACCTGTGGTCACCCAAGTTGCGCCTATGGTAGCGTTTTACCCTACACCAGCGCGCCAACAGAACTACTTCTGGCGCAATCCAGCGAAGCCCTTTTGTCGTCGTGTGATTGCACCGAAAATGGATGTATTGAAAGAGCTCTATCCGCAGTTATTAAGCCATAATGCATTCACCTACCTTTCCGGCGAGACCGCTTAAAAAAAAGCGCCCTTGCGGCGCTTTTCTCTTCGACATTACCGCTCTTTAATGGCGATAAACATGCCGACTTTCTGCTCTTTTAAGTGCAACCCGAATTTCACTAATTTCCCTAAGTTGCCGAAATGGTAACAAGGAACATACACCGTTGTGCTGAATCCGGCTTTCTCTATCATTTGCTGCCATTTCGCTTGGCTGTGAAAGCTCACCCCGACTCCTGCGGTATTAGCGCCCATTCGACGCGACAAAGGGGTTAACAGTTTCGACGCCGTGCAGCGGTAGATAAGTTGTCCTGGCAGGTCGTGTAACCACTCCCCTTCATACAGGTTTTCAAACACGATTAACAAACCGCCGGAATTCAGGTTCTGGTAAGCGGTATCTAGCGCGTTTTGCTGAGCGTTCAAGGTTTGGCTGAAACTGTCAGCGACAAAGTGATGCAGTACCCAGTTAAACTGGACCATATCGTGCCTAGTCTGCAGCAATGACTCTTGAAAGGTGGAAGCTTGAAGGTGTTTGTTGGGATGGGCGCGATTTTTATCCAGCAAAGCCTGTTCGGGCTCTACCACAGTGACATAAGCATTTGGGTAGTGTTCGAGCACTTTATCCGCGTACATGCCATTCCCACCGCCAACATCCAGCAAATGAAAAGGTTGGCTGGTATCGAACTGCTTATCAATGTGGGTGGTCAGTACCAGAAACAGGGCTTTGTCGATGTATTCCACATCAAACGCTTCGGTTTGTTCGGTAGATAACCTTCTTACATCCGCTTTCATCCATCGTGCCCCTTTGGTGTTCTTATGAACTCAAGAGTGACTAAGCAAGATAAAGACCAGCTATTTTATCGAAATTAATCAATAAGTTAAAATCAACCCGATATTCATCCTCAATTTGAGAGCGTCACTGACATGCAAAAAGACAATAGTGGCAGAGACAAAAAAAGCGCCAAGTGGCGCTTTTCATCTCGATGTGAGGCTTATTTGCCTTCTTTGGCTTTCTGACGCGCGTTGAATGCTGCCATTTGCTCATCTGTCGCTGGCAGTTGGTGGTTTGCTTTCCACTCACTGTAAGGCATGCCGTAAACGCGCTCGCGAGCTTCATCGTCACTCACTTCAATGCCTGCATTATCGGCTTCGGCTTTGTACCATTTACCCAAGCAGTTACGGCAGAAGTCCGCCAGAATCATCAAATCGATGTTCTGCACTTCTTTGTGATTATCCAGATGAGACAGGAAACGACGAAACGTTGCTGCATCCAGCTGATCTTGTTGTTCTTGGGTCAGTTTATCCGACATGACTGGCTTCCTTTATCTTCGTTATTTATTCGGTGGCTATGGTTGTAAAACATACCAACGGACGCTGGAAAACAAAAGAGCAGACCTAGGATTCTAGGATCTGCTCTTCCTTGTTTTCATCAATGCGGCTCAAAGTCACCATGACCTGGGCGATGCGGCTTGAATTTCTCAAGCTCGGCATTGAGCTGCGCCTCTACATAACCCGGAGAGTGCGTCTTCACAGACAACAGTCGGTACATCGCTGGGATAACGAACAGAGTTACCGTCGTCGCGAAGGTCATGCCGGCAAAAATCACCGTACCAACCGCCACACGGCTTTCGTAGCCAGCGCCCGTTGAGATAATCAGCGGAATAGCACCAATAATGGTGGTAAAGGCAGTCATCATGATTGGGCGCAGACGACGCACCGCAGCATCAATGATCGCCTTTTCGAACGGTTCGCCACGGTCACGGAGCTGGTTGGCGAATTCGACGATAAGAATGCCGTTTTTGGTCACCATACCAATCAACATGATCATGCCAATCTGCGAATAGATGTTGAGCCCCTGACTGGTTAGCCACAGGCCAACAAAACCACCGAAGATCCCCATCGGCACTGTCAGCATTACCACCAGCGGGTTCACAAAGCTTTCAAACTGGGCAGCCAGAACCAAGTAAGCCACCAGCAAAGCCAAGCCAAATACGATCAGAATGCTGCTTTGGTTATCTTTGAACTCTGCCGATTCACCCGCATAGCTGATGGTGATATCTGCAGGCAGCAACTCAATCGCTTTAGCATCAAGGAAGTCGAGCGCATTACCCAAGGTGTAGCCTTCACCAAGGTTGGCTTTCAGAGTGATCGACTTTTGCTTGTTGAAATGGCGCAAGGTTTGCGCTGACGCGACCTCTTCCACTTCCGCAAGGGTGTCGAGACTCACCAGATCGCCATTGCGGGTACGCATGTAGATTTGGCTGATGTCGTCTTTGCTGTTGAAACGGGCTTCGTCACCACGCAGGTAAACATCAAACTCTTCACCACGATCGACAAAAGTGGTTTCACTCTTGCCACCCAGCATGATTTCCATGGTGTTGGACACTTCATCCGCACTGATACCCAGCTCAGCTGCGCGTTTGCGGTCGATGCTCACCACCAGCTCTGGAGTGGTTTCCGCGTAATCCAGATCCGCACCTTGAAGGATAGGACTGGCTTTGGCTTCATCCAGTAGCACTTGCGCCCATTTATTCAGTTCCTGATAGTCAGGACCACCCAGAATGAACTGAACAGGCTCACTTGAACCACCACGGAAACCCGGCATAAAGGCACGGACGAAGATATCTGGAATACCGCCCAGTGCTTTACGCACTTCGCCCAACACCTGCGCTGCAGTTTGATCGCGGTTGTTCCAGTCTTCGAGCTGCATAATCACGAAGCCTGTCTGGTCGCCGGCCATGCCTCCGAACGCTGGCGCTTGCATGCTGATAGAGGTAAGAACACCTTGATCAACCAAAGGCATCAAGCGACGTTCCACTTCTTCCATGTTGCCAACCATACGGTTGTACGCCGTGCCTTCTGCGCCTTTTACAAAGGCCATCAACACGCCACGGTCTTCCTGTGGCACTAATTGCGCGGGCAGGTTTTTCATCAGGTAAGCACTGCCGCCGATACAGGCGAGAATGATGAGTGGTGCTGCAAAACGTGCTTTCACCGCCACAGTGACCGCAGCGCGATAGCCGTTCTCGAACTTCTCAAAGAAGTTATCGACCATGCGGTTGAACGCACCACGTTTCACGTTGGCCTTGAGAATTTTGCTGCCGAGCACTGGGGTTAACGTGAGTGCAACGATAGAAGAGAAAATCACTGACATCGCCAGCAGCACGGAGAACTCAGTAAACAGCTTGCCGACCATGCCTTCCATAAAGGAAATTGGCAGGAATACCATCACCAGAACAGCTGTGGTTGCCACCACGGCAAAGCCCACCTCACGCGTACCTTTAAACGCGGCTACCAGTGGAGTTTCGCCTTTCTCAATGTGGTGGAACATATTCTCGACCACCACGATAGCGTCATCCACCACCAGACCGATCGCCAAAATCAGCGCCATCAGGGTCAACAGGTTGATGGAGAAGCCAAAGAAATAAGCAGCGATAAAGGCTGAAATCAGGGAAACCGGCACCGTTACCGCAGGGATCAATGTCGCTCTCACCTGACCGATAAAGATATACAGCACCAGAATCACCAGCGCGCCAGTAACAAACAGGGTGCTGTAAACCTCATCAATTGAGCGCTCGATAAATACGGTGGAGTCATAATCGACCCACAGTTTCGCGCCTTCCGGCAGGAATGGCTGGAACTCATCCACCAGTTCACGAACAGCAATCGCCACGTTCAACGGGTTGGCATCAGACTGCGGCACAATGCCAAGGCTGAGGTTGTTCACACCGTTGTTTTTATAAGTCGCGTTTTCGTTCTGGGAACCGATGTATACATCAGCCACATCTTTGAGGTAAATCGGGCTGCCGTCGCTCGCTGTGCGAACCACCAAATAATCGAAATCTTCCGGTGTCTGGTACATCCGCTCGGTACGCACCGTCATCTTGGTGACATCGTTACGGATTTCGCCGCCCGGGCTTTCAAGGTTCTCGCGGCGAAGCGCGGAAGTAATGTCAGACGTCGTTACACCGCGTCCTGCCATCAGTACCGGATCGAGCCGCACATACATCACTTTGTACAGCGCGCCGTAAAGTTCCACCGAGCTCACGCCCGTCAGCAGGCTGAATTTGTCTTCCAGCACACGCTGCGCGTATTCGGTGAGCTGAGTGCGGTCCATTTCCGGCGAGGCAAGGTTGATATAGATGGAGGCTTCACCGGAGCCATTGGACTTGGACACAATTGGCTCGTCGGCTTCATCCGGCAGTCGTCGCTGCGCACGGGCGACTGCATCACGTACATCACTGACCCCTTCGGTCAGGTTCCAGTCGATGTTGAACTCGACGGTAATACGCGACATACCATTGCGGCTGACAGAGGTAATTTCCTCAATACCGCTGATACCGGAAAGCTCATCTTCCAACACCTGGGTGATCTGGCTTTCCATGATGCTGGCGGACGCACCTGCATAGCGGGTCATCACAGACACAACCGGGCTGTCGATATCTGGGTATTCACGCACCGCGAGTTTGCTGAAAGATACGATACCGAAAACGAGGAGCAGCAGGCTCAGAACAATCGCGACAACGGGTCGCTTAACAGAGACATCTGAGAGCCACATTTACTTGCCCTCGCCCTTCGCGGTCAGATCGTTCACTTTGGTGCCGTCACGCATGCTCACCAGACCCTGCACGACGATGCGATCGCCAATCTCAAGACCACTTTCGACGGTCACCAGGTTGTCGATACGCGCGCCAAGTTTCACTTCGGTACGGTTCGCGATGCCTTTGTCATCCACCAGATAAACAAAGCGCTTGGTCCCTGAGTACTCAATAGCCTGCACCGGAATCACCGCGTTGACCGTTGGCGCAAAGCCCATGGTCGCTTCCATCATCATGCCTGGGCGCAGCAGACGATCGTCATTGTTGATATCGATACGCGCACGCAGATTCAAGGAGTCATTGTTCACGCGGGAGTCGACAGCCGAGAGCTTGCCTTCAAAGGTTTTGCCTCGCCATGCTTTGGAATTGGCCACCACATCAATATCTTTGCTGAGCTCAGACAGGTATTGCTCAGGCACATTCACATCCAATTGCATTTGGGAAAGGTCGTCGAGGTGCAGCAGTGCTTCGCCCACGGACACCAGTTGACCGCGGGTGATATCCACCAGACCGACGGTGCCATTGAACGGCGCTTTGATGAAACGGTCATCCAGATCGGATTTCGCTGCATCCAAACGTGCTTTGGCAACATCGACGCTGGCTTGTTGGGCATCAAGTTCTGTTTTGGTCAGCGCACCACGCTTATGAAGTTTGGAGAACTCATTGAGTTTACGCAGTTCGTCTTTATGGAATGCCTGTGCTTCTGCAACAGCGGCTTCAGATTTGGCAGAGTCCAACGTCAACAGAGGATCGCCTTCTTTCACTTGTTGGCCTGCTTTCACGTAAACCACTTCAATCTTGCCTGCCACTTCAGGGGCAATCACGACAGAGTTTTCGGACTTGAGGTTACCAATCAAGGAAAGGCTTCGCGCAACTGGGCGCGATTCAACTTGGGCAGTAGCAACAGCAATAGCGGGTCTCGCAGGACGCGCTGAAGGTTTGTCCGCGGCTTCACTTTCACCCTGCAAGGCAAAAAAGCCAGCAGCGCCAAGTACAACAACGGCGGCGAAAAGGACTTTATTTTTCATTTTATTAACCGTAAATGACATCTCGCGATAGTCTACTCTATGCCTATCCTGCGTGCGGTAAAGAAATGTAAATCCAACAAAAGATTTACCTGCCAGCAGTCGGCGCAAAGAGGCGCTCTAGGTTCCATCTGAGTACCCCATAAAACGCAGGTTGGATTCCCAAAACTCGGTAAAATTCCCGGTTTCCTGTCAATCAGTTGTTTCAACGCCGAAAAAACCAGCAAACGCACAGCATTTTCGAGAAAAGTGCTTTACAGACATGCTTCGTTTGATAATATGCGCCCCGCACAGCGTGGTGGGATTCCCGAGTGGCCAAAGGGATCAGACTGTAAATCTGACGGCTCCGCCTTCGAAGGTTCGAATCCTTCTCCCACCACCACTTACTGCGCTTCATCGCGATGTTCATTTGATTTCCGCGGTGCAGCATACAACTAGAATAACTCGTGGTGGGATTCCCGAGTGGCCAAAGGGATCAGACTGTAAATCTGACGGCTCCGCCTTCGAAGGTTCGAATCCTTCTCCCACCACCATCATTAAAAAAGCCAGCTCATCGAGCTGGCTTTTTGCTTTCCTGCGAACTAAACGCTTTCGCGACCATGCGGAGCCATTAAATCCTGCTCCGGGCCTTTGGGCACAACACGGGTTGGGTTGATGTTGGCATGGCTGTAATAGTAGTGACGTTTGATGTGGTACATATCCACTGTCTCTGCCACACCCGCGACCTGATATAACTCTTTCAGATAACCGAAGATGTGCTCATATTGGGCTATCTGCTGGCGGTTACATTTGAAATGCCCCACGTACACAGGGTCAAAACGCACCAGCGTGGTAAAGGCGCGCCAGTCTGCTTCAGTGATTTGATCGCCTGCCAAGTAACGGCTGGTCGCCAAATGCGCATCCAATTTGTCCAAAGCAGCAAAAAGATTGTCGAATGCTTCTTCATAGGCTTCTTGCGTGGTCGCAAAACCGCAGCGGTACACGCCGTTGTTGATGTTTGGATAAACATAATCGTTCCACTCATCAATCACACTGCGCAGTGCTTCTGGGTAAAAATCTTCCGTGTTACCTGTCACCTCGTTGAACGCGGTGTTAAACATGCGGATGATTTCAGACGATTCGTTGCTGACAATGGTTTCGGTTTTCTTATCCCACAGCACTGGCACGGTCACGCGTCCGGTGTAATCTGATTTTGCTTTGGTATAAACCTGATGCATGTAGTTGAAACCGAACAGTGGCTCTGCCTCATCAAACTGCCAGCCTTTCTCCATCATGTCAGGACTCACCACAGAGACGGTAATGTGCTCTTCAAGGCCTTTCAGTTTACGGAAAATCAGGGTGCGGTGTGCCCATGGACACGCGAGCGATACGTACAAATGATAACGGCCAGATTCCGCCTTAAAACCGCTCTCACCCGTTGGACCCGCTTCGCCCGTTGCCGTTACCCAGGAACGGAATCCTGCGTCTTCACGAACGAATTTCCCGCCAGATGATTTGGTGTCATACCAGACGTCATGCCAAACGCCTTCCACTAATTTGCCCATATCCAATCTCCTTGTTTTGTTGAAAAGAGTATATGAGAAGGATGAGGAGATGTCGGTAGGAGGGTTTTGTCAGAGTCGTTCGAATATTTGGAACAAGAGTAAGATGACCCCGGCGATGACGCTGCCGGGATCAGGGGGAGAGGTTAAGATTTACCGCCCAGCATGTAGATGCTGAAGCTAATATCCAGAGCGGTACTTCCGTCAGGGAAGGTTTCGTGGATCAGAATATCTTCCCCTTCAATTTTGAACCTTACCGTGGGATCCTGAGCCTGATCTCGCCAGCGGCCATCTTTGCCCTGTGCCCACACGGCTCGGGTTTTATCGACCTTACAGCGGTAATGCCAGCGCTTGCCATCATCCGGCCGCTTATAGGAGATATGGAACACTTCCAGCTCCGTCTCTGGTTCGATTTCTTTTTTATCAACCATCATGATAGAAGGACTTTTTCCTTTGATAGCGGCCAAGCTCGCCCGACAGATTTGTTCTTGTGTGAAATCGCCGTACTCGCTGCACCCCGCAACCAAGGTTATTGTCAGTGAAGCCACTGAAAGTTTCATTAATGAAACCACATTCATAAGTTCGCGCTCCCTTCGCTCAAAAAACGATAACACCTTGAGTGTCCGAAGATTCTTTTCTTTACAAGCATAGTTGCAATAAAAAGAAGCTGCTTTACGAATGGGACGAACTTGCATCGATAGTAAGACACTAATGTTCTGCGAGCTGTAGTAATTTCAGATAAACTGGGCACACCTCAATGGACTTCAGACAAAGAGAAGTAAATCAGCATGAAAGTCATTTCTTTTAATATCAATGGATTGCGCGCCCGCCTTCACCAACTTCAGGCACTGATTGAAAAGCATCAACCGGACGTTATCGGCCTGCAGGAAATCAAGGTTCATGATGAAGCTTTTCCTGTCGAAGACGTCGAAGCGATGGGCTATAAAGTCTATTTCCATGGTCAAAAGGCGCATTACGGGGTTGCAATGCTATGCAAACAAGAGCCAGTAAAAGTACAAAAAGGCTTCCCGACCGACGAGGAAGACGCGCAACGCCGTATGATCATGGCAACCTTTAAACAAGACGATGGCAGTGAAGTGACGGTGCTGAATGGCTACTTCCCGCAAGGTGAAAACATCGCCCACGAAACCAAGTACCCTGCCAAACGTAAGTTCTACCAAGATTTGATGACTTACCTCAACACCTCGCACAACAATGACGAGAAACTGATTGTGATGGGTGATATCAACATCAGCCCGATTGATTTGGATATCGGTATTGGTGAAGTGAACCGTAAGCGCTGGCTGAAAACCGGTAAGTGTTCCTTCCAGCCGGAAGAACGCGAAATGCTGGCAACATTGATGAACTGGGGCTTTGTGGACACCTTCCGCCAGCAGTTCCCTGATGCCGACGACAAGTTCTCGTGGTTCGATTACCGCTCCCGCGGCTTTGACGACAACCGCGGCCTGCGCATCGACGTGATTCTGGCAACGCCTTCACTGGCAGCAGACTGCATTGATACGGGTATTGATTACGAACTCCGTGGTATTGAAAAACCTTCCGACCACGCGCCGATATGGGCGGAGTTTAAGTAGGATAGAAGGGCCTAGGAAGAGAAGGTCCTAGGCCCTAGGGAAGAGCCAAAGCCCAAAAAGAAAAACCGCCATTCATTGGCGGTTTTTTGTATCTTGCTTTTCCTAGGATCTGCTCTTCCTAGAACCTGCTCTTAAGACTCCAACGGTCTCAAATGTCTGTGCCAGCGGTGTTCTAGTCGCTTAAAGCCGTAAACAATAGCGAAGGTCAGACACAGGTAGATAGCCGCCACAAACAGGAAGGCATCAAATGGCGCGTAGAAACGTGCGTAGATGTCCCTTGCTGCGCCTGTAAGGTCGATGATGGTCACGACCGACGCAATAGAGCTTGCATGCAGCATGAAGATAACTTCGTTGCTGTATGCGGGCAGTGCGCGACGGAATGATGATGGCAAGATGATGCGGCGCAGAATCGTAAAGCGGGACATGCCGTAAGCCTTGCCTGCTTCGATTTCACCTGCAGGTGTTGCCACCATGGCACCACGGAGGATTTCCGTTGTGTATGCGGCCGTGTTCAACACAAAAGCAAACAGACATGGATAGAAAGCATCTTCGACAACTGCCCAGAACATACTTTGTTGAATGCCTTCAATGGTCGCCACACCGTAATAAATCAGATAAAGCTGGATAAGCAGCGGCGTGCCACGGAAGATGTAAACGTAAATCCACACTGGACGGTTAATCCAAGGGTTCTTTGAGGTTCTCGCAACCGCCAATGGTACGGACAGGATAAGACCAAGCACCAGCGACAGAAACACCAGTTGAACAGTGACCGTCAAACCACTCCAGTAGTGGAGAATGGTGGTCGAGGTGAAAATCTCGTTTTGGTCGAGGTAAGCATAAATTGATTCTAACATTCCGTGTCTCCTTAGCCTCTTACTACACCGGCACTGAACTTACGCTCCAAGCGCTTGAGTCCAAGCTCAGAGATGGAGGTGATCAGCAGGTAGACCAATGCTACCGGAATAAAGAATTTGAACGGTTCGTTCACCGCACCTGCCGCTTCTTTGGCAAGGCGCGTCATGTCCGCCAGACCAATGACTGACACCAGTGCCGTCGTCTTCACCAACACCAGCCAGTTGTTACCAATACCAGGCAACGCATGACGCATCATTTGCGGGAACATAATGCGACGGAAGATCATCCAAGGGCTCATGCCATACGCTGTGCCTGCTTCCAACTGGCCACGGTCGACCGCCAGAAATGCACCGCGGAAGGTTTCAGCCATGTAGGCACCGAAGATAAAGCCAATAGTAGAAACACCGGCTGTGAACTCATCGATATTGATGAACATATCGATGTCATATTTTTCGTAGAGCCAGTCAGAGAAGTTGTTCATCATGATTTGTGCGCCGAAGAAAATCAGCAGCATCAACACCAGATCGGGCACACCCCGGACCACGGTGGAATAGACCGTTGCCACGCCGCGGGCAAAACGGTTCTTAGAAAGTCGTGCCAATGCGGTTACTAATCCCAGTAACACCGCAATCACAGCAGAAAGCACCGCCAACTCGACGGTTAATATTGCGCCCATGAAAATGGAAGGGCCATAACCATGCAGATCTAACATCCTTTCCTCCTGCACGAATAAACCGATAGCGAAACTACCGCTTTATGGATCTTGTATTCAGTTTTCGCTTATCAGTCAAAAGGGAGCGAATCCCGCTCCCCCTAGAGCTTTATCAGCCCCCTAAATCAGAAGGCTGATGAATCTGCCATGCATTGCCATATAGGCCTAGCAGAGTTCCTGCAAAGTAGTTGGAGCTAGAGCAAGGCGCCGAGCACGTGAATCCCCATGAGCATAGGTTTCCTATGTGCTTGGGGTGAGCGCGCGCAAGCAACGCAGCTATCGCTCCAACTAAGAAGCAGATTTACATTTTGATATCGTAAGCAAAGTACTTCTTACGAATCTCGTCATACGTACCGTTCGCTTTCACCTGAGACAGAGACTTGTTGAAGATCGCTGCCAGGTCTTTATCACGCTTACGGAATGCCGCCGCTACACCGTTACCCAGCTGAACGTTATCGCCCACTGCTTCGAAGGTGTCACCGTCTTTACCGCCTAGGATTGAAGATTCGCCTACTGGGAAGTCAATCAGTACGATATCCAGACGACCACCTTGCAGATCCAGTACCAGATCATCACCTGTGGTGTAGCGCTTAACTTCTGCTACTTTGCCGAACGTGTCAGTCGCGTAGTTGTCTTGGATGGTACCGCGCTGAACACCGATACGCTTTCCTTTCAGAGAATCAACATCGGCTGGGTTAAGGCCTGAGCCTTTTGGTGCGAAGAAACCGCTTGGGGTGTTGTAGTAAGGTTCTGAGAACAATACCTGCTTAGCGCGCTCTTCAGTGATCGACATTGATGAGAAGATCACGTCATATTTACGCGCTTGCAGACCAGGAATGATGCCATCCCATGCTTGGATAACCCAGCTACAGTTCAGTTTTGCGTTTTCACATACAGCGTTACCCAGATCCACTTCGAAACCAGTCAGGGTGCCGTCTGGTGCTTTGTATTCGAATGGTTCATAAGGTACATCTACAGCGATGCGAACGTCTGTCCAATCTTTTGCCTGAACAGCTGTCGCGCCCAGTGCAGCTGTCACTGCAGCAGCAACTAACCATTTTTTCATCTTTCTGTCTCCTTATGGATATATTGTCCAGATGGCGATACTCCTTTGCCATCTGCCGTATGCGTTTACCGCGTCGGGACTTTCTTATTTCAGAACTATCAGTAAATCGAAGAGATAAATTGCTGTAATCGCTCCGATTCAGGATTAGTAAATAGCTTAGCTGGGTCGCCCTGCTCTTCCACCAATCCTTGATGTAAGAACATCACATGGTTGGAAACGTCACGTGCGAAGGCCATTTCATGGGTCACGACCAGCATGGTACGACCTTCTTCCGCCAGGATTTTCATGACGTTGAGCACTTCACCCACCAATTCTGGGTCAAGGGCTGAGGTAGGTTCATCGAACAACAGCACTTCAGGCTCGACCGCAAGCGCTCGGGCAATCGCAGCGCGCTGCTGCTGACCACCGGAAAGGTGTCCTGGGTAGTAATCACGACGTTCCCACAAACCTACACGCTGCAGGAAGGCTTCTGCGCGTTCCAACGCTTCTGCCTTTGGTACGCCCAAAACATGGATAGGTGCTTCAATCACGTTTTCCAGCACTGTCATGTGAGACCACAGGTTGAAGCCCTGGAATACCATCGCCAGACGAGAACGAATGCGTTGAACTTGTTTTTCGCTAACGGGTACGGCTTCGCCATGGCGACCGTTTTTCATTTCGATAAGTTCGCCGTTCACCCAGATTTCACCTGCGGTTGGTGTTTCCAGCAAGTTGATGCAGCGAAGGAAGGTACTTTTACCTGAACCGGATGATCCGATGATAGAGATGACATCGCCACGGTGTGCGTCCAGTGAAATCCCTTTTAATACTTCGTGTTGACCAAAGGTCTTGTGAAGGTCTTTGACTTGTAGCGCTACTGCTTCCGTCATGCGCTTGACTCCTGTCTTTCTGTTTGCACGCCGAGCTAATACGAGCACCTGGTCTTGGTATGAAGACTGCTTAGGCACTCTTTTTATATGGCTTGGTGGTACGAGTTCAGTGTAACTATGGCGTAAATTGTCATTTTCTGCCGTGCCACAACACATTTCACTACTGAGGCTCGTTTATCTGAAAATAACATCCATCAGTTTCAACAGCAACAATTTGTTAACCTTTAAGTGAATAAAAAATAAGTCATTTTCAATGCATAATTAAACAGAATGAGTGCTTTATCAAGAGTTTGAATTGATTGATGGTTTTGAGTGGTTAGTGTAGGGTGTATTTCGATGAAAATTTGCTTGTAGATCAATATCGAGAGAGCTATGTTGCCACGCTTGCTGACCCTGTGTTTCGCGCTCGTCTCTTTCGCCAGCTCAGCCACGACCAATACACTTACAATTATTCCCGAGCTGTCGAATGGCTTTGTCAGAAACTACAACCCTTTCCGCGCCGATACACTGGCGACGACGAGAGACTTCATCTTCGAACCCCTGATGGTTTTTGAGGAGGGCGTCGCACATTTCCGTCTGGCTAAAAGTTACACCCTATCCCCCGACCTGAAAGGCATTCTGCTCTCGCTGCGTGATGACATTAAATGGTCTGACGGCACTCCCTTTTCGGCAGACGATGTGGTCTATAGTCTTTCACTACTCAAAGACGAACCCGAACTGGATTACAATTCACTCGGGTACTGGATGGAGCGCATCGAAAAACGTGGCGAAAATGAGGTATACGTCTCGTTAAGCCATCCAAACGCACAGATAGCACATCGTTTACAGGAAGCCATTATTGTTCCCATGCACCAGTGGCAGGACATTTCTGACAAGCGTTTTTTCCTTAATGCCCATCCTATCGGCACAGGCCCTTTTACCGATATAAAAGCCTTTAGCAGCAATAACATCGTTCAGTGCCGTAACCCCAACTACTGGCAACAAGACAAACTCAAGGTCGATTGCATTCGCTACCCACAGGTCAAAAGTAATGATGAGCTCATCAGCCGTCTTAGCAACGGTGAATTTGACTGGGCGAGTGCGTTTATTCCAGATATTGAGCGTAACTACGCCTCCTATTCGCGTGATTACCATTACCACCATAAGCCCTCAACCATCGTCAGCTTGATGTTTAACTTCAAACATCCCAACGAAGAATTACGCAAAGTTATTCAAGACGTGCGTTTTCGCCGTGCGATGTCGATGAGTCTTGCACGGGATCTTTTGATCAATGTTGCGGTTTTTGGGCAGGGTGAAAAAGCGGTATTTGCCAGTGGTATGGCATCAACATTTGAGGACTGGATACCGAATTCGGCCGCAGAGCAGCATCTTTACTACATTCGCTTTCATCCCAAAGCCGCTTCACGCCTGCTTGACGAGTTGGGCTTGGTCGATATCGACGGCGACAGATTCCGGGAATTGCCGTCTGGAGAGCCACTGACTCTGCGGATCATCGCACCGAATGGTTGGAGCGACTTCATCTCTGCTTCTAATGTGGCAGCGGAGATGTTCGCGGCTGTCGGCCTGCGTGTAAAAACAGAAGTTTTACCGTTTCCTGAATATGAAGCCCGCATGGCGAACGCCAATTACGATCTCAGCATCACCAACTACTTTACCGGCCTGACACCTTTCAGGTATTTCAATTCAGCCTTTAACAGCGCCTATCAAACCCCTACTTCGCCACGTTTTGCCCAGCACTATTTTAAAGACGAAAAAGTGGATGACCTGTTGGATGACTTTCTGCTTCAAACTGATCAGCAGAAACAGCGCGATATTGTCAGCCAGCTTCATCTGCGCGTTTCTGAAAATCAGGTGACTGTGCCGCTTTATTACAAGCTGGAAACGGTGGAATTCACCACCACACGTTACAAAGGTTGGAGAAGACATGAAGACGGGACGCCGAATGTACCGCCAATTTGGTACACAGAAAGGCCAAGGTTGATTCAATTGCTCGAATTGGAACCTGTTGAAGAGTCACCCAAGAATACCCCATAAAAGAAAACCCAAGCTGATGCTTGGGTTTTCTTTTACTCGGGGCCTTCACGCTATTCCTTGCCCATTAACTCCAACGTTTTGAGCCATACATCTGCGTCGCTGTCAGGGTCTAGCATCTTTAGTCTTTCGTATGCTGAACGCGCCAACTCAAGCTGGTTAGTTTTCATCGCGCTAAAGCCCAAGATCTCCCACAAAAAGGCATCCCGGCTGCCCCCCATGTCGATGGCCTGCTGCGCCAGATTGGCGGCTTCCTGCCAACGTTGCAGTTGGGACGCTATTTTAACCTGCACTTTCACCAGAGAAAGTTCAGGCTCTCTATTCAGCAAAGACACCAATTCCCAAGCTTCCATCCACTCCATCGACTGCATGTGATATTGGAGTTTACGTTTCAGCACATCGCGGTTCACAGTCACAGCTTCTGAGCTGATACCTTGATTGAGCAATCGCTTCGCCTGATCGGTATCTCCCAGCATACTCGCGTATTGGGACATGTTAAGGTAATCCGCCTCTGTCAGCGTGGCTCCGGCTTTGGCTTCTTCCCGTAAAGTTCTCAACGCCGCACGCACTTCACCCAATGCCGCATAGGCGGAGGCTTTCTTGCGTTGCCAGCGAATGTCATGACCAAATTTATCTTGAATCACGCGGGTGGTATTAATCAGCGCCCGGTGTTGCTGAAGCTGTTCTTCACTCAGCAGTTTGATCTGCCATATAAATTCCGGCACATCGGCGTAACGGGCAATAATGGCGTTAGCCTGTTTCAACGCTTCTGCATATCTCTTTTCGCTGAACAGCGCACGGGTATAAAGGTGCTCAACCGGCTGGAAGGTAGGAAACTCAGCCAGATAGGTTTTACCGTATTGAATGGCGACTTCCGGACGGCCACGCTTCATAGAAAGGGACACTAACGCGCCCAGCACATCCTGTCTCAGACTTTCAGGTAACTTTCGGTATTCCAGCGCTTTGGTGTAGGCAAGATACGCACGGTTGTAGTCACCTTCATTGAGATAGATGTAACCAAGCAACCGCTGATGTAAGGCATTCTGTTCTTCGTTATCCGCAACAATCGCTTTCGCCAGATCGGCCGCTTTATCGACCTCATCATTCGATAGCAGGGTTTCGATACGATTCAGGTGACGGGCAAAATCCGGATCACTGGCAAACGCCGGTAAACTTGCACACAACAGCAATACACCAACACCAAAAAGTTTCATATCCCTCAGCCAATAACGATTTGATATCTCGAATATAACGTAGATTAGACACACTGCGCCTGTAAAAACGTCTATTTTTTGCAGGGACGCAACATATCTTCCGTGGCGTCTTACTAGCGGGCTCTATATACTCCGCGCCTTCTTATAAATACTGAGAATCCCATGAAAACCTATATCCCTGGTAAAGACGCTGCGCTCGAAGAGTCCATCAACAACTTTGAAGCAAAACTGACAGCGGCCGGTTTTAACGTTGAAGCTGTTTCCTGGCTCAATCCTGTGCCGAATGTGTGGTCTGTTCACATTCGCGATGTGGATGCGCCAATGAACTTTACCAACGGAAAAGGCGCCAGCAAGAAAGCCGCTTTGGCTTCCGCGCTCGGCGAGTATTTTGAGCGTCTTTCCTGCAACTATTTTTATGCGGATTTCTATTTGGGCGAAGAGATCGCACAGGCACCTTTCGTTCATTACCCAAACGAGAAATGGTTTCCACTGACTGATGACGACATGCTGCCAGAAGGTCTGCTCGATGATGAAATGCGCGCCTTCTACGATCAGGAAGAAACCCTGATGGCGAGCGATCTGGTTGATCTTCAATCCGGTAACGAAGAGCGTGGGATCTGTGCGCTGCCGTTTATCCGCCAGAAAGATCAGCAGACTGTTTACGTGCCAATGAACATTGTCGGTAACCTCTATGTCTCTAACGGTATGTCAGCGGGCAACACAGCAACCGAAGCGCGCAGTCAGGCGCTGTCTGAAGTGTTTGAGCGCGCCATTAAAAACCGCATCATTGCTGAGCGCATCAGCATGCCGGAAATTCCTGCTGAGGTGATTGCCCGTTTCCCGACTATTCAGGCATCGATTGAAGCCATGCAGGCAGAAGGTTTCCCAATTGCGGTTTATGACGCCTCCATGGGTGGTCAGTACCCGGTTGTTTGCGTCACCCTGTTTAACCCTAACAATGGCACTTGCTTTACCTCTTGGGGCGCACACCCTCGCTTCCAGGTGGCTTTCGAGCGCACTGTGACCGAACTTCTGCAGGGCCGCAGCCTGAAAGATCTGGACGTTTTCGAAGCGCCATCTTTCCACGATGAAGACGTGGCGGACCACCACAACCTCGAAACCCATTTTATCGATTCATCAGGCACAGTCTCGTGGGATATGTTCAAATCTACGCCAGATTATGAATTCACAGAGTGGAACTTCGAAGGCACTTCAGAAGAAGAAGTCTCCTGGCTGCTCGGTAAACTTCATGCAGAAGGTGCGGATGCCTACATTGCCGATTACAGCCACCTTAGCGTGAACTGTTGCCGAGTGATAGTGCCGGGTTGGTCTGAAATCTACCCACCGGAAGAAGTGCAGCTTTGTAACAACAACCGCGGTACCGATCTGCGTGATGCTATGTCCATGCTGCTCGCAACGGGTTTCAGTGATGAGTCGGTTGAGTCTCTGTTTGATGTGCTGGAAATGTCAGACTTTGATGACAGCTACATGGTATGTGAATTAATGGGCGTGCTGCCTGATGCAGGTACCGCTTGGAAATCACTCACCATTGGCGAACTGAAATGTTTGCTGGCGCTGGCGATGGGCGACATGGAAACAGCACAGGATTTCGCGACCTGGAGTTTGGAATACAATGCCACCATCTACAGTCAGGAGCGCACCATGTTTATGCGCTGCTTGATTGCAAGCTTGGAGCTGGCCCAGGATGAAGCGCGAGACGCTGCAGAGTACCGTCGCGCATTTGGGTTTGTGTACGGTCAAGGCATCACCGAAGCGGTTTGGAGCTCAATCTGCGGTGACATCCGCTTCTTTGGCCTTGAGCTAGAAAGCGCAGATTTGACCTCATTTGGTGCGCATCAAAAACTTCTGGCCTCCTACGAAAAGCTGCAACAAGCAAAAGCCAACGCTGCGTAATAACTTTTTACGATTTTGTACCGAACAAGCCTGCTTGAGGGAAACCCGTGCAGGCTTCTTTATATTGTTCAAGAACGATGTGCGGAAAAAGTGACAGTCAACGTATTTTCACAGCAATTTAGTGCATTTCTGTGGCACATCTCCCGCACCACTTTTGGTAATTTTATTTCAGAAATCAAAGTGAATTCTGCAAAACGGCAATATCCATATCATTTATAGCGTTTTTCGTTTCTCACAACTTTCAAATCCTGTAATTTACTTTCACGAAAATGATTTAGATCAAATTTGCTCAGGAGAGGTTTGTTAGTATGTTTGTAACGAATTTTGGCTCCCGGCCTCACCTCAATCAGCAGCGCGTTCATTGCTGAATAAAAGCTAAAACCTGCGGGGAGCGTAACCAGTTCTGTTTGCTTTTGTACGAAGAGGACTTTATGTCAACTCAAGCTCCATCAGAGCACATCGGCGATAAGGCGCAAAGCGAGTATCAAGCTAAGCACCGACCTGCCTCAGAGTTCGCGACACGTTCAGATTACCTGGACCACGAACTTCAAATCATGAACCCGCGCCGTTGGAAGCTAAACCTTCCTGGCCGTGATTTCCGTTTCGAACTCGAAGACCTCGTTCCTGCATTGGCGGGTACCATCGGCATTATCGCGATGTACTCAGCAGTAATGATGTCATGGGCTGATGGCCTGACCCAAGCTTGGGATCACATCAATCTGGGCAAAGAGTTCGCAATCGAAGTAGCACGTGTTGAGATGCTTATCCCTGCACTGTTGTTCTGTGTGCTTGCCTCTGGCTTTATCAACCCACGCGCTAACCTTGCTGGTAACCATGGTCCAATGATCCCACTGATCGGTACCATTGCGTTAGCCGGTGCTCACCCTCTTGCGCTTGCATTGCTGCTGGGTATGTTCGGCTTGATGCTGAGTTACTTCAAAGGTGGCTCGAAACTGGTGAACCTCACCAGTGAAGGGGTTGCCGGCGGTCTTCTTATTTTCCTCGGTTTCACCGGTGCAATGAGCCAAATCGCTGACATTCAGACTTGGGCCAAAGGCCTTGAGTCCGCGACCGTCGCGAAAGGCAGCATGGGTTACGTTGGCTTAGTGGTTCTGGCCGTGAACGTAGTGCTTTACGCTCTGCTGGCGCGTATCGGTAAACGCTGGTTGGCAATCCCTGCCTGTGCGTTCACTGGTCTGATTGCGGCACTGGCGCTGGGCGCTGGCTTCGACCTGACTTTCACCACTGAAATGGGTCTGCCTAACCTGAACCCTGTTTACTGGTGGGGTAGCACTGAGCAAGGTTGGATGTTGGGTCTGCCAAATCTGCAGCACTTCATCGCCTCTCTGCCATTTGCGATTCTGGCAGTAGCCATGTGGTCTCCAGACTTCCTGGGCCACCGTATTTTCCAAGAATTGAACTATCCGAAGAAAACCGAAAAAGTGCTGATGGACGTGGATGACACAATGACTATGTGTTCTATCCGCCAGATGGTTGGTACTGCCGTAGGTGGTGGTAACATCACGTCTTCTTGGGGTACTTACATGATCCCTGCAGCGATTGCGAAGCGTCCAATCCCTGCTGGTGCGATTCTGCTGGGCTGTTTGGTGATGTTCATCGCTATCCTTGGTTTCCCAATGGACGTAGCAGTGTGGCCACCGGTAATGCGTATCGCGCTGCTGGTAGGTGTATTCCTGCCACTGCTTGAAGCAGGTGTTCAGATGGTTCGTGAAACTAAGGATTCACAATCAGCAGGTATCTGTATCTTCGCATCAATGGTTGCTAACCCAGTACTGGCTTGGGCGCTGGCAATGCTGCTCGACAACAATGGTCTCATTGGTGACAAAGAGCGTGCGAAAAAACTGTCTTTCGTAGACCGTATCGTGATTCCAGGTTCAGTATTAATTATCTGTCTGGTTGCTATGCTCGCGGTTGGTATGCTTGAAGATCAGTTCGGCATCCCTGCTCTGATGTAATGACGGTTTGGGCAGTCTTAACTGGCTGCCCAAATTACTATTCATAATTTGGCTAGAAAGCGTAAAATCAAACGCGTTTTGAAAGACCGTTTTTGCTTTTACAGTTTTTTAATGATCGTGTACTACCACTGGCTCAACGGTGGAGCGACGTCAAAGTCGCTAAGTACTTGTTTTCTTCTACTAAAAAGGTAGGTACAACATGTCTGAGCAATTTGCTAAAGCATGGGAAGGTTTCGCTGACGGCGAATGGCAGAACGAAGTTAACGTTCGTGACTTCATTCAGAAGAACTACACCCCTTACGAGGGCGACGAGTCTTTCCTGGTAACTGAAGGTACTGAAGCAACTAACAAGCTTTGGGAAAAAGTGATGGAAGGCATCAAGCTTGAGAACTCAACTCACGCGCCTGTAGACTTCGACACTTCTGTAATCTCTACCATTACTGCTCACGATGCAGGCTACATCAACAAAGATCTGGAAAAGATCGTTGGTCTGCAAACTGAGGCACCTCTGAAACGTGCAATCATGCCAAACGGCGGCGTTCGCATGATTGAGGGTTCTTGCAAGGCTTACGGCCGTGAGCTAGACCCAATGGTTTCTAAAATTTACTCAGAGTACCGTAAGACGCACAACCAAGGCGTATTCGATATCTACACCCCAGATATCCTGAAATGCCGTAAGTCTGGTGTTCTGACTGGTCTGCCTGACGCATACGGCCGTGGTCGTATCATCGGTGACTACCGCCGCGTAGCACTGTACGGTGTAGACTTCCTGCTGAAAGACAAAGCGAAGCAATTCCACTCTCTACAAGAGAAACTGGAAGCAGGCGACGATCTGCAAATGACTATGCAGCTTCGCGAAGAAATCCAAGAGCAATACCGTGCTCTGAACCAGATGAAAGAAATGGCTGCGAAATACGGCTACGACATCTCTGGTCCTGCGACAACAGCTCAAGAAGCTGTTCAGTGGCTGTACTTCGGCTACCTGGCTGCTGTTAAGTCTCAAAACGGTGCTGCAATGTCACTGGGTCGTACTTCTACGTTCCTTGACGTGTACATCGAGCGTGATATCGCTGCTGGCAAGATCACTGAAGTTGAAGCTCAGGAAATCATCGACCACTTCGTAATGAAGCTGCGTATGGTTCGCTTCCTGCGTACTCCTGAATACGATGAGCTGTTCTCTGGCGACCCAATCTGGGCAACAGAATCTATGGGTGGTATGGGCTGTGACGGCCGTACGCTGGTAACACGTACTAACTTCCGCTTCCTGAACACCCTGTACACTATGGGTCCAAGCCCAGAGCCAAACATCACGGTACTGTGGTCTGAGCAACTGCCTGACGGCTTCAAGCGTTTCTGTGCGAAAGTATCTATCGATACTTCTTCTATCCAGTACGAAAACGATGACCTGATGCGTCCAGACTTCGACAACGATGACTACGCAATCGCTTGTTGTGTATCTCCACAGGTTGTTGGTAAACACATGCAGTTCTTCGGCGCACGTGCGAACCTGGCGAAAACGCTGCTGTACGTAATCAACGGCGGTGTTGATGAAAACTGAAGATGCAGGTTGGTCCTAAGCAAGATCCAATGACTGACGAAGTTCTGGACTTCGACAAAGTTTGGAACGGTCTGGACAACTTCATGGATTGGCTGGCGAAGCAGTACGTGACTGCGCTTAACGCTATCCACTACTCACACGACAAGTACAGCTACGAAGCGTCTCTGATGGCTCTGATGGACCGTGACGTTTACCGTACTATGGCTTGTGGTATCGCTGGTCTGTCTGTAGCAGCTGACTCACTGTCTGCTATCAAGTACGCGAAAGTGAAACCAGTTCGTGACGAAGACGGCATCGCAATCGACTTCGAAATCGAAGGCGACTATCCGAAGTTCGGTAACAACGATTCACGCGTTGATGACATCGCATGTGAAATGGTTGAGAAGTTTATGAACAAGATTCGTAAGCTGAAAACTTACCGCGATGCAGTACCGACTCAGTCTATCCTGACCATCACTTCAAACGTTGTGTACGGTAAGAAGACAGGTAACACGCCAGACGGTCGTCGTGCAGGCGCGCCATTCGCACCAGGTGCAAACCCAATGCACGGTCGTGACGAGAAAGGTGCAGTAGCCTCTCTGACTTCTGTAGGTAAACTGCCATTTGCTCACGCGAAAGACGGTATCTCTTACACCTTCTCTATCGTGCCTAACGCACTGGGTAAAGACGGTGACACGCAGAAAGCTAACCTTGCTGGTCTGATGGATGGTTACTTCCACCACGAGTCTGGTATCGAAGGCGGTCAGCACCTTAACGTTAACGTTCTGAACCGTGACACTCTGGAAGACGCAGTTAAGCACCCAGAGAAGTACCCACAGCTGACTATCCGTGTATCGGGTTACGCAGTTCGCTTTAACTCTCTGACTGCGGAACAGCAGAAAGACGTTATCGCACGTACTTTCACTGAATCTCTGTAATCTGAGGATTCATTGAATTGAAAAGCACCTCCTCCGGGAGGTGTTTTTTTATGCCTGTTTCAAAAGCAAATGGCGCTATAGCCCTTCCCTCTAACCGCATGACGTTCTGTCGACGCTCATAAAATTAACGACCATACTGAAAGCAAGCTGTTCTATCACAACAACTTTCGCATCGCCGTTCGATGCCACCATGTGCGCTTTAGGGGAACGCCATGAATATCTTGCTAGTGGAAGACCATCCCTTCCAACGAGATGTGATTGCCGGGCAATTGATGCAGCTCCTTTCAGGAGACGACACACTTATTTTTGCTGAATCCGGCAGTGTTGCGCTTGAGAAAATCCTACACGGTAAGCCGGATTTGGTGTTCTGTGATCTGGAATTGCCAGACATGGATGGCATCAGGTTGTTGAGCAATGCCGCCGAACGCGGTTTTATGGGATGCATTGTGATCACCAGTGCTTCTTCTCAGAAGGTAATGGATACCGTCAAAAGCATGTGTGAGCACATGAGCCTCAACGTTCTCGGGGTATTACCAAAACCTGCTTCTATCCCCCTGCTGAAGTATTACCTGACACTGGCGATGGAGCACGACACCGATTATCCGCAGGATCTGCTTCCCCTTACTGACGACGAAGTGCTGGAAGCCTGGAAAGCGAATTTGTTTGAAACTTGGTTTCAACCTATCGTGCGATTTGATACCGGTGAGTGGGTAGCCTGTGAAGCATTACAGCGGATGAAACATCCGATACGGGGAACCCTCACCCCGATATCTTTTCTTTCCCAGTTATCAAATTTGAACCTGGAATCTGAGCTGACCTTTTCGGTGATCAACGCCGTGATTGCCAATCAAACTCACCTCGATGGTCACCCAGTCGGCATCAATGTTTCCGTGAACAATCTTATCGAACTGAACTTTGTGGACGAAGTGATTGATCTTGGCCATCAATACCCCAACCTCAATCAATTGATTTATTTTGAGCTTCACGAGCCAGATAACTTTTCGCAGATCGCTCAGCTACAAGAAGCGGCTTCCCGCCTACTTCTCAATGGCTTCCGTATCGCGATTGACGAATTCGGCTCAGGCTACAGCACGTTACAGCAGGTCGAATTCCTGCCGCTCGATTCCCTGAAAATCGGCCTTAACCTGGTGCTACCAATGCTAAGTTCGCGCACTGCCTTCGCCTTGGTAGAAGCCAGTAACTTGGTTGCCAACCGCATTGGCGTCGCTTCGGTGGCTGAAGGTATTGAGTGCATTGAAGTCTGGCATTCGCTTCGCGACATGGGCTGCGATTATGGTCAGGGCTTTTTCATTGCCCGCCCTATGCCGGCAGACCAATTGAAGCACTGGCAAACACTGTGGGATTCCGTGCTGGAAAGTCGCACGCTGTGCCCCCCAATTGCCCTCAACACCATCGAAATCTAATCCCAGTAATGGCGCGGTATTCGCGCCTTTCTCCTTTCCTTACAATTTCACGTCTCATATGGCTGCATTAGGGCCATATTCCCTTTAGGTCACCACGTTTCTGTAATAAAATAACACCTTACTTTTTACAGTAGTTTTGGAGATGCTCATGTCGGTGATTGGCCGTATTCACTCTTTTGAGTCTTGTGGAACCGTTGATGGTCCTGGCATTCGATTTATCGTTTTCATGCAAGGATGCCTGATGCGCTGCAAATACTGCCACAACCGTGATACGTGGGATCTGGATGATGGCCGAGAGGTCACTGTCGAAGAAATCATGAAAGAAGTGGTGACCTACCGCCACTTCATCAATGCCTCCGGTGGCGGTGTCACAGCATCCGGCGGTGAAGCCATGCTTCAACCTGAATTCGTGCGTGATTTCTTCCGTGCAGCAAAAGCCGAAGGCATTCATACCTGTCTGGATACCAATGGTTACATCCGCAAGCACACTGATGTTGTTGACGAAGTGTTGGATGCCACCGATCTGGTGATGCTGGATCTGAAACAAATGAACGACGACATCCACAAAGATCTGATTGGCGTATCCAACCGACGTACACTGGATTTCGCCCGCTACCTGCATCAGCGTGGCCAGAAAACCTGGATTCGTTACGTGGTGGTTCCTGGCTACACCGACGATGAAGAGTCGGCACACCGTCTGGGTGAGTTCATCAAAGACATGGACAACATCGAGAAAGTCGAAATGCTGCCATACCACCAGCTGGGTGCCCACAAGTGGGAAGCGCTGGGTTACGAGTATGAGCTGAAAGATGTCAGCCCACCGAAGAAAGAAACCATGGAAACGCTAAAAGCGATTCTGGAAGGCTACGGCCACAAAGTGGTTTACTGATAGAGAAATCTTGTATGGCTTGAGCAAAGACTCAAGCCATTTTCTTATCCATCAACGCCCACCGAAAACCCGCAAATCCAAGCGGTATCGTTAAAGCCAACACTAACAAAGGCGCGAGTAAGTCATCGACCCCGACGTACTCCACCCACCCTTTCAAAGCCATCAATCCAATGCCATATTGCGCCAAGCACACCAGGACAAAACGCAGGCATTTCGCGCAGGACAATTTAGTTTGAAACACCAGCTTGGTATTGAGCACAAAAGACAACGCCACACCTATCAGCACTGAAAGGCTATAAGCCGTTGCGTAGTCGAAAAAAAGATGGAAGAAAGCATAGAGCCCGTAACCCAGCACAGTGTTAAAAATACCCACGCCTGAGAACCGTTTTAGTTGCCCTATCACAACCTTTGCCGTGCCAAGACCTGTCCACTCTGTTTTTCTGATCTGCGCCAACATCGCTTTTCTCTTTTGATACAACCAACAGACAATCTATCCGATGGTCGGTAGAAAAAAGGTCAAAAGGAGATCATCTATCCGGCGACAAGTATTCCCTGTCATAGAATGTACGTAGCCAGTGCGGGCGATACACCGCCAGTAAAGTCACAGCCATGCCGTTGAGCAGCCCTTCCGGGAACCAGATCAACAGCGCCAGTGTCAGGTAATTATCGAAAATGGTATCCCAGCCATGAAGACCAGACACCCAGTAACCTGTCGACACCGTGCAAAGGTGGAACACAATGGTAAACGCCGCGTTAAGAAAACCGGCGATGAAGATATAGATAAACAGGTGATGACTAAGATACCGGTAGGAGAGCTGGAAAATCGCATAGCTGACCAAGGCAGGAAGCACCGCCGTGGTGAACGCATACAGCCCGACATCGGCAAACGGCAACAGGCCAAAACCCACCATCAAGGTCAATGGAATTGCTGAGATCCAGATAGCGATTCTCGGGCCATGACACAGCGTGAGCACTGTCATTCCCAGAAAGTGAATATCCAGCCCTTCGCTGATCCCCGCTTTCAATGCCCACAAACAAAACAGGATGATCCCACTGGCAAACACTAAGTGCTGATAGTCTTTTTCGGTACGCATTTTCTGCCAGCCAAGCGGCGATCGGCAAAGACACAGCGACACCAGAAAACACGTCCAACCAAACACCTGCCAGTAAATCATCCTTGCTCCGTTATTCTTGGGCTCTGAGCTACAAAATTCAGTCACTTTTCAAGTTAAAAAAGCGTAACTAACCTGTGTCCAGATCAAAAAAATGACCTGCTTCAACTGTTAATCTGTGGCACATGAATTGCCAAACTTGCTCACTTCAAATCATTACTAAGAGACTGTTTGGATAAAGAATTTTTATCTTTCGAGGCCACTATTATGGAAATGACACACGCTCAACGTCTTATCCTATCTAATCAATACACGCTAATGTCCCAACTTGATCCACAAAACGCAGAAAAATATCGTCGTCTACAAACTATTGTAGAGCGTGGATATGCCCTGCAAATGCGTGAATTGGATAAAGACTTTGGCGACATGTCAGAAGAACTGTGCCGCCAGGTCGTTGATATCATGGAGATGCACCACGCACTTCAAGAGTCTTACCGCATGTTGGAAGACGGCACCCGTTGCGAATGTGATGTGGATGCACGCCGCCTTCAGTTCTGGGGCTTTGACGCCGCGACGGAAGCACATCTGGTGAACTACGTGCGTTTCCTGACCGATGTGGAAGGTTTGTACCCACAATTCGACAAAGGCTCACACCACTTCAACAGCCAAACGCCAATGCTGGCGAAATACCAGCGCATGCTGCAGGTATGGCGCAACTGCCCTCGTCAGTACCACCTGTGTGGTAACGAACTTTGCCAAATCGTGGGCGCATAAGCACAAAAAACCTCAATCAAAAGCCGCTGTTTTTAGCGGCTTTTCTGTATTTGAATTCCACCCATAACCTTCTGTTTAAATTGAACTTATCTCGCGCAGTATTGACAGAGGGATCGACAAGTAATTTTGATTGCCAGTGACAAATTAATTTATTTGCACCCAAGCTAAATCGGTTGTCTAATCGCCACGCACCCAACCGGTTTTGATGATGCCGTCGAGGTGTATACGGGCTAGGTCGAGCAAATCAAACCTCTGATTTGCAATGTGCTGGAACAACCTCAAGTTGCAGTTTCCACGCAGACGAGCCGTTTTCTCTGTCATACCGTGCAGCAGTAAGCGCGGCCTTTTTAGGAATGGCAATGAAATCTATCGCAAACCACGCTGTTCAGGCTGAAGGCCTGACTACTCTTTGCGACACCGCAGCTAACATCCACCCGCAAAACAAGCCCCAGAACCTGTCGACTCATGTGCGCAGGAAACGGGCATCGTTAAAGCGAACACGCAGCGCGGAAACCGTGCTTTTCGAACTGTCGCTTCAGATGCCTGAGTAAGGTCTGCCAGCGTTACCCATTATTTTTGTCTGGTACAAAGCACCGGTGACGGCCACCTATTATCTGCCGTCAGCGGCGTTTCCTGTACCCAATCACCACTGAGGAACGAACATGAGTGATTGGTCTATCAATGACGCCCGCGATGTCTACAACACGCCTTACTGGGGTCAGGGTTACTTCGATATTAATTCACAAGGCGAGGTGGTTGCCCGTCCGGATACCCAACAACCGGACAACAACATCGCGCTTTCAACGCTGGCCGATGAACTGATTGCCAAAGGCGCTTCACTGCCTGTGCTGGTACGTTTCCCGGAGATCTTGCACCACCGCGTAGACAGCCTGTGCACCCACTTCAACGATGCCATTGCTGACTACGGCTATGAAGGCGACTACCTGCTGGTTTACCCGATTAAAGTGAACCAGCAAAAAGAAGTGGTTGGTGAAATCCTGAAAAGCCAATACGCCAGTCAGGAACGCCAGCTGGGTCTGGAGGCGGGCAGTAAGCCAGAACTGATGGCAGTGCTGGCCATGGCGCGTCAGGCAAGCTCTGTAATCGTGTGTAACGGCTACAAAGACCGTGAATACATCCGTCTGGCACTGATCGGCGAAAAGCTGGGCCACGAAGTGTATATCGTGCTGGAGAAACTCTCTGAGCTCGACACAGTGCTGGCAGAAGCAAAAGCATTGGGTGTGACACCGCGTTTAGGTCTGCGTGCGCGTTTGGCGTCACAAGGCAAAGGCAAATGGCAGGCAAGTGGCGGCGAGAAATCGAAATTCGGTCTGTCAGCTTCTCAGTGTATGACGGTAATGGATCGCCTGCGTGAAAACGACATGCTGGATTCACTGCAACTGCTGCACTTCCATCTGGGATCGCAAATCGCCAATATCCGCGACGTACGCTCGGGTGTGAACGAAGCGGCGCGTGTATTTGCTGAGCTTTACCAAATGGGCGCTGGCATCACTACGCTGGACGTGGGCGGCGGTCTGGCAATCGACTACGAAGGCACACGTAGCCAAAGCAGCTGTTCCATGAACTACAGCCAGCGCGAGTACGCCAACAATGTCGTCTACACGATCGGTGATGTGTGTAAAGCCTTCGACATCAAGATGCCGCGCATTATCTCTGAGTCAGGCCGTAACCTGACGGCGCATCACGCTGTGCTGATTACTGACGTGATGGGCGTTGAAAGCTACCAGCGCGAGGAAGTGTTTGCGCCTGCAGAAGATGCGTCGCAAATACTTCATAACATGTGGCGTTCATTTAAAGACCTGAGCCAGTCGACTGACCAGCGCTCGCTGGTTGAGATTTACCACGATAATCAGAACGATCTGGCAGAAGTGCACATGCAGTTCGCCATGGGCTTGGTGAACTTTGCTGAGCGCGCTTGGGCAGAACAAATCAGCCTGCGTATTTGTTACGAGCTGTCTTGCAAAATGTCCCACAAGAACCGCGCACACCGCCCGGTACTGGATGAGCTGAACAGCCGCTTGGCAGACAAGTTCTTCGTGAACTTCTCCCTGTTCCAGTCTCTGCCGGATGCATGGGGTATTGAGCAGGTGTTCCCTATCCTGCCGCTGTCGAAGCTGGATAAAGAGCCGGAAAGCCGTGCTGTGCTGCTGGATATTACCTGTGACTCAGACGGTGCCGTTGAGCAATACGTCGAAGGTCAAGGTATCGAAAGTACACTCGCTGTACCGACCTGGAGCGATGAATCGCCATACCGCATCGGCTTCTTCCTTGTGGGTGCGTATCAGGAAATTCTGGGCGACATGCACAACCTGTTCGGTGATACCGATTCTGCCGTTGTTCGCTGCAATAAAAATGGTGGCTACGAGATTGAATCTATCCACCATGGCGACACCGTGGGTGATGTGCTGCGTTACGTTCATCTGGAAGCGGACGAGTTCCTGAACCAATACGAAGAAATGGTGAAAACCCTGCCAGAGCAGGAGCAAGACGCAATTCTTTCTGAGCTTTCTGAAGGTCTGAAAGGCTACACCTACCTCGAAGACATTCACCACAACCGTTAATGATTTCGGCTGCCGGCAACGCGGGCAGCCCCTTTTTCAAGGATTTATCAATGGCAACATTGGCCAATTACCCAGACTACTCCCTGTACGCCAACGCGTTCGGTTTCCTGCGCCAACCACTGGTGTTTAACCCACAAGGTTGCGACGCTGACGTGGTGATCACAGGTGTTCCTTTTGATATGGCAACCACGGGCCGTTCTGGCGCACGCATGGGTCCAGGGGCGATTCGTCAGGCATCTACCAATTTGGCGTGGGAAAGCAAAAAATGGCCTTGGGATTTCTCCCTGACCAAAGAAATCAACATCGCTGACTGTGGTGATTTGGTGTTTGATTGTGGCGATGCACGCAACATGAGCGAGCGTCTGGAAGCGCACGCCACCAGCCTGTTGGCAGAAGGTAAAACCTTGCTGACGTTTGGCGGCGACCACTTCGTGACCCTGCCACTGCTGCGCGCCCACGCAAAGCAGTTCGGCGAAATGGCACTGGTTCACTTTGATGCGCATACCGACACCTACAGCCAAGGCAGCGAATTCGACCATGGCACCATGTTCTACACCGCGCCAAAAGAAGGTCTGATTGACCCACACGCGTCGATTCAAATTGGCATCCGTACTGAGCATAGCGATGAGCTGGGCTTCAAGGTGGTAGATGCAGCGACGGCAAACGACTGGTCTGTTGAGCAAATCGTTGAGGCGATTAAAATCCGTGTTGGCGACCGTCCGGTTTACCTGACCTTCGACATAGACTGTCTGGATCCAGCTTACGCGCCGGGTACTGGTACCCCAGTTTGTGGTGGCCTGAGCACTGACAAGATCCTGAAAGTGATTCGCTCGCTGCAAGGCATCAACCTGATTGGTATGGATGTGGTAGAAGTAGCACCCGCCTACGACCACGCAGACCTCACCTCACTGGCAGCTGCGACGATAGCAACTGACCTGCTGTATGTTTGGGCGGCAAATCTTAAAGCGAAGTGATTGCTACTTTGCTGACTAGAAACACCCGCTTAGGCGGGTGTTTTTGTTTTCAGCGCAGGTTGCTACGATGAAAGTGATATAATAGTATAACTATAGTATCACTATAGTATCACTTTGGAGCTACTGTAATGAAAGTCGAACTTGTTACTTCGCTAAAGCGTCAAGCAACCAAAATCCTCGCTGAACTGCACGATACAAAAGAGCCGATATTGATTACAGAACACGGTAAGCCGTCAGCCTATCTTGTCGACGTTGAGGATTACGAGTTTATGCAGAACCGTTTAGCCATTCTTGAGGGAATTGCACGGGGAGAACGTGCGTTGGCAGAGGGTAAAACGATTGACCACCAAGAAGCCAAGGACAAGATGTCAAAATGGCTGAAGTAATCTGGACGGAATCAGCGCTATCAGATCTCGATGATATCGCTGAATACATCGCACTTGAAAACATCGTAGCGGCAAAGCACCTTGTTCAGACTGTGTTCGCTAGTGTCGAACGTTTAGAGGAGTTCCCTAAGTCAGGACGCACGCCACCAGAACTCAAAAACCTCAGCTATCGTGAAGTTGTTGTGAATCCTTTCCGCGTTTTTTACAAGCACGAAGGCGATAAGGTGTTTGTTTTGTTTGTCATGCGTGTTGAAAGAGATCTGCGAAAGTTCCTGTTAAGCCAAAAGTAGCGAAGCAAAAAACCCTCCTGATCATACCCCTTTATGACGCTATTGTCGCTGCTTTGCTTGAACCACCCGCCCCCACACCGTATCCTTGCCGCTCATTCATCCTTGTCGAAACATCGCTATGTCATCTTATCTTTGTCCGCTGTGCCAAGAGGCGCTGAACCTTTCTGACCGCACGTACAAATGTGCCAACAATCACCAGTTCGATCTGGCGAAAGAGGGCTATGTAAACTTGCTTCCTGTGCAGCATAAGCGTTCGAAAGATCCGGGTGATAACAAAGAGATGATGCAGGCGCGTCGCCAGTTTCTGGATGCTGGACACTACCAACCAATGCGCGATGCCGTCAGCGAACTGCTGACTTCGCTGCTTAATGGAAAAGAAAACGCGGAACTTTTGGATATCGGTTGTGGTGAAGGCTACTACACCAGCTTCTTTGCCAATCAACTGGCGGGCACCAAAGTGTTTGGCCTCGATATTTCCAAAGTGATGATCCGCTACGCTGCCAAGCGCTACCCAAACGTGGATTTTCTGGTGGCTTCCAGCCAGCGCTTGCCATTCGCTGACAAGCAACTGGATGCAGTGGTTCGCATCTATGCGCCATGCAATGGTGATGAACTCGCACGTACAGTGAAGGACAATGGTGTTGTGGTTACGGTAACACCGGGGCCTCGTCACCTGTATCAACTGAAAGCAGGCATTTACGACGAAGTGAAACTGCACGATGTACCAGTGGAAGACTTACCGGGCTTTGAACTGGAAACTGAACAGACCGTCGCTTACCCAATGACGCTCAACAGTGCGGATGCCACTACCCTTTTGCAAATGACGCCATTTGCGTGGCGCGCGCCAGAAAGCCTGTGGCAAACCTTGAAAGAGGCAGAACAGTTTGAATGTGAAGCCGATTTCACCCTGCGTGTGTACCGCAAGGTTGTATGTACCCAAACGACCTGAAGATGCTCGCATTCAAGTTGTTTGGGTATAACTGAGCTATTACCTCATAATGGAGCGTATCTAAGGATTTACCTCTCAGGACTTCCCATGCCGATACGCTCTATTATTGCTGCTGCGCTTTCCCTAACGCTTCTTGGATGCGCGTCTTCGCTTTCATCGCAGCAACTCCCTACGTCGGGCACCCTCTATGACTACCGCATTGCCTCACCAATGGGTGAGCCCTATTCCGTCAATAAGCTCGCCAGCGCGGTCGCTGATGCGGATGTGGTCTTGATCGGTGAATGGCATTCCCATCCGGGTGTGCATTTATTCCAAGCGCAGTTCCTTGCCTCGCTGACACAACAAAACCCGAATACCGCCCTTTCCATGGAGCAGTTTACCCGCCCCGAGCAAGCGGTGCTGGATGCTTATCTTGCTGGAGAATTTGGTGAAAACACCCTGCTTTCTGAAACCAATGACTGGCCAAACTACGAAGGCAGTTACCGCCCACTGGTTGAATATGCCAAAGCCAATGACTTGCCAGTGATTGCCGCCAACGCCCCGAAAGACATTGTTCGCTGTATTGGCCGAGAAGGTAAAAGTTATCTCGATAAACTCTCGGCAGAAGAGCGTGGTTGGGTCGCTAAAACCTTGAGTGATGAAGATTCACCATATAAAGAGAAGTTCTATGCTGCCATGTTCCACGGCGATGAAACCAAGACTGAAAACCAATATCAGGCTCAGATAGCGTGGGACGATACCATGGCGGAAAGCATCGTCGACTTTTTAGCGGAAAACCCGAGTTATCAGGTGATGCATATCGCTGGCGCTTTTCACGTTGAAGGCGGTCTTGGTATTGCTGCCCGCATTCTCGCGCGCAACCCAGACCTCAGTATCGCAGTTATCTCACCACAAACTGACGACGCAAAACGCCACTCAGAAAACGGCGATTATCGCTTAATTGTCAATTCATTACCGCCACAATGGATTTCTAAAGAAGAAATGAACCAAGCCATATCCTCAATGCGCCATGGCGCTAACGTGTCTTGCGAGTAATACATTCAGGGGAGGCGCTCTCCTCCCCTTGAAATTCCCACCTACAATCCATATTTGTTTTCGAAAGGAACCTTAGAAACCTTTCACGGTCTGACTCAGGTCACAATTTCACTCTGTCTATCTCAGGGATAACAAAAGCTATGTTAGCGGATACTTTTCAACGCCTTAACACTTACCTGCAAAGTCAGGTTATCGGTCAACCTGAACTGGTTAAGCAACTGCTTATCGCCCTTCTGGCGGACGGACATATTTTGGTAGAAGGCCCTCCGGGACTGGCAAAAACCCGCGCGGTAAAAATGCTGTCTGATTGCATCGAAGGGGATTTCCACCGTATTCAATTTACCCCAGATCTCTTGCCTGCCGACCTGACAGGTACGGACATTTTCCGTCCTGAAACCGGCGAGTTCACCTTCCAGCCGGGGCCAATTTTTAACTCACTGCTGCTGGCAGATGAAATCAACCGAGCCCCAGCGAAAGTGCAGGCGGCCATGCTGGAAGCCATGGCGGAAAAGCAAATTACTGCTGGTAGAAAAACCTACCCATTACCAGAGCTTTTCCTTGTAATGGCGACACAAAACCCGATAGAGCAGGAAGGCACCTACCCACTGCCAGAAGCACAGCTTGACCGTTTTTTGCTCCAACTGAACGTGGATTACCCCGACGAAAGCAGTGAGCTGGACATCCTGCGCTTGAACCGCGGCGAAGCACAAGGCGTCGCAAAAGAAGAGGCCGTTCACCTCAAGCAAGAAAGCATTTTTGAAGCACGCAAAGCGGTGCTGAACATCCACATGGCCGATGAAGTCGAGAAATACATCATCCGTCTGGTGATGGCGACACGTCAGCCAAGCCGATACAGCGACAAACTGGCAAGCTGGCTGCAAATGGGCGTGAGTCCGCGTGCTACCTTGGCGCTCGACCGCTGCTCTCGCGCACATGCATGGCTCTCAGGGCGTGACTTTGTTACACCGGAAGATGTGCAAGCCATGGCTTATCCTGTGCTGCGCCATCGCCTACTGCTGAGCTACGAAGCACAGGCAGAAGGCATTGCCGCAGACGCAGTGGTAACTCACCTTATCGAGCAGGTCGCAAGTGTATGACCGACATGCGTATTGAACTGCCAGCACACAGTGATGGCGTCAATGTGTCTTTAGCAGAACTGCTGCACTACCGCCAACAAGCGGTGCGCTGGTTGCCGCCTGCGCTCAGCATTTGGTCGCAGCTAAGCGGCCAACATGCCAGCCGTCAGAAAGGTCGCGGCATGAACTTCTCAGAGGTGCGTCCGTATCAGGCGGGTGATGACATTCGCGCGATTGATTGGAGAGTGACAGCGCGAACAGGTAAAGCCCACACCAAGCTGTTTACCGAAGAACGCGAACAACCAGTCATGCTGATGATTGATCTCTGCACCAGCATGAAGTTTGGCTCGCAACTGATGCTGAAATCGGTTCAGGCGTCGCACTTTGCCAGCCTGTTGAGTTGGTTAGCAGTGAGTCAGCAAGACCGCATTGGCGCGGTGATTTACAACGGCATTCGCTTGCGCGAGTGTAAACCGACGGCGCGTCAGCAAGGGCCGCTGCGTCTTATCCATACCTTGATGGAGGCGCACGAAGAAATGTTGGCGGCGGATTCCCAGCCCGACGCCAGCGCAGACTTTCACAGCGCGCTTCGCCACTTGCATCACCTGTGTCCGAAAGGCAGTGATATCGTCATCGTCAGCGACTTCTATGCGCTGAAAGCCGAGGACAAACGTCGCCTCAGCCAGCTTCGTCAGCATAACCGCATTCAATTTGTGCGCGTGTATGACCCACTTGAACAGGGGCAAACGGATTACCGTGGCCATGAACTGGTAGCAGACAACAGACAAACCGCGTGGCTCGATTTCTCTGCGAAAAAGACCCGCGATGGATTAGCAAAACAGTATCAACAACAGCAAGGGTTTATTGCCGACATGGCGCGTTCGCTCGCCATTCCGCTGCACAGCATCAGTGCGGCCATTCCTTTGCTCAAGCAACTTGGTACCTCTTCAATGAAGGCTAAGCACTAACCATGGCAAACAGCGTGTCTACTCCAACGCTGCCATTGGCAGATATTCATCTACAACAAGCGCCCGGCATTTGGCCGCTGGCGTGGGGTTGGTGGCTGGTGATCGCTGCTGTGCTTGTCGCACTGGCGCTCATCATTCTCTGGCTACGTAAGCGCAAAACGCATCTCGCAGCACGCAATGAGGCGCTGAACGCCTTGGCGAAAACCACTTCCATCTCAGATATCAATGCTCTATTAAAACGTGCAGCGTTAAGCTACTTCCCCCGAGAAACTGTCGCGGGATTAACTGGCGAACGCTGGCTGGCATTCCTTGATAGTCAGCTCCCTACCGCGCAACAAGGCTTTGTCGCTGAATCCGCCCTTTGGCAAAAAGGCGTATTTTCTAACGCGCCATCAACAGACGCCGAACTCACACAGGCAAGAGCTCTTGCCACCCGCTGGCTGCAAAAAGCCATTCCGGCTAAGTCGCCATCCGCGCTAAGCACATCTCCGTCAAAAACGCAGGCTCGCCATGTTTGAACTTGTCTGGTGGTGGGCGATTTTATTGTTGCCACTACCTTGGCTGGTATACCGCTTTGTGCGCCCTATTCCGCGCCCAGCAGCGATTCATCTGCCTAAATTACCGCAAGGTCTGGGTAGCCAACAAACGGGGAGCCGTTTACGCATTGTGCTGATGTCTTTGCTTTGGATCAGCCTCGTCGCAGCACTTGCTCGCCCAGTTTGGTATGGCGACCCCATCCAAATCCAACCGGAACACCGCGATATGATGCTCGCGGTTGATTTGTCGGGTTCGATGGAAATCGAAGACATGCTGCTGCCAAGTGGTGGCACCATTAATCGTTTGGATGCGGTCAAGCACGTGCTGTCAGAGTTTATCGGTAAGCGCGAAGGAGATCGCTTGGGCTTGGTGTTGTTCGCAGACCACGGCTATCTGCAAACGCCGTTAACGCTCGACAGAAATACCGTTGCACAGCAACTGGAACGTGCCGTACTGGGGCTGATTGGTAAGCAAACGGCGATTGGTGAAGGCTTGGGCGTGGCGACCAAAACCTTTATCGACAGCAAAGCGCCGCAACGCGTCATCATCCTGTTAAGTGACGGTGCCAATACCGCGGGTGTGATTGACCCGCTGGAAGCCGCGAAACTCGCCAAAGAGTACGATGTGACGATTTACACCGTGGGTGTGGGCGCTGAGGAAATGCGCCAGCGCAGCCTGTTTGGTTCTCGCGTGGTGAATCCTTCTCAGGATTTGGATGAGCGCATGCTATCGGCTATCGCGCAATCAACCGGTGGCGAGTATTTCCGTGCCCGTAACCCCGAAGAACTAGAGAAAATCTATCAGATCATCGACCAATTGGAGCCCATTTCCACCGTGCAGCAAACATGGCGACCGCGCGATGAAATGTTCCGTTATCCACTGGCGTTAGCCCTGCTGTTGTCGGCATTGATTGCCGTCTTAAGGAGACGCAATGGCTGATTTTACCTTTATGCATCCCATGTGGCTGCTCGCCGCCATTCCGCTGGCGTTGCTTTTACCTTGGCTGCGCGAGAAAGCACAGAAATCAGGGCTAATTGCCCCGCATTTGTCGGCGTTACTTGCGGGCGGTCATGCCACAAACAGTAGTAAGAAACGTTGGCCTATTGGCGCATTGGCGTTGGCTTGGTTGCTGGCCGTACTCGCGTTGGCAGGACCAAGCTGGCAGAAAACCGAATTGCCTGCAGTGAACCTTGCTGGTGCCCGTGTGCTGGTGATGGACATGTCGCGCTCTATGTATGCCGAAGACATCGCGCCAAGTCGCTTGGCGCAGGCTCGTTTTAAAGCCTTGGACATGCTGCCTGGCTGGAAAGAAGGCAGTACGGGGCTGGTGACTTATGCGGCGGACGGTTACATCGTCAGTCCGCTGACACAAGATGCAGCGACGCTGAAAAACCTGATCCCGAATCTTTCCCCCGCGTTAATGCCGATTGCTGGCAGCAATGCTGCCGCTGGGGTGCAACAGGCTATAGATGTACTCAAGCAGGCAGGCTTCGTCAAAGGTGACATTATCGTGATCACTGATGGCATGAGCGAGAAAGAAGCCTCCCGCACATTGAACATTGTCAGTGGTGAGGATTACCGCGTTTCTATTCTTGCGGTGGGCACGCAGCAAGGCGCGCCTATTCCATTGCCTGACGGCGCGCTACTTGAGCAAAATGGCAGCACTGTGATTGCCAAGCTCGCTCTTGCGCCTTTGTCGGAAGTCACCAAAGCGACCGGTGGGTTACTGCAAATGTGGCAACCAACCGATCAGGACGTGGACAATCTCATTGCCTTCACTGAAAAGCCGCTTTCCGGTGCCGCAGACACCGCGAAGAAAACCATAGAAGAGCGCATCAACGATGGCTATTGGTTGATTGTCCCAGTGCTTCTTCTTGCACTCATGAGTTTCCGCCGAGGCGTTGTATTGGCTGCCCTATTTTTGGTAATGCCAATCGAACATGCTAACGCCAACGCTTTTAAAACCGATGACCAACAGGCGTATTCGCAGTTTGAAGCGGGTGATTACCAAAACGCAGCGGAGACATTCGAATCGCCACAATGGAAAGGCATCGCGCAATACAAAGCTGGCGATTACCAAGGTGCGGTGGATACGCTTTCGACTTTGAAAGACCCAACTTCGCAGTACAACTTAGGTAATGCCCTAGCGCAAACAGGTGACCTTGAGAAAGCTGCGGACACTTACCGCTCTTTGCTGGATGCGAATCCTGATCACGCTGATGCGAAACGTAATCTCGATGTCGTGGAACAAGCGCTGAAGCAACAGCAACAGCAACAGCAACAGCAACAAAAGGGTGGCGAACAAGAGTCGCAACCGCAACAAGGTAACCAAGGCCAACAAGACCCTTCTGAAGGACAAGATAGTCAGTCGCAGGACGGGCAATCAGAGCAAAATCAGCAGGGTCAGCAGGGTCAGCAGGGTCAGCAGGGTCAGCAGGGTCAGCAGGGTCAGCAGGCTGAAAATAACAGCGCCGACTCAGAGGACAAGGCTTCGGAAAACGAAGCTGCATCTAACGGCGACTCACAGCCTCAAACCGAGAAAGGCGACCAAGCGTCTGAATCAAAGAGCAACGCTGCCAATACCCAAGAGGGGCAGCAAGGGGATGATCAGAGCACTGAATCTGACGCAGCGATAGCAAAACAAAGCAGCGAAGATGGCGAAGAGCCAAATGCGCAAGCGAGTGCTAACGCAGGGGAAAGCGGTGACAGTAATGGCTTACAAGCCAGCCACCCCGTACTGAAAAAACTCGAGCAAGTGCAGGACGACACTGCCGCGCTAATCCGCGCTCAACTCATTCTACAGGCAAGGGAAAAAGATGCCCCTGAGCCAACAGAAAATTCATGGTAAACGAACAATGAGAATGACACGTTTAACATCCTTTGCTCCATATCGCCGCACTGGCGCATTCTTGCTGGGATTGGTATTGCTCTTGGCATCAGGCTCTGCGCTTGCGGCCTCTGCCGAAGCGACTGTATCGCAAAATGTTGTCCCTGTTGGCGAGGCGTTTCAGCTTACCGTTTCCGTCGATGACAGTGTCGATAACGAAGCGCTCGATTTATCGCCGCTGGATACAGATTTCATCTACGGCCGTCCGAGCGTCAGCAGCAACACTTCTATCATCAATGGCAGTATGACCCGCAGCACGGTGTGGCGCGTTGCGGTCGCGGCGAAAAAGATGGGAACCTTCACCCTGCCTAGCCTAGACATTGAAGGCATGAAAACCGAACCCATTACTATTCGGGCGGTGGAAGCGAGAGACAAAAGCGCAGCACAGGACACTGAAACCGTAAAACTGACCGCGACACTCGATCGCAACGCTGGCTACGTCGGTGAAACCTTTAACTACCGTGTCCGCTTAATGATTGGCACCCAATTAGACTCCCCTGCGCTTCAAGCGCCATTTGGCGATGGATTGGAGGTGAAACAAGTGGGTGAAGATGTTCAGGCAGAGGCTGTGGTTAATGGCCGCCGCTATGTTGTTATCAGCCGACTTTATCAAGTGACGCCAGCCAAAGCAGGACAGCTAACACTGGAGGGCGCGGTATTTAGCGCTTCAGAAGTGAAAGGTCGCCGTGGTTGGGGACCATCACTGGGTGTTCCTATTGCCCGCCAAGCGGAGTACATGACGCTCGACATCAAAGAAAAACCGAGCGATTACACAGGACTTTGGCTACCAACACCTTCTCTGGAGCTGACGCAATCTTGGCAACCCGATGCGATATCAGAGCCTTTAGGTGTCGAGGTTGGTGAAGCTATCAATCGTGAAATCACGTTAAAAATTAAAAACATTGAGCAAAGCGCGATGCCGGATATCGCTATCGATTATCCACAAAGCGTGCGCGTTTATGCGGATAAGCCCGAGTACAGCCGCGATGGTGATTACACTGTCATGACGCTCAAACAGGTGATTATTCCGCGCGAAGCTGGAACCGTGATCTTGCCTGCGCTCAGCATCAATTGGTTTAACACCATTAGTGGGCAAAAACAGACCAGTGAGATTGCGGGCCTTCAGCTGGATGTGAAACCGGGCAGTGCTGTTGCCGCTCCAGTGCCACAAACGCCAGACGTTGTTGCGCCTGCTACAGTCACAACAACGCCGACAAGCGTAACCACTGTAGTGAAAGATGCTGGCATCTGGCCTTGGGCTACCGGTGTGTTTGCCTTCTTGTGGCTCGTCACGCTGGTGCTTTACTTCAGAAAACCTTCAGCTGCGCCTTCAAGCATCGGTGCTGTCAGCGTGGCGAACGAGTCCGCTTCACCGCTTGATACGCTCATAGCTGCCGTAAAGGCAAATGATTCTGTGAAGGTGGCGTCTGCAATGCGCGCGTGGGATAACTCCCTAGTGCCAGAGACGCTGACAGCGCAAATAGATTTGGAAGTGAATGCGATGATGGCAAGCCGCTACAGCCCATCAGCGTCTGATTGGAACAACGCAACCTTGCTGAAGCTCTTGCAGCAAGCTCGTCGAGAAAAGAAAAGCATCAGCAAAAAGGCAAGTCTTAGCGAACTGTCCTGACGTGTTCTCCTTTCTCTAGAAAGCAAAACGCCCCGACAAACGGGGCGTTTTCGTAGCACTGTCACTTGGAATTTTGGCTTAGAACCAACGCTCCAGTGATGTCTTGTCGAGTTGCTTGAATGCACGGTTCAGCGTTTGCGCAAGCTCTTTGTAGCGCGGGCGGCTTTTCATTGGCTGCAGGGCCCCACCTTCGCTGACAATCTTCTCATGCAATTCGCGATACCAACCTGCAAGCGCAGGAGGCAGTTGTGTTTCGCGGCGTTTCCCCAACCACCACATACCTTGTAGCGGCAAACTCAGTGCAAACAAAGCCATGATCATGGCCTGCGGCAAACCTGAGTAGTTATTGAAGGCCATTTGCATCAAAACGCTGATGACGGCAACAGCAGGCATCACTTTAATCGCAAACTGGGTTGCACGGATTACTCGGTTTTCCGGGAACATCGGTGCCAGCTCTTTTCGAACCGGCCATTCCGTCATGTACTTCTGACCATCACGGAACGCGTTCCACATTGATTTATTACTCATATGGCGCATACCTCTAAAGCGATGTCTCTGTATCATCGGCTAAAAACTTGCTGCAATCTTTAAAACAAAGTTGATAAACATTAATTCAAATCAATTAAGACTCAAAAATTTTTGTTATCTGGCGCAAGTATCGCTAGACTTAGCCGACCTAAATCAATTGTTGCTCGGATTTGATTATCTCGCAACCACTGAAACGCCAAATGGATGACCGGCAGCGCAACAAATCACCAAAGATGGTGGGCCTGTAGGACAATCTGTCTGGCGTTTTTCGTTGCGTACCCGGATATGTTGACCGGTGTGGCAAAAAACTGTTTCCGAAAATGAAGCAGTCACACCTCAAAGCTCAAACCTTGTTGAGTCATAAGGTTCAGTACGTGAATTCTTCGAACATCAATCACTGATGTGACAGAAAACCGAATTGGCCAGTCATGTGACGCAAAACAAGGATGGGCGCGGCGCAGTGGGTATCTATCAAAGGACTGATGAGCGATGTATCTATTCCGCGACAAATTTTGCTAAAAGTTTTTCTGGGACGGTTAGTGTGACGTTAATCAACTATCCTTCTCCGATTAGTAAACACCATCTACTTTACACGAATAGGTAGTCTCAAATGTCTAAGCTGGTTCTTGTTCTTAACTGCGGCAGCTCTTCGCTGAAATTCGCAATCATCGACGCACAATCAGGTGATGAGCACCTGTCAGGTCTGGCAGAATGTCTGCACCTGCCAGAAGCACGCATTAAGTGGAAATTGGACGGCAAACACGAAGCTCAACTGGGCGAAGGTGCTGCACACAAAGAAGCACTGAGCTTCATCGTTGAAACCATTCTGGCTTCTAAACCAGAACTGGCTGAAAACCTGGGCGCAATCGGTCACCGTGTTGTTCACGGCGGCGAGCAGTTCACTAAATCTGCACTGATCTGTGATTCAGTACTGAAAGGTATCGAAGACGCTGCGAGCTTCGCACCTCTGCACAACCCTGCGCACCTGGTAGGTATCGAAGCAGCGAAAGCAGCATTCCCTACTCTGAAAAACGTAGCGGTATTCGACACTGCGTTCCACCAGACTATGCCAGAAGAAGCGTTCCTGTACGCACTGCCATACAAGCTGTACAAAGAGCACGGTATCCGTCGTTACGGCATGCACGGTACTTCTCACTACTTCATCGCTCAAGAAGCAGCGGCTCAGCTTGATAAGCCAGTTGAAGAACTGAACATCATCAACTGTCACCTGGGTAACGGCGCATCTGTATGTGCAATCAAGAACGGTAAATCTGTAGACACATCTATGGGTATGACTCCGCTTGAAGGTCTGGTAATGGGTACCCGTTCTGGTGACCTGGACCCAGCAATCATCTTCCACCTGCACGATGCACTGGGTTACAGCGTTGAGCAAATCAACAGCATGCTGACCAAAGAGTCTGGCCTGATGGGTCTGACCGAAGTGACTTCTGACTGCCGTTTCGTTGAAGACAACTACGGTGCGAAAGAAGAAGCAACTCGCGCAATGGACGTGTTCTGTCACCGTCTGGCGAAATACGTTGCTAGCTACACTGCATGCCTGGACGGCCGTCTGGACGCGATCGTGTTCACTGGCGGTATCGGCGAGAACTCTGGCCCAATCCGTGAGTTGGTTCTGAACCGTCTGGCTCTGCTGGGTGTTGAAGTTGACCAAGAGCGCAACCTGAAAGCTCGCTTCGGCGGCGAAGGCGTTATCACTACTGATAGCAGCCGTGTTCCAGCAATGGTTATCTCTACCAACGAAGAGCTGGTTATCGCACAAGACACTGCACGTCTGGCTGAAATCTAATCGCCATTTGATGCAAACATGCGGCTGATCAATGTGGTCAGCCGTTTCAATTTGGCAAAGTTATCTGACTGTCTGCCAAACTGAATTATTAACAAAACCCGCGTCTGTGGGTTTTGCTCCCTACATAGTAAAGAGGAATCAAGCGTGTCCCGTACTATTATGCTCATTCCAATCGGCACAGGTGTTGGTCTGACCAGCGTTAGCCTGGGCGTACTGCGTGCGATGGAACAAAAGGGCCTTCGCGTCTCATTTTTCAAGCCTATCGCCCAGCCTCGCCATGGCGATAACCAGCCTGACCTGACAACAACCATCATCGAAGCAAACAGCGACATGAAAGTGGCAGAGCCGCTGACCATGGCAAACGCTGAAGCGCTGATCCGTACCGATCAGACTGACGTGCTGATGGAAGAAATCATCGCCCGCTTTAAAGAAGCAACTGCTGAAGCAGAAGTCGCGCTGATTGAAGGTCTGGTACCTACCCGTAACCATCCTTTCGCGAACCAGGTTAACTACGAAATCGCGAAAACGCTGGATGCGGAAATCGTGTTCATCACCACTCCGGGCACTGACAACCCTGCGCAACTGAAAGAGCGCATTGAAGTTGCCGTATCTAACTTCGGTGGTAGCAAGAACTCAAACATCGCAGGCGTTGTGATCAACAAACACGGCGCACCGGTTGATGAGCAAGGTCGTACCCGTCCTGATCTGTCTGACATCTTCGATGACAACAATGCAGCGAAAAGCAGCAATGTTGAAGTGATGGAGATCTTTAACTCCAGCCCAATCCGCGTTCTGGGTTGTGTGCCTTGGAGCATCGATCTGATTGCAACTCGTGCGAGCGATCTGGCGAAGCACCTGAATGCTGAAATCATCAACGAAGGTGAAATCAACACCCGTCGTATCAAGAGCATCACTTTCTGTGCGCGTTCAATCCCTAACATGGTTGAACACTTCCGCGCAGGCTCTCTGCTGGTGACTTCTGCTGACCGTCCTGACGTTATCGTTGCGGCGTGTCTGGCAGCAATGAACGGTCTGGAAATCGGTGCCTTGCTGCTGACTGGCGGTTACAGCATCCCAGAACAGCTGAACGGTCTGTGCGAGCGCGCATTCCAAGCTGGCCTGCCAGTGTTCACCACTGCGGGTAACACTTGGCAGACGTCTCTGAACCTGCAAAGCTTCAGCCTGGAAGTTCCAGCTGACGATAAAGAGCGTGTAGAGTTCGTTCAGAACCACGTTGCAGCACACGTTGACGGCAACTGGATTGAGTCTCTGTCTGAAGGCGCTGCACGTGCACGTCGTCTGAGCCCACCAGCATTCCGTTACCAGCTGACTGAGCTGGCTCGTAAAGCGGCTAAGCGTATCGTTCTGCCAGAAGGTGACGAGCCACGTACCGTTAAAGCGGCAGCTATCTGTGCTGAGCGTAAAATTGCGGAATGTGTGCTGCTGGGTAACCCAGAAGAAATCAAGCGTGTTGCTGACCAGCAAGGCGTGGTTCTGGGTGCTGGCGTCACCATCATCGACCCTGAAGCAGTGCGTGAGCAATACGTTGCGCGTCTGGTTGAGCTGCGTAAGAACAAAGGCATGACCGAAGTTGTAGCGCGTGAGCAACTGGAAGACACCGTAGTACTGGGTACTATGATGTTGGAAGCGAACGAAGTACACGGCCTGGTATCTGGTGCGGTTCACACCACAGCAAACACCATCCGTCCACCGCTGCAAATCATCAAGACTGCGCCAAGCGCATCTTTGGTGTCTTCTGTGTTCTTCATGCTGCTGCCTGACCAGGTTCTGGTTTACGGTGACTGTGCGATCAACCCAGATCCAAACGCAGAGCAACTGGCTGAAATCGCTATCCAGTCTGCAGATTCTGCAGCGGCATTCGGCATCGAGCCTCGCGTAGCAATGATCTCATACTCTACCGGTACTTCTGGTCAGGGTGCAGACGTTGAGAAAGTACGTGAAGCAACGCTGATTGCTCAGCAGAAACGTCCTGACCTGATGATCGACGGTCCTCTGCAGTACGACGCCGCTATCATGGAAAACGTGGCAGCTTCTAAAGCGCCAAACTCTCCAGTAGCAGGTAAAGCGACCGTATTCGTATTCCCAGACCTGAACACCGGTAACACCACTTACAAAGCGGTACAGCGTTCAGCGGATCTGGTTTCAATCGGTCCAATGCTTCAGGGTATGCGTAAGCCTGTTAACGACCTGTCTCGTGGCGCACTGGTAGACGACATCGTTTACACCGTTGCACTGACTGCGATTCAAGCAAAACAAGCGGAAGATGCAGAAGCAGCAGCTGAATAAGCTCTCTGACTTCTAGAAGAAAAGCCGACGCTATTTGCGTCGGCTTTTTTATGTTCATTTGGGAGCAACTGGGGTTATCCAGTTTTCTTCTTCAGCGCCTTGAGGTGTTCTTCTGCCGTCAGGAAATCAAACTGATTCACTGACTCCTGCAGGCGCTTAAATTCTTCGAGTTGGTTGAACCACTGCGGCAAATCCTTGGAAAGCGTAGAGAGCTTGTCCTGCACTTCAATATCGAACTCTTGAAGGCTGGTCTGCAATGCATTGATTTGCTCAATCAAGTAAGCATCCAACGGTTTAATTTCTTCCTGAACAACAGGCTCCGCCTCCACGGACGCTGAGCTCAAAGCAATTTCGTCAAACTTATCAATGGCAGCAGTGATCAGGTCTTTCAGCTCATTCACTTCCGCTTCCGTAACCGTCTCGCCTGCGTTGTATTTGTCTTCCAAACCCGAAGCTATCTTTGAGATAGCATCTGCGCCAATATTACTTCCCGCCCCTTTACAGGAGTGAGCAAGTATCGCTTTCTCGCTGTTGTCTGCATCTGACAGCAGTTGGTCCATCGCCGTTTTTTGCGAAGTGAGGAACAGCGACAAGATTTTCAGATACTTCGCTTTGTTGCCACCCAGTCGTTGCACGCCTTCACCAAGATTGATGCCGGGCACGTTATCAACCATCAGATCAAACATTGTATCGTCGTATTCCATGTTTACTCTCCTTCGGGTCCGTTCAGCGTCCTCAGCTTCTGCATCAACGGTTGATTCCCCTTTTGGTTCCGGTGTTTTGGCAACGGTATCGACCACTTCCGTCGTCGCTTCAATATCTGCTTCTTCCACCTCTGCCGCTACTTCCGTGGTGTCTTCGGCTTTTTCTGGTTCTGGTTCTGGTTCTGGTTCTGGTTCTGGTTCTGGTTCTGGTTCTGGTTCTGGTTCTGGTTCTGTAGATGATGAAACCACAACCGATTCAAGCGGTGCCTCAGATTTCTTCTCTTCCGGTGCATCTTTCGAAAGCCATTCTATTAATTTGGCGTGCAATAATTCAAAGTTGATGGGTTTGGCAAGATGCTCGTTCATCCCCGCTTCACGACACGCTGCCACGTCGTGGGCATCCGTGTTTGCCGTCATGGCGAGTATCGGCAAGGTTTGCATACCTAACTCCCGACGGATGGTCTTGGTTGCCGTTACCCCATCAACCACTGGCATCTGCATATCCATCAAGATCAAATCAACGTGATGCTCTTTAACCATCTCAATGGCTTCTGCACCGTTGTCTGCCACCAGCACACTGATTGGAAGGGTTTCCATCGCTCCCAGCGCGACTTCCTGATTGATAAGGTTATCTTCAACCAGTAGCACCACCTTATCCATAATGGCGATTTCTTCTTCCGGGATGTCTTCCAGTTCTAGCTCTGGCAGGTCTTTGCGACCGTTTTTGATCGGCTTGATGGTGCGTACTTCTTCCGTCAACGAACGCATAAATTTCGATGGAAGCACGGGCATGGTGACCCAGTTGAACGCGAAGTTCGGTCTGGCATCAGGAATATCCAAACAGTGTTTCTTTCCGCAAAGCAGAAGGACAGATTGAGCTCGTGACAGGCCATTGAATATGGTTGAAATACTGGATTTCATCTCTGGCGTAATCAGATCCCAGTCCACGACAACATGCTCATAAACACCGCGCTCGATGTTCTGCTTGCTGTGCTCAATGTCGTCGACATCCCGGCATTGACTCACATTGGCACCGGCAAAAACCAGCGGTTCTTTCATGTTGTTACGCAGGGTAGAATTTGGCGACACGATGAGTACGCTTTTCGCCGTAAGCAAACGCGCCCAGGCTCCACCGAGCTTTGAGGTTTCACGCAGCCCGGACTGACAAGGCAGCGTAAAGGAAAATACACTGCCTTCCCCCAAGCGGCTATCAGCCTGTAACTCGCCCCCCATCAGCGACACCAGTTCACGGGCCAGTGTTAGTCCCAGTCCACGACCGCCATGCTCCCGCGATGAGGAATTGTCTGACTGCGAAAATGGCTGGAAGAGGTTATCCAAATCCTTTCTGCGGATCCCTACCCCGGTGTCACGAATCGTAAAGCGTATTTTAACGTCAGAGTCCCGACAGGATTCGAGCGTGACAGAGAGTGTGACCTCTCCGCTGTCGGTAAACTTCACCGCATTATCACCCAACGCCATGAGCACCTGAGTAAGACGTACAGAGTCTGCATCAATGATCTTTGGAATTGCCATATCGAGGTTGACGCAAAACAGCACATCTTTTTCCTGAGCCCGCTCGCCCAACGTGTCAGCTACCGGTGTCAGAATGGTTTCGAGATTACACTCAACCCATTCAATATGCAGGTTGCCAGCTTTGACATTGGTGAAATCCAACACTTCATTGACCGCATCAAGCAATGAGTTAGCCGCACTGATAACCCGCTTGATATACCGTTGCTGTTTCCCTTCAAGGCCGCTATCCATCGCCAGTTGAGACATCCCCAATATGGCATTCAAGGGTGTTCTTAGCTCATGGGACATGTTGGAAAGAAAATCCCGCTTCGCCTGATGTGCCACGCTGGCGGAACGTTTTGCGATAGAGAGGTCTTTTTCTGTCTGGCGGATCTTCTGGCGTTGATCTTTGACTTGGGCTTGCAGGCCTTGATGGTGACTGCTCCACGGACCACAATCACCAACAGTATAAGAATGATACCGGTAAGAAGCGGCAGCAGGCTGACCCCCTCTCCCGTCGGTGGAAGCGAAGTCGCAGATAAATAACCGTGTTCTTTTTCCGCTCGCACGGATATAGGCAGCAAGGTGAATACCACCATAACGAAAGCACGGGCTTGTCCTGTGCTCAACACGCTGCCCGCCCTTGCAGTAATTTCTGAGAAAAGCTTTCCAGTGAACGCTGTTACGCCCAAAAAACTGTCGTTGTTCATAGGTTTTGATCTGCTCGCCGTTAGTACATTACGAACGCTTTTACCGTACGTATGTAGGCACGCTGTAACTGCATGTCTCAATTAAAATAATGTGACTCACAATTGGAACATTATTAAGAGTAGACCTAGGATTGAAGAAGTGGAAAGTGATTCAGGATCCCGTTAATGGTGTCACCGGAAAACAACGCAAAGAAACGCGCAACCATATTGGTCGTCGATGATACGCCTGAAAATCTTGTGTTCGTGAGCGAGATGCTCAAGAACGATTATGAAGTCAAGGCAGCGACCAATGGCCAAACAGCTCTCGCTATCGTTGAAAAATTTTCCATAGATCTGATTCTCTTGGATGTCGTCATGCCCGGCATGGACGGCTACGAAGTCTGCCGTCAGATTAAAGCCAAAAAAGGCGGTGGCGATATTCCAGTTATCTTCTTGACTTCTAAGTCAAAAGCGGAAGATCAGGAATTTGGTTTTTCTGTGGGTGCTGCTGACTACATCAAAAAGCCCCTCAGTCCGCCTATCACGATGGCGCGCATCCGCATCCATCTAGAGAACAAAGCGTCCAAAGACTTCCTGCATGATCAAAATGAGTTTTTGGAAGCGGAAGTTCAACGTCGGGTTAAAGAACTCAGTGTTATTCAGGATGTCACCATCAATGCACTCGCAAGCCTCGCGGAAACACGCGATCAGGAAACCGGTAATCACATTGTCCGTACTCAGTACTATGTAAAAATCCTTGCAGACCAGCTTTACCTGCGTGGCAAATATCCTGACATAGTGACGCCCGAGTACGTCACTATGGTGTTCAAAACTGCACCGCTTCACGACATCGGCAAAGTCGGTATTCCAGATGCTATCTTGCTGAAACCCGGCAAGCTGACGGCCGAAGAATTCGACATCATGAAAACGCACGCCAAACTTGGCTACGACGCGATAGTGAAAGCCGAGGAAGAGGTAGGCGCGCATTATCCATTCCTGAGCGCGGCGAAAGAAATCGCCTATGGTCACCATGAAAAGTGGGATGGCTCTGGCTATCCGCAAGGCTTAGCAGGCGAAGACATTCCGCTCAGTGCGCGGTTAATGGCGGTTGCTGATGTGTTTGATGCGTTGGTCAGTAAGCGTATTTACAAATCTGCAATGACCAACGACGAGGCGTTTGACATTATCCGGGAAGGCAGAGGATCGCATTTCGACCCTCTGTTAGTCGATATCATGTTTGAAATGCAGTCAGACTTTATCAAGATCGCAGAGACTTACAAAGACTGACCGCCGGGATAATCAGCCCACAGCCAACCAAACACCTACACCCATCATCAATGAGCCCGCGATGCGGTTCATCATTCGCACGTTACCGCTTTTTTGTAGGAAGTGGCGCAGCGTGCGGCCGCCCGAAGCATAAAGTAGTAAACAGCCAAACTCTGTCAGCAGGATAATGCCAATCAGCACGGAAAGCTGAGGTGGCAACGCCAGAGAAGGGTTAATAAACGGTGGCAACAGCGAAATCATAAACGCCCAACCTTTCGGGTTGGCAATGGCGGTCACAAAGCCTTGCATTGCGAGCGTCAGTCGAGACGTATCGGAATTTGAAGTGAAATCCTGAGGAATCGCCATTTTCCCTTTAGATAGCCACATCTGGACACCAAGGTAAAACAGATATGCGCCACCCAGATACTTCAGAATCGCAAACAACTCTGGGTAATTGAGCATGATCGCCGCTACGCCAGCAACGGATGCCAGCGAAACCAAACCCACACCAATCAACTCTCCCCACATCATGTGAAGGCTACGACGTACACCAATACTCATGCCTAGCGTCATTGCTAGGGTCATGCACATACCCGGCGTTACCGATACAAAAAAGAATGTTGGAATAAACACCGCCAACATGGCGATATCAACTGCAGATGCCACTTCATCTCCGGACATAACAAGCATAAAGAAGCGTAGTAGAAACCGAGTCTTGGTTAGCGTCAAGCGGTATTGCTGAGACAAAAAGGCCTCCTAATCTGGAGGCCTTTAAAACTCTGCGTTTCCGCTTATCCGTATACCAACTCTGGTAGCCAGGTCGCCAATGACGGCCAGTAAGCCAGCATCATCAGCACCAAAATCTGGATGGCGATAAACGGCATCACACCACGATAAATATCCATGGTTGAGATCGAGTTAGGCGCTACCCCACGTAGGTAGAACAGCGAGAAACCAAACGGTGGCGTCAGGAATGACGTCTGCAGGTTCAGCGCGATCATGATACCCAGCCAAACGGGGTCCACACCCATGGTCAGCAGGATTGGCGCAACAATCGGGATAACGACAAAGGTAATTTCAATGAAGTCGAGGAAGAAGCCCAACAGGAACAATACCAGCATGACCAGCAGCATCGCGCCAAACACGCCACCCGGAAGACCAGTGAGGAAGTCGCGAACAATGTCGTCACCACCAAAGCCACGGAACACCAGCGCAAACAGTGACGCACCAATCAGGATCATAAAGACCATGGCGGTCACTTCTGTGGTGGTGCGCATGACTTCCTTGAGGATAGCGAGGTTAAACATGCGCTTACTGGCCGCAAGAATGATGGCACCCACGGAACCCACAGACGCCGCTTCTGTTGGTGTGGCTACACCCGTCAGGATGGAGCCCAATACGAGCACAATCAGAAGCACTGGCGGGATCAATACGGTCAGTACCTGAACGAAGAGTTCTTTGCTGACCTTACGATCTTCTTCTGGAATAGGTGGCACTCGATGCGGTTGTAAAATCGCAATACCAATCAGGTACACAATGTACAGCCCCACCAGCACAAAGCCCGGGATCAGCGCGCCAAGGAACAAATCACCCACTGTCACGCTTTCTGGCGAGAAGATCCCCTGATCAAGCTGCGCCTGCTGATATGCCGAGGAAATCACATCCCCCAGCAGTACAAGCACGATGGAAGGCGGAATGATTTGACCTAAGGTACCCGAAGCACAAATCGTGCCCGTCGCGATACGAGGACAATAGCCGCGCTTCATCATTGAAGGCAGAGACAGCAAGCCCATGGTTACCACGGTCGCACCAACGATACCGGTGCTCGCTGCCAGCAGCATACCGACGATGGTCACCGAAATACCCAATCCACCCGCTAAGCCGCCAAACACCTGCCCCATGGTATCGAGCAAGTCTTCTGCAATTTTGGATTTCTCCAGCATCACGCCCATAAAAACGAACAGCGGGATAGCCACCAGCAGCTCATTGGAGAGCGTGCCAGAGATACGGTTAGGAATAGCTTCAAGGAAAGCTGGGTCAAACGCTCCCGTTGCCGAACCAATGAAGGCAAACAACAATGCAGAGCCACCTAGCGAAAACGCCACCGGATAACCCACCAGCAATACGCCGAAGGTAAACAAAAATAGAAACAGTGCGAGGAACTCGGTCATAGTGCGTGCTCCTCATCGTGATCTTCTAATTGCTTAGCCAAGTCTTGGTGGCCGGTAAGGGTTAACACGGCTCTCAATGACTCCGCGATACCCTGCAGGATCACTAGCGCGGGCATCAGCAATATACTGGTTTTAAATATGTAACGTGCGTCTACGCCACCTGCTTCTTGCGAGCCTTCCATAATGGCCCACGAAGCGGAGACATAATCCCACGCGATATAAAAGATAAACACACAGGTTGGTAGCAGTAAAAAGAGAAAGCCAAACAGGTCAACCAAGGCTTTTTTCTTTTCACTCATTGGGCGATAGAAAATATCCACGCGTACGTGAGCACCTTTCAACAGCGCGTAAGCTGCGCCAAGCATAATCACGTAATTATGAAAATAGAGAACGGACTCCTGCATAAACACTGAGCCCGTGTTAAACACATAACGCATCACAACCACCACGAAGGTGATAAGCACAATTGCCAACACGAACCAGGAAACGAAGCGACCCGTCCAATCACTGAATCGATTGATCCCTTTGATCAGGGAAATCAGAAAAGGAGAAGCGGTTTCCATACAACAACTCTTACTTCAGCCCTTAGGGCTTTTGTTTTTATGAGGGTATTGAAAAAGGCAGTGCCCGGGGCACTGCCTGTTCAACATTATTGCGGATTACGGGCGTTCAGCATGGCTTGCTCAGAAATAGCATGCCAGTCAATTGCCTGATCGCGGAAAGATTTGTAAGAGTCGTAAACCTTCTTACTGATTTCATCCACTTCTGCCTGCTCAGCAACCACTTCATCAGCTACTGCTTGCAGTTGAGTCAGTACTTCTTGTGGGTACGGACGGAGCTCTACTTTGTGCTCGTTCACCAGGCTTTCCAGCGCTGCGTTGTTGCGCGCAGTGAATTCAGCCAGCATGTCGGCATTCGCTACACGTGTTGCCGCCAGAACGATAGATTGCAGATCTTTAGGCAGCTTCTCAAATGCTTGCTTGTTGATCAGCGCTTCCAGCGTTGTACCTGGCTCATGCCACCCCGGGTAGTAGTAGTATTTCGCCGCTTTGTGCAGACCAAATGCCAAATCGTTGTATGGACCTACCCACTCAGTCGCGTCAATCGCGCCAGATTGCAGAGATGGGAAGATTTCGCCGCCCGGCAGCAGTACAGGCGTACCACCTACTCGTTTCAGCACCTCACCGCCCAACCCAGGGATACGCATTTTCAGGCCTTCAAGGTCACTGATTTGGTTGATTTCTTTGTTGAACCAGCCACCCATTTGTACGCCAGTGTTACCCGCTGGCATTGGGATGATACCGAATGGTTCGTAAGCTTCCGCCCACAGTTCCAGACCACCACCGTTGTAGATCCAGCCGTTCATTTCCTGCGCGGTCAGACCAAATGGTACTGCTGCGAAAAACTGGCCTGCCGGTGCTTTACCTTTCCAGTAGTAGCCAGCGCCATGACCCATTTCGGCAGTACCACGAGATACTGCATCAAACACATCCAGTGCACCCACCAGCTCGCCGGCACCGTACACTTTCACTTCCAGGCGACCGTCACTCATTTCAGTGATCAGCTCAGCAAGGTTGTTTGCGCCCGTTCCCAAACCAGGGAAGTTCTTCGGCCAGGTGGTGACCATTTTCCAGGTTACTTTTTCTTGCGCAGCGGGTGCAGCTTCAGCTGCCGCTTCCTGCTTTTGCTCACCACAGCCGGCCATGAACACACTGAGTGCTACTGCGGCGGTGGCGAGGAACGAACGACGTTTCAACATGATTTCAGTCTCCTTGCTCGAAATGGCGGTAACAACAGGCAACGCGGAAAGTTGCAAAAGATAGGTGCAGGCTGCCTGTTCAATCCGTGGCTATCTCACTAACTATGCAGTTAATGAGATGTTGCAATAACTTTACTCATTATGCGCCTAGGCAAGTAGCTTCATCACAAGGTAGTTTGAAGTCGGTCAAACAATGATCAGGTTTTATTTAACCTTCTGATAGATAACTCCCTATGTAGCCTCCTAATTGCGTGCTACCACGCACTGTTTTTGGGGATTTCACCTTATTTAAAATGCACAAAAAAGCCCCTATTCTCAGGGGCTCAATTTTGTTAACTGAAAGCATGTTTCAAACTCTGCACACGTCGGAAGATAAGCCAATCGATGCATAAAATTGCAACCACTGACAAGCCAGCGAGCGGAAACAACAGACAGATGGCAATCAGGGTTGTCGCTCCGACCACCCAAAAACCACCACCAGCCACGACAGGTGGCGCGCCAAGTTTGCGTGAACCGTTCGGACGACGCTTCCACCACATAACACCACCAGTGATAGATATAGCGATAAAGGCAAGACAGAAAAATACATTCAGCGCTTTATTGATGATGCTGATATCCCCCTGATGCAATGCAATCCCTGCCGCCATCGCTTTTGCCATCCAGTTGTAATCTGCAAAGGTAATATCTGCCAGCACTTCACCACTGTATTGGTCTACGTGCATGGTTCTGTCTTGCCTTGGGTCGGTAATATCTCCACTCATGGTGTTCGCCGACAAGGTATAAACCCCAGTATCCGACTTCGGAAATTTCAGCTTATAGTGGGTAAAACCCACTTCCTTAGCCAAGGTCACAACCTGATCGATGCTCACATCCGCAGCGTACTTGCGTTCCACGTTGGGCTCAGGTGCACCATGACCACCATGATCAGAGCTCGGTACTGGCGTTTGCTCGAGGTTCCAGGGCATTTCCTCTTCAGAGCCATGATTAAGCATCTTGTGGGTGATCACCGATTCAGGCGCGTTTTTAGAGCGTTCAGCTGGGAAGCTGCCCCAAGGCTGAACAATTTTTCCGCCCCAGATACCCGCCCAGGCAAGACCAGACAATACAAACAGCAGTAATACCACGGATAAAACGCCACCTAGATTGGCATGCAAGTCCCGCATGAAAATGCGCGAACCGCTGTCGGTACGGATCTTAAGAAAACCGGCTCGGCTTGCCGCGTCTTTCGGCCACCAGAGGTAAATCCCTGACAACAGCAGCAGAATCATAAAACTGGCGGCAGTTTCAATCAGTCGATCACCTAAGTCACCAATAAGTAGTGTGCCGTGAATATCGTTCGCCAGCTCATACCAACTGTCGCTGCGGTCGATTGTCCCTGTCACTTCCGCTGTATACGGGTTCACTATGGCAAAACGGGTTTCACCGCTTGGCAATTGAATGGAAAAACGGCTGACAGTATCTGCGGTTCGCGCTGGAATAAATTGCGTCACCGTGGCTTCTGGAAACGCCTGATTTACCGCATTGAGCTGTTCAGAAGGTTGCATTGGTTGTCCGCTGGCCTGAACCGTTAACATGTCTCCGTAGCGGGCAGATTCAATCTCATCATCAAACAGCATGACAAGACCGGTAACGCTCAGCATCAACATAAAGGGAATAACGAAAAGTCCGGCATAGAAGTGCCATCGCCAAGCAGTGAAATATCGCGCTTTTTGGGCAGCCGCAGCCGCTGTGTTGGTTTCACTAACCATGATTAGTTTTCCTTTCTCATAAGCAAACACACCGCAAAACACGCAGTGCATTTTTATAGATGACTTTACTCAGTGGGCTTAGCGCCCTATTTATTTTTGTTTTAGAACACTCCAGCCCTCAGCAACTACAGCTGTATACGAGCTTGGAGATTATGAGAGTGAGAAAGGTGGGGCGCGGGCGATGGGAGATTCAAACCTTACCCTTTGAGCCAATAAAGAGTAACGCTGATTCCCCACGAATTTTACGTGAGTATGAGTGTCTGTGGTGGTGAGTGTAAGGTGATGACTAAAAGAGAAGTGGCTGAACGGACAAGGCTTTCCATGGTGCTTTCCTTCATCGCTGGTTTCTTCCCCTTCAACCTGAACCAGCTTAAAGCCATTAACAGTACAGAGTGTTTCCCAAACGCCAGCATTGCTGCCATGGGCATTTATCACAGGCATCAGTGAGACCAGCACCCAACTTAAGGCGCTTGCCAACAACATCATTCGTTTAAATGACGCCCTCACATACCCATCCTGCTTGTGAATATAAGCCGCAAAATATATATCACTAAGTGTATTGATGCAGTGAGCCAGTATGAAAAGAAAGCAATTGATGTGAGGTGAGTTAAAAAACAGGTTACAAGCCCGCAAAGATTGGGTATTCCTACCAGCTCAAGCCATTCCCAAATCCCTTATCAATCACTTATCCCTACAATATACGTTTAGACGTCTAGCCGTAAAAATATCTATTGACTTATTTTGAGACAATAAATAGCATCAAACACCAGATAGCCACAAAAACCCCATAACAATCGCTATCTTTTTTACCTTTTATTAACACGATTTTTGTCCAGGAAGGCCTATGATCGAAATAAAACAGGTTAACAAGGAGTTCAAACAGGGTGATCTGACGATCCATGCCCTGCGCGATATTGACCTCCAGATTCCTCAGGGCAGAATTTTTGGTGTTATTGGTGCATCAGGTGCCGGTAAAAGTACACTGATCCGCATCGTCAACCTGCTGGAACGCCCAACCTCTGGGAAAGTCGTCGTTGACGGCGTTGAGCTCACCGCTCTGTCTCAATCAGAACTGACCCGTGAGCGCCAGAAAATCGGCATGATTTTCCAGCACTTCAACCTGCTTTCCTCCCGCACTGTGTTTAACAATGTGGCACTGCCTCTGGAACTAGCAGGCAAAGACAAACAACACATTCAACGCAAAGTGACTGAGCTGCTGGATTTAGTCGGCCTGAGTGATAAACACCATAGCTATCCCTCTAACCTCAGCGGCGGTCAAAAGCAGCGTGTGGCCATTGCGCGCGCGTTAGCAAGCGATCCAAAAGTACTACTGTGTGACGAAGCCACCAGCGCATTGGATCCGGCGACGACCCACTCCATCCTGAATCTATTGCAGACCATCAACCAGAAGCTGGGCTTGACCATATTGCTGATCACTCACGAAATGGACGTGGTGAAGCGCATCTGTCACGAAGTAGCGATCATCGGTGGCGGTGAGTTGGTAGAGAAAGGTCCTGTGAGCGATATCTTCGCTCATCCGAAAACAGAGCTGGCGCGCACTTTTATCCGCGCAACGCTGGATCTCTCCATCCCGCAGGATTACGAAGAGCGGCTGCAACCTCAGAGTGATGGTCACTTACCACCACTGGTTCGCCTTGAGTTCACTGGCGCCAGTGTCGATGCCCCGCTTATCAGCCAGGTATCACGAAAGTTCAATATCGACATCAGCATTCTGAGTTCTGACATGGACTATGCGGGCGGCGTGAAATTTGGCCTGATGCTGGCGGAATTCTTTGGCGACGAAGAGAACGTCAACCACGCACTGACTTACCTAAAAGATCACAACATCAACATCGAGGTGCTGGGCTATGTCGCTTAATATCGCTGCTGTTTCAGGTTGGTTTGCTGAAAACGAACGCCTTGTTGGCCTGTTGATTGATGCACTGGGCCAGACCCTGACCATGGTCTTTGTATCCGGTGCGATTGGTTTCCTGTTTGGTATTCCTTTAGGTGTACTGCTGCACCTCACTAAGCCACGCGGCTTGTTGGAAAACGCGGCATTGAACAAATCCATTGGCATCATCGTCAATATTGGCCGCTCAATCCCTTTCATTATTTTGCTGGTCGCCATCATCCCATTCACCCGCTTCATCATGGGAACGTCCATCGGTACAGGTGCAGCGATTGTTCCCCTCACTGTCGGTGCGATTCCGTTTATCGCACGTCTGGTTGAGGGTGCATTGCTGGAAGTGCCGTCAGGTTTGGTCGAGGCGGCTCAAGCAATGGGTGCAACACCACTACAAATTATCCGCAAAGTCCTTCTGCCAGAAGCGATGCCGGGCATTTTGAACGGCGCAACAATCACCTTGGTAACGCTGGTGAGCTACTCCGCCATGGCGGGTGCTGTTGGCGGCGGCGGTCTGGGCGATGTGGGTATCCGATACGGCTACCAGCGTTTTGACGGCACCGTCATGCTGATCACCGTAGTGATGCTGGTGATATTGGTGCAAATGATTCAGTCAGCTGGCGACTACTTCGTGAAGCGGGTTGACCACAGATAAAAAACGGATGGTGACACCATCCGGATAAATGGAAATTCTGAATTTTAAGGAGATACGTGATGACTTTTACACTCAAGAAAATTGCTGCAGCCGTTGGCCTTGCTTCTACCCTGGTTCTGACCGGCTGTGGTCAGGAAGAGACTGTTGATCTGACGAAAGTAAAAATTGGCGTTATTGCCGGTGCTGAAGAGCAAGTGGCGGAAGTCGCGGCAAAAGTTGCGAAAGAGAAATACGGCCTGGATGTTGAACTGGTGACTTTCTCTGACTACGTCACGCCAAACGCCGCGCTGGATGAAGGCTCAATCGATGCAAACGCATTCCAGCACAAGCCATATCTTGACCAGCAGATTTCTGACCGCGGTTACAAGTTCGAAATCGCGGGTAACACGCTGGTTTATCCAATTGCAGGTTACTCAACCAAAGTGACTTCTGTTGAACAACTGGAAGAAGGCGCACAGATCGCAGTACCAAACGACCCAACCAATCTTGGTCGTTCACTGCTACTGCTTGAGCAACAAGGTCTGATTGAAGTAAAAGACGAAGCGGGTCTGAAAGCAACGGTTCTGGATATCACGGCGAACCCTAAAAACCTGAAAATCGTTGAGCTGGAAGCCGCTCAACTGCCGCGCTCTCTGGAAGATGTTTCACTGGCAATCATCAACACCACCTTCGCTAGCGAAATCAATCTGTCACCTGAGAAAGACGGCATCTTCGTTGAAGACAAAGAGTCTCCATACGTGAACCTGATTGTTGCCCGTGCTAACAATGTAACTGCACAAAACGTTCAGCAATTCGTTCAGTCTTACCAGACTGACGAAGTGTACAATGCAGCATCTGAAATCTTTGATGGCGGCGCGGTAAAAGGCTGGTAATTTGCCCACCTCTGATCATTAAGTGATGTTAAGAAGCCTGTGAAATTTCACAGGCTTTTTTCTATCTATTGGGGCCTGTTGGCTCTAACAACCTGATACACTGCGTCCACTATGGAATAATTCGAGCGAACATGGACTTTCTCTCTACCATTGGCCTTTTCATTGGCTCCCTGATTGCCAATACCCTCGCCTCTTTGGCTGGCGGCGGTGCAGGGCTTTTGCAACTTCCCCTGTTGTTATTTCTCGGTCTCGGCTTTTCTGTTGCACTGGCAACCCACAAAGTGGCCTCTGTAGCGCTTGGACTGGGCGCGGCGCTCAAGCATTGGCGTAGTGGCAACCTCGACCCCAAACTCACCCTTTACGTGACATTGGCTGGTGCTGCCGGGGTGATTGGTGGTGCAAACCTCATTCTTTTTGTGCCGGGTCCTTTAGCCGAAGGGTTGCTGGGCGGGTTTATCATTTTGCTAGGTGTTTACTCGCGGATGCGCAAAACACTCGGACAGGAAGCAGAGCCCAAACACCGCGATACGACGGGCATGCTTCTAGGTTGCTTAGGGCTCAGCGCCATAGGCTTGCTGAACGGTTCACTCACTGCAGGCACAGGTCTATTCGTTACACTATTTTTGGTTCGCTGGTTTGGCTTCGATTACAAGCAGGCTGTCGCACTGACTTTGGTAAGCGTAGGCATTTTCTGGAACGGATTAGGCGCTGCAACACTGGCAATTGCCGGCGCAGAGATTTATTGGCCGTGGATCCCTGCACTCCTGGTGGGTTCTATTTTGGGTGGTTACCTCGGTGCGTATCTGGCGGACAAATACAGCAACAAGATGATAAAAATTGCGTTTGAGCTGCTGACCTTTGCTGTTGGTATCAAGCTTTTGTGGGGCGTGTTATGAACAAAGTAAACATCGAGATTTATTACTGCCGCCAGTGCAACTGGATGTTGCGCGCGACCTGGATGTCTCAGGAGTTGCTATCCACCTTCAGTGAGGAAGTGGAGAGTGTAACCTTATACCCAGACACAGGTGGCAGGTTTGAAATTCACTGCAATGGCGAATTGATTTGGGAGCGCAAGCGGGATGGCGGCTTTCCTGACGCCAAAGTGCTGAAACAACGCGTCCGCGATGTGTTCGATCCAGACCGAGATCTGGGGCATGTCGACCGTTAACCTGCGCTTCTGACGAGTATGCCAGCTGACATTTTAGTCAGCCAGCATGCCGTACATCACAATGCTGTTGTAGCTGACCACGCCCAGCACTTCACCACCGTCAATCACTGGCGCACGGCTGATACCAAATCGTTCAAACAGACGGGCACAGTATTTAACGTTCATGTCCGGTGCCACATGAAGAGCGGGTTTGGTCATGATTTCGTAGACGTTTACCCGCTCCGGCGAGCGATTTTGTGACAGCACTTTTTTGGCAATGTCATTCATCAATACCAGACCAAATTCATCGTCTTCATCGCGCTTTTTCACGATGAGTGCTTTCACTTCCTTATCACGGGCAATGCGGATCGCTTCGGCAACCGTCGTCAGCCCATCAATTAGCGCATAGTCGTCCTTCATAACATCGCAGACTCTTTTGGTCACTTTCATAACTCATCCTCAATCTTGCTGCTCAATTCCTGCACTTGATGCGCCACCCCAACGGCATCTTCTACGTCCAGCTGCACCGCAATACCTGTCCCTGATGACGCATCAAACTCCCCAACCTCATTGATCGTTTCAAGAATGGAGCGAGCCAAATGTTCTTCTACCAAAAACAATAAGACATCCCGCTGAACATCGAGGGTTAATCCGAAGAAGGTTTTCTTTTTCGTTAATCCTTCCCCTCGCGCATTGTTAATCACTGTCGCACCAGTGGCTCCTGCCGTTCTGGCGGCATCCAAAACCGCATCGGTTTTGGCGTCCTCAATGAAGGCTACAATCAGTTTGAATCGCATTATGATTCCCTCGTATTTTCTTCGGTGGTGCCGCGTTTCGCCGCCCACTCTGTTAACTGCGCGTATCCCATGACAGTGATCATCGGGAACAGACTGGCAAAGGCAATCAAGCCAAAACCATCAATTAAAGGGCTTCTGCCTGGAACCGTCGAAGCCAATCCCAAACCAAGTGCGGTAACCAAAGGCACGGTCACCGTCGACGTCGTCACACCGCCGGAATCATACGCCAGCGGCACGATAAATTTCGGGGCATAGAAGGTTTGAATCACCACCACCACGTATCCAGCAATGATGTAGTAATGAATCGGGTCACCCGCCACGATGCGATAACAGCCAAGGGAAATGCCTATCGCCACCCCAATTGCCACTGAGAAACGCAAACCATTCACGCTGATTGCCCCACCAGAGACCTGCTCTGCTTTGATAGCAACCGCAATGAGTGAAGGCTCGGCGACGGTAGTACTGAAACCAATGGCTGCGGCGAAAATGTAAACCCAATAGTAGTGCTGCCAGGAGAAATTCTTGGGAATGCTTTCCCCATCTCCAAACAGAAAAGCGGGTGCCGTCAGCTGAACGGCCATCGATTCACCCAATGGGAAGAGCGCCATCTCCAACCCCATTAAGAACAACGACAAACCAAGAATGACGTAAATAAACCCAAAGATGATTTTCTTCAGATTCACAACCGGTTTTCGCAGCACGGCAAACTGAAAACCGAAAATGATGCAGACGATCGGAATCACGTCCCGAACGGTAGAGAGTAAGGTCTCAATAAAGGTCGGAATGAGCGTGGACAATACATTCATGTCGCCACCATCCCGTACACCATGACGAAAATCATTGGCGAGAGCGACGCAAACGCTATCAAGCCAAAACCATCCACCATGGGGTTGCGTCCTTTAATCACAGTCGCAAGACCAACACCTAACGCTGTCACCAAAGGCACAGTGATGGTCGATGTCGTCACGCCACCTGAATCATAAGCAATGCCAATGATGTAGCGCGGCGCGAATGCCGTCATGATCACCACCAGAATGTAGCCGCCGATGATGATGCGATGAATGGGCCAGCCTTTCAGAATACGCAGCACACCAAGCACAATGGCAAAGCCTACCGAGAGTGCGACCGTGATACGAAGTCCATTAGCATAGGAAGATTGCGCGTCTTCGGTCATCGCAATCATGCCGCCTTCCGCAGCAACCTCAGCCGCTTCAGCAGCCACTGCAGTCAAAGCGGGTTCAGCGATTGTGGTTCCAAACCCCAGCAAAAAGGCAAACACCACCAGCCAGAAAACACTGCCTTTTCGAGCCAGCGAGTGCGCCATGGATTCGCCGATGGGAAACAATCCCATTTCCAGACCGAATACAAAGAAAGTCAGCCCCATCACAACCAACACCAGTCCAATTAAGATGGACAGTGAATCCGGCAAAGGCTGCTGTAACACGATGATTTGAAAAAAGCCGATCACAAGAATGATAGGAAGCAGATCCTTCAAGCTCCCTAGCATTGAGGTCAGCAATGCGGTAAGTCCCTTCACACTCTCTCCAGAGAAAACGTCCCGACCCAAAAGTCCGGCACTGTATAAAAGCCAACAGATGATTTTTTGGTGAGGAGTTAGCCAATTTAACCCTGAGCCAGTGTATAGAAATTTACCAATCCACAATGTCTATAGGGTGATAAAGCTAACAAGGTTTTTGTGAATTTCTTCATTAACTTCACCATCGGGCTGATCAAATAACCGATTGAATGCATACTGTTTAGTAATACCCCAACTAGGAAGATCCTCATGCAGATTCTCGTGACAGGTGGAACCGGACTTATCGGAAGCGCGTTGATCCCCAAGCTCGAACATCACGAAATCACCGTACTGACCCGTTCGCCAGAGAAGGCATGTCATGTTTTGCCATCGAAGGTGCACTTAATAAAAAACATCGACGAGATTGAAGACTTCAGTCAGTTTGATGCCATCATCAACCTTGCAGGTGAACCTATCGTTGATAAGCGATGGAGCGAGCAGCAGAAAGGGATTATTTGCGCCAGCCGTTGGGGGATTACTGAAAAACTGGTACAGCGCATTTTAGAAGCCGATGAGCCGCCTCATACCTTTATCAGTGGCTCTGCGGTTGGCTACTACAGCGATCAAGGTGATAAGATCATCGATGAATCACTAACAGTTGATGCTACTGATTTCGCACATTCTGTCTGTTCAAACTGGGAAAAAATTGCCATGCGCGCCGACTCGGATAAGACCCGGGTCTGTATCCTACGCACTGGCATTGTGCTCAGTAAAAGCGGTGGTGCATTGAAGAAAATGCTGCTGCCTTATCAATTCGGCATGGGCGGACCAATCGGTGACGGGCAGCAATATTTCCCGTGGATACACATTGACGACATGGTGGGTGGCATCATTCATTTATTGGAACATGCTGATACCCGTGGCGCTTTCAACCTGACTGCGCCTGAGCCTGTCACCAACAAGGTGTTCAGCCAAAATCTTGCTGCAACGCTTAAACGCCCGCACTTTCTGTTTACGCCCAAGTTTGCGATTTCACTGATGCTGGGTGAAGCAGGGCAGCTTCTTTTTGACAGCCAACGCGCAGTGCCCAGGGCTTTGGAAAATAGCGGCTACAGTTTCCAGTATCCGTCTGTGGGTCCTGCACTGGAAAACATTTTGCGCTGATAACTTCCACTAGAAGAAATAAAAAAGCACGCTGAAAAGCGTGCTTTCTTCATTTGTCTGACTGCTATTTTTTGAGCGGCTCTAACAAGCCCCGAAGCATCCAGGCCACTGTCAGGAAGACCAGTCCAACAGCCAATGTCGGCAAACTCAACCAGACCTCCGGGTGCAAGCGTACCGGTAGCTCAACGCCCCACTTCAACAAACCTGCCATCGCAAGTTCTGCCCCACCAACAGCCATACAGCCGGATACCAGTGCCATAATGCCGTATTCCGCCCAAAGCGTGGTGTTGATGCGTTTTTTGCTCGCCCCCAGCGTTCGATACAACATGATTTCACGTTGGCGTTCAGCAAGGGTAATCCGAAGCAGTGTCAGCAAGAGCAATAAACCACTGGCTACCGCCAACCCCGCCAATACTGACAGTGACAGGCTCACTTGTTTGAGTATCACCTGAATCCTTCCACTCATGGTGCGTAAATCGAGCAAGGTCACCGTTTGGTAATCACGTCCCAGTTGGTTGAGGATGTCGCTCTGACTATCTTCCAGTCGGAAGCTGACTAACCAGTTTGCAGGCAAGTTCTCCACCAATGCAGGGTCGAAAATGAAGTAAAAATTCGGCTTCATGTTGCGCCATTCCACATCACGAATCGAGTTTACTTCCGCCGTAAATTCCTGACTATTGACGTTAAACGTCAGCTCATCACCAAGGCGAAGCCCTAACCTTTCTGCAATGCCAGATTCCACAGAAACCCCACCATCGCTTGGCCATGAACCTTCCAACACTTCGTTATGGGTTGGCAAGGTGTCGCGCCAGGTGAAGTTGAGCTCGCGGCGAAGCGCTTCATCCCGCTCTTCCCTGTCTGGCGTCAGTTCAGCATAACGTTGCCCATTCAGACCAACCAAACGACCTCGGATAATCGGATAGGCTTCCGAACGTTCCAGATTGTTCGCGTCCAGCCTGCCGACGTAATCATCCAGTTCACTTTTCGCGATGTTCAGCGCGAACACATTCGGAGCGTTCTGCGGCAAGGTTTGCTGCCAGTCATCAAGTAAGTCGGTACGAAGCAACCAGATAATCGAAAGCAGCATGAATGACGTTGCTAACGCGCCAAGCTGCGCGCCACTTGATGCCGGATTTCGTGTTATTCGACTGAGCGCCAGTTTGAATGCAGGCTGTTTAACGCGTTTCTGCGCGACTTTCAGTACCATTACGCCAATCGCCGCCAGAAGGCTGAGCATCACCACCAAGGCCGCCAATACCAGCCAAAGCAAACGGTTATCGTATGACCATGCCACCAGCGCGAGGATTGGCACTGCTGCCAGTAACCAACTCCAAGGATTCTTCCGCGCGCGCACGGCACTTTGTTCCTGCAACACACTCATAGCAGGCGCTTCAATCAGCCGGATCAGTGGAATACCCAGTGCCGGAAGTGCCACCAGCAAAGCCACCATAGGACCGAGCACCCAAGGCAGATACCCATAACTCGGCAAAGGCGACGGAAGCACATCCGCCAGCGGTAAACGCAGCAAATATTCAAGCGCCGCCCCAAATCCCAAACCCAGCACAGTTGCCATCAGCATCAGCATGAGGAGCTGTCTGCCGAGCCAACGTCTCACCCAACTACGCTGGGCGCCAAGGCTTTTCACCATCGCAAGCGTCTGGGTGCGGCTATCCACATAGTGCTGACAAGTCAGGAGTAAGGTCGCCGCTGCCATGATGATGACCAACACAACGGTCAAAGAGAGGTAACCGCGACTCCTATCAAGCATATCGCCCGTGCGATCCCCGGTGTTTTCATCGATCCAGCGCTGTCCGTCGATCGGCGTGTAAGCGGTTTTCACTGCTTCAAGGTCGCTGCTGTCACCTCGGAAGAAATAACGGTAACTCACCCGGCTTCCCGGGCGCACGACACCGGCTGCGGAGACATCACTCAAGTGCATCATCGCCGCTGGCATTTGACTGAACGGATTGAAGGACAGCTCAGGCTCAGAAATGATTTTACCGCTGACTGTCAGGGTTAAATCACCCACATCGACTTTGTCTCCCAACCCCACATCTAGCAGCGTAAACAGACGCTCTTCCAGCCAAAGTTCGCCGGGTTTGACGCTGTCTTGCATCGCATCCGCGCTTTCCAGCTCCAAAGCGCCACGGAGCGGATAGTTACTTTCTACCGCTTTCACGCTGATGAGCTGCATTTCATTGTCACTGAATGCCATGGTGCCAAAACGCGTTTGGTCAGAGCGTTCAACATCAATGCTGTCAAAGTTTTGCAGTGTTTGTGGTGCCAGAGGCTGATTACTTCTCAGCACCAAATCAGCCGCCAGCATGGAGCGGCCTTGCTGGGTGAGAACAGATTCAATACGCCCTGCCAGTGCAGAAAGGGCGAAGACACAGGCAATGATCAGCGCTAATGCTGCAACGACAGGCCAAAGCTGTCCGTGGAAGAGTTCGCGCCAAGCCCAGCGCCAAACAAGACTTTTCCTCATGCTGCCCCCGCCAATTCGCCTGCGTTAAGGTGCAAAGTACGGTGGCATTTCTCTGCCAATGCCGGGTCATGAGTAACAAGGATCAGGGTGGTACCGTGGTCACGGTTGAGTGAGAAAAGCAGGTCGATAACCGTGGCAGCGGTGTGCTGGTCGAGATTACCTGTCGGTTCATCGGCGAACAGAACATTTGGGCGGGTCATAAAGGCGCGGGCAATCGCTACGCGTTGTTGCTCACCACCAGAAAGCTGCGAAGGTAAGTGGGTTTCGCGCCCTTTTAGCCCGACCGACGCCAGAAGCTCAAGCGCCCGTTCTTCGTCTTCATCATCACCGCGAATAGTACAAGGAAGCAGCACATTCTCCAGCGCGGTCAGGGAAGGCACCAGCAGGAAACTTTGGAAAACGAAACCGATCGACTCGGCACGAAGGGCTGCTCTCGCATCATCATCGAGCTGGCTTAAAGGCTTGCCAAGAAGTTCAATCTCGCCGGCTGAAGGGGTATCCAAACCTGCAAGCAATGTCATAAGCGTGGATTTACCTGCGCCGGAAACCCCAACTAAAGCAATACTTTCGCCCTGCTCGACCTGAAGGGAAACATCCTGCAGAATGGTCAGAGACTGTGCATTCGTCGTCACTGTTTTAGAGACGTTACTGGCCCTGATCACTGGAGTTGTCATGATTCGCATCCTTTCTTTTTGTCTTTTGATTATCAGTCATAGCGCCGCGGCGCAGACGCTTCTTGTACTTGGCGATAGCCTCAGCGCTGGCTACCAGATGGCGATTGAGAAAAGCTGGCCCAGCCTCATTGAACCTAAGCTGACGGAAACCAGCAAGATCACTTCCGTCGTTAATGCCAGCATTTCCGGCGATACCTCTGGGAACAGTCTCGACAGACTGCCAGCCCTGCTTGAACAGCATTCACCTGACTATGTGCTGATTGAACTGGGTGCTAACGATGGACTGCGAGGATTCCCACCCAAGCAGATACGCAATAACCTGTCCGAATTGATCAGTTTAAGCCAGGAAAATGGCGCGCAGGTGATGTTAATGCAGATCCAGATCCCACCTAACTATGGTCAAAGATACAGCAAGGCTTTTGCTGATATCTATCCGGAATTAAGTAAAGAAATGCAAATTCCACTCATTCCGTTCTTCATGGAGAAGGTGGTTTTGACCGAAGGCTGGATGATGTCAGATGGTCTGCACCCTAAAGACATCGCGCAGCCTTGGATTGCAGAATTTATGGCAGAACAGATGCTGCCACACATCAAAGAGCAAGGATAAAACAAGAATGAAAAACGCAGTATTGATGACCGGATGTTCAACCGGCATCGGCTATGTCTGTGCTCACGCCCTCGCAAAGCAAGGGTTTGATGTGATTGCATCATGCCGAAAATTAGAAGATGTTGAGCGCCTGAGAGAAGAAGGACTGACCTGCATTCACCTTGACCTTGCTGACAACGACAGCATTCTCAATGCCGTGGAAGAAGTCAGGGTCATGACGGACGGAAAGTTGATGGGGCTTTTTAACAATGGCGCTTATGGCCAACCTGGCGCGCTGGAAGATTTGCCCACCGACGCTTTGAGAAAGCAGTTTGAGACCAACTTTTTTGGCTGGCACACGCTGACCCAAGCTGTGATCCCAATGATGATGGCTAACGGCAGAGGCCGCATTGTTCAAAACAGCTCTGTGCTGGGTTTTGTCGCACTGAAATTCCGCGGCGCTTACAACGCCAGTAAATTTGCGGTCGAAGGCTGGACAGATACCTTACGTTTGGAACTCGCAGGCACACCGGTAAAAATCAGCTTAATCGAACCTGGCCCAATAGAAACCCGATTCCGAGCCAATGCACTGGAAGCGTTTTACCGGTTCATTGATATCGAAAACAGCCGATTCAGAAGCGATTATCTCGCCCAGCAAGATCGCATGGAAAGCGAAAATTCGACCAACAAATACACCCTGCCGTCGGAGTCGATCATCACGCCTCTGATCCACGCGCTGACCGCAGAAGATCCTAAAGTCCGTTACCGTGTGACCAAGCCGACGAATTACATGGCTTGGTGTAAGCGCCTTCTTCCATCAAAAACACTCGACAAAATTCTTGCAAAGGGCGGTTAAAAACCCAACCTCTGCCGCAGAAAGAAACACACCGGGCAGTTTTTGCCCGGTTGCTCTCAGAATCGTGACATCAAAACTATCTTTCTATGTTCATCTTTCTGTCACAAAACCGCGTTAACCTCTCTCATGTACCGTGAAACACCTGCCCCCAACTTCCACTTCGATGTGATGCGTGTCGGATCAGGCCGTGAACAGGGATACAAAAAGAACAAATACCCCAAAAGGAGCCGGACTATGTCCTTAAGTCAATTGAACTGGCTCTGTTTGAGTGTAACGCTGGCAATTTTGCTTGTGTTTTAAGTCAGCGTTTCACATCGACGAGCGCAAAAGAATGAAGGCCACTGGAAATCCAGTGGCCTTTTTCGTTATTGGACTCACGATAAAGATCAGTGATTTGATCCAGCAATATTCAATATTTATCGGCGCTTTAGCGGATAATGCCTTGAATTTTCATGTTGTCCCCCCCACCTTTACAGCAAAGAACTTCTAACGCTCAGGCGACACTATGCAACCAAATTATATTGTTGAACTTAACGAGCAGAACTTTCAGCAAATCCTGGAAGGCTCCGTTGAAACTCCTGTCCTGATCCACTTCTGGGCTCAAATGAGTCCCGAGAGCACCGAGATTGTTCCAGCGCTGGAAAAACTGGCACACGAATATGCAGGCGCATTTACGCTGGCATTGCTCAACTGCGAGCAGCAACAAATGCTGGCTTCACAGTTTGGCGTACGTGCTTTGCCAACTATCGCCCTGTTCAGCAACGGCCAGCCTGTTGACGGCATTGCCGGGCCACAGACTGAGGATACCGTGCGTGAAATGCTGGTTCGTCACCTGCCGAGCCAAGACGAAATGACTTTCAAACAGGCACTGGCGTTGATTGCAGAAGGCAATCACGCCGAGGCACTGCCGCTTTTGAAATCTGTGGAAGCCGCGCTGGGTGAAACAGGCGCTCATAAGCTGGCACTGGCAGAGTGTTATGTGGAAGCACAGCAATTCGACGAAGCAGAGGAGCTTCTCGGGAAAGTATTGATGCAAGATCAAGATGCACAATACAAAGCGCTGATGGCCAAAGTGGAACTACATAAGCAAGCAGCAGACACACCAGAGATTCGTGAGCTGCAAGCGGCATTTGAAGCGGATCCTGAGAACAAAGAACTCGCCTATGAACTGGCTATCCAATACAGTCAGGTTAATCGTCAGGAAGAAGCATTGGAGTTGTTGATTGGCTTACTGCGCAAAGACCTGAACTTTGCAGATGGCGACGCGAAAAAGACCATGATGGACATTCTGGCAGCGCTGGGTCAAGGCAACGAAATTGCCAGCCGTTACCGCCGACAGTTATATTCGCTACTCTACTGATTTCCCATTTTAAAAAGCGCTCCGGCGCTTTTTTATTTACCATCAGCCGAGGACAAAGCTTCGATGATTGGACAACAGGCGCTGTCGTTACCCGGGCAGGTACTCGCCAGTGATTTCAACGACTTTTTCATGGCCTGAAGTTCTTTTATTTTGTCGTCTATCTCTGCGATTTTCTCCAATGCCTTTTGCTTTACATCTGCGCTTCGACGGTTAGGATTTCGCGACATATCCAACAAGGTCTGGCACTCTTCCAAACTAAAGCCCACCAAGCGCGAACGACGGATCATTTGCAACTCATTAATGTGCTTTTGACCATAAGCCCGATAGCCATTCTCCAGACGTGCAGGTTCACTAATGATCCCCTTTTGTTCGTAGAAACGAATCGTCTTTGGTGTCAGCCCTGTCGCCTTGGCAATTTCATTGATTTTCATGCCTCACTCCCCGTCTAAAATTCACGCTTGACCTTACAGTTGATGGAAGGTTTATTCTACGGAATTATGAACAGTCCATACCTGAGACTGCAAGTAAATTTATAGGTATCGATATGACAGATACAGAACTGAACACTCGAGAGGAAGGCAAAGAATCCGCCACATTCATCACGCTCCCCTTGTCAGGACTTAACTGCATGGGTTGTGCGCGTAAAGTGAAAAGTGCCGTTGAGCCTATCGAAGGTGTGTCAGTGGTGGAAGCCGACAAGACCTCCCTAACGATTAATGCAGATGCGCCTTTAAGTGACGTCATCAATGCGGTTGAATCGCTGGGTTATCAGGCGGGAGAGACCAGGGTACTTCCTTTGGCAGGGCTCAGCTGTGGACGCTGTGTTGCCAAACTGAAAGCCGCTTTTGAAGCTTCACCAAAGGTTTTCCTTGCTGATGTGAGTAAGACCGAAGCCACCATTAACAGCGCACTGACAATAGAAGAATTGGCAGCCATCGTTAATGCTACGGGTTATCAGGTAGCAGAAGCCGAGAGCGAAACAACACACGCAGCAGACATCGCAGCAGAGCCAGAAGTTGCGCTCAAAGATGTTCCTTCCGCACCGAGCTTGAGTTCAAATTCAGCTTCCCAGCAATTTATTCTTTCCGGCATGACCTGCGCGAGCTGTGTGTCATCCGTAGAAGGTGCGATTAAAGCCGTACCCGGTGTTATAGGTGTCAACGTCAACTTGGCTGAGCGCACAGCGCTGGTGTCCGGAGAAGTCGATGCCGACATCATCATCAAAGCGGTAGAAGCCGCAGGCTATGGCGCAGAAGTGAGTGAAAGCGAAGAAACTCGCCGTGAACGTCAAGCAGCCATGCATACCGCACAACTTGCAGAACACAAACGTAACACCTGGTTGTCTCTGGGCTTAGGTGCGCCTTTGATGGCATGGGGACTGCTCGGCGGTTCAATGACCATTGAAAGCACCACCAGCCAGATCGGCTGGGGCATCATCGGCCTTCTGACCTTCGCACTTCTGTGCACCGCGGGTAAACATTTCTTCGTGAATGCTGTGAAAGCGGCACGCCATCATCGCGCGACCATGGATACATTAGTCGCTTTGGGTACGGGTTCTGCTTGGCTTTACTCTGTTGCCGTGGTGTTTGCGCCGGACCTTTTCCCTGCACAAGCGCGTCATGTGTACTTCGAAGCCACAGCCATGATTCTGGGCTTGGTGACGCTCGGTCATGCTATTGAAGCCAAAGCACGTGCATCGACATCTAAAGCGCTTGATCGCTTACTCGACCTACAACCACCAACCGCACTGGTCGTTGAAAACGGTCATGAACGAGAAGTTCCTCTGGCAGCCGTGCAAGCAGGCATGATGCTCAGGGTGAAACCCGGCTCAAAAATTCCGGTCGATGGTGTGGTTGAAGACGGTGAAAGCTATGTCGATGAATCCATGCTGACTGGCGAGCCGCTTGCCGTTCGCAAAACCGCAGGGGAAACGCTGCATGCTGGCACCGTGAACCAAAACGGTAGCCTGCTGTTTAAAGCCACTGGCATCGGCAGCGATACCATGCTGTCCCGCATCATTCAGTTGGTGCGTCAGGCACAAAGCAGCAAACCAGCATTGGCACGGATGGCGGATTCTATCTCGGCGATATTTGTTCCGACGGTTATGATCATTGCCATTCTGACAGCGCTTGGGTGGTACAACTTTGGCCCTGATCCGAAGCTCAGCTTTATGCTGGTCACCGCAACAACTGTTCTGATCATTGCCTGTCCTTGTGCGCTTGGTTTGGCAACGCCAATGTCTGTCACAACTGGTGTTGGTCGTGCGGCTGAACTTGGGGTGCTTATTCGTGATGCAGAGGCATTGCAACATGCAGCGTCGGTCGACACTGTGGTATTGGATAAAACGGGCACATTGACCGAAGGCAAGCCACAAGTGACATCGATAATCAGCCTTGCACTGCCAGAAGAGGAATTACTACGTATCGCTGCAAGCCTTGAGCAAGGCTCTGAGCACCCACTGGCAAAAGCAGTGCTGGATGCAGCAAAAGGTAAAAATATCCCCCTTGCATCAGTATCGAACTTTGAAGGTATTCCAGGAAAAGGTCTTAGTGCCAACATTGATGGTGACACTTATTTTCTGGGTAACGCCCGCTTGATGGCAGAAAAAGACATTGCGGTGGAAGGCGGCCAAGCTGCCGCCAAGCAACAAGCAGATCGCGGGGAAACCGCTGTGTATCTGGCAACAAGCACTGAGCTTCTTGGTCTTATCGGCATCAGCGACCCATTGCGTTCAGATTCTGCCAGCGCCGTAAAACGTCTGAAAGCTTTGGGCTATCAGGTAGTGATGCTCACCGGTGATCATCCTGATACTGCCAATGCCATTGCCAAGCTGGCAGGGATTGAGAATGTGATTGCGGGGGTTTTGCCAGACGGTAAAGCGGATGTCGTCACTCGCCTTCAGAGCGAGGGCAAGAAAGTCGCCATGATTGGTGATGGCATCAATGATGCGCCAGCACTGGCAAAAGCTGAAGTTGGGATTGCCATTGGTAGTGGCAGCGATGTAGCTATTGAAAGTGCACAGATGACATTGATGCGTCACTCAATAGATGCCGCCACTGATGGGTTAACACTGTCCAAAGCAACCCTTCGTAATATGAAGGAAAATCTCTTTGGTGCATTTGTTTACAATTCTCTGGGTATTCCGATTGCTGCGGGTGTGTTATATCCCCTCACCGGCGCACTGCTAAGCCCAGTTGTTGCCGGCGCGGCCATGGCTTTATCGTCGATTACCGTCGTGAGTAATGCCAACCGACTGCGCTGGTTTAAGCCACCCAAAGGAGGAAACCATGCTGGTTAATTTCATTGGATTGGGACTGATCGGAGCCATCATCTGGTGGTTCTGGCTGGCGGAAAAGAAAAATTAAACGCCGTCTAAATTAACGCTGTTTGCGACTACGCAACAGGCATTCGCCCCGGGTTAGTTTCACCGCCCGGGGATAACATCGAGGAGAAAATGATGAAATCTAAACTTGCTGCACTGTCGTTTGCACTGCTATCCACCAGCGTGTTTGCTGCTTCTGGTGTAACTTACAAATCTCCATATTGCGGTTGCTGTAAAGAGTGGGTTAAGCACATGGAAGACAACGGCTTTGAGATGAAGTCTGAAGATCATGTGAACATGAATCCAATTAAGATGAAGCTTGGTATCAAGCCTGAGCTCGCTTCGTGCCACACCACTGTTATCGACGGTTACCTGTTTGAAGGGCACATCCCAGCTAGCGACGTAAAAGCCTTCCTAGAGCAAAAACCAAAACTGGCCGGTCTTGCTGTACCTGGCATGCCAGTCGGTTCACCGGGCATGGAATATGGCGACCAAAAAGACCCATATGATGTCGTTGGCTTCTCGAAAAACGGTATGACCGTCGTCTTTAACAGCCACAACAAAGACTGACAATTGATGGTGAAGCCTCCATACTGGACTTTCAACAGTATGGAGGCTTCATGTACCGCATTACTACCCTGTTTTTCTCGCTGCTTTTTAGCACGTTATCTATCGCCGCCCCTCAAGTCTGGCAAGCGCAAAAAGGCGACCTTTCCTTTACCATCATGGGCTCTGTACACGCTGGCAAGCCAGAGTTCTACCCTCTTCCTGATGTCATGGTCAGTAGATTCGAATCTGCCGATGGTCTTATCGTAGAAGCTGACATCATTAACGATAAATCGATTTCCATCCCCAAAGGTAAACCTTCGGCTTCTTACCTGACTGACGCCCAGAAAGAGACATTTGAGCAAATCGCAGCAGAGACGGGTACACCATCAAACGTGCTGCTTAATCTTCCTCCCTGGCAAGCAGCCATGGCACTCCAGCTCTACCAAATCAATCAGTTGGAACTCCAACAACTGCTGGGCATTGACCTTTATTTCCTCTCTCGAAGCCAGAAGCATTCTGTACCAGTGATCCCATTGGAAACGGTACAACAGCAAGTCGACTTGCTGGCCAATGCAGATAAGGATGGTTTGGAGTTACTGACAGATACCCTGGATTACTGGGAACTCTCCAAAGAGTTTATGCCCTGCCTGATTGATGCTTGGCAGTATGGTGACGGTGCGAAAATGGAAGAAATGGTGGCTGTAATGAGTGGCGCAGGAGAATTCGAGCGTCAGCTTATAGATGAGCGTAACCACAACTGGCTGGAAGCCCTCACTGACAAATCGCGATTTAACAAAGGAAATTACGTCATGGTTGTCGGAGCACTGCATCTTTACGGCAAAGAAGGTGTGCTGACGCTGCTGGAAAAAGCCGGTTTCGACGTAAAACTCTTAACGCAGGGTAAAAAGGTTGATTGCGAAATTCCGGCAATTCCATGATCGACTCAATCAGCCGCTCACCAGCACCTGAGTCACAATCATTGAGACCAGAAACAACAGAATAAACCAGATGACAATAGACTTTCTCATACCCTTTTCCTTACAGCGGTAAAGCCAGAATCTTGGGGTAGTTTACCGCATACACGATGAGGAAAAGAGCATAATTGGAAGGTTTGTTACAAACAATAAGAGCAGCGAATTGCTGCTCTTATCAGAGGAATAAAAAGAAGCCGAAGTGCGTTGCTGCCTTCGGCGTAAGCAACCAAGTCTAAATTTAACTGGTTTAAGGGAATTATTGTGTTCCTGGCTCTTTCATCGCCTTATAGACAAAGAACCCAGCCATGAAGCTAATCATGCCCAAGGCAACAAAAATGACGATCATTGAGGAGAGGCCAATTGCGTTGCCGAAAAGTAGGTCTAACCAGAATTCCATTTTTGTGCTTCCTATGTCTGTGAACGTTAAGACTAGGTTGCCAATTGGTGAAAGAATCAACGATGATCCAGATCAAGTGAAGCTCGTGTTAGTAGCACGTGATAATTCAAGTGTGTGTGTTGTCGCAATTTATTTTGGATTGGTGATCCTTTGAGCGAACGGTTCGTACCACGCAAAAATCCTGATAAAACACTTGAGTCTTAAGCGTGGATGAGTAATATAACCAACCTCTGAGACGCACAGCGAATCAGCATTGTCGGTGAATAGCGCAGTTTAATGGCGCATCCGGCTCTTGAGAATAGCGGACCAGAGGGTCACCCTCTAATAACGGAATCTCAAGATACAAAACATATGCTCGGTGAATAGCGCAGTTTGGTAGCGCATCTGGTTTGGGACCAGAGGGTCGGGGGTTCGAATCCCTCTTCACCGACCACTCTTTCAAATCTTGAGCAATACGCTTGAGTAATATCGTCGGTGAATAGCGCAGTTTGATGGCGCATCCGGCTCTTGAGAATAGCGGACCAGAGGGTCACCCTCTAACAACGGAATCTCAAGATACAAAATATATGTTCGGTGAATAGCGCAGTTTGGTAGCGCATCTGGTTTGGGACCAGAGGGTCGGGGGTTCGAATCCCTCTTCACCGACCACTTTTCAAGACTTGAGCGATAAGCTTGAGCAACATTGTCGGTGAATAGCGCAGT
>NZ_JAALDL010000011.1 GCF_011045095.1 Grimontia sedimenti
GAACGGCTTATGAACACGCTGACCTGACGGCTGACCGCTTTGTGGGTCAGTGGGTACAGTCACGATGTGGTCAAAGGCTTGCACCAGCATCTCGTCTTCGTGGCCTTCCACGTAGATGTTACCGACTGAATCAGCAGTGAATGCACCAGCAGTAATGTTGCCCTGAGTTTTGCCTTCGATGGCGATATAACAAGGAGTTGGCATTTTTCATTCCCTTTAAAAATTTGGAGGAGGTTGTGTACTACACGGTTAGAACAGCAAAGGGTGTGCCAGTCATGTAAATTAATAAAAACAGTAGGTTAGATTAAAAGCAAAAAGGGGAAAGCAAGGTGTTGCTTGTGGGTTGGGCGAAAAGTTGCTCAGCGAGCAAGATTTGGCCGAGACTCAGGTAGGAATTTAACCAGCGTATAGACTTATAAAAAAATAACGCTGGGAAAGGTTCATGCGCGCTGACGAATTAAAACAATACCATACCTTCTTCACCACCCCGATTCTGGCAATGGGACAGAGCATTCCGGGTGAAAGCGATCTGCGGATCAACGAGACTGCCACGCGTGCCCGGGCGGGACTATTGAATGTGTTATCCGCGGTCACTATGGTGATCCTGCTGGTTCGCCCTGAGTGGGATCCTGTGATTTATGTTGGCCCTTATGTGATTTTCGACATGTTGATGGCGGCGATGTTCGGGCTGACGCCCTTAAGCCCGTCAGGATTGTTGGGAACGGCGATGACCATGCGCTCCAAGGCCATTTGGAAACCGATAAAGCCCAAACGTTTTGCATGGAGCCTCGGGGCCATTATGGGGAGCACCTGCCTGACATTTCGCTTACTGGAAATGCCGGACATCTGGCTGTTTGCTGTGTTGGGTATCTGCTTTATGTTGACCTGGCTGGAAGCGGTACTGGGTTTCTGTGTGGGCTGTTGGATGCATGCCAAGATGTTTGGTTGCGAAACCTGCGCCTTGGATTGACGTATTGAAAGAAGAAAGGCGCGGAGCTCCGCGCCTTTGGCTTTGGTTGCGAAGATTCGTTAACTGAAATTCAGTACCTGCCCCTCAGCGCGGCGGCTCACCGATTTGTATTCCACTTTGGAAATGACAGTATCTTCCGTATCCAAGAGCTCAATCACCGTGCCTTTATTCGAAAGCGCTGCCCCGCCGCCCCCTGCGCGAACAACAATTTTATGCTCACGACCCGGTGGCAACTTGGTTTTCTCACGAAGCACTGTGGTGCCGGATTTAGTCCGTATTTGCCAGCCAGTGACGTCAATCAGTCCCGGCGTTTCATTTCGAATGGAGACCCACTCATTTTGATCGCCGACACCCGGTGGATTTGGCATCGCAGAAGCAATGACCACATCGCCTTCGTCATACAGCAAGACATCGGTATTGGAATGCGGAGCCAATAACGGATCGCGATTATCACGACTTTTAAGTACCGGATAGAAAGAGCGCAAATGGAAGCCGCGATCTTGGTTTTTCAGCGTCTCGCGGTATAGCACCAAATCGTAGCGCCAGCCGTTGATGGCTGCTCTGCGCTTGGATTCGCCATCAAAAAACGACAGTGGCTGCGTGTCGTTGCGAAAGCTTTCAAATGTCAGCATGGTGCCCAGTGCCAAGAGGCATTCCGGGCTCATACCCACGAAGAATCCACCTTTCTCTTTCCATGCGATCTTCTCGCCCACGCGCCAGCTCATCGCCAATGTCGCCACATCGGTATTCAGGTTTCCTTCTGGGCCATCATAGAAAGAGCCTAAGTACTCCAAATCGGCTTTTCCGCCGCTACCATTTTGCTCATCCCAGAAGAACTTCGCCCAGAAGTGATAACCCCCGATTTCATAGCGAGAGCCCTCACGCTTAATCTCGCCAAGAAAAACATGCTCAAAGCCTGAAGCATGTTTCACCTGACGGTTGCCAAAGTTGTTGGTATAGAGCCCGAACCAAATATTTCTTACCGTTTCGCGAAAGGTCTCGATGCTGGTCAGGTCTATGCACTGTCCTTCACCAAAGGTGGTACTGGTAAAAGGCATTTCGGTGAGTTTGGCTTGGGCAAATCCAAGACCGCCCTCACTTTGATCATCCGTGATGTATTGGTAGACCGACTCCATGAGTGAAATTCTGTCTTCATCGTCGTAGCGGGCAAAACAGGTATCGAGGAAATGCTCAATCTCGGCCAGTTCAACATCGCTGTATTTCTCTTCGTCGCGTTCAAGCTCGTTGTAGTTATCAATCAACCGTTTAAACGCCTGATAAGAAGGCAGGAACATCAGCTTGTCGGTATTCACTTCATCGAAGAGGAAGAACTTGGCCAAATCACGCTTACCCGGCCGACGGTATCCTTGCTCATAGAGGCGGATATCTGCGTTCTCGTTCATCCAGCGACCATCTGCAAGACGGGTGACATCGAAGCGGTTGTCATCGGCATCCCAAAGCTCCTGGACGATATCGGTGTATTTTCCGCGGTTATCCACGATGTCAGTCGGCGATTCGATAGGGCGCATTTCTGGCGTGTCGATATCGTTTGATGTGGTGAAGTTGTTTGGGGAGTAGAACATGGGGTTCGTATCGTAGAGCGCTTGCTGGAAATAGAGGTCAGTGAGCTCTGTGATTTGGGTGAGCGAAACCTGATAGCTTTCCAGATTCAGGGTATTCCGACCGTCATGATCGTCCCAGAATTCGCTTTGCTTCATCAAAAACGCGCGGCATTGAAGTTCGCCACCTTTGGTGAACACAATCACTTTCCAGAATGCAGATGGAATATAAGTGCCTCGGTAAGGTTGGTCATTGATGGTGTTGATTGGGCCAGTGAACACAGAAAGTTTATCGTCGAGGTCTTCTTCTTCCAGCAACCAGTTTTCCAGTTCCAGCCATTCATCCTGGTTGAACTTCGCGTGCTGCAAATTGGCGTTGGTATAGAAAAAAGAGTCTTTGTTCGCCTGACTTGCCTCCGGGCGGGAGCCCCAGGTAATCGCCGCGCGACGCACCATATGGCCACGGTCCCAAACGTTGTTTTTATAAACCTCAGGGCCAGCCTGATAATCAATATCGACGCGGGGGTCGAGCTTCCATCTCGCGCGTTTCAAGCTCATGAGTGTTTGCCTGTCGATATTGTGGGCGGTGTAGAACGCCATTTTTGTTTCACGGTTCATCACCAGTGAAAAGTGTTCATAGTGCAAAGGCTCACCGTATTCCCAAGCCACCTCTAACAGGCTCTCGCCCAGTCGTGGCAGTGAAACAGGAACACTCAAAAACTCGGTATTAAATCCTTGTGAAGGCATGGCAGTCACCTCTCGCTGTCATCATGAAGTGATACACATTAGTCAGCGTTTATGTCGCTATTGTTTTAACTAAGGATGAATAACCCATTTTGCCTACAACTGAGACGTTATCTCATGCTTGCTTTGACAGATGTGGGGAAGCTCGCGCGAGCTGCACAGCGTGATAGACTCTCATTCTGCCCAATAGGAAGTGAAAAACGACCATGCTCGAAAAAGAAAACATGCTCAAACTGGCGAGAATGAAAATGCCTTTTGGCAAATACGCCGGAAGGGTGTTGATTGACCTACCAGAAGAATATTTGCTTTGGTTCGACAAGCAGGGATTTCCCAAGGGAGAACTGGGGCAATTGCTTGCCTTGTGTCTTGCACTGAAAATTGAAGGTCTGGATGCTGTCGTTAAACCATTGAAAGATTTCTAGAAAAAACGCGAGTCGGAAGACTCGCGTTTTCTCTGCATGAAGGTGAATTACACCCACATAAACTCATCTGCAGCTGGCGGCATAGGAGGCATTGGTTCAGTCGTACCGCAACCACATGCAGTTTCACCATGGCCGCCATGTTCACCAGTACCATGCTCACCAGAGCCATGACCGTCATGCTCACCAGTCAACCAACCCATGCCCATTTCTGAGTGGGAAAGACCATCGACTGTGTTGCCGAACACTTCGTTATTCAAGTGCTCCCATCCATCAACGACGGGTACAAAAATACCGTCATGGATTACGTCGTCGAACACAAAGCTCTGTGCATCATCAAGCAGTAATGGTGCTTGAGAAATGTGGTTTTCGCCGATGACGCCTGTCAGCAGTTCGCTTGTCGCTTCAGAGACGACTTTGATAGGAATTTGAAGAAGCTCGATGTCGTGCTCCAAGTGCATTGCAAGGTGCTCTTCCGCCGTTTCAACGATTTCACCCACACCTTCTTTGATGATCTCAGGCACGCAGTGTGCGTTGCCTTCAGCAACCGCTTCAACCACTTCGCCTGTAGTATCGATCACTTCACCAACCGCTTGACCAACCTGAGCCACGTTCATTGCAAAGTGGTGGGTGACAATCTCAGCCGCATCAGTCACACCGTCCACCACTGTGGCAACGGCGGCCGTGATGCCGTTGATTATCGGTATGTCCGCGGTAGCCTCTGCAATTTTGTCTCCAACCCAACTGATGCCTTCATCGATGGCGCTGACTGCTGTACTTACAACGTTCGCAATGCCCGTCGTGACTTCTGCAATCGCTTCGCCGACTTTAGAAATTGCCTCACCGATTCCACTAAATAGATTTGCAAAGAATCCCATTTTAAATTTCCCCTTTTGTCGTGAATGTTATTCACGTTTTCTTTTCGTTGTCTCGTACTGCTAATCCGAGCCCTGCTTTTGCAAATCGCTGGAATGACAATCCAACGGCCTGCGGTCCTTTCTCTATGTGCCCTTCCTTTTGGGTAGAGAGCAGCAGGCTAAATTGGCCTGCGCGGCACATAAAAAATACTGTTCAATTAGACGAAGGAGGACAACAGAAAAGTCAGTTTTCACTAGGGTTTAATGCGTTGATTTTTCACAAGGAATCAAGTGGCTCGATGGCTGAAAACCACTGTAAAAATTGATAGAAGACTGAGCCAGTATGAAAGTTGAATGAGGGAAACATCGAAGGGGTTATCAGCCAATTTTCTTTCTAAATGACGAGATAGGCGTGCATTTTTTTATGCCTGAGCAAATAGCAATATAACCGGTATGGTTATGGCTCGTATCAGTTCTGCTAGAAATCACGCTTTTCTGGACAGTTTTAAGGCTGACTCCTGACAGGAGTTCAGTTGAAAAAAAGCCCTTCTTGAGAAGGGCAAAAGTAAGGATGGGTAATACTATTAATCTTGTAAGTCTTCGATGTCGTACTGCGCGTCAGCAAGCGCATCATCAACCGACTTTCCGGTTAACCAGATAGACTGCAGCTCTCGGTTGAGCACATCCTGAATCGCACCGTATTTCTTTGACGGCGGGTTGTCCTTCGCGATCACAGCGGTTTCAAGGTATTCATCACGGTGAGGCAAGCTCTGATAAGCGTCGGCTTCTAGCACCGAGTTGCGTACTGCCATGTGTCCCGTGCGTGCCCAATCGATATTGTGGTCGTTGATCCACGCCATCAATTTCATTGCTGCTTCAAAAATCTCAGGGTCTTTTTTCACGGCTGCAGGAATTGCCCAAATGTGCGAGTCAGCCCAGGTTGCACCGTTGTCAAACAGTGTCGGGAAACTAGCGATGCGATAATGTGTTAGAGGAACCTTGGTGTCCGCAGCCTGCGCCGTGTAAAAGTCGACCACCCAGGTGCCATTGATCAACACTGCCGCATTCCCGTCGAGAAATGATTGCTGCGACTCGGCATAGTTGAGCTTGGGGTTGGCGTAGCTAGCATCAAACAAATCCGTCAGGACTTTTACCGCTTTACGGGCTTCCGGCGTGTCCACAGTCACACCTTCATCATCAAAGATGTTGCCGCCTTGCTGCCAGATCAGCGCAAGTGCAGTGCGCACGCCTAGCGGATATTGGGCAAAATCTGCGGTTAGATAGTCTTTGCCCGTTTTGTCTTTCATTTGCTTGGCGTGGGCAAATAACTCTTCCGGCGAACCTGGAAGCGTTGGGGTGCCATCAGGGTTGATCAAGCCAGCTTGCTTGAACAAATCGATGTTTAGGTGCCAGAGGTTTGCATGCAAGTCCATTGGCACACCATACGTTTTCCCTTTATAGGTAACGGCTTCTTTAGCGCTGTTGGCCCAATCGTTGGGGTCAATGCCTGCTTTGGCATAATCTTCTGCAGAGATTTCCGCCAGAATGCCAACGCCTGCAAATTCCGGCAGTCGGTGTTTATGCATCACATGCACATTTGGTGGCGTGCCACCTGAGTAGGATGCTTTTATCTGGTCGTAATAATTGCCCCAGTCGGTCGGCAGTGTTTTTACGCTGATCCCGTTTTTCTCATCGCTGAAACTGCTAATGATTGATTGGATAATACAGGCTTCGCCAGTGGCGTCCGCGACGTTGGCAGGTGCGTCTTCACAGGCACCGAAGAAACGTCCTAAGGTGATTTCCTTGTCGGCAGCTTGCGCACTGCCAAGCGCAGAGACTGTGAGCAGCGTTGCCAAGGTAAGTGTTTTCATACTGACTCCTTGCTATGAATGATGGGCGCTCAGTCCCACCTACTTCTCTCCTCCAAGGGCGAACCCCTGGATGATATGTTTTTGGAAAATGAGATAGGCAATGATGACGGGTAGTGATGCAAACACACCGGACGCCATCAGCCGTCCCAACCCTTCAGATTGCGCGAAGTTGCTTTGGATGGAGGCAAGTCCAACCGTGATGGTGAACATATCTGGCTGCTGGGCAGAAACCAGCGGCCATAAGTAGTCGTTCCATGAATACAGAAACGTAATGATGCCGAGTGTTGTTAATACGGGGCGGGCAAGCGGTAAGTAGACATACCAAAATGCCTGAAACGGAGAAACCCCCTCGAGTTTCGCTGCTTCCTCCAACTCGTTCGGCACGTCACTGAAAAACTGGGTCATCATGAACACGCCAATAGGCAGCGCGACACGCGGCAGGATCAACGCGGCATAAGTATTGTGCCAACCCAGATCGGCAAAAAAGGTATATAGAGGGATAAATATCGCTTGTTCTGGAACCACCAAACCCGCCAGGACTAACGCATAGAGCGCATGCTTACCGAAAAAGGGAATACGTGAAAAGGCGTAACCCGCCATGCTTGAAATGGCCAATACCAATAAGGTGGTTAAGCCAGAAACAATCACGCTGTTGAGAAACCAGCCCGGTGTTTTCCCTAGTTCAAACAGTGCCTTGTAGTTGTCCAAGGTGAACGGAAAAGGGAGGAGGCCATACAGGGTATGCCCTGTGTCCCTTGCCAACAATTCATTGGGCTGAAATGAGAGTGAAAACATCCACATCAAGGGGGCCATCCATACGGCGGCGAGCACCACCATTAAGGCCAATAGTAGGGTTTGCATGCTGCGGTAATTCATCGCTCGTCCTCATTCTTGTTGATTTTCATTTGAATCACACTGAACACCAGCATGAGAACGAAGAGCACCATCGCCATGGCTGAGGCATAACCGACCTCGGAATCGCGGAAAGCGGATTGGTAGATGTAACGTACCAGCACCTGGGTACTGTCACCCGGGCCGCCATTGGTCATCAGGTGGGACTGTCCAAAAACCTGAAAGTGGAGAATGATTTGCATGATGACCACAAATGAGGTGGTTCGTTTGATGGAAGGCAGCACGATATACCAAAGTAATCGCCATCCTTTTGCCCGATCCAGCCTGGCGGCTTCCAACCTGTCTGCAGGAATGCTTTGCAGACCCGAGAGAAAAACCACCAGCGCAAAGCCGAGTGACCACCAAATGGTGGTAATGACGATGGCAGGCATGGCAAGGGATTGGTCGGTGAGCCACGCAGGGGCTGAGAAGCCCAAATCACGTAGGATGTTAGAGATGAAGCCTTGATTCGGGCTGTACATCATTTGCCAGATAAGCGTCACCACGGTAACGGATAGCACCTGGGTGCCAAAGAAAATTGTCCGCAAGATTGCGGCCGAGCGTGTGGGTTGGTTGAGTCGCATTGCCAAAATCAGCGAGAGAAAGGTAATTGAAGGCACTGTGAAGGCAACAAACTGTAAAGTGTTGCCCACTGAGGTCCAGAAACGTCTGTCACCCACGCGAGCGCGTCCTTCTGGTCCCCATCCCATGGCAAAAACAACAAACAGGACGGCAGCCACAATTACGATTAGCCGCCAGGCGTAAAGCTTGTTGGCCCGGTGCCAATAAAAGGCCAGCAAGCCCAGCAAACCTGCCAACGCAACCCTGAGCCATAGTAGCTGTTCCCATTCGAAATCCCAGCGTCGAGGCAGTAACAGCTTGGCGTAATTTTTCACCCCGACAAACGTTTTGCTATCCTGATTAAAGGCGACTTCAAGCAGGTTCCAGTCGTGAAGGCTGATCCAGAAGCCTTTGGCAAACGGGTACAGCAAAAACAAGCTGAACAACACCATGTAGGGCAAGATAAAAAGGTATCCGGTGATCTTTTCTTTTGTTCTATAACGCATGATGACTGCCTTTTGGTTCTGCTAGGCACTGACGTATCAGCGCAATTTCTGCCTCATCAAAAGGTCGCCCTTCTTCATCCAGCAAGTCGTGAAACCAGAGCCCTTCTTGTGTCGGAAGCACTTCCACCCAAGGCCAGGGAAGCCAGGTTTGGGTTTTTCCTCTCACCAAACCCCATTGGAAAACGCCGATATCCTTTTGTTTAAGCGTAGGAAGTTGTGTCTGATAGGTCGAACCCAGGTGTCTCGCCATCCATTCTGTACAAAGCACGGGACGTTGATATTGGCTGACAATATCTGTGATGCGTGTCATCGCTTCCGGGGGAACATAGGCGTGAAAAGTGATGATGTCTGATTCCGACAATGCCAAGTGGTCAGTGGGGTGGCTGAACGGTGTGTCCAACTCCACATGCCAGGCGGCCACAGTCAGAGGTTGCTCAGGGCCAATATGCCTTGCCCATTCAAACATCTTTTGGGTAAGAGCGTGGCTGTGTGCTTCGAGCGCTTCATCAAATTCACGGTGTATCCCGTCCTTAAACAGCATCCGATTGGTGGGCTCGTTGTAGAGATCCCAAAGCACCACTCTTGGGTCTTGCCCGAAGTGTGACAGCACATCTTTGGTGTAGCGTTCGATATCTGGCCAGATTGCAAGGTTCATGACATGTTCGCGACCGGGAGAGGCAAGCGCTCGACTGTTATGGACGCCTGGCACAGGCGCTGGTTGTTCGCCATAGTGCGGCGTTTCACCGCTGAACTCGCAGTCATCGAGCAAAGTTAGGATCACCTTGATGTTGTTCGACTGACAAACACCGAGAAAGGCTTCGATATGGGCAAAGAGTGCGTCTCGTTCTTGTTGCCAAACCACAAAAGGCAAATTGGTGCGAAGGGCATTGAACCCGATTTCTTTCGCCCAGCAGAGTTCTTGCTCAATGGTGGCCAAATCAAAGGTCTCTGCCTGCCACATCTCATTCCAGTTCACGGCAGTGTGTGGGAGGTAATTGAAGCCACAAAGCCAGCCGTGTTGCTCTCGCCACTGCTTCGCTTGTTCTTTATTCCAACGTTCCCTTTGTGTGGTTCGCATTTTTGTATTTACCCTGATATGGAGTTCTCATTAGGTAATAATTTAGCTAATATTATTAGTTGCGCGAGTTATTGTGACGGAAATGTGATCTTGGATTGTGTTCTGATAAAGATACGCTAACATTTAATGTAAACGTTTCCATTGTTGTTGGTAGCAGTGGTTCGCCCTGCTAGCAGTTGCTAAGACGGCTTTGATATTGCCTGTTATGGAAATCAAATAGGGCATGTCGTCTGGTCAGTTTTGAAACGGAGTTTTTAGGGAAAGCCATGTCAAATCTTGTGTTTAACCCAGTTGATCATCCTCACCGACGCTACAATCCCTTGACTGGGCAATGGGTGTTGGTGTCTCCCCACCGCGCAAAACGTCCGTGGAGTGGGCAAGATGAGAAGCCCGTTAATTCGGCGTTGCCTGACTATGATGAGCAGTGTTTTCTTTGCCCTGGCAACGTGCGGGTCTCCGGTGATCAGAATCCTCAATACGAAAGCACTTATGTGTTCGACAATGATTTTGCTGCACTGATGCCAGACACCCCTGATGCGCCGAAAGCCGATAATCCGCTATTCAAAATGGAAGGGGCGAGGGGGCTCAGTCGGGTGATTTGCTTCTCGCCTGACCACAGTAAAACCTTGCCGGAACTTCCCCTTACCACTATTCGCGACGTGATTGAGACTTGGTCTGAGCAAATAGAATCGCTGGGTAAAACCTACCTTTGGGTACAAGCATTTGAGAACAAAGGCGAAGCCATGGGATGCTCGCAACCCCATCCACACGGTCAGATCTGGGCCAACAGTTTTTTACCGAATGAAATCGCCCGGAAGGAAATCTTTCTGAAGGCTTATCATAAAGAGCAAGGTTCGAACCTGTTGCTCGATTACGCGAAGGCAGAATTGGCGGACGGCTCCCGCACCGTGGTGGAAACCCAGCACTGGCTGGCAGTGGTTCCCTATTGGGCGGCATGGCCATTTGAAACCCTGTTGATGCCGAAAGTATTGATACGGCGAATGGGGGAGTTGAATGACGAACAACGCGACGATTTGGCGTTGGCACTGAAAAAGCTGACCAGCCGTTATGACAACTTGTTCCAGTGCCCTTTCCCCTATTCGATGGGGTGGCACTATGCGCCTTTTTATGAGGAAGGGACGGACATTGATCACTGGCAGTTACATGCGCATTTTTACCCGCCTCTGCTTCGCAGTGCTACGGTGCGAAAGTTCATGGTGGGGTATGAGATGTTGGCAGAAACCCAACGAGACCTGACACCAGAACAAGCCGCTGAACGTCTTCGTGCCGTCAGCGATGTCCATTACAAAGAATGCGTCGAACAGGCAGGGAATGGCCAATGAATAACCTCATCCACACCGTGCAACAGGAGTTCCACGCCAAGTTTGGTTACAAGGCTGAATATCTGGTTCAGGCGCCTGGACGCGTCAATCTGATTGGGGAGCACACCGACTATAATGATGGCTTTGTACTGCCTTGTGCGATCAACTATCAGACCGTTGTGGCGGCTTCTCCGCGTCAGGACAACATCATCCGTGTGGTAGCGGCTGACTACGACAATGCGACGGATGAATTCTCACTTGATGAAGATATTGCTTTTCTGCCTGAGAAAATGTGGGCCAACTACATTCGGGGCGTTGTTGTGTGTCTCAAGCAACGTGGCTATGAGTTCAAAGGCGCCGATCTGGCGGTGAGTGGTAACGTTCCGCAGGGGGCTGGATTGAGCTCTTCTGCTGCCCTGGAGGTGGTGATTGGTCAAACTTTCAAGACCCTCTACCAACTGGATATTTCCCAGTCGGACATCGCACTGAACGGCCAGCAAGCGGAGAACGAGTTTGTGGGCTGTAACTGTGGCATTATGGATCAGTTAATTTCAGCCAAAGGGATGGAAGATCACGCTTTGTTGATCGATTGTCGAACGCTGCAAACCACCCCGGTTTCTATGCCCCAGGGTATGGCGGTGGTCATTATCAACTCCAACAAAAAGCGCGGTTTAGTGGACAGCGAATACAACACCAGACGCGAACAATGTGAAGAAGCGGCACGCTTTTTCGATGTGGTTGCCCTCCGCGATGTATCCTTGGAAACCTTCGAGCAAGCTGCTCACGAACTTGACGAAACCGTGGCGAAACGGGCGCGTCATGTAATCACCGAAAACGAAAGAACCCTTGCTGCTGCCTCAGCGCTACAACAAGGGGATTTGAAAGCGATGGGTGCTTTGATGGCGGCGTCTCATGCCTCGATGCGGGATGATTTTGAAATCACCGTCTCGGAGATTGATGCGCTGGTGGAGATGGTTAAGTCTGTTATCGGAAATGAAGGTGGCGTGCGCATGACTGGCGGCGGTTTTGGGGGCTGCATTGTTGCGTTGGTCGCGCCTGATGATGTGGAGGCGGTTCGGACTGTAGTCGCAGAAAGGTATCACGCTTTGACTGGCTTGAACGCGGATATTTATGTCTGTCAGGCAAAGGCTGGAGCGGGTAAAGTGAGAGAGTGATTGGTGATGTCATGAGTAACGATGCTGACTTGAAAAGGCTGGAACAGGCGTTCACTTCCGCGCCATCTTATGATGGATTGCCCGCCACATTGGTTCATCTCAAAAACAGCCATGGTATGACCCTATCCGTGATGGACGTAGGCGCCACTTGGCTAAGTTGCCGATTGCCTCTGACTTCGGGTTTTCGTGAAGTGTTACTGCATGCCCCCGACATGACAGCCCACCTTAAGCAAACCGCCTATTTTGGCGCGATCGCTGGGCGTTATGCCAACCGTATTGATGCCAGCCAGTTTTCTCTCGGTGATCGTACGTATTCCCTTTGCAGTAACGAAGGAAAAAACACTCTTCATGGCGGCAAAGAGGGGTTTGATAAACGCCGCTGGACGATAGCTACACAGAGTCATAACGCCGTCACATTTCATCTCGATTCAGAAGACGGTGATCAAGGATTTCCTGGAAACCTTTCTGCGAGTGTGACTTACCTGCTGGATGAAGATAACCGTGTCGAAATCCGGTATCAGGCTGAGTGTGACAGAGCTTGTCCCATCAATTTGACCAACCATGCATATTTTAACCTCGCGGGTGCGGGGTCAGGCGTCAAAAGCCTTGACCACATACTGATGATGGAAGCCAGTTATTATCTTCCTACGCGGAAAGATCTCATTCCTACCGGTGCGTGGAATCCCGTCAGCGAAACCGCCTTCGACTTTTCCGAACCCAAAGTCATTGGGCGTGATTTTCTGAGTGATGAAGACCAGAAAATCGCGAGGGGTTACGACCATGCCTTTATTCTCGACCCGGACGTGTGTGACGGCGAGGCATTGGCGGTGTCTTTGTTGGCACCGGATCGTTCTGTCATCATGAAAGTGAGCACGACAAAACCAGCTATCCAGTTCTACTCAGGCAATTTCCTTCAAGGAACGCCCGGTGAACATGGTGACTATGAGAATTTTGATGGTCTGGCGCTTGAGACCCAATACTTACCGGATGGGCCCAACCACCCAGAATGGGGCGAGAAAAGTGGGATACATCAGGCTTATCAGCCTTATCAGCATCGCACCGTGTATCAGTTCCTGTTCTGACACCAACACTCAGGGTTTGACGGAGGAGCTTCTCTTCACCAATTCGCCTTCAACTTTCTGTTTTTGCGAAAAAATGGGCTGCTGATTGATCAATGCACAGAGCGTATCAATCGCTTGTTTGCCCATTAGTGCATAGGGAAGTTCGACGGACGTCAATGTAGGAAAACTCTCGGAAGCGATGGGTTGGTCATCATAGCCGACGACGGCAATGTCATGGGGGATCTGGAGCCCTTTCTCTGCAATCGCATGGTAACAACCCATTGCCATGTAGTCGCTGCTACAGAAGATTGCCTCTGGTGGATTCTCCAACGCCAGTAAACACTTGGTTTGCAAGTACGCTTCTTTGGGCGACCAATTGGCTTCTTTGATGTAATGCTCTGTTGGCATAATGTCAGCGTCGACCAATGCTTGACGATAACCTTCCAGACGCTGCGAAGTCGCCAGCATCCAACTTTCACCGGTGAGGTGGGCAATACGCCGATAACCTTGCTTTATAAGATGCTGAACCGCTTTATACGCGCCTACCTTGTCGGCGGGCAGAATCGAAGGGGCAGAGTTCTCAGAAGGCTGAGAGCAATTGAGTAGCACCGTGGGTAAGCGGCTTTGTACTCGGCGGATACCTAATTCACGTGTCATGCTGGAAGCGTAAACCATACCGTGATAGTCACCACTGTTGATTTCCGCTTCAATCTTGCACGCCAGTTCTTCATCGTGTCGATAGTTGAAGGTAACAAGCACATAGTCATTGGCCCAGGCTTCTTCATGCGCACCGTTAATAGCGTCAATGAATGGATCGATGTTATTTAGCCCGTTAATCACCATGGCAATCTTTTTGGGGCGTCCCAGTGAATGCGCCACCTTTGGATTGGCATAGCCGAGCTTTTCAGCGGTGTCGAATACGCGCTGTTGGGTAGACTCAGCGATTTTCACAGAGTTTGAGCCGTTCAACACCAAAGATACGGTGGACTGGGAAACACCAGCGGCTGCGGCGATATCACTCATAGTGACTTTCTTATTCTTTTTCATAGGACCCTAAGAGACTAATATCTTTGAATCATATTATTAGCGACTTGACGACGAAGGTATAGCCAAAGGCTAAGAAGATAGGAACTTTTTTGGGAAATACGGAGCCTGTAGGCAATAGCAGACTCCATTGGCATCTCAATAGCCCCTAGTAACGAATCAATCGCTGTAGCTGGTGATGGTATCGAGATACAAATCCAATAGCGCCTGATCGTTCACTTTCACTGCAACATTCTGTGCACGGAAATCTGCCCAATCGTCGGTTTTGTGTTTCGTGTCTTTGTATTTCTGTAACGTTAAACCTTCCGCTGGGCCATCGCAGACGACACGAACAGCGCCTTGGCGCATCTCGAACAGGCTCGGGTCAATCACATACGCAATCGCGGAAGGGTCATGCACAAAACAGCCATCAACGCCCATACGTGATTTGTAGAAATCAAGGTAGAAGCGGCTGATATCCCACATAAACTCACCAACGTCTCCGCAAGTGTCGCGCAAGGTGTCGATGTAATCATTCGAGAAAAAGGCTTCGTGGGTGACATCCAGACCAATGACCGTCACTGGCCAGTCAGCGGTGAAAACGATATCGGCAGCATGGGGGTCATCATGGACATTGGCTTCCGCAAAGGGAGTGACGTTACCTGTATGTCCGTTTGTCCCAAACGCGCCACCCATGATCACCACCTCTTTAACCAGCTTGGTGATCTCCGGCGCATGCTTGAGTGCCATTGCCAGGTTAGTCAGGGGGCCGACAGCGACGAGTGTGACTTCACCCGGTGAGGCTGCCACTGTGTCGATGATGTATTGGTGGGCGGGTCTTGGATCGGCGCTGATGGTCGGGGCCTCAATGGCCACATCACCAAAGCCATTTTCGCCATGAACCGCCACGCTGGCTCCAACAGGTGGGCGTTGGAGTGGCTGTGATGAGCCTTTCGCAACATCACATTGAAAGCCAAAACGTTGTTTGAGATACAGCGCGTTGCGTGTGCTGATATCGATGTCTGCATTGCCATAAACAGTGGTTAAGCCAACCAACTCGATCGCAGGGCTCGCCTCGGCAAAGAGGATGGCCATGGCATCGTCGATGCCCGGATCAGTGTCTAGAATAATTTTTGTTGTCATTGTGAATATCCGGCAGGAAAACTTCCTATATTCTATGACGGCTTGCGGTACACCACTGTCTGTGAATTGACTTAATATTGTGATTCCGTTCAATATTCAGCAGCAAGCATGAGTAAGGTATATGCCTTTATTCAAGGAAGAACTAATAAATATGCAAAATTAGTTCTAAAAGCCAAATTTATGGACAAACAGGCGGGAGTGAGAACACGGCATTTGCCGCGCTCGAGATGGCTATTCGTCGATGCTAATACCAGCTTTAGCGGCGATGTCGGTTTCAAAACCATCAAGGCTCACCTGATTCTTCTTCAACCAGTATTTTTGAATACCTTCCGTTCCCTGTCGCTCAGACCACTTCGCCAGTTCGTCTCTGTCGCCTTCATAGCTATAGAAGGGCACAGACATTCCACAAGACGCCTGCACCATATCAATGTTCAGCAAGAAAATCTGACGGGACGCGATGCTTTCAGGAAACAGCGAAACATAGATTTCCCATTCCGGATCGTTACGGTGTAGTGCCCGCGCCTGACAATAGGTACGAAGGATCAACGGTGAGCCTTCAAACGCACACCACATCACCGTCATTCGCGTGTCTTTCAGCACATGTGCCGCTGACTCATTTCCGCTGCCTGTCAGGTTCAGCCATGCCAACGTTTTGTTGTTAATCACGCGTAAGGAGTCGCCACCTTTCGGAGAGATATTAACCGTGCCGGAGTCAGCTGCTGTGCCGACGAAATAGATTTTCTGCTGCTCGATAAAGCTGATTTGTTTGTCGCTGAGTGATTTGGTGGTTTGTCCCATTACTCTCTTTCCTTCCTTGTGGCTGAAGTTTAACCAACATAACACCCGGCGAACTAATGACCAATCCCCTCAGCCCTATTGAGATCTGTCTCTTACCAAAATATGAGTTCTGCGTGATGAATCGCTGTTTTTTATGGGAAATTTCTAGTGGGCGCTTCAATGCTTGCCTAGTCTGAAATGACAAGAAAGGAGATTCTACCCATGCTGGTGAAAGCAGCCCACAAAAGCTATATGAAAGCGTTGAAAGTCGCAGCGCGTGTCATTCCTATTCCGCGGCCGACGCTGTTTACCGGGGCGGAAAGTGCAGAGCAACTTTGTGAAGCTATCAGCCTGATGAATCTCGGCAAACTTCTGATTGTGACCGACGAAGCGCTAGTGGAGGTTGGGATTGTTGACCAGATTGAAACCTACCTGCATCGGCACGGGGTCGATTTTGCAAGGTTTGACAAAGTGACGCCTGACCCAACTTACCCTCAGGCAGAGGAAGGATTGGTGGTTTATAAACGGGAAAACTGTAAAGGTATTCTCGCAGTGGGCGGCGGTTCACCGATTGATTGTGCCAAAGTCATTGCTGCACGTGTCACCAACAACAAGGCAATCAAAAAGCTCGCAGGATTGTTGAAGGTATGGCGCACACCCGCTCCTTTGTTTGTGATTCCAACCACGGCAGGCACAGGGTCGGAAGTCACGGTCGCTGCAGTGATTTCAGATCCTGCTAGTCATCAGAAAACCCCGTTGATGGATCCGAAGTTGGTGCCTTTGATGGCAGCGCTGGACCCAAATTTAATGACGGGTTTGCCTCCCCACATCACCGCCGCAACGGGTATGGATGCATTGACCCATGCCGTTGAAGCCTATCTTTCGCTTAACGCCACCACAGAAACCGATGCGTATGCGACAGCGGCATTAAAGCTTATCCATGCCAACCTGATTGCAGCCTATAAAGACGGTCACTCATTGAAAGTCAGGTTCAACATGGCAATGGCATCCTATTACGCGGGTCTTGCGTTTACCAAAGCCAGTTTGGGTTATACCCATGCGATTGCTCATCACCTTGGGGCAAAGTATGGCACGCCGCATGGTGCAGCAAATGCGTTGGCACTACCCCATGTACTGGAAGCGTCTGTTCCGTCTGCCAAAGTGCGTATAGCTAACATGGCGAAAATGGTCGATGTTGGTGACGAAAGCTGGGACGACCAAACCAATGCCAGTGCTTTTGTGAATTACGTAGTGTCGTTGCAGGAATCCATGAACATGCCGCGCACCCTGCCAGAAATCCAACCGGAAGATATCACCCAGATAGCCAAAAATGCCATTCGCGAGGCGAACTGGAATTATCCGGTGCCGCACTATCTCTCTCTTGGCGAGTGCAAGCAGCTTATCGCCAAAATCAAAGGTTAGCCTTTCAGCGAAAACTGTCATTTCATCTTCCGCATGGTAGAATGCGCGCCCTTTGGTCAGCCGTACTTATTGCGGTTTTGCCATACTTTGTCTTCCTACAATGCCGAGATTTCTCATGTCATTCTCCAAACTGGGCTTGAGCCAACCTATCGTATCCGCCGTGACGGAGTTGGGTTACCAACATCCTACTGCTATTCAGGAAAAAGCCATTCCTGTGATTTTGCGTGGCGAGAACCTGCTGGCGACGGCGCAGACAGGTACGGGCAAAACGGCCAGCTTCCTTCTGCCACTAATGGAAATGCTGAGTCAGGGCGAAACTCAACGTAAAAAGCGTGTGCGTGCGCTGGTGCTGGCTCCGACCCGTGAACTTGCAGGTCAGGTGGAGAAGAATGCTAATGAATACGGCAAGCATTTATCGCTGAAAACACTGGCGATGTATGGCGGCACGGACTCAGCAACACAGAAGAAACGATTGATTGAAGGCGTCGATATTTTGGTGGCAACGCCTGGTCGCCTTTTGGACATGATGTCCCAGCGTGCTGTGCATTTTGATGAGCTGGAATGTCTGGTGTTGGACGAAGCCGATCGCATGTTGGACATGGGCTTTATTGAAGACATCAACAAAATCATCGAGCGCCTGCCTGTTGAACGCCAGAACCTGCTGTTCTCTGCAACCTTGTCAGACAAGGTTCGTTTTCTTGCTAAAACCGCTGTACCTAACCCAATTGAAATCAGTTCTGAAGGGAACAGTAAAGCGGACATTGAGCAATGGCTGACAACCGTAGACAAAGACAAGAAATCGTCGCTTTTAGCGCATCTCATCACCGAGAATGGTTGGGATCAGGCGCTGATCTTTATTGAAACCAAACATGGCGCCGCCAAGCTGGTGGAGCAACTGGGTAAGCGCGGCATTGAAGCAGAGTCTTTCCACAGCGGCCGCAGTCAGGCGATGCGCGAGCAGCTACTGGAAGATTTCAAATCCGGCAAGCTGAAATTCTTGGTTGCCACTGGTGTTGCAGCGCGTGGTATCGATATTGAAGAACTGAAGCGCGTGATCAACTATGACCTGCCATTCCCTGCCGATGACTACATTCACCGTATTGGTCGTACTGGCCGTGCGGGGGCAAAAGGCGAGGCAGTCTCTTTCCTTTCAAAAGACGATTTCAAGAACCTTTGCATGATTGAAAGCCGTCTGGGGCATTTGATTGAACGACGTGAAATCGAGGGCTTTGCTCCAAGAAAACCTGTGCCTATTTCTATTCTGAATTACGTGTCAAAGAATAAGCGAGAGCCAAAAGCGGGCGGCGAAAAGTCTGCGAAAAACAGCAAGCCAAAGCAGGATAGAAAACCATCAAGAAAGCCGCAATCCACCAAACGTATCGAGCGTAATGAGTCAGGTGTAGATCGCGCCAACCCTTGGGCAACACTGAGTCCGAAAGGGACGAAATAATCCGCATTGAAAAAGGAGCCAAACTGGCTCCTTTTTTGATCAACTCATCGCTGCGGCAAGGTTACGAATCCATCTTCCTGATTTGAGTCTCCAGAGACACACAACCAGCTTTAAGCCTTCTTCTACAAGTACTAAACCAAACAGGTAAGTGGCAGGCCATTGAAGCCAGTGAGTCAGCAAAAAGGCGCAGGGTAACAGCACAATCCATTGGGCGAAAATATCGGTAAACAGACAAAACGAGGCATCTCCGCCAGCCCTGAGTACACCCACGATAAGCATCATAGAAAGACTCTTTATGACCAATGAAAACGCCATAATGTCATAAAGGGTGAGTGCCAAAGCTTCTGCATTTGAAGGAACGTCATTGTGGAAGAACAGAGATACCAAAGGCGCTTTGAGCATCATTAATAACACCGCTGAACATACCCCAACCACTAAGCTGGTAATGAGGTTGGCACGCACAGTATCGGAAAGCTCGCCTTGCTGTTCTGCGCCCACTTTATTTCCTACCAGAATCGAACCTGCCGTTGCCAATCCAATCAATAGGGACATGGCTAGGGCTTCAATCGGTGCCAATACGGAAAGTGCAACCAGAAGATCCGCATCGCTATACCCAAGAATGGCGTGAAAGGCGAAAAGGCCAGCAGCCCAAACCACGCTGTTAATCGCGGCAGTGATTGAAAGCTTACCTACTATCTGAATGTCCCGGACTTTCAAAGTGATGAACTGTGCAGGGCGGATGATAGCAAGAGGGTGTTTGGTGAGTTTTAGGTAGCCAATGAGCAGCAGACACTCAACTACGGCGCTGATCAAAGTGCCGATGGCCGCGCCTTTTATTCCCATGGCTGGCATTCCCCAATGGCCAAAGATCAGAACCCAATTCAGGAGCAGATTGAGGACGACACCAATTAGACTCACTTTAGTGGCGATGCCGGGCTGGTGCATGGCACGTAGGCCGCATGCCAGAGATGATGTCACGGCAAAGCAGAAAAGGGTGAATGCAATGGGCTTGAGGTATTCGGCGCCTTTCGCAATAACATCAGGCGACTGGGTGCCCAATGCCATGAGTGCTTGCGGGAAAATGAACAGCAGAACGAAGAAACATGCCGCTGTCGCCAAGCTTAGCAACAGAGTGATTAAAACGGTGTTGAGGAGCTTTTTCTCGCCGCTTGCTCCCTTTTCGCCAAAGCATTGAGCAGCCTCCTGGCCGCCACCAATGCTCAAACCAATGTTGAAAAAACTGATGATCATTTGCGCTTTAGCAGCGAGGCCTACAGCAGCTATTTCTAGCTCTCCAATTCCACCAAGCATCAAGGTGTCAACGACACTCTTACTGGAAAATACTGCGGTTTGGAGAGCGACGGGTAAGGCGAGGGCGAATAAGCTAATGTTTTGTTTGGTCTAGCAGTGAGATTAGCGGTATTGCCAGAATATAATTTGGTAATGATAACTATTACCAACTAATCATCTGAGAAAGATAATGTGAAAGAAGTCGCACTGGAACGAGCGAAAGCTGTCTCAACGTAGATGTGCGCCGCACTAAGGGTCTATTGAGCTCCAAATTAACTTAATTTGTGTCATAAATGATGTCCATCTCAATAGCAGAATGCGTTGAGGTACTTTTTAACTATCAGCTATCCACTGCCTTTTGTTTGCTGATGACTCTCTTGTCACTGATATGTTGTCCTTTGGTGCACGGGAGAGGTTTCGTCAATACTTGGCGAACACCCACGCTGGACATTTCTCCCTACGAAAATAGGTTCAGCGTGGGTGGTTTCTTCCTTCTTTCTTTTCTTACTTCACACCGTATATTTCTGGATCTTCGATTTCATTTCGTCCGACAGCTCTTGCAGTGAGCTAGCAGCAATGCGGCTTTGCTCAGCGCCTGTTGCGGTTTGATCAGAGATGCCACTGATCACTGTGATGTTCTTGTTAATCTCCTCAGTGACCGAGCTTTGCTGCTCTGCGGCTGTCGCGATTTGTGTGTTCATGGCATTGATCTCATCCACACTCTTCAGAATACGGGTCAGTGCTTCACCAGCTTCCTGCGCCATTTGCACGGTTTCCTGTGCCTGTCCGTTGCCTTTCTCCATTCGTGACATCGCGTCTCTGCTGCCTTCCTGAAGCTGCTGAATCGTACGCTGAATTTCGATGGTAGAAGACTGGGTACGCTGCGCGAGAGAGCGCACTTCATCGGCGACGACCGCAAAGCCACGGCCCTGATCGCCAGCGCGTGCGGCTTCAATGGCAGCATTTAGAGCAAGCAGGTTGGTTTGTTCTGAGATCTCCTGAATGGTATCGACCACACTGCCAATGGCGTCGGTGTGTTTTTGAAGTGACTGCATGGCATCGACGGTGGTTTTAAGGTCTTGCGAAAGATGCTCAATCATTTCAATGCTTCGGAGCACCACTTTCTGACCATCAGAGGCGGCGGTGTCAGCCTCCTGCGATGCGGTCGCTGCATAGGCTGTGTTGTTAGCAACCTCGTGGACGGTCGCGGTAAATTCATGGATGGCGGCGGCAATCATCTGGGTTTGCGCTTGCTGATCCAATACGTTTTTCTGGGTTTGGTTAGTGACCACGGCACTTTCTGATGCAGAGGTGGCGATCAATCCCGTGGAGTCGAGTGTGGATTTCACCACGTTTTGGAAACTGCCCACCAGGCGGTTGACGTAATCCGCAATCCGGGCGAATTCATCGCGCCCCTCAATATCGACACGACGGGTTAAGTTCCCACGCGTGATCGCCCTGGAGGTGGATTCAAGCTCTGAAATAGCCTGATTCATGCGGGAGATGATCTTGGTAAAAAGCGCACCCAAAACAATCAGTGAAAGCACGATGGTGGTGCCGACAACCCAAAGAAAATGGCTGACATTTTCCAGCGCCAGCTGGTAGTTGGTGCGGCCTTCCTGATTTTGAAGGTTTAGGAAAGCTTCGGCTTCGGCTGAGATATCCTCAAACAGCGGGTTGATGGTGTTGAGTAGTACCAGATTGGCAGTTTCAAACTGACCAGCTTTCAGTGCATTCACCGCAGGCACAAAACCACGGTCTGTAATGGTATCCAAAATCTCGACCATACGGTTCACTTCACGGCGTTCTTCACTGTTCAGCTCGGAAGGAACAATCTCGTTATCAACAGTGTGATGCAAGGTATCCAGCGCTTCACTGATTTGTGCGTAGTGAAGATCAATGGGGTGATCATGCAGGTTTGCAAATTTACTGGCCGGATCATGCTGCATGGCGAGCAACAGGTGGCTGCGTGCATCACCCAGTTCATCAAGGATATTTCCCGCACGAATGGCGTGCTGCATACCTTGTGAGAAAAGATCGTCCATCGATTGGGCTGCACTGTTCATCCCGGAAATGCCTTTGTAGCCGATAAAACAGAGCGCCAGTGCAACCAACAAAACGATCCCTTTCAGTTGGTAGGTGACCGAATGAAACTTCGCAAAAAATCCTTCTTCCTTCCTTTTTGTTGTCATGGTGATTTTCTCCAATGCGCTGATATGCAACCAGTATAGAAGCTGCCTGAGAAACCACTGACGGTAAAATTGATTTAGATCAATGACTTGTTGCGATATAAAAAAGCGCGCTGCGTTTTGTTGTATTGGTCACATCAATATCTTCGCTATCGGAAAATCAGCGTGACAATGCCCTGTCAGAAAACTTTGCTTAGACTTGTTGGTTTACTGACAAGGTCGCGCTAGCTTGTGGGCGCAAAAGCGGTTGTGTAACCCGAATTGAGAACAGCGAATTGAAAAAACGAATGATAAGAGTGGTTGGCGGTTTATTGACCGTGGCATTGCTATTGAGTGGATGCGCTCAGCCGACAACGGAAAAACAGGATGCTGAAGTCATCAAACAGACTTATGACAGCAATCTGGCTGAGTTGTCTGCCTATCAATTGGGCCATTATGGCCTTCGTATGTATCGTCAGACCCTAGATGATAAATATCAGGCAGCAGTATGGACTGATATGGCGCGGGTAGCGGATAAGCTGAATGAGTACGTGGCCACGATTCACAGTAAAGAAGATGTGTTGGCTCAGGGTCAGAAAAGACTGAAGGCTTACGATTCCGGTGACTCGGAGCGCGATGAAATTCGCCATGCCGCAGCGCAGGGGCGCGAAGAATATCTTGTTTTAGGTGCGGGGCTTATCAGCAGCATGGTGCGTGCGAACGAGTATGGTTTGGAGCATATCGACGATGAAAAGCTGCATGAGATCCTCAGTTGGTATGATTTCAGTGAGTATGCCACAGACCCACAAATGATCCGTGCCTGGGCTGCGCAACTTGCCAATCAGGTTTACTGGCTGAAACAGCTGGGTGAGACAGATCATACCGCTGCCTTCGACAAAGCCTTCCGCGACACGTATCCGGACAGTGAAGACGCAAACCTCTCTACCCAGCAATACAACAACAAACTATATGGAATGACTCATATCATTCTGGCGGCGTCTGAGTACTACAGAAAACCTGTGAATGAAGCGGATTTCCAGTGGATTTACGACTACTTCCGAGACAATTTCGATGAAATTGCAGCGCGTTCAAAAGAGGACGTGATTGCAGAGATCGGCATTACTTTCCTGCTGGCAGGGCTCGATAACGACCCGGTCGTCACGCGTAGTCAGGACATCATCCAGGAAGCGATTAACCGCGATAAGGGCATGGTGCCGTCGGTTTCTGGCAGTACGGATTTGGCGAAGGGAGAGCACCGCAACGTTCTCGCTATCATGTTACTGGATTGGCAAGGAGCGAACGCGGTGCCAATGGCCGGGCAGGTCAACCGTGTTGTTTCTAATATTCCTTGGGGACTTGAAGCGGTCAACAGCCCCTAAAAGTAATACGTCATCATGATTTCGCCATAACTGTCTGGTTCCAATCCATAGAAAAAGTCGCTGGGAGACAAGGCTGAAAAGTCGAACAGCGACAATTCCAGTTCAATGTTCTGGTTAAAACGTCGGGTCAGAGTGACTTCCAGAATGTTGCTGTGATAATCCAGATCATGAAGCAAAGAAATGCTGAGCTGGGTGTCATCCACGTCATTAAAGGCCGTGTGCAACGCGAACAAGACATCGTGCTGGTAAAGAGATAGCAGCATGTCTCCCATTGAATTGCCGCTATACTCTCCAACCCATCGTAAATCGATACCACTGCTAAACAGATCAAACATGCTGTATTCACCAGCCACCACATATTGTGTGGTCTCTTTGAACTCGCCGTTGAGCGTCGGCGCGTTTGATACATTCAGCGCTTCCAGTTTAGTGAGCATATTCCCCATCACCCATTGAATATCGACGCCAACTTGGGTTGCCGCCGCATATTCTGGTATCAATCGACCGGATTCGAACAAAAATACCGGTTCGCGGTTAATGCCATGAAAGCCAAGCAGCGCGACATCAATGCTGTCAAACGAATAGACGTATCGTGCGGCAAAGCCCGGATAGTAGGCCTGATGGCTGTTTTTCCAGCGTTCGCTGTCGCCATCAATAACAAAGCCGGCTGACAATCGTTCTTCGTATTCACGGAATCGGCGTTTTGGGGTGTAAGGAAGGTAATAAAAGCTTGCCAGCCCTTCTCCAACATACCCAGAAAGATTGAGCATAGGCTGGCCGACTTTAATGTCACCGTTGAATGCTGCTCCCAAATCTTTTTGATTCAACACATCCAAGATTTGGGCACCTTCCGTCGCGCCCAAGAACACAATGTCGTAGCCCGCGACCAGCTCCCAATCATCGAAGTATCTCAGCCATCGGCTCTTGTAAGGGTCGAGAAAAGGGGAGTCATCGGTATCGCTTCTCGCCCGTAAGGCTGGCTCGATGATGAGGGTGGAGGAATCGGCAATATCAGACGAGAAGCGGGGGATAACGGCCATGCTTGTTTGGTAGGATGCGACATCTTCGGGGTGTTCCCAAAAATGCGTGTAGCCCAGCGAGATCTCTCCAGTCGGTGCAGCGGCAAAAACGGAAGGGATGCAAAGCGATGAAACCGTCAAACAGCCAGCCGATAACCAAGTAACGAAACCCTGCCGCTGAATCATCTCAAAACTGAGCGCCTTCATTAAAAACATGTCGCCATCCATAATACATCGAGAAATCCTGATATATTGAATGATAGGCATTGGGAAATAAAAAGTGAACCCACAGGAGAGGGAATCCATGACCAGTATCGTTTCTGGGCTGATTAACTTTGGCTACAACCGAACCTTCCTTGAACCCGTTTGGACGGTATTTTTGCTGGCGCTGCTGTCTATCGCAGTGTTCGATCCTCAGCAGCTATCGGTTTCACTCAGGTTTATGGGTGACACCTTCGTCCTGATCATCCCCTTCATTCTGGCTTCATCGCTGATTTATGCCTATGTCTCCGCCACGCAGGCAGACAGCTTGATTGCCAGTGCGTTGCAGGGCAGACAAGGTGTGGTGATTCTCACTGCGGCGATGTTCGGTGCGCTGTCGCCTTTCTGTTCTTGTGGCGTAATCCCACTGATCGCAGCGATGCTTGCCATGGGTGTGCCGCTGGCACCTGTGATGGCTTTTTGGATTGCCAGCCCAATCATCGACCCCGTCATGTACCTGTTAACGGCCGGTATCGTCAGTTGGGAATTTGCCACAGCGAAAGCGCTTGGCGCCATTGTACTTGGGTTAACCGCGGGGTGGGCAGTGTATCTTGCCCAGCAGGCTGGTTACCTGATAGAGCCGCTGAAACCTTCTGTCACTGGGGATGCGACCACACTGAGCCAGGTGGATAAGCCTGTCTGGCGTTTTTGGGAAGAAGCACCGCGTAAAGCCGTTTTCATGGAAAAAACCACCAACATTATGCTGTTACTGCTGAAGTGGTTGGCGCTTGCTTTCCTGTTGGAAAGCCTACTGGTGGCTTATGTGCCGACTGAATGGGTGGCGTCCTCGTTTGGCGGTGATACTCAATCACCTATCCTATGGGCGACGATCATCGGTGTACCTGCCTATATCAACGGTTATGTGGCAGTACCTTTAATTGCCGAGTTGATCAACAAAGGCATGCAGCCTGGTGCGGGTATGGCGTTTCTCATCGCGGGTGGTATCACCTCCATCCCTGCCATGATTGCCGTCGTGGCGGTCGCCCGTATTCAGGTAGTGATGTTTTACGTGGGCTTTGCGCTGATAGGGTCATTCGCTTGGGGACTGCTCTACCAACTTTGGGCTTAGGGCATGGAGACTTTGGTGGGCAGTGATCTGAGCGAGTTGTTGGTATCTTTTCTACAGCCAACCCTGACGACAGTCATTTTCTTTTTGTCTTCTGCCATGCTGAGTCTTGGCATGGCGGTGATTTACGTGCTGTGCACAAGGAGTCGGCACGTATTGATTCGTGGTTTCGCAGGGTTGCTGATAGAGGTTTCCCGCGGTGTTCCTACGGTGGTGTTTGTGCTCTTAATGGGGAACCTTGGCTTGGCTCCCTATTTTTCCGGCTTGGATTTGGAAGGGGTGATTCCCGGCGTGTCTTGGGGGTTCAGTGTCGCGGCAACGTTTATTGTTATTGGCCTGGCATTTTCCAGTTCTGGGCATCTGGCGAAAATCATAGAAGCGGCAATCTCGACGATCAAATTCGACACGCTGGAGTACATGTCAACCTTACACCCCGGAGTATGGCTCAAAATCAAGCTGACCTTTTTAGAATGCGCGCCTGCGCTGATACCTACGGTGTCTGCGCGCTTGGTTCATCACCTTCACAACACAGCCTTTATCTCCATGTTCCCTATAACTGGCATTTTTGCTGCTATGCGGACAGGGGTAATCGAAACGGCGTTGGTGATCCCTTATCTGGTGGTTGCCACCCTGTTGTTTGTGATCCTGGGATCCTGCATTCACATGATGGGGAATGGCTTGGTGAAGCGATTACAGCGCAGACCGACCGATCTTGGTGAAACAGCTACTTTGACTGGTTAAAGCCTGACTGCAGGTTGCTGACCAACTCACTGACCATATCACTCTCGCCGCCGCAACAATGCTCAAGTAAGAAAGTGAGAAGATATCCGATGGTCTCCATATTGACCGAGTAATGGATCATTCTGCCTTCGCGCTTTCGGCGAACCAGCTTTGCGTTGTGCAAAATGGAGAGGTTGGTAGACATGGTGTTTTGACGGATATTCAGTCTTTCAGCGACCTCTCCTGAAGAGAGTCCCTTATCTCCTGCCTTAATGAGGAGACGAAACACGTCCAATCTTGTTTCCTGCGCCAGTGCGGAAAATATTTTTGCGGATTCTTCAGAATTCATAGTTATAGGGTTTTGTTTTTTAAAATAATCAGACCCTATCCAGGCCCCATAAGTTACATACGTTCGATGCGTGGTGTTATACCAATCGTAGTAAATATCTGCTCATCCTAGCTTGTTAAAATGCTCGATAACTGCGTTGGAAAATTTGACCGTAGAATAACTACTTATCGAAATTTTCCGCCTTGTTCTCGAGCATTTTTCCTGCGCTATTTCTGATCAGCTACCTACTGTGATTGGTATTACTTTCAATGTTATCAACACATCGGACGTGTGGCTAAGTGAATACTAACATGCTGCCACAAAAATCACACAGTTCTATAACCCATTGATGTTAAGAACCATTATCACTTTTCTCATATTTGATATCAATATATCAGTATATCTAGATATAATGAATGTATGGAATTATTAACATGATGAATCACATCGTGGAATCTGGGTCAGGGGCAGGAGGCTTCGTGGATGGAAGGCAGCTTAGCATTAGCGGAAAAGATGTTATTTGGCTTGCCCCATGCGCAACCGGGTGGGTTGGTACTGACTTGGTGCCTGTTTGTCACCACCATCGCCCTGTCTGTTCCCCTTTCTTATCTCTTGGTCTGCCTATGCAGCAAGCGCCATTGGTTTCAGGTGGCATCCGGCGCCAGTTTTGCGCTGTTGAGGGCGATTCCACCGCTGGTGATCATTTTTACGATCGACTTTTTTCTTCCACTTGAAACCTTTACTAAAGGCATTTTGGCATTGACGGTGTACTCCATGTCTCATCTGGTTCCCATCTTTGCCAAATACATCCACCTGTACCCGGAAAATCTGGAGCGGGTGGAAAACGTGCTGAAGTTAGGGCTTTTGGCACGTTATGCCCGTCTTCGGGCGCATTGGGTGTTCAAAAAGAGCTTTCCTGCCATGCACACCCACTTTGTTTCACTGTTTAAGGACACCAGTATCGTCATCCTGATCGGGCTGCTTGAACTGAGTGCATTAACCAACTTGCTTGCTAGCCGGGCTTACCGCCTTTCCGATTGGCTGACCATCTTTGCTATTTGCTCTGCCCTGTATTTCTTCAACGTGCAGCTCTTGAACCTTGTCGGTGACAGGTTGCGCCACACTGTTTTCCGGTCAACGCACCGGATGACAAGAAGCATCAACTAAGGAGAGTTTATGTTCCGCAAATTGGGTTTGTTTATTTGTGCTTGGATGACCCTTGTATTCTCCCCAGCCCAGGCAGATGAAAAAGGCTCTGTGATCGACAGGGTGAAAGAACGTGGAGAGCTCGTCGTCGGTATCCGTCAGGATAACCCTCCCCACTCTTTCATCAATGAAGCGGGTGATTGGGTAGGGTTTGATGTCGATATCGCCAGCGCCGTGGCCGATAAGCTTGGCGTGAAAATGAAGAGCGTTCCCGTGGATGAAATTACCCGCATCACCTACCTGCAAAACGGCAAGATAGATATGGCTGCAGCTTCCATGAGTCACACCTGGAAACGCGATGATGTGGTGGATTTTTCTCAAACCTATTTTTGGTCGGCCCAAACCTTTCTGGTGAGAAAGGACGGCGCAAAATCACTGGAAGATCTGGTGGGTAAAAAGGTGGGCATGAACCGTGGTAGTCACTCGATTGGCAACTGGAAGCATTGGCTGGAGAAAAACGGCCACCCGGTCAACGAAGAAGACATCATCGAGTTTGGTAACAAGCAAATCGCCATGAATGCGGTGCTCTCAGGCAAGATTGCCGGCTGGGCGGAAGATGCAGAAGTGTTGGTCAGTTACGCCAAGCCTAACCCTGAACTCACGGTATTGACCGGTGAAGCCATCGGGATGAAACAAGACGGTCTCGGGGTGATTGAAAACGACAGCAAGATGCGTGATGCCGTGAACCGCGCGTTGCAGGAAATCGAATCGAGCGGCGAATACCTCACCATCTATAACCGCTGGTTTGGCCCGGACAGCGAAACCCCAATGCCGCTCGAAAACCGCATTGAGGTTTGGCCGCAAGGCTAATGGGAGAAACAGATATGTTTTCACGCCATCCCTCACCAGCGCCCAACCTCTCGCTGCCCGCGTTGGTGCTTCAGGAAGCCAAGGTCAACGTTGGGTCTGGTGAAACATCCGGCTTTTTCGGTGATTGGTTCGGCCAATCATCCAGTCAGGACTCAGTATCGGTGCTCAATGGTGTCAACCTCACTGTGCCTACCGGTGCTTGGTACATGTTGGTTGGGCCGAGTGGCTGCGGTAAATCCACTTTGCTGAGTGTGCTCAATAACCTCACGCCACTCAGCGGCGGAAAGGCGCTGAAATTTGGGGTGCCTGTCGATTGCTGGTGCCGCAAATGGGAGTGCTGTCCCGGCACCCGAACAGGCACTGTGTTCCAAACGCCGGCTCTGTTTGACCAGTTAACCGCGCTGGAAAACATCTGCATGGGCTTTGAATGCCGCGAGAAACGCTGCCTTCACGAAAAGCATCAGAAGGCTTTACTGGTGATGGAAGAACTGGGTATCGCCAAGTTTGCCCATCGCTACCCGCCGGAGCTTTCCGGTGGCCAGCAACAGCGGGTATCCATTGCCCGAGCACTGGTGGGCGACCCGGATTTATTGCTGATGGACGAACCCTTGTCAGCACTCGACGAAGCCAATGCACAAAAGGTGAATCAAATCCTGCTGGAACGTCAGCAGTCTGGCACGACGATCTTGATGGCATCCCACCGTTTAGATGGATGCCTGGAAGCATGCACCGCAAGAGTGGACATGAAAGAGGGCGTCGTCACCGCGATTCAAGCCTGTAACCACTTACCCTCGGCGACAGAGAACCAGGATGCTGTTGCTCTCAACCCCTCCATGGCAAGGAATGAAAGAGTATGGAACTGAAATCGAAAGACACCCGGCTGTTCGATGTGCAGCTGACCTACCAATCGGACTACCAGTTTAAAAATGTCGCCAGTGAGCATGGCAATCAGGCGGGCGAGCCTTATTTGAGTGACGAACCCGATCCTGTTGGCAACAACAGCGGCCCTTCAACCCCGGCGCTACTGGGAAGCGCGGTTGGGCATTGCCTGTCAGCTTCTTTGCTGGAGCACATGCGCTTTCATGGTGCCAAGACAGAGCAAGAGTGCATCGTGACAGATGCGCAAATCACGGTTTACAAGGGGCCAGAGGGTTACCCGAGGATCAAAGAAATTAATGTGGCGATTAAGGCGAATGATGGAGGCGGCTTAAGCAGTCAAAACCGCGCGTCCATAGAACGGAATTTCAAGAAGCACTGCACCGTCTCTGCTTCTTTGTCGCCGGCTTTCCCTATCAACGTCACTGTTCAGTGGATATGAAGGAGAAAAGACGTGTCAAACTTAATGACAGAAACACAACGTGTCGAAAACCAAGCCTACAAAGACCTGCTTGCCTACGTTGTTACCAACACCATTTCCGGTGAAATCATGGCGGTGAACAACTACACCACCATGGTGCCGCTTATCGAAGATGTGGATGAAAAAATCCATGTGGTGAAGCAGGCGAGAGACGAAGGCGGACACATCAATGCTCTGACCAAACTTGGTCAGCACATCAACTTTCCAACCATGAAAACCATGGTTGAACCGCAATGGAAAGAGATCGGCCGCTTCGTCAAAGAACGTGCGCGTGAAGGCGATTTAACCTCCTGCATTATCGCGCAGGACATCATGGTCGAAACCTTTGCCACCGTGGCGTACACCGCCCTGCAACGCAACACCGATAAGCATACTACCAGTCTCGCTGCCAGCATCTATGCCGAGGAGGTGGCGCATCTTCAACATGGGGTCGATGAAATTCACCGCATGCTCGACAACGATGCCGAAGAGGTGCATCGCGCTTTTGAGCTGGCACACAGGGCCGTGATGCCCGCCATGATGAGCATGGTGAACTACAACTGCTTCAGCCTGTGTGACCAACTCAGCATCAAATGTTCCACTGTTTCTCTGGGTGTGATTGAGCAAGACTTGGATCAGCTGCGGATTGATGCCATTGACACCTACATGGAGAAAATCGATCGCATTGGTTTGGATCCAAACCGTGTCGCGCCTTTGCTCTCTTCGCTGGTGGATGATGATTCCTCCAAATGGCAACCAAAAGACAAAGCGGATCTCTCTGGCAACCGCTGCTGTCACTAAGGTGAAAAGCCGGACGATGTGGAAACTTCGTCCGGCCTTAACAAGGAAGGATGCCTATGCGAATTCTCGTGCTCGGAGCAAATGGATATGTCGGCCGTCTTGTCGCGGCATCAGTGCTAATGGAAGCCCATCATGAACTGGTGATTGCTTCACGGGACCCTGAAACTTTTGAGGAACTGAAGCAGGACATTACCAAGCTGGCCTGCGACACCCTCGAGGCTTCAGGTGAGCCTATGCCGCAGATTGACAGTGATGCGACCCTGGGATTCACCACGGTTCAGTTTAATGATGACCTGTTTGACGACCCGGAACTTGAAGGGGTCGAGATGGTGATCAATTGCATTGGATCGGTGGAATACTTCAATGAAGAAAACCTCAATGCTGTCAATATCACGCTAACGGACTGGATATTGGCGCAGTGCAAAGCAAAAGGCATCGAGAAGCACATCTACATTTCCACCGCGTTTGCACCTGCCGTGAGCAACGGGAAAATTGAAGAGCGGATATACGGGGATGAAGGGGATGACCCCACCTTCTATACCCAAACCAAGCGGAAAGCCGAACAACTGGTCGCCACGTCCGGGCTCGACTATCTGATCGTGCGCCCTTCTGTGGTGATTGGTGACAGCCGCACCGGCCACTATGCCGGAAAACGCTATGGCATTTACCAACTGTGGGATGGCGCCAAGCGATTACTGCCTGGCCATATCGATGTAATGCGTCTTGCCTGCCCCCAGGCCAGAATGAATTTTGTCCATCAGGATGCAGTGATTGCTGTCATGCGTTTCACCCTTAGAAAACCTTGGCATAGCCGGATCATCAACCTGGCATCCGATTCCTCGCACGCCCCAACCATGGAAGAGCTCTGGGCATTGCTTTTCGACGATATCGGCTATCCCGATTCACTGGAATGGGCACCCACCAACGATGCGCTCGACTATCGCGGCCTGTCGCCTCGGGTGCGGGCGTTCAATGCGTTTTGTCGCACCAATTTAGAGATCGCCAGCCGTAACTGGATGTTTGATCGTCCCAGTATCACGGTCATGAAAGCCGAAGGGCTCGACTTTGCCGAAGCGTTGCTGCCAACAATCCGCATTTGTCAGTCGCACTTTATGGCGTTGTACAACGAGAAAAAAGGACGCGTGTTTAATGAGTAATTACCAGACTAAAACGCAGGGCATGGAGCAGTGGCTCATGCGTTTGGTTTCTTCAGCACTGGCTCGTCCAAAACTGACGTTGCTGCTGGTACTGGGTGCATTACTGCTGCTGGCGGGTGGATTGGCAAAGCTGGAGGTGAATAACTCAGCGCGGGTTTTCCTCGCCGTCGGATCGCCGGAAAAATCGCGTTGGATGAGTTGGAAGCCAATTATTCCAAAGATGAAAATGTCATGTTCGTGGTGGTGCCGCCAGAGGGCGAGTCGGCATCGAGCCCCGAGACTCTGACGCTGATCAGAAACCTGACGGACGAACTCTGGTTGGCACCCTATGCGCGAAAAGTGACCTCGTTGGTGAATTTTATTGACCCTGTTGCTGATGCCGATGGCGGCGGAATGATTGTTGATGATCTGGTGCTGGCGGGGGACGAAGCCAAACTCGAAACTCAGGAAACATTGGCAAAATTTTTCAGGGAACGGCCTGATGTAAAAGGGAATCTGACGGACAAAAACGGCGAAGTCACCACGGTGTTTCTGACCGTTGCCATGTCCAGTGAAGATCTATTGGCCGTGAAGAAAGTGGCCCTTCATGCCCGTGAGTTGCAGCAAAAATACCTCGACGCTTATCCCGGCTATCAAATCTACCTTACGGGCCTAGTCATGCTTGACTACGCCCTGAATGAAGCCAGTGATGCGGATTCAGGTTCTCTGGTACCTGCGATGATTGTGCTGGTGTTGGTGCTCATCGGCGTTTTGTTTCGCGCCGTTGTGCCTTCGCTTACTGTGTTGATGGTGATCCTATTCAGCATTATCGGTGCGATTGGCGCGGTCGCCTGGATGGGCTTTCAACTGAATACCGCCTCCGGCGCTGCACCGCTGATCATATTGGTACTGGCGGTAGCAAACGTCGTCCATATTATTTCGAAAACTTATCACCTGAGACAAAACATGCCCAATGCCAAACCTCTCAACGTGGTGTTGGGTGCCATGGCCTATAACGTGGTTCCCCTTTCTTTGACCAACCTGACCACATTCGTTGGGTTCATGAGCCTTAACTTCTCTGACGTAGAACCCTTCGGTGAGTTGGGCACCATTGCAGCCTTGGGGGTGTTAACCAGTCTTGTCGTGAACCTCACTATTACGCCTTTGGTGTTGAAGTCCTGGTTAGGCCGCAGGAAAAAACCTCTGCCAAAGCTGCCGAAAATCCAGTTTGGGCAGCTGGCGGCAAAGGTTATCGGCCATGCGCGTTGGCTTTTGTTTGTCTTTTCGACGCTGGCTGTCACCGCGTTGCTGGGGCTACAGCTTATCCAGTTCAACGACAATTTCGTGGAGTATTTTGATAACCGGAACAGCTTCCGTGTGCAGACAGATCTTGTGCAGGATCACTGGGGTGGCATGGGTTTGATTGAGTATTCGTTTGACGCGCCGGAAGGAAAAACGGTCGCTGACCCGGATTATCTCAAACAGCTCGATGCGTTTGCAGGCTGGCTGCGAGAGCAACCTCATGTTAATGCCGTGATTGCCCTGCCTGATCATCTTGCAAGGTTGCATCAGGCATTTAACAACATGCCTACTGCCGTCATCCCAGACGATCCTTATCTAAGCTCCCAACTGCTTACAACCTACGAGATCTCCGCGCCCTACGGACACAGCCTGAGTGACAGGGTGACACCAGATTATGCCTCCTCCCGCTTATCGATCATGACGGACAACCTGTCGTCAGCAGAAACCATTGCCATTGAAAAAGCGGCCAACGAATGGATGCTGGAAAACGCCCCTCTACTCTCGGGAACCGCAGGCACAGGACTGTCGCTGGCATTTGCTTACGTGTCAGAGCGCAACAGCCAGTCGATGCTGATGGGGAATTTGATCACCATCATCACCATTTCATTCCTGCTTTCTCTGGCATGGCGTTCCTGGCGGATGGGGTTGTTCAGCCTGGTTCCGAACTTACTGCCTATCTTGATTGTGTTCGGTCTCTGGGGGTATTTCGTCGGCGAAATCAATCTCGCAGTTTCTGTGGTTGGTGCCATGGTGATGGGGATCGTGGTGGATGACACCGTGTATATCCTGACCAAGTATCAGGAATCGAGGCGGAAAGGCAGCACGGTTGAGCAAGCGGTCACTGATGTGTATTCCGGCGTGGGTTTGGCGCTGCTGGTGACCACGGTTGTCATTGCCCTTGGTTTCGCTGTGATGGCGACATCCAGCTTTGCCATCAACGCTAACCTGGGTTTGTTGGCTTTTGGTGTGGTGATCACCGCATTGCTTTACGATTTTCTCTTTGTTCCCGCGCTGCTGATCACCGCTGATCGAAAGTCGCGACAACACACCGTACAGGAGGTTTGAGATGGTGAAATGTCTACCTTGGATGCTGCTCTCAGTGCTCATGCCATTGTCAGTCAGCGTGATGGCGAATGATGCCGAGAAAGGGCGGGAAATTGCAGAGAAGATGGATCAATCCTACAGCGGATATGGTACGTCCCGCGCCGATGGGGAAATGATCCTCTATTTGGGCAACCGGGAAGTGAAACGATCGTTTCGAAGCTTAACGCTGGAAGATCTGGGTAACATGCCCAGCGAATACAACGTGCTGGTGTTTGAATCGCCCGGAGACATGCGGGGGATTGCGCTGCTAACCCATGCCAAAACGGAACCGGAAGATGATAACCAGTGGCTCTACCTTCCCGCCGCTGCGCGAACCAAGCGCATCTCCAGCTCTAACGTGTCTGGCAAGTTTGTCTCGTCTGAATTTTCGTATGAGGACTTGGCGAAGCAGGAAGTGGATGAATACACCTACAAATGGTTGCGCACCGATTCCTGCCCTGACAGTGACATGACCTGTGAAGTGATCGAAACCTACCCGAAAAATGAAAATTCTGGGTATACCAAGCGGGTGATCTGGGTGGATACAGACGAATTCAGAGCGCAAAAGGTGGATTTCTATAACCGGCGCGGCGTTCATGAGAAAACCTTATTGCTGACCGATTACACCTTGCCGGATAACGGACGATGGCGTCCACTGAATTTGGACATGACCAATGAGTTAAATGGACGAAGAACCGTGATGGTGTGGTCGAATTACCAGTTTGGTGAGCCCTTGGGCAAGAAGGATTTTATGAGTCAGCGTTTGAAGACGCTTTCGCGGTAGCAAGCTGAAATGAAAAAGGCGGTCATCTAGATGCCCGCCTTGGGTTGTATTCATGAGCTTGTGCTAGCGAAACGATTTCTCAGCGTAACGTGCCAGGCCAGAGGAGACTGAGCCAAAGAAGTCGCCTGCAACGATAGGCACGCCAGGCAAAGTGCTTTCTAACAGCGCACGCAGAATAGGCGAACGTGCACTGCCGCCCGTCATAAAGATAGCGTCAGGTTTGGTCGCCGATTGCGCTAAGGCATCGTTGACCAGTTCACTGACTTTGGCCACTGGATTGGCGATGGCTTCAGCTAACTGTTGTGACGTCGCATTTGCGCTCAGGACTTCCTGAACAATCGGCAGATCAATGTGTGCGCTATCGTGCTCAGAGAGGCGGATTTTCAGCTCTTCTGCGCAGCGGACAATCTGATAACCCAGTGTCTCGCGGTGAACACGCAGCAAGCGTGCAATTTTCTCTGGCTCACTGGCGTCACGCATCAGTTGCTCCAGCACAGCGCGGTTAGCGGAGGCATAGAAATCAGATTGCGCGACCACATTGTTGATAGCAATTGGGTTCCAGAACTGGGTCACTGGCATCGCAATACCGCGTTGCAGGGTCGAGTCTTTACCAAACATCGGCATCAGCTGTTCGAATGCCAGATGGATGTCGAGGTCGTTACCGCCCACACGGCAGCCTGAGTGTGCCAGCAATGACGCGCGACGATCGTCTTGGTTTCGCCAGCTTGGTCCCATTTCAATCAAGCTGCAGTCGGTCGTACCGCCGCCAATATCGACAACCAGCACGGTGCTGTCTTTTTCCAGCGTGCTTTCGTATTCAAGGCCAGCGGCGACCGGTTCGAACTGAAAAATAATGTCTTTGAAGCCCGCGCGTTTTGCTGCACGGGTAAGAATAGATTCAGCCTGCTCGTTGGCTTTATCGCCACCGATACCCTGGAAATTAACAGGACGGCCGATAACGGTCTGCAAGATGTCCTGCTGAGTTTCAGCTTCGGCTTGCTGCTTGATGTTTGCCATCATGGCGCAGACCAGATCTTCAAAGAAGCTGATTTGCACATCACGCAGTCCGGTGGCGCCGAGGAAAGATTTGGGGGATTTAACGTAGTAAACCTCTTCCGGATCCTCGAGGTAAGTATCGAGTGCTGATCGGCCAAAACGGAGATCACCCGGCTCGACATCAATACCTTCTTCGCGGTTAAAACTGACCGCACGACGCAGGAGTTGCTCGCCAACCTGATCGGTGGGTTTGATGTTGAAGTGACGCCAAAGGTATTCACTCACTGCTTCACGGGTAGGCGCGCAGAGGGTGGAAGGAATAAATGGGCTATTGCCTTCAAGGGTTAACAGGCGCGGTGTGCCGTTTTCCATCATGGCGACAGAACAGTTCGCTGTTCCGTAGTCGAAGCCGATAAACATCGGAGATCTCCAGCGTCAAAAAAGCGGGCTAGTTTACGTCAATACATCACGATAGCAATAGAGACAGATGGGTTTCTGCCTGAGTGTTGACTGAGAAATTCATAGCAAATGTTAGCGCTTGCTAATCAATTGATTACATGGATGTCGTGAAGCTTTATAAGTGAAGTTGCATAAACGATACATGATGTGATGAAGATCAAATTAGGCTTTAGACATATCACTTCAAATAAGTGGAAGTGTAATTCCTCGAATCAAAGGAGGACACCATGAAAAGCGCCAAAGAGTTCGCGGCATGGTTGATGGAGCGTTTCGAATCCCATTCGAATGTGTGGTTGACACGAAACGACATTACAGAGCTCACCAGCCGCCAGTCGGTGCGAAGTGAGTTCATTCATGATGTTCACTGTGAATTGATGAACTATGGCCGCGCCCTTATCGCTGATATCAAAAACAACCGGTATTACATGGTTTCCTTAAGCGATACCTATTGGAAAGATGTCGGTGACATCTATGCAGAGCAAACCAACAAAGCAGAGCAAGCTAACAAAACCCCAAATTCAGCCAACACAGTTGAACGCTTCCCCGATGATGCTCAAAACAGCAGGGTGAGGTCTTTGCGCAAATAAATGCCGTTCTGTTCCACTGCCATTGTTTCTCTTTGATCTTCTATCTTGGGCCTGTGTAAGCAGGCCTCTTTTTTAGTGACCGCTGAATATGAACCTCTTCAGGTCGTTTAGGTATCTAGGAATCTTGGTGAGATAGTGCGCTGAAATGAGACAAATTGAATAATTTTTAAAAAATTAATCTCTTTTTAAAACAGATGGATAAGTTGGTTTTTTCTGCTGTGCTGTCAAAGATCAACAACATAGACAACGTACGGAAAAGCAGTCTGATTTGCTTTTCCCACGACTCTGCTAAATTAGAAATACGACGTCATTTTGTACTCACTGCCGCCTTCCATTTTGCAGTCATACGTCGTCAGGGTTAGCAAACAAGAACAGTGCATTCTCGATCCTCCCCGCCTTTATGGAACTGAAAAGGCTGACACCAAAAACGCGCGCCAGCAGTGGCTCTGGCGAACTCTGGAGTCAATAACCGGGCTCTTATCATAAGAAAAACATGGAGTGACCTATGTTGCCAGCAACAGAGGTAAAAGCAGTCGTTTTTGAATTAGATGGTACCTTGGTGAACACGGCAGCAGATGTCCGCTATGCAGCGGAAGAAATGCTGGCTGATCTTAAACTCCCCAGCCTTAACGTTGAGCATGTGAGCGACTGGTTGGGCGATGGCACAGACAAACTCATTCACCGTATTCTTTCGCGAAAAATAGATGGCTCAGTGCCAGATCCGGTTTTCCGGCTCGGCAGTGCGCTTTTCCTCAAAGCTTACCAAAGACGGAACCACGTCAGCGCCGCGCTTTATCCCGGTGTTGAAGCGTGCTTGCGTCAGCTGACTAGAAAAAAAGTGCCGATGGTGGTGGTCACCAATCAGGCAACGTCATTGGCTAATGACTTATTGACCCAACTGGGGATCAGAAATCACTTCGCGTTGGTGCTGGGTAAAGATGCGTTACAAGAGCCGAAACCCTCACCCGATGGTCTGCTGGAAGCAGCATTACTCTTACACATCAACCCTGACCAGATAGTGATGGTGGGAGGCAGTGTTAACGATGTTAACGCGGCAAGGGCAGCAGGTTGCGGGGCGGTTTGTGTCAGCTATGGCTACAACTATGGCGTGGATATCCGCTATGCCGCGCCGGATGCTGTGCTGGATACCTTGGCAGATTTCCCAACCTACTTAGAGGACGAGCAGCCAAGGGCAAAAAAACCACGGGCACGACGAAAAACGTCAACCCAATCTGCACGAGAAAGGCGCTGAAAAGCGCCTTTCTTTTTGTGTGGTGACCTCGCTATTGCGGCGACACTTCTTCAGTTTTCCTCGCCTGCTTTCTGGTTAAGAACATCATGGTGAGCAGCACGGCAACCAGTAATCCGCTTCCCATCAGCAAGGCATAGTCCTCAAGACGCAGGATGGAATAAAGCAGGATGTAGAGGCCAAGCAACATAGAGAACATCAGCAATCCAGCACGTCGACTTCCAGTCGCGCTGCCGACATATGCGGGGATGCTGAGTATGGGCATAATGGCTGCCGCAACATACGCCATCGTGAAACCCAAGTGTTCAGAAAGTGCCAGCAACACCAGATAGAACAGGGTCATTGCTGCACCCACCATCACATATTGCAGCATTGAAAGGCTGTGGCCCTGACTGAGCTCGAACATCAGCAGCACAATAAACGTCAGCGCGACAAACAGCAGACCATATTTGAGGGAGCGTTCGACTTTTCCATAATGGGTCACAGGCTCAAAAAGCTGGGTGTGGGCTTGTGCTTCGACCAGATTTGCGCCGCGTGTTTCTTTAAAAATTTGCGGGTAGTTGCGGCTGAGATGACTGATTTCCCAGGTCGCTGAAAAGCCTGAATCTGAGATGTTTCTTTCTGTGGGCAACATGCCGCTGAAGCTTGGGTGTGGCCAATCTGTTGTGAGATTGAAGGTGGAAGTTTCGCCCAGAGGCAAAAAGCCGATCCCCTGCGATCCGCGCAGGCGGATTTTAAAATCCAGTGTGAAAGGAGCGGGATTGTCAGCCAGAGTCACCGGGCGGTGAAAGCCGCGTCGAAGTGCCTCTGTGGTCACGCCAGTGCCAGACATCAGGTTGGCTTGAGGTTCCAACCCTTCACCTGTCACTTCAAACAGATCAACGCCATCAATCGCTTTATTTGCTGAAAGGCCGAACACCAGACGCGCCGAATTAAAATAGATGTGTTCTACGTTGTTGATGGTAGGAAGCTCGAAATCGAACTTGGCCTGACCTTCAATCGTGCTTTGGTAAACAAGGGAGTGGTAAATGCCACGGTCACGGAAATCGTGGTTGAGCTGGGCGTTGATATCGAGGGTTTTGGGGAGGATGATCAACTCATCCTGCATCACGGTACGTCGCTCTTTTCGTTCACCGTCATCGTTGGTTTCTTCGGTGATCACCACATAGCTATAGGGCAATGCTAACACTGGGCCTGCCAGTAATTGTTCGCTGCCCCAAGACTCGCCAATCTCATTGACCACGTCTCGATAAAGGCTTTCCCTTTCCCACGCCATATCCTGCACCAAGGTCAGTGGCGCGATTATCAATACACAGAGAATGGCAGCGAGGACGCCTTTGAGAAACAGGGAACTTTTGGCTTTGATAACAGGGCTTTCAATATTGCCGCCAAAGCGGCTTATTCCGCTTTTGATCAGCGCGAAAGCGCCAAAGCCGAATACGGCGAGAATAACGAGGATGACTATCCCTGCGAAGAATTCAATCATGATGCTTCCTTGGTAATGAGTGAGGTATTAATGGATTTAGTAAATGCCATTAAACCAAAGGAAGTCACTCACAGGAGGGCAGACTGATGATCAATTGTGGCGGAAAAAGAGCAATGTTTGGGGATGGGTTAAAACGCTTGGCTTTCCGCCCCGGGTGTTAAATACAAACTCACTTTTTGTCTCAATATTGGGTCGGTTTTGAGACGGCCACTTATCGTAAGGTGCAATAAGTTGCTTAGCCTGCCATGTGTAGGTGAAAGGAAGTCTTGGACGAAGCGGTAAGGACACGGACGTATGCAAAAGTACTCATTTTTCGCTCTCACCATGTTACTGGCAGGATGCGGTGGCGGAGGGGGTGGGGGAGATAATCCACCACAGCAAGCAAATGATTCAGCCCGGTATCAAACCAATCAGCTCAAAGTGGATGTCAATTTCGAAGTCTATGAGGATGGAAAAGCCGAAGTTACTGCTTATGCACGCGAAACGGTTAACAAGGACTATATTCCGCTGGGAGCAGGTGATTCCATTTCGCTATCAGCGAATGGTCGAACTCAGAACCTTGTTGCCACAAAAGAGGAATCAATAGAAGGCTCCGGGATTTCCGGCGGTGAATACTATGAGCTGGTGACAGAAGGCTCTTACCCTGAATACACGGTGACTTTTTCCCGTGCCAATCCTTCTTTTTCAGATGCAGCGAGCATCAATCAAAGTGATATCCCAACACCATTTACACTACAAGGCAGCTTTTCCAATGAGGTGATTGATCTCACTTGGTCTGAAGAAGCGGATCATTACTACGTGGTATTAGGACCAATTTTTGTCTGTGACAGTGGCGCAACAGTGAGAGTGATTTCAGCCCCGCCACAGCTGGAAGACTTCAATGGCTCATACAGTAAAAGCCTTCAAGAGATCTTTGGTCAGAATCAGAGTGAGCTAACCCAAGGAGATTCAGGGTGTCTTATTGAAGTCAGCGTGGCTGCTTATCGAAGCGGTGCGTCAAACTCTTCTGAGGTGGTCAATATCTACGTTTCTCAGGATCGTTTTGCTAGCTTTGACGTGAACTAACGAATCAAACGACAAAGAGGAGAGACTTAGAGTCTCTCCTTTTTTATCCTTTCTCTAGCTTCACTCATCCCTCAACAGCGCTTTGGCAAGTAGGGAAACCGCTGCTGATAACAAAACAATGTCTTTCAGCAGGAATTGTCCTGGCACCACGGAGATAGCAGGGAAGCCACCTAAGCTTGCTTCTGCGATCGGCGCGGTGAACAAGAAGCTGGTGGTTACCGCGAATGTCACGGTCGCACCCACTGCACCCACAATGGCAATAGTGCGATTTAATGGTGCCAGCAGTAGAGCAACAGCTGTAGCGATTTCAACCGTACCAATCAGGTTAGAAGCACCTTGCAGGCTAAATACACTGTACAACCAGCTTGTAAGTGGGCTTGATGCAACAAGACCTTGAATCGCGCCCGCTTCATAGCCGGTAAACTTCATGGCACCAATCCATGCCAGCACGATAACGATAGAGAATCGCACTGCGTTGTCGGCAATATGATTGAGTAAATGAACCCAGTCTGCACGATGGTTGTTGATTCGGCCGTGTACATTGTTAATCGTCGTCATGATGCTTCTCCTTAAACTTTTGTGTCGTCGTATTTGGTTGGATCAAACCGCGTTGGTTTGGCTTTCCTGAATTTTTTCGAATTGCCCGTTTCTGATGGCTCGTTGTAAGTCGTCATTACCGCCGACATGCACGTCTCCGACAAAAACCTGTGGCACTGTGCGGCGTTGGCTGCGCGTTTTCATTTCGTCAAACAGCGCAGCATCATCACTGACTTCAATTTCCAGAAAATCGAGTCCTCTGAGTCTCAGTACCTTTTTCGCTGCTCGGCAGTGTGGGCAATAGCTCTTGGTGTAAATTTCAATCTTCGGCATGGTCGTGCTCCGTTGTGTTTGTGTATGGCTTTACTTTAGGTGTTGCGGTCAGGACTATCTATGCATAATAATCTTGATTGAATACATCGATCGTATAGGTGGGCTATCAATGGAAGTGATGAGCGATATTCTCCGCGCCATTCGGGTGGTAGGCAGTGTGTATTTCTGCAGTCAGGTAGAAGCGCCGTGGACGAAAACCTTTCAGGATTTGGATTACGCCAGCTTCCATATGATTCGTCGTGGTGCCTGCTGGGCAAACATCGACGGGCAGATTGAAAAGCTGGAAGCGGGGGATCTTATCTTCCTCGGTCCGGGGCAAAATCACGAACTTTCTAGTCTGTCTCCTGTTAACGGAAAGCCAGATTTGAATGACACCACCTTGCTGCTGTGCGGGTCTTTTAGTTTTTCGCGAGCCGCGACAACACCTCTGATGGATGTGTTCCCCCGCATGACAATTGTGCGTGACAAAGACTTTGCCAATCACCCATGGCTGCGCAGCACTTTTGATCAGCTAAGCGCCGAATATATGTCGCAAGGGCCGGGTTCTGAACTTATCGTCAATAAGCTCACGGAGATCATTCTGGTTGAACTTATCCGCATTAACTTTGGGCGCGAGCAATCCAGCCCGTTTTTGGATGCGTTGAACGACAAGCGGATTTCCAGAGCGCTGCAGCTTCTTCACGATAACCCTGAGCTCAGCTGGACGTTGGAATCCGTCGCCAGCCAAATCGGCATGTCCCGCGCAGCATTTGCCAACCGCTTTTCTTCGTTAGTCGGTCAACCTATGTTTGGCTATCTCACCAACCTGCGTATGCAAAAAGCGCAGGAGTTACTGCGCGAATCTCTGTTGCCGATCTACGAGGTTGCCGAACAAGTGGGGTACGAATCGGAACGTGCTTTTACACTCACCTTTAAAAAGTATTCGGGAACCACGCCGAAGCGGTTTCGGGCCCAATAGTACCCTGCTCAACAGTGCCCTATGCAATTGTCACTATGACAATTTATTCATTAAATTCAAGGGAATGGGACATTGCTCTCAAGGCTATTTAGAAGATAATGGCGCTGTCATCGGCAACGAAGGGAGCAATTTTTCTATGGCATTGGAAGCTTTAGTAGAGGCCGTTCTTCCCGTTATCGGAAGGGCTGTTGGCTATATCTTTGTCGACATTCTTCTCAATGTCGTTTGTTATTTAACCGGGTATGTTGTTCTTAAAGTACTGACCCTAGGCCGATACCCGAAAGCGTTTTTAGAAACTGATCGTCGAGGAAGTTCTGAACACTATGTGTTGATCGTTGGTTTGTTGTTCTGGGTGCTGGTGGGGTATCTGGTGTTCGTATAGCAGCGATGACACGTCGAAAACCGATGAAAAAGGAGGCTCAAATGACGATGAAAGAATACGCAGAGAAAAGTGTGCTTTGCTGGTTGGCGACAGTTGACGAAGATATAATGCCCAATGTGTCACCCAAAGAGCTATTTACCGCGCTTGATGATGACACAATACTAATCGCCAACGTCGCTTCCCCTGTCAGTGAAAAGAATATTTTGGCGAATAACAAAGTGTGTGTTTCCTTTGTGGAAGTCTTTGAGCAACGAGGTTTCAAAGTGAAGGGAATCGCCCGCGTGATTGTTCCTGAAAGCACAGAATGGACGGGCTATTTAGCAGCACTTCGTAAGCTGGCAGATGAACGCTACCCTATTAAAAATATCTTTGAAGTGAAGATAACATCCAGCGCCAGAGTCCTTGCCCCAAGCTATTTCCTATTTTCAGAAACAACGCCAGAAAGTCAGATTGAGAGCGCGCTTAAAACCTATAAGGTTCGCCGATAAAGCGCTGTCTTTTTGAGCCGTCCCTGAATCGTTTCTTCAACGAAATAACGTCCTTTCGGGTTTAACGCCCATACTGATGGGTACACGCAACAATCGAGTCTATTCAGAGAAATATCAGGGATAAACCAGCAAGAGCCTGACATATAAAGTCTTTCTGAAAGTGTGAACACAAAATCGGCATCTAAACGCCAGGAAAATAGACATAAAGTGGTAAAAATAAAAGCTTGATGATAAATGTCTTTGATTAATGGTTTTATTGCAAAAAGCCTCATAAAAAATATGTGTTATCAGTAAGTTAAATTTCTGACAGGAGAGGCCTGATATGCTCACTGGTGTCACATATTGGCTCAAGTAATGTTAGAGTTCTGTCAATTTGGATGCGTGACGTGAACTTATCTGATAATTAACATATTCGTAATTTGCTAATTTATTGGATGCTTAAATGACGACCTACTCAAAAGACCAGACTGCGATAGAAAACCTCACCGAGGAACAATATCGCGTCACACAAGAAAACGGCACGGAGCGCCCGTTTACAGGGGAGTACAATCGCCATTTTGAATCAGGCATTTATGTAGATATTGTGTCTGGTGAGCCTTTATTTTCGTCCTCAGCAAAGTTTAGTTCTGGCTGCGGATGGCCTTCTTTCTCCAAACCCATCGTCAAAGATAACGTCACAGAACATTTCGATACCAGCCACGGAATGCGACGTGTAGAAGTACGTTCGAAACATGGTGATAGCCATCTAGGCCATGTTTTTACGGACGGTCCAAAAGATCAGGGTGGCTTACGTTACTGCATTAATTCCGCCTCCCTGCGATTCATTCCAAAAACAGAAATGGAAGCTGAAGGCTACGGAGATTATTTAGACCAAGTCGAGTAACACTCCCTCCTAAATCGGTGTGGATTATCCTGATTATCATTGGTTTTGCGGGTTTCGCGGTATAAAAGTTGTACATTGCAACTTACTATGACTTCGGGGCACAACAAACTTGAGGCAGGAATGACCGCACCGTTTTTATTTCAACTTTCTCTCTTTTCCGCAACCTTGCTTTGCGCCCTCGTTGCCGGTTTGATACTCGGTTTTGCGGTGGTGGTGATGCCAGGGATCCGTCGACTGGAAGACAGAGAGTTCCTGCGTGCTTTTAAGGTGATGGACGGCGTGATTCAAAACAGCCAACCCCTGTTTATGTTCGTATGGCTCGGTTCTATTTTGGCAGTTGTGGCGACTCTGGCTTTGGGAATAGGGAATACGTCGGGATTAAGCCAGCTATTGCTTTTCGCGGCCACACTCTTATACCTGCTTGGTGTTCAATTGCCTACCTTCCGTTTCAATATACCTCTCAACAACCAGATTCAACGCCTGGATCTGGACACAATGGAAGCAAACGAATTACGTGACGCAAGGGAGACATTTGAACCCAACTGGAACCGTTGGAATCAGTTCAGGACCGTTGTTTCTTGCATATCGGTTGGCTTGATGCTGGCCCTCATATTCAGGCTTTAAATAAGATCGGGATGGAAATACCGGTCTGCCACTTTCTACAGGGAAGGGTTCACCATGCTTTATTTCATCGGAATACTAATACTGATTGGGTTTGTCGCTTACCGAATGACCCCACCGGAAAAGCTGTTCGAACTTGGCATTTCTGCTGAACGAAGAATATCGGGTTTGACCTTAAAGACATCGAATATCGAAGAAGGCGAAATAGCCTATCTGGAAGGTGGCTCGGGTACGCCACTTCTGTTGCTTCACGGCTTCGGTGCAGACAAAGACAACTGGGTGAGAATGGCGAAACATCTCACTGGCAAGTACCGGGTGATTGCGCCGGACCTGCCGGGGTTTGGAGAAAGCTTCAAACAGCCTGACTTAAACTACGATGTGCCTGCTCAGGTGGCACGTCTTAAAGCATTTGCAGAGTCTATTGGCTTGTCGAAGTTTCACATTGGCGGTAATTCTATGGGAGGCTACATTGCGGGGAATTACGCGGTGGAACACCCTGATCAAGTGTTCAGTTTGTGGCTTCTTAACCCACTCGGCGTGGCAACCTCGCCAGACAGTGAGATGTTTGCCATGTTACGCCAGCAAGAACGCCCCGCAGTGTTGGTAGGTGATGCTGAGCAATACAGAGAACTTTTGGCGTTTGCATTTCATAAGCCACCATTCATCCCTGGGGTGATGATCAAAGAACTCGCTAAACGGGCAGAAGCCAGCTTTCCGCTGAATAGCCAAATCTTCCAACAGATCCACCACATCTCTGACGGGCAAGTCCATTTCACTGTGCCGTTGGATACCGTGCTCAAAGACTTCGACAAACCCACGCTGATTACCTGGGGAGACAAGGACCGTGTCCTGCACGTTGCCGGCGCTGATATCCTTGGCAAATTAGTCCCTCAGTCAAAAGTGCAAGTGATGAAGGATATGGGGCATCTTCCGATGATTGAAGCGCCTTCCCAAACGGCGAAGCAATTCCTTCAATTTCACCAAGCGTAAAGCAAGGTAAAGCTAAGTAAAGCGCCTTCTTTTTCCTGAAAAAATCACGATACTTGCGCGTATTGTTGAGCATGAATAAGAAGGAATAACTCAATGAAAAAATTAGCGATTGCCGCTTTGGTATTATTTGGTTTGATGGGCACCGCTTTTGCTTTCGATACGCATTGGACGCACGGGTTGGAAATGCCAGAAATGTCCTTGTTTGGTTGCGATCACGGTAGCCATCATTAATGCTAATGACTTTGATAAAGGAGCCACATTGTGTGGCTCTTTTTGTTTGTGCTCTTTATGAATGATTAGTTTTCCCTCAGCAAAAAGAGGCGTCTGTGATCTGACGTGATGCTGATGAACTTGAGGCTTTATTTTGAGACATCTTCGATCGTTATAGCGGTGTTAATCTCCCGAAAGATGGCTTGGAAATAAAAGCACTAAAAGGGACAAAATAATGAAAAAACTCATCATGGCTTTGGCAGTGGCTGCTTTGGTATCAGGTTGTGCCGACAAAGACTTCGGCGAAGTGGTTAATGACGGCGTAAACGGCGCTATCGACGGCGTGCTTGGTTCAGTCGGTGTAGGGAATGGCACCGTAGTCAAAAATAGCGATGGCGGATTCAGTGTTGAGGAAGAGGAAGTCTGGCCTCATAGACCTGAAAGAACCCGTCGAGACTATGGTGAGATTAAAGTAGCTAAGACAAAGAAAAATCCAAAAGGAAGAACAGAAATTTTTGTTGAAAGTTGCGCGCATCAAAGGATTGGCTCGGTTGATTGCGATGGGTGGATGTTTGAAGTGACCGCTGAAGGCTGGTTGGTAGAAGATAGTATTCTTGTCTATGGCGACAGAACCTATTCCATAGCTGCAGGGCAGTACTACGCAAAGTTTGGGTCAAAAGATACGGGTACAAAATACTATGCGACGGGTGAGGTGAACATCGTACCTTTTGTCACCAACTACATAGCAATAACAGTAGAGTGATCATCACCAATAAAGAAAGGCAGGTGCTCACACCTGCCTTTTGTGTTTGTGAATTCGTACGAATCTTCCCAAGCCCATTCGACTATTACCTGAAGACCTAATGCTACTATTCCGTTGAAATGGATTCGGAGGAGTTAGCCTTGTATCAACTGTTTTACTACCCACGCAATGCAAGTTGGGCCCCTCATATGTTGATGGTGGAAATGGGACTGCGACACGAGCTGATTTTGGTCGACAGAAAGGCCAACGCCCAGAAATCTGAAAGCTATCTGAAACTCAATCCCACTGGACGTATCCCTGTGCTTGTTGATGGAGAATTGGTCATTCATGAAAGCGCAGCCATTGGACTCCACCTTTGTGAAAATCACCCTGAGTCTGGCCTGATTCCCGATATGGGAAGCCTTGAAAGGCCGATCTTTTTCCAATGGCTGTTCTACCTGACTTCGTCGTTACAGTCAGAGCTGATGGTCTATTTCTACCCGCAACGCCATACTGAAAACCCCGATGAAGCGACAGCCATAAAACGAGCCCAAGAAGCCCGCGTGACAGACATGTTTGCTTTGATTGACCGTGAGTTGAAAGGCAAAAACTTTCTGGTGGGGAACCGAATCAGTATGTGTGACTTCTTCCTGTTCATGTTCGCCCATTGGGCCAGCGATTTTGATAAACCACCGTTGAGCCTTGAGCATTTAGGTCGATATTTAAGGAATTTGGCGAAGCGGAATTCAGTGGTTGCAGCGAGTGAATTGGAAGGGACCAGCCTCGATATTTATCGCTAACCCGACTGCGTTAAAAAATGAAAACCCGCCAGCAAGGCGGGTTTTATTATTCACCTACAGCGCACGGATTCGGGTTATTTCATCCGGCCCAATGCCAAGTGATTCCAAAAACTTCTGGTGTTCTGCAGGCTCCATTTCTTCGAATTTCTGATGCCACTTGACCATGTCATTTTCTGAAAATCCGGCAGCGGCCATAATCTGCGTCCAACGTTCTTTGTTCACGATGTTTTCCTCCAAAAGATGGGGGGCATGCAGCAGCGCGACAATCGCTTTCTGCTGCGCTTTCAGGCTCCGGATTTCATTCTCAAGCGCATGGAAATGTGCTTTGAGGATCTGGGCCTGATCCTTATCTTTCTGCTCAAGCAATGTTCGAATGCTGGAAACCGGTAACCCATAAGCACGATAAGCCGCGATATTCCTTAACCGTTCAACTTCCTTTTTTCCGTACCTGCGATAGCCATTATCACTTCGACAGGCAGGCGTCAGGAGGCCTTCTCTTTCGTAATAAAGAATGGTGGCGCGGGAGATATCAAACTCCCGCGCCAGTTGGGTCACCGTTAACATAAGTACACCGTTTGGCTGAAAGAACAGGTATCGTGAACCCTGATCTTATAGTCGGGTCAAGCTAGCATTATGGCGTGAAAATCAGAAGAGGAGTTAGTGGGGTGAAAATGGGGGAAAACAAAGCGGCCCCGTCTCCGGGGCCTAAGTTCGCTGAGAGAACTTAAAACTTGTATTGGATGCCGACACCGCCAGCAACTTCTGAACCAGATACCTTGCCAGATGTTTCGTAGTGGAAGGTGCCTGAAACACTGATTTTCTCATTGAAGCCGTAAGCGCCACCGATAGCTAAGGCTTCTTTGCTGCCTGAGAAACCGACACCGGCACCGATTGCAAATTCACCTTCGGTCACAAATGGACGTGCGTTAGTGATAGCGTGCATACCTGCACGTACACCGTCCATTTGTTCGTCCATCTCGGCAAAGCGCTCGTTCATTTGTTGCTGTAAGTCAGTAATGAGTTCGCGATCTGATGTAGGTGTTACACCGAAGTCCGGGTCTACAACGATTGGTTGCTCTGGAGTCGTAGGCGTTGGGCGGTCAACAACTGGGCCATCACGGTCGGGCGTGTTGTCCGGCATTGGGCGGTCAACGGTAGGACCATTTCGGTCTGGTAAATTTGCATCTGGGCTTGGACGGTCAACCGTTGGTCCATTGCGGTCAGGTACAGAATAATCTGGCGTAGGACGGTCAGATACACCTGGCACGCTGTTGTCGATATCAATATTGATAGAGTTTGCCATTGCGCCAGCAGAAAACAGGCCAGCAAGCGAAAGTGCGATTACAGTCTTTTTCATAAATTTGCTCTCTTAGTAAGTTTCAATCAGCGAGAGCATCCTTGCATCGAGTGCATAACTCGTTGTGACTCCTTATCTTTGACTGCAAGTCTACGGAGGGGAGAGCACTCTTTCTAAGTAGGTGTGGTGATGTCGGTCATAAGCATTGCTTATTAGATGATATTAAATTTTTAACCTCTCTTCTTAACCAGATCAGCACTTAGTCTGCTTGGCCTATGAAAAGAAAAAGCCGCCAGATAAATGATCTGGCGGCTTTGCTGATTGCTTGTAGAAATGGGGGTTTAACCTGCCACCCAATCCACTAGATCTTTTGATCTGACCTTGTTCACTTGATAAGGCTGGCCCAGCAGTCGGGCTGGTCGATTGGTATCTGCCTCGATATGCAGTTCCTGACCGTCAGTAAAGGAAAGACGAAAACCCGTGAACACACTGGTGAACATGCCATTCCCTTCAAAATCTTCATGAATTTCACGACAGCTTTTTACGCGGCGATTGGTTTTTCCGTCGTTAAAGTAAAGGGCAATGCCTTGGTCGAAAGCGTTGTTTTTCAGCAAGGGATGGATATGTCCGGCTGAATCAATGTTAAAAATAATCACTTTTCCGTGGTCTCATATTTATGAAATGTATAGCGTGGCGTGATTTCTATCACGATTTAACATGGGTTGTGGTCGGAGGTGTATATACCCAAACAACCTGAAGATGCAGGATTCAGCGAGCATCTTCAGGCTGTTTGGGTATAAATGAGAGGATGGTAAAATGTTTAAAAGTAAGGCATTTCGGTTGCATCTTGAGCCGAAATGCCTAATGGGAAATCAATAAAGGTTCAATAAGTGAATGGTTTGGTCTTGCGCTTCATGGTGGGCGAACTTAATCAGTGCCATAGAGGGCGGCCCTTGCGGCGCAGGGTTGTTTGAAAAACCAAATCCTTCAGAAGGGATGCCATTAGTACCGAACGACAGCGTGTTGTTACCATCTATATCTTGATACGCCATGATGCCGTAAAAGCCTGATGGCAGCGCTTCCAACGTGATGCCTTCGCGGGCTTCGTCTGATGTGTAATGATTGGCATGGGCAGTTGGCGCGCCTCCCATCAGGTTGTCTGTTTCGTTGTAAACCAACACCACCACACCCGCTTCTTCCACACGAATGTCCGTGATTTTAATCGTCAGCGGGTAGGATTCACCCTGTGCGAATGTCGGGACTTCTTTGGGCTGCTTGCTGATTAAACTGGCACTTAATACCACAACAAAAACAGACGCCAGAGCCGTAACTGGTATCAATGTATTACCAGCCTGTTTCCGGCGTTCCTGAAGCCAGGATGCTGCCCACAATGTCGCCGTCAGAAGGAGCACCAACAGGGTGTAATAGCCACTGAGAACGGTTTCGCTCAGGAAAGGTACGGCAAAGTAAATCAGCACCGCATGCCAGGTGAAAACCTGAAGTGAGTTTTTGCCAATGTAGCTCAATGGGCGGAAAACCAGCGCTGAAGGCCATTTACGGATGACCGTCGCGATAAGGTACACCCAAACCGCCAGATTCAGCATACGCAGCCAACCCAGCTCTGGCTTATCAGCAAGGGAATACAACACACCCTGATGGATACCCATTGAAAGAAACGCGCCGTGGTGAGCGGCAAATAGCAACGCAGCGAGAGCCAGACACACCGTGGCAGCGGCCGGGTGATACCAGCGCAGATTGCCTTTGGCATTGGAAAAGCCAATGGCTGCGCCACCAATAAACAGCAACTGCCATGCAAACGGGTCGAAGTAGCCGACCTGAACATTTGTCTCAAACAGTGATGAAAGGAGACTGGGGTTAATCTGTGAGCTGATTGCCCAAACCCCGACACTGATTGCCAGCACCAGCCACATCAACCCACGACGAAACGCGTAAAGCGCGATGGGCAAAATCAGCATGAAAATGACATACAGAGGAAGTATTTCTAGGTAGTCCGGTTTGTTGATCAGCAGGGCACTCAGCACAATGGTCGCCAGTGGCGTTTCCCCAAGGTTGTTAAAGCTGTTACCGAGGGATTGCGCGACAGTAGGCAATGCAAAAGCGCAATATGAGAACCACACCATCACCAGAAGCAGGCTGACCATATGGTATTTGTAGATGGTAAAAGCACGTCGCAGGACTTTACCTGTGGCTTCCCTGTCTGAAAGCTCAGTGCGGCTATAAACCGCGCCTGCCAGCAGGCCGGAAATCATCACAAAGCCTTCTGCCGCACCAAACTGACCAAGAGGTTGAAGGGTAAAGTATTGGAGCAGGCTTCTGCCGCCACTGAGCCATATCAGATGGTTAATCGTCATTAAAACCAGCAGCAAACCGCGCAGGCTATCGAGCGCAGGTATTCTTTTCATAACTCGTCTCCACTTTTCTTAATACAACTGATTGTGTCGCAAGCAAAAAGAGAGCATCTGACAAAAATTGCGGTATTGAATTTAGAAAGGGTTTTGTCCGAAGGATTGATAGATGCGTCGAAAAAAAGAGCCTACATTGAGGCTATTTTGCATGTCAGTGTGTGACGGTTATTTCTGAATTCTTGGTTCGATGATGTTGAGCCAGAATTGGAAGAACCTTGCCCCAGTGCCTTTGAGCTAAATTGGTTTTGGACAATTGTGAGTTAGGAATTTTACCCGTAGCAGTTCACTTTGGATAAGTTGAGTTTGGGCAAAGAATGGATTATGAGGTTCGGCTGCGAAACACTTATTCTTATTTGTTAGGCTTATCGTTCGCCATTTATCTGCCTTGCAAAATCTGCGTGAAAGCTGATTAGCTCAATACCATCAATTGCTTTTATTGATGCATTGTCGCTTTCAACAGTACAGAAAGGCGGATAAGCGAATAGCAGCTGACCAACCTTTAGCTCCAAGTCGCTGGGAATATTCAATCTTTCAATTGGGTCCTCGTCTACCCAAGCCAAAAACTTCTCCCAGGTACAACCAAATTCATCAATCTCACCAGTTTCAGCATTCAACTTAACTACCAAGTTATCTCGAATAAGGAATTGGTCGCCAAAGCAATCCTGAGCAATCGGAAAGTCGCCTGCTTTAACTTCTCGATACAAGTTGTGGAAAGCAAATTCACCTTCTAAAAAGGTATTAACATTTAACAAGCGTTCTTGTGCATCATGAGAGCGAATCTGTAGACCACCTGAATATAATATTTTCATAGTTTCCTATGTAAGCCTAACGTTGCAATAACGGGCGCTTACCAAACCACCCATAACTGCTTTAATCCTTTGTATTCACAACACTTTGAAAAGCTGCCGCATTGAAAAAGCGTCCCTGTTTATAGCCTTGTTATGTTAAAGAGTCTGGATCCATCCATTGCGATTTTATTTTGAATAGCTTAATCAGGTATATCACCTGAACTATTGGCTCAAAGCGAATGTAAATAGTGCCTTCAGATAAACTCATTGCCATCACATAGCCACAAATCACCAACCCCAAGAAGCCATTTGCTATGCAAGTCATTAAGCCCCACGACTTCCCCCTTACAAGCCCAAAAGCACTGACAGCGAAGAACATGCTTATCGACACTATTAATAGTAGTTTTGGAGTAACTTCGGAGCCTGAGTACGTCAGACCAAGAAAGTCAAAATTAACTTCAAAGTCATCCACGAGAAACGAGAGAAGCAATATTATTGCTGCGATAACGCCTAGTGAAATGAAGATCCACCCAAATATTTTCATCCAAAGCGGAACTAAACCACGACGGACTTCCTCTTGTGATAACTTGACTTCCTGTGTCATTTACTCATTCCCTACTAATTCAAACTGAACATAACAACTTATTAGCAGGCATAAAGCCCGTTTAGTCCAAAACCGAGATACCCGATTAGTCCGCGTACACTTAAGTCACTTTACCATATAGCTTGGTAGAATCAGTGGATTAACTTATTGGCTTGTGGTCCAAAAATGAGAAATCGGGCGTCCCGAATTTAAAGCGTTCACATTTTTACTATATACATATCCCTGTATTTTTATACATAGGGAGTGCATTAGAAAAATTTGGCCATTGTACGTCGATTCAAGTGCTGGATTGTTCGAAATGCTAACTCACTTTGGGGCAAAATCAAGCCCAAACACACCGCCAATTAGTTCGCTAACTTCAACAAAAAAAGAGCCTCAATTGAGGCTCTTTTGCATATCAGTGTGTGATCATTACTTCTGCACTTTCGGCTCGATGATATTGAACCAGAATTCGAAGTTATCCAGCATACCCGCGATGTCGGTCAGCGCCTTACCGTTACCGTCGATTTTCGCATTGCCCTGCTCAACCAGTTTGGCGATAGAGGTTTTGCCCATCAGCGCTTTGTTAAGCTCGGCGCGGTCGATGGTTAACGTCATATCTGGGTTGTCTGACTGAATACCCTTCAGGTTGTTCAGGTGGGCGTTTTCCAGCTCCACCAGGAACTTCTCATTCACATCCGGCAGCACGAAGTTGATGGTGTAGTTTACGCCAGCTGCTTTCTCACCGTTCAGGCGAACACCGAGGTAATCCAAGAAGAGTTCGGTATCCATGGCGACCACAGTGTCAGCACTGGCGGTTTTTGTCGCCTCCACTTTTGGCAAACCGTGGCGAAGTTCATTGGCTCCCATCAGGTAGGTATTGCGTTCACCCGCTGACTCGCTTTGGTAACCCAGTTGCTCCAAACAATCTGCTTGCAGGTAGCGGGCTTTCTTATTGCTCGGCTCTGCGAAGACGGCTTTATCAACAATCTCTGCACACCAGCGGTATTCGCCGTTTTGGTACGCGGTCTGGCCGATATTCAGCACGTTATCAATACCGCCCATGGCTTCCACGTATTTCGGTGCCGCATCAGCAGGTGCCAGAGGGCGTAAGGTCGCCGGGTTCATGTCGAAGTAGCCGAGGTATTTGTTGATCACTGCTTTGGCGTTGCGGTGGTAACTGCCGTGGTAACCACGGTTATACCATTCGTGCGCCAACACGTCCGGCACATGGAACTCGTCTTGAATTTCGTTAATGGTCACGCCATGGTTCGCCAGACGCAGCGCTTGATCGTGAATGTAACCGTACATATCACGTTGCTTGCGCAAGAACTGGTTGATGTTGTCGTTACCCCAGCGCGGCCAGGTGTGCGAAGCAAACATCACATCCGCTTCTTTGGCGTACATGTGGATGGACTGGTTGATGTACTTACTCCACGCTTGCGCATCACGCACTTCTGCACCGCGCAGGGTGTAGACATTGTGCAGGCCGCCGACGGTGTTTTCCGCCATCCAAAGCGCTTTGAACTGCGGGAAATAGGTGTTCATTTCCGCAGGCGCTTCAGTACCCGGGGTGTTTTGGAATTCCATGGTGATGCCATCAATGGTGAGAGTTTCTGTCTCGTCCATGATCACAGTCGTTGGTGCAATCAGGCTGACCTCACCTTGTGCCACGCCTTTACCGATGGCGGCATCAACCTGTCCGGTTGGCGATTTTGCCAGTGCGTTGCCGTATTGGTAAGTCACGCGGCGGGACATGGCGTTACCCGCCAGTACATTTTCTGCAACAGCGTGATGCAAGAAGCCTTTCGGGGCGATGATGTCTACTTCGCCTTTGTCGACTTGCTCTTGGCTCACCACACCTTTTACGCCGCCAAAGTGGTCAGCGTGCGCGTGGCTGAATACCACCGCTTTCACTGGGCGTTCACCCAATTCAGCATTCACAAAATCCAGCGCGGCTTTCGCGGTTTCAGGAACGGTGAGGGGATCGAAGATGATCCAGCCAGTATCGCCTTTAACGAAGGTGATGTTAGCGAGGTCATAACCACGGACTTGATAGATACGGTCGGTGACTTTGTATAGGCCGTGGTGCATGTTGAGTTGCGCCTGGCGCTGCAGGCTTGGGTGAATGCTGTCGTAGTCTTTTCCGTTGAGCAGGAAGTCGTAATTACCCAGCTCCCAAACCACTTTGCCCTGTGCGTTTTTGATTTCGAGATTGTCTTGTCTGGCAATCAGGCCTTTCTCTACCAGTTTAAAGTCTTCGGTGTCGCTGAATGGCAGGGTAGCGCGCTGCTCGGCGGCAAAAGTCTTCGTGGTTTCTGATGGTGCTTTGGCTTCTGCTGAGTAGTTATGCGCGAAGGCCGGAGCACTGATTGCAGCAATCATCAGTGCGATGAGGGTTGGTTTAAATGTCTTATTCATTGTGATTCTCGCTTCCACATTTGTCGTTAGGGAACGGAAATCACTATAGGTAGGGCAAACCCGTTAAACGATTCGTATATCAATAAAGAACAATTAAGCATTACTTAACTATTATCTGAGGATCTCCTGAATCTGACGCCTTAGCCAGATGATCCCTTCATCATGCTGCTTCGCTTTGTGCCAGCACAGAAAGGTAGGTACTGAGCGTATATCAAATGGCAGCGCATCGATGGTTAATCCAAGCTTCTCGGCCCACATATCCGCGAGCCGTTTTGGCGTGAAGCAGAGCAAATCCGTCATAGATGAGGTTGCCATCAAGTTCATCATTGACTCACTCTGGTAATGAATCTTTCTTGTTGGCAAGGGCTCATCAACCAGATTGGAAAACATATAGTTACCAAACCGTCTACTGGTCAATGCGGTGTGTTTTTCTGCAAAAAATTGCTGGAAGGTGATCGGGCTTTTGAGCCGTGGATGATTCTTGGCGTACACCACCACCAAGGCTTCTTCTGAGATTTGCTCGGCGGCAACCGAAGGGTGACTGACAGGCAGGGAAGAAAGGAAAATATCGGCTTCCCGCTCGCTAAGTACCTGACTCGGCGTGAAGTGGTTATCTTCGTAAGTCTTTAAGTTAACGGTGATGTTGGGTGCTTGTTCGCTAATTCGTTGCAACAACTGAGGGAGCACAACCAAGTCAAAATAGGCATGACCACCAATCACAAATTCCCGTGTACTGGTGGCAGGGTCAAACTGGGCATTGGCCTCTAACCCAAATCGGATAGCGCTCAGCCCTTCAGCCACGTGTTTGTGCATGTTGATGGCGTGCTGCGTCGGCTGTAATCCTCGCCCTTGGCGCACAAACAGTGGCTCGCCGACTTGATCGCGTAATCGGGAAAGGTTCTGGCTGACAGCGGCAGACGTCATATTGAGTTTGTCGGCAGCCTTGCTGACCGCACCCAGCGTCATCACTGCATCAAAGACAGCAAGCAGGTTTAAGTCGTAGTCGCGAAGCATAATATTTATTAAGCAATAATTAAGAATTAAAGACTATCACGAGATTTAAAACGCGGCGATTCTTTGTGGGAAGGAAGGGGAGATAGCAGGTGAAAGAAAAGGGACATTCCTGTCCCTTTGTTGACCGTTAAGCCGAGTTTAGACCGTAAAGTGGCTGACCATTTTATCGAGAGATTCAGCGGTTTCTTTTAGCTGTTGGCTGCTGCTTTGTTTTTGAACAGTGTGTTTTCTCATTTAACGGCCAGTCCAATGAATAAAACACCAGGCATCTCGACCCAGAAACCCTGCAAGATTATGTTTTCTGAACACCTCAACAGATCCTAGAGCCAGGTATCAGGATGAACATGTCAAAGTTATCAATTCAGGGGGCGTTTGCTATTTCCCTGCTGACTGCCACGCTTTCTTTCTCCGCGCAGGCAGGCACGGATTTGGATAAAAATCTGCAAGCCATCGAAGCGTTCAGCCAGCGCACTGAGCCTTTGTTGGAAGCCTCCCAAAACAATGGCGTTGCCTACTCAGATCTGGTTGAGGGGATTGGTGATGTGCTGGAGCGAACCCAAAGTGCCAAGGCCGCGGTATCCAGCATCGATCTCAGCAAGCTGTCGGTGATTGCGAACGACAACGCCGCTTTAGGGGAAAAATACATTGCCGAATACCGCGATTTCCTCGGTGAGCTCGATAAAAACTCGGCCTGCTATACGCCGAATATGGTCGAGGAGTACCAATCCGAAGTCAGCAAGCTTCGTGACTTTGCCGATTCAGTGACCGATTACGCGTCAGTCAGTGATGAAAGTGAAGCCTATGAAGCCATGATGGCGATATCCGCCAAAAGCGTGTTAGTTGCTGCGGTGCCTTCTCTATTCGCCATACAAAACATGTGCATCGCGCAGGATGCCGCTCCTGTGATTGAGCAGTTTGGCGAAGTGGAAGGAGCCATCGTCAATGCGTTGATCGGTCAGGCGATATTGAATGAAGAAGGGGAATTTGATTTGCCGCCAGAAATGCTCAATGGCGGCGAGGATGATGCATTCTTTGAAGAGGATGACGGCTATGACGATGACGACTCGTCCCCGTTGATATCAGAGCTCACCTTCTTAGAGCCAAAGATAGCGGAATGCATGAAACAATCTGCGGATGCGAGTGGGGTTGAACGCGTGAATGGCATAACGATGTTTATCTGTGATTTGCCGAAAAACGCAAAGGTTCGGTTAGACGATCTGGCTCAGTTTCCTTATCTGGATATGGTGATACTCAGTGGCGGTGATATTGAATCTCTGGCACCACTGACAAACGCCACCTATCTATCCCAAATCACGGTGGAAGACAGCACTATTCAATCTTTTGGTGATTTGTCTGATATGACAGCCTCGGTGGTGTTTTCCTATGTAACAGCCAGCAACTGGGGCTCGCTTGCTCAATCCGGCCTTGATTACATCACCATTGAGCAACCGCACGACTGCCGCGAGCTGTCTCCGCTACTTGGCTCCGGCGCTGTCACTGTCGAATATGTGGATGATGAGCAGGACACGGTAAGTGATGAAGCGTTAGAAGCCACCAACTTGCTTGTGGTGACGGATTGTCGTCAAGACAGTGTGTTTTAAGAGGGCTATTACCTCGTCGATATCGAAGCTGAGCGATTTGGTGATCGAGAAATCTATCTTGGTGTATGGCACAGGTAGAAGATGAGTAACGGAAAGACAGCAGCCAAGCGCGTTGCTTAGTTTACTTGTTTTAGCCCGTGTCAGGTGTTTTGTGCTGGAGTGTTTCTGCCTCAAAACGCTCCAGCTTCAAGAGCGAAAAAGCGGGCGCCCTGGGCGCTTTTAAACCGAACAAGATACAACTTCCGATGAAAAAGAGGAAAACCAGGCTTTTAAACATCATCAAGTAGACCGCTTAAGCGCTTCGAATCAATAGCACAGAAAGATGGCAACAAAGGCCAATTAAGAGGTTGATGATGCCTCATTAACGTGCTGAATCAATTGGCGAAAATAAATCAAACAAAGAAATGCCTATCTATTCGCTCAGCAATCTGTATAGTGTCACGAGCTCTTGAGTCAGAGCTATGAATGAAACATTTAGTCCAAGTATATTCTCAGTTTTCTTTCGAATCATTTCGTCATACGACTTCCGTGAATTCTTCTTCTTAATATCCCATTTAGTAGCTTTTCTCTACGAGCCTGATTTCCGTCGTTCAAAGTGATAATCCCATACTGAAACCTTTAAGCTTCAGGGATTTCAAAAAAGGAACTAGCAATGAGAAAGAAAAGAGCAAACCTTCAGAAACAAGCTTGGAAAAATGGTAACGAAGCCAGATTTGAAAAGATGGTAAGTGAATACCACAAAGAAAAAGCTGTGCTGGAAGCCATGACTGCTGGTTCTGAAGAATATGACAAGCAAAAGAAGCTGTGCGACAACCTATTTGCCAGTGCCGAGCGCTTCTTTAAGCAACACCAGTAATTAGAGATTCAACAACCGACGCAGGCATCTTCAACTGTCTGATTGCGTCGGTGGTAAGCCCGGCAGGATTCGGGCTTAAACCTTTTCTTTCCGTCATGTCCCCACGGTGAAAACTTTCCCGCTCCCTAATGGGGCTATCACCTTCAACATCCGTTCTAAGAGTTTGTCCGATACTCTGGTTTCACCTCTGCTGGGGGATGAATTTCATCCAGTGCTTGTGGTAGACCATGATCATTGATTATCTGGGCATGGAACCGGCGCAATCTGCGTGGTTCAGTCACGCCGCAGGAGTGGGCAATCACGCCGACCTCATACATCATGCTCTTGGCATAGTGGGCAACACGCTCAGCTTTGTCAGTAACCACCAATCCTTTTTGTAGTTTCGGATCATGCGTGGTGATGCCGGTTGGACAGCTGTTTTTATTGCACTGAAGTGCCTGAATACATCCTAAAGAGAACATGAAGCCTCGGGCGGAAACCACGAAATCAGCACCGATACACATGGCCCACGCTACTTCGGCCGGGTTGACCAATTTGCCGGAAACAATCACTTTCACCCTTTGTTTCAAGCCATAGCGTTCCAATACGTCAACCAACATCGGCAGGCTGCGTTTGATGGGCAAACCCATAAAATCCATCAGCGATTGAGGTGCTGCACCAGTGCCGCCATCTGCTGAGTCGAGCGTGATGAAATCCGGCGCGGATTCTATGCCACGGGCATGAATGGCTTCCATCAGGTTATCCAGCCAACCGTAAGCGCCCAGCACCATTTTGAAACCCACAGGTTTACCTGTGACTTCTCGGATTCTGGTGATCATGTCCAACAGGTCGTCAATGCTTTGAATGTCCGTGTGTCCATTTGGGCTGATGGAGTCCTTCCCTTCGGGAATACCACGAATAGCCGCGATTTCTGCGTTCACTTTGTTGCCCGGCAGAATACCGCCTTTACCCGGCTTCGCGCCCTGACTCATTTTGATTTCAAACATCCGCACTTGTTCATGGGCGGCGATTTGTTTGAGTTTTTCATCGCTCAGATTGCCGTTTTCGTCCCGCACACCGTATTTGGCGGTACCAACCTGGAATACGATATCTGCGCCCCCTTCAAGGTGATAAGGGGAAAGGCCACCTTCGCCGGTGTTCATCCACACTCCCGCTTTCTTTGCGCCCTTAGAAAGCGACAGCACAGCAGGCACACTCAACGCGCCAAAGCTCATGCCGGAGATATTGAAAAAACTTGATGTGGTAAACGGCGTTCTTGCTACCCCTTCTCCAATAGTGACAGCGCTGGCTGGCACGGCATCCTCAGAAAGTGTTGGGAAAGGGCAGTTGAGAAAAATGATATCGCCAGGCTGGTTGAGTGCCCTTGATGAACCAAACGCAATGGTACTGTCGACATTTTTCGCCGCGCGGTAGACCCAGCTTCGTTGGGCGCGGTTGAAAGGAAGTTCGTCGCGATCTTGTGCGAAGAAATATTGGCGGAAAAACTCGCCCATGTGTTCGAACCAATAGCGGAAACGGCCGATCACCGGATAGTTACGGCGAATAGCTTGTTTGGTTTGGGTGATGTCTCGAATGTAGATATAGATGAGTGCAAGGACACCGCACCCGATCAGAAAGACGAATAGCGCTGCGCTGATTTCAAGCACGCGGGATGCCCAGCTGGTAACAACTTCCATTTTGTATCCTTATTCATTTACCCAGTTTGATGGGATTTATTGCTCTCGATTCGATAGACCGGATGGAGTAGCTTATGCTTTCTGGCGTCTTTCAGAGACTCGTTTTTGGGCGTATAAGAATCGTTTTCTTCAAGTAACAGGTACTCTTTGAAGTAAACTCAAATAATCCGGTCTTGGAGACAGTCGCGCCGAAAGTTGTGCGCTATACCCTATGAAGCTGATAACGAGGAATGAATGGGAACAGGGAGAGAAACGATGTACAGAAAGGTGCTGACATTCTGGTTTGAGGAACTCACCTTAAAGCAGTGCTTTGCCAAGAATGAAGAGTTGGATCGCACCATTGAGGCGCGTTTTGGAGAGGTATTGGAGCAGGCGTCGATCTGTGAGTGTTTTGACTGGCGGGAAGATCCGGAAGGTCGGTTGGCAGAAATCATCGTGCTTGATCAGTTTTCGCGTAATATTCATCGCGATACGCCGCGTTCTTTTGCTCAAGACCCGCTTGCTTTAGCTTTGGCGCAGGAAGCGGTTTCTTTAGGTATTGACCGGGAGCTTCCGCCACTCCAACGGAGCTTTTTGTATATGCCTTATATGCACAGCGAATCCAAGATTGTTCACGAGGAAGCGCTGCGCTTATTCAATCAACCGGGTCTTGAAGACAACTATCAGTTCGAAATCCGCCACAAAGAAATCATCGATCGTTTTGGTCGTTATCCGCACCGAAATGAGATTTTGGGGCGAGAAAGTACACCAGAGGAAGTTGAGTTCCTGAAACAGCCGGGCTCAAGCTTCTGAGTAGGTAAACAAACTAAAGACGTAGAACTCAGTGAATTTGACTGGCATTGGGAGCGCGGTATTCCTTTGTAAGGGGAGTCATCTCGGTCAGAAGGAAAGGTATAGAGGGGCTGCATGGTGCAGCCCTTCGCGATTTCCTATCAGCAGTTTATCGAAAAATACAATACGTCGAAGGTCGTTGTTAGAGAAAACTTGAATACCATACGTTCTGAAGGGCTGCCTTTTATGGTTATAGCGCCAGGGGCTAACTCAAGTTCTATGACTTGTTCGAAAGGAGCATCAGGCAGCAAAAAGGTTCGTGAGAGCCAGATGGTGCCATCAGATTGATGTCTGAAGGCGTTTTTAGTCTTCAGTTTTTCACGATTTTCTGGCTGGATAAGACGCACTTTATTGGTATCAAAGAAGATGTCATTGATGTCGAGTAGCGGTTTATCAACAAGGGCTGAAACGCTTATGGTTACGCCATTTCTACCATCCTGGCTGGCATTGACTTTTATACTGTAGTCGTCGAAAGACTGCTTTAGCGCATCTCGATTGGTGCGCAGGTAACCGCAACTTTGCGAAGCAACAGCTTCACCAAAACTGTCCTCTGGTTTGTAGTAAGTTCTGTCCGTTGGAATTACGCAGCCAGAAAGGCCAATTGCGACAGCGCTGGCCAGAAGAATGGTTTTAAGTTTCATCACTATTCACCCTTTGTTACAAGAGTGCGCCATTCTAATCACGATAAAATGAGGTTCAATTTCGGATTGATAAGTTGCACATTTTGATACCTAAAGGATCAATTTATGGACTTTGTCTTTTCTGAACTTCTTAGTGGATAGGCAATGATGATGGTTGAGGTTGAAACCTGAGTCGTTATATCAAGTGCAATAGATGTCCGAAAGCGTGGTAGCTTTGCTTCCGGAACATCCATTGAAAGGCTTTTCGCTTGTGATTTGGCTATTCTCTGAATTAAAGAGTTAACACTGTAAATCGAGAAGCAGTGCCATCAAGGCTTCAATAGCCAACCCCATGTCTTCGTCGCTGGCGTATTCTGCTGGGTTATGACTGATCCCTTGCTTACACCGGACAAACAGCATGGCAACACGGGTGAGGTCAGCCATGGCTGAAGCGTCGTGGGTGGCGCCGGAAGGTAAGGTAAATACACGCTTATCAAGGCTACCAATCGCGGTGGCGATCGATAGTTGCAGTGCAGGGTCGCAGGCTGTAGCAGGTTGGCTGTAAATTCGGGTGACTTCGCAGCCCAGCCCGCGAATTTGCGCTGTTTCTTTTGCAAACGCTTGCAGCAACTCTCCCGCTTTCTCCCTGACTTCATCGACGGGAGAACGCAGCTCGATCATCATGGAAACTTTGCCCGGAACGGCATTGGGTACATTGGGTGTAACGTCCAACTGCCCAACATTGGCGAGTAAATCCGGCAGTTTTATCGCGAGTTTTTCTGCTTCCAGAGTGACTTCCGCGGCTGCTGTAAGGGCATCCTTACGAAGGTGCATGGGTACTGTGCCAGCATGGGCGGCTTGGCCCGTAAATGTGAGTTGATGCCTTTCAATACCACAGATGGCCGAGACCACTCCTAAAGGTAAGCCTTCGTGTTCGAGAACGGGTCCTTGTTCGATGTGTGTTTCGATGAAGCCGAGAATATCTTCAGGATTGCGTTTGAGTCGGTCAATGTTCTCAGGTTGAACACCAAAACTGGCAAGTGCCGAACGTAAAGTGATTCCGTTTTTGTCTGGTCGGTTGATGACACTCTTATCCAAAGTGCCTGCCAGTGCTCGTGGGCCGACTAGCGCAGTGGGAAAACGCACACCTTCTTCGTCAGCAAAAGCGAGTACTTCGACAGAATAAGGTAACTTTTTCCCCTGACGGTTCAGCGCTTCAAGAGCGATGATTGGCAGCACAATCCCCATGATTCCATCATAAGCGCCACCCTGTTTAACACTGTCCTGATGGCTTCCCATCAGCAGCGTTTTGGTACCTTTTCCTGCATCGTAACGACCAATCAATGTGCCTGCGTCATCCATGTGAACGGTAAGGCCTGCCTCTTCCATCCATGCTGTCAGTAGCGTGTTTGCACGCTTATGTTCTTGCGTAAAAGGAAAGCGAGTCACACCGATTTCTGAGTCCGTACACTCGGCAAGTTGCTTTAAATATTCCTGGGCTCGTCGGCCTATAAAGTGAGTCATTGATTATCGCTCCGGATTTTCTTGTGTCGGCAAGGTATCCCTCCATGCCTGATAGTCGGGGTCGCAGTGGCGCTCATAAAGCGTTTGCAGGGCGAGCAAGGGCGAATCGTGGTAGTCGATACGCAGGGTTGTTGGTGGGGAATCGGGCTTGTAAACAAGCAAAGCTGCAGACAATAAGCCCCGGTAGTCGCCTCCTGATTTTTCTGCGGCAAACAGGGTAGCGATTAGTCTTTCTTCAAAGCATTTTTCGCTGTTTTTGTAAGCCCTCATCATGGCATCCAACACCAGCGTGTCTGAGAGCAGATTTCCGCAAACCACGATATTGGGCTCGATCAGGCTGCCTCGAGCGGGGCCATTTCCGCTTCCTGTGTGCACTGCCCCTGTACCGTGAAGGTCTAGTGCGGCAAGTTGACGGTGCGCAGCGCCAGAGTCTGCTCGGGTGATGGCATTGACCGCATCGGCCGCACTGGCGCCCGACGCCATTTGGGACAGCACATTTTCTCCCCAGAGTGTGCTGGGCTTCGCACCTTGTGAGGCTGACATGCCAGCTTTTAAATTCCCTCTGATCACCCAACCTCCAACGCAGAGTGCGCCCGTGGCCGCCGCAGCCCCAATCGCGCCAGATTCCGGATCTCGTGCCAATATTGAATAAGTCATAGGTCTCGCTCCTGAGCCAGTGATCTAAGTGTGAATTTAACACCCAGTCCTGTCAATTTATCATGATAAATACTTGCGGCAAGTAATTTATAGTGATAAATGTGAATAAAAGTTAAACAGTTCTTAACATCACATCCACAAACTGGGAAGGAGTTTCCCCATGAAACAAATAAGAAGTGATTTCATGCAAAGGCTGCGGAGTGCAGCGAAAACCGCGTTGTTAGCGGTATGTGCGATCGTTCCTTTATCTGCGCAGGCGCAGACACCACCGAACGTATTGATCGTCGGTCAGGTGGCTGAGCCAAAGTCGCTCGACCCGCATGCGGTTACCGCAGTGAACGACTTCCGGATCCTGATGAACCTTTATGAAGGTTTGGTCCGTTACAAAGATGGCACTCTGGAAGTGGAGCCTGCTCTAGCAAAGAGTTGGACAGTCAGTGAAGATGGCAAAACTTACACCTTTACTTTGCAAGAAGGCGTGACATTCCATGATGGTACACCGCTGACGGCTGATGCGGTGAAGTTCAACTTTGACCGTATGCTGGATGAGAAACATCCGTATCATGAAACGGGTCCTTTCCCGCTCTCTTTCTTCTTCTCATCGGTAGAAAACGTTGAAGCCGTCGACCCTAAGACGGTGAAGTTCACCTTGAACGCTCCTTACGCCCCTTTCCTTTCCAACCTTGCTTACCCTACGGGCTTAATTGTTTCTCCTGAAGCGGTGAAAAAGCATGGTAAGGACTTTGGTCGTCAACCATCGGGAACCGGTCCTTTCCGTTTCGCTGAGTGGGCGTCTAATAGCAAAGTGGTTGTGGTGCGTAACGACGATTACTGGGGTGACAAGGCTAAGTTGGAAGCGGTGGTATTCCGTCCGATCACAGACGCGAACACCCGAGTTGCTGAAATGCTGGCAGGCAGCATCGACTTGATGGTGGAAGTTCCGCCAAACGCCTTGTCTGAGTTCCAGAATAACCGGTATCAAGTCGCTGAGCAGGCTGGCCCACACGTATGGTTCCTTATCCTGAATGCCAAGGAAGGCCCCTTCGCGGATAAGCGAATGCGTCAGGCTGTGAACTATGCCATCAACAAAAAAGCTTTGGTAGAGGGTGTGCTTGAAGGCACGGCAGAAGTGGCCGCTGGCCCAACACCGCCAGCTTTCGCTTGGGCTTACAACGACAGCCTGCAGCCATACCCGTATGACCCTGAAAAAGCCAAAGCGCTGATCAAAGAAGCCGGTCAGGAAGGCGCAAAGCTGACGTTTTATGTTACTGAAGGTGGCTCCGGTATGCTGGATCCTGTGCCTATGGGTACCGCAATTCAGGCAGATCTGAAAGCGGTGGGTCTTGATACTTCGATTGAAACCTACGAGTGGAATACCTTCCTTGGCAAAGTGAACCCTGGTCTGGAAGGTAAAGCTGACATGGCGGAAATGGCTTGGATGACCAATGACCCTGATACTCTGCCATACCTGGCGCTTCGCACTGATGCATGGCCGGACAAAGGCGGTTTCAACTCGGGTTACTATTCAAACCCTGAGGTCGACAAACTGCTTGAAGCTGCGCGTGAGGCAACTGACCAAAATGAGCGCGCGAAGCTATACCGCGAAATGCAGGAAATTGTGCAGGAAGATGCGCCTTGGGTGTTTGTGGCGAACTGGAAACAGAATGCCGTGACCAATAATCAGGTGCAGGATTTCAAATTGCAGCCTTCATTCTTCCTTATTCTCAAGGATGTACAAAAATAATAATCAAACACTCAGGTCTTTGACCTGAGTGCTTTTTCCTGTTGATGAACGCAGAAAGGAGCACTGCGCGTGGGTAACTATTTTCTTCGACGATTGCTGTCCGCGATCCCGGTGCTTCTCGGGATAACGGTTATCGTCTTTCTCATCATGTCGATGATTCCCGGCGACCCGGCAACGGCCATTTTGGGCGCATACGCGACGCCGGATAATGTCTCCAAAATCAATAAAGACCTTGGTCTCGACCAGCCTCTGGTCAGCCAGTACTTTATCTGGTTGTCGAACATGCTACAGGGTGACTTTGGCCGTTCCTATTCGCTCAACCGTCCTGTGCTTGACGAGGTGTTGGAGCGTTTCAATGCCACGCTGATTCTGGCGGGTGTCTCCTTTGTGTTGTGTTCTTTGCTTGGCATCATCGCTGGTGTGGTGTCTGCGGCACGCCAGTTTTCGTTGACGGATAAAGGCATCACTCTGGTGGTATTGCTTGGTATTTCTATTCCTTCCTTTTTCCTCGGCATGATGATGATCCTGCTGTTTGCCATCAATCTGCGTTGGTTGCCGGTTTCTGGTATGTATGCGATCTACGGTGGTGGCGACTTGCCGGACTTGCTCAAACATTTGGTGATGCCTGCCCTGGCGTTGGCGTCTGTGGCGACGGGGGTTATCGCCCGTCTTTCACGCTCTGCCATGCTCGAAGTATTGAGACAAGATTACATCCGCACTGCCCGTGCCAAAGGCGTACATGAGCGTCAGGTGGTTTGGAAACATGGACTGAAAGCGGCCATGGTCAGCATTATTCCGGTGCTCGGTATTCAGGCGGGCTTTGTGCTTTCAGGTGCTGTGTATATCGAGATGGTCTTTCAGTGGCCGGGCGTTGGAAAAATGCTGGTGGAAGCGATCCTCAAACGTGACATTTTGCTTGTGCAGGGCGGGGTAGTATTTGTGGCTTCTTGTTACGTGCTGTTCAACATTGCAGTAGACATGCTGCAAAGTTGGCTCGACCCGAGGATCAAAGCATGATGGCATTTTTGAAACTTCTGGTTCGAAACCGACTGGCGGCCTTTGGCGGCATTGTGATGTCGATGATTGTCTTTCTGGTATTGGTGACGCCACTGTTGGGGCTTCAAGACCCCGCTGTGACAGACACTGCCAACCGCTTTTTACGCCCTTTCAGTGATGGCCACTTGTTAGGGACTGATCATTTGGGTCGTGATTTGTTATCCCGCTTGCTTTGGGGTACCCAACTGAGTCTCGCCGTTGGCTTTGCAGCAGCGCTTATTGCTGCGCTGATTGGTTCAGCGATTGGCATTATCGCAGGCTATTATGGTGGTCGCGTTGATAATCTCTTTATGCGCTGTATCGATGTGTTGATGGCCTTCCCTTATATTTTGTTAGCATTGGCGATTGTCGCAGCACTGGGTCCCGGTTTGCTGAACGCTTTGATAGCGGTCGCGGCGGTCAATATTCCCTTCTTTGCGAGAAACATCCGCGGTGTGACCGTCTCGCTGGCACAACGTGAATTTGTTGAAGCAGCCAAGCTTTGTGGCATGTCCGACCGACGCATTATCTGGTCTGAGATTGTGCCTAATGTCGTTCCTGTGATTGTGATTGCGATGTCTACCACCATCGGCTGGATGATTCTGGAAACCGCAGGACTGTCGTTTCTGGGCTTGGGTTCCCAGCCGCCGCAAGCAGATTTGGGATCCATGTTAGGCGAAGCGCGAAATTCGTTGATCACTGACCCCCATGCGAGTGTGGTGCCGGGCATCATGATTTTCCTTATCGTGATGAGCATTAATCTCTTGGGCGATGGTGTGCGTGATGCGCTGGATCCAAGATTGAAATCAGGCGCTCTCACCCGTCCTCAACCTGCCACCAAAGTGAGTGATGAGTTCCAATCTGTCGAAGCAAGTGAAACGAATCATGCGGTATTGAAAGTCGACAAACTGGAGACGCAATTTCACATCAACCACCGCGTTTATAAGGCCGTGAATCAGGTGTCATTTGAGATCGCACCGGGTGAGTGCCTGGGATTGATCGGTGAAAGTGGCTCGGGGAAATCGGTGACGGCGCTTTCTGTAATGGGATTGGTAGCCTCGCCACCCGGGGTGATTTGTGGCGGTGATATCCGTTTTAAAGATGAATCCCTGATTGGGGCAAGTTACGAAACACTTCGAAGCCTGCGTGGTAAGGATGTGGCATACATCTTCCAGGATCCGTTGGCGACCTTGCATCCGCTCTATCGTGTCGGCGAACAAATGATGGAAGCGATTTTAGTGCATGAAAAATTGCCTGCAAGTGAAGCGAGGCAGCGCGCGATTTCTTTACTGGATGCGGTACATATTCCCAACGTTGAAGAACGGATGAAGGCATTTCCCCATGAGCTCTCCGGTGGCATGCGTCAACGTGTGGCGATTGCGATGGCTCTGGTGAATAATCCTTCACTCATCATCGCTGATGAACCGACGACTGCGCTCGATGTGACGGTACAGGGGCAAATTCTTGCACTGTTGGACGAGCTTCGACGTACCCGAAATGTCTCGGTGTTGTTTATTACTCATGACTTCGGGGTAGTAGCGCAGCTTTGTGATCGGGTGGCGGTTATGTATGCCGGTAAGATTGTGGAAACTGGGCCGACCGAGTCTGTGCTGGATTCTCCGGCTCATCCTTATACGAAAAAGCTGATTGCCTGTGTGCCTGAGCTTGGACGAGGAAAAGGAGATTTGGAAGCGATTCCGGGATTACCTCCCGTGGTGGACAAACTGCCGCAAGGCTGTGCGTTTGCCGCAAGGTGCAGTAAAGCCAAAGACAGTTGCCAAACCGGTGAAGTAGCAAGAAGCGAAGCGTCAGGACGCATGGTGCTGTGTCATTATCCAGAAGAGAGGTTGGTATGACGGCTGCGTTGCAAATTCAGGGATTGAAGAAAACCTACTTTTTTAAAAAGCCAATGTTTGCTCCCGCACTTCCGGGTGTCAAAGCGGTACAGACGATTAATCTTGATGTGCAGCAAGGAGAAACTCTGGGCATCGTCGGCGAATCTGGTTGCGGAAAGTCGACGTTGGCAAGAATGATGGTGGGATTAACGACACCGACCGAAGGCAGGGTGTTGGTTGAAGGAGAAGTTTTGTCACCGGATCGCCCGGAAGAAAATGGGAAACGTATTCAATATGTTTTTCAGGACCCTATCAGCAGCCTTAACCCTAGAAAAACCATTCGCCAGTTGATGGAAGTCCCGCTTATTTATCTGCATGGTATGGACAAACCGGCGCGGGAAAACCGTATTCGTGAGATTTTCGGTCAGGTTGGGCTCCGCGAAGAATTCCTTGAACGTTATCCCCATGAATTCTCAGGCGGTCAGGCACAGCGCATTGGCATTGCCAGAGCCCTAGCGGCCAACGCCAGAATATTGGTTCTGGATGAACCGGTTTCTGCACTGGATGTGTCAGTCCAGGCGCAGGTATTGAACCTGTTGGCTGAGCTAAAGCAAACGCTCTCGCTGACATATCTTTTCATCAGTCATGATCTTGCGGTAGTCGAAGCGGTCAGTGATAGAGTTGCGGTGATGTACTTTGGTTCGTTGGTAGAACTGGCTCCGGCTGAAATGATTTTCAATTCCCCAAAACATCCGTACACTCAGTTATTAGCGAACAGCGCGCCTGTTGTGGGCAGACCGTTACAGGTACCCACACAACATGCAGAACTGCCAGACCCGCTCAATCCACCTCAAGGTTGCGCATTCGGGGGTCGATGTCCCAATGCACAATCTCAGTGCCTCGCTGCTTCGCCGCCGCTGACACAAATTAAGGAGAATGAATTTGTCGCCTGCTACTTCCCGCTCGAATGACCCAGCTCCTTCTGCAAAAATGCGTCGTCCCTATAAAGTAGCGGACGCCATTAAAACCTGGATTGTCGAACAGGGACTAAAGCCAGGAGATAAACTGCCCCATGAGCAAACACTGATGGAGTTGTTTGGCATGTCTAAAGGCACCATCCGCGAAACCATGCGGGTGCTTGAAGCGCAAGGTCTCATTGTGACCCGCACAGGTCCAAAGGGTGGGGCGTTTATCAATGCGGTGTCTGAAGCGATGGCAAGCAGCCTGCTGAGCAACTACTTCTTTTTTAACGAACTCTCTGTCAAAGACATCTATCAGTTGCGCTGTCTGTTAGAGCCAGAACTTGTCGCTTCACTGGCAGGACGTCTCTCAGAGGAAGATCTGGCAAGGCTTGAAGCGAATATTCAAAAGTACGCCCAGCCCGCGCTCAATGCCGAAGATGAGCGCGCACAACATATCGACTCTCTCCAGTTCCACATTATTCTGGCTGAGCTTGCTGGAAATGAATTACTGGGCTTTATTATCCGTTTTATGGCCCGTATGCTCACCGATCTCACGGTCAACAGGCACCTTTATGAGCCTCATAATCATGAGCTTTGGGAGCAGGGCTTTAATCACCAGAAAGATTTGATTCTGGCCTTGAAAGAGGGGCGTTCCGGAGATGCCCGCAATATTATGCGTGAACATATGGAAGTGGCTCAGAAGTTGATGGAAGCGCAGGAAGTCGAAATGACTCGCAGGTTCATGCTTCACGCTCCCCAGCAATAAGCCACCCTCTCATTCTTGCCGCATGAGATACCATTACTGATCAACTTTCAGTGATCCGTGATTGGCGCGTTTCTGTATTGAAAATCATAATTTTAATGCAGAGAAACCACTCTGCACTTGCTGCTAAAACGTGGCAGTTGTGAGGGAATGGCAATGAAAAATGAACTCAACCCAGCGAAGTTACTTGCTGCTTTTGAAGTGGTGATGGAAAAAGGCGAAGACACCGAATTTGGTAAGATTTATGAAGGTGTGGAAGCATCGACAGACTACGACGGTTACAACGTCTATCTGAGGGGTAATGGTGTGGAACTGCATATCGGGTTCCACAACACCTATGATTTGAAATACGACCAAGCCCATCTGAGAGACAGTTTTCTGAAAAAGGTCGAGGCTTTAGTGACAGATAAAGTCGTTGATGACCACCATTAAAAAGCCCGGAATCTCCGGGCTATTTTTTACTTAGTGGTTTCTGCTGGCGTCAGTGCTTTTTTTCCTTGCGTCATTTCCACCAGAAATCGCGTCAACGGTGTCTTCTCTAAGCACCACACCAAGCCCAGTGAGAGCAAAATAGTCAAAGGTGCCACAAGCATGTCTTTCACCGGCCCTTCAATCGCATGCATGCCGAACAGATTAAACAGCAAGATCAACGGTACGAAATGCGCGACATACACACCCAAAACACGCTTGCTAAGGGCAAAGGTGAGTGGCGTATTGCCGAGGTTCGGGTGATTCAGTAAAAGGGCAAATAATCCTAGCGCCATCACTGGTGTGCCAATCAGGAAGTCATGATTGGCCATCCACATATCGTATCGAGACAGGTTAACGCCTTCTGCTAAACAGAGTGCCATGCCGCCAGTCGTCATTGTCCAAGCCGCTTTGTTGGAGAAGCGGATATTGCGACGTCGCATTTCGAATCCCGCGGTGACCATCAATAAGCTGAAAAAGGGTCCATTGCGGGTAAAGATGGGTGCTTCCCCTTCCATAATAGGTTGGTAGCTACCCGCACCCAGTCCCCAAACATACAGACCGAGTGCCAGAGGCATGATAAGGCCTTGCTGGTTCTTATTAATCAGCAAAGCGAGTATACCAAGCGCTGAAAGCAGCCCCGGGATATACCAAAGATGCACCAAGCCACCTTCAAAAAGCGTGTTGAGCGGAGCTTGAAGTAGATAGTTCCAGTATCCAGTGCGCTCTGTCAGATAGCCTTCTGTCATGACAACATCCAACCGGAAAGGTACTGCAAGATAAATAAGGCTCCAAGCCAGCCATATCAGCATCAATGGCTTGGCGTAGTGCATAAACGTGCGGGTTGGGTTTTCAGTCAGTTTAGGTTGGACAAAGTAACCCGTCAGAACAAAAAAGAAAGGAACGGCGAAGCGGCAGATTTGGTTAATTACATCGGACAGTGTGTTGATGCCTTCGCTGTAAGCCTCCCCACGAAGAGGGCCTGCGTGGATGATGACAACGGCGAGAATGGCCAATAAACGACCCATCTCTAGTGAAGGGATACGGGCGTTGGACATGTAGTCTCCTCAAATTGCACAGCGTGCACTAGTAGAAAAAGCAGAGTGAACGCGAACTATATGTAATTCTCATCCTTAATCTGAGGCGTGATTCTCGAATATGCGAAGACGGGAATTAAAAGCGTTGCAAATTGTAAGTGATTGGTTGAAAAAGCATCGGCAAATCTCCACATAGAAAAGCCAAACCTAATCACGCATTCGGGTCTACCCTGTATAGTCGAACGACCCTATTCCTGTGGGAAGCGATTTCTCATGAAGGGTGTTTGGATATTCTGAGCTTGCCGAAACTGTAGAAGGCGAGCACTAGAAGCGAGGAAAGTGGCACCAAGATGCGCAGAAATGTATCGAATCGGCTATCAGTGAAAACTTATCTGATATCACTGTGTTCTACATGTTTCTTTACGCGACGACGCCTGCTATACTCCCGGCCCTGATATAAGCCAGTAATTGTTTATAGAGACGAACAATGACAGATCTAAGTAAATACAGAAACATTGGTATTTTCGCGCACGTTGATGCGGGTAAAACCACTACTACCGAGCGTATCCTGAAGCTAACCGGTCAAATCCACAAGACTGGTGAGGTTCATGATGGTGAATCGACTACTGACTTCATGGAACAGGAAGCTGAGCGTGGTATTACTATCCAGTCTGCAGCAGTTAGCTGTTTCTGGAAAGACCACCGCTTCAACGTTATCGATACTCCGGGACACGTTGACTTCACCGTTGAAGTTTACCGTTCTCTGAAAGTACTTGATGGCGGTATCGGTGTTTTCTGTGGTTCAGGCGGTGTTGAGCCTCAGTCTGAAACCAACTGGCGTTACGCTAACGAATCAGAAGTTGCACGTATCATCTTTGTAAACAAGCTGGACCGTATGGGTGCAGACTTCTTCAACGTAGTTGAGCAAGTTAAAAACGTTCTGGGCGCAAACCCAGTAGTTATGACTCTGCCAATCGGCCGTGAAGATGAGTTCGTAGGTGTTGTAGACGTTCTGAATCGCCAAGCATACGTTTGGGACGAATCAGGTCTGCCAGAAAACTACGAAATCAAAGACGTTCCAGAAGACATGCTTGATCAACTGGAAGAATACCGCGAATGATGATCGAAACTGCTGTTGAGCAAGACGATGATCTGATGATGGCATACATGGACGGCGAAGAGCCTTCTATCGAAGACATCAAGCGCTGCCTGCGTAAAGGTACTCGCGACTGTTCGTTCTTCCCAACTTTCTGTGGTTCTGCATTCAAAAACAAAGGTATGCAGCTGGTACTAGACGCAGTTGTAGATTACCTGCCGTCTCCAACAGAAGTTGACCCACAGCCACTGACTGACAAAGAAACTGGTGAGCCAACTGGTGAAGTTGCAACTGTTTCTGCTGACGAGCCACTGCGCGCGCTGGCGTTCAAAATCATGGACGACCGCTTCGGTGCTCTGACCTTTATCCGTATTTACTCTGGCGTAATGAAGAAGGGTGACACCATCCTGAACGCAGCGACGGGTAAAACTGAGCGTATCGGCCGTATGGTTGAGATGCAAGCTGACCAGCGTAACGAGCTGACTTCAGCGCAAGCGGGTGACATCATCGCTGTTGTTGGTATGAAGAACGTTCAAACTGGTCACACTCTGTGTGATGTTAAGCACGAATGTACTCTGGAACCAATGATCTTCCCAACTCCAGTAATCTCTATCGCTGTGTCTCCTAAGGACAAAGGCGGTTCTGAGAAAATGGGTATCGCGATCGGTAAGATGGTTGCAGAAGATCCATCATTCCAAGTTGAGACTGACGAAGATTCTGGCGAAACCATCCTGAAAGGTATGGGTGAACTTCACCTGGATATCAAAGTTGACATCCTGAAGCGTACTTACGGTGTAGACCTGATTGTTGGTCAACCACAGGTTGCTTACCGTGAAACTATCACTCAGCCAGTTGAAGACAGCTTCACTCACAAGAAGCAGTCTGGTGGTTCTGGTCAGTTCGGTAAGATCGACTACCGTATCAAGCCAGGTGAGCCAAACTCAGGCTTCACTTTCTCTTCTACTGTTGTTGGTGGTAACGTTCCTAAGGAATTCTGGCCAGCAATCGAGAAAGGTTTCGCGGGCATGATGGAAAACGGCGTACTGGCTGGCTTCCCAACTCTGGACGTTGAAGTTGAGCTGTTCGACGGTGCCTTCCACGCAGTTGACTCATCAGCAATCGCGTTCGAAATCGCAGCGAAAGGTGCATTCCGTCAATCTATGCCAAAAGCTGGTCCACAGCTTCTTGAGCCAATCATGAAGGTTGACGTGTTCACTCCAGAAGATCACGTTGGTGATGTAATCGGTGACCTGAACCGTCGTCGTGGTATGATCAAAGACCAACAAGCTGGCGCAACTGGCGTTCGCATCAAGGGTGATGTACCACTGTCAGAAATGTTCGGTTACATCGGTACCCTGCGTACTATGACTTCTGGTCGTGGTCAGTTCTCTATGGAGTTCGCACACTACGCACCATGTCCAGCAAACGTTGCTGAGAAAGTTATCGCTGAAGTTAAAGAGCGTAACGCTAAGAAGTAATTCTTAACGACTTTCTAAAAGAAAACCCCGCAGCTTGCTGCGGGGTTTTTGTTTGTCTGTAGAACGTCTTTTTATTGCTGAGGTGTTGGTTGCGTGGCCAATCTTGCTAGAGTCACCAACGCTTTCTCTACTTTCCTCACCGCCAAGTCGCATTTATCCAACCTGTGGCGTTTAACGACATAGGCTGGGTTGTTATAACCAAGCCAGACAGTTCCATCATCGTCTTCCCATATCAGGGCTTTTTGCGGCAGGTCAATGCCCGCAGTCTGATTACACTCGATCAGAGAGCTACCGACGTTGGGGTTCCCAAAAATGACCAATTCCGTAGGACGCAAGTCTCTGCCTGTTTCTCGCGCACCATCCTCGTGGTCAATACGGCCTATCACATTCAAACCATGCGCTCTTACTGCCGCTATAAGACGGTCTGTAGTGGTTCGTACATCGTATTGGCTTTGTACCTGAACCATTCCTTCCAGCGCCGTTGAAGGCAGGCTAACGAAGGCAGCAATGAACGCAAAAAGTCGGATGTTCAATTTCATAGCTGAATCCTTTTTACGAATACCAAATTGAATAATCGCCAATACCTAACCCTCCATGTGCACTGTCATCAATGGAGTAAATGCCCAATAAATCAGTGTTAATGAATGGTTAGGTATGCAGAAGATACCATTCATCACGTTTAAATGGATGAAGTAGAACTGCATGCCGACACATAAAGACTAGCAAATTGTTTTAGAAGTCACTTAAATGACTGAGAATCAAATGTAGGAAAGTCAATGAAGTGAAGGCTATCTAGATGTTTTGGAGCGGGTTGTGACCAGAAATTTGGCACTCGTGTATGGTAACCGCAATTGGCGAGTTTATTTAGAAGGGATATTCATTAGCCACGGCTGAAAAAGAAAATGCCCCGAATGGGGCATTTTTTCTTGAGCGAGAAAAAGCTTAGGCTTTCTTAAGCGCTTTTTTGATTTTCTTCACTTTCGCTTTTGCTTTCTTCAGTGATTTTTTCAGTTCTTTCTTTGACTTTGCCATGATGCAATCTCCATTTAATTCTCAAATGAAGCTCTTAGGTACAACTTACTCCGAAGAACTCCTGTTAAAGGTCTTTTGACCCATTTTCCTTTAGGAACTGTTTAATAAACTTGCGAATTTCCCGTGCCGCCGAACTGTCCAGCTCTTCACAGAGCGACACGAATTCATCCCTTTGTTGGCCATTGATCCGGATGATGAGTTGGCTGTCTTTTTTGTTGGTGTCGCTTTTCTTTTTACTGGCCATGCACAAAATCCGTATCGCCATTAGATATACAATGTATATACACAAGCGTAGCCCGCATCTAGTAAACTGTCAGCTTTTTAGAAGTAAATAACGTTGAGGTGCAAGCCAAAGCATTTAAGGCCATGGGTGGTGGGATTTGAGTTGGAAAATGGAAACGCCTGGCAATAACGACAAGCGTCTCCGGCGGTGGGATTTATAAACCGTAGTAGGTAGAGAGATAAACCAGTACCGCTTCGTGGTCATCAGGATCTAATTCGTCCATGCCTTGCTCATCCACCATCCATTCAAGGGTTTCATCCCAACTGTCTTTGCTCAAACCTTGCTGGACGACAAGATGAAGAGAGTGGCAGGCTGAACAAACAGCAGCAACCAGCGCCATGTTTTCTCCGGGTTTGAGAATACCGTCTCCAACAGACTTAACAGGAGCACCAGCGGAAGCGGTCGTCCAGAGTGGAGGATTCGGATTTTTACTGGCAAGCCAGGCAATTATAGCAGCCCTTGCACCCGGGTCTTCAACACCGGGAAACACCATATTGGTGCCCGGAGCGAATGTTGCTGGAGACTGCAAAAAGGCATCAAGCTTTTCTGCGTCCCATTGCCCTTGATGTTGTTTGAGCCCGCCGCTGTAGTTGAACCCTTCAAAAGAGGCGATATTACGGTCCGCCAACCCCCACAGGGGCGGGCCGACAACCGCAACACCATCAGACTCTACCTGATGACAGGCTTTGCAAACCAGAGCTTGCTGTTCTCCTGACGCTATCAATTCTTCATTGGCGAAAAGCGCAGTACTGAAGAAAAAAAGCAAAGATAAAGAGAGCGGAGTAAACCGCTCAATGACGTTGAATCCATGCATCCACTTACCCCTTCACGACAACCGCAACACGGTGAAAGCTGTTGTTGAGATAGCCTTTGGGGTTCCATGCAATGGCGAAGGGTTGGCTCACCCCCTGATCATCAGTGGCTTTTGCCCACACTTCGTAGTAGCCGGGTTGGGGGAATTGCACCTTAGCGTTGAAGGTTTGCCATGCACCTTCATTTGCTGGATCTGATAAATCCGCATCCATCCATGTTGCTCCGAAGTCTGTGGAGAGTTGTACGCTGTCTACTTTGCGGTCTCCTGACCAGGCGTGGCCTTTCACCATTAACTCGTTACCACTGATTTCAGTATTGGTTTGTGGCGACGTGATGAGCGACTTCACTGGCATACGCTCAATGATGACGAAATCTTCTTTCGCCACTTTCTCTCCCGGTGCGACAGGACGGTTGGGAACGCGGTAAGCCTTGCCCGTCATTTTCGGGCCGTCATGAACCTGATCCCTTACTTGAACACGTGTTAGCCATTTTTGTGAACAGGAGCCTGGCCATCCAGGGACCACCAGACGAAGTGGTGCGCCATTCATTGGATGAAGCGGTTCGCCATTTTGTTCAAAGGCTATCAGATTTTCCCCGCCCATCGCTTTAGCAATAGGTAATCCACGGGATATAGGGAGCTTATCTGCTTTCCCTGAAAGGTGTTTGTCAGCGCTGTAGTGTGCGGTGTATACGGCGCCATCCTGAACACCCGCGGCTTTGAGCACATCTGCGAGCCTAACGCCTGTCCAGTTTGAGCATGCCACGGCACCGTAAGTCCACTGGTTGCCTTTGGCTTTGGGCTCAAAGAAAGCGCGGCCATTGCCTCCACATTCCACCACCAGTTGCTGTTCAACCACGTCGAAGTTTTTCTTCAGATCCTCTATGGTCAATGTCATCGGCTTATCAACTAGACCATCAATGGTAAGTGTCCAGCTATCTGCATCGACATCTGTCGGGGGGATACCGTTGTTACGGATAAAGTGTCGGGTGGTGGGTGTGATGTCATCGTTCAAAAGGTGAGGTGGCGTTTCTGCATTCATGGGTCTGTCGTTTAAAACGGTCAAACCGTCTTTTCCCTCAATCACCACATCTTCAAGGCCTTCTGCAAAAGCGGCGGGAATCATGCCAGCAGGCATATTTCGGTGAAAGGGAATGGCTCCTCCCAACACGGCTGCCATCGTGGCTAACCCTGCGCCTTTCAAAAAGCCTCGTCTGTCTGGGTAGCTAACCCTTCCGAATACTTTGTCATCTGCTGTTTCTGGGTTTTTTTCGTAATACTCGTAGATACCTTTTGGTGCGTTTTTTTCTTCTTTCATGCTGCGTTCCTTCTTTTAGCCAACATCCTGGTAACTGGTATCAGTTACTCATCTACAAGCCCGTTTTAAATGTGCTGCAAAAGCGTAGTCAGCACCTGGAGAGACGGATCTCTCGGAACCGATAAAACAGTGAGGTACAAACAAAGGGACGGTGGAAGAAAGTCGTTAGATGCGTATCGAGACAAAAAAATGCTCACCGAAGTGAGCATCTTAGGAAGTTAAAATTGGGTGGGTAACCAATGCTCAACAGTAAAGTTGTCATCAGCTAACGCGATATAGCGCCACTTATCGAAAGTCAGGCAAGGATGTGACGTGGAAAAAGCGATGACATCACCTACCTGTAAATCGCATTCTTCTGGGACATCGACAAAGGTGTGCTGATCCATCACGGCTGTGGCGATCAACCCTTTGATATCAATTGGCAAGCCGTTTCTGAATCCGCGCTCTGCAATAGGTAATCCTGCATCATAGGAGGCATCACGTTTGCCCATGCCAATCACTGCCTTGCCGGGTTCTGGTGTAGAAACCACGCAAGCCCATACCTCAAGCGCGTTCTTCAAATCGCCACCTAAGCGGCAAGCGACCCCCTGATTTTTCTCTGCGCGGGCCATGACCTTCTTCTGCGCAACATCGTAAATACCGGTGTCGTGGGTGAGATAACAGCCGGGACGGATCACTGGGAGTAAGTCGTTATATTGGGAGAAGGTCTCTGCCACCACATCATACCAAGCCGAACCTGCACCAGTGACGATGGTATCTTTGGTGTCAATCAGTCCCTGATCTTTGAGGGATTTCGCAAATTCAGCCGTTTCGGCGATAAAGGTCCGGACTCGCGCTTCGGCATCATCACCAGAAATTACACCTTCATAGACTTCTACCCCTGCCAGTGCGGTTCCGGGTAGCTGATGGATCAGTTGTGCCAGTTCTGTAGCCGCTTCCAGTCCCCTTACGCCGCATCGTCCGCCATCGACACCTAACTCAATAAAAACATTCACTTGCTGGCCACGTTGTACAAAGAAGTTCGATAGCTGCTCCACATTCAATGCGGAGTCGACGCTGCAGTAGAAATTCACATCGAAGCAGGATTGGAGTCTGGCAACCTCGGCCATGTTGGCTTTACCCACCAACTGGTTGGCCATGATGATGTTTTGTGCGCCTGCCATGGCTGCAACTTCTGCGTGAGCTGGTGTGGCGATTGTCATGCCCCAGGCGCCTTGTTCAAGTTGTCGTTTGAACAGGTAAGGTGTCATAGAGGTTTTGCCGTGGGGGCACAACTTCGCTTGATGTTGGTTTGCGAACGCTTGCATCCACCGGATATTACTTTCTACGGCACTTTGCAGTATCACTGCGGCGGGTAAACTGATTTCCTCTTCGATCAGGCTGTAGCGTCCGTTATCTTTCTGCTCAGCCCAAACACCTTTGGTACCCGGCGGAAAGTTTTTTTGGAGTGACACTTGATAGTTATCAATAGGTTGTTGCGCAGAGTGACTCATTCCTTATTCTCCTAACATCCACTGTGTGCCATCGCGCTGGCTGATAAGTACTCAAAATACTAAGGCTTCGATGCGGTACTGGCTACAGCAAATCTCTCCCAATTCGACAAGCAACAAGGACAGATCGATGGACTTCGATGTTGTGGTAAGTCGCGTAAATCTAATAGACGGTTCAGGTAAGCCAGCTTTTGAGGCCGATGTAGCAGTGAAGGATGACCGGATAGCAGTCATTGGCAGCCCGGGTTCCCTCTCCGCTAAAAAGCAGATAAACGGGAAAGCTCTGGTTCTGGCTCCCGGCTTTATCGATGTTCACACTCACGATGACACCAATGTGATCCGTCAACCGGAATGTTTGCCAAAGATCAGTCAAGGAGTGACGACTGTGCTCGTCGGCAACTGCGGGATCAGCGCGTCCCCGGCGCTGCTTAACAGCGATCCGCCGGATCCGATGAACTTGTTGGGTAAGCGCAGCGACTTTGATTATCCAAGCTTTGCGGAATATGTGTATGCGGTGGAAAAAGCGCGGCCTTCGGTCAATGTTGCTGCGCTGGTAGGGCATACTACGCTTCGAAACAATGTGATGAACGATTTATACCGCCCTGCCACTGAGCTAGAAGTGCAAAAGATGCAGCGCACTCTGAGGGATGCATTGGAACAAGGTGCTCTGGGGCTAAGTTCAGGATTAGCTTACGCTTCTGCCCACAGCGCGCCAACCGAAGAAATTAAAGCGTTGGCTACAGAATTGGCTGCGTTTAACGGAATTTATACCACTCATCTTCGCAGCGAATTTGAACCCATTCTTGAAGCGATGGAAGAAGCGTTTGAGACGGCTTCCCATGCCAACGTCCCTCTGGTGATTTCGCATCTCAAATGCGCAGGGGCGGGCAATTGGGGACGCACAAAAGACGTGATTTCCCTGATGGATAAAACAGCCGCTAAACAGGATATAGGCTGCGATTGTTATCCCTATACCGCAAGCTCTTCCACGCTGGATTTGAATCAGGTAACTGAAGAGATTGAGATCTTTATTACGTGGTCGGAGCCGCATCCAGAACAGGCGGGTAAAACGCTAAAAACGATTGCGGAAGACTTGAGCCTGCCGCTGATGGATACAGCTAAAAAGCTGCAACCAGCAGGCGCGGTTTATCACTGCATGGCAGATGAAGATGTAGAACGGGTATTGCAATACCGTTTAACCATGATTGGTTCAGATGGTTTGCCGAATGATCCCCATCCTCACCCCAGGCTTTGGGGGGCATTTCCAAGGGTGCTTGGGCATTATTCCAGAGAGCAAAAACTGCTCAGTCTCGAAGCTGCAGTACACAAAATGACAGGGCTTTCCGCGTCGAGATTTAACTTAAAAGATCGTGGTGTTATCCGCGAAGGCGCCATGGCGGATCTGGTGTTGTTTGACCCGGACACCATCAAAGACAGCGCTACGTTTGAATCACCGACGCAAGCGGCACAGGGCATTATTCGCGTTTGGGTGAATGGCACCGAAACATGGACAGAACAAGGAGCGACAGGGCAGCGTGCTGGTCGTTTTTTACGAAGAAACGGAGAAACAAAATGACGATTAAACGCTATGGCGTAGAAGGTGGCACTGGCACTGGTGGACAACATTTACCCTTTGCACGTGCAGTAGAAGCGGGTGGCTTTTTGTATGTGTCTGGGCAGACGCCAATGACTGATGGCGAAGTTGTTGAGGGCGGGATCGTTGACCAAAGCCGTCTGGCGATTCAAAACTGTGTCGATATCATGGAAGAAGCAGGCTATGGCCTTGAGGATGTGGTACACGTCAAAGTGGTGCTGACGGATTCCCGCTATTTCCAGTCATTCAACAAAGTGTTCAAAGAATTCTTTGGTGCCAATCCACCAGCGCGGATTTGTTTGGTTGCGGATCTGGTGGTTGATGTGAAAGTGGAAGTGGACGTGACCTGTTACCGCGACGACCGTCGATAACAGCATTTGTGGGGACTTTCTACTGCGTTATCGGCTTCTCATGTAGGCTAGCTACATCGACGCCTCTGCCTTGTATAAAGCCCCACAAACTGCTGCGAAAGTCATCACCAAAGGTCAACAGCCCCTTGAAGGACGGTTTTCTTGTGGGCTTTACTTCCTCTCAAATTCAGCGTTATCCGCTATTTTTGGTGCTCCGAAAAGATAGGCTATTCGCGTTTTGAAAGGCACTCCCGGTGACAATGCCAATGTGAGCATGGTCTTCCACTGATGGAAGGTGGCAACGAATGGGTTCCAACTGTTAATGGGTTTTGGTATGCCGTAATCAATGTCGATGTCTTTTCTCTCTTCCACAAATGTGCCAAACATCTTGTCCCAGATGATCAAAACGCCTGCAAAATTACGATCAATGTATTCAGGATTTCTCGCATGATGCACGCGGTGGTGAGATGGCGTGTTGAAGACTTTTTCAATCCAGCCCAGCTTTCCAACCACCCGGGTGTGAACAAAAAACTGAAAACCGAGGTTAAGCGCGACAACTAGAATGACCAGCTTAGGTGGGAAACCAATTAAAACCAGCGGCGTCCAGAACAGCCACATGCCGGAAATCGGGTAGGTCAGGCTTTGGCGGAAGGCGGTGGTAAAGTTCATGCGCTCAGAGCTGTGATGGGCGATATGAGAGGCCCAAAGCCAGTGAACATGGTGAGAAGCGCGGTGAAACCAGTAGTAAAAGAAATCCTGCAAGATGAATACAGCAAACAGGGTAAGCGGTGTCAGGGTGATATCAAAAAGACGGAACTGAAATAGCCAAAGGAAGAAAGGCATCAAGAGCAATGTTGCGATGACATCTGCCCCTTGGTGTAGACCGGCAAGGCTGAAGTTACAGAACAGTTCTTTTAGCGAGTAATCCTTCTCTCCCTGCTTTTTCAAGATCCGGAATTCGAGAATCATGCACAGCAGAAAAATCGGGGAAAGGAATAGCAGTGTGAGTGACTCCCAACCAGTATCCATGTCATTTCCTTTGCCATTAGAGATGGTATACCCAAACGACCTGAATCCTGCATCTTCAGGTCGTTTGGGTATAAGAGCCAAACCAATGGTCTGGCCAGTTACCTCAACCATACATCAGGTAAATGTTGGTGACAAAATGCTCAGGATGTTTTTGGGGCGTTAAGTCAACTCACTCATTATCGAGCTTTTTGAGCGCCGCTGCCCAAGGGTCGGTTTTTTCAGCTTGGTCTTGGCCGAAAAAAGTGTCGATATAAAGCTGTTCAACTTTCTCTCGTGCCCAAGGTGTTTTGCGCAGAAACTTCAGGCTGGATTTAACGGAAGGGTCGCTTCGGAAACAGTTAATGGCGATTTCATTGCCAAGTGCCTGCCAACCATAGTGTTCCACCAGCTTGTTGATGATTTCTTCGAGTTTCACGCCATGAAGCGGGTTGTTTGGTTGATGGTCCATAATACTGCTTGAATAGGTAATGACAGCGGCGAATGTGCCACAATGAGTGGGGCTGTTCAACGAAAAACAGAGGCTCGGAAGCCTCTGTCTAAGTTTTTATGTTTCAGCGGGGCCAAACTTAACGACGCATTGAAAGGCTTTGGTCGCTGAATTGGTTCATGCGAAGACGGGTTTTGATGTCTTCACAGGCACGTTGAATACTAAAGGTATCTTCGTCATTCATGTGCAGAGAAAGCGTACCTCTGAAGCGGATATCTTCACAAATGTCTGCCAGACCGATCAGATCGGCAATCTTTGCATCTTCAGGATCTTTTAGCAGTTTCTCATGCTGCTTCTGAATTTGGATTGTGTAGATTTTGCTGGAATAGGTGATGGAAGAAAGTGTCAGAGCAATCATCGCAACCAGCAATACTGCGGTAGCAATAATTAAAGGTTTGTTGTTAGTCATAGCGCTATTCGTACCAACTGAAATGAAATTAAGTTTCTAATTATTAACGCGTAAAGTCTACGCTTCTGGGCATTGGATTATCAATAGTTTCAAATTTATAAATAGCGAAAATATGAGACCATGATCCAAAAACAGTAAGTTACTCTTAATCAGAGAGAAATAGGGGAATAGCCCCAAATAAATTGAGTTGTATTTGTGACTTTGGATGTGAGATAGTAATGAGAATGAATATCATTAGCGGTTTTGAATGCAATGCGTGAACTACTGCTTATCGAAAATGTGCTGTCGCCTTGTGGCTGGATGAAAAGTGTACTTGCCGAGCATGGCTGTAAGGTCACAAGAGTGCTTCATGTTAAACAGGCCGAGCGGGCGCTGAGCCAAACCCAGTTCGATATGATCCTGTTGGCAGGAGAAGGTGCATTGCCTTGCGTGACCGACGTCAAAAGGCTTCGCCAGTCAACGTCTTTGCCTTTGGTTGTGATGCTGCCGCAGACCAGTGCTGAGGATTTATCAACACTGCATTATGCGGGGGTTAACGGCTTGGTCAGCGCAACGTCATCCCGAGATGAGTTATGGGAAACCGCTAAAACTGCTTATGACAATACACCGCCTAAGCCTGTCGATGTCTGACGGAGTGAGGGTATCTGACGCACATAGTTCTGACACCTCTTGTCAGGTGGATTAAAATCCGTTTGGCAATTAACCCTGAAATATGTGTGCTGTTTTACACTATGCTTTACGCCCAGAGAGACACAACTTCATGAATGCTGTAAAGCGCTTCGGCGCTGCGACCTTGTTAAGCCTGCCCTTACTTGCCCAAGCAACGGACATTGATAAAGCGGCTGCTATTGAAACCCAAACGGTGAAAGCGGCAGCGGCCTCGCAACAACGTATTGATGTCAGCGACGAGCAAGCCCAGTCAACCAAAGCGGAAATTGAAAAGCTGAAGCGTGAAATTGAGAATCTCACGCTTTACCGCAATCACCTTAAATCTTTGGTTGAAAATCAGGAGCAGGAACAGGCAAGCCTGAACCAGCAGTTGGAAGAGATCGCTATGACACGTCAGGGTATTGTCCCTCTGATGTATCGCATGATTGATGATCTCGATGTCTGGGTCAGTCAGGATCTTCCTATTAAATCAGCACAGCGCCAAAATCGCGTGGATGGTCTGAAAACCTTGATGACGCGCGCCGATGTGGCAGATGCGGAAAAATTCCGTCGCATTCTCGAAGCCTACCAAATCGAACTGGATTACGGCGCTAAGCTTGGCATCTATCAGGAAACGCTGCCTCTGGATGGCATCGAAAGAGACGTCGACATTTTGCACCTTGGGCGTCTCTCTCTCGTGGCGAGAAGCCTCAATGGTGATGCTTTCTGGTTCTATGATCAATCGACCACCAAATGGCTACCTGTTGATAAGCGAGCTTACGAAGCCATTCAACAAGCGTTTGATGTCGCCAATAAAAAGCAGCCTCCTACACTGATGGCGTTGCCGTTGTCTATTTCTATGGTGAAGGGGGCAGCGCAATGAAAACATTCTCTGTATTAGTGCTGAGCGCCTTACTTCTGAGTTCGCCTGCTTCGGCGAATCTGGTGAGTGACACTAAAGCCGCTCAAGCTGAATCAAAACAGCATAATGTTGTCCGTGAAGCCGGATTCAACACAACCGAGCAAGCACTGAAAACCAAACTTGCTGAGCTGCAGGCTGAGCAAGCCGCATTGGAAGCAGAAGCGGAACAATTGAGCACAACGTTCAGTACCAATGAGGAAACGCTGGCAGCGTTGGAAGAAACACTGCGATTGGAAACTGGCAGCTTAGGCGAAGTGTTTGGCGTGGTGCGTCAAGCAGGCCGTGAAGTGAATGCTGAGCGCTATAACGCCCCGGCAACCATCAATCAACCTGACATGGACAAGGCGTTGGATGCCATCTCCGATGCGAAATCTTTACCTTCTTTACCTACGTTAACGGCTTTCTGGAAAGGCATGCTGCAAGAGCTTAAAAACAGTGGTGAGATTGGGTCTGAATCCGTCAGTGTACGTGACAAAAACGGTGTGGTGACGCCTCAGGACGTGCTGCGCCTCGGTAATATTGGCCTTGTTAACAATGACGGTTATCTGGAATGGGATAGTACCCGCCAGCAAGCTAATGAGCTTCCAGCTGTGGATGGGGGGCTGAACAGCGTGTCGATTTCTTCATTACCAAGTGGAGAACTTGCGTTGGTGGATCCAACCCGTGGCACTGTGATCAAACAGTTAGCAAACACACCGACATTGGCAGACCGATTTGATCAAGGTGGTGTCGTCGGGAAAATCATCGCAGCGCTGTTAGCGGTAGGACTCATCATCGCTCTGGTGCGTGGCTTCAGCATGTTCCGTGCGCGTATTGCTATTGCCAAACAAATCCGAACGCCAATGCAGCCTGGGAACAACCCGCTAGGCCGTATTCTTAATGTGTACCGAAACGAGCCAGATCGCTCACTCGACACGCTGGAGCTTCGCCTGATGGAAGCCATCATGGATGAACAGCAACATTTCGAGAAAGGCTTATCCATGCTGAAACTGCTGGCAGCACTGGCGCCAATGCTGGGGCTTCTTGGCACAGTAACAGGGATGATTGAAACCTTCCAGGTGATCACTCAGTACGGTAATGGCGACCCAACAATTATGGCGGGCGGCATCTCGATGGCATTGGTGACCACGGTATTGGGTCTGGTCGCGGCTATCCCGCTTCTGCTTGCTCACAACATTCTAAGCACTCAGGCAGATACGCTGCGTGGCACGCTGGAAAAAGTGGGTGTCAGCCTTGTAGCGGAGCAATCTGAAACCTCGAATAACGTTCGACCAATAGTGAAGCTGGCATGACCGAAGTGACGTTTCTGGAGCTGCCGAGCGTTCAAGATTGGTGGCTCTCTCTGAATGATTTTATGACGCAAGGCGGCCCCGTGCTATGGGGCTTAGCCTTGGTGGCGGCCTTGAGTTGGTTGTTGGTCTTTGAGCGCCTTTTGTTTCTGATTGCCGCTTATCCTGGCTTGAAGAAACAAACCATTGCTAAGTGGCAATCAAGGGAAGACAAAACTTCCTGGGTATCGCGTTCTATGCGTGAAAGTTGGTTGTTTGAAGCTCATACCCAGCTTTATCGTAATCTTAATTTCCTGAAAGCGCTGGTGGCAATTTGCCCCATGCTTGGCTTGCTGGGCACAGTGACAGGGATGATATCTGTGTTTGATTTAATGGCGCTGGAAGGGACGGGAGAGCCCCGTTCAATGGCAGCGGGGATTTCACTGGCGACTTTGCCCACCATGGCAGGTATGGTCATCGCATTGGCAGGGTTATTTGCCCATGCCCGTTTACAGAAAACCTGTGAACGCCGTGAGGCTTCATTGGCTCAGGCACTAAGGAGTCAGGCATGAGATTTCAACGTCATCAAAAACAGCGTGAAGATGCACAAATCGATCTGACGTCGATGTTAGATATCGTCTTCATTATGCTGATCTTCTTTATCGTCACCAGCACCTTTGTACGTGAATCCGGGGTGGATGTGAACCGCCCAACAGCGAGCAATGCGACCTCACAAAAAAGCGTTGGCATTTATGTGGCGGTAACGGCAAACAATGATATCTACATCGACAAAACACGTGTTGATGAAGAACGTGTTGAAGCGACATTGACCCGTTTGGTGAGCGAGCAACCTGAAGCATCTCTGGTGATTCAAGCGGACGAGCACGCTTACAGCGGTACGGTTGTGAAAGTGATTGATGCAGCGAAAGGTGCCGGCATCGTGAAGATTGCGTTAGCAGCGGAGAAACCCTAATGCTGCGAATGCTATTAGCAATACCGATGGGGTTGCTAAGCGCGTTTGGTCTTTTCGCGCTCATGGCTACCATGGTTGCTGCACCGTCTGGCTCCTCGAAAGACGAAGACTTGCCGTTTGCTTTTGACGTTTTTATGACTGAGCCGGAAAGTGAAATTGAACGCCGTGACCGCGTTGCACCGCCTAAGCCTGACGTTCCACCTCCACCGCCAAGTATGCAAATGAGCGCGCCTACAGCGGCAGCAACCACTCCCTCTATTCAGGCTGTGATGCCGGATATTGCGATGGATATTCAGGTCGATGGTATGAACATCAACATGCCTGCGATAAAAGCTGCGCCTGCACCAGCCGTGGGCGAATTAACGCCGTCATTTGGACAGGGTAATCAGGCCGCGATGCCACTGGTGCGTGTTCAACCTAGCTATCCTGCCAAAGCCTTGCGCCGCGGTATTGGAGGTTATGTGGTGGTGAGTTTTACGATTGATGAAGAAGGCCGTCCTACTGGCTTGAAAATCATCGAGGCGTCTCCAAAACGCATCTTTGACCGAGAGGCGCTGCAGGCACTGAAAAAATGGAAATACTCGCCGTTGTTGGTTGAAGGAAAACCTGTTCCTCAGCCGGGTCAGACAGTAAAACTGGAGTTTGCACTCACAAAATGAAGCGTTTCATCCAACAATTAGTGAGTCGTCGCTCAGTGCTTATTTTGCTGGTGGGCGCATTGTTCTTACCTTCTTCCAATGCGTCTGAGCTATCCGCTGTGACGGCGAGGCAATTGCAGAAGGCGCTTGAATTCCAAGCGGAAGAACAGTGGCAACAAGCCGCTGAGGCATTAGAAAGTGCTGCGAAACCCACCGACTATGACAACGCCTTCGTGAATCGTATGCTCGGGGTGGTTTATTGGCAAAAAGGCGAGGCACTCAAAGCCATCAATGCCCTCTATGCGGCGGTGAACAGTCATGTGCTGGAAGCAGAAGCGCAGCAAGATTCTGAACGTATGTTGGCAGATTTGCTAATGACTCAATCGCGTTACCAGGATGCACTCAAGCTTTACTATCCGCTGTCAGAAACACCGGAACTGTCCCGCAAAGACCATGGCGAGATATGGCTGCGTATCGCTCAGGCCCATTATCAGGATGAGCAGTACAGTAAAGCGCTTAAAGGTATCAATGCCCACTTGAAGCTAGCATCTGCTAAGCCCTCTTCTTTGTCGTTGAAATTAGGTTCGCAACTGAAGCTTAAACACTGGAAAGGTTCTACCCGCACGCTTAAGCAATTGATCGCGATTGAACCGGGCAAGAAAACCTGGTGGATACAGCTGGTGGGTAGTTACCAACGCTTGAACGACAAAAAGCAGATGCTCAATACTCTGGTGCTGGCAACGCGCGAAGGTATAAAGCTGTCCGATTCTGAAAAGATGATGATGGCACAGCTTTATCAGCAACAGGGCGTGCCGGAGAAAGCTGCCGCAGTCATGGCGGTAGTGAATCAAGGCGGTGAAGATACGACGCGCCTTGTGATGGAAGCATCTTATTGGCAGCAAGCCAAAGAGTGGGATAAGGCGATTGGTGCTTGGGAACGTGCTGCTACAGATGCCCCCAAGTATTACTGGGTCGCTGCGCAGTTGTCGCTTCAACATGGCCACTATCGAAAGGCGTTATCGCTGCTTGATAAAGTCGACAATCCCGAAAAAGCCTCAGACGTAGAGCTTGCCCGCGCGCTGGCCTACGACAAGCTTGATGAGCTCGATAAAGCACTCCTCCATGCGAAAAGAGCCGATGCGCTTAAACCATCATCGCAAAGCCATTCATGGATTCAGTACCTTAGCCAGAAAACGAAATAGGCTTGATTTAACTGGGCATCAAGCCTTCCCACCACCACACTACAAATTCCAAAATACTCGTTGATTAGTACATCAATATCACTTTATTATCAGGCTTCGGCCTGATAACACTCTGTAAATGTGTTAATGATTGGTTAAAGATTCGGCATGATTATCTGTCGGTTATGGAAAACACACCCCAGAGCAAACCGCTCGCCTGTAAGAGAAGTACCCTGAATGACGTTAGACCTCATCACAGAAATCCTAGGATGGACCTCTGTCGCTTTTTATATTGGTATCACGATTTTCAACAGCATGAAATACACCCGCTTTGCCGCGTTCGGCTCGGCGGCAAATGACACGCTGTGGGCATTTCTTATGGGTTGGTGGCCGAAAGTTATTCTGAACCTTTCGGTCGCTTCACTAAACACTTACCGCTATGCGAAAGATTTCACCAATGCCTCGAAGTCAGTGATATTGGCGTTAGGTGGCGTAATGGCAGCGGGTATCCTTTATATTGCTTATGTGGCGGTTACCGCTTTTATTGCCGATCCAACATTGCCAGTGGCACTGCAGTTCGCTGACCTAGGTATCATTTTGTTGGCACTCTACATGACTACGCTAACCAACTACCGCAAGTTGATGCTGCTATCAGGCTTTATTGGTATGGCGGCTTACTATGGCAACCCGCAGATGATGATCATCAAGGCGCTGGTTATCGGCATCATGAGTTACAAGCTGATGTTTGATAAGTCGCAGAAGCTGGAAACGGCCGAAGCGGCATAAACTGATAGAAGTGTAAAAAAGGCATCTCATAGGGATGCCTTTTTTTATGCTGTTGATTTATCAATAAAACGATGAGATTGTTGCCTGAATTATAAAAGGATTACCGGAGCAGTAGAAAGGTAATGACTCAATAAGGAGAAGTGATGAAAGGAAGCTGTCTTTGTGGCGCTGTTCAATATGAAGTTAAAAAGTTAAGTTCACCCATTACGCATTGCTCGTGTAGTGCTTGCCGAAAATCTAACGGCGCTGCGTTTAACACTGCGGCGGCGGTTCTTCCAGAAGACTTTCAATGGTTGAAAGGTGAAGAGAAAGTCTCTCAGTATGAATCCTCTCCTGGCACAAAACGCCACTTTTGTTCGGTGTGCGGCAGTCCACTGGTGAAAATGAAAAAGGGCGGTGCCTTTCATGCACTGCGGGTTGCATCGCTGGATGAAGATCCCGGGCAGATCCCAGAGCTTCGCATATGGAAGTCAGATGAAGTTAGCTGGCTGAGTTATGAACATGACATGCCACAATACGATGAGTGGCAGCCTGGCCGATAATAAAAAAGCACCGAAGGGTGCTTTTTTAGTTTTGGGTATAGGTGTTGGCTTATCGGACAAAGCCATCATCGATACAAATTCTCACGCAGCGCTCTGCAGCCTTGGTCGCATCTTCCTGACTCTTGAATATTGATAGTGATTTATCAGAGTTCATGAGCTCATAGGCTTTTGATTCGGTTTCACCTTGTCCTGAAGGTGAAGTGAAAGAAAATGAGGCAGCGAACCCTCCCAGATCTTCCCTTTCGTTAACCTTCACTATGTAACTGATATTATTGTGCGTTCCTTTCATGCTCTTTATCCCTTTTTTGTTACATGTGTTTAACAAAGTAGACATAAAAGTTGAGGTCGTCAAAGTTCTTTCAGTATAAGTGCTGGTATATGCATTCACCTGAGCGAACTGCATAAAAAAAGCCCAAAAGATGACGGTGTCACTCGTTTCAGGCTAAGGGCAGAAATAAGGAGGTTCAGGTTCTGATTACTGGGGGGGAGTTTTAGATTCTAACTCCACCAAGTGCCATATCTTCACATCTCGGACAATCATCAGAACAACGTGTTATGGAGGGGTTCGTGCGAAATGCCTGAGTACATACGTCGAGCAACGCTTCGAGTGGATATGCTGTCCAAATGCTTTCCCCAACCCGCCTTTCAGACTGGATTGTTGATAGGTAAGGCTGAAGATGGATAAACCCTTCAGAACATGACCCTACGCATGTCTCGACGACGCCCCGATGGGCTGTTTTCGCCCAGCGACGGAACAGCGCTTTTCCAGCCAATTGCTCTGCATAATGAATAGGTGTAATGCTGTTTGGGGTGACTCCTATTGAAAGCACAACGGCATTTCTGGCTTGAGGAGATTGGTAAACACCGTAGACATTGAAATCGTCTTGGGGGGTGAGCACTGCTTGAGCGAGCGGACCCACTGCCGCGTAGCTATTCATCGGATGCTCAGTTCTGAACCGTTTGGGGTGGTTAAGTACCGCTTTGGCAAAAGCGCCCATTGAGGGTTCAATGTCATTAGCATCGGCGTCGTAAGGAGAGGGGGCTGTTTCAAGCTCTCCACGATAACCATTTTGCGAGTATTCGACACCATCGGGTGATAGACACATAGGGAAATAGGTAAATGTCGGCGCGACAACGGTGCAACCAGCAGAAAGAAAAGTCTCCAGCAGCCTCTCTGCGCCGCCTTCAAATCCGCCAAACGAACGCATTGCGCAATGTGCAAAAACGACTTTGCCAGAAAGATTAAGTGCTTCGATTGCCGTCTTTATGTCATTCACTGTGTTACTCACAGGGAGGTTTCCTTATCAGTTTCTTTGATCATCAGAAGCGAAGACAAATACTCAAGACGACTGCTACTTTGCATCATGCCTCCGGGTCGGTAATGTTCTTGCCAAAGTTCGCGATAACGCTGAATCAACGGCTGCAAACTCGCCTGCAACATTTGTTTGCGTTCATCACTGAAATTCTGTGTAAGGCGATGCTCTTCCTCTGTATACCCTTTCACAATGAGACATGCCATCTCTAACGCATCAATAGTCCAAAGAAGGTCGTTTCTCAGTTCATTATCTGGGAGTGGGCCGAGCCGCGCCTTCCAGCTTTTCAGTTCAGCGAGTGAGTGTTCAAGATTATGGGTGCTGAGCCCCTTCATCCGCTTAATATGGCGCCCTGATTGCTGGTCAAACAATACTGGACCAAAAAAGGCACAGTTAGGTGTTTCAATCCCAGTGGTTCTGTAAATATCTTGCAGTGCGGTCAACGCATTCAGTTCAATCTCAGACGCGTCAGGGTAATACCAACTGAGTGGGATAATCATATCACTGTCAGTTTGCTGCTCTTCCCCCCATGCCATGGCGGCGCCGAAAGCATAGCCAGGAATCGGCATGGCATGCTGTTGGCCGTGTCCCATGTCACCCCATTCGGTCACCATATAGCCTTCTGCCCCATACCGTTTTGCAGATTTAGCGGCGCGACGCATATGTGTCGTGGCGGCCTCCCATCTGCCTGCGACAGAAGCAAAGCAGTCTGTGGAGACCACAACGTGGAATGGGTATCTGAAGAGCGACAACTGCTTGTGTTCTGCGTCGAAGGGGTGGTCTGCTTCGTAACCCCAGTTCAGCAAGGTGAGGTTTTTGGGGAGCTGATCGATAAGATTCGGATAACGGAACAACATGTCACTGAAAATCTGGCATTGCTTGCCTTTTGAGTTTGCGATTTCCAACACCTTGTTTAGGTAGTTGAGGAACACTTTTCCTTTGCCGAAAATCTCGCAGGCGGATTTGCTTGAGCCAATCCCCAAATCCATGGTTTCATCGAAGTTAATGTTCAGGATATCACTGGAAAAATTGGGCGTGAGCTCTGAGAGCAGTCCGTCGACAAATTCTGCGGTTTGTTCGCTGATGGGGTTTAAGCCAAAGGCACCGGCCCTGAAATCACCGCGTTGATCCAAAAAGCCGCTGGTTTGCTCTGCCAGGTGTTGATACTCAGGGTGACACAGCCACTTTTCCATATGCCCGAACGTCGCCTGATTTGCCACCAGCTCGATGCCTTGCTGGTGGCAGTAAGCATCGATTTCCCGGATTTCTTCCGCCGTCATCGGCGAATAGTTGCGCCATACCGTTTCATGCTTTTGGTAGGCAAATGTGTGCTCGGTATAGAGTTGGAATTGGTTGAAGCGTAGGGCACTGAAGTAATCAATCAACCTTTTCAGCGTCTCCATGGTTGGAACGCGATCCCGGCTGATGTCCAGCAATACTGAGCGTGTTGGGAAATCGGGCCAATCTTCAATGACCGCGTCTTCTCTGACGACCGCTTGTGTCTCTATCAATTGGTTGACCGCAAGGTGTGCGTAACGAATACCTTCGAGATCGCTGTATTCAATTAAAACACTGTTGTCAGCAAAGCTGATTCTAAAACCTTGTTCCTGTAAAGAAGGGTCGTGTCGGTAAGTGAGCGCTGCATGATGCAATTTTGCGCCAAAATTAACTGGGCAAGTCGTCAAAAAACTTGAAACACAAATACGCTTACTGGCATATCCAGCGAGATAACGTTTTGGTGCAGGAAATATGGTTACCATCAGACGTCCTTGTCATTAACCCTAAATTGAAAGATTACCGTTCTGTTTGAGACTTAGGCTCTCTGCCAGTTTTAGTTCTGGTGTAAGCAACTTTTGCCAGGCCATTGAGGCAGCGCCCATCGCTGCGGCCTGTGGCCCCAGCAACGAAAATTCAATATTGGGTTTCACGATCAGGGAGCCGGTTAATGCGTCGCTGTGTTTGCGAAGGGAAGACGCCAGCTCAGAGCCGAAAGAGAGGCCATTGCCGCCAATAACAATGCGGCGAATGCTCATCAAGCTGCAAAGGTTTACAGCGAGGGCAGAGAATTCTTCAATGATCACACTGGGTGTCGGCTCTGCGCCGCGCATTAGCTGCTGGCTATTGAACTGGCCCGCCATGTAGTTCTCACCGTAGAAGAGTTGGCGGTTGAGGATAACGCCAACGCCAATGCCAAGACGATGGTAAAGCTCTCGGGCATGGTGAGTAGAAAGCAGCACATAGAGGAAATGATCGTAAGGCAGGCTGCGTTGTTGCATCAGTTCGCCCCAGGCTCCGCAATTGGCATCATTGTCGAGAAAAACAGGGTAGGGGAACAGGCGTTTGAACTGATTGGCGAAGTTAATGTTAGTGCGGGCAGTCAGTGCATGGGAAACCAACAGCTGACTCTTATCGGGGTCGATCACGCCCGGCATGCCAATACCGATGGCGAGAATCCGCGGAAACAGTTTTTGTATGGTATCGACACAGGGAACGAGGACATCCAACAGGGCCTTATCGATAGAAGCCTGAGTGTCGATGGGTAACATGTCGTGATAAACGACTTGGCCTAGCAAGTTGACGACGGAAACTTTCAACGTGTCAGAGTTGACATCCACACCAATGAGCACACCAAAGTCGGGGTTGAAGACGAGGGAAACTTTAGGACGACCGCCTTTGCCCGTCACGACCTGTGGTTGCTCGAGGATCATCCCGATATCCAACAGATGGTTGACGGTTTTGGTGACTGTGGATTTATCTAACCCCAGCTTTGCCGCGACATCTATACGAGAGACGCCGGGGGATTGCCACAGGGAATTGATGATGCCGGCCGTATTATTGGTGCGGCTCAACTTGATTGACAAGGCTTTAGTTTCCAAAAACAACTTAACACAAGATCATGTTATTAACAGTGTTGAAAAAAACAACGAATTGCCCAGAAAACCCTGCGGGTTTAACAACATAAGTTCAATAGATTGAAGTGACTCGAATGGGGGCTGAAATAAGTGAGCTGAATATCAAATACCTTCGAGCAGTAACATCTCAGGATGCAACCACTCTTTGTGGGGATTTAACACTTAATTAGCCTTAGAGGAAACGTCATGAAATAGTGACTGAATATTCATACTACTGAAACATGGGGAACCCACCATACCCGTGCACTCCGATATAAGCAAACAACCTAAATCCTGCTTCATCAGGTTGTTTGGGTATGCACTATTCACTCTCTGGTTTTGTCCCTGTAAAGGGTTTAAACACCAAGGTCACAGACCATGGCCTCAGCCTCTTTGCGCTGAGGTTTTTTTTCGCAGTCACCAAACAAGAAAGCATCGCCTGAGCGATGCTTTTCCGGTTGTTTCTATTCAATACAAAATCGGGTCTATTGGGTCGGGTTGGTTGTTGGCAAAGAGATCACTCATGGTAACGGTATTGCTATCAACACCGTGCAGCATAATGGTCACTTTGTCCTCAAAGTCGATGACCATATTAGAACCCAATTGTTTGATGATGTAGGAGGTATCCTCATCCGTGCGGTATTCATCGCTGTAATAGTGGAAGTTGAGGCTGTCGACACCGACTTCAAAGTCTTTGATGCGAACCACTGAGTTAGTTGGGTCGATATCTTCATGGGCTTCGAATTCGTAGAACCGGAATATGTCCGCACCTTCTCCACCAATACAAAAGCTGACGCCAGACTGCGCCGCCCCTAAATCGCGGAAGGAGAAAATGTCGTCGCCTGAGCCGCCATCCATGGTGCAGTTTTGTGAACTTTCTGATGACAACACATCGTTACCTGAGCCACCTGAAAGCACATCACGGTATTCACCACGATCATCGCTGGGGTGGTTTTTACTCAGCAGTTGATCGTCGCCCGAGCCTCCGCGCATGACGTTGCTACCATAGCGAGAATAGATGAAGTCATTACCAGCGCCGCCAACGAGCAGGTCGTCGCCGTAACTTCCAAAGATATCGTCATCGCCCTTGTAAGCAATGACAGTGATATCATCAGTGTCTTGTTCCAAGTTGAAATAATCGCGCTGGGTTGAGCCGTAAAGGAAATCGACATCAGACTCGCCATAAATCTCAACTGGCTCATTCGAAATTACCGACATGTTCAGCACCTTCCTTGTTGATTTGATAGTGAATTCCTACCACATACAGATTCACACAAATTGTCGGATTTGCATGAACTAATTTCGAGACAGGCGTGTTAGAACTCCTTACACCAAGTAGAGCGCGGGTTTGAGCGGATTCGCAGATTTGCCGGATGACTGTATTGTTGGAAGCTATGATTTGCAGTGTCGATAAAGTCAGGCCAAGAGGTTGCTGTATATCACATGCTGCGGGATACTCGAAAATTCCTCCCGCCTTTTCAGGAATTTCATGGAATGAATAGAAATGTCTGGTTGTTGGCACTTTGTCAGGCGCTGTTAATGAGCGGCAACATTGTGCTGATATCTGTAAATGGATTGATAGGCCAACAACTTTCACCCAGCGACACTTGGGTGACACTGCCGGTTTCAACCCAGTTTGTCGGCCTGATGATGGCGACGATTCCTGCATCTCTCATCATGGCGAAAATTGGACGCAAGAATGGCTTCCGACTCGGCAATATCATCGGTATTTTCGGGGCACTACTTTGTGTCTATGCCCTGCAACAAGGGGCGTTTTGGCTGTTTTGTTTTAGTACCTTGTTATTAGGTATCGGGATTGGTTTTGGCACCCTGTACCGCTTTGCGGCGATAGAAGTGAGTGACCCCGAAAGCCGCGACAAGGCGATTTCTCTGTCCATGGCAGGTGGCGTGTTAGCAGCGATTCTTGGACCTAACCTTGCTATTGCCAGCCAACATTGGCTGCCTGGTACCCACTTCAGTGGCGCTTTTATCGGAATCACTGTCCTTTATATACTCTCTTTACTGGTACTGAATTTTATTGCCTTACCTGCTGCTGCACCGACAAAGGATCAACCTGCCCAAAGCCCAATAGGTCAAATTCTTAAAGCGCCGGGTTATCTTGTGGCTGTTATCGCTGCCGTTGTCGCTTATGCGGTCATGAATTTGTTGATGACAGTGACACCAATTGCCATGCATAAACACGGTTTCCATTTTGAGCAGGCGGCCTTAGTCATTGAATGGCACGTGCTGGGGATGTTTGTACCCTCTTTCTTTACTGGCAGTATTATCGGAAAAATTGGTGCACGCATGACGATCCTTCTTGGAAGTCTGTTTTTCGTTGGCTGTATTCTGGTGAACCTTAACGGCGTCTCTGAATGGCACTTCCGTATTGCTTTGGTATTGCTGGGTATCGGGTGGAATTTCATGTTCATTGGCGCGACCAGTCAACTGACCCAAACTTACCTGCCACAAGACAAGCCACGTGCCCAGGCAATCAATGAATTTGCCGTGTTTGGTAGCGTCACACTGACAGCATTGATGGCCGGTAACCTTGAGGTGAACTTAGGTTGGCAGACCCTGAATTTGGTGATGCTTCCTTTTGTTTGTGCGGTTCCTCTTATTTATCTGCTGTTTACGAGAACACCCAAAAAAGTAGAGATATAGAGCGATATTGGGGTGACGTTGAAAGACCCCAAATTCCCGTATTCTGCTCCAGTCGGATGCTATCTTTACTAAGTCACCGTGAAGGAGTGTGTGATATGGAATTGGAAAATGAGCGTGGTGAAACCATGCATCTTGCCGACGACCTGACATTAAAAGAGATGGTTGATATGGGGCTTCTGGTTGTGTTGTCAGATGCCAACGATGACGCTGAAAACTGCTGGATTCCCACAGAGCCACTCGAATAACCTGAAAAGCCCCGACAAGGGGCTTTTTTGTGGCGATGAGATTTTGTTCGCGAATTAATCGCGGTGTGATCCTGCTTGAAACATCATCATTTTCCTTTGAGAGAAAACGCTCTACAATCTGCGCGTCATATTTGTGCCACAAGAGTGTAGGCGCACCTGTTTCAAAAAGGATGTCTCATGAAACTGTTTGTGTTTGACCACTGCCCGTTCTGCGTGAAAGCGATGATGGTTGCAGGCTTGAAGAAGGTAGACCTGGAACTTGTTTATCTTCAAAACCACGATGTCGACGCCCGTATCGAAAAAGTCGGTGCCAACCTGGTTCCGATCCTTCAAAAAGAAGACGGTAGCTACATGGCAGAGAGTCTGGATATCGCCTCATACCTCGACAATCTCGATGGTAATCCAGCGATTGCTGAGGGCACAATGGGTGAGCGTATTTCAGCTTGGATGAACATTGCTGGCCAGTTCGGCTCACGCCTGATTTATCCACGTTGGACGATGATTGAGTTGCCGGAATTCCAGAGTGAAGAAGCGAAAGCCTGGTTTACTAAAAACAAATCAGCCATGATCAAAATGTCTTTCGATGAGGCGTTTGCTAACAGCGAAGAGTACATTGCTAAGCTGAATGTTGAACTGCTGAAACTTGATTGGTTGGTCCCACCTTCACAGCGCAACAACGTGCTGACCTATGACGACATCAATATATTCCCATTCCTTCGAAACTACACAGTGACGAAAGGTTTACGCTATCCAGGCAATGTTCGTCAGTACTTGGATGAAGTGTCCAAACTGACGGGTGTTGCGCTGTTCGATAGTGTGGCGGTTGGGGCGCCAATCGCGACAGCTTAACTAGCAAAATTGAGAAAGAAGGGGCGAAATAGCGCCCCTTCTTTTTTGGCCTTTCTTCCGCCTATGCTGCACTTCTCATGGATATTTCCTGGTGTATCAATGAACTAGGTCAGTTCAAGATTGATAGCGTTCATCTTCATTGATAATTCCGAGGATGACTATCGGATAAATTAATTGTATTGACTCGAAACCATGTGTTAAGTGTTTTCTATCCTCAGCGAAAGGAAAAATGCACATGCAAAGAAACAGTTTGGCAAGGTTAAGCAAAGCTGCGTTGGCAGTTGGGTGGTTGTTTTCGTTGGATGTCATGGCGTCAGAAGACCTGCGGCAATTGGGTTTAAGTGTGTTCGGTGTGATGCCGCATTCTATGCCCGGCAGTGAGAACGACACGCCAGAACAAATTGCTCTGGGAAAGGCCCTTTACTTTGAAACCGCGCTCTCAAGCAATGGCAGTCAGTCGTGTAACAGTTGCCATGATCTGGATAAATCCAGCTCGGGTACAGAGCCGTTATCGGTGTCTGTCGGGGCATTAGGGAAACAGGGTAGCCGCAATAGCCTCACTACCTGGAACGCAGGTTTCCAATTCGTACAATTTTGGGACGGCAGAGCGAAAACGTTGCATGAACAGGCAAGAAGCCCAATTCTGAACCCGATTGAAATGGCGCTGTCTTCCGAGGAAGAAGCAGTGCGAAGACTGAAAGAGAAAGGCTACCAGCCTAAGTTCGACCTGGCTTTTCCTCAGGATGAAAACCCACTGGTGTTCAATAACATCACGCAAGCTTTAGCGGCGTTCCAACGTACATTGGTGACGCAAGACAGATTTGATGAATGGCTGATGGGTGACGACACCGCACTCTCAGCGCAGGAAAAGCGCGGAATGAAGCGGTTTATTACGGTGGGGTGTCATGCATGCCACAACGGCCCTTTGATGGGAGGCCAACTCTTTATGAAAATGGGGTTGGTGAATCCATACCCCAATGAAATCGACAAGGGAAGAGCGTTAGTGACTGGAAACAGCGCAGATAATTTCATCTTCAAAGTTCCCACGATGCGAAATGTCGGTCAGACTTCACCATACTTCCACGATGGCGCAGTATTTTCGCTGGAACAGGCCGTGCGAGATACGGCGTGGCACCAACTGGGTGTCAAACTCAATGAGCAGGATGTTGAAGACATGACGGCATTTCTACGATCGCTCGACAATAAAAAGAAAATCGAATTCTCGAACCACGAATAACAGGGAACGATGATGCAAAAAATGTATCCCATCAAGAAGGTCTTTACCGGAAAAGTGAAAAGTCAGTTTGGCATGATGACCGCCATGGGAAAGCAGCCGATCGAAGGGGAAATATTCCTATCCGCGCTGGGGCTTCAAGGAGATGAGTGTGCGTCGGATAAACACCATGGTGGTGTTGAAAGGGCATTGCATCAATATCCATCTGAGCATTATGACTTTTGGCGCACGAAGTTTGGCGACATGGCCGACTGGCGGCCCGCAGGGATGGGTGAAAATATCAGCACTGAAGGCATGACAGAAGACGATGTCTGCATTGGTGATAAATACCAGTGGGGAAAAGCCGTGATTCAGGTGAGTCAGCCCCGCTCGCCTTGCTACAAGCTCAACAAGCGTTGGAATGTAGAGACGTTTTCAGAGGTGATGCAGGAAACAGCCAAATGTGGCTGGTTGTACCGTGTGATCACGCCCGGGTTTGTCAGTGCTGCGGAGCCACTGATTTTGATTGAGCGCGCCGAAAACGCTTTGACCATCAAACAAACCTGCGATTACTACTTTGGTGATCCACTAAACCCGGAAGGCTTGAGATTAATTGCCGCACAGGAAGGGTTGTCCGCTAGCTGGACGCGTACCGTCAACAAACGCATGGAAACGCAGCAAGTAGAAGACTGGACGCCAAGGTTGAAAGGCATTTTCGCCTAAACAAAAAAGCCGCGAACATGGTCGCGGCTTTTTTGGGAAGCAATTGACCCTTACAGGTACATCTTCGCCAGCTCAGAAGGCTCGACTTCTTTGCCTTCCAGCTCTGCATTCCAGTTGGTACCAACCAGCACGCCGTCTTCATCCAGCGTAATAAGCCAGTCTTCAACAAACACATCCAGTGGGATTTCAGTGATTTCGAAATCAGCCCACTCATCGACGTTGTGTTGCGCAGCGTCTTCTTTTGAAGACCAGAATGGCATCACTTCGCTTTCTTCGAACTCGCTCGAGTCGCAAGCCAGCCAGCCTTCCTCTTCGTTTTTCAGACCCCAAACCACGTTAGTACGCTTGGTTTCTTCAACGAACAACATCAGATTTGCCTGAACGTCTGCAGTTAGTTTGCTCATTTTTCAATTCTCATGGGAAATTTCGCCGTTAGAGTAACACTTTCATTCCAAAGGTGCTTTATTCCTGTGTCGTTAATTCAGGAAATCACTGAATGGCATAGGCTTACTGGCCAATAATTCTGCGAATTGGCCTAGCCCTTCTTCAAACCGATCTCTTGAGCTGATAGACATCAGCGACAGTCGGACACAATTTGGGGTGTCACCGACTGAAAAGTACCCGCCGTGACTGACAAGAATCGCTCTCTTTTTCGCTTCTTCTACCAATCTGTCTACTCGCCAGTGTTCAGGTAACTTCAACCAGATATGAAAACCCGACGCTGTTTCGTAGAAGTCTTTGAAAATATCTGCTGCCACGGTTTGGCGATACTCTGCCTCGCGAAGTTGTGCTCGTGCCAGTTCAAAGGCGGTGCCTTGTTCAATCAGGTCTGTCGCAGCCGCGAAATTAATGGGAGATGCCAGCCAGATGTTCGCGCGGATATGAGCTGCCAGAACAGGCAGTAAGGCATCCGGTGCTTTGATATAACCGCAGCGCATCGCCGGACTGACAGCTTTCGACAAACTGGTGATATAGATACTTTGCTGTGGCAGCAGGTCAGAAATAGCTGGGATAGGGGCATTGTTCAAGAAGGCATAGATGTCATCTTCGACCAGATAGGCAGAAGAGGCTTTGATGACGTCGGCGATTGCCTGACGTCTTGAAACAGGCATGGTGATGCCAGTCGGGTTTTGGTGTGAAGGAATACAGATAACCAGCTTCGGCGAGTGCTGCTTGATGACCTTCCTTAAATGTTTGGGACAGAGGCCATCTTCATCAAGGTTAACACCGACAACCTCTCGGCCAGCGAGATTGGCAATCGCCAGAATGCCGGGGTATGTCAGCGCTTCGACCGCGATGGTGTCCCCAGGCTCTGTCAGGGTTTCAACTAAGAGCGACAATGCGTGCTGCGCACCGTTTGTCAGCAGTACATTCTGGGACCTTGCAGATTGAAGGCCATATTTCTGTAACCAGGTTGCTCCAGCCGCCCGGTGGGCTGAATGGCCTGAGTCATCAGCGTACGCGAGTAACGCCGGTGAAAGGGTTTCAGCTGCCTGAGAGTATGCTTGAGTAAGTGTATTGAGGTTCAAACCCAAACAGGGCTGGAGAATAGAAAAGTTAAAATCTAATTCCTGATGCTGAGGTTGGATAACCTGACTAAGAGCAGACTTGTCCCGAACGAAGGTACCACGCCCAACAAATGATTCAACGCGTCCTAACTCCGCCAGTAGCTTATAGGCTTTTGAAACGGTGGCTGGCGTGGTGCCAAGTTCATTGGCCAATTCTCTGTGAGGCGGTAGTTTGGCCCCAGCAGCGTAAATACCTTGCTCGATTCGAGAGGTTATCTGATTGGCAATGTCTTTGAATTTGGTTTCACTCAAAAGGTCTTCCCTGTGTCTGCTCGCGGCATGGACTAAATTATGACCAAAGGTACGAATAATTGAAATAACTTAATTATATCATTATTTAAAATTGACATATGTCAATTGATGCAATTATAGTCGCTCAAGAAATAGTTAAACAACCTCCATTACGGACATCAACGCATACCAAAAGGAGAAGTCATCATGGCTCAGGAAAAAGTCGCATTTATCGGTCTCGGCGTTATGGGCTATCCGATGGCTGGCCACCTCAAAAACGCTGGATTCAATACCACCGTTTACAACCGTACCACGGCAAAAGCTCAAGCCTGGGCAGATGAATACAAAGGTGACTTTGCCGTTACGCCACGTGAGGCGGCACAAGACTGTGATGTGGTCTTTGTATGTGTTGGCAATGATCATGATGTCCGCAGTGTGATTTATGGCGATGATGGCGTACTGGCCAGTATGAAAGCAGGGAGTGTGCTGGTTGATCACACCACTACATCCGCAACATTGGCCGAAGAGCTCGCCGAAGCATGCAAGGAGAAAAGTGTTCACTTTATTGATGCGCCAGTCTCAGGCGGTCAGGCAGGCGCGGAAAACGGGGTATTAACCGTGATGTGTGGCGGCGACCAGACAGTATTTGATGCGGTGAAACCTGTGATTGATGCTTATGCCAAGCAAGCCGTTTTGATGGGTAAAAATGGTCAGGGTCAGCGCTGTAAAATGGCCAATCAAATATGCATCACGGGTATCTTGCAAGGCTTAAGTGAAGCGTTAATATTGGCGCAGGCCTCAGGTCTGGATATTGAACAAATGGTCAACGTGCTTAAGCATGGCGCGGCGGGTTCGTGGCAGATGGAAAACCGTGCTGTCACCATGGCGCAGGACAAATTCGATTTTGGATTTGCTATCGACTGGATGCGCAAAGACTTGGGAATTTGTTTGGATGAAGCGGCAGACAAAGGTCTTGAACTGCCATTGACCAAAGAGGTAGACGAAAAATACGCCCGCCTCCAAGTTCAAGGTTTTGGTCGAATGGATACTTCCGTTCTTATTAAGGCTCAGTGATAAATTAAGCCCTTGAACAGCCAGTAAAAAAGAGCAGCCAAGCTGCTCTTTTTTAATTTACAGAGTTAAGAACAAGGCCCCAAGTTCTCCCAAACTCCCCACTCGCCCGTTGTACCCGGCTCTTCATTTTGCGTCCACCATTTTGCTTCAAACGCACTGCCTTTATGGGAAACGCGCTCTCCACTGCTGTAAACCGTACCTGACTGCCAAACGGGATAGCACTCTGTTGTCGGATTATCGTTGGAAACCACAATCGTGATGACTTTCTCGTCGGTCAATCCCTTGGTATCAGCCACAATAAGCTTTACTTCATAGCTACCTTGCTGCTGGTAAGTATGCGTCGGACTTTTTTCTGATGACTCAGTGCCGTCCCCAAACTGCCATGTGTGGCTAACAATGCCTGTATCATCGGTCGATGTGCTCTGGAAGCTAATGGTGAGCCCTGAAGCGAAGAAGTTGAAATCCGCAACAGGAGGTAGGTTATCTCCCGGTAATGTTTGGCAGTCTCCGTTTACAGACCAGACTTGGGGGTAGAGATCTGGTTGTGCGCCAGTAGACCACCAAGTCGCTTTATATGTTTTACCTTGAAAACTCACAATATCACCGGAAGCATAGCTCTTGTTGGGATCCCAAGCAGCAACTGAACATGAACTGTCTGAATCAGACACCGTTACCGTATTAACCGCAATGTCACTGTTACCTTTGCTATCAGCGACTGTCAACGAGACGGAATAAGTCCCACTTGTCGCATAAGTGTGTGATGGACTCTGCTGAGAAGAAGAGCGGCCATCACCGAAATCCCATTGATATGAAGCAATCGGGCCTGTCGACAGGTTGCTGAATACTGCGGTTAGTGCTTTGGTTTCATGTGAGAAAGAAGCATCAACAACAGGATAAACGTCTTCGCAGTGCTCACCAGTTTTACCGCCTGCTGTAACGCCCACTTGTTGGAATGCATCGATAACGTCATCAACACAGTATCCCAAGTCACTGGCAGCATTGAAAACGCCTGACGCAGCATGGTCAAACGTTGATCTCGCTTGCCAGTAAAGCTGGTTTGCGCGAAGGAAAATATCAAACCCTTTGCGTATATCCCAACCCGGCTTTGTGGCCAATAGATAGAAGGCTTTGTTAAATACTCCAGAGCTGTGGTGTACATCTATCCCTGAATAGTAGTCTTTAGCATGGCCAATGGATTTTCCGTCCAGTGGAGGATTATCCATATGGCGCATGGCACCACTGCCTTTCTTGATCCTATCGCCAATTTTCCAGTTGTAGCTTCCTTCCAGATAGTAAATTGCCGCTGCGCCTGCAATATCAGAAAACGCTTCGTTAATGCCTCCCGACTGATTTTTGTACTCCAGATCGGAGTTTTGCTGAGTGACACCATGGCTGACTTCATGAGAAACAACATCCAGAGAAACAAGAGGATAAAAGTAGGATTGACCGTCTCCGAATGTCATTTGTTGGCCGTCCCAGAAAGCATTTTCGTAATTACGGTCGTAGTGAACGCGCATACGAAGTTTCTGGCGTATAGGAGCGATGCCGTACCACTCCTTATACATTTTAAAAACAATTTGTCCGAAGGCATGAGCGTCATTTAGCGGGGAGTATGCGCCGTTGACTTCTCGTTCACTGTTTTCGAAGCAGTTAAAACTATGGACAGTGCCTCCACTTTTTTGATGCCTCATATCTAGAGTTTCGACGTTTTCGCTGTCTAAATAACATGTGCTCCCAGACTGCGTAACGTCAAATGCAGGATAGTCAGTACCAAAATGGTAGCGACCTGTTTTTGGATTTCCTCCCGGTCCTGTGCTTTGCGCATGATTTAGGCCTTCCCAGCTGTCCAGCACTTTACCGGATAGCGCGTCAATAAAGCTAATAGGGCGCGTTGGCTTATCGCTGTAAACAACATAGGAGACCTTCCATGCTAGGTGGGCGGTATCATTTTCGTCCAACCAAACCATGAGCTGCTTTTCGGGATGTTGGATTTGGTATAGCTCGTGTCCTTTTAGTGCTAGTAAGGTTGACAGAGCTTCATCATCGCTAATTAAGGGTGTTGTTGTCGGGAGGTCTTGTTCGATACCAGTGATAGCGCTCCCAACAAAGCCGCTGAAGCGTCCTAGCTGACCTTTGTTTGCTACAAAGCTCTCTCCATAAATGGGAAGGCCTTGATAGGTTTGACTGATTCTTACCACCTCGTTACCGCTAAGGTCTCTTCCTGAAAAGCCCTCTATGTAGGACTGACCTTCCAACAATGCTTCAACTTGATTGTCCGCTTTAGCAAAGCTTGTAAGTTCAAGATTAATCCGTTGTGCAGCAAAAGAGGGTAGCGAAGTTACTGCGATCGCGACACCAAGAGATAGCATATGAAATTTCGGTTTCATTTATTTGTTCACCAATGTGTATTTATGGGTTAGAGGCAACAGCGATAAATACCTACGTGTTTTCAGCTACGTCAAAAAAGGCTGACTTTTATCAATGAGTGTCTAGAGGAGATTTGGCAACTATTAGGCTGGCGATTTTCTATTTAAATTTAATAGTGAAGGTGAAATGATGAATAAGTTTATATTTAAATGCTTTCTCGTTGTCTTGTTGCACAATTAATATGACATGACTCGTAAAAATAGTGGGTTTGGTAGGTGGCTGGTGCTCTTTTCATCTGTTGTGTAACGAAATTGTTGCGCGTACTGTTTGGTGGGGTTGTGTGACGGCGACTGTTTGGCTTGTGTGATACCTTAATGCATTGAAAAGCATGGGATAAAAATTGTTATTTTGTTTGTTCGATGAATATTCACCTAACGAGACGGTAGGAAAGAATATCTTACATTTTCAATAGTTCATGTATAAGAATTTTAGCGTTAAAAAAACGGCTGACATTTGCAGTTTTCAAGATGTTATGCCTATATCAAAGTGCCTTTAAGTTATTTGGTATAAGTGGCGACAACAAATTCGTTGCCAATATTCAAATATAAAAAGCCGGAGATAACTCCGGCTTAGACGTTAATAAAAAGATGAAGGCGGTAATCTAAGCGACTTGTTTATCTTTGTTATTTTTTGCACAAAAAACTCGTCGTGTAGTGCGCGAATAGCACCTTCATACATTTCGTCTTTTACCACGAACTGCACGTTCACGTTGCGCATTGAAGAGTGAACAGCAATCGGTGAAATATCGCTGTTCATCAGCGCCAGCACGCCTTTGCTCAAGGTGGTGTTGGTATTGATCTGCGAACCAATCGCGGAAATTAGAGCAACCATGTGGCTCGTGATTGTCGAGTCAGGGAAGCGTTTTTCTGCGCGGTAAAGTAGCTTGTTAAGGTTCTTGGCGACGCCGCTCAGGTAGTAAGTGAGGGAGTTGGCACTCATCTCTTTACCGACCAGATTTACGCTTTCGTCAGCGATCATCTCCATCAGTTCATAACCGACGTTATCGACGTTACCCACCATCGCCTGATCAAAAATGTGCAGGGCGAAAACCTTGTCGCGACCCGCAATGATTTCGATTTTCTCGGAATCTGGCTGGTAAGCCTGAGAGATCAACGTGCCTTTGTGCTCTGGCTCAAAGGTGTTTTTGATCTGTAGCGGAATTTCTTTTTTACGAAGACCGGAAGCTGCGTTCGGGTGGATGGCTTCCATGCCGAGGTTGGCTAGCTGGTCGGCGACATCAAAGTTACTTTGGCCAATTGGCAATACATTTTCAGGACCCGCAATACGAGGATCAGCGCTACTGAGGTGATATTCCTTGTGGATAATCGCCAGATCCGCAGAGGTTTGACAGGCAATGCGGCTGAAGGTCATTTCGCTGTAGCCGCGATCGTAAGTCTTCATCAGGCCTTCGTCACAGTAGGCGTAGCCAGTCACAATTGGCAGCTCGGTAGTGACATCAATCTCTTTAAACGCTTCAACAATCACTTCATCCAGCGTGCCGGAAAGCTTGTTGTCCCATCCTGAGAGATCGACAAACTTGGCATTTACACCAAGAGTTCTTAGCTTCAGAGCAGTGTTGTAAGCGCTGTGGGCTTCGCCGATTGAAGATAAAAACTCTCGGATTTGTGGCAAGTATTGGCGCAGCGTGAACTGACCATAGCTACATGTCGCGAGAATGTTTGAAATACAGTCTTTGGCATCTTTCAGACGCTCAGCAATGAAGTTGTCTGCACGGGTGCGGTTAAGCGGATCTGCAAACAGGTTTTCATTGATCATTTTCAAACGCACTTCGAGCGCATCGATGGCATCGGCCCATTGTTCATCACGCTTGGCAACCAGTTGGTAGATGCCTGGCTCGCCAGAACGCTTGCTTTCAAGCAGGGCATCAGTAATGCCGCCGTAGGCTGAAACCACAAATACACGGTTATACGGATTCTTGGGGCGAAGGAAAATGTTGTCCAATACGGCATCAAATGCCGACATAGACGTGCCGCCGATTTTCTCAACGGTGTAAGTCATAATTGCAATCCTTGTCTGTCGTAAATAGAAAAAAGGGGGCAAATGGCCCCCAAAAGACGCTAATTTTTATTAATCTACCAGCGGATAAACGCCGTTTTCATCGTGAACTTCCTGTCCGGTAATTGGCGGGTTAAATACACATGCCATTACCATGTCCGCGCCTTCGTAAGCGCGAAGGAAGTGTTCATCGTGTTTGTCCAGAATGTAAAGTGTGCCCGGTTTGATCGGGTAAGTTTCGCCACCTACCACTTCAATTTCACCTTCACCAGACATGCAGTACACAGACTCCAAGTGGTTTTTGTAGTGAATGTGGGTTTCAGTGCCTTTAAAGATGGTCGTGATGTGGAATGAAAAACCCATCTGGTCATCTTTCAGCAGCATACGAACACTTTCCCAGGTTTCTGATGCTACGCGGCGCTCGCTGTTTCTACACTCTTCCAGAGTTCTTACGATCATGTTTCTTATTTCCCTTAAGACGCTTTGCGGGTAAGTTCATTAGCAACTTCTTGCGCAGCTTTTTCAAAGATGTGCAGACCTTGTTCAAGCTCTGACTCACTGATTGTCAGCGGACAAAAGAACTTCACGACTTCATCGTCAGGACCTGCGGTTTCAATGACCATGCCTTTCTCAAAGCAACGACGCGAAATCGCGCTGGCGATATCGCCGCTTTTACACTCAATACCTTGCATCATGCCGCGGCCTTTTGCGCGAACAAACAGCGAAGAAAGTTGCTTCAGCGAGCGGTCGATAGTCTTGGAAACTTGTTGGCTGCGCTCAGCAATGTGGCCTTCAAAATCATCATTCTGCCAGTAATGCTCAATCGCTTTTGTTGCCGTAATGAAGGCGTGGTTGTTACCACGGAAAGTGCCGTTATGTTCACCTGGTAGCCACTTGTCCAACTCAGGTTTCAGCAGCACCAGCGCCATTGGCAGACCGTATCCGCCGATAGACTTAGACAGGGTCACGATGTCTGGCTTAATACCAGATGGTTCGAAGCTGAAGAAGGTGCCAGTACGGCCACAACCAGCCTGAATATCATCAACAATTAGCAGAATGCCGTGGGCTTTACAGATTTTGCTCAGCTTTTGTAGCCACTCGTTTGAAGCGACATTCAGACCACCCTCACCTTGTAGGGTTTCAAGCAGCACAGCAGCAGGCTTATCGAGGCCACTTGAGTTGTCGTTCAGCATGGCTTCGAACAGCGCAAGGCCGTCAATGCCAGCGTAGTCTTCATAAGGAATGCGGGACGTGCCAAACAACGGAGTGCCGGCGCCACCACGGTGGTGTTGGTTACCAGTAGCCGTGAGTGCGCCCATGGTACACCCATGGAAACCATTGGTGAATGTGACGATGTTGGTGCGGCCCGTCACTTTGCGAGCCAACTTCATCGCTGCTTCTACTGCATTCGTACCGGTTGGGCCCGTGAACTGCACTTTGTAATCAAGATTTCTGGGAGCGAAGATGTGATTACGGAGTGCGGTTAGGAAAGCAGCTTTGGCTTCGGTAAACATATCCAGGCCATGGGTAATGCCGTCGTTTGAAATGTACTCGACCAAGGCTTCTTTCAGAATGGGGTTGTTATGGCCATAGTTCAGTGAACCTGCGCCGGCCAGAAAATCAATGTAGCGTGCTCCTGAGTCTGTGGTCAGCCAGCAACCTTTTGCCGAGGTAAAGACAACTGGGAAGTTGTTGCAGTATGACTTAACGTTTGACTCTTGCTTGTTAAAAATTTCCATTTGGAATCCGTTTTCTATTTTTAAGAATGGTTTTATTTCAAAGGAATGCGGAACAAAAACTCCGTGTCGTGTTTTCCTTTGAAATGCTGTTTTCGTCGAGAAACACTGTGACTTCACCGTTTTCACCATGTGCGGCGTCAAGCTTACGAAATAAGCTCCAGGAACCTTTGTTGGATCCGGTGATAGTCGTCTCTACGACATTGACGTCTGAGAGGTGATCGCGCATCAACAGCTCTTGCAGCATATGAAAGGCGAGACCTTTGCCGCGTGCTTTCGGAGAAACAGCGACTTGCCAGACAAACAGCTCGTTAGGGGCTCCAGGCTTTAGGTATCCAGAAATGAACCCGGCGACGGAACCCTTATGCTCTGCGAGGATGCAGGTCTCATTGAAGTGGGAAGATTGGAGGAAGTTGCAGTACGAGGAGTTTTCATCGAGTGGGGGACAACTGGCGATAAGCTCGTGGATCCTGATGCCATCTTCGATTCGCGGAGTGCGAAATACCCAGGCGTCTTCGTCCGTCCTCAAACGCGTCAATGTCGCGCTCTGGTGTATCGTCTCGGTACTCATTGTTTCAATTAATCCTTTAGAGGTCTAAGCATTTAAGCCCTTTAAATGATACATCTGATGGAATTTTTATCAAGTCTGAGTCACAAATAAGCATATTTATGTCTATAACTCACTGTTTTATATGCGCTCAATAAAAATGACGCAAAAACGAAACATTTAGATGTGTAATCAATGTGCTTTGAGTGAATCATTCTGTATCGATAAGAGATGAAAACCGAATACAGCGACAGATCCCGTGTTAACTGTTGTTGTTTCGCTGATCAAAGGGCAATAACACCTATGGTGATATCGTTTTTTAGTGAGGCATATTAAGTTGATTTGGAGGGAAGAACTGAAAGTTTTACGTAGTAAACTTTCAATCAGATTTTAAGAGAAACAAAATGAAAGCGTTTTACACTTGTAATATTTTAACGGAAAGAAGAGTAACTGGCTGAATTTTAATGAGATAAATGATGACTTATTTTTGCTAGGTTAATAATAATCAGGCCGTTAGACTCTTCGCCAAAATAATAAAAACAGTTACTGATTACACTTTTATACCCTAAATCCCAAAAAGGCAAAGAAAGTCACGATGAGTCCAGAACAACATCTTACCCAATGGCAACAAAGTCAGACCGACGCAGAAGTTATGTCCCCCCTCATTGGTAAGCTTTACCGTGAAAAGGGCGTTGAAATCCAAATTTATGGCCGTGCAGTCATTAATGCCAACACCATTGATTTGTTAAAATCACACCGTGTTGCACGTTGGTACACAGGACAGGAAGTCACTACCGCGCATACGCTCCCTATTCTGGAAGCATTGGCACAATTTCCACTTTCTCCATGCCGAATTGACCTAGGCCGCCTCGCCAGCGTTTACTGGCGTGATCACGAAGACCTAGCTCAACTAGACGATTTTCTAAAAACAGCAATCGCAGACCTGCCACCATCCACGAGTCTTAAGGAGCCCAGAGATATCGTGTTGTATGGCTTTGGCCGAATTGGGCGCTTGGTAACGCGCCTGATGGTAGAAAAAAGCGGACCAGGCTACCCACTGCGTCTACGCGCGATTGTTGTACGTGGCGGTAAAGATGGCGATCTTGAAAAGCGCGCCAGCTTACTGCGTCGTGATTCTGTTCACGGGCCTTTTAACGGTTCCATTCTGGTGGACCATGCCCGTAACGCTCTGATCGTGAATGGTAACTACATTCAAATCATTTATGCGAACCATCCTTCTGAAGTGGATTATGAAGCGCATGGCATCAATAACGCAGTGGTAGTGGATAACACTGGCATGTGGCGTGATGTTGATGGCCTGAGTAACCACCTGACGGCGAAAGGTGCTGCGAAGGTTCTGCTCACTGCTCCTGGCAAAGGCGACATTAAAAACATCGTATTTGGTGTTAACCATGGCGACATCAAAGACACCGACACCATAGTGTCAGCCGCAAGCTGTACCACGAACGCGATTACCCCTGTGCTGAAAGCGATGAACGATCGTTATGGCGTGGAGTCGGGTCACATCGAGACGGTACACTCATTCACCAACGATCAAAATCTGATTGATAATTTCCACAACGGTGATCGCCGCGGACGTGCAGCTTCATTGAACATGGTACTGACATCAACAGGTGCTGCAAAAGCCGTTGCGAAAGCGTTACCTGAATTAAAAGGAAAGCTGACGGGTAATGCTATCCGCGTTCCAACCCCCAACGTCTCGATGGCGATTGCCAACTTGAACTTGGGTAAAGACGTGGACCGCGATTCACTGAATACCTACCTGCGTGAGACGGCGCTCATGTCTCCGTTGGCGGGCCAGATTGATTACACCCAATCGACAGAAATCGTGTCCTCGGACATCGTTGGTTCTCGTTATGCGGGTGTGGTAGACAGCGAAGCGACTATCGCCGACGGTAATCGCTGTGTGCTTTACATTTGGTATGACAACGAATTCGGTTACAGCTGTCAGGTGATTCACTGCATCGAGCAGATGGCGGGTGTCCAGTACCCAGTGATCCCTTCGGTAAATCAGCAGTAATCATTTAAAGAAAACATCCCCCTAAGCCAAAGCGACTCATCTGAGTCGCTTTTTTTATCTCCATGAGCGACAAATTCTAAAGAATAATATGAGGCAGATAACGGGCGAGGTCCTGCGTAATGAGGGAAGCATCTTCTCGAATCGAAATGCCAGCCGCGCGATCATTAACCAGCCAGCTGCCAATCAAGGTGAAGTTGTCGCCGAATTTTGGCAGGGGTTGGTACTGCTGGATGATAGCTTGGGAAAGATCATAAGGCCCATCAGTTTTAAAGGTCGGCGCGCCATTTCTGACGATTTCGATGTTGGCACCTTCTCGTGAAAATAATGGCTTCACCACATAGTCAGACAGGGAAGATGCTTTCGGATCATCCGCGAAGTAGGCAGGCAATAGATTAGGATGATTAGGATGGAGCTGCCAAAGCATCGGAAGCAGTGCTTTGTTGGAAAGCACTGACTTCCACATCGGCTCCAGCCAGTTAATCGTAGCGCTACCCAAGAATTGGGCATACTCCTCGTCAAACATGAACTCCCAGGGATATAGCTTGAACATCCAGCGGATGACCCGTCCTTTCATGTCGACAAATTCGCCGGCATCATTCACACCAATATCTTCAACGTAGACAAAGCCAGTGTGTAATCCCGCCTCTTTGGCACAATCTTCAAGGTACTGAACCGTCGCACGGTCTTCTTCTGTGTCTTTACAGCAACTGAAGTGAAGCGTCTGGCCCGGTTGGCGTTTGGCAAGCTCGGCAAAGCGCTCCATGATGTAATCCTGAAGGATATTAAACTGGTCAGCACTCTGGTGGATGCGTCCGCTGTTCACCACATCTTCAAGCCATACCCATTGCCAGAAGCCGGTTTCAAACAGGGAAGTTGGTGTGTCTGCATTGTTTTCATAAAGCTTGGCTGGATTGACACCGTCATAGGTGAAATCAAGACGGGCATAGAGAGATGGGTCCCGGCGTCGCCAGGAACTTGCGACCAAATCCCACATGGCTTCGGGAATGCCGAACTTGGTCAGTAGTTCATCACTTCGGGTGACACGCTCTACCACATCAAGACACATCTGGTGGATCTCTTCGGTAGGTTTCTCCAGATCTTCCTCAATTTGCTTGAGGTTGAATTGATAGTAGGCGGTTTCATCCCAGTAAGGTTCGCCATACATGGTATGAAATCCAAACCCGTATTGCTTTGCCAGTTCGCGCCAGTGAGGGCGCTCTGGGATATCCCGCCTGAACATTGCTTAACCGCCACTGCGCGAAGAAGACGCGCGTGATACGGATTTACCAAAACCGCCGCGTGACATTACTTGTCCGATAGTACCGCTGGATTTTGGCTTGGTGATCGAGCTGGTGGAGACTTTCACCGATTTGTTGCTCGACGAGCTGAAGAAGTTACCATCGCCGGAATAGTACTTTCCGCGGTATCCATACAGTGGCTTGGAATAGTAACGTTTCTTCTTTTTCTTGAAGTAGTCGTCATCCAGCATGTTGGCGAAGAAAAAGCCTGCCATCGCTGGAATGTACCAGTTGTTGTAACGATCACAGCCATCTAAAAAGTCCGCTTCGCACTCATATTCATTGTTATAACGGGGTGCAGATTGCGCGGCATCCGCCAGTGCATCCTGATAGGCGATACGACACTCTTCAATTTGATCCGGAAATGAGCGCGCACAATCTTGTGCAGACTGGAACACGAAACCTTCAGTTTCAGGTTCGAAAAAACAACCTGAGATACCTCCGACAAACGCAAAAGGGATCACTTTGGAGGCTTTGTCCATGGTTGGACGAATAACGTTTTGACTCCGTTTCATGACTACCTCCGTTAGTAGGTCAGACACGCAGCGTTCAGTACGCCGATGGAAACAGAGACGACTGCCAGAATAATACCGGCTGGCAATTCGTCGTTTTCAATGCGAGTAGTCAGCTCTTTCAGCATGACAAAGCGGACAATGGCAAAGGCAATAAATTGTGCCAGCATGGCAATCACGCCCCACACCATAAAGTCGACGATGTTGACGGAGTTTTGCGCCGCACCGGCAATGGCAATACAGTAACCCAAGAATGCACCGCCAAGAGCAACTGCTGCTGTTACGCTTTGCTTATCTTTGATCAGTGACCACTCGTCGTAAGGCGTAATGCGGATGTAGATGAACTTAAAAATCAGCACAAATGCCAGCGAAGCAGCAAAATAGATGATGAAGTTTGGCAGACCTGAAAGCAGTCCGGCGAGCATATCCATAGTGGTATCCTGTGAGTCCTTTAATCATTATCCCCACCTAAGCTAAAGGCTTGCGGGGTCGATAAGTATAAGCTTATGTTTGTTAGCGAAAAACGGCCTTAAGCTATCACGACTTTGCGAAGTAAATCGTCTCAAAATTAAAGACACTCAGTTATTGCTGGAATTATTGGTTTACAACGTTCCTATGAGTGAGTTTGCGAGCGACCTATGAAAAATATTGTATGACCAAGGTCTCATTAAAGCCCACTTTCTATAATTCGCTCATTTAGACCCAAACCATGGATGGAGAAGTCATGTTTGATTACCCAAAAACACGCAAAGATACGATCGTCGATACATATTTCTCCGAGAAAGTGGCCGACCCTTATCGTTGGCTGGAAGATGATTTAAGTGACGAAACCGCGCAATGGGTAGAAGCCCAGAATGCGGTCACCTTTGGTTGTTTGCATAATATTCCCTTCCGTCACGCCATTCGTGAGCGACTCGAAGCGGCCAACAATTATGTGAAAGAATCTGCACCGTTCGATCGCGGGGACTACACCTATTTCTATCGCAACGACGGCCTGCAGAATCAGTCCGTGGTATACCGTACCAATACCAATGGAGAGGTTGCGGACGCCGAGGTGTTTCTTGACCCAAATAGCTGGAGTGAAGAGGGCACCACATCACTTGACCAACTGCGCTTTTCCCGCGACGACAAATTTATTGCCTATTCGACCTCTGAAGGCGGCAGCGACTGGCGAACCATCTATGTGATGGATGCAAAAACCGGCGAGTTGCTGACTGACAAAATTGAGAACGTAAAGTTTTCGGGGATCGAATGGCGTGGCAGTGAAGGTTTCTACTACTCGACCTATGACAAGCCAGAAGGTAGCGAGCTTTCAGCCAGAACTGAACACCATAAGCTTTACTTTCACACTTTAGGCACCGCACAGACGGACGATGTGTTGGTGTTTGGTGGAGATGATGATCCGCAGTACCGTTATGTTGGTGGCTACACCACAGAGGATGATCACTATTTGGTGATCTCAGGTGCTAATGCCACCTCAGGAAACATGCTTTATGTGCAAGACCTGAAGGGCGGTGGTGATCGCGTTTGCCTGACCGACGATGACAGCGCAGACAGTGATGTTATCGATCATCACGACGGAAAACTTCTTATCTACACCAATTGGCACGCACCAATGGGGCGTATCGTGGCGGTGGACGTTGCAAACCCACAGCAGACGAATTGGGAAGATTTGATTGCGGAAACCGAACATGAACTTAGTATCTCAACGGGTTCGGGTTACTTGTTCGCCAGCTACCTCGTCGATGTTCAGACCCAGGTTAAGCAGTATCGCCTGAGTGGCGAGAAGGTGCGTGATGTGGCTCTGCCAAGTGTAGGCACAGCATCTGGCTTCTCAGGTCGCGAAAAAGATAAAACGCTGTATTTCACCTTTACCAATTACACCACGGCAGCAGACACTTACCGCTTTGATCCGGAAACCGGTGAGACAGCACTTTATCGTCAAAGCGCCTGCACCATCGACAGTGAAAAGCTTGAGTCGCGTCAGGTGTTTTACACCTCCAAAGATGGCACCAAAGTACCGATGACCATTTGCTACCGCAAGGGCATAGAGCTCGATGGTTCTCATCCCACTATTCTGTATGGCTATGGAGGTTTCAATATCAGCTTGGAGCCTGCATTCAACCCAAGCATTGCAGCATGGATTGAAATGGGCGGCATCTATGCCGTCGCCAACCTGCGTGGTGGCGGTGAGTATGGAAAAGCCTGGCATCAGGCTGGCACCCAGCTTCAGAAACAAAATGTGTTTGATGATTTTATTTCGGCAGCTGAATTTTTGATTGCTGAGAAGTACACGTCATCAGAGAAACTGGCTATTCGCGGGGGATCTAATGGCGGCTTGCTGGTGGGCGCATGTATGACGCAGCGTCCCGACCTTTTCAAAGTGGCATTGCCAGCGGTTGGCGTGTTGGACATGCTCCGCTACCATACCTTCACATCCGGTGAGGGCTGGAAGTACGATTACGGTACTTCTGCGCAAAGTGAAGAGATGTTCCAATATCTGCTGGGGTATTCACCCGTGCACAATGTGAAAGAAGGCGTTGTTTATCCGTCGACATTAGTGACGACGGCTGACCATGACGATCGCGTGGTGCCCGCGCACTCCTACAAGTTTATTGCAGAGCTTCAGGCAAAACATGGTGGAGACAACCCTGTATTGATCCGTATTGATGTGAATGCAGGACATGGAGCTGGCATGCCGATGCACAAAGTGTTGGATTTAGGCGCTGATGTGTATGCTTTCTGTCTTGACCAGATGGGTGTAGAGCCCGTGCTGTAACGGGATAAGAAAAACGCGCCAGATAAGGCGCGTTTTTTAATTGCCAGCGGCATTAATATTGGTTTCTATGACTGTTATTGCACTAACCAATGCACTTGGAAGCGCAGAATTTTCTGCAAACATGGCAAGCGTAATCACAGAAACAGCAACGCCGATAATGGCATACTCGATGGCGGTCACTCCGGACTCATCCAAGATGTAACGTCGAATGTAATTGAACATTCTCATACCTTTTTGGTTCTTTTTCCTGCTCTAACATAGCCGTGTGCTGTCCGATATTCCAGTCATGGTCAAACTTTAACTAACCCTTTAAATTCTCGCCGCTTTATATCGAAATACGTAAAGTGTCCTACAAATAAAAAACTGATGAAAACAGTAGAATTATTTTCAATATATTTGTGTCTCATATAGCAAGTTTGATTATGAGCATGAGGCCTATTAAACAGATTGATTGGTGCCGTTGTCTCGTAGAGACGAATTCATTATTCCTTGAGCGCTATCACATTGATTTTTGGCCTTTATAGGGTCTATTGACCTTTGGTGGTTAAATTTTTTTCTAGTCCTAAGCATTTTCAACTTTTAGCGGAAACTGTTTCCTTCCTTTTGTTTATTGTTGCTGTTCGGTGCCGTTGTTAGCTTAAAAGTCGACCGAAACAAAAAAACAAAAGGACGCTCAATATGGCTTATGAAGGCTACACCACATTTACCGCTAGTCAGGACGAAGGTGTCCTGACAGTGACTTTCGATTTTGGCTCAGTAAACGTTCAGGGACAGGAAATGTTGTCTGATTTGAACGGACTGGCTATGCGCCTGGAACGTGACCGCGATGTAAAAGTGGTTGTCTTTCAATCTGCAAATCCTGAAATCTGGGTATGTCACTACGACACCAATCTGTTAAAAGACATGTCGACAGAAGCTGTTTCCCGCGAGGAAGCGCAGCTGCTCGATTTGCAGGCAGTGCTGGAACGAATCAGTAAAGTACCTCAAGCAACCATCGCCAAGCTGGAAGGTTTTGCCCGAGGTGGCGGCCATGAGTTTGCGTTGGCATGTGATATGCGCTTTGCGGCTCGCGGAAAATACAAGTTTATGCAGATGGAAGTTGGCATGGGTATCTTGCCTTGCGGCGGTGGTGCATCGCGAATGGCTCGTCAGGTCGGTCTTGGCCGTGCACTGGAAATTATCCTGAGTGCGCGTGACTTCGATGCAGATGAAGCAGAGGCTTATGGCACCATCAACAAGGCATTGGAGCCGGATGAGATTGGTGAATATGTTGATACCTTGGCGAAGCGTATTGCGAAATTCCCTGCAGAATCTATCAATGCTTGTAAGCAAATGGTTTACGAGTCCATCGATAAACCTATCGACGAAGCACTGAAAGCTGAGGCTTACTGGCTGTACCAGGCAACCAGCAAAACCCCAGCAGTGAAGCGCTTCCAGATCGCTGACGATCAAGGGCTTGAGCACGATATCGAGAATCAGCGTAACTGGAACAATCTGGTCATGGATGTGCAAAACATCAACTGATCCAGTTTTAGCTAAAGCGAGAAGTCGACTATTCTCAACCATGGGTATATCTACATGGTTGAGAATTTTTTATGGTGAAAGCTCAACTACCAAGGAAATAAAAATAAGGGGCTGATATGTTAGGTGAAAACCACTCACTCGTTAATGAGTTCCCAGAGTTCAAGGACCTGATCGCTGAGCTCTCCAATCAAGATACTGCATTCGCAGAAGACACAAAAAAATACAATGCGCTTGATAAAGAAATTCGTAGTCTGGAGCTGAGAGATTCTCCGATTGATGATGAAGAAATGCACAAGCTTAAGCACGACCGTGCCGTGTTGAAAGACTCGCTTTATCACCGCCTACAACAGGCAAAATAGAAAGCAGTCAGTTTTGAACGACAAGACGCGCCTCCGGCGCGTTTTTTTATTCTCCTTATCCCAAATTCGCGCTCTCTTTACCGGAAAAAGTGTGCTTACATTCAGGCCTGAATACCCCAAAAAGATGGTGTTTAATGAAAAACCTCACCCTAACTTCTCTGATGGCACTATTAATGGCCGGCTGCGCAGAGAATGCTGCAGATACTGACACCATGGTAGGCGCAGATCGTGATAGCCATGGCTGCATCCCTTCTGCAGGTTTTCAGTGGTGTGCCCATACCAACCGATGTGAGCGCCCTTGGGAGCTTGCTGAAGTTGAAGGGTTTGATAATACGCCCGAGCTCTTTGAAGCATTCTGCGCTGAGTAACAACAGTGTTAGCAAAGCGGCATAAAAAGCGCGCCATTTGTTTATGCAAGTGGCGCACTTTCTTTGAATCAAAGGGATTTAACGGATTCCCGGAAATAGACCCATGACCACACCGAAGGTAGCGTAAGCATGAATGCTCTCTTCCTGGCTGGCCTGATATTGTTCCATAGCTTTCAGAATTGTCGGTGCTGAAACAATCTCACCTGACGCCATAAAACCTTGCTCAGTCAGCTGTCTGATTTCTTCTTTAGTGGTTGGTGTATCCAGTTTCACGTGAGTCACAACGTCTTGCGATTTATAGAACTGAAATCTGAGCATAGTGTTCTCCTTATTGGCTTCACCTTAATAGGGGTAAATAGAAGGTTTTTACCGTGAGTCAATAAGTTAGACGCTCTGTGCTACCGGTTAATAATACCATTGAGCAGGTCGGAAAAGCCGCCATTATCGGTGGGCATGGATCGCACAATTAGCTAAGAGAAAGGCGGGTGATAATGAAACTCAACCCGCCTTGATTTGAAGATTTGATAGGTGCTTTTACCAGATAACAGGGCGATTTACACCACGGCCATCTTCAATGGTATTTTTCACCGTTTCACTACCTGCTTTTACCTGAAGAACGGCGTAGTAAAGCGGTGAATTAGAGGTGTTTCTCCAACCGCGTACGCCTTCGGGAGCCACACGGACGACAGAGCCAGTGGTGACCTCGAATCGATTATCATCCACCATAAATTCGCCTTGTCCTCCTATGAAAATGTAGATTTCTTCGTGCCCGCTCGCTGCCCTGATGATAGGCGGTGTGGTGGTGTCCCGAGCACTGAATGATGATGGGGTTGTCGATGAACTGCTTGAAGCTTGTATAACCAAAGCTTCTCAGCTCATGAAGTAAAAACGCGCCAGTAAAGCGCGCTTATTTACTCTAAAAGGACTGATAAAACCGGTTGCTCAATCTTCCGTCTCTATATCCGCAAAGTAATCGCCCCAGCTTTGGTGCTCGCGTCCAGCAGCTTGCAGAAAATGGCTGGGGTTGTCGACCTTACCTTCACTGATACCCTGATAAATGCCAGCGATAACCGTACCGAGAAACTCCCCCAACTCTGCGATACGTTCTGCTTGATAATCCTCAAAAGACAGAGGCACGTAAGTCAGGTGAGTGTGGTATGTCGCGTTGAGGTATTCCGTTAACTGGGTTTGAGTGAGGGCTTCACCATGCAGGTTGTAAGTTTGCCCGTTGTGCTTGTCTTCAGTCAGCATTCGGGCATAGGCATAACCAAGTTCACCACGGGAGGTATACCCGCATTTGCCTTCCCCCGCACAATTGGTGATAACCCCAGCTTTCTTGTAATTCTCGATGTATTCGATATCGGGTTCAATGTAGATACCATTGCGGCCTATCACCCAGTTAAGCCCCGATTCACGAACATCTTGCTCGGTTTGCCTGTTGCTTTGAATAATGGGTGAAAAAGCTGTGCCTTCTTCAGCGCCTTGAACACTGGTGTAAACAATCTTATTAACCCCTGCTTTTTTGGCAGCATTAATCACATTGCGGTGCTGGCCAATGCGCTTGTCAGGCGCGTCCATTCCGGATACCAGTAACAAGGTACCAATGCCTTGTAGTGATTGTTCAAGCTCTTCTGGCTCTTCGTAATCACCGGGACGGATTTCAACACCAAGTTCTTTGGCGCGCTCTGGGGTGCGAGCTAAAGCAATGACATTTTCTCTCGGTATTACGTCAATCAGCGCTTTGACGATTTCTGAGCCCAATTGCCCACTGGCGGCGGTAACGGCAATTTTCACGGTCTTTTCCCTCATCGATAAACGGGCAAGCGAGTGATGATTGGCTTGCACTATGTTCCTAATAAATGTAGCTCGGGTACATTGTGCAGGAAGCGCTTTCTGAGTTTTGGCTTATGGAAGATACAAACAATGACTAAGTGTTACTTCATCCTGTTTTCTCAAAATGACACAGTACAGATCTGTTTTCTCAGTACTGGATTTGAAGTGAGAGTATTCCTGAGACGCAAATTGATAAATTCTTTTTAATCAATAAGATAATGACATGGCATGGATGTTGTTTATACGCTCTTAAGTCCGGACTTAATTGGAGCCTATGTCGTGCGTCTATCTATCCCCATTTTATTAACCGTTCTTTTTGGTTCCTCGGTACACGCTGAAACACCAGCTTCCGTTGAGCCTTTTGATACATGTCCCAGTAAAGCCTTCTTGTTCCAGAGCTCACCCAGTAAAGTTTATGGTGTGAACCTTGTCACTGGTGGCTATTCAACGTTGGCAGAAACCACTGGTCTCAACACCCATATCAATGCTGTTGGGTTTAACCAATCAGACCGCTATATATACGGCTTTGATTATGACAACGAGGTGGTGATACGGATTGGTCAAAACTATGTTGGTGAACAACTCACAGTGAATGGGTTGCCTAACAACACGAAGTTTATTAGTGGTGATGTGCATGATCAGATTTACTATCTGCACCGCAGAGAGCTGGGAATCATCAAAATTGACCTTTCTCCACTGGAATCAGACCCTTCGGCGACATTAACAGCGACCACATTAGACACCGACCTCAATAATCTCAGGACGTCAGACGTTGCGATCAACCCGATTGATGGCAATCTCTATGCAGTCAACAACAACTCCTACAACCTGTATCGCGTGGACTTAGAAACAGGTGATTCCGATATGGTTTACAGTTTGGTGGCTGATATCGGCCCACCATCTGGTGGCTTTGGCGCGGTCTATTTCGACGTTGATGGCAACTTTTACATCTCCCGAAATGATGATGGCAAAATCTTCAGAATTGACCTTTCAAACGAAGACGATATCGATGATAAAAACCTGGAGGCAGTGCTATTCGCCTCAGGGCCGATATCTGGACAAAATGACGGTGCACGTTGTGCAAACGCCCCTATTATTGATGAAGATTCGACGATTGATTTTGGTGACGCGCCAGACAGCTACAAAACGTTGCTTGCCTCCAACGGTCCGCGTCACGAAGTGGATAGCGGTTTCTACTTAGGCTCCATCGCACCAGACAGCGAAGGTGACGGCTTTACATCCCCTCTTGATGACAACAAAGCCGGTTTAGCGGATGAAGACGGTGTTGGCTTTGTTACCGCATTGGAAGTGGGTAACACGTCTCTGGTTTCTGTTCAGGCATCTACTGCTGGTTATTTGTCAGCATGGATAGACTGGAACCAGGACGGCGATTTTCAAGACACAGGTGAGAAGGTCTTTAGCGACAGTTTGTTAACCTCGGGCATCAATTCTCTCTCCATTGCGGTTCCGGCAGGAGCGACGATTGGTTCGACCTGGTCTCGTTTCCGTTTTTCAGAAGCGTCTGGCCTCGATTACTTCGGTGGTGCCACAACCGGCGAAGTTGAGGATCATCCTGTGACTATCATGGAAAATGGCTCCTCGCTGCGGTACTACCCCAGCGAGAGTGGATATGCCACGATTGCTTTTGAGGACAACTGGCCTAAAGAAGGGGATTACGATCTCAACGATGTTGTCTTTAAATTCCGCATCACAGAAACACTGGATGAAAACAGCGCGATTACCCGTGTATTAATTCAAGGTTATCTTTCAGCCTACGGCGCTGGTTATCACAATGGGTTTGCATTCAGACTCGGGGGAATAAACCGGTCTGACATCAGCTCAGCGAGCACTTTGACACACAATTCAGTGTTACAAGAGAGCAACGGCTTAGAGAGCGACTCCAATGAGGCAATATTCATTGTTTCAGACGATCTCAAACAGAAACTCCCAGCAGGCTGTATGTACTATCGAACGGCGCAGCATTGTCAGGAAGCGTTGGTCTTCGAGTTCGAAATAGATGTGTATTTCAACGAGGGTACTGATACGAGCTCTCTGATGACAATGCCTTATGACCCGTTTATTTTTGCCACACCGGGTGCTTATGTCCGCGACGGGCTCTGGTATAACCCTGGACGAGGATTAGAAATCCACCTCGCCGATCAGGCGCCGACAGAGCAATTCGACACCTACTGGCTGGGGTGGTGGAGCGACTCCAGCGACCCAGCAACATCACGTTACTTTAAAACCTCTTCGAATCATCCTTGGGCGCTGCTTATTCCGGATGAGTGGTCTTGGCCGAGAGAGCATGTCGACCTTGTCGAGGCATACCCAGAGTTTGCAGGCTATGCGGAGTCTGGTGGTGAAAATAATCTTCAGTGGTATTTATTAGAAAAAGCGACTGAAAACAAATACTACTTGTCTGAGGAGTAAGTGCCATGAATAAGAATATCAGTCTGTTAGCGTTAATGGCCCTTCTGAGCGCATGTGGTGGCGGTGGTGATGGAAGCGGTAGTTCAAATGTGTCTTCAACCGTTACCGCTGATGAGTCTGCACCGGAAAGTAATGTTGAAGTATCGAGTCTGTCAGAGTTTGAAATAATGGTTGATACCTCTGGTGGCGAAGCAAACATTCCGGAGACCGTCACCAGTTCAGCATCGAGTTTTAACGAAACAGTTGTGCCTGATGGTTTCTCATATAGCCCTGTGTTGGAGCAGAGTTTTGTCGTCGACATCAGCGGCTATTCAACATCACCCGGTGTAGTGTCGATATACAGCGAGTTTTCTGCGAATGACAACGGAACCTACACGGCGGCCTACAACAGTCGAATGGCTTTCTCTTCCTTGGAATCAGGAGAAGCGATTGTCGATTTTGTTTCTTCAGAATCTCACTATTACGTGCTTGCTGAGGTGTGGTTTACTGATGGAACGCCGCCTGTCCAGAAAAGGATTCCGAACACAGAAACGAGCTGGGTCTGGTAAGCAGTGTAAATTTGAAAGCGACGCTACCAAAAAACAGCCCAGACACTTGTCTGGGCTGTTTTTTAAAAGGCAAATTTAAACGTTACAGAAACAGTTCCAGCGTAATCTCATCGATGTACTTGCCGCCAATTTTCGCATGATTTTTCGCGCGTCCTGACACTTCAAAGCCATGTTTCAAATAAACGTGCAGCGCGGTTTCATTATCAGCTCGGACTTGGGCTACCAGCTTTTCAAAGCCACGTGAGCGCGCGATATCGAGCGTGGAAGCAAACAGCGACGTTGCAATGCCTTGACGATGATGTTTTTCATCGACATAGGTGGTGATAATGCCGACATGGTCCAGTGCGCGTGAATAACTCGCGTATGGCTCAACGGTTTGGTAGCCAAGAACGGTTTTCGAGTCATGGTCTTCAGCAACCAAAAACACGCCGTTTACCGGGAAGTATTGGATGAAGAAACTCTGGTCTGACACCGAAAAAGCAGAGTCGAGAATCACGTATCGACCGCTTTCGATAATGGGGTTGACGATATCGGTGATGCTTTTGGCATCTGAAGCTAGCGCAGTTCTTGTTATTAGATTCATATTTCTTTGTTTTTCTGACAGTAAACAAGCAAAGGGTGTAGGCGAAGCGTAGCGTAAAATCGTCACGTTTCGCCAGATAAAATATAGGGCTGCTTCTAATCCTGTTCCAGAAAGCGTCTCACTGTTTTTAAGTCCTCAATCATTGGCATTTCAATACTCAGGGAACTGCTGAAACACCAAGGGTAAGGCAGCTCGCCTATCCCATCGAGCAAGTGATCTTTATTCGAATAGTGAATGGCAGCCATGTAGTCAATGGTGATGGTGAGCTTGTCCACTTTCGGATCTTTTGCCGAGATAGAAGAATCATCGTTGAACAGCCAGTCGTAATAGCCACAACCTATGCGCAGAGTGCCATTGTCCTTTTCTGTCATCACGACGAGCCACTTACAGGTGAGAAGAGTGTCATCCCTGACAATGGAGTCCGACAAGCAGAAGGTATAAACGTTCTCAAAACGCTGGTTGAACTGGGAGGACAGCACATGGCTGATTGCTTCAACGCCAACCACATCTGAGGGAAACGAAATACTGTCGGTGTTGACCTTCATTTCCAGCAGCGATGCTTCTGTAAACACTTTGGTGAGCAGGTGTGGCTTGTTGTTATCTTTGGCTGAGATATACCGATTAATCGCCTTGAGGAAAGGGCGCACATCATCCGGCCGCGCATTCGTGGTCTTGTCGATGTGCACCATTTTCCCCTGAGATGAACTCATCCGAAAATGACCCGGTTGAAGAGCCTTCTTTCCACTTCGGCATCCGCAACATCCATGGGGGAGAAGGTAACAATCTGCCCGGGTTGGCGCTGCGAAAGTTGGCCGGCACCTAAACTGCTCAAACAGCCTATTTTTGGGTAGCCACCAATGGTTTGCCTGTCCTTCATCAGTACGATCGGTTGGCCATCATTCGGAATTTGAATCGCACCAAAGGCGATACCTTCTGAGATGATGCCATCGAGACTGCTTTTCACTGGTGCGCCAGATAAGCGATAACCCATGCGGTCGATGTTCTGGCTGACTTCATACTCACTGGTGAAAAACGTCATCTGTTCATCATGGCTGAATGACGCATGCTGATAGGACGGCATTACCCCGAGTTCGAGCGGCGCATCGTAGTCGGGAATCGCCCATTTAGGCGTGCGCTGTTCGGTGAACTCAGTCGTTGCGGTGAAGGGCAGAATATCCCCCGTTTTCAGGGCATCACCAAGACCGGTTAAACCGCCCAGTTGCTCCCTTTTCACTGTGGAGCAGCTGCCCAGCTTGGGCTCACATTCAAAGCCGCCAGCCACGGAGAGATAGGCCCGCAGTCCGCTTTTGGGTGCACCAAACGCCAGGACATCACCGGGCTTTACTGCATAGGTGCGCCAGGGTTGAATAGCTTTGTCGTTTAAGGTGGCTGAAAGATCTGCGCCTGCAATAGCAAGGGTTGTGGCGGCATTTACCTGCAGCTGCAGTTGGCCGAAGGTGATTTCGAGCTGCGTTGCATCTGGTTTATTTCCCAGTAGACGGTTTGCCCAGTAAAAAGCGTGCTCATCCATTGGGCCTCCAGTGGTGATGCCCAAATGCTGGAAGCCGATGCGGCCACTGTCTTGCAGCAGGGTAAGCATGCCAGGGTTCAGTACTTCAAAGCTCATAACACGCCGCCTTGCTTCAAAAACTCGTCCTTATCGATAGGGCAGAACCTTACCTTGTTGCCGACATTGACTTTGGCCAATGATTCGCTGTCCCAGTCCACCATATTCAATGGTGTACGGCCGATAATTTGCCAGCCACCCGGTGTGCTGCTTGGATAAATGGCTGTTTGGTTGTCTGCCAGCCCTACACTGCCCGTTGGTACTTTGAGGCGTGGTGTGGATTTACGCGGCATGACTATCGCGTCATCCAAACTGCCAAGATAAGCAAAACCGGGGCTAAAGCCGATGGCATAAACGCGGTATTCCTTCTCGCTATGTAGTTTGATGACAGACTCACTGTCTAGGCCGGTTTTGTCACACACATCCGACATATCCAGCGCGACTTCCTCACCGTAGTAGACAGGAATCTCAACTACCTGATTGTCGTTGTTATTGGTGACGGCGTCAGTGTTGGATTCTAGCGCCAGCCGAATGCGTTTTATGATGTCAAAACGATCCGTTCTGTTTAAGTCAAAGCCAATCAACATTGAGTTGTAGGAGGGGATGATGTCTGTGACTAAATCCCCCAGACTTTCCCGAACCTGAAAGATGGCGCGGTTGACGTCAGCGGCGATAGCATCATCAATTCTGTCCCCAAAATACACAATCAATGTCTGTTCATTGACTGCCTCAATTCGCGCCATTTGCCCTCCACTGTTTCAATGCTTGGGCTACCGCCGAAGCGTGGGGACCATCTCCGTGAATGCAGAGCGTATCTGCATCCACCTTGAGTGTTTTTCCACTCAGAGTTGTGACAGAACCTTGTTCAACAATCTGCTGTACCTGCTTGATAATGGCATCAGCACTACCATGAACCGCACCTTCAATACGGCGGTCGACGAGGAACCCTTCATCGTCATAAGCGCGGTCAGAAAAAGCTTCAAACATCACGTCAATGCCGACGTCTGCGGCTAAATCGAGAATAGGTTGGCGCTTAGGAATTGCCATCACCACCAAGGGACAACCCGGTGCAGCAGCTTTTACCGCAAGCATTACCGTCTTCAGCACTGCCATGTCTTTCATCATGGTGTTGTAGAGCGCGCCATGGGGTTTTACATAATCGACAATGGCTTTTTGTTGACGGCAAATACCTTTCAGCGCACCGATTTGATAGCCAAGCCAGGCAAAAAGCTCTTCTTCTGTACAATCAAATTTGCGGCGGCCGAATCCCATCAAATCTGGGTAGCCAGGGTGGGCGCCAATGGTGACGCCATGTTCAAGGGCTAAGGCGACGGTCTTTTGCATCGTGACTGGATCCGAGGCATGGAAGCCACAGGCGATGCTTGCCATATCAATGCAGGGCATCACTTCAGCGTCTTTCCCCATGGTCCAGGCACCGAAGCTTTCTCCCATGTCGCAATTTAATTTCATCTCAACTCACTCCTTGTTGCTCTGCTTTCTTTAGAAGCAGTTTGTCCTGCTAGCGCTGACTCATGGTAGTCGGCAGATAGGTCACGATTTCCGGGAAGGCGGTAATCAACACTAACCCTAAAAGGATCAGCATAAAAAACGGAAACGCAGCGCGTGCGACATACAGAATGTTTTTGCCCGTGAGTGCCTGAATAACAAACAGGTTGAAACCGACGGGCGGGGTGATTTGCGACAGCTCCACCACCAGAACGATGAAGATACCGAACCACAGTAAATCAATGCCTGCCTGCTGCACCATGGGCAATACCACTGCAACGGTCAGAACCACCACAGAAATACCATCCAGGAAACAGCCCAGCACCACAAATAAGATGGTGAGGTAAAGCAGGAGTTCAAACGGCGACAGCGACATCGCAGCAATCCACTCCGCTAACGCGCGGGGAATGCCGAGAAATCCCATTGCCAGTGTAAGAAAATGCGCGCCCACGAGAATAAAGCCAATCATACAGGCACTTTTCACGGCACCCAGTAAACTGTCGATAAAACTCTGGCGACTCAACGAGCCGGTAAGGGCGGCCAAAACCATGGCGCCAAACACGCCAAGCGCTGCTGCTTCTGTCGGTGTAGTGAAACCGCCGTAGATCGACCCCAAAACAAAGGAAATAAGGGCGACTATCGGGAGCAGCTTTTTCAGCGCTTTGAATCTAACTTGCCAATTAACATCGTTACTCGAGTGCTGAGGCACTTCATTTTTATTCATCAATGCCCAGATGGTGGTGTAACCCACAAACAGGAGCATCAACATGATGCCGGGTAGGGCTCCGGCGATAAACAAGCGGCCGATGGAGACTTCCGCGGCCACCCCATACACAATCAAAATGATGGAAGGTGGAATAAGAAGACCTAGAGTACCTGAACCTGCCAGCGTGCCGACGGCCATTTTCTCGCTGTAGCCCTGTGCTTTCAGCTCGGGCAGGGTCATGCGTCCAATGGTAGCCGCAGTGGCGGCGGATGAGCCTGATACCGCAGCGAATATGCCGCAGCTCAACACATTCACATGTAGCAGTTTGCCGGGAAAACTGCTCAGCCAAGGCGAAAGACCTTTAAACAGATCTTCCGAGAGGCGGGTTCGGAACAGAAGCTCACCCATCCAGATAAACATTGGTAGGGCTGTCAGCGACCAACTGGTGCTCGCTCCCCAGCTTGAAGAACCAAACAGCAGGCCGATTTGTTCGTTGCCCGTCATGTACAGACCCATGACACCGACACCAATTAAGGCAAGGGATACCCATAAACCAGCGGCTAAAAACAGCAGCATGGAGATGGCAAGAATAAATGAGATTAAGGTCATGTCCGTCATTTTGCGCGCTCCTTGCTGCTTACCTGCGGAGCTGATGCTTCGTCAGGGCTTTCAATCAGTTCGAGCGAAACGTCTTCACCTTCCAACTGCTTGTAATGGGGGGTAATACCGCGAATGTTGTCAATCAGGCTATCCAGCACAGCGAGATTGAATGCAATCATGCCGACCGCGAGTGGCACTTGTGGAATCCACAGAGGAATCGGAATGTAACCGTGGGTGACTTCTTCAAAGTCATAGGATTCCCAGACCATGTAAGTGCAGTAATAGCTACAGAAACAAAGCAGTAAAAACGCAAGGGTTAGGACCAGAGTCTCCAGAGGGCGTTGCAGCGATTCTGGCAACCTTTGAATAGCAAGGTTAACGCGGATATGACCACCTTCACGAAAGGTATAGGCAAGGCCAAAGAAGGTTGAGGCAGCCAAAGCGTAACCGGAGAAATCTTCTGCCGACGGGACAATAAAGCCCATCATACGGCCAATAATTTGGGCGAGGATGATCAGCATGATCAACACAATAAAGAAGCCGGATAAACCACCCGACAGCAGGTACAGAGCTCGTTTCATAATAATGCTTCCAGACAGGCGTAGCTCAGGGTATTAAAGCCCTCCCCAAGTCCGTTTCCAGGGGAGGGTACGTCGTAGTAAGTAACTACTTACTTAGTTTTTATAGGCTTTCAAAACAGGCGCTAGCGCTTGTGAGTTTTCTGCTTCCCACTCTTCTGTCATGGTCACGCCAATCGCCTGAAGCTCGTTTAGCAATTGCTCGGAAGGTTTCGATACCACAATGCCGTTGTCTGCGAGTGTTTTGGTGTCTTTGGCTTCTTGATCTAAAACCTCTGCCCAGCCACGTGCTTCGGCTGCTGCTGCTGCATCCAAAATGGCTTTCTGAGCGTCTTTGTCCAAACGCTTAAATGCGCGCTTGTTCACGACGACAAAGTTCTTTGGAATCCAGGCTTTGATCTCGGTGAAGTGGCTCAGGTAATCCCATGCCTGACCGTTTGCGCCAGTCGATGGTGAAGTCACCATCGCATCGATAATGCCAGTGCTAAATGCCTGTGGAATATCCGGCACCTGAACCGTGGTGGGTGTGGTGTCCATCAGATCAGCAAGACGGGATGTAGATGGGCTATAAGCGCGCATCTTGGTGCCTTTAATGTCAGCCAGCGAGTTCACCGGCTTTTTAGTGTAAAGGCTTTGTGCAGGCCATGGCACGGTGTAGAGCAGGATCATGCCTTCTTTACTGAGTTGCTTTTCAATCTCTGGTTTAGCGGCTTCCCACAGTTTCTGGGCTTGCTCATAGTCAGTGGCGAGGAAAGGAATGTTGTCGTGCTTAAAAATAGGGTGGGTATTACCCATGATGCCAATGAAGACTTCGCCAAGCTGCACTTGTCCTGTGCGCACCGCGCGAGGGATTTCAGGGTGCTTCATCAGAGATGCGCCCGAGTGAACTTTGATATCGACCTCTCCATCTGTGGACTCTTTGATTTGCTCAGCAAAGTCATAGGCGATTTTGGTCGGCAAGTTAGCATCACCGTAAGGTGTCGGCATATGCCATTGCGCAGCGAGTGCAGAAGGCACAGAAAGTGCAGCGAGAGACACTGCCATGGCTGGCAGCAGGTTTTTCAACAACTTCATCGGAAGTCTCCTTTTCACTAGTGTCCTATTAATATTTATAAAACTGAGAGTTGTTCGTTACTGACATCCGTCACCAGCATTTTGCCGGGCGCATGAGTAATAGCGATAGGGGGTTTGGCGTTAGCAATCGCTAATTGTGGTGTCACGCCACACGCCCAGAAAACAGGAATTTCACCGTCTTTGATGGGTACTGCGTCACCAAAATCCGGGTTGGAGAGATCTTCAATACCAATATCAGCCGGATTCCCAAAATGCACAGGCGCACCGTGAGATTTAGGGAAACGGGATGTGATCTGAATAGCGCGGATGGCATCCGCTGGCTTAAACGGGCGCATGGAGACCACCATGTTGCCGTTGAAGTATTGGCTTGGCACTGTCGGTAAATTGGTGCGGTACATCGACACATTCGATTGGCAATCAATATTACGAAGGGACAGGCCAGCACGAATCAGGGCATCTTCAAACGAGAATGAGCAACCCAATACAAAGGTCACCATATCTCCCAACCAGAGATCTTTAATATCGTGTGTTTTCTCTGCTAACTCGCCGTTTCTGAAGATGTGGTATTCCGGCACATCTGAGCGGATGTCTATGTTCTCGCCAAGTAAATCAATCAATGGCTCGCCAGGAGCCGATACTGAAAGTAGCGGGCAAGCGACGGGGTTTTTCTGGCAGTACACCAAAAAATCATCCGCCCAAGTCTTAGGCAGGATGACTACATTTCCTTGAGCCAAACCCGGAGCAAATCCGCTGGTGGGGCCAATAAACTTGCCGTCTCGTGCCAGCATTCTTAGTTCGCGGGCCTGCATTAATGCAGCTTCATAGTGATTAGACGACAGAGGGGCTTCCTGTCCTGCAAGTTGACTCATGGCTTTCCTTCGCCTCGTTGAATGCATGTTGTGTTAACTAAATGTTGCAGGTTGGTGTCATTTCGTCCAATTATAGTTTTTTACCTTTTCCGATAAATAAAATTAATGTCCTGCTTTCCCCGCCACTTCCACCGCCAGTTTTGCTGCTTCTTCCGCCGCGCCATTCATTGGGGCATGTAGATAAGAAGCGGTGAAGCCGAGCGGAGAGGGCCCCCATCCGCAATCAACAAGTAGCAGATTTCCCGTTTCAATTTCAGGAGCGGCAATGACAGTCGGTAGGGTCGCCAGACCCAATCCGTCTCTGGTCATCCGCAAACAGGCAGAAAGAGAACTTGAGGTAAAGAAGCGGGCGTTGGCGGCGTCAGCCTGAGCAAACTGTTCTTTAATTTCGCCGAAGGGCTGTGTATTGCGTGCGTAAGTAATGATGGGGAAGTCGGCCAGTTCAGCCAGTGTCATTTTGTGATTAGAAAGCCCCAACGACGGGCTTCCCACCCATACCAGCGGATAGCGGCAAAGCGGCATATTTTGGACGGAAGGCTCCGAAATCGGTCCCATCAGGAAGGCCAAATCCAGCGTTCTATCCAATAAGTCATGACGGAGGTTCGACGTCACATCCACCGTGATGTCGATATCCAGCCGCGGAAACTTATCGTTAAAGCTCCGAAGAAACTCCGTCAGCCAGGTGTGCACGACGGTTTCAGAAATTCCCAGTCTCAAGGTTCCCGTAAACAGTGCATTGTTTTCAGCCCGCTTTTGAAATTGTTCCGCCGTAAGTAGCATTTTCTCAGCGTAGGGCAGCAGTTCGCGGCCTTTGGCGGTCAGGGTAATGGGCGAGGCTTCGCGGTCAAACAGAATAACGCCCAACTCTTTTTCCAGGCTTGCAATGCGCGACGAGATGGCAGGCTGGGTCGTGAACTGTTGTTCAGCGGCTTTGCGAAAACTGCGAAGGGTGGCGACGAGTACAAAGGTTTCAATGCGTTTCAGGTTCATGAGGAGTTCTACAAACTGCGTGTATCTGAAAAGATAGAGCAAAATCTTAAGGTTTCAATTTCGTGGGTAGATTATGGGAGGTGGGGATAGGCAACAGTTGCCACAGCGCGCTTGAGGTGGATTTGGGGCGGAAAGTGCAGAAAAGATCATCGCTGCACTAGGCAGCGATGTTCCGATCGGGTTTGTAAACTTCAGCGAAAAGGAGCTGAAAAAGCTGGGGGAAAATGCTTAGTTAGCTTTCAGGGTTCTGTTCTGCACTGATCTCGGCATAGGTGTGTAGTAATTCTGTCAGGGTATTCACCCAGCCAAACACATCTCTCGGTGCGTTTTTCAGCAGTTTCTCAACTTCTTCACAATGCCTTTCCAACGTAATGGCTTGCTCCAAACGAAAAGAGATGGCGTAGAAATGCCAAAGGAGCAATCGCGTCATTCTTTCGCTGTTCTGCTTTGCATGTTCTGAATCGTCAAAAGCTTGTTGAGTTTCATTCAGTGCGATTGCAGTCATTCGCAACATGGCATCAAGACGTGCTGACAATAAACGTTCTTCACTGTCTATTTCTTCCTGATCAAATGTGAAGATTTCAGTCATCACATCTTCTGGCACCATACGGCTAATCATTCGGGCGCTGAATTCTTCCAGCTCATGACGTGGCATGGTGACAAGGCATTCGAAGGTGTAGTCACGAGACATAAGGGCACTCTAATTCGTTACAAATTCTCAAGCCCGTATTCTATACCCAAATGACCTGAAGATGCTCGAATTGAAGCCTTCCCTCAGGGTGAGTTGACTGGTGCTGTACTCTTTATGTTTTTTGGGTTTAGGTGACGAACACGAATGAATCCTGGAGCAACGAACTCTGACTTGCGGGATGAACAAAATGCTTTGGTGTCGATTGAGGCTTCATTTTGATTCCTCAAATTAATGATCTTCCTTCCAATATTGATATGAATGTTAGTCTTTTAAAGACGAAGATGTCCCTCAATAATTTTCATCTTTCGTTTTATTAGTATCAGTTAAATTAAAATCTTTAATTGAAATGATTGAATTTTCCCGCAGTAAGATGGAGATGTTTGACATATCTTGATAGCGACATCATTTATGACAGCAACCGCTTTCTTGTGTTTAAAATGTCTGTTTAAATGTATGTCTATGGTTTATGAGTTAAGAGTCTCATACATTATTTCTCGAGCTTTTATCTCATGTGCTCGAAACGTATTATTAGAGATCTGATTTTATATATGTAAATTGATTCATATGATTAAGTCATATGTCTCTAAAATGGTTCAATGATGACGATATGAAACCATTTGATACGAAGTGATATGGATGTAAACTTACTCGTCTGCGGAAAAATAATTTTACAAACATGGGGTTAGGTGATTTTATTGTAATTACTCCCAAAAAGGAGACAATTTTTTCAAACGCTTCTGGCACAAAGCTGATATGTTTTCTATTAATTATTAATCGTTGATTTGGTTTGATTTGGTGATTTTCTATCAAGTTAATTTCATATCAATGATTAGATTTATCACTCTTCTAAGAATAAAAAATATAGAGAAGAGAAGAGGTCTGTGTGTCAATTTTAATTACCATAAAACGCAGATCTTTTAGTCAACAACAAGATTGAAGTATTCTTGGCACTAATAGGACATTGGGTTGGTGGGAGAGTGAAAAATACTAAACATGTTGCAGTCATAGATGACTCCGAGTCCGTGTTGTTGTTGATTCAAAAAATGCTTAACTGCTTGGGTTATGAAAAAGTCAGCTGTTTTTCATGCCCACAAACAGCATTAGATGAAATAAACATCGGAAAGACACACTATGACGTGGTCTTTACTAATTTAGGGATGCCAGATATTGATGGTATGTGCGTTATCCGTGAATTAGGGAAGATGAACTTCCGAGGTGCGGTATGCATTATTTCCGATTTGGAAAACCGCGTTACCGAATTGGCTGCGGAAATCGCTAAGCTTCAGTGGGTCTATCTACTGGGTAGCATTTCAAAGCCAATCACCCTTGATGCCTTGGAAAACACACTGAACAAACTGCCAAAGCCGCATGAAATGCAGTTTCAACAAAATTCTGCAATGGCGCGTGAAGCCCTGATCAAGTACCTGATCAATGGCAGTGTGGTGCCTTATTACCAGCCGAAAGTGAATCCCGTCACTCGTTGCGTTGAAAGTGTTGAGGTATTAGCACGCATTCTGGACGCTGACAGTGGAGGGGTGATTTTACCTGGATGTTTTCTGTCTACGGCAGTTCAGCATGACTTAGTCGACTTACTGACAACGACGATTGCGGAAAAAACAGCGTCTGACATGGAAACCTTGTCGGCGATTTTCGGGCAGGAAGTGACTGTTAGCATCAACTTATCTGCGGAGCAGTTGGACGATCTGAGTATTCCCAACCGTTTGGATGCGCTGTTTAAAGAAAAGAATGTATTACGACAGCGAATCACGTTGGAAATCACCGAAGAGTCGGCGTTGAATTCCCCGGAACAACTGGAGTCCTTGAATCGTTTGCGGATGCAGGGTTTCGGTGTTTCGCTTGATGATTTTGGGACGGGCTTTGCCAACTTTCGACATCTTCGTCACTTACCTTTTACAGAAGTGAAGGTTGATCGCTCACTGATTAGCAAGATCCACACAGATCACTTTGGTCAGGCTATCGTCCGTTCTCTGGCGGATTTCTCTCTGGAATCCGAATGCAAAGTGGTTGCCGAAGGCGTGGAGTTGGATGAGGAGTTGGAATACCTGACATCCAATTACCCAAATATGCTGATACAAGGCTTTCTTATCTGTCATCCCAAGCCCATAGAGGAGTTGGAGGCTTGGTATGTAAAGTGGGAAGCGCAGTGTGAACTTAGCGATAAAGTGAAGTCCTAGCCTAGGTGGAAAGTTCACCTAGGGTAGGTCAGCGCTCAATTCCTTCTCACACTGTGCACAATTTGTTCTGACTTTAAATGAGCACTACGGGTTTTAATAACACTGATTTCTTCCGGGCTTAATCCGAAATCCTTAAGGAGGTAGTCCGGATAGCTTGCGAGTGAATCGCGAAGCTTTTCCCTTTGATGTATGAGCCGAAGTGCCCGATACCTCGCCATCACGCTTTCGACCAATTTCCAGATCATTCGGCTGAGTTCAATACGCGTCTCTTGATTCTGCTCAAAAGGCGCGACCAACAAAGTATGGCTTTTCTTTTCTGATATCCTCATTTGCCTCTCCTCCAGTTTTTCTCTCTGTTGACTAAGATATGCTTAAGTTGAAACCAATCTTGGGCTACTACTTCTGCTACAACAAACGAGGTTTCCTGCTTCATGGATAAGGAAAACTAAATCATGGAAGTTCAATTTCCCCCGTTGAACGCGCTGAGAGCTTTTGAAAGTACAGCTCGGCACCTCAGTATTAAGCAGGCTGCGAAAGAGCTGCATGTCACGCCAGCTGCCGTTAGTCAGCAAATTAAAACCCTGGAAAGCTATCTAGAGGTTGAGTTGTTTGAGCGCAAGGTGCGCTCAATTTCACTTACCGAAGTGGGTGAACAGCTTTATCCGTTTATGGAAGAAGGGTTCGCCAAACTCGAGGAGGGAATTCGGCAACTGCATCGGCATCGTCACAGCAACGAGCTGGTGGTAAGTGTATCCCCTACATTTGCCGCAAAGTGGTTGCTGCCAAGATTAGGGAGCTTTTACCAGCAGTATCCGGCGTATCGCTTGCGTGTAGATGCCAGCGAATCGCTGGTGAATTTCAGACAGGATGGCGTTGATATTGCGCTTCGCTATGGTGGTGGCAATTACACTGGTGTGCACTGTGAGGTACTGATTCCAGAAGAAGTGGTGCCAGTATGTAGCCCCGCGTTGCTGGAAGGTAAACATGCTTTGCGTTCGCCAGAAGACCTGAAGCACCACATGTTATTACGCTCTGATTGGCAAACCACGCAGGCGCAGGCACCTTGCTGGGGAATGTGGTTGTGCGCGGCGGGTGTTGAGCATTTAGATGCCAATTCCGGGCATCAGTTTTCAAGCGAAGCGCTCGCCATGCAGGCGGCGATAGAAGGGCAAGGCGTGGCTCTCACTTCCACTGCACTGGCGGACTTGGATGTGAAAGCAGGGCGTTTGGTGTATCCCTTTGGTCGTGAGCACAACCAGAAAGTGGCATTTGGATACTACTTTGTCTGCCCGGAATCTCACCTCAGGATTAAAAAGGTTCAGGCATTCCACCGTTGGATAACGTCAGAGCTCAGTGCTGAATAAGAAAGCGTTAGACAGTAAAAACGGCCCCTGAGGGCCGTTTTGCTTTTTGATGTGAACTATCAGGTAATGTCGATCACGTAAAATCGAACATGTCCGCAGACATGCGGTCCACGTCGACGTTTTCCAGCGTGATCGTCGCAGCACCATCATTAACGGAAATCACGGTATCAGCGCCGCTTTGCCAGTACAGAAGTGCATCGGCACCACTGGCGAGTGAGCTGTCAATCTGGATGCTATCTTCACGCAGATTAAAGTCGGTGATGGTGTCAGAACCAGACTCGCTGTCGAAGAAGAATACGTCAGCATTCTTGCCGCCTGTGAGGGTATCAAATCCAGCGCCGCCAGATAAGAAGTCCTCTCCGTCTTGGCCTTTAAGCTCATCGTTTCCTTCATCGCCATAGAGCTTATCATCGCCCTGGTTGCCTTCCAGACGGTCATTGCCTGTGCCACCGTGAAGCTCATCGTCATAACCATTTCCTTCAATGGACATGGTGTCATAGCCAAAGCCAAGCTCTATAGAGGCAGCATTGCCATCGGCATCAACCAGGAAGTAGCTGCCGTCTTCTGTCTGAACGATAACAGGTGGTGTATTGTCATTCTGAATGCCAGTGACATTAAGTTGGTGAATCAACTTACCATCTCCATCGATGGTGTAGAGGTCAACACCTTCGGTTGCATTTGGCATGACAAACACTGGCTCGCCATCCACATAACCTGCCGAGGACATGTAAGCGCCACCACCAGAGATGGTGTCAGTGAGGTTGAGCGTGCCTTCTTCGCTGACAGAAAATACAGATGCGTAGTCCGCGCCGCTACCAGAGGTAATGGCGTAGGTAGCACCATCTGACGTTTGGTAGAAGTTCACGGAGTTGCCACCACCTTCAGTGACCGTTTGGGTATCTACCAGCGTCAGGTCGCCGGTAACGCGATTAACGTCATACAGGTTGACGCTGCCATTGGCGCTGGAAACTACGTAAGTTTGTGAGCCGATGGAAACGATATCGATACCGGAAACCAGATCGCCCGCCTCAACGGTTTTACCTGTTTCGGCGATTTTCCCGGTTTCAGAGTCGTAGGTCAGAATATCAATGCGGTCATTCTGAGAGCGGGTGACATACAGATATTCAGTGCCGTCGTTTGCTTCAAATACCACGTTTTCCCGCACGATACCGCCACGTAACCAGGTTTGCGAGCCGCCAAAATAGGACAGGCCGCCATCCAGAGACAGCTTACCGTCGTCTGAAATATGCCAGGTTGTGATTGAGCCACTGTTCTGTGAAGTGAGGAACAGGGTGGCTTGTCCATCGACATACGCCATGTTGGAATGTGTCAGGCCGTTACCCATTGAGCCCACGGACAAACCGGCATCTTGGACTTGTGCGGTAATGTCACCCTGCGAGGTGGTAGTGACAGTCTTGGTGCTGTTGTCGAACACCATGCGATCGGTTTCTGTCAGTGTGCCATCATTTTCCACACGGGAGAGAATAGCTGCACCGCTGTATCCCCATACGGTTGTCAGAACATAAGGCACACCGTCAATGTCGATCGTGGTGGTGGTCCAGCCGGAGTTAGCATCATTGGTGACCACATCGCCTTGCTGGAAAAGACCAATTTCAGAGGCTGAGCCATTGTCACCACGCAAAACATCATTGCCAGCACCACCTTCCAGTAAATCATTACCGTCTCCACCGAACAGCAAGTCATTGCGTGGTTCGCTGAAGAAATCGTCAACCGCTAATTTTACCGAAGAGGCATTGCCGTCTGCATCGACAAGGTAATAGCTGCCATCAACTGTCTGGACAATCACGGGTGGCGTGTTGTCATTTTGAAGATCCGTGATGGTCGTGCGCAGCTCAAGCAGGCCGTTTGCATCAATAGTGAAGAGATCCACACCTTCGGTCGCATTTGGCATCACAAACACAGGCTGGCCTTCCACATAGCCTGCGGTCGACATATACGCGCCGCCACCATCGACAGTGTCAGTCAGCGTCAGTGAACCATCAGCACCCAATTCAAAGACCGAGGCATAATCACCACCAGAACTTGAGGTAATGGCATACGTGGTGCCATCTGAGGTTTGATAAAAGTTAACAGAGTTACCGCTGCCGTTAGTGACGGCCTCGGTATCAATCGCGGTCAAGTCGCCTGTCGTTTCATTGACTGAGTAGAGATGAACGCTGGCATTGCCACTCGCGACGGCAAATGTCTGGCCGTAAGCCTCGATGATATCGATGCTTGAGGTGATATCACCAGCTACAACCGATTTGCCGGTCTCTGCCATTACACCGGTTTCCGGATCGTAGGTCAGGATATCGACACGATCCTGGAAAGGACGGGTGACATAGACATATTCGCTACCGTCGTTGGCTTCAAACACCACGTTTTCACGGATGATGCCGTCACGTAGCCAGGTTTGCGAACCGCCGAATTCTGACAAGCCACCTTCCAAAGAGAGAGTACCGTCTGGAGAGATTTCAAACGTGGTGATAGAGCCGCTGTTCTGGGATGTCAGGAACAGGGTTGCTTTTCCATCAACAAACGAAATATTGGAGTGGTGGAGACCATTACCGAGTGCGTTAACCGACAGGCCTGCATCAGCCATGTCAGCGGTAATGTCGCCGCTGGAAGAGATAGACGCTGTTTTGGTGCTGTTATCAAAGGTGATGCGATCGGTTTCTGTTAGGGTGCCATCTGTTTCTACGCGGGAAATGATGGTGGTACCGCTATAGCCGAACTGTGTGGTCACCACATAAGGCACGCCGTCGATAGTGACAGTCGTGGTGGTCCACCCGGTGTTTGCTGCACTTTCAATGGCTGGACCATCGGCTTTCAGTTGGACACCGTTGCTACCGCTTGAACCTTGGCCGACTTCAGGGTAGTTGCCATCATCACCCACGAGGTGATCATTGCCTTCATTTCCCCAAAGCACGTCGTTGCCTGTGTCACCATTTAGGATGTCATTTCCTTCGTTGCCGAAAAGCACATCATTGCCTGTGCCACCGTGAAGTGTGTCGTTACCTTCGCCACCTCTTAAACGGTCATTCCCTTCTTCGCCATACAGGACGTCTATCCCTTCACCGCCGTAGAGGAAATCATTGCCTCGACCGCCGTAAAGGAAATCATCGCCTGTATTGCCTTCGACGCGATCATCGCCATCATCGCCGTAGAGAAAATCGTTGCCAAACCCCCCGCGTACCCAGTCATTACCGGCATCGCCATGGACGATATCGTCATCGTCTCCACCGATGACCGTATCATCGCCATCGCCACCGTAAACGTAGTCGGTGTTGCCATCCGCCTGGATAAAATCATTACCGCCGTAACCGTAGATCGTGTCTACATCATTGGTTCCGCGCAGGTTATCGTCTTCTTCTGTCCCATTGATAATGTTTGCCACGTCATAGTCTCCCTTTTGAGCATGTCTTGTTATTGTTTTGTGCTGGTTTATTCAGCTGTGAAATATAAAGGTCAAAAACCGCACAGGGAATGTGTCTAAGTCTTATCAATAAGACAATGTTGTCAGTTGCATATAAGGAGTTTTAGGGAAGTATGAAGGATGAAAATTTGCCACCAAATAGCCATGCTAAAAGTAGGGCTGCAACTGACTGTATCTAATGATCATTACGCTATTTGTAACATTCATTACTGAATTTTTATTCGCCATTTTGAATGGGGATGAAAAAAGCATGAGATTTAAAATATAAACGTTAACGTTTTCTGTTGTCTTCAACCTTGTAAAACAGCAGGTTTAGTTAGGTTTTTGGCGCAGTATTCGGGCATTAATATGAAGATGTCTGATTATTAATACTTTAAATAACAGAAGATTAAGGCGGCCAATTGAACGCCGCCTTGAATGGCGTGTTTACTAAAGAATATGGGAAATAAATCCTATTCAAGAGGGATATAAATATCCGTTAGCAGCTCAGTTTGTGGTACTGAATGAACATCATTGAGATACTCTTCATAGGCCGGTTGGTTGCCCACACGCTCAGTGGAATTTGGTAACCATTCAGAAAATAACCAGCGATAGGCCGCATCCATATTTGCGTATGGGCCTTTGTAGCGCATTACCGCACATTTACCTGCTTGAATGTCAAAACGCTTCAATCCCTCTTCTATAGGGAACTCATCTGGATTCGCTACTGTGATACAAGCCAGAGAGCGCAACTCGTCGGTAGGCACAGTATCCGGGTCATCAAAATACACGCCGAAGAAACGGGTGCTTGGATCAAAGAGGTTGCGGGTCGCCAGCCAGCCCTGCAGCTTCTCGAATTGCTGTCCAACCTTCATGTAATCGCCGTGGTGTTCGAATCCGATAAGTGTCAGTGCTTCACTGTCTCTTACTGTGATCTCTTGCATGGGGTAGTCCTCGTTTTTCCGTATTGGTTGCGAAAATTGAACATGGTCACCCTCACGCCTGAAGCGTGCAGGTGGCATGCCAAAGGTCTCACTGAAAACACGGGTGAAGCTTTGCACAGAGTTGTATCTCGCGAGGCGGCCAATCGCTTCAATGCTCATGTCCGTCTTAATTAATCTATCCGCCGCATAGTGAAGGCGTATCCAACGAATCGAGTCCGTCAGACTACTGCCGTAAATCCCGCGATAGACTCGGTGCAGGTGGTAAGGCGAAATCAACGCAACCTCAGCGAGCCTATCCATATCGAGATCACCTTCCAGGTTTTCGTAGATGTAATCCGATAGTACAGAAAGCCTTTTCTGGTAGTGCTCGGCAGTTGATTGGCGTTTCATTGCTGTTTCTCCCTTGTTTCCATCCCTACAAGTTATCAGCGGGCTTTTTAACAAATCCTGCGCATTTTTTATTCGAAAACTAACCCTCTGAATAGTAACGCATGATGTGCCCAACCTGAGAGAACGCGGTCTGCATGTTGTGTAATTGTTCGATTTATCACTAAAGCGAATGGTGTGTGGGTCGATACATCATACGGTAAATGATTCATTTCATCGGGAAGGAGAAGCAGCATGTTGAGGAAGCTGACAGTCAGTCAAAAATTGTATTTGGGTTTTGGTGGCATTCTAAGCCTATTAGTTACCATGGTGGCTTTTGTCTGGATAAAACTGGCGTTTCTGCAGGAAGTCGGTATTGAAGTAAGAACCGATGACGTGCCGGAAGCCATTGGCTATTTAGGATTGATTGATGAGGCGGGTGATGTCTACCGCGATTCTATGGGGGTGATAAATGGAGTAACCGGTGCAGCGAAAGATTTAAAGAGCAATACCAAAGAGTATATGGATTTGATTGCTCAAGTACGGTTGCTGGAAACACCGGGGTCGGAAGACTTTCAGAAACTGGCTGAAATTGAAGACCACATGAAGGCCTACCTGACTGCTTTTGAAAACAACATTCTTCCTCGGGTAGGTAATGGCGGTGAAATGGCTGAACTGGTCGAAGAACTTCACGATGTTTATCTGCTCCATTTGTCGCCCATCGAAGACATTCTCGATCAAGTCTCTTCTGAGGAAGTGGCTGAAACTGATAAGGCACTTGGCAGTCTGCTTGAAGCCTATGAAGTGATGCGAATGACTCTGCTTTCTCTCGCAGTGGTGGCTATTTTGCTCTCCTGCGGCATCGCTTATTTGCTCTCCACCTCGATTACACGTCGTCTGACAATCTTGAATCAAGCGGCCCAGCGTATCGCCAATGGAGAGCTTTCCAATGAGTCGATTGAAGATAAGTCTGGTGATGAACTCGCCAGTCTGGCGGTGTCTGTGAATGCCATGCAAGCATCTTTGGTAAGCTTGATTTCATCCATCCGTGGCGTAACGGAAGAGGTGCATTCTTCGGCTAAAGCACTGTCTACCATCAGTCAGGATGTGGTTTCAGGCGCATCGATGCAAGATGAAAAAGCGACCTTGATTGCGACTGCGTCTGAAGAGCTCAGCCTGACCATTTCTGAAGTAGCGAATCAGGGCACAGCGACCTTTGATGAAGCCAAACGCTCAGAGGAAGCAGCGCATGAAGGCCGTCGCGTGATTGGTGAGATGGTAAACAGTATTCAGCAGGTGTCTGTGCAAATGCAGGAAATGTCGGTATCGATGCGTGAGCTGGGCAGCCACAGTGAAGAAATTGGCAATGTGATCAAAGTGATTCAGGGGATTGCTGAACAAACCAATCTGCTTGCACTGAATGCGGCAATCGAGGCTGCGCGTGCGGGCGAGTTTGGGCGTGGGTTTGCCGTTGTAGCAGATGAAGTTCGTGCACTGGCGGAGCGTACTACGCAGGCGACGCAGGAAGTCTCTACTATCATCCAATCGATCCAGACGGGCACACAAAATGCCGTCACCAGTACCGAAGAGAACTGTGGTTTGGTTGAGATTGGTGTGAACCACAGCGAGAGCGCTGTGAAAGCGCTGGATGACATCTTCAATGGCGCGGCATCCGTGCAAAGCATGATAAGCACGATTGCGACAGCAGCGGATGAGCAAACATCCGTGACCCGAGAAATCGCCTCAGATATTACCGCTATCAGCGATATTTCTTCTAAGTCGCTGGGTAGTGCTCAGCAAAGTGCCGATCGCATTGCCTCGCTCGACAGAAAAGTGGATGAGCTTGATGCACTGATTGGCAAGTTTAAAGTGTGTTAAGTCTTCACGCTTGAAGACATTGGCCGCCAGCTTGGGCGGCTTTTTTATTTGCATGTTGATTGGTGAATGATTTCCATCACCGCTTCGAACCGCTTCGGCAAATCACGATGTTTCTTCTTCGAAATAAACAGGGATTGCGAAACCGGTGACTCGAGCGGGAGCGACGTAAGCTGTTCTTTTTGCTCAAATCGACTCATGACGCTTTCTGGCAACACGGTAAAACCAATGCCTTTTGATACGGGCAAAAGGATCTGCCCCAGTTGGTTGACGTAACCGCGATGATTTAAGGAATCGACGCCACGGTATTCTTCGGGGAAGTTACTTCCAAGCACCAAATCAGCATAGTGCCTTCCATCAGGGTGATGGATGTAGCCCAGCGAGGCAAGGGTATGGAAGTCGCCTTGGGGAATATCAGCGATGGAAGGCACGATCACACAAAGTGCTTCTTCACCGAGTAAGGTTTCTTCAAAAGCAGGGTGATCGAACTTTTGGGTAGTGATGCCAATATCGGTTTGGTTATCCATCAGCATCTGACGAATTCTGTCTGCGGGCGCGGCTTCAAGCTGCACCGATAAACCGGAGTGTTCGGCTTGAAGGCTCAACAAAGACGGATACAGCTTCATCGCCATTGCTCCGGAACAGGCAATGCGGATGGCCCCTTGATGGGGAGCATCATCTTTCATTCTCGCCAGAAAGTCTGCCTGCTGCTGCTTTTGCTCGGCGATAAAGGTATTCAGCATGATGCCTTCACGTGTCAGTTCGAACTGCTTTCCTTCACGGTATATGAGGGTTTCCCCCAACTCGTCTTCCAGCTTTTTCACATGCTGACTGACGCCGGGTTGCGTCATGTAGAGCCGTTCAGCGGTTTTGGTAAAGCTGCCGGTTTCAACCAGCGTGGCGAAGGTGTTGAGCCATTTAGGGTTCAGCATATGGAAATGAATAACAGAATATTATGGATTCAATAATAATCGATAATTTTTCAATGAAAAAGGTGGTGGGTAAACTTCTCTTCATCCGATAACGCATTGAGAGATTTTAACCATGACAACGCCATATCCACGTAACTTTTCACACATTGGTATTTCCGTTCCTGACTTGGATGCAGCGGTGAAGTTTTACACCGAAGTACTGGGTTGGTACCTCATCATGGAGCCGACTGAGATTGTTGAAGACGATTCTGCCATCGGTGAAATGTGTACTGACGTATTCGGTGCCGGCTGGGAACGCTTCCGCATCGCGCACCTTTCTACTGGTGACCGCATTGGTGTTGAGTTGTTTGAATTCAAGAATCAGGAAAACCCAGAGAACAACTTCGAATACTGGAAAACCGGCATCTTCCACTTCTGTGTGCAGGACCCGGATGTGGAAGGTTTGGCAGAAAAAATTGTCGCGGCAGGTGGCAAGAAGCGCATGAAAGCGCCACGTTTCTACTACCCAGGTGAGAAGCCTTACCGCATGATCTACATGGAAGATCCGTTCGGTAACATCCTTGAGATCTACAGTCACTCTTACGAACTGCATTACGCGGCGGGTGCTTACAAGTAAGCGTCTACACTCCCTCCTCTTTTAAGGGGAGGGCTTGCTCCTGAACGTCAGAATTTCCCATAAAAATACTCAACCAGAAAATCAATCAAAGCGCGCACAGGCCTTGAAAGATGCTTGCGTGATGCGTACAGCAGATAGATGGTCAGGGTGTTCAATTCCCATTCCGGCAATACCTCTTCCAACTCGCCTTTTTCCAGCATTTCCTCTACCAGATACGTCGGCTGCATGGAAATTCCCATTCCTGCTAATGAGCCATGAAGCAACACTGTTGCCTCGTTGCCAGTGATCGGACAGTTCACTTCAATGGTTTGTTTATCATGACCTTTGGTGAGATGCCACTCGTGCCGGCCAAAGTTCTTATAGCCCAGGCATTCGTGCGCCTTGAGATCTTCCGGCACCAAGATAGGCGGCCGCGATTTCAGGTAAGCAGTAGAGGCAACCAAGGTTGATTCACAGGGCGCAAGCGGTCGGCCAATCAGCGCAGGATCAGGATTGCTGGCGGTGCGAATAGCGAGATCAACACGTTCGGCGACCAGATCAACCGCTCTGTCCTGTGCGTCGATATCAATGGTGACACCAGGGTGACGCTCCCGAAACTCGTGCAGTGCTGGCATCAGCAGGGAAAAACCAAACGACATACTGGTGCTGATGCGGATAAATCCACTCAGCGCTTCGCCGGGCATCAAGCTTTCTTCCAAGTGCAGCGCCTGCTCCACCCATCGCTGCATATCTGGCAGCACTTGCTTACCCATATTGGTAAGTGACACTTTGCGGGTAGTGCGGTTTAACAGCCTCGCTCCAAGCCAATTTTCCATAGCTTCCACATAGCGCGTCACCATAGGTCGGGACATCGCTAATCTGTCAGCTGTGGCGGTGAAACTTTCCGTTTGCGCCACATCGAGAAGCACCCTTGCGGCAGTCAACTTATCCATAAGTTCAGTTTTAATTAGATCGATTAAAGAAATAATGATGCAAAGAATAGGCGCTATTTCCGAGCATATCCAATCGTTATGCTTCTTCCCAAACCCAAATAACGAGGAAGTACAACAATGAAAACAACCATTGCTTTAGCGCTCTCTTTCGCTCTGACTGCCCCAGTAATGGCGGAGACTACACCACTGACATTTGACGTTTACTACGGAGACGACAACAGCTTCAACGTGACTTCTACCGTCGTTGCAGGTGAAAAAGAAGTGATGGTGATCGACACAGGTTTTACCCGTGCGGATGCTTTGCAAATCGCCGCCAAAGTATTGGACTCCGGCAAAGAGTTGAAAACCATTTACATCAGTCAGGCGGATCCGGATTACTACTTCGGCGCTTCACAGCTACTTGAAATCTTCCCACATGCGAATGTGCTGACCACGCAGGCAGTACGTGACGCTATCGTGAAAAAGCTGGAAACCAAGATCAGTTTCTGGGGCCCCAAAATGGGTTCGAATGCCCCGAAGCAACCACGTGTACCGGATGTATTTAACGGCACAGAGCTAAAAGTCGATGATGCAGTTATCGAAATCAAAGGCACAGAAGGCGTGCTGGCGCATCGTCCGTACCTCTGGATCCCTTCAGAAAAAGCCATTCTGGGTAACGTCGGTATTGTTGAAGGTATGCACGTTTGGATGGCAGACACCCAAACCGATGAAGAAGTGACCGCTTGGTTGGATCAACTCAAAGAAATGCAATCGCTAAAACCTGAGCTGGTGATCCCGGGTCACATGAAAACCGAAGGCAAACTGGATCCTTCAACCATTGATTACACAGCCACTTGGATTGAGCGTTTTGCAGACGCGAAAGCCAAGAATGAAAACAGCAAAGGCGTGATTGATACTATGGTGGGTTACTACCCGAAACTGGGTGCCACCTTCACGCTGGAGCTTGGCGCGCAGGTGCACGAAGGTGAAACCCAGTGGTGATGTGCTAACAAGCAGCGCTTAAAACGGTGACTCTGGCTGTCACCGTTTTTGTTTAGCCCATGTTTGATTGCGAAAGCTGGAACTGCGATATCAGGGTGTCGATGACCAAACGAATTCGCGCCGGTGTAAATTCTGAGAAAGCGTGAATGGCGTGAACATCACGTTGTTGTTCTGGCTCAGGCTCTGCTCCTGAAACCAACGCCAGCAATCCTTGTTTACAACAAGATTGGGCAAAAAGATCAGGCAGCAATACACGTCCCAATCCCTGCTTTGCCATTTCTGCAGCGGTAAGGATATTGTTTACACGCAGCACGTTGGCGTGCTCTGCGGTTTGCCATGGCAGCAGAATCTGGTCATCTGAATCTTCCGGCAATTCAGGTGACTGATACCAGCATTGGTGAAAGCGCCCGAGTAATCTGGCTTTCAAATTGCTATCTGGGAGATTACCCACACGAATCGCCACATCGATATTCTCCTGGAGCAGATCCTGGATGGTATCCGTCACGACAAGTTCGATATCCAGTTCAGGATGTTCGCACCTTAAGGTTTTAATCGTAGGGACAACCAATACCGATGCCAGGGCTGTTGGGCAGGAAATTCGGACTCTTCCTTTTATGCCCGCTTGGGTTGAAGAAATATCTTCTTGGGCTTTTTCCAGCAAATTTTCCATTGCTACGGCATGTTCAAAAAAGCGCTCGCCGGAATCTGTCATCCGCAGCGTGCGGGTGGTGCGATGCAACAACAGGGTGTTTAGTGACTTCTCCAATCCACTGATTTGCTGACTGAGCCAAGAGCGGGTAATGCCCAGTTGTTCTGCGGCCTGAGTAAAACTGCCTGCCCTAACCAAGGCGACGTAAAGCTGCATTTGGTAGCTAATATGTTTAGTTTCCATAAACAGTGTTTTCTATTGTGCGATATATATCTAACAATAATGCGTAGGTACTCTTTGCTCAACCCAAATAAAGCGATGTGGAGTGAAGGATGAAAAAGCAATTAATGGCAGTGGCAATCGCGACTCAAATGGTATTCGCAGGTGCAGCTTATGCGGGTCCGATTGAAGAGGCGCAAGAAGCATCGAAACAGTGGATCGCTGCATTCAATAAAGGTGACTACAAATATCTGGGTGATGCTTACACCATGGAATCGACCATGATTTCCCACCCGTTTGGTGTGTATCATGGCCGCCCGGCGGCAACGGCATTCTGGAAGCAATTGATCAGTGATGGTGCGACAGATTTGGTTTACATAGAACCAAAATTTACAGAGCTGGATGACAAAACTGTGGTGATGGAATCCCGCTGGAAAATGAATATCGGCGAAGGCCATATCACGCTGGAGAAGTGGGTGAAAGAAGCTGATGGCGTTTGGCGTCTGGAGCTTGATGATTTCACCGTTGAAAAGCGTGACTAACAAGCATCAATTCGATATATAAAGGGACGCTGATGCGTCCCTTTTTCTTTAAGCCAATGGCTCATTAAGTACCGATTGGACCACCGTCGTTGCGGCGAATCACTACGGTTGCGGCGCGTGGGCGCAAATCCACATCGCTAGGGGTTTCTTCCGTCGCATCATCCGAATATGGCCAGTTACCAGGGTGTTGAATGTTCACGAACACAGAACGGTAGTCAGGGCTAATCGCGAAACCGGTGACCTCACAGCCGTTTGGCCCAACGAAGAAACGGCGCAGCTCACCTTGGTTTTCTTCGCTGATGGGGAGTTGGTTAAATTCGTCATCCATCAACGGCGAAGGCACCACTGCCAGCATCTGGTCATTGGTGTACTCTTCTACTTCATCTGTGCCATTATCAGTTTGAATCCACATGATGCCGCGCTTATCAAATGCCAAGCCATCGGGGCTTGCGAATTGGTTGAATTCAGTCAAGCCTGAGCGGTTAGTGTCCGCATCGCCATCTGCCGGTGCACCAAAGACAAAGATATCCCAGCTGAACTCAGTAGAACGGCGACCTTCATCCCAACGGATAATATGGCCGAATTTGTTGTTTACACGTGGGTTCGCTGAATTGCCTTCAGTGCGGCGGGTATTGTTGGTCAACGTCATGTAAGCCGAGCCAGAGAAGGGGTCAACGGCACACCACTCAGGGCGATCCATCGGGGTTGCGCCCACTTTGTCAGCGGCTCCTGGTGTATTGAGGATTATCGCTTCCAGCGAATCGAAATGATCCGACAAAGTGCCGCCGTCAGTCGTTGCACTGTTGAGCGTCAACGGTAGCCAGGTGCCTGTACCATCGTCGTTGAAACGGGCAACATACAGCGTACCTTCGTCCATATATTTATCACCGACTGACAGGCGATCAGCACGGTGCGCATCACGTTTGTTCCATCGCGCTGCAGATTCAAACTTGTAGATGTATTCAAAGCGCGAGTCATGGCCTGCATAGAATACGACAGGTTTGCCGTGCTTCACGTTGCCGAATACACAACCTTCATGGCGGAAACGGCCAAGCGCGGTACGTTTGCGGGCGCGGGAGTCAGCTGTGTAAGGGTCGATTTCAACAATATAGCCGTGGCCGTTGGCTTCATTGCGGTAATCGTCAGACGCAGATGCACCGGAAGGTGTCACATTAAAGCGGGTGAATTCATCGTCTAATTCTTCCGCGTTACCAGCCAGTGTTTCCCAAAGATAGCGGGTGTTGTCGTCAGAGACACCGAGGCGATCCTGGTCCTCCGTCTGAGTGCCCGTATTCACAAAGTAACCCGGCCAGTTTTCCTCACAGGTCAGGTAAGTGCCCCAAGGCGTATAGCCATTACCACAATTGTTCAGCGTACCGCGTGCAGTGTTACCGTTTGGCGAGTGTTTAGTCACCAAGAGCGGGGTGTATGCCAGCGGGCCGGAAACGTCCATTTCCGTTGCACCGGTATAGCGACGGTTCAGTGGGTCGTTATCGACCATGACCCACTTGTTAGCTTCCAGGCGGATACGCACCACGCTCACGCCATGCGCGTTAATTTCTTTGCGAACTTCATCAACGATAGTACGAAGACCATTGTCGACGGTTGGGCCATTCGGATGCAGGGCACGCAAATCAATGTACTCATGGTTTATACACAGCAGGCCTTCTTCGTCGCTATTGTTTAACGGGAAGAAATGCATGCCGTCATGGTGCATACCAATGGCGTTCATCTGGTCTTCTGCAGTGTTGGTGCCGTCATCCTGCCATGTGTTGCCTTGTGCGTTGAGCGGTGTTCCCCAAGGAACAAGCACCTGAGCGTTATAGCCAGGAGGCACAGTCACCGCGTCAGTCAGTGAGCCAGGAATCGACTCAAAATTCAGCTTAGCATTCGATACGTTTGGGTAGAAACAACCGGAAAGGCCGAGTGAGCTCATCGCAGTGAGTGCGCCAACACCCACGCCGCCTTTCAATACACTGCGTCGTGACAGGTTTGCTTCCAGAACCTCATCAAACGGTTTGTTGCCGCTATGGTTGCGTAGCGTAGGGTCAAACGTTTCCTTACTCATTGCTCAATTCCTATTGGTTATGTTTGTGGCGCAGCCAGTCTGGGAGCAGAAATTGACACTTTTGATGAACAAAGATGAACATTCGGTGGAGGAAAAATGAATACTATTCGGTTTGGGTATATATACAGCAAAGGTAGTATTTTTAAAAATGGCTGAAAATGAAGTTTGATTTTTCACTGAATAATTTATGGGAGAGTATCACGAATTCCCAAATTAACATGTAGGTTGTATTTAATGAGTTTTAATTAGAATAGTGTGAGTTGTTTGAAAGGGCTATAAAAATTCAAGGTTATCCATTGGTCTCATTCGAATGGGAATGGTATTTAAATTGTATTTTATGTTTTGTATTTGAGATGTGATGATATTTTGACAGAAGAAATGTTGAAAGGGTTTGAAGCAGGCTGCCGTGAAAGATAAGCTAACGGCAACTAGATAATTCTCCACATCGATGGCAATAAAAACAATTGATTGAATTATTTCGTCTTGTCGTTGTTCGGATATACGAACCTTATAATTAATTCATGTGGTTGGTGTAATTAATATGAATTCTATCCTCGAGAACAAACAATATTTAACAGATTCGATAATATCGGAAATCATGAGTCGATTAGAGTCTGAGTCAGAAAGTGCTATTTCAGCGAAAGATATTGTCCCATCGATGTCATTGCGTGATGATCTTGGTATGGACTCAATGCAAGCAGTTTCACTCACTCTTGATTTGGAAGACTCTTTGGGGATATCCATCGATGACGAAGACTTAATCAAGCTTGACACTGTGAGTGATCTTTTAGAAATCATTGAATCCAAGCTAAGCGAAAAAAATGGATAATCGTAGACGTGTTGTCGTAACAGGGGTTGGCGTTGTTTCATCCATCGGCAACGACTTTGACACTTTTACTGAATCGCTAAAGCTTGGTCGCAGTGGTCTTCGCGCTGTCGAATCTTGGTCTGAATATGGATTAACGAGCCGTGTTGCCGGTTTAATTGATTTAGATGAAGCCAAAATACAGTCCACGAACATTCCGCTCAAACTCCGCCGGGCGATGCCGACCTCAACACTCTATTGCAGTGTTGCCGCCAATGACGCGATTTCGGCTTCCGGCTTAAGTTCTGAAGCGCTCTCTGACCCGCGAACGGCCTGTCTTGTCGGCAGCGGTGTGGCGGATGTCGGTGTGATACACCGAGAAGGCGTAAGGTATTTCGATGGTCAGGTTCGAAGAACTGAACCTTATACCGTGCTCAAATCCATGAGCAGCACCCCGAGTGCACTTCTCACCAAACTCTTTGGTATTAATGGGCGAAGCTATTCTATTTCGTCGGCGTGTGCGACAGGTACGCACAATATCGGACATGCGTATGAACTGATACGTGATGGAGTGATAGACAGAGCCATCACAGGTGGTTGTGAGGAAGTGAGCGACCTGATCGTCGCTTCCTTTCAAGCGTTGAGAATGGCGCTGTCCACCGGCTTTAATGACACCCCCGAAACGGCATCACGCCCCTACGATCGCGACAGAGATGGCTTTGTGATTAGCGGCGGGGCAGGAGTGCTTGTCTTAGAGTCACTTGATTCTGCGTTGGCGCGTAATGCGCCAATTTATGCAGAAATCGCAGGTTATGCCGCTAACTCAGATCCTTATGATTTGGTTCTGCCTCAAGCTGATGGCGGTACATTTGTTGACTGTATTGCCAGCGCGTTAGAAGACGCGTGTATTGACTCTGCCGATATCGATGCAATCAATACGCATGGGACAGGCACCGTCGCGGGTGATGTGGCGGAGGTCAATGGATTACGCCGTGCATTTGGCGGCAATGTTCCAAGGTTCTCGTCAACGAAATCCATGACTGGACACGCCATAGGGGCGGTGGGTGCTATCGAGCTGATTGCATGCATCGCCATGCTAAAAGATGGCTTCATTGCGCCATCCATCAATATCGAAAATATTGACCCTCTGTTTGAGGATGCTCCCATCGTACGTGAAACCACACAAGCTGATTTGAAGAGAGTTCTGTCTTTAAATTTCGGTTTTGGTGGCACGAATGCGGCGACCATTCTGCAAAAAGTGGAATGACCTTTGTCTGTGAATGGCGTCTATGAATCGAAATATTATTGATGGATTGAGGGGGCCACAGGGTGGATTGAGTAAAGCGGCTGTCCGTTCAATCTTGCCCTATGGTGATGCCTTTTTATTCGTTGATTCAGTAAGTTATTTGACTGAGTCTGAGGCCGTGGCGCAATACCATATCCCTGAATCTTCAGATCTGATTGATGCACACTTCAAACATGTCAGCATGATGCCTGGCGTTTTGATGGGTGAAGCATTAGCACAGGCCGGCATTGTATTGATTCACTACCGGAGTGAATTTGAAGAAGAAACCGATGTGGTTGCCAGCACTGTCAGCCAAATGCGATTTAAGTCTCCTGCTCTGCCGGGAGACACCTTAGAAGCGCGCGTCAGTATAAAGGCCATCAACCGATTGGGCGCTAGGCTAACGGGTAATTCCTATGTGAATGGGCGGGAAGTGTTGGCTGCCACGTTCGATCTGTCGTTTATCAAGCGAAAAAATCTCATTGAGCATATTTCTCAACATGCCTCATAGGCCTGAACGACCTGAATCCTGCATATTCAGGTCGTTTGGGTATAGACCTCGCCGAATAGTGAGCGTGTTTTCCTTATAAAAAAGAGTGGAGATTTCAGTGTCATTTAGATTGGCAACGGTGGATGATTATCTTGATTTAGCATCATCAGGATTCAAATGTTCAACATATAAAAACCTGGCTTACCCTCTTGGCTGCTCACAATCCGAACTTGATGCGGCGTTGGGTGATGGAGATTTCGTGGTATTGAGTGGAACCACCAAAGTCGGGTTTCTCAGAATAAGAGCTGTGTTCGAGGGCATTGCCTATATAGATGTTCATTTGCTGTGTGACTCTGCTGACGAAAATATCAAGTTCGTCATGAACTGGTTGGCCCGGAACTACAGCATCGGTAAGTATTATGTCCAGTTACTCCCTCATGAACAGCAAGAGATAGATTGCCTGAAACGATTAGGTTTTACTGAAGAAGCCCGTTTGAGAGATCAGTTGTTTGTTGAAGGCGCTTATTACGATTTATTAATGCTGGGAAGTGAGGATCAACGTGTTTGACAGTGTTCGTGGAATTTATTGTGCTTTGCGTCGTCCCAATCTCGAAGATATTGATACCATTGCTCGCTGGCTGGAAGACCCCTATCTGAATTCAACGGTTTTTGACAGCTCGACGTTTGTAGATGGTGCTCAGGACCAAGTGATGAGTTGGCTTGAACAAAATGCTGCGGTTTATGGTGGAGACAACCTTTTAGGCTTGGTGTGTTCAGTCAAAAGTGGCAAGCCAATCGGGATGGTCTGGTTCAATAACATCGATTGGAAAAGCCGCACTGCAGATCTTCGTTACCTCGTGGGAGAAGCGGAATACCGTACCAGTGTCTTTGGGCCAGAGATAGCACTGCTGAGTTTGCAAATGGCCTTTAATGTCATGAATTTACATAAGGTCTATGGTTATGTTCTTTCAGGGAATGAGGATTCCATTCGTCTGGCAGAATTTGGTGGTATCAAAGAAGGTGTGCTGAAAAACTATGTCCCTGTGGGGGATGGATGGAACGACTACCATCTTTACGCCATGTTTTCAGAGGATTTCCGGGCATTTTTGCAAGAGCACAAAGAGGGCGTATTGCGCCGTCACTTTAGGCAAGGGCTCTTCTAAACGTGGCCTTGCTTGTATTGCTGCTCATCGCCGTTGTCTGTTTGTCTTTTCTTTACCCGCGATTCATTGGGGATCGCGTTGGCATTCTGCTCATGCTGCCCGTCATCGCTTATACCTTGTATTTCTATCTGGATTGGCAACTGGCATCCTTTGTTCAAATCAGCGCTTCGGTCTTGGGTGGCATTGTTGTTGGCTGCGTCTTACTTATCGCGGGAATGCCACTGAGTTCGCCACAACCCAAAAAGTTTATGGCTGATAGCATCCGCGGGATCAAGTGCCTAAAAGAAAACAGAAACTATCTGATATTTCAATTGGGGATAACAGGTTACGAAGAGCTGATATGGCGGGTATTTTTAATCAGTACGCTGATGTTGGCTTTACCGGCGTGGGCCGCTATTTTCCTGTCAGCCTTATTGTTTTGGGCTGTTCATGAGGAAAACAGACCGCTAGGGTGGCACTCATTAGAGTTCTTTCTTTTCGTAATACTCCTTGGCGTTGCGTATGTGGTGACTGATTCCCTGTTGTTCGTCTGGATTGTTCATCTCACTAGAAATATCTTTATCCTTTCCGCATCATTCTATGAGGAATATCAGGACAGCCTTAAGGTCAGTTCATGAGTCCCTAAGCGCGTCCACGGGTTTCATTTGGGCTGCTCTTCGGGCGGGCAAGTATCCCGCAACTAATCCAACCAAAATAGATACAAAAAGGGCAATGCTGATGCCCAAGATGCCGGGGAATAACGGAAAGCCGGTAAAGAAGTCCAAGATCACGCCGATCAGCATGCCCACGGCTAAACCCGCCAAACCGCCAATCAGGCAAATGAGCACGGATTCCACAATAAACTGAATCATGATGTGGCTGCGGTGGGCGCCAATCGCGGCACGAATTCCGATTTCCCGCGTCCGTTCAGCAACCGCCGTGCTCATGATCCCACCAACGCCAATGGCACCAACGATCAACGCACTAGAAGCGGCAATAATGCCGATAATGGTCACGCCGCCAAGAATGTTGTCTGTGGTTCTAATGTAGGAAGCGAGTGTGCTGCTTTGATATTCAAAAACGCCTTGATAACGACGGGAAAGCACGCCTTTTATCTGTGCAGCGGCTGCTTCTGCGGCCTCTACCGTTGTGGCTTCAGCTTGAATGTAGCTCACGTCATTATTGCCGTTAAGTGCCTGTACCAGTGGGTAACTGACTAAGATGCGGTTATTCACATCGCCTCCCGCAGAGCCGATGCTGGCCAGTAAATCCCGACTTTTAGAACGGAGCACGCCAACAACCTGATATTCACGACCCGATATTCGAAACGGGTGACCTAAAGGGTTCGATATGCCAGGGAACAAATCTGAGGCGACGGTTTCGCCGATAATAGCGACAGGTCTGCGATTTCTGATTTCTGTGTCTCTTAGGCCTCTGCCAATCCGCAATTGATCGTTGTTGATGGTTAAAAAGGCGGCATTGACGCCAACCACTTCAGCATTGCTGTAGCGATTGCCGGCTTGGACGATGGGAGGTGAGCCTCTGGGTTTAACGATGGGGCTGATCAGGTTGACGGATGGGCAACAATCTCCCTGAAGTGCGATTAAATCGTTATTGGTGATGCCTGTGCCTGTCCGCATCCGCTTGTGGGGATCTTTGCTGCTATTTGCGCGATATACCCAAACAGACTTGAGACCAAAGGTTTCTAACTCCTGCATGACGAAAGCTTTACCGCCAGTACTGACAGTATCTACCGTCATGACTGCGGCGATACCGACGGCAATACCAATCATACTCAGCATGGATCTGCCCCAGTTCGCCAGCATGGCAAGCCGGGCTTCTCTGAACAAATCAGGCAGAATTCGTAATTCCTTCATACCACTATCCTGCCATCTCGCATATGCACAACTCTGTCAGCCGCCTGCGCTAAATGCGCATCGTGTGTGACCATCACAATGGTATGACCCTCAGCATGCAACTCCTTGAACAAGTCCATCACCTGCTGACCTGTTTTACTGTCTAAAGCGCCGGTGGGTTCATCTGCAATCAGTAGTTTGGGTTTGTTGACCAGTGCCCGAGCGATGGCAACCCGCTGTTGCTGACCACCTGAGAGTTGATTAGGTAAGTGAGTGGCACGATCTGCGAGGCCGACGCGTTCAAGAGCGGCAATAGCAAGCGCCTGGCGCTGAGAAGACGGAGTGCCTTGATACACCAATGGAAGCATGACATTCGCTAATGCGTCACGGCGCGAGAGCAGGTTAAACGACTGAAATATAAACCCCATTAAAGATGAGCGGAGTTTTGAAAGTCCATCATCGTCAGTTTGATGAACACCTATGCCGTCTAAGTGGTAGGTGCCTTTATCTGCTTTGTCTAAACAGCCAATGATGTTGAGAAGGGTACTTTTCCCCGAACCTGAGGCACCCATGATCGCGACGAATTCACCCTGATCGATAGTCAGGTCAACACCCCTGATGATGGGTAGCGGGGTGTCTCCCCGAAAATAGGATTTATGCAAGGATTCAATTTTGATCATCGTTAGTGATAAACCTTGCTGAACGCCCATTCTCTAGATATCCGCTATCAAACAGCGCCACTGTCTGTCCTTCTTGAACCCCGCTGAGTATTTCGACATGTGTGTCGGTTTCTAACCCTGATTCAACAGGTTGTAAGCGAATCGCACCTTGTTCAATCAGCGCAACCTCAAAAAGCCCCGGCTCGCGCTCGCGTAAGGCGCTGTAGGGCAGGCTGAGCGCATTGCCACGTTCTTCGATAACAATTTCGATATCCAGTTGTTGCCCCAAGAGCAATTGTGGCGCATCTGCTCCCAGTGCCATGCGAACGGGAAAGGTATTCAAATAGCGCTCTGTTGAGCGTTCAATCGCGGGGCCTATCCAATGGATTTGGGTTTGCCAAACTAGGTCAGGAAAAGCATCAGAACTTACGTTGACGACCTGGCCAAGATGAATTCTTCCAGTGTCCACAGCATCTAAATTGGCTTCTATTTCCCAACCCTCGACAGCAACGAGTTGGAAAAGCTGTGTGCCGGCCTCAACCCATTGCCCGGACTCGGTCCACTTATCCGTGACAACGGCATCGAAGGGAGCGTCCAGTCTCTGCCAATCTTGTTCAATTGCGCTCATTTGAGCGTCGGCTTGAGCAATAGCAACCGAGGCTTTCGCCGTTTCGAGTTCATATTGAGCTTGGTCGAGGGCTTCGACAGCGACGAGCTTTCTATCGGAGAGTTCGGACAGTCTGTTGTAACGTTGTTTCTGCTCTTTCAAGCGAACAGTTTCTTGCTGAACGACGGCTTGAGCGCGTTTGAGTCTGGCAATTGATGCGCGGTTATCCATGGAAGCCAAGGTGTCGTCCTTTTTCACCCGATCGCCACGGGCAACATAAACTTCCTCTATACGGCCATTAACCAAGGCGGTCAGGGAAACGGTTCGGTCATTGATCACCTCACCTGTAACGCGAATGATGTAGGCCATGTCATTACGTTGCACCTCAACACCAGAAACACTAAGAGGCGGCTCTTCATAGAAAAAGTAGCCAGCAGCAATGGCAGCCAGAATGACGGCGGCGAATATGCTTTTGAAATAGCGTCTCATTGATTGTGTCCATACTGTTTTAACTTCATAACAGAGGTTTTCAATTCCCTATGTACCCAAACAACATGAAGACGTTATCTCGTTTACATTGTTCGGCTTTTGAGTCGGTTGTTAGAAGGGGCGTCCCTTTGATTTTTCAGCTGCCGCCTAGCCTCACTTAAACATCCTGAGTGCGTTGATGACTACCAAAGATTGAGATTTCGTAGAAAAACCACACTTTCGTCCTACTTACCTTGTCTAGTCGATGTTTCTGTCACTCGAGTTGAATCGTTTGAACTGTCATTTTCAAGGTAAACGACCCGATCAACCGCATCAAATAAGCGGTCATCATGGCTAACAATCACGACAATCTTGGACTGTTTTTGTGTTCGAATAATATCTATGAGTAACTTTACTGCTTTACTATCTAGGTTATTGGTAGGTTCATCCATTAACAAAACTGGCGTATCACGCAATAACGCCCGAGCCAGGCCTAATTTTTGAATTTGACCGCCAGATAGTTCTGAATGTGTGTCTTTGATGACATGATCGATACCTTGCTCGAGTCGTTGTACCCAGTTATCCAGACCCACAAGAGACAAGGCGCTATGAATCTTTTCATCCTCAATATCCATACCAAAAGAGACATTGTTGCGAATGGAATCAGAAATAATATGGATTCGCTGCGGAACCATCGAAATCCACTGAGAGCGGTTTGATAAGGTGTCTAAAAGCGCCGTGTCCAGCTTGATATGCCCTGACTGGGGTTTCAGCTCTCCACTCAAAATGGTAAGCAGCGTCGATTTACCTGCACCGTTACCACCATTGATCAAATGTGCCCTGCCTCTATCGAATGCTAAGTCGAGATGAGAGAACAAAGGGTAGTCGCGTTGGTAGGAAAAACTCATTCCCTCTAATTCCATGGCTTCAATGAGAGGAGATGGCTCAGTGTTGCGCTCCGAAACTGGTTCAGATTGCGCCTGAGCTAAATCGCACAATTCCTTTACACGCATTAAAGCAGTCAATTCATTGGGGATGCTTGAAGCAAACTCAATAATTCTAATCAGTGAAGGCACCATCAAGTTTAATGTGGCGGTATAGGTGATGATTAAGCCAATGGTGAGTTGCTCTTCAATAACCATCGCACCGCCAAGGTACCAAATGATCACCATCGCCAGCATGGGTATTCCCATAATAATCATGCTCACTTTGGTATCGTATAACTGACGGATTAAACGTTTATGTTCTAGGTTTTCAACCGCTTTTCGGCAGTACTTTAAGAAGAAATTTGAAGAGTCATATAGTTTTATTTCAGCATCAGCTTCAATGGTTTCTTGTATGACTGTAATTTTTCTTACTGAGGCATCAGTTTCATCTTTAGAAGATGACCATAGCGCGCCATCAAACCTCATGTAGACGATAACGGCTATAGGCAATAGAACGAGTAATATTAAACTCAATTTCCAGTTCATAATGAAAATGATGATTAAAAGCACTAAAGACAAGACGATATGATGAACCGCACTTGATAGCCCGTAAGGCATAATATCTTCGAATTGCTCGATATCCCTTGTTACCCGAGACAAGAGATCGCCATTATTGATTCTAAGTCTTTGATTGTAATTCATACCCAGAATGCTCTTTATCACATCCTGATTGAACTCAATCATGATCTCTTTCCGTACTCTCAGACGAAACCAAGCATTAACATAGCTTAGAATCAGGTAGCTGCAGTAAAGCGCAGCGAGCAGTAATACAGTTTTGAGTAGCAAATTTGAGTCTGAGCTGGGAAGAACTTGGTCGATGAGATGGCCAGACAGGTAGGGAAGCGGCGCTTGAGATGCGGTTAACAACACAGCCAACAGCAAAAATGAAAAAGAATGAAGTTTTCTCGTTTTATAGATAAGTTGATATAAATAAGAAATTCTTGTCACAATCTTATCGTTATGTAATGAAAGTATATTTCAATTATAAAATCAAAAAGACATGTTAGAAACCACGAATCTCACAACTTTAGTACAAAATGGGGATGAATTAACATCCCCTAAATTTAAGAATGACAATGCCTTTTAAAAGGATTTTCTTAAATTATATTGTTTAAATTTCAGAGATTAGGAGTCTACTCTAAAATATTAAGGCGTACAGCAAGGGCCTGGGTTAGGACCTGGCTTGTGAGGCTTGCTCTTAGTGGCTAAAACAGGGCCTTTTTTTGCAACGAAACTGACTTTCTTCATCATTTTTCCCTTTTGCTAATTAAATTAATGATTAACGGAATCAATATATGCATTTAGTTTGTCTATTAAACAAATGCAACTCCATTGTTGTAGAGGCGTTTTTGAAAGTCAACTCATGACGATATCTATAATGTTTAAATTAAAGCTGTAAACTTTATACCTGTTAATTAATTTTTAATTAATTACCAATTAAGAACTAGTTTAATTAAATTCCATGTCTAATTAATTTCTAATCCAGTGAATTAAATACGGGTGATGTTTTAAAATTGAGCATTGATGACCGCAAGGATGTTGTCAGCCGATATGGGGTGCTAAAGCATTGATTTTAATTGCACTTAATCTAATGGTCAGGTTTGGCGGTGTATGGAGGTTGTAGACGTGATATTTGGATCGATTTTGTTGCTCTGTTTGGTCGCAGTCTCTGTAGAAATTAGCGTACTCAATGTCAGTCAAACCCATCTAAGCCAAAATTGTCCGAAATCTCCATCTAACTTACCCTTATAAGTATAAGGGAAAGCTTTTGTCCAAAAGTGAAAAAGATCTCCCTTCAAAGACAAGATCTGGTGATAAACCAGATCTCACTTTATTTTCCTTCTGTTTCTACCAAAATTCTCAGTCTTTGCGGTAGCTTCTCTAGCAGAGTTGGATCTTCAGTCAGCATCTGCTTCAGCAGTTCTAGTGCTTTTTGCTCTTTGCCTGCATTCAGCAGCTTTTCGACTTCAGCAAACTCAGTATTTGTTGCATCTTCCCGTTCCATCTCCATTTGCGTCAGGGATTTCGCTGCCGCAGGTGAATTGCGGAATAGACGCTGCTCCTCAGGTTTTGGTGGCAATATTTCCATAGACGGGACCGCTTCTATTGCGCTGTCGGACAAGGCTTCCTCGCTCATGGTTTCTGGTGTGCTCATAAACTCAATGTCCTGAGGAGCTTCAAGGGTCTGATCCACCCACTGCCAAGGCGCAAGCAAGGCGACAAAAGAGACTGTTGCCACGAGACCTGCGTAGGTCCACCAAGGTATGCGTTTTTTATGCTGGCTGTTGGCGTAAGCAAGGATGCGATCGTCCAGGTCTTTGCCTGGTGTCTCTGTCGCGCTTTCCTTGTACAGCGCGACGATGTCTTCGTCTTTGATTGGCGCTGTCATTGTCTTTCTCCGAGTTTTTTGGTCAGGCACTGGCGAAGTTGATCCATGGCATAGCGAAGCCGGGTTTTCACAGCCTCTGCTTTCGCGCCGACGATCTCGCAAATTTGTGCTGGCTCAAAGCCTGCTTCATGGCGAAGTAGAAACGCTTCCCTCTGTAAAGGGGCGAGCAGTGCCATACAGGCTTTGATGGCAGTTTGCTTATCGCCGTCCCAATCAGGCACTTCGCTCTGATTGTCGTCCAGTGATTGAGCATAAGTGCTGGATGACATCATTTTTCGGTGTTCATCAATCACCAGATTATGGGCAATGTGATACAGCCAGGTGGTGAACTTGGCGGTCGGCGCATAGCTTTCCCGCTTATCAATCACGCGGTACCAGACATCCTGATATAACTCTTCGGCTCGGGCATGTTGTGCTGCGCCTAATTGACGCATGAAATAGCGATACAAAGGATTTTTATGGCGCTGATAGAGCTCAGCAAAGGCGCGCTGGTCACCTTTGCTGAAGTTCACCATCAATGTTTCGTCGGTTTGTTTATCCATGGATGCCTGTTAACGAATGCCCCTAAAGGTTCTGCGCAATCTCCACCAGTGTGATAAATTCGCCGCGGTAGTTGAATGGGTCTTTGCCCCGGTTTTCACGCGCGATATCAGCTATTTGACTGTAGGCTAAACCATCCACATAGTGATTGTCTTTGAGCTTCTGCGCAAAGGCGGCAACCGCAATGGCAAACTGGAAACCCGCACTGGCCTGAGTGAATGTTGGCTTGCCTTTGCTGCCGGTAATCACCTGAGTGGTGAGCTGGCTTTTGTCTTTGCCGGGCAGCTTATATCGGACTTTGACCTGGGCGAGTTCGTCACTGTGTGAGGCGGCGTCTGTCTTTTGCTGCTGATAGCGCAGATCGTCAATGCGTCCTTGGTCACCAACCAGTGTCAGTTCATATAAGGCGGTGACTGTGTGTCCTGCACCGATTTCACCAGCGTCGACTTTATCATTGTTGAAATCTTCATCACGCAGCTTACGGTTTTGGTAACCAATCAGGCGGTATTCCTTAACCGTGTCAGGATTGAATTCGACCTGAATTTTCACATCTTCCGCGATGCTTTGCAGTGTGCCGCTCATCTGTCGCAACAGTACCTTTTGCGCTTCGTGCAAGGTATCGATATAAGCATGGTTGCCGTCGCCGATGTTGGCGAGTTGCTCCATCATGGCATCGTTGTAGTTACCACGTCCAAAGCCTAGTGTGGTGAGTGAAATGCCTTTCTGACGCTCGTCTTCCACCAAATCTTTTAACGCATCTAAACTGGTTACACCGACGTTGAAATCACCGTCTGTCGCCAGAACCACGCGGTTTACGCCATCTTTGATAAAGCCTTTCTTCGCTTGGCGGTAAGCCAGTTTGATCCCGCTTTCACCATAGGTGACGCCGCCTGCCTGCAGGCTTTTAAGGGCATCGACGATCGCTTGTTGATTGTCACCGCTGGTGGGTTCGAGCACGACGGAGGAGTTTCCGGCATAGGTCACCAGACTGACCTTATCTTTCTCACCAAGGTTTTTAGCGAGCAGAGAGAGGCTTTGTACCAACAATGGCAGCTTATTGGGTTCATTCATGGAGCCTGACACATCTACCAGAAACACCAGATTCGATGCTTTACGCTCGTTGGCCGGAATGTCGTAACCTTTGAGCGCAATGCGCATTATTTTACGTTCGACATTCCATGGCGCTGGCGCAAGTTCTGTGCTGACAGAAAAAGGTCGGGCTTTGGTTGCGGGCGTCGGGTAGGCGTAATCAAAGTAGTTGATGAAGGCTTCTTCGCGAATGGCATCTGCAGGTGGCTTGTTTCCCATCTTCAGATAACTACGCACATTGGCGTAACTGCCGGTGTCGACATCAATAGAAAATGTCGATAAAGGTGACGCTGTCACTAATTTTGTGGCATTGCTCGGTGTATCGAGGTAATTGTCGCGGTTTTCGGTTTGTATATAAGGGTCAATGCCGGGCATGGGCATCACCATGAATTGATGGTTCGCCGCAACGCGGCTATGCGCCATTTTTGTGGTTGGCGCAGCGGGTAGGGTATTTGTTGCATCCATAACTTCCAGTTCCACCAATTCTTCCTGTTCTTCCTGAATCCTTGACGATTCTTGTTGAGGCGTAGTTTGGGTTGGGTCGTTCATGGATTCTGAACAGCCGACAATCACGGTCAGTGCTGTGACAATAGCTATAGTGACTTGATTGAATTTCATATACCGATTCCTTTTTCTTGCTGGTTTGTCGGTATAAACGGGCGAGTGAGGCAGAGGGGGTGAAATTTTTTACGGCTTTTTAAAATTCGACGGAGCGAGGATAGCTCAGAGCATTGTTTGCACAAAAAGTAATCAATGCGGCGAATGTATCTATAAATGCTCTCATTTGCAGATTATTACATAGAACATTTCGTTATTTATCACAAAAAAATGTATGAGTTACATTTGGCTCCATAAATCGAAACACCTTACGAACATTAAGCGTATCGGGAGTAAGGTGTTGAAGCCCAAAGGCCGTTTGGGGAATAAACAGAATAACAATTGGAGTTGTAACCATGCCTTCTATGAAAAACGTTTTGCTTGCTACTGTCGCACTTGCAGCGAGCTTCACTTCGACCGCTTCGCTTGCCCAAGAAGAAATTAAAGTGGGTATGTCTGGCCGCTACTTCCCATTCACCTTTGTGAAAATGGACAAGCTGCAAGGCTTTGAGATCGATGTGTGGAATGAAATTGGCGAGCGTGCGGACTACGACGTTGAGTTCGTAACTGCAAACTTCTCTGGCCTTTTCGGCATGCTGGAAGCGGGTCACATCGACACCATCAGTAACCAAATCACCATGACTGACGCACGTAAAGCGAAATACGCTTTCTCTGTTCCGTATGTGGTAGACGGTGCTCAGGTGGTTATACGTAAAGGCCGCGAAGACATCGAAGGTATCGAGGATCTAAAAGGCAAGAAAGTCGCGGTTAACCTTGGCAGTAACTTCGAGCAACTGCTGCGCAACTACGACAAAGCCAACGAGATCAACATCATCACTTACGATTCTGGTTTCGAACAAGATGTGGCACTGGGTCGTACCGATGCATTCGTGATGGACCGCGTTTCTTCTGCACAGCTGATCAAAAAGTCCGGTTTGCCACTGCAACTGGCGGGGGAACCGTTCGAAACTATCCAGAATGCAATGCCATTCCTGAACACTCCTGAGAAGCTGGCTATCAAAGCTAAAGTGGATCAGGCACTGACTGAAATGAAAGCTGATGGCACCCTCAGCGAGATTTCAGAGAAGTGGTTTGACTCTGACATCACGCAATAATGCAGAGCTTCGACTTTAACTACATGCTGGAGTTGTTCCCGATACTGGTGAAGTATCTGGGAATAACTCTGGAAATGTCACTGATTGGCTTTGTGATTGCTCTGGTGCTGTCGGTGCTGCTGGCACTGGTAAGGGTGTTCAAAGTCAAAGTGCTCGACTCTGTCGTCGCCGTGTACATTTCGTTCTTCCGCGGCACACCGCTACTGGTTCAGCTCTTTTTACTGTATTACGGACTTCCTCAGGTCTTCCCGATATTTGTAGGGATGGATGCTTTCACTGCCGCTGTGATTGGCTTGTCGCTCCATTTCTCCGCCTACATGGCCGAGAGTATTCGCGGGGCGATTCTGGGGATAGATAAGAACCAGATGGAAGCCAGCCTGAGTGTCGGCATGACTGAACTCCAGGCAATGAAACGCATTATCCTGCCGCAGGCAGCACGCGTCGCAACACCTTCATTGATGAACTACTTCATCGACATGATCAAAAGTACGTCACTGGCGTTTACGCTGGGTGTGGCGGAAATCATGGCGAAGGCACAAATGGAAGCCTCTTCGAGCTTCAAGTTTTTTGAAGCCTTCATGGCGGTGGCTTTGATTTACTGGCTGGTGGTGATTTTCTTCACCCGTATTCAAACGGTGATGGAAGTCCGATTGAACAAGGCGTATGCACGATGATTGAAGTAAAAAATTTGAGCAAACGCTTTGGTGATGTCGAGGTGCTGAAGCAAATCGATCTCGACGTCAAACAAGGTGAGATTGTGGTGATCATCGGTCCATCTGGCACGGGAAAGTCAACACTGCTTCGTTGTCTGAACTATCTGGAAGTACCAAGTGGTGGTGAAATCCAGATTGGTGATGTGCGTGTTAACGCTGGCAAGGTCTCGAAAAACGAGATTCACCAGCTTCGTAAACAAAGCAGTTTTGTGTTCCAGAGCTATGCGTTGTTCGCCAACAAAACCGCACTGGAAAACGTGGCGGAATCGCTGATCACCGTATGGAAAGAGCCAAAAGATAAAGCGCTGGAAACTGCACGTAAATTGTTGGTCAGCGTCGGGATGGAAGCGCATTTAGAGAAATACCCTGCGCAACTTTCCGGTGGTCAGCAGCAACGTGTCGGCATCGCCCGCGCTATGGCGTGTAAAGGCGAAGTGATCCTGTTTGATGAACCCACGTCTGCGCTCGACCCTGAATGGGTAGAAGAAGTGTTGGCGGTCATGAAAGCACTCGCCAAGCAAAAGCAAACCATGATTGTGGTGACCCACGAAATGCAGTTTGCCCGTGAGATTGCCGACAAGGTGATCTTCATGGAAGGTGGTGTGATTGTCGAGCAGGGGCCGCCATCCCAGATTTTTGGTAACCCTCAAAACGAACGCACCAAAGCCTTCGTGGCTCGTGCGGCGTAAAGAATTCAACTGTTCCCCCTGGTTGATGTTCCCTTAAATTAAAGCCCCTTAATCTGGCCGATTAAGGGGCTTTTTCTTGCCGCGGGTCAACAGCCCCTAGCCAACGTTGCTGTTAAAGATCTTCAAGGAAACTTGGGAAAGAGTTAATGGCGTATTCAGCCTGCCACGCCATCAAGTCCAACGTGTCGTCAGTCCAATCGATATAGAACAGGGCGGTAAAGCCATTAATATCGTTGTCGATGCTGTTCCAGTCATTGGCATTAACACGAAAAACCGGTTGGGAAAGAAATTGCAGTTCTTCTCTCAGTGGCGTAGTGAAGTGGCGGGAAAGGCCAGTATCGAGGAAAAACAGAGGTGTGAAACGTGCGGCGGAGAGGTAGAAAATATTGCCATACTGTTTTGAATCCACGCCAATCACGTCGGCATCCTGTTGGTAATCGCCATCAGATACGAATTCGCCTTCCAGGTTATAGTTGGTGATTCGCCCGGCATTGGTTGACCACGATGCGGCGCTAACACCTGCGTTAGCCATGGATTGTTGAATCTCACTTAATACGGCGTTACCTATGCCTGATGCGTCGAAGACGGTAGCTGATTTGCCTGTGCGAATGGCGGCAACCGTAGCAAGACCACCACCAAGGCTGTGACCAGTGTAGTGAATGTTGTAGCCGCTGTATTGGCTAGCCAGTCGCGCTGACTCTGAAATGGCTAAACGGTACTGCGGTGGCACTTCTCCTGCGGCCATAATGCCATTGTTTACCCAATCAGAAGTCCCCAGTTCACTGCCACGGAATGCAATCACTGCGTTGCTGCCACTGGTATAAACGGCGGCATGAAAACCCGTACTGCTATCGTGAATAGTTTCCGTCAGTGTCCATCCGCTTGGTGCGCCCCAACTTTTGTAAACATATTCTGCAAAGGCAAGATAATGTAGCGCGTTACCAGCTTGATTAATGGAAGGAGGCTGGTGGGTTTTATACGTCGTGCCTGTGGTGTTTGCTGTGTTGGTCATGTTCGGATTCAGGATTGAATCAACATAAGCGCCAATATTGCCCAGCTCTTCCTGAGTTGTTGCTGAAGCTGAGTGAACGGAGAAGCCCATCAGAATGGCTAATGAGCATACAGTGATCTTCTTCATGAGAAATTATCCCTTTATTGATGATTGACGATACTGCCTTGTGTCAAAACGATACTTTATGTATCGATATTCATCGTAGGGCGTCTGAGATATCCTGCCAGCATAAAACTGTAGCAATGATAAGACTGCTTAATTCTAGTGGGGGTATTATCCAAAAATGATTTTAAGCATCTGAAATTGTTACGAATATTTATATTGAGATGGTTTTGAATATGATGAGTTTACCCACAAAACAAGACTGCCGACATCATAGGTGATGTAGCAGAATAGCTGTAGGGCGGGCAGGTAAAAATCGGGATTTTAAGTGTCTTAACCTTCTTTCATGAGGGCTTCAAGGTCCCTTGCTGCACGTCGAAGTTGCGGCTCGAACTTCAGTAAGTCATCTAATGAACTTCTAAATACCGGAGCATGGGTAAACAAGCATGCATGCAGTTGTCCATCTTCATTACGAATAGGCACTGCGATAGCTGCCATACCATCGATAAACTCTTCATTGTCGATGCCAAGATCCTGCTTTTCGATCTCCGTGAGTGCACGCTCCAAATCAATGGGATCTGTGATGGTGTTTTTCGCATGCCGTTCCAGGTTCATATTATTGACAAGTCTTTGGCGGCGACGTTTCGACAAGGTGCTGAGATAGAGCTTTCCACTGGCAGTGCACCAAATTGGCGTGTGGCTTCCAGTCTGCAAATTAATCTGCAGTGGCCAGTTAGTTTGCACGCGATCGAAATAGATCATATCGATGCCATTTGGCAGAGAGATACCACAGGTTTCACCTACCTCATTGGCGAGCTTTTGCAAAATGGCTTGTCGAATAGCTTTAAAGTGTGTGGTGTGTAATACACCGAGCGCTATGTCATGCATACGGTTGGCTGGTACAAGGTTTCCACGCATGTTGGTTTGTACAAAGCCTTCCCGTTCAAGCTGTTGCAGCAATCTGTGAATGCTGGGTTTAGGAATATCGAGCATGATAGACAGTTCGGCCGGACTCGGAGGCCGCTCTGAGCAGGAGATTGCTTGGATAATTTCCAATACACGGGTTATTGATGAGGCTTTTTCGCGTCTTTCTGTCGTCATCCCTGCACCTGATTCTATCGATATGGAGAAAGTATATCCGCGTCAGGCAGCAAACCGTATTGTCGGGGCGAACCTGTATAAGCTTGCTCACACAAGTGAGTCCCTTAAGTATCCTGTTTTCACACTAATTCACCACTGGCATTGAAAATGACACACTCTTTTTTACGGCTCTTTAAGGCGAGTATCGAGAGAGGACTTCACTGATACGTCTGAGACTTACGGGTAGTCGATGCTGGGGTGAAATGAAAACGGTTTACGGTCAATCGACAGTGCAGTGAGCTGATCTTTTTTCTCTGGATTGGGTAATGCTCAATGTCGACAACTACTCAAAAAGGTTTGCTAATGAAAATGCTCATCCCAGCCGTTATCACCCTGGTTCTCAGCGCCCCAGCATCAGCACAAAGTTGTCCAGATATTCTCAATGGCTCGCAGCGAAAGCTTAACTCTAACGAGATAGTCGACCTTTGCGAGACCTTCAAAGGCAAAACCTTGCTGGTGGTGAATACTGCTAGCCAATGTGGATATACGCCGCAGTTTGAGCAATTAGAAGCGCTTTATCAAAAATACAAAGAGGAAGGCTTCAGTGTGATTGGTTTTCCGTCCAATGACTTTAACCAAGACAGAGGTAACGAGGAGCGTTCAGCAAAAATCTGCTACCTCGATTATGGCGTGACGTTTCCAATGATGGCGAGAAGTCCTGTAAAAGGGAGTGATGCTAACCCGGTGTTTGCAGAAATCAGTAAGCAGGCAGGGGTCGAACCGAGATGGAATTTCTACAAGTACCTGATCAACGCAAAGGGTGAAGTGGTTGCCACGTTCCCGAGTTCGGTCAGCCCTATATCCCCAAAGATAACAATGACTTTGGATAGTATCGTCCAGAAATAAAATTACTCTCAAATGAAAACTATTTTTATTTGCAACAAAGTTTGAGCGACTCGCCAGAAGTTAAAAGGAAATACAAATTATTGATTATGTAATCGATTACTAGCATTGAGCTTGTGAATGTAAGTTCATAGTGTGTGCAAAGAACAATTTGAACAAACTGACAAGGAAGTTCTATGCGCACAATGACTTGCATACTAATAGCGTTGGCTCTATTGGGCTGTGGCGGTGGAAGTAGTGATTCAGGTATTACGAGTAATGGCGGGTCGACTTCTCCTGAAGAGTCAAAGCCCAGCAGTGGTTCGCTTGAATCATACTCTTTGGCGTACGATCAACGCACTTTTATTCCAATGCCGCTGGACAATAAGGGAACGGTCCATCTTTTTGCAGGCGAGTCTTCAACGTTTACTGCAACGGTTGAAGGAGAGGGGTTACCCGAGCACGATTGGACGTTGAAAGAGGTCAGCAATGGCAGCATGGCGGTTTTGTCAGAATCCCAAGGCGATTCCTATACGTTCATGCAAAACAGCCCAGGTGAATTTTTGCTGACGGGCTGTGCTGATAAGTCGAGCTACGACAGTGAGACCTTGGAAGGTTTTGAAAAGTGCATCAATGTAGCCATCACCAACCACAGCCCAGAAGCGATCACGCTGACAACGGACAAAGAAACCGACAAAACAGTTGGTGTGGATGCGTTTAGTGATTTGGACCTTAAGTTTATTGAGGTTGAACAGCCAAGCCGCGGACAGCTAATCGTCAATCAGGCAAGAAACACACTCACCTATCGCCCTTTGAATCATTACGATTATTTGATGGACACCGACGGGGCAGAAACCCAAAAAGTGTTTGTCCGACTTGAGGGTGGTGGAGAAGTTGTAAAGCGGTATTTGAATATCGAAGTGAATGGAACGGCGACACTGCCAACCTGTCATGATGGTAATAGTTTGTCAGTCTCGCCAGCGAATCCTGCGGTTGCGGTAACCGTTGGCCCTGATCAGTGCGTTGAGCTTGATGCTGCTGCCTACAGAGAAGACGGGTATTGGGATTTGTTAAAAAGCCCGTTGGATAGCTTCCTGATTTATGCTGGTCTTAAAGAAGGAACGTCGGTACTGCGCTTTAAGTATCCGCAGTATGGCGACTTGCACTTTATGTGGTGTTATGACTTAAACGACTGTGAGTCTGACACTTGGAAAGTTGTTTCGTCTCTGACTGACGATGACATTATATCGAGCCCCACACTCGAAAATCTCACTAGCCAATCTGAAGAGACCGTATCTACCACTGTTACTCGAAGTGTTCAGATTGAGAATGAAGTGAATTACACGGCACCCGATCCTATCACTTATGAATGGTCGCTAACGGACAGAACTTTTGCAGAGCATCGCGTACTGAATCTTCTCACCAGTGAAAAGCATTTGGATTTTGACCTTCCTGCCAATACAAGGAACTTTAAACTTGAGGTAAGAGCAAGTAATGGCGCGTATCAAGATGACTATTTCGGGAACTCGTCAAAAGGCTTCAATGTGTCGCAATACATCTACGCAAGAGGAGTCAGAACAGACGCTCCTACAGCTATCGTAAGAGTGAATGGTGAAGAATATAATGGAGAGACAAGTAAGAGAGTGAACCTAGATGTCGCTGACGCAAAACAAGTCAGCTTTGACGCGTCCCCCACTGTCTTTAAATCGGACAATCCATTCAACCGAAGTTTCTTTGTCGCTGCCGCTAGTTTGGTTGCTGAGTCGACTTATCAATTAGGTGAGACTTATACACACGACCTTTCTTCTGGCCAGGTACAACCTGTCACCTTCTGCGCTCAAAATGACTATAGCTGGAGCTACGTAGATAACAGCTGCATTACGTTTATCATCTACCCGGGTGAGTAAACACTTTTAGTGATATCAAGGAGCCAGCCACGACCTCGTTAAGCTGGCTCAGATCCTTGCATAAGTTTCGACGTTATATTGTGTGAGGTGGCCACACTCCATACAAACTGCTGCAAAAGTCATCACCAAAGGTCAACAGACCCTAGCCAGCGCCGCCGAGATACAGTCGCTACGTTTCTAAGTTCGGTAACACCGACATCGCCCAAACTGACGACCTTAGTAGAATCCCAAATCAGCCAAAAATAGTGCGGGGGAAAATTCTGCCTACCAAGTTCTTCGTAAAATAAGTTCCCATTGATGAAAATTAAGGTAGTTAGCCTGACTTTATAGGCGTTGTTTTGCGGTCACATTGTGGAGAGAAATAGTAACAGTTCGAAACATCTTTATGGCTTGTCATGAAAGATTTTTCTGCTAGCCATTCGGGAATTTTCTGTTTGGTCATATTTTGAGCGCAAAAAGAGTAAAAAAAGTGTCGTCGCAATCTTGGATTCATATTTCTGTAATATTTAATTCATAGCATCCACTTCGAACTGAAAACATTACTATCAGGAAGTGAGTTATGAGCATCCAGTCTGATGCGCTACAAGGACCTCAGTCCGCGAATCCAAAACGTGCAATGCAATGGGCAACACTCATTGGTATGTTGTATCTTCTGCTGGTTTCCGTATCTATGATCGGCAGTGGTTTCAAATGGGCTGTAGGTGAGCAGGCAAAAGAGCTTTTCGAGTTTGCCTCTAACCCTGTTGCAGGTTTGATGATTGGTATCGTTGGTACCGCTCTCATTCAATCTTCAAGTACAGTCACCGCGATTATCGTTGGTCTTGTCGCTGGTGGTCTGCCAGTTGCAATGGCAATCCCAATGGTAATGGGCGCAAACATCGGTACCACGGTAACAAACACCCTGGTAAGTTTGGGCCACGCTCGCTGTAAAGACGAGTTCCGTCGCGCATTTGCTTGTGCCACCGTACACGACTTCTTCAACCTGTTTGCGGTTGCCATTTTCCTTCCTCTGGAAATGATGACTGGCTTCCTGGCGAAAATCTCCGCTTGGCTGGTATCCCCACTGATGCAAGCTGACAACCTAAGCCTGAAAGGCCTGAATTTCATCAAGCCTTTGACTAAGCCGGTTGTGAGTGGTGCTAAGTCAGTCTTCGAAATCTTCCCTGGTTCGTTCGGCGGTGTAGCGCTGGTTCTGTTCGGTATTCTTCTGGTTGTTGTTTCTATCACTGTGATGGGCAAGCTGATGAAAAAACTGATGGTAGGTAAGGCGCGCGAAGTACTGAACGGTGCAATCGGCCGTGGCCCGATTCATAGCATTGCATCGGGTACGCTGGTGACTATTCTGGTTCAGTCTTCTTCAACAACGACAAGCCTTGTAGTTCCACTGGTAGGTACCAACGTACTGAGCGTGCGTCAGGTTTACCCATTCACTTTGGGTGCAAACATCGGTACTTGTATCACAGCACTGTTAGCTGCAACCGCTGTAACAGGTGGTAATGCAGTATTTGCTCTTCAGATCGCACTGGTTCACTTGGCATTCAATGTTCTGGGTATTCTGGTTATCTTCGGTATTCCGTTCCTGCGCGAACTGCCGCTGAAAGCAGCAGAACTGCTGGCCGACTACGCGGCGAAAACAAAATTGGCTGTAGTAGCCTACCTGACTGCTGTGTTTGTTGTGCTGCCAGGCTTGGTACTGTCAGTGTCATAATCGACAGCTTACTGAATAACGAAAGCCCGACCATTTTTTGGTCGGGTTTTTTGCTTTCTGGCTTTCTGCGATGTGGCTATTGGTTTAGCCTTCCATAGCTATCAGTGAGTCGCAGGCTACTCAGTTTGAGCGTGGTGGCGACTGACAAGGTGACTGTGATGAAAATGGCCACCATAATCACCAGTTGATATTTCACCGCCAGCAAGGGCTCTGTACCACCCAGAATTTGCCCTGTCATCATTCCGGGTAGGCTGACAATACCTAAAGTGCTCATGGCAGCCAGCGGCGGTCTCAGGGCGGCAGAAAAAGCTTCTTTCAGAAATGGCTTACCCGGCTCTTTCGCGCCAAGGGCAACATAAAACTGATATTCCGCGTGGCGCTGTTTCATGCTGGAATGCAAACGCTCAATCGCCAATACATTGGCAGACAGCATATTGCCGAGCAACATACCAGCCACTGGGATTAGGTACTGTGCCTGCCACCACGGAGAAGTTTGAATTACCCCGACCATCAATAGTGGCAGCACAATGCCAAGGGAAACCAATTGTCCGCATAAGACTGCTGGCAGCATTTTGCGCCATGGCGTGTCGGCCTGTTTGCAGATAGTCCAGCTTGCCACCAGTATCATCACCAGCAACCAAGCCGTGTTAAGCCAGAAGCTGGCGAAGTTAAACAGGGTTTGAAGATAAAGGCCAACCAGAGCGAGCTGCAGGGTCATTCTTACCACGGAGGTGATCAGGCTTTTACTTAGCCCCAATTGCCAGCGCTGGAAAAGCAGCAGTGGGATGAGGAAAACACAGTAAAGGCCAGCTAATGCCCAGGGACTGATGTCGAGCGCGCCATTCATGATACGACTTCCATATTAAATTCGACATCTGCTGCTGCAATCCAAACTGGGTCGTGGGAGACCGAGACCGCAATAATGTCTTTAGCCTTCAATAGCGACATCACGATATCGCGGCTATTGCCATCTAGCGCTGACGTGGGTTCATCCATTAGCCAGATTGGGCGTTCCATTAGAAGGGCGCGAGCGATGGCAAGGCGCTGTTTTTCGCCACCTGAGAGTGAGGGAATTTCAGCGCTGAGTGCATGTTGGAGCGAGAGTGATCTCAATACTTCTTGGCATTTAGCGGGATCTGGCTTGCTGAGTGTGGTCGCCTGCATTGACCAAGGCAGCATCAACACCGCTTCGATGGTGTCACCACCCATGACCGGATCCTGTGGCAGGTAATTAACCTGAGTGCGCCACCAAGACAGCGATTCCAGAGTAACGCTCTTTGAGTCCCATTGAATACTTCCTTCCGAAGCAGGCAACAATCCACAAATCACTTTGAGCAGGCTGCTTTTGCCACAGCCTGAAGGGCCGTGAATGACCAGATGCTGGCCGCGCGAGAGGGAAGCTTCTAATGAAGGCGCGCTCCGGCTTCCAAAACCAGAGCGCAGGGCGGAAAGCGTGAGGGAGTTTGCGGTCATTGACCACCCACATAAGCTTGAAGTCCTTCCAGCGTTTCAGCGGGAATTGGGCAGCTTTTTCCGGTGTTGAAATCGCAATACACGATCAGCGCTTCTCCTTCTGCCACACAACGTTGTTGGTTATGGCTGTGGATCTCATATTTCATGGTGTAGCGCTTTTCCTGAATGTTTTCGACCCAGGAAACCGTGGTGATAGTGTCTGGGTAAACCAGTGGTGCGCGGTAATCGCACCGCGTTGAAGCGACGACAGGGCCAATGTTGTGGCTTTTGACAAAGTCGAACACTTTGAGCGCTTCAAGCATGACGACGCGAACATCTTCAAAGTAGCGAAAATAAACCGTGTTATTGATGTGTTGAAGGGCGTCCATGTCGTTCCAGACGATGGCTTGTGTTTGTGAGAGCGGGTATTCCTTTAAGTCTACGTTGGCCACCTTGTGGTCCTCCTTTTTGTTTTTGCCCTTTTTCGCTATCGCATTTACAGCCTTGGGTCGACTGTATGACACAGCATAGGGTCTTTTGATTGCACACCAAGGCGCAGGTAGAGACAAGTCTGACCCGAATTCTCAACAAGTTAATGTGAGCTTCGATCACTAGAATGAATATTAGGAATTCATTAATAAGCAAGTGCTTAATTTGTGGTTTATATTGGAGGTATTACTGCAAAAGGAGATAACGATGTCTCAGGTTGATACAGGTGAAAGGCAGAAAAAGGAAATGTCGCTGGATAGTGCTGTCAGGATCTTTGCGGGCTTGATGGTGATGATTTCACTGGCATTGACGGTGTGGGTCAACCCATTGTTTATCTGGTTGACCGCCTTTGTTGGGTTTAACTTGATCCAGAGTGCGTTTACCGGCTTTTGCCCAGCAGCTATGGTGTTTAAGAAATTCGGCTTGCAATAACATTTTCATTTAATACCTCACTTTGCCACGGAGTGATTTGGTTTTCCCGCGCTGGGTTTTTGTGTCCACGCGCTTACGTTGCGACGATTTCGTGGGCTTGGTTGCCCGGCGTGCTTTCTGCACAATAGCCACACTTTTTATCAGTTCCTGAAGGCGCTGGAGGGCGTCTTCACGATTCTTCTCTTGCGTTCTGAATTGTTGCGCTTTGATCACGATAACGCCTTCTTTGGTTAGGCGACTGTCTTTCAATGCCAACAGGCGCTCTTTATAGAACTCAGGGAGCGAAGAGCTGTGGATATCAAAACGCAAATGAACGGCAGAAGATACCTTGTTCACGTTTTGTCCGCCGGCACCTTGGGCTCGGATGTATGAAATATCAATCTCGTCGTCCGGGATTGATATGCTATGGGATATGACCAACATGGTTTTTGTTCCTCAGTTTTAAGGGTCAACAGACCCAAAGAGGCGCCACTATAACCAAACTGGAAAGTTGTGCAAACTGGCGACAGGGGAATCAAACGTTAAAAAAGAGGGGCTTGGCTAGGCAGTATTGTTTGGTGCCACTGACTTTCGGCTTGTAGAGAAATTGGCAATCAAAAGTCCACAGACGATAAAACCTATTCCCAGCCAGTGATAACTCTCCAACCTTTCACCAAGAAATAGCATGGAAAAAATCAGCCCAAATACCGGGATCAAATGCATAAATTGCCCAGTGGTTGCTGCTCCCATTCTCTGTACTGCTGCATTCCAACAAAAGAAGGCGATACCGGATGCGAAAATACCTGTGTAGAGAGAGATAGCGAGACTTTCTTTGGTCATTGGCATGGGTTCGAACCACAGTGATTCACCAAGATAAAACGGTAGTAGCATCATGTTGCCGAGAAAGACGGTGTAACCCAGCATAGGTAATCCCTTGAGTGCTTCAGGGAGTTTTTGCACCAGTACGGAATAGGTCGCCCAAACCAGAATCGCGAACAGGGCAATAAGCTCACTGTTGCCGATAGAGAAGTCAGTCACCAGCTGACCTTTGGTGATAATAAGCAGTACGCCAATGGCAGACACCGAAATAGCGAAAGCCTGCTTTAGGGTTGTGAGTTGGCGAAAGAGCAGAAACTGAACCAAGAGAATCCACAACGGAGAGGAAGACTGCAAGATCACCACGTTGGTGGAGAGGGTGTTTTCCAATGCAATGTATACCAGCGTGTTGTAACCCGCGACACCGAAGAGCGCCAAAAGCACCATCAAAGATGCATTGGCTTTGAACAATGGCCATTGTTCGCGCATGGGGCGCAACACAAACGGAGCCAGAACCAGCGAGGCAACCGTCCAGCGCCAGAAGGCGAGACCAATTGGCGGAATGGATTCGTTGACCAGCTTTGCCAATGTAATGTTACCAGCCCAACTTATCGTCGCGATAACGGCGAGCAGAATAGGCAGCCAGGCCAGCGGTGAGCTTTGTTGATTACTTGCCATGTGCATGTGCTCAAAATCCCCCTGAGTCATTCAGTTAGTCAGCTTGTTAACCAACATGCAACAACTCAGCGTCAGCAATGTGCCTTTACTCACTGTGTCAGGTTGTTCAATGGGTTGGATATTTTGTTAAAATAAGCGCTGATCTTTTTGCCAGAGGGTAGTTATTTCCGCTGGCTTGTTACTCGGAGAGAACCATGAATTGGTATATCGGCGTGTTGAAACAATACGCGAACTTCAAAGGCCGCGCGCGCCGCAAAGAATATTGGATGTTTTTGGCGTTCAACATGCTGTTCACTTTTGCACTGGCATTTGTGGATCAGGCATTGGGAACATTTAACCCTGATATCGGTATTGGCACGGCGGGAACCGTGTACGCGATTGCGGTGTTTATTCCGACATTGGCCGTTACAGTGCGTCGTCTGCATGACACGGATCGTGTGGGCTGGTGGGCATTGATTGGTATCTTGCCGTTTGGTGTGATTGCATTGCTGGTGCTGAATGCCTTTGATGGCACCAAAGGCAGCAACCGCTTTGGTCCAGACCCTAAGTCGGGCGAACGGACTGACTCAACCAATACCGGTACGTTCAGCGGTTAATCGATTGATTTTTCATAGACAAAGCGCCTGCATCCTGCAGGCGCTTTTGCTTTCTACGTTTCTCTTCCCCCAGTCTTTTCATTTTTTGCAATGTCGCAAACAGCTCAATCGACGTACGCGATACCGCAAATCACCCTAGGTAATCTGGTTTCTGCTAATAAGTCACAATCACCGATACGAAGGTGCCATTCATGGATATTGGCTTTATCGGGTTGGGCAAATTGGGAGAGCCCGTTGCTCAGCGTATTTTGACTTGGTGTCAAACTCACGGCTGTCGCTTGTATGTGTATGATGCTACTCAGCGGGAAGCGATGGCAAGGCTCAAAGCCTCGGGAGCGAGAGAAGGAATCGACACCGCTTCTATTGCTGGGCGATGTACGATTTTGTTCAGCTTGTTGCCGGGGCCCGAAGATGTAATGGCTGAAGGGCTGGGAGAGAACGGCATTCTCCACAATGCTGAAGGGTTGGATATCTGGTTTGAACTGAGTCCCTTTCAGAATGTCCGTTGGGACGCCCTTCGGGAACAAGCCCCACCGGATTTGGTTTTGGTGGATGCGCCTGTTAGTGGGGATGTGTCACTGGCGGAATCTGGCCAGCTTAGTATGGCGTTGGAAGGTGCTGAGCCAATCCTGCAGCGTTATCAGGATTTGCTCAGCACCTTTGTATCGCGATGCAAAGTGACAGAGATGGCCAAGACGAGCCCTTCATTTTTCAAGCTACCAGATAGCTAAAGATGAGACCTTTTTTCTCGATATAGCATGGGAGGCTACAGCGGCTTTTGCTTTCTTTCTCTAATTTGAACAACTTGTCTTGGAACTGGCCATGTTACGCTTTTGCCCCAATGTTCGATTAGTCATTTTTGCAGGTCGAACAAATAAGGCCATGCGCCAAAAAAATATTTTTGGAGAGCGTTAACCCGCTCCCCGTTCAATTAAGCCCATCTTAACAGGGGTGTTAGTTCTGCATTTGTTGGATCGGTGAGCATACACCGACCTAGCAGCAACACACCTTGTCCTCAGGCCCTCTGGTCTTATGTCCAGATGGCAAACTTCTCTATCCGTTCTCCTTCATAGATGAAGCAGGGCGTTTTAAAAGGTAATGCTATGACAGAGCCTACGACAACCGTAAACAAAAATGATGACGACCTATACAACACGGACTATCAGGTAGGTCAGGACAACGTGAACTTCCTGGGGTTAGATTTCCATAACCCCGTCTTCCCTATCTCCGCCATCATGGTGGTGGTGTTTGTACTGGGTGTACTGATCTTTACCGATCAAGCTGCCGATTTCTTCGGTTGGCTTCGCCCCGCAATAACCCAATCCTTCGACTGGTTCTTCGTGATTTCAGCCAACCTTTTTCTCATCTTCTGTTTAGTGCTGGCAATCCTACCTGTCGGAAAAATCCGATTAGGCGGTGAAGAAGCAACGCCTGATTATTCCTACCCAGCATGGTTCGCGATGCTGTTTTCGGCCGGCGTTGGTATTGGCCTGATGTTCTACGGTGTGCTTGAACCGATGAACCACACTCTAACACCTCCTTTGGGGTTAGAAGCGGGTTCCGATGACGCACGAAGCATTGGTACTGCAGCTGCGATATTCCACTGGGGCTTCCATGCGTGGGCAATCTATGCCGTTGTCGGTCTGGCGCTGGCATTCTTCCACTACAACAAAGATCTGCCGCTAACATTGCGTTCAGCGTTTTATCCGCTGCTTGGCGATCGTGTTTGGGGTCTGTGGGGACACATCATCGATATCATGGCGGTATTGGCGACTTTGTTCGGTTTGGCGACGTCCCTCGGTATCGGCGCAAACCAAATTGCTGCAGGCCTTAACTACCTGTTCGGTATCGATTCAGGCATTGAAACTAAATCCATCCTGATTCTGGCTATCACCATTGCTGCTCTCGTATCGGTATACCGTGGTATGGACGGCGGCGTGAAGCGTTTGAGTGAAATCAACATGGTGATGGCAGCCATGCTGATGGTATTCGTGATGGTGGTTGGCCCTACCGCACTTATCTTCAGTGGTATCGTCAGCAACACCGTTGATTACCTGAGCTGGTTGCCAGCGCTGTCGAACTGGGTGGGTCGTGAAGATTCTGGCTTCTACCACGGTTGGACGACCTTCTACTGGGCGTGGTGGGTATCCTGGTCACCATTCGTTGGTATGTTCATCGCGCGCGTATCACGCGGCCGTACTGTTCGTGAGTTCATTCTGGCGGTACTGATTGCGCCAACCATCGTGTGTATTGTGTGGATGACCACTTTCGGCACAACCGCGCTGGATCAAATGGATGGCGGTTATATGGGTGTGGTTAACCTGATCACCAATGGTAACTGGCAGCCAGAGCTTTCTATCTACAAGATGTTTGAAGCTTTACCGTTCACTGCAGTGATCAGCTTCTTCGGCATGGTGCTGACCATCATCTTCTTCGTGACTTCGTCAGATTCCGGTTCACTGGTTATCGATACGATTACAGCGGGTGGCAAGATTGATGCGCCGGTTTCGCAGCGTATCTTCTGGTGTACTATCGAAGGCCTTGCGGCAATTGCCCTTCTGATGGGCGGCGGCTTAGGTGCGCTGCAAGCGGCAACTATCTCTACGGGTCTGCCGTTTGCGGTATTCCTGCTCGTGATGTGTGTGAGTCTTTACATAGGGCTTTCGCGAGAGCTGCGTAGAAAGCAGTTCGCGTAATATCGATGAATGAAAAATAAACCCGCCTGATGGCGGGTTTCTTTTTATGTGTACTTTAAGCTTAACCGACTCTAGTAATACAAACACATACGCTTGCCGTTCGCTTCGACAATGGTGAATGGCGTGTCGTAGATGTTTTCCAAAACCGCTTCCTGAATCACTTCATCAACCACGGCATTGGTGGCGATTTTGCCTTGCTTCATCGCGATGATGTGGTCGGCATAACAGGCTGCAAAGTTGATGTCGTGGATGACGATAACCACGGCCTTCCCCATCTCGTGCGCCAAACGTTGAATGGTTCGCATGATGCTCAGTGAGTGGCGGATATCGAGGTTGTTCAGAGGTTCATCAAGGAACACATAGTCAGTGTCCTGTGCGATCACCATGGCAATAAACGCCAGCTGCCTTTGACCTCCGCTTAGCTCATCGAGATAACGGTTTTCCAACGACTTCAAATCCAGATAATCAATGGCTTTATCGATGACTTTATTGTCTTTGGTGGTCAGGTTTCCCTTTGAGTAGGGAAAGCGACCGAACGAGACTAGCTCGCGCACGGTAAAGCGCATAGTGATTGAATTCGCCTGACGAAGCACGGCAAGACGTTTTGCCAGCTCACCGGTATCCCATTCGGCGATGGCTTTGCCATCTATCACTACATGGCCACCATCGGGAGTGACAAGGCGGCTGGCCATAGAAAGCAGGGTACTTTTTCCCGCGCCATTTGGACCTATGATGGCGGTCACTTTACCCTTCTCGAATTCGCCGCAGGCTTCATCTACGACGCGTTGTTTACCAAAAGCTTTGGTCAGGTTTTTTAAGGTGATCATGTTAAACAACTCGGTTTTTCAGCAGCATCCAGAGGAAGTAGAGTCCTCCAGCGAAATTCACGACAACACTTAGCGTGGTATCAAACTTAAACAGGTTTTCTACCACCCATTGGCCGACCAACAAGGTGCAAATGGACATCAGCGAACATCCCACCAGTAAAACGCGGTGCTCATAGGTGCGGAACAGTTCTCGGGTCAGGTTCGTGACCAAAAGACCAAAGAACATGACAGGGCCAATCAATGCGGTCGACATGGCGATGAGGACAGCGGAGAGAATCAGCGCTTTACGTGTGGTTTTCTGCACATCAACACCCAGGCTGATGGCGTTATCCTTGTCCAGCCAGAACACATCTAATGTCCGGTGCATGCGGTAGAGCAGGAAGCTGGCTATCAGCAAGAGTGGTAGGCACAAATATACCAACTCAATCTTGATGTTGTTAAAGCTCGCAAACATCTTGCTTTGCACCACCAGAAACTCGTTCGGGTCCATCAGCATGGTGAAAAACGAGGCGGTGCTTGAAAACACCTGTCCGAGGATCAGGCCAATCAAAAGCAACACAATCAGGTTGCGGCCTTCCTTGCCGAAGTAGAAGCCAAACAACAGCAGCGAGAACCCCACCATCACGGTCACGGCAATGGCGAAGTTAATGTAGGTGTTGATCAGGAAAAAGCTGAAGCCACCAAACACAGCGACCAGCAGTGTCTGTGTCAGCACATACAGGGAATCAAACCCCATAATGCTTGGTGTGAGAATGCGGTTGTGGGTGATGGTTTGGAATACCAACGACGATTGGGCAACCGCAATGCCAGCCAGCACCATTGCAAGCACTTTCGGGACACGGCGAGACAGGAAATAGCCATAGTTCGTGGCCGTGAGTCCAATGCAGATAAACAGAGCGGCAAAGACAAGGGCTGTCATAGCCATTGCCCACATTTTCTTTGTATCAGACATTTTTTGGCCCTTTGGTAATGAGATAAATAAAGGCCAATCCCCCCAAAATACTCACCAGCATAGAAACCGGAATTTCGTAAGGGAAGATGAGCAGACGGCTGACAATGTCGCAGGCAAGTACCAAAAGCGCGCCGACAATCGCCACGCGGGAAATGTTCTTGCGAAGGTTGTCGCCATAGAAAATGCTGACAAGGTTAGGCACAAGCAAACCAATAAAGGGTAGGGCGCCCACTATCATTACAACACTCGCCGACAGAATGGAAACCAGCATTACGCCAATCACTAACACCTGTCTGTAACTCAGTCCAAGACCAACCGCAAAATCACGTCCCATGCCGACAGCGGAAATCCGCGCGGCGTAGGCATAGGTGAAGGCTGCAATCGGCAGGGCGATATAGAGAAGCTCATAATCACCTTTCAAAATGCTGGCAAAGTTGGCGACTGTCCAACTGCTTAGCATTTGCAGGGCATCATACTTATACGCGAGGAACGTGGCGCATGAGCTGATGATACTGCCGTAGATAATGCCAATTAGCGGTACAAATACAGCGTTACGGAATTGGATGCGTTGGATAAGGGTAACAAACAACAAGGTACCAAAAATGGAAACGGAAAAAATCAGCCAGAGTTGATGACCATTGCCGAAAAACACAAGGCTAAGCATATAGCCGAGCATGGCACATTCAATGGTGCCTGTAGTGGAAGGCGCAGCAAACCGATTTCGGCTGATTTGCTGCATCACCAGACCTGCAATGCTTAAGCCTGCACCTGCTAGCACGATGGATAGCAAACGGGGAAGGCGGCTGGTGAAGAGAAGTTCGAGCGCTTGGCTGTCTCCTGCCAACAAAAGGGCAGGAGACAGCTCGCTGACACCGACAAATAAGGATGCCAGACTAAGCAAGCCCAAAAGAAACAACAACTTTAACAAGGTATACCTCAGTTTCTTAGGGCAATCGCTTACAGGTCAACACTGTTTTTGATGTCAGAAATCATTTGCTCAGTCGCAGTGATGCCAGACATAGATAGATACCAGGCGTTCAAATCCAGATATGTCATTTTGTTGTTCTGGTATGCCTGAGTCGCTTTGATCAGATCGTTATCAAACTGCTCGCGGGTTTCGCTTTCAGCAGGGTTGAGCAGCGTGTCACGGTCAATGACCAGAAGGGTTTTAGGGTCAGACTCGCGAATAAACTCAAACGAGATCATATCGCCGTGGTTTGACGCTTTGATGCCTTTCACAGACTCGTTAAAACCAAAATCTGTGTAGATAGCAGAAAAGCGGGAGTCAGCACCAAAAGAAGACAGTTTGCCGCCAGCACTCATGATGGTCAGGGCATCAACGCCATTTGTCTGGTTGTAGTTGTTAATGGCTTTGAACTCTTTATCCATGGCTGCGATTTTTTCTTCAACCAATGCTTCTTTACCAAAGACTTTGCCCAGGTTGCGCCATTGCTCCTGAGTGGCTTTCCAGTAGCCTTTCGAGTTGTCTGCAGCGAATACTACTGTTGGGGCGATCTTTGACAGCTCGTCATAGCTGGTGGAGCTACGTGGGCCCACGATGATGATGTCTGGGTTCTGGTTGTAGATTTCTTCGAAATTTGGCTCGAACAGGCTACCCACGTTGGCGTACTTGTCGTCTTTGTATTTTTCCAGGTATGCAGGAACCTGTGGAAGGGTTTTGGATACCGCAACAGGATCAATACCCAGCGCATTGACTGCATCTAGCGATCCCAGACCAATGACGACGACGCGCTCTGGTACGCCTTGAATTTCAGTTTTTCCCATACGGTGTTCAATAACAACCGATTCTGCAGCCATTGCTGAGGTGGTCACAAGAGAAAGCAATGCAGCCTGTAAGAAGGTTTTCATTTATTGCTCCTTTTCATAAATGAAAATGGTTATCAAAATCGTTCGCAATATACATTTGAGTTCACTCTGATTCAACTGGATATATTGAAAAGGCGCGATTTCAGGATTGAAAGCGTGGAAAGTTGCGAGGATGCCGGTTTTTTTGGAAATGAAGAGTACTGACGAGCTGGAGATAGACTCGCGATCATACTTGGAGGATCTCACTAAAATTTGTGACTTTTTAGAGCTGAGAAACTCGCCTCAAAAATGACAATATCATCGTAAATGAATGCCGAAACAGCCGTTTTGTGTAGTGAGTTCACCTACCGAGGCAAGGCTTTTGGTAGTTTAAACCCGCGTTTTAATCAGTGGCGCTTAAGACCCTAGGACAAGGCCAAACAACATAACAATAGCGTGGCCAGCAGTTGTAGTAAGGATACGGAAATGAAATGGTTGTTTATGGCGTTTTTGAATTACGCCAAATTTTCAGGCAGGGCTACACGGCGTGAGTTCTGGGGCTTTCACTTTCTGGATGTGATAATGATTTTTGTCTGCCTGTGTGTGGATATCTCAAGCGCAGGGTACGAAAACCTGACTCCGTTTAGTTTTCAGGCCACCTTCTTGTGGTTTGTGTTTACTTTCATCCCTTTGCTCGCTGTTGCTGTCCGTCGATTACATGACATCAATAAGTCTGGTGCTTGGTATTTTGTTCTTTTTGTTCCAGTGCTGGGTTTCATCATCTTCTATATGTTCTCTTTGTTACCGGGCACCAAAGGTTCAAATCACTACGGCAGCGACCCAAGAAGCATTTTCAGCAATAGTTTTTGATGATATCCCTTCAGCAATGCTGAAGGGATGTTTCCATCAAGGCTTCGACGGCCCTTTCAGCCGCGTCTAACGCGCCTTCCAGATATCCGCCATAAGCGCGGGAGGATTCTGTCCCCGCAAAGAAAACGTTTGAGTGGTTTTCATCCTGCTGGCTAAAGCCATACAGCCCATGCATCGTCGCCATGTCATCATTGGTAGCCGTGTACTCCTCCTGAAACCAATCGATATATTGAATGGAAAGGGGATTTTCAGCATCAGGCCCAAACATTCTGACAAGTTGTTGCTGAATGAGTTTTTTCAATGTCTCATCGCCTGCGGTTTTCCGTGCCGCACCGTTAATGCCCATAAAGCCCATGATGGCGCCATATTCAGCTTTGCCGTTCACCTCTGGTGACGCGTCATGGATTTCCACTAACGGCCCGACATTGCTGGATGCTGATCCTGAAAACCCATTTTCTCGCCAGAAAGGCTTGTCATAGATAAACACCGCTTTGGCATGGGCTGCCATCCAAGTTTCCGTGCCGCCAAAGGTGTCGAGTAGACGAGGGTTCAATGCTGGCTCAAAGCTCAAGTTGCGTGCGATTAATCTCAGCGGCAAGGCGAAGATGATGTGCTGTGCTTGCAACATTTTGTCTTCTCCGGATTGCTGAAAACGCAGGGTGTAAGTCCCGTTGTTCAACGAGACGTGCGTTAACTCACTGCCGGTGAGTTGCTTGTGAGTTGGGATTTTCTGCAATAAGCCTTCGACCATAGCTTGCATACCGCCTTCAAGGCGATAGGTGTCAGGCATAATGTCGTAGCCAACATTGATTGCCTGTGGCGGCGCGCCTCGGGCTTTTTCGACAAGATAGTGTCCATCGCCATGTTGCTTGTAGCTAGGAATGGAGAGTGCTTCTGCTAATGCGGAAAATCGGGGATTGATGTTAGGCCAGAACCAGGAAGGGCCGAGGTCGACTCTGGCTGCCTGATTATCCTGTGATGCTGAAACTATTCGTCCACCAAAACGCTCTCTCGCTTCCAACAACAGGTAATCCTGACCTTGCTGTTCGAGCAAATAAGCAGCGTAAAGTCCACTTAATCCACCACCGACAATCACGGTTTGAGCATATTTGTTCATCATGACGGCTCCTTGTTTAAAACGCTTCGTTGTAAGGGCGGATATCCATTTCCAGCGTCCATGCGCTGGCAGGTTGTTTAGCCAAGCTGAGATAGATACTGGCGGCATCGTTCGGCTCGATGGCGTTCTCGCGTTGAAGGGCAGGGAAGCGCTCATGACTCCTGGGAGACCATAAGATTCCATCAACAATCACATGAGCGACGTGGATGCGCTGTGGCTGGAATTCTCTGGCGAGCGATTGAGAGAGCCCACGCAAGGCGAACTTAGCGGATGAGAATGCGCTGAAGTTCTTACTGCCACGAATACCTGCTGTTGCGCCCGTTACCAGCAAGGTGCCACTGCCTTGTTTAATCATCATGGGAATCACCGCCTGTGCGACGTTGAAAACGCTCATTACAGATGAACGCCAGGTTTCTTCGAACCGCACGGAGGTTGTTGAAAAGAAACGCTCAATTGTGAGCATGGCGGTGTTGCAAATCACGACATCCGGCGTGCCATGAAGAACGCTGATCTGTGCGAATGCCCGGTTAACTTCATTTGCATCCGTTGTGTCTGCAAGGATCATCCCACCTGAACGACTAATGGTGACAACGTGGTAATCATCGTTCTCGAAAGTTTTTTTGAGTGCTTCACCCAGCCCTTCACCGTACCCGGCGATCACTGCCAAAGGCTTTCCCGCTGATGTCGTCATTTAAACCTCCATGAATAACGTGCTTATTCCGGATGCTAACGTGCTGAGTATTGAGGTCGAGGCAGGATTGATTTCGTGGCAGCGAAGTTTTTCTTTGTCGCCGATGAAAGAGATAAAACGTGTGGTTTTTTCTTCGACCATCAAGCGCATATTTTTAGCAAATGATGGGCATGCCATGATGCTTGGCCTTTTTGGCGTTTGTCCGTTAAATCATGGACTTTAACTCCACTCTATTGAATAGAAAGATTCGCATGGTAAAAGTACTAGATGGGTTCTGTTATTGTTCCACCTAAGACTGTTTTTAGTATGTGTGATATTTGCTTATGGCATTGAAATTATAGCTATATTTGATTTTTTCTGAATGAGGGGGTAGCGAGGTAGGCTCATGTGATTGTAAGTTATTGCTAATGTAATGGTATTTTTGTTTCTCGTCTAATTTGATAGTTTTGATTAAATGTTACTTCTATTAAATATTATGTTTTGATGGATAGTGTTTGTCCGGTTTTTTTCTACATATTTAGGTGTTGTTAATATAACGGAATGAATAATCCAAGTGCGCATCTATATTTAAATGAAACAGATAATCAGCTCATGTGAGTATGTATTATTGATACGGCCAGTAAGAGTTGTTAAAGCTGTTCAAATACAAAAGGTTGGATTATGTATTCACCAAAAAAACGTTTTTATAAAGGGAGCAGGATCGCCCATCTTAATGGCATAAGAGCGTTTGAAGCCGCAGCAAGGCACCATAGCTTTGCTGGCGCGGCTCAGGAGCTTAACGTGACACCTGCTGCGGTTGGTCAGCAAGTCAGACAGTTGGAGGATTGGCTTGATATCCGGCTCTTCGATAGGGCAACTTCCGGTTCATCCAGACTGACGCTAACAGAAGAAGGTCTTCGTGCTTTTCCCGATATTCATAGAGGCTTCCAACTGATTGGCCGTGGTCTTAGTCGTTTGTTTGAGGAGCAAGAAGAAAACGCCATCGTTGTTTCTGCAAGCCCTTCTATCGCATCCAAGTGGTTACTTTCACGAGTCAATGCTTTTCAGTTGGCGCATGAAGATTGCGAGATTCAGATTGAGACTGACGTGTCTTTGGTCGACTATGCTGAGCGAGCATAGATATTGGTGTGCGTTACGGATTGGGACAGTGGGAAGGATTGTGTGCACAGCATTTGATGTTTGAAGAGATTTTCCCGGTTTGTTCACCAGAATTTGCAGAGAAATATGGCCTCACTAAAAAGCCCCCTGAGGGTTTGAAAGGTATCCCTCTTCTACATGATTATTCTGTTCCTGCTCGCAGTGGATATCCGTCTTGGCAAGAATGGTCTGATAAGGTGGATATCCCTCTTCCCAAGAAATTACACGGATTAAAAATCAACGATTTCGCCAGTGTCATTGAGCTTGCTCGTCGGGGAAGTGGATTAGCGCTTGGACGGAGCCGGTTGATAGAGGATGAGTTAAAGGCAGGGGAGCTTATTTGCCCCTTTGATACTGAAAAATATCAGTTCCGTTCACGATTTTGCTACTTTCTGGTTTGGAAAAATGAAGCTTCAGAAGAGGAAAGAGTCAGTGTGTTCCGTGACTGGCTAGTGTCGACAGTAAGTTAGGGCTTGCTGAGCTTTGCTTTCACAGAAAAAAGACTGGATGTTATCCAGTCTTTTTTGATCTTTAGGGTGTCGGTAGTTGAAATGTCAAATTGAAAGGCACCGCAATATCTAGCAATTTGGGTGCTTTTAGCGATTCATCGCGCTGGCTCCTAACAAAGACATATTCATCCATGGTGGTGGTGTCACGCAACATGATATTTCTACGCTTTTGCCAATCCATCTTCACGCACATTGTCGGTGATGACCCGAGGGGAGGATAATCATGGCAAAGATAAACGTTTGTCCCACTTGGCAGCTCATAGAGCTTTCGAATGGAGTGGTACAAATCCTCTGCGCTACCACCGGGGAAATCCACTCTTGATGTCCCTTTGTCCGGTGCGAACAATGTGTCACCGACAAACACGTTGTCGTCGACTTTGTAAGTGACACAAGCTGGAGTATGACCCGGCGTTTCAATCACTTCGATCACTTTGGAACCAAAGTGAATTTTGGATCTTCCGTTGACCAGATAATCAAAGTTGGCCAAGTCTCCCAAACCGAATTTGTTTTTCCATTGATTGAAAACTTCCCTAATCCGGTGGCTAATGACAGTTTTTGCGCCGGTGGCGGTCTTCACATACTGCGATGCCGATAGATGGTCTGCATGGATATGTGTATCCAGCACGTAACGCAGTTCAAGCCCTTTTCTTTTGATGTATTCAAGCACAGTGTCGATATGTGAGTGAGAGATATCGCCATTGTTGTAGTCAAGAACCGGGTCAATGATCAGTGCATGTCCGCTATCAGAGACCACATACGTCAATGAGCCTGTTTCGGCATGAAAGAAGGGTTGTACTTTCATGGCTCGCCTCCATTAGTTCGCAGAAAAACAAGGCCGATCCGACATAGTTTGTCTCCAACCAATCAGGTTGGTGAGCTCCGCCGGAATGTCGATGCCAGCAAATTCTGCAAATGCCAGACCGTAGAACAACGTGATATCAGCCATCGAGAAGGTATCTGCAGCCACGTACAAGTTGTGCTCTAGGTGTTGATTGAAATAAGAAAAACCGGCTAGTGCACGTTGTTTCTGATGATTGCCCCATTCACTACACTGATAAGTTTCGAGCGCTGGGCCCAGACCTGCTGTAGCATGGTGGAAGTAGGCACCCACAGCATCCATTACCATGGACTCCGCACGGCGCTGCATCATGTGAATCATGCCACGCTCAAGTGGGGTTGTACCTGTGAGCGATGGTCCATCAAACAAAGCATCAATGTACTCGGTAATAGCGGTAGACTCTGAAAGATATTCACCTTCCAGCGTACGAAGTACAGGTACTGTTCCCAAAGGGTTTATGGCGTAAAACGCTTCGGTTCGGTGTTCAAGGTTCATAACGTCAACCTCGATAAACTCTACCTGATTCAAAGATCCTTTTCAGCCAACGCTGCTCGAATGCGCGCAGGGTTCGGGAAACCCGTAGTTTCGTATAACGCGATTTTGCTTTCCGAAGACATGACTTTTCCTTATCCGGTTTTCCGGCTGTTGTTTTTTATGAATATGTTGAGCAGAAGGGTTAAACGCGTACTTCGCCTGCACCAATTTTTCTGTAGATCACCGCGCCGCTATTGGTAGCGATCGTGACAGGCGTGTTAGCTGGGAAGCGCATCCAAGAGTGATGTTCATACTGAGTACCATTGATGGTTGCACTGCCAGAGAGAACAAAGTATTCAACGACCTTGTCGAAGGTTTCTTCTGTGGATTGATAACCCGCTTTTAGCTGATTTAACGAGGTTTCTTCGAGGTCCGAATTCCAAAGCGGTAGCGTTTTGTGGAGCTCAGACACTGATGTCCAATCAGCTTCATTGGTATTGAGATAGAAGTAGTCCGGTTCGCTCGAAGGCACTTGGGAAAGCTTCACGAAGATCTCACAACCTTCTTTGGTAAAAGGGGCGTGAGTCGAACCAACCGGATTGCGCACGTACCACCCTTTAGTGAAGTCACCATTTTGGTCAGAGAAGGTGCCTTCCAGCACAATGTATTCTTCACCACCTGGGTGACTATGAGGTTTGAACGAGCTTCCTGGCGCATAGCGAACGCAAGATGTCGCTCGTCGGGCAATTTCATCACCGCGACGCTCAAACATCATGCGTTTTACACCGACCATAGGGGTGTCTGAGAAAGGCAGCGAGCCACCTTTAATTGAGACGGGAGCAGAAAGGTCTACATTCCATTCGATGTATTCCTGACTGGCTGTTTTGGTGTCCGTTGTCATGCTGTCACTCCTTGTTCGTGATTTTTTTCAGTCTAAGGAGGCATTGGAAAAGGGACGAGGCACAAAAATTTTCAGAGCGGGAAAGTTTTGTTTTTTCAGTGGTTACTAAAAAATGTATCGGTATGAAATTTAATAGCTATTTGGTTCGGCTGTCAGAGGTGTTTAGATAAAAAAGGCAGAAAAAAACCCGCCAGTTGGCGGGTTTTGGGGTCTGTTTGTTGCTTATGCCAGCAGTTCTTTTGCTGTCTCAACCACGTTTTCAGTGGTGAAGCCGAACATCTTGAACAGCTCACCTGCCGGTGCAGATTCACCGAAGGTGTGCATACCGATGATGCGACCATCAAAGCCGACGTACTTGTACCAGAAGTCCGCGATGCCCGCTTCGATAGCCACACGTGCTGTCACGTCTGATGGCAGAACCGCTTCACGGTATGCTGCATCTTGCTTGTCGAACACGTCAGTCGATGGGATAGACACCACGCGAACTGCTTTGCCTTCTGCCGTCAGTTGTGCTGCTGCTTCAACTGCCAGTTCAACCTCTGAACCGGTAGCAATCAAGATAAGCTCAGGTTTGCCTGCGCAATCTTTCAGGATGTAACCACCCTTGGCGATGTTTGCTACTTGCTCCGCTGAACGCTCTTGTTGAGCCAGGTTCTGACGCGAGAAAATCAGCGAGCTTGGGCCGTCTTTACGCTCAATCGCCAGTTTCCATGCGACTGCAGATTCTACCTGGTCACATGGACGCCATGTGCTCATGTTTGGTGTCAGGCGCAGAGACGCGATTTGCTCAACAGGTTGGTGCGTTGGGCCATCTTCACCCAGACCGATAGAATCGTGGGTGTAAACCTGAATGTTCTGCACTTTCATCAGTGCCGCCATACGCATCGCGTTACGCGCGTATTCCATGAACATCAGGAAGGTCGCACCGTAAGGAACGAAACCACCGTGCAGGGCAATA
>NZ_JAALDL010000012.1 GCF_011045095.1 Grimontia sedimenti
TCGCTCCAAAAATTTGAATGATCCGATTGATCGTCGGATGATCTATGCGACACTAGCTCAGCTGGTAGAGCGCAACCTTGCCAAGGTTGAGGTCACGAGTTCGAACCTCGTGTGTCGCTCCAAATTTTGATTTCCTTCGGGAAAAACCACACGCAAGGAACCTTGCCAAGGTTGAGGTCACGCCTAAGCCTTGAAGATCGGGAACCTCGTGTGCTGCTCCAAATTTTGATTTCCTTCGGGAAGCGCAGAATAGGCTAAGCCTAACCTGCTAAAAACAAAAAATAATCCAACACTGTTGGAACAAAAAGCGACACTAGCTCAGCTGGTAGAGCGCAACCTTGCCAAGGTTGAGGTCACGAGTTCGAACCTCGTGTGTCGCTCCAAATTTTCTTTCGATAAGAAAGCTCGAATGGCAAATTTAGCCGTTTGATTCAAATTTACCGAAGCATTTCGGACGCTCTTTGAATGCGACACTAGCTCAGCTGGTAGAGCGCAACCTTGCCAAGGTTGAGGTCACGAGTTCGAACCTCGTGTGTCGCTCCAAACTTCCATTTGGAAGTGCGCTACAGCAGGTATCAAAGCCAAGGTTGAGGTCACGTCTTTTACCTTGAGAGCAGGAACCTCATGTATCGCTCCAAATTTCTTACAGAACATCATCTGTAAGCACCAACACTCCGCGTTGAATGCACCAGTTATTTTTAGGGTGTAGCGGGTCGTTGTCTTTTAATGCTGTGAAGCATTATCTCCGGGCAAGGTCTAGCCCAAATACAATCTGAATGAGTTTTTTGCAGGAACGTGTCTGCATCGCGCTTTGAGCACCTTTTTATCGTGTTTCTTAACAGAGTTATCCACAAAGTCTAGCTTGTGGGTAAAGCCGTTGATGAATATCAGAAGATGTGACGTTACTCAGAGTTATTTGTGCGGATGTTGATCGGTGGAAAACTGATCCCTGTGAATTGTTTTCATTGTAAGTCTATGTTTTTAATGGGATTAAAGTTTCGGTTTTCAATGTTTTCAAAAGATTATCCCCAGTTTCATCACCTTTCGTGACTTTCATCTGAGATTATTCACAGAGTGTGTTTAACTTTATCAGCATGCACTGTTTTATAGCGTACTGAAAAGGTTTTCCACATTTCGCAGAAGAAGTGAATCTATGTCTTGTTTTTGCATTAATTTTGAGCAGATAGGTGACTTTCCACTACCGCACGATTGCGCTTAGGCATCCCTTGGTAGACCTTTCTGAACGATTCTGACTAACCTCTTGGTTGAGGAAGGCAGAACATCAACAGCATGTTCATTCCGGCGTTTAATCTGTTGTTCAAGCGCCCAATCAAGGTGCTGATCAAGCATAGCAGAGAATCCTTTGGCCGATTCCAAAAGTTCAATAATCTCTGGATCATAAGGGGCATTTCCCATGGCCACAGAGAGGTTACGGCGCCATTTTTCGTGGCCTATACGGCGAATGGCCGAACCCTCAGTTTCTTTCAAAAATGTGGATTCATCCCAGCTGAACAACGTTTTCAGAGGTTGTTGGACCAAGCTTTCTCGCCCATAAAAATCAGACTCGTTGGTTAACTCAGCTTCGCGGTTGTATGGACAAACCAACTGGCAGTCATCACAGCCATAGATTCGGTTCCCCATCGCCTCGCGAAACTCTTCTGGGATTTCACCATCAAGTTCAATCGTGAGGTAAGAAATACAACGTCTGGCATCGACAATGGTGTCGCCAACAATGGCATCTGTGGGGCAAGATGTAATACATGCTACGCACTTGCCACACTGGCTTTCTGTCGGCTCATCCACTGGTAAGGGCAGATCAATCAGCAGTTCACCCAGAAAAAACCAGGAACCGACGTCTTCACTGAGCAACAGCGAATGCTTGCCTGTCCAGCCAAGACCGGCCTTCTCTGCCAATGGGCGTTCCAGAACCGGGGCGGAATCGACAAAAGGTCGATAGCCGAATTTCCCAACTTCTTCTTCAATTCGCTGCCCTAATTTTTTCAGGCGGTAGCGGATGAGTTTGTGGTAGTCACGGCCAAGCGCATAACGACTGATATAGGCGAGAGAGGGAGTTTCCAATGTTTTGGCGAACCCGGCATCTGGCGGAAGGTAATTCATTCTGGCACTGATCACGCGGACTGTGCCTTCAACCAGTTCCTGAGGACGGGCGCGCATCATGCCATGGCGCGCCATCCAATCCATTTCCCCGTGATAGCCATTATCGAGCCAGCGTTGCAACTGAGCTTCATGCTGACTGAGATCAACATCGGTGATCCCAATATGCTGAAATCCTAGTTCATGTCCCCATTGCCTGATATTTTCAGCAAGTTGGGTAAAATTGATCGACGATGAAGATCGGGACTCAGACATAAGATCAGCAAGGAAAAACTAAGATGAGCGCAAGTCTACCACACTCGCTTTACCGATCGGATCAGGTCAGAGACGGAGAGCGCAAGATCGCAGCAGATCTTGGCGTAGAAATGTACAACCTAATGGAGCTCGCAGGCTGTGCTGTCTTTGAAACGATGAAAGATCGTTGGCCTGATGCTGAGTCGATCCTCGTATGTTGTGGTAGCGGTAATAACGGCGGTGATGGCTATGTTATTGCGAGATTAGCTCTGGAAGCCAATATGTCGGTGACCCTCTGGTCGGCTGCCGACCCATCTAGTGCTAGCGGTGATGCGTTAAAAGCGCAGCAGAAGTTTGTGGCTGCTGGTGGCTTGATTGGGCAAGGTGCCTTTCCTGATGGTGATCATGATCTGATCGTTGATGCGCTATTTGGTACAGGGCTTAGCCGCGATTTATCGGGCGCATGCCTGTTAGCAGTGAATGCTATCAATGCGATTAACTGCCCCAAGATCGCGGTGGATCTTCCCAGTGGCTTGGATGCGGATACCGGACATGTTTGGGGTGGGGCCGTCATCGCAGATTGCACCGTCAGCTTCGTTGGGTTGAAGCAAGGCCTGTTTACCGGCAAAGCGCGTGATTATTGTGGTGACATTCTTTATGACGGCTTGGGTATTGGTGAAGAGTTTGCTGCGCATATCCCTGCTTCGTCTACACTGCTGACGCTTACTCTTGCCAAGACACTGGAGCCACAACGCCAAAATAGTGCACACAAAGGGCATGCTGGACGCGTCATTTGTATTGGTGGCCAAAAAGGAATGGGTGGGGCAATTATCCTCAGTGGTCAGGCGACACTGCGAAGCGGCGCCGGCCTCGTCGCGGTGCTCACCGATGAAAGCCATATTCCGGCAGTGCTGGCCCGCCAGCCTGAACTGATGACACGTTGGTGGCTTGAAGATGATGGCATTGAAGCGTTAGAAGAAACGCTGCGATGGGCTGATGTGATTGCCATTGGTCCCGGTCTTGGCCAAAGCGAGTGGGCGAAGAAACTATTTGATGCCGCGGTGGCGTGTGGGATTCCCATGGTGGTGGATGCTGACGCACTGAATCTCTTGGCATTCTCCCCGATGCGCAGGGATAACTGGATTTTGACTCCACATCCTGGAGAGGCCGCAAATTTATTGAGTACTCACGTAACAGAAATTGAACGGGATCGTTTTTCTGCCGTCAAAGAGTTACATAAACGCTATGGTGGCGTAGTGGTGCTTAAAGGCGCAGGCACAATCGTTTATGATGGCAGCACTTTACAGATCATCGATGCAGGCAACCCTGGAATGGCCAGTGGCGGCATGGGGGATGTTCTGACCGGTGTGATTGCCGGATGCGTGGCACAGATGTCTTCGCTGTCGGAATCAGCCAGTTTTGGTGCCTACTTACATAGCTATGCAGCAGATATTGCTGCACAAGACGGTGAGCGTGGCCTGATCGCCAGTGATTTGCTCCCGCTTCTTGGCAACAACATAAAAACAGAATCGCGATAGGGTAGCGCCTTATCGCAGAAAAGCAGTGAGAAACATGACACAGACTTTAATGACTGAGCTTGCCGATGAGCAAGCAACAGTGGCCTTTGGTGCAGCTGTCGCAGCCGCCTGCGCGCAGCAAACAACCCTTTATCTTCATGGCGATCTGGGCGCAGGAAAAACCACTTTTTCTCGCGGATTCATCCAGTCTCTTGGCCATTCTGGCAACGTAAAGAGCCCGACTTATACTCTGGTTGAACCCTACCAACTGGTTAGCTGGCAAGTCTATCACTTTGATCTGTACCGATTGGCTGATCCCGAAGAGCTTGAATTCATGGGGATACGGGATTACTTCACACCTGACGCACTTTGTTTGGTTGAATGGCCAGAAAAAGGCGAAGGTTTGTTGCCGCAACCTGATCTTGATATCACACTGAAATATAACGATGAACAACGCACAGTGCAGGTTCAGGCCAATACGCCTGTTGGTGAAGCGTTGCTGGCAAAACTGGAGTGGAAATAACGATATGCTTTGGCGGGGTGTGTTAGCAGGGTTGCTATGCTGGTTAGGTACACTTTCTCCTGTACTGGCTAATTCACTGGAAAATGTGCGGATCTGGCCTGCGCCGGATGAAACGCGCGTGGTGATGGATTTGGCCGATGAGCCTTCCTATACCTATTTTACCCTGACCAAACCGAATCGCCTGGTGGTAGATCTGAAAGACACGACCTTAGGGATGACATTGCCTAAAACGGTCAGCGACAGTAAAATTCTGACGAAAATCCGCAAGAGCAATCCGCCTGACAACAAAACATACCGTTTGGTCTTTGAACTAAAGGATCAAAGTGTCCCGCGCCTGTTTCCTCTGGCACCCGGCGGTGAATATGGCCACCGTCTGGTGATTGATATTCCTCACGGAAAGAAAACTGTCGCGGTGAAATCTGCCAAGCCTGCTGCTCCAGCCGAAACCCAGACCGCACTGCCGTTTGGTACCGACGACATTATTATCGCTATTGACCCAGGCCACGGAGGAAACGATCCGGGTGCCGTGGGACCAAGACGTAAATACGAAAAGCACGTAACACTGGCTATTTCGCGCCAAGTCGCCGCCAAGATTAACGCGGTGCCGGGCATGAAAGCAGTGCTGACGCGTAATGGTGATTACTTCGTCGATCTTAACAAGCGCTCGGATATTGCCCGCCGTAAGGGAGCGCATCTGTTGGTGTCTATTCACGCTGATGGTTTCCACAAACCGCAGCCTCGCGGAGCGTCTGTATGGGTGCTGTCCCGTCGTCGCGCGAACAGTGAAATTGGTCGTTGGATTGAGAAGCACGAAGAGCAATCGAACCTGTTAGGTGGTGGTGCGCTTCTGAATGACAACGAGGACGAATACCTGAGCCGTGCGGTGTTGGACTTACAGTTCAGTAACTCACAGAAAGAGGGGTATGACGTTGCAGTTCGCGTGCTGAAAGAAATGGGTAAAGTGACCAAACTTCACAAATCCAGCCCGGAACACGCGAGTCTTGCTGTGCTGAAATCCCCAGATATTCCATCTCTGTTGGTTGAGGCGGGTTTTATCACCAACCCACAGGAAGAAAAGCTGTTGCTGAGCTCCAGCCACCAGAACAAGATTGCCAATGCTGTATATAAAGGTGTGTTGACCTATTTTGAGGATTTCCCGCCAGATGGCACCTTGATGGCTGCGCGTAAGAATGGCGTCAAACACAAAGTGACGTCTGGTCAGTCTTTGTCAGTGATTGCGAGTAAATACGGCAGCTCAGTGTCGGCGATCAAAGCGGCAAATGGCTTGAAGTCCAATAACCTGAAAGTCGGTCAGGTTCTGACAGTGCCTGACGTCAACGTTGGGGCATTGACTAACGCCTCGAGACCTTCGTCTTCAGGTGCCAGTGCAAAACCCGCGTCACCTTCGGGTAAAACCGTGACTCACACCGTCAAACGTGGAGAGTTCTTGGGTAAAATCGCGCAGGAATATGATGTCAGTGTCGCCAGTATTCGCAGTGCCAATAAGCTGCGCTCAGATGAATTGGCGATAGGACAGAGACTGAAAATTGTGGGTGTCCAGCCCAAAGACAAGCAGCACAAAGTGCAACGCGGAGAGTATCTGGGTAAAATCGCCAGCAATTATGGGGTGACGGTAGACAGTATCCGTCGTGCCAACAAGTTGCGTTCTGACGAGTTGGCGATCGGCCAGACCCTGATTATTCCCGGGAGTTAAGCATGGCAATTCAAATCCTACCTGCACGTCTGGCAAACCAGATTGCGGCAGGCGAAGTGGTTGAAAGGCCTGCTTCTGTCGTTAAAGAGCTCGTTGAAAACAGCATTGATGCGGGGGCGACCCGCATTGATGTTGATATCGAAAAAGGCGGCAGCAAGCTTATCCGTATTCGAGACAATGGCTCAGGCATTGCCAAAGAAGAACTCGAATTGGCGCTCAGCCGTCACGCAACCTCCAAGATCTCCTGCCTTGATGACCTCGAAGCGATTATCAGTCTTGGGTTTCGTGGTGAGGCGCTGGCGAGTATCAGCTCGGTATCGCGACTCACCCTGACATCGAGAACAATCACTCAATCAGAAGCTTGGTCTGCCTATGCGGAAGGGCGTGATATGGCTGTTCAGGTTAAACCGGCGGCTCATCCAGTCGGCACGACGGTTGAAGTAGTGGATTTATTCTTTAATACACCAGCCCGCCGCAAGTTTCTCCGTACTGACAAAACTGAATTCGGACATATTGATGAGCTTCTGAAGCGCATTGCGCTGAGCCGTTTCGATGTGGCCATTACCCTTCGTCACAACGGTACCATCGTGCGCCAGTACCGCGCGGCATCGAATGATGTGCAGCGTGAAAAGCGACTGGCGGCTATTTGCGGTTCGCCGTTTGTAAAAAGCGCTGTGGCAGTGAGCCTTGAACATCAGGGTTTAACCCTTCATGGCTGGATTTGTACGCCGGAAGGTGCACGGGCCCAGAACGATATTCAGCACTGCTTCGTGAACCAGCGGATGATGAAAGACAAACTCATCAATCACGCGATTCGACAGGGCTATGAAGCATCATTGCGTCCCGATCAATTCGCCGCTTACGTTCTTTACATTGACATCGACCCGCACCAGGTGGATGTCAATGTTCATCCAGCCAAGCATGAAGTCCGTTTTCATCAGGCCCGCTTGGTGCATGACTTTATCTATCAGGCTGTAGCTGATGCCCTGATGCAAGTTGCGGCGGAACAAGCGCCTGCACTTGAGTTTGAACATCCACCAGTGAGTGATCTCAGCAGTGGGCAGAGTGCTACCCAACCTGAAATCACGCCTGATACCCCCGCATCTGAAACTCTCGAATCGTTGGAGCCTCAGGGGGCGGGAAATGCCTCATACTCAAACTACCCCGGTCAGACTGAATACACAGAATGGCGGCCACAGTCGTCAGGGCAAAGTCCACGAGGTTCAAGCCTTAGCCAATCATCTGGTAGCGGCTCGCGCCGAGAGCAATATGGTGATAACGCCCCTTCAAAGCGTGAGCAAAAAGTGTATCAAGCACTCATGACAACGCCTGTTGTCCCAGCTGCGGATACGCAGGTAGCCGAAGCACCACCTGTCTTTACGCCTTCATCAGTGGTGCAAACACCGGTCTCCGTCGGGCATGCAGGAAATGGCTTAGGTAAGGCGTTGGCCGTGGTGTCGTCTAAGTATTTGTTGCTTCAACGCGCCGAGGGTATTGCCCTGCTGGATTTGGATGCGGCTTCTTACCTCGCCACGCTTGGACAATTCCATGCTGCGGCAGAGGGTGAAGGCTTGAAAGCGCAACCGCTTCTGATCCCCCAGGCGCTGCCCGCTTCGACGGAAGAATTGGCATTGATTGCGAAACATGAAAGTCTGCTTCAGCAATTTGGTATGCTTCTTCGTCAAAAGTCGCCAACCCAATTGATGGTGATGGCGGTTTGTCAGCCTTTACGCAATCATAACTTGCAGCAGCTCATTCCTTCGTTGATGACATTTCTTGCCGGCGAATCTGACACTTTGTCGGCTGAGTTGCTGGCAAACTGGTTTGCAGCTCAGGCGACGCAAAAACAGACGTCTATGGTTTATCACAAGCCGTTACACTGATCACTGACTTAGAAAACTGCTGGCAGGAAAGGCTGGCAGCGCATTATTCAACGTTGTTGCGTCCGGTTGACGTAGCAGCGGCAATAGAAGCTTTTAAACATGACTAAGCCATTGCCGAAGGCAATTTTTTTAATGGGGCCTACCGCGTCGGGTAAAACTGATCTGGCGATCGGCCTGAGAAAACAATTTCCTGTCGAGATCATCAGTGTCGACAGCGCCCTTATCTACAAAGAGATGGATATCGGCACCGCCAAACCAACTGCAGATGAATTGGCACTGGCTCCACACCGTTTGATCGACATCCTCGATCCGTCAGAAGCATACTCAGCGGCTGATTTCCGTGCTGATGCCTTGCGGGAAATGGAAGAGATTGTCGCAAAAGGGAGAATTCCCCTTTTGGTTGGTGGTACCATGCTTTACTTCAAAGCATTATTAGAAGGTTTGTCACCTTTGCCACCCGCGGATCCAGCGATTCGCGCTAAAATTGAACAGGAAGCAAAGGAACACGGCTGGCAGGCTTTGCATGATGAGTTATGCAACATTGACCCTGTCGCAGGTGCGAGGATCCACCCGAATGATCCTCAACGATTGTCGAGAGCGCTGGAAGTTTTTCGTATTTCGGGTAAAACTCTCACTGAGTTGACCGAAACCAAAGGTGAACCATTGCCATATGAGGTTCACCAATTTGCTATAGCCCCTAAGGAAAGGGGAGAACTGCATCGCCGTATTGAACTGCGTTTCCAGAAAATGATGGAAGCGGGTTTCGAAGCGGAGGTACGCAAACTGTATGATCGTGGCGATCTGAATCCTGATATGCCATCGATCCGCTGCGTTGGGTACCGACAGATGTGGGATTATTTGGCGGGTAGCTGTTCGCTTGACGATGCAGTTTATCGCGGTGTGTGCGCAACCCGTCAGTTAGCCAAACGTCAGATCACTTGGCTTCGCAGCTGGGACAATTTGACATGGCTTGATAGCGACGATGCCGAGCTATCGTTACAAACAGTCACAAAGTGTCTGACCTGATCTAGGAAGAGACAGGTATACTTTGGGTTGTTGTAAGCGGCATTGTTGATTTTATTGTTGCTAATACAACTACAAACCAATAAGGAAAATTAAAAATGGCTAAGGGGCAATCTCTACAAGACCCATTTCTGAACGCACTGCGTCGTGAACGTGTACCTGTTTCTATCTATTTGGTAAACGGTATCAAGCTTCAGGGCCAGATCGAATCTTTTGACCAGTTCGTGACACTGTAAACCAAATGGTTTACAAGCACGCGATTTCTACCGTGGTCCCAGCTCGCCCAGTGAACCACCATCACAACAACTCTGAGCGTTCGCCAAACGAACGTCAGCAAGAGAAGACTGAGGAGTAATAATCCTTTGGTAAGGAGTTGATCGCTTGTTTGACCGTTATGAAGCCGGTGAACAGGCTGTTTTAGTTCATATCAACTTCACCCAGGAAGGCGAATGGGAAGATCTCAGCGAATTTGAAATGCTGGTATCGTCAGCGGGGGTTAGCAGGCTGCAAACCATTACGGGCAGTCGGCAGTCCCCGCATTCCAAATACTTCGTTGGTGAAGGTAAAGCCCTAGAAATCGCTGATGCAGTTCGATTGACAGGGGCTGACATTGTTATCTTCAACCATGCGCTTTCTCCTGCGCAAGAACGAAACCTTGAACGTCTGGTCAAATGTCGAGTGCTTGATCGCACTGGTCTGATCCTGGACATCTTTGCACAGCGTGCCCGCACTCACGAAGGTAAGTTGCAGGTCGAGCTGGCACAGCTTCGCCATCTTTCCACCCGACTCGTCAGAGGCTGGACGCACTTGGAGCGTCAGAAAGGGGGGATCGGTTTGCGTGGTCCGGGTGAGACCCAGCTTGAGACTGACCGTCGATTGCTGCGTGATCGCGTTAAGGCAATTTTGCGTAGACTTGAGAAAGTGTCTAAACAGCGCGAGCAAGGGCGACGAGCCCGAAACCGTGCTGAAGTACCAACCGTCTCGCTGGTGGGATACACCAACGCTGGCAAATCCACCCTCTTTAACCGTATTACTGAAGCGGGGGTCTACGCAGCTGATCAGCTGTTCGCGACCCTGGATCCGACGTTGCGAAAGATTGAGGTGGAAGATGTTGGTGATGTGATTCTTGCTGATACCGTTGGTTTTATCCGCCACTTACCGCACGATCTGGTTGCGGCGTTTAAAGCCACTTTGCAGGAAACACAGGAAGCGACCTTGCTTTTGCATGTGATTGACGCGAGTGATGATCGTTTCCGCGAAAACATCGAAGCGGTTGACGTGGTACTTGAAGAGATTGATGCACACGAAGTTCCGACTTTGTTGGTGATGAACAAAATTGACAACATGGATGAAGCCTCGCCACGTATTGAGCGTGATGAAGAAGGTTTACCTCAGGTTGTTTATGTATCAGCACTGGCAGATCAGGGCATAGATCTTCTTTTTGAGGCACTAACCGAGAGGCTAGCGGGGACTATGGTAAGCTATCGCTTACGTATTCCACCTGCGGCTATCGGCAGAATGCACAGTAAATTCTGTCAGTTGCGCTGTATTACGCATGAAGAATACGAGCAGGACGGACATTTGCTGGTCGACGTGCGGTTACCTCAAACAGACTGGTTGAGGTTGAAAAAAGGGAAGGCAGTGAGTTAGGCGACTTTATCGTCAACTGACAGCCTGTTACAGTATAAAAACTATCGTCATATCATACTGATGGAGTGCTCTAATGGCGTGGAATGAGCCAGGAAACAATGGCGGTCAGGACAAAGACCCGTGGGGAAACCGCGGAGGTCGTGACCAAGGGCCGCCGGACCTCGATGAGGTGTTTGGCAAGCTAAGCCGCAAACTGAGTGGCTTGTTTGGCGGCAAAGGGCCGTCTTTTGGTGGCAGCGGTGCTGCTGGTTTGGGCGTAATTGCCGTTGTGGGTGCAGTTATCTGGGGTGTCTCAGGCTTTTACACTATCGGTGAAGCTGAGCGCGGTGTCGTGCTGCGCTTTGGCGAATACAACCGCATTGTGCAGCCAGGTCTGAACTGGAAGCCAACGTTTATCGATGAAGTGACCCCGGTAAACGTTCAGGCAATTCGTTCTTTGCGCGGCTCAGGCGACATGCTGACCAAAGACGAAAACGTTGTGCGTGTTGAAATGGACGTGCAATACCGCGTTGCTGATCCGAAGAAATATCTGTTTGCAGTCACCAATGCCGACGACAGCCTGCGTCAGGCAACTGACTCTGCGCTGCGTGCAGTGATTGGTGATGCTGTGATGGACCAAATCCTGACCTCTGGTCGTCAGGAAATCCGTGAACGCACTGAAGTTGAAATCAACCGCATCGTGGACCGTTACGACATGGGTCTGCTGGTAGTTGATGTGAACTTCGATACAGCACGTCCACCGGAGCAGGTCAAAGACGCATTCGATGACGCTATTGCAGCGCGTGAGGATGAAGAACGTTTCATTCGTGAAGCAGAAGCTTATCGCAACGATATTTTGCCTAAAGCAACGGGTCGTGCAGAGCGTCTGAAGAAAGAAGCTCTGGGTTACAAAGAGAAAACTGTTAATGAAGCAGAGGGTGACGTAGCGCAGTTCGAGAAGCTGCTGCCTGAATATCAGGCTGCACCTGAAGTCACGCGTAGCCGTCTGTACCTCCAGACCATGGAGAACGTCTTCGGTAACACCAGTAAAGTGTTGATTGATTCACAGGAAGGCGGCAACAACCTGCTTTACCTGCCATTGGATAAGCTGATGAACCAAACTCCTCAGCAACGTTCGACCACGGTTAACAGCAATGCATCAGATTACGGCATTGAGCTGGAAAGCTCGACGCAATCTGCAGCGCCAAGCAACAGCCGTTCGTCGACTTCGCGCCAGGGGAGATATTAATTATGCGTAAGTTGTTAATTCCTCTAATCATCATATCGCTCGTTTTAGGCTTGATGTCAGTATTCGTCGTCGACGAAGGTGACCGCGGTATTGTGATTCGTTTCGGTCGTGTACTGAAAGCTGACGATGACATGGCGAAAATTTACCCGCCGGGGCTTCATTTTAAAGTTCCTGTTTTCGACAGCGTTAAAGTGCTGGATGCACGTATCCAGACCATGGATGACCAATCAGATCGTTTTGTAACGTCTGAGAAAAAAGACGTGATCATCGACTCCTACGTGAAGTGGAAAATCAAAGATTTCGGTCAGTACTACCTTTCAACAGGTGGTGGTAACCGTCTGACTGCTGAAGCCCTTTTGCAACGTAAAGTGGCTGATGGTCTGCGTGCAGAAATCGGTTCAAAAACCATTAAGGAAATCGTATCCGAGAAGCGTGAGCAGGTGATGGCAGACGTACTGACTGAGCTTCAGGAAGGTGCTAACGACATCGGCATTGAAGTGATTGACCTTCGTATCAAGAAGATCAACCTGCCTGATGAAATCAGTGAGTCAATCTACGCACGTATGCGTGCAGAGCGTGAAACTGTTGCGCGTCGCCACCGCTCGCAAGGTCGTGAGAAGGCGGAAGTTATCCGCGCTCAGGCTGAGCTGGAAGTGGCTACCGTTTTGGCAGAAGCAGAGCGTACTGCACGTGTAACACGTGGTGAAGCTGATGCAGAAGTTGCAAGGATCTATGCAAATACCTTCAACAAAGAGCCAGAGTTTTATAACTTCCTGCGCTCTCTGCAAGCTTACGAGAAAAGCTTCAACAACAAGGGCGACATCATGGTTGTTGACCCTAACAGTGAGTTCTTCCAGTACATGAAAGAGCCAACGTTGAAGGCAAATTAATCGTTGCCAGACAGCAAAACAGAAAAGACAAGGCGTCATGCCTTGTCTTTTTTTATCCAAACGAACGAGAGTGAAAAATGGGCAATGAGTTGTGGCTTGCAATGGGTTTAGTGCTGGTAGTTGAAGGGCTGGGGCCGATGTTGGTACCGAAAAAATGGCGGCAAATGGTCAGCGAAATGAGCCTGTTACCAGATGCTACCCTACGTCGCATTGGCGGGTGTTTAGTCGTCGCAGGCGCGGTAATCGCATATATGATGTGGCCGTCCAAGTAAATCGAAAGAGCAAAAAACTGTGACAGCCCGATGACCATAAGCAGGACGGCGCTCAAAAAATGACTGCATCCTTCAAACGATGGTGCTAGAATCCCGTTTTAATCATCAACTGACTGGAAAAGATGAGTAATAACGTAGTCGTTCTCGGCACCCAATGGGGTGACGAAGGTAAGGGTAAAATCGTTGATCTGTTGACTGAAGACGCTCAGTACGTTGTTCGCTACCAAGGCGGCCACAACGCAGGTCACACTCTTGTCATTGACGGTGAAAAAACCGTTCTTCACTTGATTCCTTCTGGCATTCTTCGCAACAACGTAAAATGCATCATCGGTAACGGTGTTGTTTTGTCCCCAGACGCCCTGATGAAAGAAATGAGCGGTCTGGAAGAACGTGGCATTCCAGTACGTGAGCGTCTTTTCCTGTCAGAAGCTTGTCCGCTAATTCTTCCTTATCACATCGCCCTTGATATGGCGCGTGAAAAAGCACGTGGCGCGAAAGCAATCGGTACAACCGGTCGCGGTATCGGTCCTGCGTACGAAGACAAAGTTGCCCGCCGCGGTCTGCGCGTTGGTGACCTGTTCGATAAAGAAGCGTTTGCCGAGAAGCTTAAAGAAGTGATGGAACTGCACAACTTCCAGTTGGAGCATTTCTACAAAGCTGAACCAGTAAGCTACGAAGAAACCCTGGCGAAAGTGATGGAGCAAGCTGACATCCTGACCAGCATGGTTATCGACGTGACTCAAGAACTGGATGACGCACGTAAGCGTGGCGACAAGATCATGTTCGAAGGCGCGCAAGGCACGCTACTGGACATCGACCACGGTACTTACCCATACGTAACGTCTTCAAACACTACCGCTGGTGGTGTTGCTGCAGGTTCTGGCTTTGGTCCTCGTCACCTGGGCTACATCCTGGGTATCGCGAAAGCATACTGCACCCGCGTTGGTTCTGGTCCTTTCCCGACTGAACTGTATGACGGTCAAGAAAAACAAGATCCAATCGGTAAGCACCTGGGTACTGTTGGCCACGAGTTTGGCGCGACTACCGGTCGTCTGCGCCGTACTGGTTGGTTTGATGCGGTTGCAATGCGCCGTGCAATCCAGATCAACTCGATCACTGGCTTCTGTCTGACCAAGATGGACGTTCTGGACGGTCTGGAAGAAATCAAAATCTGTACGGGTTACCAGAAAGCTGACGGCACCATCCTGAATGTTTCACCGATGGCGGCTGACGAGTACGAGAACATCACACCAATCTACGAAACCGTTCCAGGTTGGAGTGAGAAGACTTTCGGTGCTAAGTCTATCGAAGAGCTTCCACAAGCTGCACTGGATTACATTGCACGTATCGAAGAACTGACCGGCGTGCCAGTAGACATCATTTCGACTGGTCCAGACCGTAACGAGACCATCATCAAGGTTCATCCTTTCGCGTCTTAATCAGTTTCCGGTGAAAAAAACCAGCCTCCAAGGCTGGTTTTTTTTGCCCAATCGGCCCTATACTGTTGATATTGGTCGGCGGAAATTTTTCGCCGGAAAAAGGGTAAAGTTCGGCAAATCCTTGCCGATATAAGTTAGGCAAGACACACCGTATCCAAGGCCAAAGAGGTGGATGTTTCCTCTTTTTGGCAGAACAATACCTGTATAGTGGGAAGGCATGAAACTGCGTACCTTATTTATATCCATGATGTTAGCCAGCCCTTTCGCGAAAGCAGAAGTGGGTCCGGCTCTTCCTGTGTATGAAGAGTCGCAACTGATCCGCCTGTTTGAGTCGAATACGCACCTCAAGAAGGTGAAAGAAGACGATTGTCAGCTCCTTCAAGATATCGAGGCCCGCGCCATTCGCGTTGAATCCCCAGCTTACCAGTTCCTTTATGGTGATATGTTGGCATGGGGGGTGTGTGTCGACAGAGATGTCGAAACTGGCGTTTATTACATGCAGGTCGCGGCGCAGCAGGGTTTGCCTGCGGCGCTAGAGCAACTCGGTCGCTATTACTCCAAAGGCACCTTGGTGCAGCAGGACAAAGAACGGGCGATCCCATACTTGCGTGAAGCTGCATCTCTAGGGAACACCCGGGCTAGGCTTCAATTAGCCGAACTACTGGTGGCTGATTACGGTAGCCCGTTGGATTACGAAGATGCCTATCGCTGGCTGTATCACACCATTACCGCTGACACATCCACGCACAATCGCATTGCATTACTACGAAGAGCGTTGGAAGATAAAATGCCGCGAAATGTCATTGCCCGCGCGAAACGACGCGATACCTATTGGTGATGACCAGAACAAATTAAAAAATGCCCGCAGATTGCGGGCATTTTCGCTTTTAGGTGAACGCTTAAATCACCTTATGCGGGCCAAAGCATTCGTAGAAAATACGATCTTTGCTGATGCCCGCATCCACAAGCTGTGTGGCAACTGCCTGCATGAAACCGACGGGGCCACAAAGATAAAAGTCTCGGCTCGAGCCTTGGGCTAACCCTTCAACTTTGCTGATATCTATCAGGCCTTGATGGTCAAATTGTTCGCCCTGCAAATCTGAGTCTGAAGGTTCACGGAACCACACGTCACGCTTGGCAGTATGATGCTGGCTCAGCAAGGTATCAATATGAGCACCAAAAGCGTGGTGATCGCCATTTTCAGCGGCATGTAGCCAGTGGATTTCTGCATCATGCTTGCTGCTGAGAGACTCCAGCATCGACAGCATAGGCGTCAGCCCAACACCGCCTGAAATGAGAGCGACAGGGGTGTCAGTGTCTGAATGGAAGAAAAAGTCGCCGGTTGGTGGCGCGAGCTCAACGGTATCGCCCACGTTGAGGTGGTCATGTAGATAATTCGAAACCGTTCCCTGAGCTTCTCGTTTCACAGAGATACGGTAAAGCTCACCATTTGGGGCGGCAGACAGGCTATATTGGCGGATTTCCTGATTGGAAAACTGTTCAGGAGACAGGTAAATACTGATGTATTGTCCCGGTACGTAATCCGCCACTGGCTGACCATCGACAGGGGCGAAAATGAAACTGGTGATCACTTCGCTTTCGGGTGTTTTGCTGACCAGCTTGAAAGTGCGTGTTCCACGCCAGCCGCCGTTGGAGCCTGCATTCTGTTGGTAGATTTCCTCTTCACGATTAATGAATACCTGTGCAAGTACACCATAGGCTTCTGCCCATGCGTCTAACACTTCCTGACCTGGCGAGAAAAGCTCATCGATCGTTGCCAACAGGTTTTCACCGACGATGGCATACATTTCCGGGGTGATATTAAAGCTCGCATGCTTTTGCGCGATCTTTTCCACCACTGGAAGCAGGGCTGGCAAGTTATCAATGTTGGCGGCGTAGCCGTAGACCGCATTGAAAAGTGCCTCGCGTTGAGCTCCCGTAAACTGGTTACTCATATTGAAAATATCTTTGAGATCCGGATGTCGGCTGAACATGCGCTCGTAAAAATGCGCTGTCAGTTTAGGGCCGGTTTCAGCAAGCAAAGGGGCTGTGGACTTTACAATTTCAATGGTTTTCTCGTTGAGCATGAAGTTTACCTTCTTATGTTTTTAAAGATTCATCTGAAATGCATGTTTAAAGTTGTATCTAAAATGAATGTTTAAATCAACAAAAAATGGATTAAAAGGTATGATGATTTAAAACTGAGCAGTTTGGTTACTGAGAAGTAAAGAAAAATCAGAGAGTGCGCGCTTTTTACTTTCAAAGTACACTGTGTGCAAGGAGAGTTGATAACGTGCAATTAACCAGTTTTACCGACTATGGCCTGCGGGCACTGATATATCTGGCTACCCTCCCAGAAGGAGAGTTGACGAGCATTACTGTGGTCACCGAAAAATATGGGGTGTCCCGTAACCATATGGTGAAAATTGTTCACCGTATGAGTCAGATAGGACTTGTAGAAGCTGTTCGGGGAAAGAACGGTGGCATCCGGTTAGGTAAACCAGCAAAGAGCATTGTTGTCGGCGAAGTGATCCGTGCTCTCGAACCTTTGCAACTTGTTAATTGTGAGCAGCCAAATTGCCACATTACGTCAGCTTGTCGTCTGAAAGGTGCCCTTGCTAAAGCCTTGGAAGCTTTTCTTAACGAGATGGACAATTACACACTTCATGATTTGGTGTCAGGTAATAATGACCTGCAGCACCTTCTTATCCCAGCGCGCCCGCTCTGATTCTCATCGTTTGAGACGAACTGCCAGTTTTTGTCGGTATTTCTTGCGGGTGCCCAATTTCTTTTATTCAAAGCGATATACTGAGTAACACATGTCGCTAATGGGAATTTTATATGTCTCAGGACAAACACCTACACAGCAACGACCCTTATTTGGGTCGTGAAGCAGAAAAATACGACAATCCTGTGCCGAGCCGAGAGCACCTCCTCGAGGTGATTAAAGGTTTTACCACTCCGGTAAGCCGCGACCAGCTTTTCGAAGTACTGGGTTTGCGCAGCGACGAAGAATACGAAGGCTTGCGCCGCCGACTCCGTGCTATGGAGCGTGATGGCCAGCTCATTTTTACCCGCCGTCAGTGCTATGCACTGCCTGAGCGCCTGGACCTCGTCAAAGGCACCGTGATTGGTCACCGCGACGGTTTCGGTTTCTTGCGCCCCGAAGGCAAAGGCAACCGTGAAGACTGGCTGCTGCCACATCACCAGATGAAGCAGGTGATGCATGGTGATTTCATTCTTGCGCAGCCAGCAGGAACGGATAAACGCGGCCGTAAAGAAGCCCGCGTGGTTCGTGTGCTGGAAGAGCGAAAAGGCCAGATTGTTGGCCGCTATTTTGTCGAAAACGGCATGGGCTTTGTGGTGCCGGATGACTCGCGTCTCAGCCAAGACATCGTGATCCCGCAAGAAGAGCGTAAAGGCGCACGTATGGGTAACGTTGTGGTGGTGGAAATCTTCCAGCGTCCAACCCGTCAGCACAACCCGGTTGGCCGTGTGGTTGAAGTGCTGGGCGAAAACATGGCGCCAGGCATGGAAATCGAAATTGCCGTGCGTACCCACAACATTCCGCACGAGTGGCCGCAAGACGTCGAAAAACAAATCAAGAGCTTCACCGAGCAAGTACCGGAAGACGCGAAAAAAGGTCGTGTTGACCTGCGTGACTTGCCGCTGGTCACCATTGACGGTGAAGATGCCCGTGACTTCGATGACGCCGTATTCTGTGAGAAGAAAAAATCTGGCGGATGGCGCCTTTGGGTCGCGATTGCGGACGTGAGCTACTACGTACGTCCAGACTCGGCGTTGGACAAAGAAGCAGTGAACCGCGGTAACTCTGTGTACTTCCCGTCGCAGGTCATACCAATGTTGCCGGAGGTGCTTTCCAATGGCCTATGCTCACTGAACCCACAGGTAGACCGCTTGTGTATGGTGTGTGAAATGACCATTTCAGAAGCGGGTAAGCTTTCCGGCTTCAGACACTACGAAGCAGTGATGAACTCACATGCGCGCCTGACTTACACCAAAGTCGCCGCGATGCTGGACGGTGATGAAGAGCTTCGCGAGCGCTACGCGCCGCTGGTTCCGCACCTGGAAGAACTGAATCACATGTACAAAGCGCTGAAGGCGTCACGTGAACAGCGCGGTGCGATTGAGTTCGAAACTGTTGAGACCAAATTCATCTTCAATGCCATGCGTAAGATTGAACGCATTGTGCCGGTTGAGCGTAACGACGCCCACAAGATCATCGAAGAATGTATGATTCTGGCCAACATTGCGTCAGCGCGTTTTGTTGAGAAAGCCAAAGAGCCTGCACTGTACCGCGTGCACGAAGCGCCGGGCGAAGAGCGTCTCACAGGCTTTAAAGACTTCTTGAGCGAAATGGGTCTGGCACTTGAAGGTGGCTTAGAGCCGTCTCCAACCGACTACGCCAAACTGGCACATTTGATTGCTGGTCGCCCGGATCAGGAACTTATTCAAACCATGCTGCTGCGCTCCATGAAGCAGGCGGTATATCAGGCCGATAACTCTGGTCACTTTGGCCTAGCGCTCAAGCAGTATGCGCACTTTACCTCGCCAATCCGCCGTTATCCGGATTTGCTGCTGCACCGTGCGATCAAATATCTGATTGCTAAAGAGGAAGGACGTAACAAAGACCGCTGGACGCCAACCGGTGGTTACCACTATTCCTTCGACGATATGGACGTGATGGGTGAACAGTGCTCGATGACAGAACGCCGCGCGGATGACGCGACCCGTGATGTCTCTGACTGGCTGAAGTGTGAATACATGCAGGATCACGTTGGCGAAGTCATGGAAGGCACTATTGCCAATGTCACTGGTTTCGGTTTCTTTGTACGGCTAAAAGAGCTGCACATTGATGGCTTAGTGCATATCTCGAACCTTGACAACGACTATTACAACTACGACATGGTGGGTCAAAAACTGGTGGGTGAGAGCTCTGGTCGTATTTTCCGACTTGGCGATCAGGTCACGGTCAAAGTATTATCCGTCAACCTTGATGAAAGGATGATCGATTTCGAGCTGGACGGAACAACCCGTAAAGCGCGTGGAGCAGGTAAAACTGCCCGCAATAAAGCCAAGAAAGGCCGCGCCGAGTCAGGGAAAAATCCTGAAGCCCGTCAAGAGCGTATGTCTGTTCGCCAACAGTTGAAGCGTGGCGCAATTCCAAAAGGTGAGGGTGATAAAGCCCCGTCCGGAAAGCGTGGCGATAAAGCTTCGGCAGGAAAGCGCGGCGGCAAAAGCGAAAACCCGGCGAAGAAGAAAACCAAGGCAGAGAAGGTGCGCAAGAAAAAGGCGCAGAAAGGCAAACCAGCCAGAGCAGGCAAGAATAAGAAGTAATCCATGAGCAATGAAATGATTTACGGCATCCACGCCGTTAAAGCCGTACTGGAGTCTGATCCGTCCCGCTTCATCGAAGTCTTCGTGCTGAAAGGCCGTCAGGATGATCGTGTATTGCCTGTATTGAATGAGTTGACCCGCCTAGGTATCACTTTGCAGGAAATGGGCCGTAAAGCACTGGATGACAAAGCGAAAGGTGCCTCTCACCAGGGCTTGATTGCCCGTGTGAAGCCAGGTCGCCAGTACAATGAAAACGACCTCGACATCATTCTGGATGGCAAAGAGAGCCCTCTTCTATTGGTGTTGGACGGGGTGACGGATCCACATAACCTGGGCGCATGTCTGCGTAACGCGGATGCTGCCGGTGTGTGTGCGGTGATTGTGCCGAAAGACAAATCTGCTCAACTGAACGCGACAGCTCGAAAAGTGGCTGTTGGCGCTGCAGAAGTGGTGCCTTTGGTTCGTGTGACCAACCTAGCCCGTACCATGCGTGCGTTGCAGGAAAAAGGTGTGTGGTTTGTCGGCACTGCCGGCGAAGCAACTCATGATGTGTATGACGCGAAACTGACTGGACCTCTGGCGATTGTGATGGGCGCAGAAGGTGACGGTATGCGCCGACTGACCCGCGAGACTTGTGACGATCTCATCAGTATTCCAATGGCGGGCAGCGTGTCGAGCCTGAACGTGTCGGTCGCAACTGGTATCTGCCTGTTTGAAGCCGTGCGCCAGCGCCGCGGATAACTGCAAGAAAACAGACCGTTTTCACACAAAGCAACGCCCGGTGATTTATTTCTCCGGGTGTTGTGCTTTTTGTTGCTATTAGCGGCGCAATTCTGTACTATCCTGCCTCCAAATTCCCGGTCTTTTACTTTCGTTCCTTGCTTCCGCTGGACGACCGGGCCAAGCGTGGAAGCTGAATAATCCGTAAGGAGCAACCAATGCGTCATTACGAAATCGTATTCATGGTGCACCTGATCAAAGCGAGCAAGTTGCTGGCATGATCGAGCGTTACACTGGTTCTATCAAAGAGTCAGGTGGTCAGATCCACCGTCTGGAAGACTGGGGCCGTCGTCAACTGGCTTACCCAATCAACAAACTGCACAAAGCACACTACGTTCTGATGAACGTTGAAGCTGAGCAATCAGTTGTTGATGAGCTGGAAACTGCGTTCCGCTTCAACGACGCTGTGATCCGTAACATGATCATGCGTACCAAAGGCGCTATCACTGAGCCATCTATCATGATGAAGGCTAAAGAAGAGCGCGCACCACGTCGCGAAGAGCGTGCAGAAGCACAATCTGAAGGCGAAGCAGCAGCTGAGTAATTTGATTTGAAGACCAATCGAATTGAGCTTGCCGGTGTTATCACCCAGGGGCCGATTCGAAAACAGAGTCCTGCCGGAATACCTCATTGTCACTTTGTGCTTGAGCATCGTTCGGAACAACAGGAAGCTGGATTGCCAAGGCAAGCCTACTGCCGATTACAAGTAGTAGCGAGCGGGCAAGGGTCTCAACACAAAACACAGCATTTAGCTTTAGGCAGTAACATTAAGGTGAGTGGGTTTCTCGCTTACCAGACCAGCCGAAACGGCGCAGGTAAATTAGTGTTACACGCCGATGAAATTATAGATATTTAGATCAGGAGATAGCCCCATGGCACGTTTCTTCCGTCGTCGTAAATTCTGCCGTTTCACTGCAGAAGGCGTACAAGAGATCGATTACAAAGACGTAGCGACTCTGAAAAACTACATCACCGAAGCTGGTAAAATTGTACCTAGCCGTATCACTGGTACCCGTGCTAAGTACCAGCGTCAGCTGGCACGCGCTATCAAGCGTTCACGTTACCTGGCTCTGCTGCCATACACTGACAAGCATCAGTAATCGGCACTGTCCAAGTTAATAGAGGAATAGATAATGCAAGTTATTCTGCTTGATAAAATCGCTAACCTGGGTGGTCTGGGTGATCAGGTAACTGTTAAGTCTGGTTACGCACGTAACTTCCTTATCCCACAAGGTAAGGCAGTAATGGCAACTAAATCTAACGTTGAGCACTTCGAAGCTCGTCGTGCAGATCTGGAAGCTAAAGTTGCTGAAGCTCTGGCAGCTGCACAAGCGCGCGCTGAGCAAGTTGAAGCACTGGAAGCGGTAGAAATCGCTTCTAAAGCTGGTGACGAAGGTAAACTGTTCGGTTCTATCGGTACTCGTGACATCGCTGACGCTGTAACTGCAGCTGGCGTTGCTGTAGCGAAGAGCGAAGTTCGCCTGCCAGAAGGTGCACTGCGTAACACTGGTGAGTACGAAATCAGCCTGCAACTGCACTCTGAAGTATTCGCTACTGTTAAGCTGAACGTTGTTGCTGAGTAATTCAGACACATCGTCGCTTTGAAAAAACCGACCTTAGGGTCGGTTTTTTTGTGCCTGGAGTTTGAGAAAGCGATGCTAGGAAAAGTGAAAGCGGATCTAGTTCGCGGAAAAAGCAGATCCTAGGAAAGGGCAAAGAGCTAGTCTCTAGATACCATCCAACATCTTTCAGTACCCAGTTTCTAAAACTTATAAAGCATATTCACGGTGAAAATCGAATCTAGGTTCTCAAGACCCGGAGGCACTTCACTGATGTATTTTTGGGTGGTGGAAAGCATAATTGCCAGATCATCAATCAGGCTGGTGGACACCGATGCCCGCGCTTCAAAACTGGTGTTGCTTGATCCACTGATAGCCGTAATTCGACCTTCAAATTGGGCGGTCTTGGTCATTTGCCAGGACAGCTCAGCCTGTCCACGCAAAATCGCCTCTTCCACGTCATAAGGTAAGATGAGGTCATCGTCGTCCAGTTCATCCAGATTTGGGGATTGATAACGGAAACCGGGGCCAATTTCCAGCAAGAGTGATAAATCCTCCTGCCAAATCGCTTGATAGCCCAATCCAGTCGCAACGGTAAGGTCCTTAAAATACGGGCCGTATTTATCATCAAGAAAGCTTACGTTTCCCCACACGTAGCGCTTGGGGTCGAACTTGTAGTTAGCCTGACTTTCGAACTCGCTTTTGCGCTTGTCTTCCTCGCCATCTTTTTCAACCAGCAGGAACTTTGCTTCTGAGGTGTGTCGGTAAGGGCCTTCGGTGTAGTTAACCCCGAGGCGGCTATTGATGGTCATTGAGTCGGAGTTGCCGGATAGCGCTTGGAACCCAAGCTCGACTTCTGATTGCCAAGGTTCAGGTACACTGGCGCTTGCACAAAGAGGGAGTGCCACCAGACAAAACAGAGACGGTTTCAGTAGCGACGACGCCATTTAGGTTACCATTACAACATGAGGAGCCACATTCTATATGAATCCTCCTGCATTTCGTCAGCAACACGTTAAATTGGCAGGTAAAAAAGTCGTGGTCGCTCCAAAGCGGCTAGCGATAGTTATTCGCCAGACGTTCTGGGTATAATGTCGGTCGAATCGACAAGGTAATAAGTGATATGGCAGAGCAACGCAGCAAGCAATTTAATTCCAACAAACCCAAAGATCGTCAGGTTGATGCCCTGAAGGTGCCACCGCATTCTTTGGAAGCCGAGCAGTCAGTGCTGGGCGGTCTGATGCTGGACAATGAGCGTTGGGACAGCGTGGCGGAAAAAGTGGTTGCTGCAGACTTTTACAGCCGTCCTCATCGGCTGATCTTTGAAAGCACCAAGCAGTTGTTGGATGCTGGTCTGCCCCTTGACCTGATCACTCTCTCTGAGAACCTTGAAAAACACAGCCAGCTAGAAGATGTAGGCGGCTTTGCTTACCTTGCAGAGCTTGCGAAAAACACCCCAAGTGCGGCGAACATCGTTGCTTATGCAGATATTGTCCGCGAACGTGCGATGGTGCGTAACCTTATCAGCGTTGCGAATGAAATCGCAGATGCAGGTTATGACCCAGAAGGCCGCACTTCGGAAGACTTACTCGACATGGCGGAAAGCAAGGTTTTCGCCATTGCAGAATCACGTACCACGGAAAACGAAGGTCCACAGAACATCGACAATGTTCTGTCGAAAACCCTTGAGCGTATCGAAATCCTGTTCAAATCGCCGCAAGATGGTGTGACTGGTGTATCGACCGGCTTTGCTGATCTCAATAAGAAAACTGCAGGTCTGCAAGGCTCTGACCTCATTATTGTGGCGGCGCGTCCATCCATGGGTAAAACCACGTTTGCGATGAACCTGTGTGAAAACGCCGCGATGGATCAGGAAAAGCCGGTACTGATTTTCTCGCTCGAGATGCCAGCCGAACAGCTGATGATGCGTATGCTCGCGTCACTTTCCCGCGTTGATCAGACTAAAATCCGTACCGGTCAGTTGGATGATGAAGACTGGGCACGTATTTCATCGACCATGGGTATTCTGATGCAGAAAAAGAACATGTATATCGATGACAGCTCAGGCCTGACACCGACGGAAGTGCGCTCGCGTGCGCGCCGTGTGGCGCGTGAACACGGTGGTCTGTCGATGATCATGGTCGACTACCTTCAGCTGATGCGTGTTCCTGGTCTTCAGGATAACCGTACCCTTGAGATTGCCGAGATCAGCCGCTCGCTCAAGGCGCTGGCAAAAGAACTGAACGTGCCTGTTGTTGCCCTGTCGCAGCTTAACCGCTCACTGGAACAACGTGCAGACAAACGCCCTGTAAACTCCGACTTGCGTGAATCGGGCGCGATCGAGCAGGATGCGGACCTTATCATGTTCATTTACCGTGATGAGGTGTACAACCCGGAAAGTCCGCTCAAAGGCATTGCAGAAATTATCCTCGGTAAACAGCGTAACGGTCCTATCGGTAGCGTGCGCCTGACCTTCCAGGGTCAGTTCTCCCGCTTTGATAACTATGCGGGCCCGGCGTTTGACGAAGAATAAATGGCTTGTTGAGAATTAACCGCGAGGTGTTATGAAAGCGGCGACAGCAATCATCAAAACGGCTGCCCTAAACCACAATATCGACATTATCCGCGCCATGGCGCCGAACAGTCGAACGTGGGCGGCGATTAAAGCTAATGGATACGGACATGGCCTTTTGGCCGTGGCAAAAGCACTTTCTTCTCAGGCCGAGGGTTTCGGTGTTGCGCGCCTTGAGGAGGCGGTGAGCCTTCGCGCTGGCGGGATTGTGAAACCTATTCTACTGCTCGAAGGTTTTTATTCCTCTGCGGATTTGCCAACGCTCGAAGCACAGAATCTGCAAACGGCGGTTCATTGTATTGAGCAACTGGAAGCACTGGAAAAAGCCAACTTGGAACACCCACTCCATGTTTGGCTGAAAATCGATACCGGCATGCATCGCTTGGGGGTACGTCCGGAGTATGTTGCCGAATTTATTGAGCGGCTGAATGCCTGTCCGAACGTCGCTAAACCGCTCAACTTTATGAGCCATTTCGGCTGTGCGGATGAACCGGAGAAGCCAGTCACGGAGCAGCAAATTGCACTGTTTGAAGAACTGACAGCTGGCCAGCCAGGTTACAGATCCTTGGCGGCTTCTTCCGGTAGTTTAATTTGGCCAACCAGCCATTTTGATTATGTTCGCCCTGGAATCAGCCTCTACGGTATTTCGCCGATGGTTGAGCGCTGTGGAAAGGATTTCGGTCTCAAGCCTGCCATGACAATGACTTCAAGCCTTATCGCTGTGCGTGAAGCTAAAAAAGGCGAGACGGTGGGCTACGGCGGACGCTGGATGACAGATCGTGATACCAAAATCGGCGTGGTAGCCATTGGCTACGGCGATGGTTATCCCCGCGTTGCGCCTGATGGCACACCAGTGATGATCAACGGCCGGCGTGTACCGTTGTCGGGACGAGTATCAATGGACATGATCACCATTGATTTGGGGCCAGATGCGACTGATCGCGTGGGTGATGAAGTTATCCTGTGGGGAGAAGACCTCCCGGTGGAAGAAATTGCCCGTCATGTAGGCACCATTGGTTATGAGCTTGTCACCAATCTCACATCCCGTGTTGACCTGATTTATACCTAGGGTCAATAGACCCAAACGTAAGTTGTAAAACGTTTTGAATCTGAATTTTTCTAAAGCCGTAACCCAAGTTACGGCTTTCTTATCTTTGCCTGTTTTGCTTTTTTCTGATGGCGTTCTGGCATCAAGTCAGCCTGAGCCTGACTCGTGGGATATTGAAGTGGTACCGTTTGTCTTCTCAACGGAAACCATGGGCCTCTCCGCGGGCATGGCTGGGCTTTGGAAAGGTGCGGGTCAGCCTCAGGCATCCTTGTTTGCAGCCGGGCTTGGTACTTCGAAAGATAGCTGGATGGGGTTTGTAGCCGCCAACAACTACATGCTCTCTACTGATAGCCGCTGGCTGCTGAGTGGGCAATTCTATGAAGGCGATTTCAAGCAGTTTGACTACTATCTGGGTGCCGCGGCGTCCAACAATTCTTCGTATGAAGACCGTCTGACTGCAGATAGTCGCGATGCCCAGCATCATCTTTCCTTTCGCTACATCCTACCTTTCGGTGAAGCGGTGAATAGCCCCATTCGTGCAGCGCTCTCTCCCAAGCGTGAAGTGAACGGCAATTCGCCGTGGAGCAGCGGTGTTTCTTCCATCGACTTTCGCACTTTCTATCAGGCGAGAGCGTTGAAAGGAGAAGGCGTGAATGCACCAAGTGAGTTTTCGGATGCGACTGAAGTGTGGGGACTGGAAACCCATTTTAAGTGGGATAACCGCGACAGTAACAATAACCCTACAGAAGGCAGTCTCAGTGAGTTTATCGTGACGCTTGACCCAGGAACTAATGACAGGGCAAGTTGGTGGAAGTGGGAGCTTAGCCAAAGCTGGTATTGGGATATCGGGGAGTGGGAAGAGGTTGCGAATGAGCAGGTGCTGGCGTTTAACCTCTACACAACTGATACACCAAGCTGGAATGACAGGACGGAGATAGACGGTGAGTCTGTTTATCGAAGGCCGCCAGAATTCGCAGCAGCCCGCTTAGGTGGTTTGTATCGCCTGAGAAGTTTTCAATCTGGCCGATATGCAGATCGTTCAGCACTCAGTTATAGCCTTGAATACCGCGTGATTCCAAAATGGCAACCGCTTGGTAAATTGCCAGTTTTCAATTGGTACGATGTGCCATGGTGGCAATGGGTACTGTTCAGTGACGTTGGCCGGGTTGCAGATGAGTATGACTTAGGTGAGCTTCACACCGACATGAAGTGGAGTGCTGGCGCAGCGATGCGTTTTCAGGTTGAAGGTATTGTCGTGCGTTCAGAGCTGGCGATGGGTTCGGAAGAAAGTGTCTTTCGCGTGATGATTAATCAGCCGTTCTAATAATGAAAAAGAGCAGCCAAATGGCTGCTCTTTTTAGTAGTGACTTACCAGGTGACTTTACCAATCCCGATAGAGATATCATCACCGCCATCTGGGCGATCGGAAGTGATATTCCAAGTCAGTCGGAACTTCGCCTGCGTTGACGTTGGTGTAAAGTTGAAGGTGTAAGGCACCGTTGTTGGTCTTGAGTAGACTCTTGACTGGTAGTTACCTACCACAACCCAACCATTGCCATAATCCATTTCAACCTTGAATCGCGACAAGCCACCAATGTCCTGCGTTGACAGAATCTTGTAGTTCAGCGTACTTGCTTCACCGATTGCCAGACCACCAAAGGTGCCTTGATAAACGGAAGTATGGGTGGAGTTATGGTAATCACCAATCCAGGTTTCGTTGGCATTTTCGGAACACCATGTCAGCGAGTTGGTTGGTGTTACCCAGTTCCCGTTGCTACACAGTCTTGGTAAAACTTCTGCAGGATCATCGTCAGTCACGGTCACAGTAGCAGAGGTTAAATCGCTCTTGTCCGTGCTCACCCAAGCATCAAGGCTGAAAGTTTCATCAGCTTCATGCACGGCATCTTCGACGGTTGGTACTTCAATACGCACGGAAGTCACGCCTTGTGGCAGTGTGATGTCGGTGCCCGTTGAAGAAAGGGTTGCTGTGCCAGTGGTGAAATCTGAGAACAGCAGCGATACAGTGTTTTGATAATCACTGCTCACTAATGCGCTGCCGTCTTTCAAAGCAACACGCAGCTTGGTATTTGAATCAGTGGTTGCTTTGTCCAGAGTAACAACAAAGTATGCAGAGTCACCTTCGGCAACACTGTTTGATGTCAGGGAAACGCCAGTCACCTGCGGGATCAAATCGCTCTTGAATTCAGTTTTTTCGTAACAGGTATGGTCTTCAGATGTCACGGTTGCCATGGCGCTGATGCGGCTTGGGAACAGGCCCACACGCTTCTTCTCGCCGGTAGAAGGCTTGATGCGGTAAAGGTGATTACTGTTCACGTTGCCCGACACATTCTGGTTCTTGGCAGCAACCAGCATTTGACCATTCTGATCCAGCGTCGCCGCAGCGACAAAATCGATGAAGTGGAAGGCTTTCAGGGTTTGTGCACCCGTCGTGGTATCAATGACAAAGGTACGGCCATTGGTGACAAACAGCAGTTCACCATCCTGGAACACAAAGTCACCCCAACTCGCGAAACCGCCAAACTTCAAATTATCCTCAAAGTCTGCAATGTGGGTGGTCTCACCCGTGTTTGGATTGACCTTGAAAATGGTTCGCGCGTCTGAAGCAAACAGTTCACCGGAATCCGGGTCAAATGCCATGCGCAAAATTTGCTTGCTTACTGTTGGGCCAGCGACATGTTCACCCGTCGTAGGATCCATATAAGCTAATTGGTAGCTTTCCACTTTGTTGGCGTGAAGGTCCAGACTTTCCAGCTCATCTTCAGAGAAAGTACCCTCAGGCACATCGACATAGTAGGACGTCGGTTGTGGAGCATTGGTGTAGTAGAGGCGATCTGTCACGCGGTCATAAGACATGCTTGAAGCACTGAAGAGAGCACGTGAATGAAAAATCGAACGCTCACTTGCATCTGCATAGTATTGGTTCGACATTTCTTTGGCTTCTTTCACATCAAGCAGCATACCGACATGTCCACGTCCTGCATTCATGGAATAGACGTTACCGGCACAGTTTGCAAAAGCCTGAGCGGAGGTAAATGCTCCTGCAACGATTGCTGTAGCGAGAAGTGTTTTTTTCATTATCGTCGTATCCATAGTCCAGTGAAAGTTTGCAAATCTAGGTCCCTGATTGGCTACATCAGGCTGATCAATTGATTTGGCTGTTCTCGCTTATGAAACAGTAGCGATAATAGGAGTGTATTGAAAAGTTCCAATAAATTGTTGCTGAAAGATGATATGCGTATTTTTTTAATAAATTATTAGGAAATAAATATGTGGGATATAAACATTTAATTAGAAATTGACTGTAAAAAATTTCAGTGAAAATAATTAAGGTACTAAAAAAGTGCTAATTACTACTTAATTGGCAAGCTTTCCTGAAAGAGGGTCTGATGTCTATTTTTATCATCATGACTGTTCAATAAGCTGGTTAGTTAAATGTTGGTGAGATTCTTTCTCGGAATCACGAATCAGAAAAGGTGAACACGAAACTCACCCACCCAGTCGAATGGGCTGATGCCGTTCTCTTTGTTGTTACTTATTCATGGCAGTGATTACGCCTACAAAGGAATGTCGCGAATGCAACCCTAGTCAAAACTCATTGAACCCTGAATCCTTGGGTGGTTTATGTCTATCGACTACAGCAGTTTTTACTTTTTTGCTTTGCTCGATACATGGCTTCATCTGCATGCCGGATCAAGGAAGTGGTATCTTCAGCATCGTCAGGGCATACTGCAACTCCAAGACTCAATGTCACAGGGATAGTCGAACTTACTAGCTTCAGCCCTGTTTCGATGGAGACGACGAGCTTTTCAGCTATTTCCATTGCTTCTTCTGCTTCTCGAAGATTGGTGAACAGCAGTACAAATTCATCACCACCAATTCGGGCAACAAAGTCACCATCACGCAATGCTTCCTGAAAAATACGAGCGGCGGCTTTAAGCACTTCATCGCCAATATGGTGACCCAAGGTGTCATTGACGGTTTTGAAGTTATCAAGATCAGCGAACATAACCGCAAACGGGAAATGCTCTTTGCTGTAGCTTTTTGTCATGGTCTGAAGGCGATCTGTAATGAGCTGCCGAGTTGGCAGCCCTGTTAACATGTCGTGGTGCGCCATGTAAGTTAGCTCTTTTTGTAGTTTATCTTTTTCAATGGCGTTACTTTTAAATACCTCCAGCGCTTTGGCCATGTGGCCGACTTCATCTTTCCGCTCTGATACAGAAATGTTGATGTCCAATTCATTGTTGGCAATACGGTTCATCATTGATGACATGGCAGCGATCGGCTTTGCAATGTCTGAAGCAAGAAAATATCCGACGATAAAAATAACAACGGTTCCTGCCAGCACTGAAAAGGCTAACGCGCTGACAAAAACGCGAAGAGGGCTCAATATTTCGTCTCGTTCTATTTCAGCGATGATTGCCCAATGGAGCGACATAAAGTCAAAAGGCGCGAAGGCACTGAGTACTTCCATCCCTCTGTAATCTTGCTCAAACTGAACGCCAGAAACACCACTGAGTGCTTTGACTGCAGATTCGGTATGAACAGAGGCTTCCAGAATACTTTCTCCATCAAGAAATCGGGAATTGCTTCGCATCAGCTCATCAGGACCAATCAGAATGGTTTCACCGGTCTCCCCCATACCTGCGCTGATTTGCATGACACTGTTGATATATTTAATTGGCATTTCGAAGATGAGGACGCCTATGTATTCCTCACCATTTTTGTGTATGGGTGTAGCGAAAAAGGCTTCAGGTTGATTGAAGCTGGGCTCATATCTTTCGAAATCAGTGAGGTAGGCATTACCCACTGAAGGGTTCTTATTGACCATGGTAAATGCCCGGGCCAAGTGAGTGTCTTTCCATTTGCCATTGAGAAGATTAGTGGCAAAGTCATCTTCTTTTTTGACGGTATAAAGGATATTGCCCGTTTTATCGACGAGGAAAATATCAAAGTATCCATGCTCAGCGGCTAGATTACGGAAGAAAGGGTGATATTTTTTATGGGCTTGGCTATATGCAGAACCATCTTCGGCATTCAGCAAAGCTTCTTTCTGGCCGACATCGAATGGGTTATCAGTAATATAAAGCGATTGAAGAGTTGATTGCTGAGAACGACCTAAATCTGCCCATGCCTCAGAGATTTCAATCACCGCATCTCTCGTCTGAGGTGAGCGGGCGTGAATAAACAGATCACGTTTTACTGTATCAAAGTACTGGAGTAGTGATTCCTTTCTTGAGTCGAGCAATGCAACAAGTTTTGACTCCGCAGAGAGGATGAGCTGTTCCGCAGCGAACTTATAACTCATCATTCCTGTGCTAATTGAAGATAAAAGTGCGAAGGAAATGATAACCAGCGGCAGTTTTCTTGTGATTTTGACGTTTTCTAACATTTGACCTCCCCAAGCCCTTTGAAAAGTATAGGAAGTGGGTAGTCAAACGAGAGGTTGTTTATGCGGTGTTATTCATGTTTTGACAAGCTAGCAGTGCAGTTAGCGTGAACGGACTCAGTTTTGCCCGCCTTGTATTGTCACAATCATTCTTCGTGTACCACCGTGGTCTCGATGCTCGCCCAGATAAATACCCTGCCAGGTTCCTAATGCCAATCTGCCATTGCTGATTGGAATCATAACACTCGCGCCCAACAGTGATGCTTTGATGTGCGCGGGCATATCGTCGTCGCCCTCGTAGGTGTGCTGATAGTAAGGTGCGCGCTCTGGCACGAACTGGTTAAAGTGCGCTTCCATGTCGCTTCTCACCGTTGGGTCAGCGTTTTCATTGAGTGTCAGACTGGCCGAAGTGTGTTGAATAAACAGGTTCACCAAGCCGACATCCAGGCTGCGAATTTCCGGTATTTGCTTTACCACTTCGTCGGTGATCAGGTGGAAGCCTCTTGCGCGGGGACGTAGGCTAATTGTTTTTTGTGTCCACATTTAAAACAACCTGCTTTAAAAATTTTGGGTAGAGTGCGTGACGCTGCGAGTTCAAGTTGGTTAATCGGTCGTCACTGACCTAGCGCAACATTGCAGCAATTTTTTCGTGGCAAACTGTCACGCCCTTGGTGCCTGTAAGCTAGCGGCGATATTTGAATGCGGCTAAAAGTATACAGGACTTGGAGTTGATGTCGGTGACATCTTGTACTCAGGTACCCTGAAACCTACACCTTCAGGAAGTTTGGGTATACCATTATGCGATTCTGGAGGCTGCCCCGAAACAAGGCGGCCTACCTCTGTAACGTGGGAAGGCAGTGCCCGCGATAACAGACTCTGTCTACAAAGGAACAATGATTATGTTGAAGTCCATCAATCCGACGCAAACCGCAGCGTGGAAAGCGCTGACGGCTCACTTTGAAGATGCGCAGGATTTGACCCTCACCTCGCTTTTCGCCAACGATCCAAACCGTTTCGATAAGTTCTCTGTGCAATTCGGCAATGACATCCTGCTGGACTATTCAAAGAATCTGATCAGCGAGCAAACGCTGGACAAACTGTTCGCATTAGCTGATGAAACGGAAGTAAAAGGCGCTATCGAAGCGATGTTCCGTGGTGACAAGATTAACCACACTGAAGGCCGCTCAGTGCTGCACGTTGCCCTGCGTAACCGCAGCAACACGCCAATGATGGTCGATGGTGAAGACGTGATGCCTGCAGTTAACGCTGTACTGGAGAAAATGAAAGGTTTCTCCGAGCGTCTTATCAGTGGTGAGTGGAAAGGTTACACCGGCAAAGAAATCACTGACATCGTGAACATCGGTATCGGCGGCTCTGATCTGGGTCCTTACATGGTGAGCGAAGCGCTGGCTGCTTACAAAACACGTCTGAACCTGCACTTCGTTTCTAACGTTGACGGTACACACGTTGCGGAGACCCTGAAAGATCTGAATCCAGAAACAACCCTGTTCCTGATTGCATCAAAAACTTTCACGACGCAAGAAACCATGACCAATGCTCTGTCTGCGCGTGATTGGTTCCTGGCGTCAGCAGACGATCAGGCGCACGTAGCGAAACACTTCGCTGCGTTGTCTACCAACGCACAAGCCGTTGCTGAGTTTGGCATCGATACCGACAACATGTTCGAGTTCTGGGACTGGGTGGGTGGCCGTTACTCACTCTGGTCTGCGATTGGTCTGTCAATCTGTCTGGCCATTGGCTACGACAACTTTATTGAGTTGCTGGCTGGCGCGCATGACATGGATAAACACTTCCAAAGCTCGCCGTTCACTGAAAACCTGCCTGTGCTGCTGGCACTGATTGGTCTGTGGTACAACAACTTCCACGGCGCGGAATCAGAAGCGATTCTGCCTTATGATCAGTACCTGCACCGCTTTGCGGCGTACTTCCAGCAAGGCAACATGGAATCAAACGGTAAGTATGTGGACCGTGACGGCAAGCCTGTTGATTACCAGACCGGCCCAATCATCTGGGGCGAGCCAGGCACCAATGGTCAGCACGCGTTCTACCAGCTGATCCACCAAGGCACCAAGCTGATCCCATGTGATTTCATTGCACCTGCAATCAGCCACAATCCGCTGAGCGATCACCATCCTAAACTGATGGCGAACTTCTTCGCGCAAACGGAAGCACTGGCATTCGGCAAAACCCGCGAGCAGGTAGAAGCAGAATTCGCAGCAGCGGGTAAATCGGCTGAGGAAGTGGCGGATCTGGTACCGTTCAAAGTCTTTGAAGGTAACCGCCCAACCAACTCAATCCTGGTGAAGCAAATCACCCCTCGCAGTTTGGGTGCGCTCATCGCGATGTACGAGCACAAAATCTTCGTACAGGGCGTGATTTGGAACATCTATAGTTTCGATCAGTGGGGCGTAGAGCTGGGTAAACAGCTGGCGAACCAAATCCTGCCTGAACTGGCGGATCAGGATGAAGTGACCAGCCATGACAGCTCAACCAATGGTCTGATCAACGCGTTCAAACAGTGGCGCGCATAATACCAATCGTAGTAAATATCTGCTCATCCTAGCTTGTTAAAATGCTCGATAACTGCGTTGAAAAATTTAATTGTAGAGTAACTACTTATCGAAATTTTCCGCCTTGTTCTCGAGCATTTTCCCTGCGCTATTTCTGATCACCTACCCACTGTGATCGGTATAACCGCTGAAGTTTGAATGTCAGAAACAAAAACGCCGCATCAATGATGCGGCGTTTTTTTATAACGGGGTTTTCGGCTTAGTCGAAGCAAATTTCGATATAAGCACGGCCAAATTCGGAATCGAACGGCATGATGATGATCTGACCTTCACTCTTATGGGTGATGGTATGTTCACGGCCAGACACCACAATCGGGGTCGCCATATCAAAATCGAAGCCTTTTTCCGCCAACAGACGTTTGGCTCCACCGGTCACCATGTTGGTGATTTCGCCCACCATGTCGGTGACATCCGCATCAATAGAAGTGGGCCTTTCACCCAGCATGCGGCTCATGATTTCCAGCGCCAGTTCTTCTTCAAAGGTCACGGAGAAAGAGCCTTTGGTCTTTGGACCGACCATGCCAATAAGACCGGATACATCGCCCTTGGCGACTTCAGATGTCTTTAGCTGAGGTTTTTTAGGCGTAATTTCCAGCTGCGCCATGGTGGTCAGCACATTCACCAACGAAGACAAAAAAGGGTTTACAAATTCAGCGCGCATAATAGTTCTTTACCGTCCTACTGCATTTTCTGTGTTGCTACCTGGCAGGTGTGACAGGTTCCATGTGTTTCAACCACGTGATGACTCACCGCAAAGTTAACCTGATTGGCTTTTTGCTGAAGGGCTGTCGATAGTGTATCAGTGTGACACTCTTCGACTGTGCCACATGAGTCACAAATCAATAGCTGTGAACAATGTTGCTCATGTCCGGGCAAGCAGCAAGCAATAAAGCTATTTGTTGACTCCACTTTGTGCACAAAGCCCTGAGAAAGCAAAAAATCGAGCGCGCGGTACACCGTGGGTGGTTTGGCTTGCGGCTCTGTTTCCCGCAATACATCCAGCAAATCATAGGCGCTAATCGCCCTTTTGCTCTGGACGATAATCTCATATACCCGCTCGCGCTGTGCTGTCAGTCGAACGCCGCGCTGCTCACAAAGTGACTGAGCTCGGGCAATTAGTTGTGAAAGATTGGCCATAAGACCTCAAAAATCAGGCTGAGGGCAATATTCTATCACAGCAAACAATTCACGCACCCGCCAAGCCGTGACCGCTGTTTGCCTTTGAATAATTGTAGATGATACTCAATCATCGAATGGCGGCGACAACCAGTGCGTGATCCCGCTTTCTAGTAAAGTGGTTGAGTGTTAGTCGAGCGTGTGTTCCCGGCAAATCAGCTCTCCTCCTGCCGCATCCAGCGTTTCCTTGGTTAACTCGCAGAAGAATTGACCATCAGTAATGGGTTGATGGAATTTGCAGGTTTTACAAAGCCCGAAGCTGGCGCTATTGGTGGCTTTTTGCATGCTACGTAGCAGGGTCTCGAGTTGCTCCTTCAGTGCGTGTTGACCTTCGCCCAACTGCTCCAATCCATTTTTCAGCACGGTGGGAGGAATCGCGCTTTTCGCGACCTCTTCGCCCTTTTCCGTTAACACCAAATGGGTGACACGGCGATCAACCGGATCTTTCTCTTTGGTTAGGAAACCTTTTGAAGCCAGAAGGGTGATGGACTGAGAGGTTGTGCCTTTGGTGATCCCCAAAAACTCAGTAACAGCAGCCGGCGTGTCGCTGAATTTGTTGCAGCGGAAGAGGTAATACAGCACCTCCAGGTGCACAGGGTGCAAGCCATGCTCCACGCCAACCAAGCGCACTTCATTGCGATAAAGGGTGGTGATGCGTTCGAGAATGTCGCTCAAAGGGTCAATGTGGCTCATTCGTTTTCTCTGCAAAAAGGTTTTTTGTCGAAACTATGTTGACAAGCTTAGCAGGATCCTTATTCTGAATAAAGTTTCGATGCGAAACCAATATTCAAAAGACAAGGAGTTTATGATGAGAAAGACATCTCTTGCTTTAGCGCTTTTGGGGGCTATCAGCTCGGTAAAAGCACATACCAGCGCCCATGAGGGGCATATCGTCAGCGCTAAGAACGGTGCGATTTCCCCGACATTCGATATTGTTCACGCCAAAGTGGTGAAAAATGGCGGCTCACTGTCGTTCCAAACAGAAGTAGCCGCTGACATAGGTGAGGAAAAGCCGACAGCAGTTGGCAAGCTCGCGGGTTCATCGGTTTATAGCTACGTTTGGCCAACCTCGCTCAACTCGGCAGACATTGGCTTTGATGAAGGCAAAGGCATTGTGGCGCTTTCGGTTACTGCACACCCAGATTTTGACGATACCCCGCGTTACGACGAAAACAAAGATGGCAACAAAGCCAATGATGGTAACGAATGGCACTCGCACTGGGTGGTGTTAACCGAAGACAAAGCCTGCCCAGCAGGTCTAAAAGTCCGCGACATTCCAGAAGGAGCCACACCCAAAGTACCTGTGACCTGGCCGGAGCTTCCGATTTATATCGACAGTCCGGGCTATGAGCCACGCTTTACCAGCACAGAACTAACGGTGGAAGTGCCAGTTAAAGACATTGGTTTTAAAGACGACTTCAACTTCGATGCCGTGACGTCAGTGCTTAAAGTGAATGCGAGTGTGCACAACCCGCTGCTTTGCGTGACCGTCGTTGATGATATTGCCTCTGGCGATCTGTCGCTGCCCGGTTTCACCAAATAAAAAGGAGAGTGCGAATGGCGATTCATGTTTACGACACCTACGCGACCTCATCTTCCGGAAAAATCCTGCATTTTGATGTGTTGCTTCGGGAGAAAAGCGATGAGTTAGCGGTGAAATATGCCAAAGCCTGGCTGGCTGAGATTGGCGAGGCGGACGCCACGGTAAAATCTGGCAACTGTGCGTTTTGCCACACCACCGCTGACTTGCCTGAGTTTGATAGTGAGATAAACGAAAAAGGATATGCGATATACAAACTGGAAGGGTGCCCTGTGTGACGATGGGTAAATCTGCAGAAAATGAAGGGCATAGCTGCGGGCTATGCCCTTTGTGTTTCCGGTGTCAGAATGGATGTGAAAGCACTGCACCTACACGACTTGGGCAAACGCCCGAGTTAGGGTAGAATCCGCACACTTTTTTATTAGGTACTGTTTAAGACGGTGCCTTTGCGTGACCAAGTGCAATGAGGTTTATCCATGCTGAACGAAACAACTGACATCCAAAACTCATCATCAGGCGTTGTGTCTGAGGGTGTGTCCTACCCGTCAGCGCGCTTCAGTGTGGCTCCAATGCTGGATTGGACTGACCGCCACTGCCGCTACTTCCACCGTATTCTGTCTAAGAACGCTTTGCTGTACACCGAGATGGTCACCACGGGTGCGATCATTCACGGCAAAGGTGACTTTCTGGCATTTAACGAGGAAGAGCATCCTGTCGCGCTGCAACTGGGTGGCTCAAACCCTGTGGATTTGGCGACTTGTGCCAAACTGGCGGTTGAGCGCGGCTACGATGAAATTAACCTTAACGTGGGTTGCCCGTCTGATCGCGTTCAAAATGGTCGTTTCGGTGCTTGTTTGATGGGCGAAGCGGAACTGGTCGCGCAGTGTGTATCGGCAATGAAAGAAGTGGTCGATATTCCGGTGACCGTAAAAACCCGTATCGGTATCGACGATCAGGACAGCTATGAGTTTCTGGTCGATTTCGTGCGTACAGTGAGCGAGAAAGGCGGCTGCGATAACTTCACGATTCACGCCCGTAAAGCGTGGCTTTCTGGCCTGAGCCCTAAAGAGAACCGTGAAATTCCGCCGCTGGATTACCCACGCGTTTACCAACTGAAGAAAGACTTCCCGCACCTGACCATGGCGATCAACGGTGGTATCAAATCGCTGGAAGAAGCAGAAGAGCATCTGAAGTATCTGGATGGCGTCATGATTGGCCGTGAGGCTTACCAAAGTCCTTACATGCTGGCAGAAGTGGATAACCGCCTTTTTGGTAGCGATGCGCCAATCATCAAGCGCAGCGACGCTGTGAAAGCCATGTTCCCTTATATTGAAGCGGAACTAAGTAAGGGCACTTATCTGAATCACATCAGTCGTCACATGCTGGGCCTGTTCCAAAACATGCCGGGTGCACGTCAATGGCGTCGATACATCAGTGAAAATGCGCACAAACCAGGCTCAGGTGTTGAAGTACTGGAAGCCGCACTGGCGAAAATCCCTGCGCATCTGGATGTGTAAATCAGCCTGGTTAAATTTGACGCAATAGTCGGTAAAATTTACCAAGAATAAATGAAGCGCTGCAGCCAAACTGCAGCGCTTTTTCTTTATCTGTCTGTTTTTAAAGGGATTGGTGAAGTTGGCCTGCTTCGTGCAATACCTAATGCAAACAAGAAAGAGTCACTGACCTTAGGAGGGTATGATGATCGAGTTTCTGTTTATTGTTGGTTTTACGATTGCACTGTTGGCAACGGGTATCAGCTTTCTGGGCATTGTCGCTGCAATGGCGGTGGGATTTATCGTGATGGCACTGGCAGGCATGATTGGCTTGGTATTCAAAATGCTGCCATGGATTTTGCTGGCTGCGGTGATTGTCTGGTTGCTCAAAGGCCGTGATAAAACAGCCACCCAAGCGCGTGATTACTGCTATAAACGCTCACGTCGCTACCACCGAGCGCGCCGTTATTAAGCGGCGCTACCATTGAATCGGGCTATGATTAAGGCAAAAGGTTTCGCATAAAAATCCGGCAGATTATGCGGAATCTTTGTCTTGGTTTTGCTATAGTGCTCGCAAACCATAAACTCAAAAAATGTAAGGCGGAGCCCTTTCAATGAAAAAACTAAACCTTTCTCTGGCTGCACTGGCAGTGGCTGGTGCATTCGCAATGCCTGCACAGGCTGCAGTGCTTTTAGGGGCTAAAGTTGGTGCAGATGCATGGTATGCAGATGCGAAAGTCAACGACGTTCGTGCTGACGATACTAACGTGCAAGGCTCTTACTATGCGGCCTTTGAGCATTTTATTCCACTGGTGCCAAACGCAAAAATCCGTTACACTGGTGTTGAGTCAAATGGCTCTGCGACTCCAAATGTAGAGTTCACCCAGTATGACCTGATTGCATACTACGAAATTCTGGATAACGACCTGATCTCTTTCGATATCGGTCTGAACCTGCAGAAGTTTGAAGGTGACTTTGGTCCTCACAAATTCGATGAGTGGCAGCCAGCGGTTTACTCTGATGTGCGTCTAGGCATTCCAGCAACCCCAGTTTCTCTGTTTGGTACCTTCAGCTTTGGTAGCTATGACGACACCAGCACTGTTGATGCAGAAGCGGGTGTGTTGTTCACTCTGGGTCTGGTTGCGGCTGACCTGAACTTCAAAGCGGGTTACCGTGTTCAGGACTATGACTTCAACTACTTTGGTGCGGACGACGGTAAGTTCTACAACGACGGTTTCTTCGGTGGCGTAGAGTTCAACTTCTAAGCACTGAAAGCGAAGAAAAAACCGCGCAAATGCGCGGTTTTTTTGTGTCTACAGTTTAGCGAAAGTTACTGGTTCACTTACGGTCTTCCGCCAGGTTTGCCTTGGTCTTTCACAGGTTGGAAACCCACGACGGCGAGAATCACAAACGCCAGTGTACAGCCGGACACCACCAGCAGGGCGGTGACATTCAACTGCTGATACAGCGAAAACCGGATAAGTTCCACGCCAAAAGTGAATGGGTTAAAGCGACAGATTTCATACAGCCAGATGCTCGCTTCCTGCATTTTCCAAAGCGGATACAGCGCCGAAGAAAGGAAAAACATCGGGAAGATGACAAAGTTCATCACCCCGGCGAAATTCTCCAGTTGTTTGATGCGAGAGGCGATAACAATGCCCAGCGCGCTTAACATCAGAGCGACGAGGAAAAGGGCGGGGATCACCAGCACATAACCCATGGGCTCCAATGGCCTGTCATACAACGCAGCGATCACCAAAAAGGCGCCGACCTGAAGCACACTCACCAAGGCACTGGCTATTTGTTTGGAAAGCAGCAAAAAAGGGCGCGGCAGTGGGCTGGTCAATAGCACCTTGATGCTTCCCATTTCCCGGTCATAGACAATCGACAGTGAGCTTTGCATGCCATTGAACAGCAAAATCATGGCGCAAAGACCAGGCAGAATGTATTCCTCGTAATTGATGTAGGTGGCGTAGGGTTCCATGATGGCAATGCCAAGCGCCGCCCTGAAACCTGCGGCAAACACCACAAGCCACAAAAGTGGCCTGACAAGGCTGGCGGCAAATCTTGCCCGCTGGGAGAAAAAACGCAGCCATTCGCGATAGCAAATCCCGACAAACGCATACCAATAGCTCATCGGCTTTCTCCCTCGTTATCTGAGGTTAGGGTGGCGAAGACTTTCGCAAGCGTTGGATGCTGGTGCAAGGCTCTGAGCTCACTGGCTTTGTTGTGTGCTCGCAAGGTGCCGCGATGCAGGATCAATACATCATCATGGTCGTCCACCTCCTCAATCAGATGAGTTGCCCAGAGCACACATAATGGCTGTTGCTCGCAAAGGCGTCTTACTGCCTCAGACAGTGAAGCCCTTGCTTTGGGGTCTAGCCCGCTGGTGGGTTCATCCAACAGCAAAATAGAGGGTGAATGCATCAACGAACGGACAAGTTCGGTGCGACGCCTATGCCCGCCATTTAAGGTGCGGACTTTATCGTTCAGACGATCGGTAAGGGAAAAATGCGCCAACAGAGGCGCCGCTTTTTCGAGGCTTTGTTTTTTGCTGTAGCCATGAAGTGCACCGTAATAACTGAGGTTTTGCCCTACGGTCAAATCAAGATCGAGAGTGTTTTGCTGGAATACCATGCCGAGCTTCGCCATGGTTTGGCGGGATGGCACTTCTCCCAGCAAAGCGATTTCGCCCTGTTGGATGGGCGTGAGGCGGGTGAGTAAGGAAAATAGCGTGCTTTTCCCAGCACCGTTAGGGCCAAGAAGCATATGAAGGCCGCGCCCCAGCGAAAGGGAAAGATCGCTCAGGGCGCAGCGCGAACCATAGTGGTGAGACAGTCCGGAGACTTCAATCATGTCAGGCAGTTATCTCATTTTTAGTCAGCTTGGCGCACGGCGACACCCCAAGGATAGCGGCCGACTTTTACGGTTTTCACCACCTTGCGGTTGGGAACGTCAATGATCGACACATCGCCGCTCACGCCATTGGTGGCCAGCAGTCTGTCCTGTTCGCCATTAAAGGCCATTTGCCAAACACGGCGACCCACCAGAAGATAGTCTTCTACTTCCAAGGTGTCAGTATTGACCGCGGCTACATGGTTTGCTGGGCCTAACGCGACAAATGCGGTTTTGCCATCTGCTGTAATTTTCACGCCGACTGGTTGCACTTTGTCTTTGTGGACGCCTTTGGGCGCAAAACCGATTTTCTTGATGATTTCTTTGGTGTCGGTATCTATCACCGCTACCGTGCCGCCAATTTCTGCGCTTACCCAAAGTTGCTTACCGCTTGGCGTAAATTCGGCGTAACGCGGGCGGGCATCAACCAAAGTGTTATGTACCATCTGGTTAGATTCGGTATCAATCCAGTGCGCCATGTTGGAGGTTTCAGAGGTGATGATGGCGATTTTTCCATCTGGGCTCACGGCTACGCCTTCTGGCTCAACACCCACTTCCACCTGCGCGACCACGCTGGAGCTTGGGATATCGACCACTGTCATCAGGGCGTCGTCTTCGTTCGCGATGTATAAGCGGTTGCCATCAGGATGGAGCGCAAAAAGCTCTGGGTCTTCGCCCGACGGCAAGTCGCCGATGATGCTGTTGGTGGCGAGATCGAGGATTTGCACCGTGTCGGATTCGCTGGCGCAGATATAGAGCTTGGTGCCGTCTTTACTAAGTTCGATGCCGCGTGGGCGATCGCCCACTTCAATAGTGTCAATCACTTCCATGGAGTCCATGTCGATCACACTGACGGTGTCATCCTTTTCGTTTGCCACATAAGCCACCTCCTTTGCCAAAGCGGGAGTGGCTAACAGCGCCGAGAAGATCACGGCGAGAATCGATTTCGAATAATTCATGGTGATGTCCTTATTGTTAGCTGTCGTTCGATGAAACAAAGTTAAAACTGGCGGCACTGGCTTTGCGCTTCATCGATACCGAGCGAATCAAGCTCGTTACGGGGATGAAGGAAACCCTCGAATGGGGCGCTGGCCACCAGCGCTTGCGAGTCAAACAAAGGCACTGTTTGACGGAGTTGACCGTTCCATGGTCGGTAGGTCAGCTTCCGACCCTTATAGGCCGCAAGCTGGAATTTGTCGCTCATCATGAAAGGCAAAACAGTTTTCACATTGCCTTTGTTGAGCACGGTTACCGCTTCATTAATGGAGCGAACGGCCACCCATCCTGCGTAGTCTTTGGCGGTCATTGGGCGGTCGAACTTCTTGGTGAAACGGTTTTGAAGCTGAATGGCGGCCCACTGCTCAATCACGTAGTGCCAGCCGTCGGCACGCAGGCCATGTGTGCCGATCACCGGGCGGGGAAGCCAGGTGTTGTAGGGTAGGTGTTGACCAAACAGGTTGCCCTCATCAATCACCAGCACCAAGTCGTAGTCATCTGCCTGGGTGAAAAGCGGAAGCTCCGCTGAAGCAGTGCGGCGAAGGTCAGTGTCAAAATTCCAGACTTTCTCTTCGACGACTTTGAGGTTGTACTTCTTGAATACGTTTTTCACCGCGGAAAGATAAGCCTTATCAGCGTCTGATACACCGGAGACCAAGAAGGCGTCATTGAGGCGGCGAACCCGCATCCACTGAGCAAGGGCGTCAGCGCGCATGGTATAGCTAAGTGCCGTATGCAGAGTGTTCGACAAGCAGACACTTCGTCTTAACGCATCGTCCTGATTGCCGATGTTAAACAGCAGTGCATCGTCTGGCAGCGCTTTACGGAGCGCTTGCAGAGAAGGTGTGTCGAGATCGGCAAGAAAATATCTCACCCCTTCGTCATACCAGGTTTTCGTGGTGGTAATGAGCGCAGTGGTATCGTCGTTGGTTTCTGCGCGAAATGCGTACTTTTGCCCCAGAAATTTCCCAGTGCCGTTGGCATCATTCACCGCGAGCTCTGCCCCTGCTTCTCCATTGTTTTCCGGCTCTGCCAGATAGTCGGGAACCGCAGTGGTAGTTTCAACCGGTACTCTCAATAGCCCTATCTCCACCTCAACTGATGCGTGGGCAGAGAAAGAAAGCCAGCTAAGTATTACTAATAAAATATTGGTGTAATACCTTGTTTTAAATTGTTTTATTGCTTTATCCATCGAAAATACTGCTCCGTGGTCGCATACGTTTTTTACTGTATGCAGCGCTGGGATATTTGCCAAAAACCAGAACGAGACTTTTTAAAAAATCCTCCCAAAGAATGAGGAATATCCCCGCTTTTGTACCATGTCCTCAAACTCTCGCCGCTCCTACACTTTTTCCAACGCTGACCAATTAAGGAGTCGAGAGACATGGAAAAGGTTGAACGTAATATTTGTATTCTGACTGCCGTGGCACTGCTTTCTGTGCTGAGTACCCAACTGGCATTTGCCCACGGTGATGTCACCCCACAATCCATTGATACCTCAAGCATCCCCACTCTCGGAGAGGATTGGGCCGAAACCAACCCTTACCGTGAACTTGATGGTGATGTGAAGGTGGAAATCGAGCGTCTTGGGGCATCAGCCTACAACCAGAACTGTGCACGTTGCCATGGACTTGAAGGCATTTCAGGCGGTATAGCGCCTGACCTTCGTATGCTCGAGCCAGACTACGACGGTGATGAATGGTATGTGTACCGGGTGCAGAATGGCGCGGTACGTAACGGCGCGGTTTACATGCCGAAAATGACCGAACACCTCAATCAGGAAGCATTGTGGGCGATCCGCACCTGGCTGGAATCTGTGGCACCGGATAACGGCTAACGAGGAGGGCGCCGGGATGAAGTTGATAACCGCTATTCGGACTTTCTGCTTGCTGCTATGTATGACGCTGACTACGCCATCCCACGCGCTTTCCTATGACGATATTCAGTCCCGTGGCGTGATTGCTATTGCGGTCTACAAGGATTTCCCGCCGTACTCGTTCAAGGATGAGAATGGAAATCCGAAGGGCATTGATGTGGAGCTTGCCAAAGCCCTTGCCAAGGGGCTGGATGTCGAACTTGACCTTCGCTGGATGACCCCGGACGAAACGGTCGAAGACGATATGCGTAATTATCTTTGGAAAGGGATGAACCTCACCAGTGAGGACGGCCAGCGCGTGAAAGCAGACGTCATGTTGCGAGTGCCGTACGACCGCGAATTTGCGATGAAACGTGATGATATTGGTCATCCCGCTCATGAACTGGTGCACATGTTCGCCCCTTACCAGCAAGAGCGTTGGTTGATGGCTTACGATGCGGCCAAGCTCGACAGGCCACAAACTGCCGCCCGTTTTATGTATCACCCGGTGGGCGTTGAAGTGGACACGGTCCCTCAGTTCTTCGTGACCACAGCCTATGGGGGGCGTTTCCGCGAAAAAAGCCGCACTTATCCCTCTACCCCCGACGCTTTTCAAGCGCTCAACGATGGCGAAGTTTCTATCGTGATGGGCACCGCTTCGCAGCTCGAATGGCTGCATCACAACAACAAAAAGCCGCAAGCCAACGAGCAACTCACTGAGCTCGCGTTTCCACTTCTGGGGCGCAGCGAGTGGGAGCTCGGTATTGCGGTGCACTCGAACTACCGTCAATTGGCCTACGCACTGGAAGACATTGTGATGGCTCATATCAACAACGGTGACTTTGTGCGCTGGGGTGAAAAGTTCGGGGTGGATTTCCAACTTCCTGAACGTTTCCGTCCTGAGCCAGAAGTTACCAATGAAGAGGCCATCGCACAGACACCGTAATTCCAAACAGCCTGTTATCTCTCGCGAACCGAACTCTCCCTCATCGCGATGCGGGGGCAGGACAGGCACCACTATAACGAAACAAGCATTCAGCCAACAATGAGGTATCCCTATGACAATTAAGTCATTTAAACATTGCGGACTCTATGCCGCACTCTCGCTCGCGATGACGGCTTCGCCCGTTTACGCGGGTGTCACGGACAAAGACATCCTCGCCGATCAGGAGACCATAGAGGACGTGGTGACTTATGGTCTTGGGCTTCGTGGTCAGCGCTACAGCCCGATGGACACCATCAACCGCGAGACCGTCAAAGAAATCCGTCCTGTGTGGGCCTTCTCTCTTGGTGGGGAAAAACAGCGTGGTCAGGAAAGCCAGCCCATGGTGAAAGATGGCGTTATGTACATCACAGGTTCCTATTCCCGAGTGTTCGCGATTGATGCGAAAACCGGAGAGGAGCTGTGGCAATACGACGCACGCCTGCCGGATGGCATCATGCCCTGTTGTGACGTAATTAACCGTGGTGTCGCGCTTTACGACGACTTGGTTATCTTTGGTACGTTGGACGCCAAGCTTGTGGCGCTGGATGCGAAAACCGGTAAAACCCGCTGGAAAAAAACCGTTGATAATTATCAAGATGGCTACTCCATTACTGCGGCACCCATTGTGGTGAAAGGCAAAGTGATCACCGGTGTATCGGGTGGTGAGTTTGGTATCGTGGGTAAGGTTAGAGCTTATGACGCAAAAACCGGTAAGTTGGTCTGGGAACGTCCAACGGTCGAGGGCCACATGGGCTACGTCTGGAAAGACGGTAAGAAAACTGAAAACGGGATCTCGGGCGGTGCACCGGGGAAAACCTGGCCAGCAGACCTCTGGAAAAGCGGCGGCGCAGCACCTTGGTTAGGCGGTACTTACGATGCCGACACTGACCTTTTATTCTTCGGTACGGGTAACCCTGCGCCTTGGAACTCACACATGCGTCCGGGCGACAACCTCTTCTCTTCTTCACGTCTCGCGATCGATCCGGATGATGGCAAAATTGTCTGGCACTTCCAGACCACGCCGCATGATGGCTGGGACTTCGATGGTGTGAACGAGCTGATTGCGTTTGATTACACCGAAAACGGCAAGAAAGTGAAAGCGGCTGCAACCGCTGACCGTAACGGCTTCTTCTATGTGCTTGATCGTACCAATGGTGATTTCATCCGTGGTTTCCCGTTTGTGAATGAAATCAGCTGGGCGAAGGGGCTCGATGACAAAGGCCGTCCGCTTTACGTCAAAGACAACCGTCCCGGAGACCCTTCCGGTGACAAGCAAGGCAAAACGGTAGAGGCAGTACCTTCCTTCCTCGGCGGGAAAAACTGGATGCCAATGGCATACAGTCCAGATACCGGCCTGTTCTATGTGCCTGCCAATGAATGGAAAATGGATATCTGGAATGAGCCCGTCGCCTACAAAAAAGGCGCGGCCTACCTCGGTGCGGGCTTTACCATCAGAACACTCAATGATGAGTACATTGGTGCACTGCGTGCTTACGACCCTAAGACCGGTGAGCGTGTCTGGGAATACCAGAACTACGCGCCATTGTGGGGCGGTGTGATGACCACGGCAGGAGGTCTGGTGTTTACGGGTAACCCAGAAGGTTATCTGATGGCATTCGATGACAAGACCGGCGAGCTGCTTTATAAGTTCAACACAGGCTCTGGCATCGTAGGTAGCCCTGTGACCTGGGAAATGGACGGTGAGCAGTATGTGTCCGTGCTTTCCGGTTGGGGTGGTGCGGTACCGCTTTGGGGCGGTGATGTGGCCAAACGTGTGAAAGATTTCAACCAAGGTGGCATGGTGTGGACCTTTAAGCTGCCGAAAAGCTGATGCTTTATACCCAAACTCGCTGAATCCTGCATCTTCAGGTTGTTTGGGTATATATCTGATTGATAAAACAAATGTAAAAACCAGCAAGGCCGGATGATTTCCGGCCTTGCTGCGTTTTGGTGCATAACAATCCGGCAGGGTATTGAATTTGTGACGGCCTCCTTTCCGGAAATCCTCAGATACTGAAGTGAAAGCAACATTATCCTCCTCTCTGTCTCCCTCCAAAGTATGAGATTTTGCCAACCAAGGGGCGATGGAGAGATTTGGTGGTCATTCCATACTGTTACTACAACAACGCCTGACTCCGTATCTTCGGTTCGTCAGGGAGGACACAGGGAATTTCGCCAAAACAGGGGTGGATAATGATTTACGCAAAACCAAATACCGACGGAGCCGTCGTAAACTTTAAGGCGCGTTATGCAAACTACATCGGTGGTGATTGGATTCCGCCAGTCAAGGGGCAGTACTTCACGGACACCTCGCCTTGTACAGGTGATCCCATCGCTGAAATCCCGCGTTCAACGTCAGAAGACATCGAGCTCGCGCTGGACGCCGCCCACTCGGCAAAAGCCACTTGGGGTGCTACCTCGGTCACTGAGCGTGCCAACATCCTGCTTAAAATCGCTGACCGCATCGAAGCCAACCTCGAATATCTGGCCGTGGCAGAGACTTGGGAAAACGGCAAAGCAGTGCGCGAAACCCTTGCCGCTGACATTCCGCTTTGTGTCGACCATTTCCGCTACTTCGCCGGCGCGATTAGGGCGCAAGAGGGCTCTGCGGCTGAAATTGACTCCAATACCGTGGCCTACCATATCCATGAGCCACTTGGTGTAGTCGGTCAAATCATTCCATGGAACTTCCCACTGCTGATGGCAGCATGGAAACTGGCGCCGGCACTGGCTGCAGGTAACTGTATTGTTCTGAAACCCGCTGAGCAAACTCCAACCACCATTCTTCTATTGATGGAAATCATCGGCGATCTGCTGCCACCGGGCGTACTGAATGTCGTCAACGGTATGGGTCCAGAAGCCGGTCAGGCACTGGCTACCTCAGACCGCATTGCGAAAATTGCCTTCACCGGTTCAACCGCGATTGGTAACCATGTACTTCGCTGCGCCGCTGACAACCTGATCCCATCCACGGTGGAGCTGGGCGGTAAGTCGCCAAACATCTACTTCGAAGACGTGATGCAGCAGGAAGACGAGTTCATCAGCAAAGCCGTAGAAGGTTGTGTGCTGGCGTTCTTCAACCAAGGTGAAGTGTGTACTTGTCCTTCACGCCTGCTGGTTCAGGAAAGCATCTACGAAGAGTTTATTGCCAAAGTGATTGAGCGTGCGAAAGCCATCAAACACGGTAACCCATTGGATACAGAAACTCAGGTCGGTGCGCAGGCTTCTAATGAGCAGTTTGAGAAAATCAAAGGCTACTTCGACATTGGCCGTGCGGAAGGTGCTGAAGTGTTGATTGGTGGTGATGCCGCAGACTTCGGTGGTGGTTACTACATCCAGCCAACCATCCTGAAAGGCGAAAACCACATGCGTGTGTTCCAGGAAGAGATCTTCGGTCCGGTTGTGAGCGTGGTGACCTTCAAAGATGAAGCGGAAGCGCTGGCGATTGCCAACGACACAGAATACGGCTTAGGTGCCGGTCTGTGGACCCGCGACATCAACCGTGCTTATCGCGTTGGTCGCGCGATTGAAGCAGGTCGTGTCTGGACTAACTGTTACCACCTCTACCCAGCGCATGCTGCATTCGGTGGCTACAAGAAATCCGGTATCGGCCGTGAAACCCATAAGATGATGCTCGACCATTACCAGCAAACGAAGAACCTGCTGGTGAGCTACGACATCAACCCATTGGGTTTCTTCTAAGTCAGTCTGAGAGCGTGTTGCTGCGAGGTGAAAGTCGACAGCAGTAACACGCACTTTGTTCTAAGTCCGTTTGTTCGATATCCGCTTGTTCGAAGGCAGTTAATCCTCCCGGTGCTGCCTGAGGCGAGAGCTTTTGCGGGGCATATGCCCCGCTTTTTTCTTTCAAAGGACGGTTGTTCTCTCGCGCTTTCTGGCGCTTGAGCCTAGAGGTGTATCATGCGTTGGCGTAGTGCCCTGATACTGTGGCTGCTTCTCATGTTATTGCCCTTCCTCTCGATGGCTTCCCCTTGGCTGGAAGTGAGCGAGGAAGCAGCATCATTGTTTCCCAGCGCCACCCGGATGAAAGCCTCGGAAGACGCGCTGCCTGTCACTGAAATCTACCAGCTCGACCAGCCCATCGGCTATTTGTTTGAAACCGATAACCTCACCAACTTTCCCGGTTTCTCCGGCGATACGATTAACCTGCGCGTTGGGCTTGATACCAAAGGGCGCATTGTGGGGCTGCTATTGCTTGGTCACCACGAACCGATATTTCTGCACGGTCTTGGCGAAAAACCACTGATTGATTTTATCCGCCAATATCAAGGGTTGTCGTTGAAACAACAGGTGCTGGTGGGCAGCGACCAACAACGCATCGCGAGTGATGACATCGCTTACTTTGACGGTGTCACCAAGGCGACCGTGTCAGTAATGGTGGTGCACGACACCATCATCGCAGCGGCAAGGAAAGTGGCGCAGTCGCGGCTGACTGGGTTCGGCTCAGCGACTCAGGCGATTTTGAATACGGAAAGCTATCACCCGAAAACCCTCGACGTTCTTCGAAGCGAAGGCCTGCTGTTCCGATGGCAAATGGGGAATGAAGAGGCTGAAACTGCCCTTAACACCTCACCGGACAGAATCGCCGAGGCAAGAGAAGATAACGCAGACAAAGATGCGCCATTTTTGGATTTAACCTTTGCAGTTCTAAACCCTCCACTGATAGGCAAAAATCTGCTGGGGGAGGAGGAATACGCCCGCATTATGGCAACACTGGAGCCGGGTGAAGTGGCAGTGCTGGTGGGCTCTCGCGGTGGCTATCATCATGTGGCGGAAGACTTCGTGGCGGGCACTGCGCCCCAGCGCCTGACCTTGAAGCAGGAAGCCAGCCCGCTCGCCCTACGGGATGCTGATTTGTTCCACGCACAACCTCCTACTTTTTCCGTTGCGCTTGCGCCATTCGAGCGTACCCATATATTTACCTTTTCAGACCAAAGTGGCTTCGACCCTTCGCTTCCGATCACCGTTGGAATCAATGTTCAGGTGAAAAAGAATTTTCTGGAATCGGAAACAATCACCGTTTCTACCGATTATTCACTCCCCAAATCGGTGCAAACCCCGGTTGAGCCTCCGGAGAAGCCGTTGTCACTCTGGCAGCGTATCTGGTTGGATAGAACGCTAGAAATCAGTGTGCTAGCGGTATATTTGGTGTTGCTGACGGGGGCATTCGTCTTTCAGCACAGGCTGGCCAGATTCGGTCAATATTTAACGCCGATAAGATTGGTATCTCTCTGTTTTATCATTCTTTTTATTGGGTTTTATACCCAGGGGCAATTGTCGGTGGTGAACATCTACACCTTGCTGTTATCGCTATGGCAAGGGTTTGATATCCAAGTCTTTTTGCTCGATCCCATGCTGTTTATTCTTTGGAGTTACGTGTTTATCAGCCTTTTTCTATGGGGAAGGGGACTGTTCTGTGGCTGGCTATGCCCGTTTGGCGCCATGCAGGAGCTGGTGGCAGCGGTGGCTGAGAAGCTTCGTATCCGGCAATGGAAGGTCGATAACGTACTTCATAGCCGATTGATTTACCTGAAATATGGTGTGCTTTTGGTGCTGGTGGGAACGTCCTTTTACAGCCTCTCTTTAGCTGAAACCATGGCCGAAATTGAGCCCTTTAAAACTGCTGTCACCCTGATGTTTGAGCGCAGCGTCCCATTTGTCATTTATGCGGTTTTACTGCTGCTGATCAGCGCCAAAATCCACAAGGCTTACTGTCGGTATTTGTGTCCTCTCGGAGCGGGTTTAGCGGCGCTTGGAAGGCTCAGGATGTTCAGTTGGTTAACCCGAAGAAAGGAGTGTGGAACTCCCTGTCGGCTTTGTGAAAAACACTGTGGGATCAACGCTATACATAAAGATGGCTCGATAGATTACAACGAGTGTGTACAGTGTTTTGCCTGCCTTGCGATCATCAATGACAACACCCGTTGCGTGGCGGATAAATATGGCAAACGCAGACGCAAAACGAGGGGGCCGGGCGAGGCGATTCCGGTTGCCATCTGTGACCCTTCGAACAGCACCCAACAAGGCCCATCAGAGATATAAAATCAGTGTCTTAGATGAAAGAAATCATCACAAAGTAGGATTGGTAGATCCGGCGCATGTGCATAGGCTAAATCAGGAGGCAAGATCAGCCTCGAAGTATCGGTACAAGGAGCGAAAGTTATGTGGAAGAAACCAAGCTACACAGAGCTCAGACTCGGTTTTGAAGTAACCCTTTACATCAGTAACCGTTAAGTAGCTGACAAACGGGATGCGCCTTCACAGATTCACTGAAGGGTATCCCGTTTTTAATTCCAACCTGTTTATCGACAGGACAGCAATCGACGAGGTGAATGGATGCAAATTGTTGTGTTAGGTTCAGCCGCCGGAGGCGGGTTTCCTCAGTGGAACTGTCATTGCCGCATGTGTCAGTCGGTGCGAAATGGTGCCAGTCGCGCTGAGCCACGCACCCAATCTTCTATTGCTGTGAGCGATGATGGTGAACATTGGGTGGTGATTAATGCTTCCCCCGATATCCGTCAACAAATCAATGCGTCGCCGCAACTTGCGAAAGCAGATGGAGCTAGAGGCTCTGCCATTAGCGCAGTGGTGGTCACAGATGCACAGATAGACCACACGACCGGATTGCTCATTCTTCGCGAAGGATTACCACTCGAGCTTTACTGCACCCCTGAAGTCGCAGAAGAGCTCAGTACCAGCTATCCGATTTTGTCGATGATGAAGCATTGGGAAGGCGGCTATCAAACCCGAACTGTTGATATCCATTCGCGGGAAGGCTGGCGCATTCCTTCAGTGCCGAATCTCGAATTCCATCCGATTTCCCTGTCATCCAATGCGCCGCCGTTTTCGCCTTACCGGAACCGCCCGCGCCCCGGAGACAACATTGGCCTCAAGATTGTCGATACCCGAACGGGTGCCACTCTCTTTTACGCACCGGGTCTGGGCGCACCGGAAGATGCTGTGCTGGCAGCCATGCGTGATGCCGATTGCGTGATGATGGACGGCACGCTCTGGACGGACGATGAAATGATCCACGAAGGACTTGGCACCTCTCTGGGTTCGGAAATGGGTCATCTTTCGGTCTCTGGCGACGACGGTATGTTGGCGCTAATGGAGGATTTCACCAAGCCGCGCAAGGTGCTCATTCATATCAATAATACCAACCCCATTCTGGATCCTGACTCGCCGCAGCATCAGGCGGTGCTGGATGCCGGAGTGGAAATTGCCTTCGACGGCATGACGATTGAGATTTGATTCAGGGAGGCGCCATGGCACAGCCAATGACACGAGATGAATTTCAACAGGCACTGCTCGCCAAAGGGGAGTACTACCATATTCACCATCCCTTCCATCAAGCCATGTACGCGGGCAGGTGCACCAAAGCGCAAATCCGTGCCTGGGTAGCAAACCGCTTTTATTATCAGACCTCTATTCCGGTGAAGGATGCTGCCATCATGGCGAACTGTCGCGACCCGGAAATCCGCCGCGAGTGGGTGCAGCGCATCCTTGACCATGACGGTCACAAGAGTCTGGATTGCAAATGGGGGGGCATTGAAGCCTGGTTGCGTTTGGCCGAATCCGTTGGCCTGAATAGACAAGAAGTGCTCGATGAAAAATGGGTGCTGCCGGGCGTACGCTTTGCGGTGGATGCGTATGTTAATTTTGCCCGTCGGGCCACCTGGCAGGAGGCAGCCTGCTCATCACTGACCGAGCTGTTCGCACCGGAAATTCACCAGTCCCGTCTTGATTCTTGGCCGAATCATTACACTTGGATTGACCCTGAAGGGCTGACCTATTTCCGCCAGCGTCTCAGTCAGGCCCGTCGTGATGTGGAGCATGGCTTGTCTATCACGCTCGATCATTTCCAGACGGCTGAGCTACAGGCGCAAGCGCTGAATATTCTGCAATTTAAACTCGATATCCTTTGGTCGCTGCTCGATGCCATCAGCATGGCATACGAATTTGAGCGTCCACCTTATGTCGGCATTACCGACAAACCTGTCTGGCACCACGCGCTCGACAGATAGTTAAAACAAGAATACGACACTAAAGCAGGGAGGCGACATGAACAGCGATACCGTCTATCAGCGCAACAGCATGTTCCGCATGCAGTTTGAAAAAGCGCAGGATTGTCACGTACTGCTCTATCCAGAAGGGATGGTGAAACTGAGCGAAAGCGCTGCTGAGATTCTGATGCAGTTTGACGCACCAAGCTCGGTAGATGCCGTAATCTCACGTCTGGAAGAAAAGTTTCCCGGTGTGGATTTGGCTGATGACGTGAACGAGTTCGTGGAGGTCGCCCGTGACAAGAAATGGCTCGAAGCCTGTTAATCCGCCGCTCTGGCTTTTGGCGGAGCTGACCTATCGTTGCCCGCTGCATTGCGCCTATTGTGCCAACCCGCTGAATCTCGGCGATCCCGATGACGAGTTGTCTACCGATGACTGGTTCCGCGTGCTAGAAGAAGGTCGGGAACTGGGCGCGGTGCAGCTTGGCTTTTCCGGTGGCGAGCCTTTGATGCGCAAAGATCTGGAACAATTGGTCGCTCACGCCAAAGGGCTGGGCTACTACACCAACCTGATCACCTCTGCGGTTGGACTCAATGAGAAGCGGGTTCTGGCGCTGAAAGAAGCAGGGCTCGATCATATCCAAATCAGTTTTCAGTCGGCCGACCCGGATTTAAGTGATGCGATAGCCGGAAAGCGTCACGCCTTCGAACACAAAAAAGCCATGTTCAAAGCCGTCAAAGATAACGGTTTTCCCATGGTGATGAACGTGGTGATCACCCGCCAGAACATCGAATCGATTGAAGCGATTATGGCGCTTGCGATTGAACTGGAAGCGGATTTCGTTGAGCTGGCTACCTCGCAATATTATGGCTGGGCGCTGCATAACCGTGATGCGCTGCTGCCATCCCAATCCCAGATTGAAGAAGCCGAAGCTAAGGTGAACGCACTTCGCGACAGTCAAAACGGCGTGGGGCCCAAGTTCATCTTCGTCACGCCGGATTATCATGAATCCCGCCCCAAGCCTTGCATGAGCGGTTGGGGAAACATTTTCCTCAACATTGCGCCGGATGGAAAAGCCCTGCCTTGCCACAGCGCAGCAATGTTGGATTTGCCCCATCCAAACGTGAAGGAACACTCACTTTCCTACATTTGGAATGAATCAGAGAGCTTTAATCACTTCCGCGGATTTGACTGGATGCGGGAACCTTGCCGAAGCTGTAATGAGAAAGAAAAAGACTTTGGTGGTTGTCGTTGTCAGGCCATGTTGTTGACCGGAGACCCGGCGAATGCCGATCCGGTTTGCAGCAAATCCCCGCATCATCACGTGATTGAGGAGGCGGTGGCGAAAGCCAATCAGGGGTGTCACAGCGCCGCCTTGGCGAGAACCGTGAAGAACAGCCAGATGATTCTGTCCGTCAAACCCTAAGGTTTGATGAACACAATGAGTGAGGAGTCGCAATGGCGAAACCGCATCCTGCTGCGCCGGATTGGCTGCTGTTGCCGCCAGATGAACAGCAACTGGAAACAGGCTGGGTTGGGTATCGTCATGTCAGCGGCGCCATGCACTGGCATCATGCTGCGTCAGATGAGGACAGGTTAAGCGCAGCGATTGTGTTTCCAACGCCGGCAGATGATGACAGCGGAATCACTCATGCGCTTGAACACATGGTACTTCGCGGCTCTGCACGCTACCCCGAGCCTGATACCTTTCTGACCTTGCGCGCCGAGCTGGCGCTGCTCGAATTTAACGCCACCACCCAAAAGGAAAGCACCCGTTTTCACCTTACTGGATACGATCCCCACTCAGTACTGCGGGGCATCGGGTTTATGGCGGACTCTGTGCTGGCACCGCAACTGGCCGACGATGATTTTGACGATGAAATCGTCCGTGAAGAGGGGAATGGTCATGATGGCGCACTATATCGTGAGCTTGGCGAATACATGCGCCACGAGCGGTTCCAGCAATCCACTGAGCAGGCGGCAATGAGCGAGCCCCGTGCGCCATTATATGGCGGTATGCCTGAGACAGTGCCGCTGCTGGATATCAATGACCTTCGCCGTTATCACAACCATTACTATCGGCCCGAATCCATGGTGATCCTCACAGCCGGCAGTTGGCCCATGGTGGCGCTTTGGCGACAGATTTCCAAATCTCTCAGCAACGTTGGGAAGCCGTTGCCGACAGAGGTGCCAGAGTTGTCGCTGCGTGCTGATGTGGCATCAGAGAATCACATATCCATTGAAACCCTTTCCTATTCTCCACATTGGGCGGCGGCACTTTATCCAACGCTTTGTTCTCTGAGAAACCAGCAAATGTTGAAAACACACGGGGCGACCCTTTTGCCGCTCATTACCGATTTTCAGCCGGTACCAGCACTGCGTTTCAGATTGGATGAAAACGCGGATACTGAGGCGCTTCATCGCCATGTTGAGGAGGTAGCAAAGCGCATGCCTTCACGGCGTGTTAACTGGCAATCCGGATATTTCTCTCTGCAACAAGGGCGGGACATGGTTAGGCGATGGGGAGATGGACTGCAACGGCTTTACCATGATTTTTCAGTGACACCATTTGCCCCGTCTTATCTTAAAGGCGATGTCAGTGAGCCTTTGCTTGAAGAGGCGCAGCTTTCCATTGCCAATACCGAATGGCTTTCTCCTTGTAAACCGTTGACGCGAATGGCGATCCTCTGTCGTTGCAACGCGCGTGATGAAGAAACCAAAGCAGCATTGGAACGCTGGCTAATCCTCTGCCAGCAGCGAACCTTGCGCTGGGCATGGATGCAAGGAAAACCTGTGCTGGGCAGTATGGGCGAGTGGCATTGCGCCAATGCGCTATTACTTGGATACACAGTGGACTTGCCCCTAGAGCAGGTCGATGTGCTTCGTCATTTCTGGCACAACCATCTGAGCGCTGATGAGATCAATGCGCTGGACGGTGAATGGCAGCATACCCAAAACGGTATTGAGTTTTATGTCGCGCACAGCACACCTGTCTTCCGTGCCGGCAACATCATGGCCAGTCACAAAGACGAAGAGGGCGCGATGCATGTGACGCTTTCGTTCCCACACACGGTAGAAGCGGGCGATATTGCAACTTTTGGCCAGGCAGTGATGGCGAGCGACATGGTAAAAAAACGCCGTCTCGGTGGGCGTTGCTACAGCTTTGGGGTGTCGATTGATTTGATGACATACGAACTGGCTTTTGACACGGTAGCGGACAGTGACCCAAGTGTCAGCTTTGTTGCTTTGCTCAACGCGATTGAAGGGCTGACAAAGCCAATGGAATTTGCTGAGTTGGAAAAGCGCTGTCAGGGCGGTTTAGGTTTGGTTTCAGCTTGTTACCGGAAGTCCCACGCACGGTTCCACACCTCGTTGTTGGAATCTGTTGGCCAGTCAACGGCAGTGGATTTTAGCGCGGTAACACCCACCAGTCTGGCTGACATTGCCACTGATGTGCTAACTGCGCTTAAACATCCCACCGTACACTGAGGCCCCGAGTATCAGCGCTTTAGATAGCGGTCAAAGTCGATATTGGTAACGCCGACAACGGCCTGGATTCGATTGTGTACGCCAAGCTTTTTCAAAATTGCCGAGACGTGCGATTTTACTGTGGTTTCGGAGATATTCAGATCGTAGGCAATCTGTTTGTTTGCTGCGCCTTGTGCCATGGACTTCAACACCAGTAGTTGGCGACGAGTGAGGGTATGGAGCATTTCTGGGGAGAATTGTGGTTCTTCTTTGCGCCGGTGTGAGCCTTCACTCTCTCCTTCCGCACGGATGATATCGGCAGGTAGATACACATGCCCATCCAGAATTTGTTCGAACGCTTCCCGCATTTTTTCACGCGGTGCACTTTTGGCGATAAACCCGACTGCGCCATAGGCGATGGTTTGTAGAATGATTTGTTTGTTAGTTTCCGCAGAGATAATGGCAACAGGAATCGTGGGGTGTTGGTTTCTAAGCTCAAGCAACCCTTTGAGCCCCGCCATACCGGGCATGTTCAGATCGAGAAGGATAAGGTCAAGATCGGGATTTTTCTCAGCCACATCCAGTGTACGTTCAATGTCTTCAGACTGCAGGATTTCACACTCTTCGAAACGTCCGCGTATCACCGCTATTAAGGCATCGCGAAACAGCGGGTGGTCGTCTGCAACGAGAAATTTGTACATGATTCAATCCTTTTTAATACTGCAAACACCGTCGTCCCAACGGGTGTCACATCAAGAATGACCCTTTAAGGCGTCACTAAAATAGCCGCTTTATCACTAAGGTTTTGCGTGCTATTCAGTGTAGTGACCCTGATTCCATTTGTAGTGGTCGAGGTGTCACAATCTTGAAACTTTTGATATGCAAAGTTTGCAATTTTGTAAATATCCTTCCTAAGTATGACGTTACTCCGACCTGCGAGCGATTAAACTTAAGTCATATGCCCAACGATCAATAGGCATGCTAAGTTGTCTTAAAAGTGAGCAGGAGAGCCCATGGCAGCCCGTCAACCTTCCACGCAGCACCGCGCTATTTTTAGTGCGGCCACTTACCAGTTAGACCCGGCCAAAGCCGCACGGGAACTGGCGATGCAGCTCGATGACGAAGATATTGGCTTTGTGCTTTTCTTCTGCTCAGCCGCTTACGATTTGGAACCGCTCGGCCGTGAAATGAATCAGGCATTTTCCCATTGCGAAGTGATGGGGTGCACCACGGCGGGCGAATTGATGCCTTCTGGCTATGCCAAAAGCAGCATCAGTGCGCTGGGCTTTTCGCGACGTGACTTCAAGGTCAGCGGTCGGAGGGTTTCACTTGATGGCTTCGATCTTCAGTCTGCACAGCTTTGCGTTAGTGATTTGATGGATGCCTGCCAGCAAGATCTCAAAGCGCCGATCAATACCAATACTTTCGTCTTAACCCTGATTGATGGTCTATCACCGAACGAAGAGCGTTTTCTGGTGACACTGGATACGGCTCTCGGCCGGTTACCGCATTTCGGTGGTTCCGCTGGCGATGACGTCAATCTCGCCAATACTCACGTTTACAGCGAAGGCGCGTTTCACAGTGAATCTGCCATCGTTGTCATGTTTAACACCCATTGCCCGTTCGAAGTCTTCACCACTCACCACATTGAAAGTCTTGATAGCAAGCTGGTGGTGACTGACGCTGATTGTACAGCGCGTCGGGTACACGAGTTCAATGCCGAGCCTGCAGCGGAAGTGTATGCAAGGGAAGCGGGTATTTCGCTCGAAGATCTCCGTCCTGAAATCTACGCCCTTCATCCTCTTGCGGTGCTGATTGGTGATCAGTATTACGTCCGCTCTATCCAGAAAGTGAACGAGGATTTGAGCCTCGATTTTTACTGTGCAGTCGACAATGGGATTGTGGTTACCGCTATGCATCCGGGCGATTTGTTTGCCGATATGGACGCCAAACTCTCTGCGATTCAGTCCCGCATTGGTGAGCCTGAGCTTACGTTGGCTTGTGATTGCTTTCTCCGCCGCCTTGAGATTGAACAGAAGATGATGCGTGACAAAGCCAAAATGATGTTCCAACGATTTAACTTCGTCGGCTTCAACACCTATGGCGAACAGCTCAATGGCATTCACATGAACCAGACGCTGACTGGGGTGATGATAGGCAAACCGCCCGCTCATCCGCCCAAAGTGCCGCTGGCAGTTGAGCGCAAGGCAGGGTGATCAGTGGCTGAAAAGGACTTGTCGCTCGAACAGCAGCTCGCTGCGCTCAAGGAAGAAAACGCGCGTCAGAAAAAGATGATTGATGCCTTGGTGAAGAGGGTTGAGCAAGGTGGCAGCGGTCAGGTAGACGCCTGGGGGGCATTTCAACACTCCGTGGTGCTCGCCGATCAGGTGCGTGAGAAAACCGAAGAACTCAACCACGCACTCCATTCCATTGAGTCCACCAACCGCCAGTTAACACAGGCCAACCAACATGCTGAGCAGGCGCATCAGCGTTTCATCGATGCAATTGAGTCTATCTCAGACGGTTTCGCACTTTATGACCCTAACCGCGAGCTGGTGTATTCGAACAGCCGCTTTCAACGCTATTGGCAGGACAATGCCATTTCCCTCAATGCGCCATCTCTGACGCCAGAAAAAATCCAGCAACTCGCCAAAGACCGCGGCCTGATCGTACGTGAAGTGCCGGGCAACCGGAATGGCCATACCCTGAAATTGCAAAATGGCCGCTGGCTACAAATCAAGGAACGCCGGACCAGTGATGGTGGCGTGGTAATGCTGTATTCAGATATAACCCAGCTGAAACTGGCTGAGACCGCGCGCTTTGAGGCGGCTATGGCGGAGAAAAGCCGCATCCTGCAGAACATGGTGGATAATCTGTCTCAGGGAGTGCTCATGGTCAGTGAAAGTGGGGAAGTGCAGGTATTCAACCAGCGTTTCCTCGACATGAGTGGTTTTGAGCAATCCCGATTGATTGGGACGCAGATTGAGCCTCTGGCTGAAGATTCACCGGTGACGCTTTGGCGGATTGGCCGCGGGGGAATTCGTCCGCCCGAAGGCATTCGCGTGCAGACCCTGAATGATGGCCGCGTCATAGAAGTGCGTAGCCATGCGATGGACGATCAGGGCTACGTCAACACCTACACCGATATCACCCAACGCTATTTGGATGCCAAAGAGCTGCGTGAAACCGAGCAATGGCTGCGCTTGATCACCGATAACGTGCCCGCACTGATTGCCTATGTGGGCGATGATCTTCACTACCAGTTCACCAACCGCGCTTACGACGAATGGTATGGCTTTCCGCGGGGGCAGCTGATTGGCAAGCACATATCCGTCTCACGCCGCTCTTCGACCTTTGAGGCGTTGCGCCCTTATGTCGAGCGAGCGCTGGATGGGGAATCTGTGGTGTTTGAAATTGAGGAGTATAACGCCTCCGGTGAAGCGCGTTACGTGGTGAAAAGCTATGTGCCGAATCAGGCCTCCAATGGCAAAATCACTGGGCTGTTTGTGCTCAACTGGGACATTACCGAACGCAAGCAAAATGCCGAAGAGCTTGAGCAAGCTTACCAGACCATGGAACACCGGGTTCAGGAGCGGACGGCGCAGTTGCAAACCCTGAACGACCAGCTTCAGGATGAAGTGGAAGAGCGCCGCGTGATTCAGGAGCGCTTGCTGGAAACCAAGAAAGAAGCTGAACGGGCAAACCTCTCCAAAACTAAATTCCTGGCTGCTATCAGCCATGATTTGCTGCAACCTTTGAATGCGGCGCAACTCTATCTCGGTTCTCTACTCAGTCACCGTATGTCGCCATCCGCGAGAAAACTGGTGAGTTCACTGGCGCACTCGCTGGAAGATGTGGAATCCCTCATCACCACGCTGATGGATATCTCCAAGCTGGATGCCGGGGTGGTGCGGGCTGATAAGCAATCTTTCCCAGTGAGCGATCTGCTCGATAACATCGCAGATGATTTCAGCCATGCCGCAGAAGGCACCAGTGTGGAAGTGCGCTATGTGCATAGTTCTGCCTATGTTTACACCGACTCTCAATTGTTGGCGCGGATTATCCGCAATCTGATGACCAATGCCATTCGTTATACCCCGAGTGGGAAGATTCTCTTGGGTAGCCGCCGTTGCAAAGAGGGGCTTCGTATTGAAGTGCTGGATACCGGTGTTGGTATTCCAGAAGACAAAAAGAACGAGATTTTCCAGGAGTTCAAACGCTTAACCGCTAAGCAGGATGAAAGCCATACCCAGCTTGGTTTAGGGCTGGCGATTGTCGACAAGATTGCCAGCGTGCTTGGGCATACGGTAACGGTGGATTCTGTTCCGGGTGAAGGCTCTCGTTTTTCTGTGCTGGTGCCTTACGGTAGACCGGAGACACAAAGTGTTCGTAACGTCGAATCTTTGGTTTCTGATAACAGCGTGGTGCTTCAAGGAGCACGGGTTTGGGTGATTGATAATGACCCTAACATCTGCCGCGCGATGGAAGAACTACTGCAACGCTGGGGCTGTGAGGTAACAAGTGCCGGTTCGCTTGAAGAACTGCAAATAAGCTGCGACACAGTGCAGAGCCCTGTTGAGCTGTTGATTGCTGATTACCACCTCGACAATGGCATGACTGGATTATCGCTGGCAAAATCTATCAATCAGCAACGTATGCAGAAGGTGCCAACGGTGATCGTCACTGCCAACCGAAGCGAAGAACTCCAGCATCAAGCCCGTGATTGCGGCTATTTGGTGATGCACAAACCGGTTTCGCCGATGCGTTTAAAAATGACCATGGTTCACCTCCTCGCGGGCGATCAGGCAGACCCCATTCTTGCGAGAGTGGGAGCGTCTCACAATCGATAGATCCCGCTGTGGCACATCGTACGGCGCGGGTCTATGCTTTTCCTAACGAAACGTGTGGTTATTGTTACGTTTGTTTCGACGTAACGCATTGATTTGGCAAAGCAGCAGGAAAGTGCGATGACAAAATCAGAACTTCGTAATCTCTATTCCCAGCAAATGTTAGTCGAAGCCGTGGTAGAGCCATCTCTGTCCAGTGATGGATGGATTGTTGAATTCCGCCATGCCCGTGGTGGACTGGTCCCCTTAACGGATGGCAACGGCATTGAACAATGCTTTGGTGATGTCGATATGGCCACTGAAAACGCGTTGGATGTCGGCTTCCATCAAGTACGTATTGTTGATAGTTAATTCATTTTTCATTGATAGTTGCCTTAAAGCTGCCTTCAAGTACCTAAAAATCCTATTAAATTTTGTAAGTCCATGTGGTTGGAAAGGAAATATCATACCGCTTACTATGTTCTTTTTTGGTATTATTGACTGAATGGGAAAGGTCAAACCCTCGAAAGTCAGAATTGTATTTTGAATCATTTCCTCTCAGAGAATGTTTATCCTAGCTGTTCTACTTTTAACAGTAAGTGTTTTGTTTGTTGGAAAAGTGCAGTTTATGAGAGGCGTTGGTGTTCTTGCTATTCTTCTGTTGATTGCAGGGTGCAAGGAAAACATTGATTTTTACTTTGATAAAGGTGGTTCAGCAGATCCATCTACTAGTACTGATCAGTCAACTGGTGCTGATCAATCATCAGCTTCTTTGTACCAGATTATCGTATCTCCTAGTTCAGTATCTTCTTATTTGCCTCAACAACTTACTGCAACTGCCAAGTATTCGGATGGCTCTGAACGTGAAGTCACTGATAGTGTGACTTGGCAATCTTCATTGACAAGCATTGTGGATGTAAATACATCAGGGTTATCTAGTCCCCTCACCGTTGGTACATCACAGGTAACAGCAAGTCTGGAGGGAGTTACAAGTGATGTGGTTCGCTATGATGTGACTGACTCTTTCGTGTGCGGCCATGTCGTTGGCGTGAGCGTTGGCACGGGAGCCAATGGTGGAGTGAATGATGTAGATACAAGTAACGCAGCAGGCAGCTGTATAAAAGTGGCATCAGATAACTTAGACAATTGGTTTACCGCTTCACCAAGTACTTCCTTTATGGCCCAAGAAGGATTTGTGCAGAATGTTGGTAGTTTGAACAGTGAAGTGACATTTGCCTCAACAAGGACGGAAGGCGGCACATTTGGACCTCCTGGAGGAGAGTTTGCTACGTTTGATCAACTTGGTGGTGTGGCCCATCCAGACGGCACAGGTAATCAATTTGATCGATGGTGTCAAAATCTGGCTTCGCGAAGTTTTGCGGGCAGAGATAATTGGCGAAGACCCACCCGGGATGAACTATCTGGATTACGCACACACAAGGGGCAAAGCTTGTGGACAGCCAATGGCTGGCCCGTGGGAATTTGCACTCACTCGAGCACGATTTCCAGTGGTGGCACAGGATACGCCGAGGTATGTTTGAATAGTGGCTATGCTGCTGGTGGGGCGGCAATAAGCAAAGCAATTTATGCATCATGCATTGCCCAGCCGTAATAATTAAAACGGAGCGTTTTCTTTTATGGAAAAACTGGGCATTTTCTGGGTTTGAATGCCATCGAAAAGTAGCACTTAAACACAACAGCCTAACAAAAATCTTTTGCTGGACATCTTTTCAACCTTACCCTGCGCAGCGCTGGGTTTCTCCTCCATGTGAATTCCCATAGATCTCAGTTGCTCAGCGATTCTTACCTATTTCCATATGACCATGTGATCTAACGCAAGGTTATAAAACATGCATTTCTATTCTTTCTAGTTATTACGGCGAATAGCTAATCTATGCTCACGCAATAATAAAGGAATGTCGTGACATGTTACTCAAGGAACTTTCTGCGCTGGCGAGTCCGCTTAATGACCAGCAGATCGGCCAACTGCAGCAGGCCGTGGCAGAGTTGTCGCCACAACAGCTGGCTTGGATCAGCGGTTATTTCTGGGGTTTGAGCCAAACTCCGGCGGCAGCGGGTGCTAACCCTCAACCTCTTGCCCAAGCGGTTGCCACTGCGGCGAAACCTGCGGGTAAGCTGACTATCATTTATGCCTCTCAAACCGGCAACGCAAAAGGCGTGGCGGAAGCTTTGGAAGCAAAAGCCAAGGCGGATGGCGTAGAGGTTTCTCTGTATTCAGCAGATGATTACAAACCGCGTGATCTGGCGAAAGAAACGCACCTTATCATCGTGGCGTCGACCAACGGTGAAGGCGAGCCGCCAGATAATGCGATTTCTCTGCACGAATTCCTGCAATCAAAGAAAGCGCCGAAACTCGACAAACTGCAATACGCGGTGTTGGGCTTGGGTGATTCAAGCTACGAATTCTTCTGCCAAACCGGTAAAGACTTCGACACTTACCTGTCTAAGCTGGGCGCGAAAGCTATCGCACCGCGTGTTGACTGCGACGTGGATTACGAAGCAGAAGCAGAAAGCTGGAGCAGCGACGTTCTGGCGAAAGTGAAAGAAACCATTGGCGGTGGTGAAGATGAAGTGGTTGTGCCACTGCATGCAGCAACCACAGCGGGTGCAGCTTCTGCCTATAACAAGCAAAACCCTTATGCGGCAGAGCTGGTAGCAAACCAGAAAATCACTGGCCGCGATTCAGGAAAAGACGTTCGCCATATCGAAATCGATCTGGGTGAGTCAGGTCTGACTTACCAACCGGGTGACGCGCTGGGTGTTTACTACACCAACAGCCCTGAACTTGCTGATGAAATCCTCGCGAAAGTGGGCCTGACGGGCGATGAAACGGTTGAAGTAGCGGGTGAATCCCTTCCACTGCGCCAGGCGCTGATCGAGAAGTTCGAAATCACCGCAGCGAATCCACAGCAAGTGGCTGCGATTGCTGAGCTTTCTGGCAGCAAAAAACTGCAGAAGCTGGCAGAAGATAAAGACAAACTGCGCCAATACGCGAACAACACGCAAGTGGTTGACGTGCTGGGCGAGAAGAAAACTAAGCTGACCGCTGAGCAACTGGCTGGCCTGCTTCGTAAACTGACGCCACGTTTGTACTCGATTGCTTCAAGCCAGGAAGAAGTGGGCGAAGAAGTGCACTTGACCGTGGGTCTGGTGGAATTCCAAAACGGTGATAACACCCGTTTTGGTGGTGCATCAGGCTTCCTGTCGCAACGTGCTGAAGACGCAGAGTCAGTGAAAGTGTTCATCGAGCACAACAACAACTTCAAACTGCCAGCTGACGATAATGCACCTGTCATCATGGTCGGCCCAGGTACTGGTATTGCGCCTTTCCGTGCCTTCATGCAAGAGCGTGATGCCCGCGGTGCAGAAGGTAAGAACTGGTTGTTCTTTGGTGACCGTACCTTCACACAAGACTTCCTGTATCAAGTCGAGTGGCAGAAATTCCTCAAAGACGGTTTGCTTAGCAAAATCGACCTCGCCTTTAGCCGCGATCAAGCTGAGAAAGTGTATGTTCAGCATAAGATTGTCGAGCAAGGCAAAGAAGTATGGCAATGGCTGCAAGATGGCGCTTACCTCTACATCTGTGGTGACGCGACTTACATGGCCAAAGACGTTCATGAAGCATTGATTACGGTTGCCCAAGAGCAGGGCGGTAAGAGCCGAGAAGACGCAGAAAACTATTTGAACGAACTGCGTAAGGCGAAGCGCTATCAAAAGGATGTGTATTAATGAGTGACAAGCAAGTCGTGTTGGGCCAAGAGCTAGGCCCATTGTCAGATAACGAACGTCTGAAGCGCGAAAGTGATTTTCTTCGCGGCACCATCGAGCAGGATCTGTCTGATCCAGTGACAGGTGGTTTTACCGCAGACAACTTCCAGCTGATCCGATTCCACGGCATGTATCAGCAGGATGACCGTGATATCCGTGCAGAGCGTCAAAAACAGAAGCTGGAGCCACTGCACAATGTGATGCTGCGTGCCCGTATGCCAGGCGGTATTATTACGCCGAAACAGTGGCTGGCGATCGATGAGTTCGCGACCGAACACACCATGTACGGCAGTATCCGTCTGACTACGCGCCAGACTTTCCAGTTCCACGGTGTGTTGAAGCCAAACATCAAGCTGATGCACCAGACGCTGAACAAAATCGGTATCGATTCCATAGCAACAGCGGGTGACGTGAACCGTAACGTGCTGTGTACCACGAACCCTGTGGAATCTGAGCTACATCAGGAAGCCTACGAGTGGGCAGCCAAGATCAGTGAACACCTGCTGCCGAAAACCCGCGCTTACGCGGAAATTTGGCTGGACGGTGAGAAGGTAGAAGGCCATCAGGATGAAGAACCAATCCTGGGCTCAAACTATCTGCCACGTAAATTTAAAACCACTGTCGTGATCCCACCGCAAAATGATGTGGATGTGCATGCAAACGACCTGAACTTTGTGGCGATTGCAGACAATGGCAAGCTGGTTGGTTTTAACGTACTGGTCGGTGGTGGTCTTGCCATGACCCACGGTGACACCAGCACTTACCCACGTAAAGCCGACGATCTGGGCTTTATCCCGCTGGATAAAACACTGGATGTCGCAGCAGCGGTTGTGACCACACAGCGCGATTGGGGTAACCGTTCTAACCGTAAGAACGCGAAGACTAAGTACACATTGGATCGCGTTGGCACTGACGTGTTCAAAGCGGAAGTGGAAAAGCGCGCAGACGTGAAGTTCGAAGCAAGCCGTCCGTACGAGTTCACTGATCGTGGTGATCGTCTGGGTTGGGTTGAAGGCATCGACGGTAAGCATCACTTAGCGCTGTTTATCGAAAATGGTCGCTTACTGGATTACCCAGGCAAACCACTGAAAACCGGTGTGGCTGAGATTGCGAAAATCCACAAAGGCGATTTCCGCATGACCGCGAACCAGAACCTGATCATCGCGGGTGTATCGAAGTCTAACAAAGCGAAAATCGAGAAGATTGCACGTGAGCATGGCCTGATGGATGACGGCGTAAGCGAGCAGCGCAAGAACTCGATGGCGTGTGTGGCTTTCCCAACTTGTCCGTTGGCAATGGCTGAAGCAGAGCGCTTCCTGCCGGGCTTTGTGACTGAGATTGAAGGCGTGCTGGAGAAGCACGGCGTAGGTGATGATCACATCATCTTCCGTGTCACTGGCTGTCCGAACGGTTGTGGCCGTGCCATGTTGGCCGAGATTGGTCTGGTGGGTAAAGCACCGGGTCGATATAACCTGCACTTGGGTGGTAACCGTGAAGGTACCCGCGTGCCTAAAATGTACAAAGAGAACATTACCGATGCACAGATCCTTGAAGAGATCGATGCACTGGTTGGCCGTTGGGCAACCGAGCGCAACGACGGCGAAGGCTTCGGTGATTTTGTTATCCGCGCTGGCATTATTGCGGAAGTGAAAGTCTCTAAGAGGGATTTCTATGCCTAAATTTCAACTGTCCGATCTGCTTGGCCGCACTAAGGCTGAGCAAATCTTAGAACTGGCGCCAATCAATGCTGAGCTTGAAAGCATGTCAGCGCAGGAGCGGGTTCGCTGGGCGTTGGAAAACCTGCAGGGCGAGTTCGCCCTGTCATCAAGCTTTGGTATTCAGGCGGCGGTGATGTTGCACCTGGTGACACAGGAAAAGCCGGACACTCCGGTTATCCTGACTGACACTGGCTACCTGTTCCCGGAAACCTATCAGTTTATTGATGAACTGACAGCGCGTCTGAAACTGGACCTTCGTGTCTACCGCGCAGAGCAGAGCTCAGCTTGGCAGGAAGCGCAGTACGGTAAGCTATGGGAGCAAGGTGTCGAAGGCATCGAGCGCTACAACCGCCTGAACAAGGTGGAGCCAATGCGCCGTGCACTGGACGAGCTGAACGTTGGCACCTGGTTCTCTGGCCTTCGCCGCGACCAGTCCAGTTCACGTCAGACATTGCCTATTCTGGGTATCCAGAACGGTGTGTTTAAGTTCCTGCCAGTCATCGACTGGACGAACAAAGACGTGCACTACTACCTGAAAGAACATGACCTGCCGTACCACCCGCTGTGGGACCAAGGCTATGTGTCTGTCGGTGATGTGCATACCACCCGTAAGCTGGAAGATGGCATGTCAGAAGAAGAAACCCGCTTCTTCGGCCTAAAGCGTGAATGTGGTCTGCATGAAGACGACGTGAGCGACGGCGCGGGCATTTAACGCCCAAACAGAACGAAAAAAGCGATGCTATCTAGCATCGCTTTTTTATTGCCACTCATGACGAATCAGTAATTTTCGAACGTACGCTCAACGTCTTTAAAGCACTGCTCTCTGTCCGCATTGTTTCGGATTTGGTAGCACTCATCTTCCGCCATTTCACGGCCAACTTCGGCGGTACATCCAGCAAAGAGCAACAAGCTGGTGGCGATCAACATGGCTTTCATTTCTACTCTCCCAATTCCATTTTTGCTTAGACTGCTGAATCTTTGATTAATTCGCAAAGCGCGTTTCTCAGCCACAAATTTGCCGGACTGTGCTGGTTGCGTTTGTGCCAAATTAGCTGGTGAACAATGCTCTCACTGGTAAAAGGCGGCTGAAGGACTTTCAGATTGTGGAGTTTTGCATATTTTTCGGCGAGTAAATGGCTGGTCATGCCAACACATTCGCTGCCTCCCACCAGAGCCATCATGGAGGAGATAGACTCGCACTCAGCGCTGATGATGCGTTCACTGAGGTTTTCTTTAGTGAAATAGTCAGCCGCAAACAGGTTTGAGCGTCGGATTCTGAGTGTGATGTGTTTTTCCGCGTAATACTGCGTTTTTGAAATCTTCTCACCAATTCGAGGGTGATTCTTTGCACAAATAAGGCGGAGTGTCTCATCAAAAAGCGGCTGCGTCTGAAAGGCCTGCCCATTGACTTTACCGACATCTATCGCGAGATCAGCCTTTTGCATGCTGAGCATTTCCAGTAATCGACTTTCTGTTCTTGGAACAGGATTGAACTGAATGCGGCACTTTTCGAATAAAGGGCTCTGCTCGACTTTTGCATGCAGCAATTGCAGCGCGACTTCGTTAGCCAGAACATTAAAAGTCCGCTCAGTCTGCGGGGTAAAACGGTTCACATGTGACAGCGCGAGAGACATCTGTTCGAGTGCAGGGCGGATGTCGTTGGCCAGTTGAACGGCAGCATGTGTCGGGCTGATCCCCCGTCCTTCCCGGACAAACAGCTCTACTCCAATTTGCTTTTTTAGGCGTTTCAACGCAGTACTGACTCCGGGTTGGGTCATGTTGAGCGATTCGGCCGCAGCGGTTATCGACCGAAGCTCATAAACAGTCAGAAAAACGGATAGCAAATTGAAATCGGGTTTGGTCATAGGAAACACATAACGATTGATTATATTTTCATTAAAATTGACTTTATTTTTCATTATATGTCAAGGCGGTAATGTTTCTCTCCATTAGATGATTCACAGATTGCGATGGAGATAGATGATGATTAACCCTTGTGCTGCCCGCAGTGCCAACAAGCAAGGCTTGGACGCTTCCCACCATTCCTTCACTTCGACCCGCAAAGGCTTTTTGCTTACTCCTTTGGTTGCCTTTGGACTCACTTTTCAGGTGCATGCTGAAGAAAGTAACCTGCAGGATATGTCTGATCCTCTGGCCGTATACACGCAGGCAGGCGTTGGAGTGACGAATAATGGTCTGAACTTCAAACTGGGTATGACCTACGATACCGGCATTGATAGCACCATGGGGATGAACATTATCGAGCTGAAAGGGCTGGCAGGGGATTTTTTACACCTTGGTGGTGATGACAGCTTTGACTCTGTTCGTTTCCGTAACTTTGGTTTGGATACCCAGACAGGTTGGGGCTCTCAGATAGATATCAGTTGGGACTTTGATAGCGGTCTGGGAAGTGCCTCATACAGCAAAATCCACGCTTTACCAGCAGTGGGAGCTCTTCAGTTATATCCTCTGGCTGGCGCAGGTTTAACAGTGTCAGATACGGCAGAAATTAGAGGCACGGAAACTCCGATAGGCAGTGTGGGCTATGCCATCCCATCTACCTATGTCGTGGTAGGAACTTACTCCAAACTGACGGTCACCGACGATATTTGGCTAAATTATAATCCTATGTATATCAACACACTGAATGATAATCACTATATGAAAGGAGTGATGGATGGTTGGCATCATGAAGTGGCAGCGAGCTACCAAATGAACCCTCGTCAGAATGTCAGGTTGTTCGGCAACTTTTCTGATTCAGATATCGCAGGCTCTACACGGGATTGGCGACTGGAGTTTAATCATCAGTTCTGAGGCTTATTACGGTGCGGTTCGGGATAATTGCTCTATCTGGCTATGAATCTTTTCTGTGAATTTTTCTATAACAAATAGATTAATATCATTTTTATATCCTTTGATTTCGACAGTCAGCTGAGGATAAGTCGAAATAGTAGGCACAAAAAAGCCAGCATGAATGCTGGCTTTCTTTTTCGCAAAACTTACAGGATATCCAGCAGTTCTACTTCGAATACCAGTGCTGCGAAAGGAGGGATTGCTGCACCCGCACCGCGCTCACCGTATGCAAGATCTTGTGGGATGTACAGTTTCCACTTAGAACCAACAGGCATCATTTGCAGAGCTTCAACCCAACCTTTGATCACGCCGGTCACTGGGAATTCTGCTGGCTGGCCGCGCTCTACAGAGCTGTCGAATTTAGTGCCATCAGTCAGAGTACCGTGGTAGTGAACACGTACTTGCTTGTCAGAAGTCGGGATTTCGCCGTTACCTTCAACCAGTACTTCGTACTGCAGGCCAGACTCGGTCACGGTCACTTCGTCACGCTTCGCGTTCTCAGCCAGGAAAGCTTCGCCTTCTGCTGCTGCTTCTTTTGCTGCCGCTTGGCGAACTTCTTCTGCTTGGGTGTGCAGTTCACGCAGTGCGTTGTTGATCTCGTCGATCTCAATCTCAGGCATGTTACCCGCCAGAGCGGTTGCGATACCTTTCGCGATTGCATCTACGTTCAGACCTTCCAGACCAGAACCTGCCAGTTGCTGACCCATTTGCAGACCGATGCCGTAGCTAGCTTTCTGCTCTACGGTTTCCAGTTTTACATCAGACATGTCGTCTCTCTTTATTTGCGGGTTTAAAGTGGGCAAGGATAACAGTTTCAAGCTATCTGGGACAAATCGGTTTACAGTCGCAAGGTTGTAATTCAGACGGAATTCTTTGAAAGTACAAATGTCAGACAATTGTTTAGGTTAAGCCGACTGGCTGACATTTTGCTGATATTGCAGATCTAGTATTCAGACTTATTGGATTGACTGAGATACTGGAACTACCCCATGAGGAAATTGGGAGAGGTAATGACCTTGAAAGGAAAGCGCGAAAAAGGAACAGCATCCGCCACGCCGCCTCTGGGCGAGGCAATCAAAAGCGCAATAGAAAAAGCGAAGGCCTCGCTGAGTCCGCTGGTTGAACGTGTTCAACCTTACTGGCAATCCTTGCCAAAACTGCACCGTACGGCGATTTCAGTGTTGGGCGCGTTGTTGGTGGTGCTTTTGCTTTGGCCATCAAGCGATGACACAGCCCCTGAAACGAATACAGCCGGAGAGCGTGTGCCAGTACCACTTGCGGTTGGGCAGCAGGAAGCCAGCAACGATGAAGGCTTTGATGCCGACGGTGAGCAAGTCATCGCCACGCAGACAGTGGGCGCACAAACCGTGAATACGGACTGGGTGAACTATGAGGTGAAAGGCGGTGATACGCTGTCTAACATCTTCCGTGCACAGGACTTGCCGCTGCCAGACCTTTACGCCATCTCAGCGATTGAGGGTGACGATAAGCCTCTCAGCCGAATCCAGCCGGGACAATTGCTTCGCTTTAAGCGTAATGACCAAGGTTCCTTGGACATGCTGCAGATTGAAACTTCTGGGGCGTCGGTGATTTTCTTCAGGCTGTCAGATGGCAGTTTTGCCCGCCGCAAGTAAATGCTGAAAACAGAGAAAGGCTGCCATTGGGCAGCCTTTTTTACGTCTGTTTACCGCCAATTAGGCTGTGACGCGGCGCATGTCGATGTGCGGAATCCCGTCTTCCAGATACTGCTCGGAAATTTCTTCAAAGCCGTGGCGACGATAGAACTCCCGCAGGTGATATTGAGCACCAATGGTGATCGGTGCTTTTGGCCACACGTCATGTGCCTGAATGATGGCCTGTTTGACCAGCTCACTGCCACAGCCGTTTCCGCGTTCGGTATTGGCGGTCACAATGCGTCCGATACTCATTTCCGGATAGGTGAGACCGGCTGGCAGAATACGGGCGTAGGCTGTCATTTTGTCATCACGGTATCCGAGCAAGTGTCGGGTTTCGGGGTGGGTGTCATGGCCGTCCAGCTCCGGATACGGACAGTTTTGTTCTACGACGAACACGTCGGTGCGCAACCTCAATAGGTCATAAAGTTGCCGGGTCGACAACTGACCAAAGGTCAGGGTTATCCATTGCATTATTGTTATTCCTGATTTTTAAAAATCTCTTGGGCTACTTTTTTCATAGCCCATTTCCCTTTGGGTAGCCGGATAACTTATAAAAAAACCGCGATCAAAGCCGCGGTTTTTCTGTATCAATTTTGGGTGCTTTCAATAATTAAACATTGGCGCAACCAATTGTTAATCATTTTTTCAGGTCAATGCGGTACAGTGCGAAGCCCACATCATCTGTGCCCACTTTCTCCATTGGGTACTGACCTTTGGCTTTTACGAAATCAGCTGCCTTGTCACTTGGTGAGGTCTCAAACACCACGTTTATATCAGCGTCGGTTTCGATTGGGGCAAACGACCAGTTATTGTCAGCCGTTGGGGTAACCACACCTTTCTCTTTGGTCACGGCACTGATGTAGTTGGCAACCACGGTACGGTTTTCATCCGGTGAGGCGAAGGCGATGAAGTCATTACCTGTGCCCGGGAACTTTCCTAGATACGCGCGGTAGTTGTTGGTCGCAATCAAAAATGGCTGCGCCATATCAACGGGTTTACCGTTGAAGGTCAGGTTCTGGATACGCTCTGCATCCGCGTTGACCAGGTTGCAGTCACCGTCGTAACGTGCGGGCTGGGTGATATCGACTTGGTAGTTCACGCCATCAATCACATCGAAATTGTAGGTGCGGAAGCCATCCCAGTTAATGAGTGATTGTTGCGCGTTGGATTGAGGGTCGATTTGATTAAACTGACCCGCGCTGCACTCCAGCCACTCTTTCACTTCTTTACCGGTCACTTTCAGTGTCACCAGCGTGTTTGGATAGAGGTAGAGATCCGCTGCATTTCGGAACGTCAGCTCGCCCGCTTCCACTTCGGTGAAGTTCGCTGGGTCATTCTTACGGCCACCGGCTTTGAACGGTGCCGCGGCTGACAGTACAGGAATGCCGTCCAGATCCGGGTCACCCTGAATGAAGCGTTCGACGTAATCTTTCTGTGCCAGGTTAACGATCTGTACCGTTGGGTCGTCCTGCACCAGCGAAAGGAAGCTATACATCACGTCGTTAGCTTTACCGATAGGCTGATTAACGAAATCGCGGGTGCCCTTATGGTCATGCGCCAGTACTTTTCGCATTTCCATATCTGCAGCTGCCAGTGATTTGCCATCAAAAATAGGGCGCGATTCGCTTTGTACCGGCGTGACAACCCACTCATCGCCTTTCTTGTCGAGTTGCAGATCCATGATACCGACATGGCTGCCCCAGCGGCCCGGCATTACGGCAGCAACACCTTTGATGGTGCCTTTTTGGTTATCGACGCCTTTGATGTTGTCAAAGCCTTTGCCCGGGAATACCGCGTGAGAGTGGCCGAAGGCGATAGCATCGATACCTTCAACGTCGGCAAGGTAGTACACCGAGTTTTCAGCCATGGCTTTGTACTCGTCTTGCGACAGACCAGAGTGCGGCACAGCCACAATCACGTCTGCGCCTTTGGCTTTCATCTCAGGTACCAGCTTTTCAGCGCTGGCTTTGATGTCTTCGGCAATCACTTTGCCTTCAAGGTTCTTCTTGTCCCAAACCATGATTTGCGGCGGTACAAAACCGATATAACCGACTTTCACCAGATGAGCGTTGCCGTCGGTGTCTTTGAAGGTGTGCTCTTTGATAATGTAAGGATTGAAGTAGTGCTTACCGGTGTTGGCATCAATCACGTTGGCGGAGATATAAGGGAATTTCGCGCCTTCCAGCGAGCGGTCGAGGAAGTCGAGTCCGTAGTTGAATTCGTGGTTACCGATGTTACCCACATCGTAGTTCAGCAGGTTCATTGCCTTGTAGACGGGGTGAACTTCGCCTTTCTCGATACCTTTCGCAGCCATGTAGTCACCCATCGGGCTGCCCTGTATTAGGTCACCATTATCGACCAATACGCTGTTTTCGACCTCTTCTTGTGCAGCCTTCACGAGCGTTGCAGTGCGCACCAGACCGATTTTTTCACTCGGCTTGTCCTTGTAGTAGTCGTAATCCATCACATTGGTGTGAATGTCGGTAGTCTCGATGATACGCAGTTTAATGGTGTCCGCCATTGCTGGGCCTGCCATGGTAAGCATACCGGTCAGTACAGCGATGGAAAGCGGACGGGCTGAAAGAGTCATGATTATCTCCCAAGGACAGAAATGTGCCTGTATTTTGCATATCGACGACTAGGAATAGTTACATTTCATCTCTAACTGTGATCTATGGCTTGATTAAGTGATATGTAATCGAATGCAGTGCTGGCGCGGCTTCGCGGCGGTTGGAGAAAATTTCGTCGCTATGAGAGTGAAGGTCTAATAGCCATAACGTTATAAAAAATGAATTTTTAGAATTTCAAGTAATAACATCAACTCTCTATAGTGGCCTCAATGGATTGAAAGGGCTGACACTATGGATTACTTGCCAATTTTCGCAAAGCTTGAAGGACGCGCTTGTCTGGTTGTCGGCGGCGGTGAAGTCGCATGGCGCAAAACGCGCATGCTGATGAAAGCCGGGGCGTCTGTCACCATCGTGGCGCCTGAAGCGGATCACGAAGTTATTGAAGCGGCTGAAAATGGCGAGCTGGTGTGGCTGAAAGAAGGCTTTAAACCGGAGCACCTCGATAACGTGTTTCTGGTGATTGCCGCGACTGATAACCCGCTGGTGAATGAGCTGGTTTCTAAAGCTGCCGACAAACGTCGCGTGCTGGCAAATGTGGTGGATGACACCCCGAAATGCAGCTTTATCGTTCCCTCTATTGTTGATCGCAGCCCAATTGTGATTGCGATTTCTTCTGCCGGTAAATCACCGGTGTTAGCAAGACTCATCCGAGAGAAACTCGAAACCCTTATCCCGTCGCACGTTGGCCGTATGGCAAAACTGGCCGGCGATTTCCGCGACACCTTAAAACAGAAAATCTCGACCCTGAACGGTCGCCGTAAATTCTGGGAAATGGCGTTTGATGGCCGTTTTTCCTCACTGGTTGCTTCAGGTGACGAAGAGGGTGCCAAAGCAGAGCTTGAGCGACTGACTGACGGTGTTTCCTTGCAAGGTGAAGTGGCGTTGATTGGTGCTGGTCCGGGTGACCCAGGTCTTCTGACCCTGCGCGCGCTGCAACTGATGCAGCAAGCCGACGTGGTGCTTTATGACTATCTGGTCTCTGACGAAATCATGGAGCTTTGTCGTCGTGATGCCGAGCTGATTTGTGTCGGCAAGCGAGCGAGCTATCACAGCGTATCGCAGGAAGAAACCAACGCCATGTTGGTGAAGTATGCACAGAAGGGACACCGCGTGGTGCGTCTGAAAGGCGGGGACCCCTTCATGTTTGGCCGTGGCGGTGAAGAGCTACAAGTGCTGCAGGAAGCGGGCGTTCCGTTTCAGGTGGTTCCGGGCATTACTGCCGCAGCAGGTGCAACCGCTTATGCCGGTATTCCGCTGACACACCGCGATTATGCACAAACAGCGATGTTCATTACCGGACACCTCAAGAAAGAAGATGACAGTTTCCGCTGGGCGACACTTGCGCGTGGTCGCCAGACGCTGGTGATTTACATGGGTCTGATGAAAAGCGCCCATATTCAGCAGCAATTAATTCAGCATGGACGTGACCCGGAGACCCCGGTCGCAATCATAGAAAACGGCACGCGTACCAATCAGAAAATCTATAAAGGCAAACTCAACGAGCTGGAGTCGCTGGCGGAAGGTGTAGGTTCCCCTGCATTGATCGTCGTCGGCGAAGTGGTGCAGCTCGCAGACCAGTTGAACTGGTACGGAAAGCAATCATTCGAAGCGGTAGGTGATGTTCGTGCACCATCCGTGGTTAATTTAGGCTAAGGAAACAACATAGAATGGAAGCCAAAACTCTTACCCACCTCAAACAGCTTGAGGCAGAAAGTATCCACATCATTCGTGAAGTGGCGGCGGAATTCGATAACCCGGTGATGATGTACTCCATCGGTAAAGACAGTTCCGTGATGCTTCACCTGGCTCGTAAAGCCTTCTATCCGGGCAAGATCCCTTTCCCTCTTCTGCACGTCGACACTGACTGGAAGTTCAAGGAAATGATCAAGTTCCGCGATGAAACGGCGAAGAAATATGGCTTCGAACTTCTGGTACACAAAAACCCAGAAGGTCTGGCTGCGGGCATCAACCCGTTTGACCATGGTTCTTCCAAGCACACCGACATCATGAAAACCCAGGGTTTGAAGCAGGCGCTGAACAAATACGGTTTTGATGCAGCATTCGGCGGTGCGCGTCGTGACGAAGAGAAAAGCCGCGCGAAAGAGCGTGTTTACAGCTTCCGCGACAAGAACCACGTTTGGGATCCAAAGAACCAGCGCCCTGAGCTGTGGCACACCTACAACGGTCAGGTGAACAAAGGCGAAAGCATCCGCGTGTTCCCGCTATCGAACTGGACCGAGCTTGATATCTGGCAATACATCTACCTCGAAGGAATCGATATCGTGCCGCTGTACTTGTCTGATGTGCGCCCCGTGGTGGAACGTGACGGCATGCTGATCATGGTTGATGACGACCGTATGAAGCTGCAGGAAGGCGAGGAGATTGAACACAAGAGCGTTCGCTTCCGCACCCTGGGTTGTTACCCACTGACCGGTGCTGTGGAATCGGAAGCCAACACCCTGCCGGGCATTATTGAAGAGATGCTGGTGGCGACCTCGAGTGAGCGTCAGGGACGTGCGATCGACCACGATCAGTCCGCCTCCATGGAATTGAAGAAACGTCAGGGATATTTCTAAGGGATTAAACATGAATAGTGCTATTGAACAACAAGTGGCCGAGCTGGGTATCGAGGCCTATCTGGACCAACATCAGAACAAATCCCTGCTGCGTTTTCTGACTTGTGGCTCGGTGGATGACGGCAAAAGTACATTGATCGGCCGCCTGCTGCATGACTCTAAGCAAATTTATGAAGATCAGCTGGCAGCGATCCATGCAGACAGCCAGAAAGTGGGCACCACTGGTGAAAAACCGGATCTGGCGCTGTTGGTAGATGGTCTGGCCGCTGAGCGCGAGCAGGGCATCACCATAGACGTGGCATATCGCTACTTCTCGACCAAAAAACGTAAGTTCATCATCGCGGATACTCCGGGACATGAGCAGTACACCCGTAACATGGCGACCGGTGCATCGACCTGTGATCTGGCGGTTATCCTGATTGATGCACGTAAAGGCGTATTGGATCAAACCCGTCGTCACTCGTTTATCGCGAGCTCGCTGGGCATCCGCCACTTTGTGGTTGCGGTGAACAAAATGGATCTGGTGGATTTCGATCAGGCACGTTTTGAAAGCATCCGTGATGATTACCTGGCGTTTGCTGAAAAGCTGAATGCGGACATCGACATCAAACTGGTGCCACTGTCAGCGCTGGAAGGCGACAACGTGGTAGACCGCAGCCCAAGCACCCCTTGGTATGACGGCGAGACCCTGCTGACCTTGCTGGAAGACGTAAACGTGACTGCGGAGAAAGATAACGGTGCATTCCGTTTCCCAGTGCAGTACGTGAACCGTCCAAACCTCGACTTCCGTGGTTTCTCCGGCACTATCTCTGGTGGTGAAGTGCGCCCAGGTGATGAAATCAAAGTGCTGCCATCAGGTAAAACCTCGACAGTTGCGCGTATCGTGACTTTTGATGGCGACCTTGATTACGCACACGCAGGTCAGGCCGTAACTATTACCCTGACTGATGAAATCGACATCAGCCGCGGTGATTTGATTGTGCCGGCTGCTGATACCCAGCAAGCGACCAACAAACTGGCTGCACGTGTCGTTTGGATGGCGGAGCAACCACTGGAAGTGGGTCGTCAGTACGATGTTAAAGTCGCGGGCAAGAAAACCGTGGGTGCTGTGAGCAAAATCCGCCATCAGGTGGACATTAACTCGCTGGAAACGTTCGACACTGAAAGCCTGCCACTGAACGGTATCGCTGAATGTGAGTTGGAATTGACCGAATCTGTGCCGCTCGACGTTTACACTGATTGCGCCGACACCGGTGGCTTCATCCTGATTGATCGCCTGACCAACGTAACCGTGGGTGCAGGTATGATCAGCGAGCTGCTCGAAGACAGCGTTGCCCAAACTTCAGGTACTGACATCTCTGCGTTTGAGGTTGAACTCAACGCGCTGATCCGCAAGCACTTCCCACACTGGAATGCACGCGACATCAGTAAGCTGTTGGGGTAATTCCAATGAGCTGGGATCAGTCTCTGGTATTGGGATTGCTGCTGGCGATTGTGGCAGGTTTGGTGTTTACCAAAATCAAACCTGCCGTACTTTTCGCAGGCGCAGCTTTCGTTGCATTTCAATCCGGACTGGTATCGGTGGAAGCGATGGCAGGGAACTTCACCAACAGTTCCCTGTTAACGCTGGTACTCCTCATCCTTGCCTCTGCGGCACTGGAAAAACACGTTTGGTCAGTTGGGTCAGCGGGCAACTTGCCTGCGGCCGTTTAGGAACTGTCGTCGCTAAGTTAGGTGTTTCGACCGCGTTTCTAAGCTCTTTTACCAACAACACCGCTGTCGTGGTTTCCCTGATTGGTGCGGTGAAACGTAACCGCCGTCATGCGCCATCACGACTGCTGATTCCTCTTTCTTACGCTGCCATTCTTGGCGGCACCCTTACCCTGATAGGCACCTCGACAAACCTCATCATCAACAGCTTTGTTGAAAGCGCGGGTTTGCCTGCCTTGAGCTTCTTTGCGCCCTCGACCATTGGTCTTGCCGTATTGGCTGGCGGTCTTCTGGTGTTGATTCCATTTTGTTATCTCCTTCCTAACTATGACGACGACAGCGATGACGATTTGCCATACGTACTGGAAGCAGAAGTCAAAAGGGGCTCGCCATTAGCGGGTAAAACCGTGTCTGAAAATGGACTGCGTGCGCTTCGCCGTTTGTATCTGGCGGAAATCGTACGCGATGGTGAGCTGATCGCCCCGGTTTGCCCGGATACTGTGATGCGCGAAGGGGACAAGCTTCAGTTCTGTGGCGACGTGGAAAGTGTGGCAACCTTGCAGGAAATCGAAGGTTTAGCGCTGTTTGGTCAGCATCACATCAACGGACAGAATCTTCTTGAAGTGGTGGTGAGCCACAGTGCATCGATTCTGGGTAAGACGCTGAAAGAGGCCAAATTCCGTGAAAACTTTGATGCGGTCGTCGTCGCTATCCGCCGCGGTCATGAAAAGCTCGAAGGCGGTTTAGGCAATATTACCCTGCTTGCCGGTGACACTTTGGTGATTGTCCCTGGTAAAGGGTTTGCGAAAGAACAACAACGCATGCAGCGCGAATTCGTGCTGGTGAATGGTTTGGACTCCAGCGCGCGCCTCGATAGCAAAATGAGCACTTGGGTGCTGGCTGGTTTTGCCGCGGTAATTGGTTCCGCTTTGATGGAGTGGATGCCACTGCTGAATGGTTTGGCTGCCTATCTGACCGTGCTTTTGCTGACAGGTGTCGTGAATCTGGTGGAGCTGAAACGCCGCTTCCCGGTTGAGATCGTGGTGATTGTCGGCAGTGCGCTAAGTCTTGCGCAGTTGATGATTGAGTCTGGGCTTTCTGAGCAAATGGGTGAGCTGTTTATCTACTGGTTTAATGGCTGGGGCGTTTATGGCGCGCTGATTGCAACCTATTTGCTAACGCTGGTGTTAACGGAGCTTGTGACCAACAATGCCGCGGCCGCACTGTCATTTCCGATCGGATATAGCCTCGCTCTCGGATATGGCGTAGATCCGATGCCGTTTATTATGGCAGTCTTGTTTGGTGCCAGTGCGAGCTTTATTTCGCCATATGGTTACCAGACTAACCTTCTGGTCTACAGTGTGGGTAATTATCAGTTAACGGATTACCTGCGGATTGGATTGCCGTTGTCGTTGGTGTACTCCGCATTGGTGTTGGGTCTTATCCCTCTGTTTTTTCCATTTTAATCACCTCAAAGGCCAATAGAGCCTGAGATGAGGTCAACAAAGGATTGAGTTATGAGTGCAGCGGATACGCCGCATCCGGATGAAAACGTCGTTTGGCATAAACACGTTATCGACAAACAATACCGCGCAGAACAGAAAAAACAGCGTCCGGCGCTGCTTTGGTTTACCGGCCTTTCAGGCTCTGGCAAGTCCACCGTGGCTGGCGCGCTGGAAAGCAAACTCGCGCAGATGGGCTATCACACCTATTTGCTGGATGGTGACAACGTACGTCACGGTCTTTGCCGTGATCTGGGCTTTTCCGATCACGACCGCCGCGAGAACATCCGCCGTGTGGGTGAAGTTGCGAAACTGATGACAGATGCGGGTTTGATTGTCTTCTCCGCGTTTATCTCTCCGTTCCGCGAAGAGCGCCAATTAGTGCGTGAGCTTCTCCCAGACGGTGAGTTCTTCGAAGTGTTTGTGGATACGCCACTGGAAGTGTGTGAATCACGCGACCCGAAAGGCCTCTACAAAAAAGCCCGTGCGGGTGAGATCAAAGCCTTCACTGGTATAAGCTCTGCGTACGAAGCGCCAGAAGCACCGGAAGTGCATCTTCATACTGACGAGCATTCGGTTGAAGCTTTGGTGGATCAGTGTATTGCATCACTGCGCCAGGCAGGCATTATCGGCTGACTTTGATAGGTGCTGAAAAATGAAAAACGGCTGGGATTTCCCGGCCGTTTTTGTTTTTAGCCTTTCAGTGCTTCATCCCCAAAACAGGGGGGAGATCAGGCTTTCTCGTTGACGGTGGATCCTACATCGCTCTCTACCACAAATGCTTTGGAAAGCAGCGCCATCAGGGCATCGAGATATTCAGGATGCGCTTTTTGACCCACGAGTTTTGCCAACTCATTGCCTGTTGGGCTGAAACGGTAGTAATAAATCCGGATGCCTTTTCGCAGCGGTGTCAGCATAAAGGTTTTGTTTTGTCCTATCAGCGGGAAGGAAGCCGGCGGCTCAAGCAGACCGGATTCCAATTCGGTTCTCAATATGAGTCCCAAATCCATCAACAACATCAGATCCGTGAATGGCAATTTGAAATTCCCCAACGCCAAACGCTCAGCAATATCCGGTTTGAAATAGCGCTTCATGCCATCTTCCGGTTTTCTAAACCCCGTAATCAGCTTGTTGCTGCCATCGCTGCCGAAGGTACAGGCTAAAGCGCAAGCACGTTGAAGAGCTTGTGCTTCGCGCTGTGTCATGGTTTCCAGCAATGACAGGGCTTTTAGCGAAGTGCTGCCGGGTTTAATGATTTCCTGTTTTAGGATCCGTGCCCACAGGTTTTGCATACCATCGCCATAGATGGTTTTTGCCATTTCAAAGAAACGGTACAGCCAGTCCGGATCGGGTGAGCTCGCCGTTTCATCGCGACAAAGATCGTTACAGATCTTGATGATTTGCTCGAGGTTTTCCTGCTGCTTTTGTTTGATCTCAAGCTGGCGGAAAGCAGCTCGGGTAGTCAGGGTGTCGTGTTCAATATCGTGCAACTTTGCATCAATGTGGTGAGCAGCAGCAATGGCGGCCAGACGATGCTGACTGGATTTAATGTGGTTCTCCTGCTGGCTTTGTGACTTTTCGCCACGCTTCGGGTTCTCTTTTTCGACACTCTCGGCGTCAATCACGACTGGTTTGTTTGGTTCGGCCATGCTGTTCCCGCTTTGAACACGTTAAGGTAATGTTTTCGCGATGGTTTGGCGCAAATCGTGTGCAATCAACTATGTTAAAATTAAATTAAATTTGTTAACATTTATCCATGTCATGGAAGCGAAAGGAGGAATGATTGCTGTGAAGAAGTTCAAGTTGAATTCAGTCAATATCCTGCTTGTCGTGTTTTATATTGCCACGCTGCTCTATCTTTCTCAGTTTATCGGCTAATTTCCGCGAAACATTAAAAAAACCCGCTTTAAGCGGGTTTTTTCATTTCAGGCAGTGAGCAAGATCACTTCATGAGCTTATTCACTAAATCAATCACTTGAGTGATCTCAGCCTCATTCAGAGCGCCTTCTTTAACAAAGCGGACGGTGCCTTCGGCATCTAGCAGCACGATGGCTGAGCTCTCTTCCTGAAGTCTCCATGCGCCAGCAACAGCGCCGTTTTTATCCAACACAATGGATGACCAGCTGAATTCTTTTTTGCTGTCTTCTGCTGAAGATTTCACAAAACCACCGGTTCCCCAGATGGCATCATCTTGGTTGATGATGGTGGTAGTTTGGTATTGTTCTCTAGGAAAATCAGCCGCTTTGATTGCTTCAATCAGAGGAGCATTCATTTCTTTTGACCTGCTTCGGCCAGCTATCGCCTGAATGATGCGGACTTTACCTGTGAGATCGGCGCTGTTCCAAGTCTGATAATTGACACTGTCGCCATTCAGGGTGAGTTCGCCATGTTTTTCAACGGAGACCGAAGGCAGCGCCTGACCGTTTGAGAGGTTGTGAGCCGAGGCAAAGGTGGAGATGAGAGCAGTCGCCAAGGCCAGAGTTTTAATACGACGCATGAGAGATTGTTTCCTGTTCATTGATATTTAGTTTTTATGCGTAAGCCCACTGAATTTGTTCAGTTTTAAGGCTACGTTAATCAATATAGCCGATACAGGATGTGAGCCCGAATCAATAACTGGCCTTACCACTCAAATTTCGACATTGGATCGCTATCTCTTTGAATCTTTTTTAAGACGCTGTGTCGTATATTTGCCATGTGAAAATTTTTGTCTACGCTTAGTTCGGTGGGGGAAACCTGAGTCCATTGTGTTGTCAAAGTTGTTATGGCCACTGCCCCGAACACTTGGCATTTAGATTGCATCGTACAAATGTCAGCCAATCCTGAACGGAATGGCGTGCAATGCAGGTCTTTTATCATTGGCATGGAAGGAGTTCATCAATGTTACGTATATTTCATCAATACCGTCCTCGTCAGGTTGCCCGCTATGTAAAAGGCTTTTTCCGCGGAAGAGTATATATCGATGGCGTAGGCGCCTTTGAGTTTGACCGAGGCAGGCTGTTACCGCCGCACAACAAAGATAAACGCGCGCTGGCGGTGATGACCGAAGTCAACAACGAAATCAAAGCGATGGCAGCGGCTGCCTGATAAGACTTTACGAACATAGAAAAACGCCCGTCGTATGACGGGCGTTTTGCTTTTCAGGGGTTATCTTTCCCACGGTGGCAGACAAACTCCGGTACCACCAATACCACAATAGCCGTTTGGATTTTTCTCCAAGTACTGCTGGTGATAGGTTTCAGCAAAGTAGTACGGGCCTGCTGGAGCAATCTCTGTCGTGATTTCAGCTTTGCCTTCCGCATTCAATGCGGCTTGGTATGCATCGCGACTGGCTGTTGCTGCCGCTTTCTGATCGTCATCGAAATAGTAGATAGCCGAACGGTACTGGGTACCTTTGTCATTTCCCTGACGCATACCTTGCGTTGGATCGTGACTCTGCCAAAAATGTGTCAGAATTTCCTCCAGCGAAATGCGTGCAGGATCGAACACCACTTGCACCACTTCGGTGTGGCCGGTCTGCGCACTGCATACGTCTCTATAGGTCGGATTGACGGTGAAGCCGCCGCTGTAGCCGACTGAGGTAGATGTTACGCCATCAAGTTTCCAGAACAGTCGCTCTGCGCCCCAAAAGCAGCCCATGCCCAGGAGAATTTGCGATTGTCCGGCGGGTACCTCTTTACTCAACAGTGAGCCATTGACGGCATGCGGTTCTGACGGAATAATTTCGTCGAGTCGATCTGGCAACGCCTGATCAGCAGTGATGGAGAGTTGCTTGTGGTTGATAAGCATATATCGACTCCTTGTCGTGTCTGGATTGCGCCTGTCTTTCTGTCAGGTATCCACCATGGAACCATACAGGCAGGAAAACACAAGAACGGCGCAATGAGCTTATTCTTTCATTGCTGCTCGAATCGGCTCAAGCTGCACGCATAAGATGATTCTGCCGCATCCTCATATGAATCGTTGAGGACATTTTTCCTTGCATTGATGCATATTTGCAACAGAACAACCGAGTACATGGACGGTCATACTGTCACTAATCTTATTTTAAACAGGCTCTCAGGGTGAGAGAAAAGCATACGGTTGATGATTAAGAAACGATTAATACCTTGGGTTGTCGTCGCAACAACATGGGTTCCTGGGGTAGCAATCGCCGAAGTGGACTTCGATATCAAAGGGTTGGACGATGCCCTTGAGCAGAATGTTTCCATATACCTCGACGCTATCCCTGCTAGCGAACGCCGACTGACTTTCCGTTTTCAGTCCCGCGTCTCTGATGAGGTGACAAAAGCGCTACAGGCGCTGGGATATTACAACCCTACGATTGCTTATAATGTCGAGGACAAAGAGTCCATTGACGACGCCACTGTGGTACTAGATATTGTGCCCGGCGAACCTGTGCGCATCGCACAAGTGGATATTGAGCTGACGGGTGATGCGAAAACCGATGAGGCGTTTACCGATCTTCTGAAAACCGCGCCGAAAGTAGGCGACGTGCTTAATCAGGGGCAATACGATGCCCTGAAATCGTCGATTCAAAGCCTTGCAGTGCGTCGCGGTTACTTCGATGCCGAATACACCCTTTCCCGTCTGGAAGTGGCACCGGGTCGCCATCAAGCCTTTATTCGCCTGCACTTCAGCAGTGGCATGCGTTATCACTTTGGCTCGGTGATTTATCATAACAGCCAGATCAATGAAGAGCGGCTCGACAGTATGCTGACCTTCAAAGAGGGCGCCCCGTATCTGGTGTCAGATTTAGGGGCGTTTAACCAGTCGCTTTCGAACACGGGCTGGTTTTCTTCTGTGCTTGTCGAAGCAGGGCTCGATGATCTTCGTGATGACAGGGTGCCAATTTCCGTCAACCTAGAGCCTGCACCGCGCAACCAATTTGAAACCGGTATTGGCTATTCCACTGACGTGGGGCCACGGGTCAAAATTGGGTGGAAAAAGCCTTGGTTTAACAGCCGTGGACATAGTCTGAATACTGACTTGTATGTCTCCCAGCCAAAACAGACGCTGGAATCTACCTATAAGATCCCGCTTGAAGACGTCCAGCGTGAGTACTATCAGGTTCAGGTGGGTCTGGAAAATCTCGACAACAACGACACCGAAAGTTTGGAGCTGACCTCCTCAATTTCCCGTCACTGGAAGTACGATACGGGCTGGCAACGCGCGCTCTATCTCCGCTGGCTCTACTCTGATTACACTCAGGGCAGCGTCTCGAACATTTCAAATCTGATCCTGCCGGGCATTAACTTTTCCCGTGTGCGCAGCCGCGGCGGCGCGATGCCGTATTGGGGAGACAAACAGTCGATCACCTTTGAGGCGGGCGACCCTGCATTATTGTCAGACATCAGTATCTTCCGCGTGGTGGGGCAGACGGCCTGGATCCGCAGCCTAAACAGCGATAACCGTTTCCTGACTCGCGTGAACGCGGGCGGTATTTTTACCAGTGAATTTGAGCGCGTGCCGCCATCTCTACGTTTCTTCGCTGGTGGTGATAACAGCATTCGTGGTTATAGCTATGAGTCGATTTCACCGCGTGACGATGAAGGCAAACTCGAAGGTGGTGCTTACATGACGACGGGCACGCTGGAGTATAACTACCGCGTAACGGGCAACTGGTGGGGCGCACTGTTTGTCGACGGCGGTGATGCCTGGACGAGCAGCGACCCGGAATGGAAAACCTCAGCAGGCGTTGGTGTCAGGTGGGAGTCGCCGGTAGGTCCTATCCGATTTGATATTGCCCATGGCTTTGAAAATAAAGACGATGATTTCATGATCCACTTTAGCCTTGGACCAGAACTATGATGCGTTGGATAAAGCGATTTGTTATCGCCATCGTATTGTTGTTGGTTTTGGTCGTCGCCGGTGTCTTTGCGGTATTACTGACGCCTGCGGGTGTGAAACTCGCGGTCTGGGGCGCTCAAAAAGCCCTGCCTGAGTTAACCATAGAAAAAAGCAGTGGTGCACTGTTGAATGGCTTTGCGCTGGAAGGCGTGGCATTCAACATGGAAGGCTTCTCGCTGTCGGGTAAATCTCTTTCCCTTGATATCAACAGCCGTTGTCTGAGTGGCCCTGCGCTGTGCGTGGAGTCACTGACGGGTGACGGCATTGAGGTGGTGGTTGGGGAAACTGAGCCATCACCGGAATCACCGCCTTCAGAGCCCCTGACGGAAATTAAAACGCCAATCCCACTCTTTCTCAACGGCGTCACATTCTCGGATATCTCTCTCGATATTCTCGGCACCAAGGTGCATTGGGAAAGCCTGACCACCGCCGCCCAGATGCAGGGCAACACGCTGACGTTAAAGCCTACCGAATGGAAAGGCATCAAGGTCGAGCTTGCCCAGAGTGAAGAAAAGCCGTCTGACCCTGCTTCGTCTCCAAGCAGTGACGTACCGATTGAACTGCCCACGGTGAATATCCCGCTCAACGTAGTGATTGAAGGTTTTGCACTGAAAGATGCAGAACTCCTGTTGCCACAAAAACAAGTGATTCACGAGTTCTTTGTCAAAGGCAAAGCGGGCGGTTATGACATTGCTTTGGATGAAGTCCGTCTTGATGCTGAGCAGGGTAAAGTGACGCTCAATGGCGATATCACGCTGCAAGATAACTATCCGCTGAACCTTGCTGCCAAGGCCAATGTTCGGATGGAGCCGTTGCAGGGACACTCACTGACGCTGGATGCAAAGGGTGACCTTCGCGATTTGGCGCTCAATGCGAATCTGAAAGGCGTGCTGCAAGCCGTGCTTTCCGGCAAGTTGGATGTGCTTGACCCTAACCTCCCATTTAACGTGCTGCTGACCAGTAAGAACCTGCAGTGGCCGATTGACAGTAAAGCCGAATACACATTGGCTTCCACGGCGATTAACGCCAGCGGTAGCTTGAAAAAATACAGTGCATCGGTCAAAACCAAAGCCTCGGGTGAAGCGATTCCGAATATCGACTTGTCGACCAAGCTAACGGGGGATCTCGGCAAAGTGATGCTGGGTGATATCTCATTGAAAACCCTTGGTGGTGGCATTGATGGTTGGGCGAGTGTCGATTGGTCAAAGCAGGTGAAATGGCAAACCCGACTGGCATTTTCTGATATTCAGCCTGGGCTACAGTGGCCGGAAGCAGAAGGAAAGCTCTCTGGTGAGGTGCAAAACAGCGGTGAACTGACGGAGCAAGGCGGCTGGTTAGTACGCCTGCCAGAGCTTGATATAGAGGGGATCATCCGCGATCAGGCGTTGGATTTAAGCGGCCAGTTAAATGCTTCTGATGTGAAAGGCAAAGGCGATTTGCTGGTAGAAACCAATGGGCTTTCCCTTCGTCATGGTCCAAACCAGATTGATGTGTCTGGCAAGGTGGATAAAGCGCTGGCGCTGAAACTCAATCTCAATCTTCCCAAGCTTTCCGCTTCGGTGCCGCAGGCTGGCGGCAGTATTCAAGGCAATATCGGTCTTTCAGGTACGCTGGAAAAGCCTGAGGCGGCGCTGCAAATCAATGCCAAAGCGTTGCGTTGGGAAGAGCTGGTCACCGTGCAGGGTGTCAGTATCCGCGGCTCTGTGACGCCTCTTCCTATCATTGGTGGTGGTCTGATTGTCGATGTGAATGGCGTAAAAGCAGAGGGTGTTGAGGTCAAAAGTCTGGCCCTTCGCGCGTCAGGGGATGAAAAAGATCAGACCGTGAGCCTTAAGGTTGATGGAAAGCCTGTGGGGGCAAACCTCTCGGTTCGCGGCAGTTTGGACAGGGAAAAAGGCTGGAAGGGAAGCTTGTATTCTTCTTCGCTCACAACGCCTGTTGGGCCTTGGAAGCTCGCGAATGATATTCCTCTGGATGTGGATTTTACATCGGGTGCTGTCGATATTGGCGCGTTTTGCTGGATGCAAAATCAAAGCAAAGTGTGTCTGGACAAGCCTGCCAAAGTGGCGGACAGCGGCGAAGCCCAACTTTCTATCGTCGATTTCAACTTAGATATTGTGCAGTCCTTCCTGCCTGTGACGACCACGATTGAAGGACTGGTCAATGCCAACGCCAATGTCGCGTGGAAGCCAAATACACTGCCAAACCTGAAAGCATCGGTAGATTTGTCAAAAGGGAAGGTGACGGAACAGTTGGATGCGCCACTGACCATTGGTTGGGATGCTGTGAACATTGATGCGACGCTGGCTAATAACACCCTGAACGCAGATGTGCTGCTGGCATTGACTGACAACGGTAAAGTGTCGCTCAACGCGGTAATGGGGGATTTGGAGAGCAAGAAACGCACCCTCAAGAGCACCTTCGGCATTGATAATATCGACCTCGACATTCTTGCTCCGGCTTTGGGTGAAGACACCACACTGGCGGGAATGCTGAATGGTAAGGTTATCCTCAATGGCGACTTGGATGCGCCAACCGCCAACGGCAGTATTGAGCTAAGCGGCCTTCGACTCCAGAGCCTTGCTGCGCCTGTGGAGGTGAGGGAAGGTCAGATAACGGCGTTGTTAAATGGCACCAATGGTCGCATCAATGGTGATATCAAAACGCCGGATGGCGATCTGGTACTTACCGGTCAGGCGGACTGGAAAGATCTTAATGCCTGGCTGGCATCGCTGAATGTGAAAGGACAACGCCTGAAAGTCGTTGTGCCCCCCATGGTTGCACTGGAAGTCAGCCCAGACATGACGTTGAATGCGTCGCCGAAGTCCGTGAATGTGAATGGCAATGTCTCGGTGCCTTGGGGGCGTATTGTGGTGGAAAACCTGCCAGCATCGGCGGTGCAGGTTTCGAGTGATGTGGTGATCCTGAACGACGATCTTCAGCCTGTTTCTGAGGAAGCAAGCAACCCGATCACGGTGAATGCCAACATTGCGGTCAATATTGGTGATGACGTTCGCCTTGAAGCCTTTGGTCTGAAAACCAATCTGGTAGGTAAACTGGATGTGGCCAGCAATAGAAAAGGACCAAACATTAACGGCGAGATCAATCTGGAAGAAGGGACATACCGTTCATTTGGTCAGGATCTGCAAATCAAAAAAGGTCAGATCCTGTTTAATGGTCCGCCTGAGCAGCCGTATCTGCAAGTGGAAGCGATCCGCAATCCAGACGCCATTGAAGATGGCGTCGAAGCAGGTATCCGTGTGACAGGACCAGCTGATGCACCGGAAGTACAGGTGTTCTCAGACCCTGCCATGCCGCAGGCAAATGCTCTGTCTTACCTCACACGCGGTCGGAATCTGGACAGTGAATCAGACGGCAATGCGATGACGTCGATGCTCATTGGCCTTGGCCTTTCCCAGAGCGGTAAGCTGGTGGGGCAGATTGGCGAAGCCTTCGGTGTGCAGGATTTAACCGTGGACACCTCAGGTAGCGGTAATGACGAGAAGGTCGAAGTGTCTGGTTATATTCTGCCGGGGCTTCAAGTGAAATATGGTGTGGGGATTTTTACCAGTTTGCCGGAATTCACCGTACGTTACCGCCTGTTGTCTGATCTGTATGTTGAGGCAGTTTCCGGCGCGGACAATGCGGTCGACCTGCTTTACCAGTTCAGTATCAAGTAACCAAAGTTCAACAGACCATAGGGGCTGTTGACCTTTGGTGGTTAAATTTTGTTCTAGCCCTAAGCGTTTTAGGCGCGGCGAGGTGTGTGCCGCCTAGTCATTCTAAGCAAATACACCTCAACAAAGCATAAAATGCTTAGGGCAGAACCCTTTGGGCAGCGTTTGTGGGGAATTTCTGCTGCGTTATCGGCTTCTCATGTAGGCTAGCTACACATCGAAGCCTCTGCCTTGCATAAAATCCCCATAAACTGCTGCAAAAATCATCACCAAAGTTCAACAGCCCCTAGGATGAACAAAGCCCGGCAATATTGCCGGGCTTTGACGTTTTAGACGCTTATTCTTCGTCAGGGTATGTTTCGAGGAACTCTTCGACCTTTTCCACCATATGGGTGGAGCCAACAAAAAACGGCACGCGCTGGTGAAGCTCAGTGGGTTTGATGTCCATGATGCGCTGTGCGCCATCAGACGCCTTACCGCCCGCCTGTTCGATGATGAAGGCCATTGGGTTGCATTCATAAAGCAGGCGAAGCTTACCGCTGCGATATGCAGCAGTGCTTGGGTAAAGATACAAACCACCCTTGAGCATGTTACGGTGGAAGTCTGACACCAGTGAGCCGATGTAGCGCGACGTGTATGGGCGTCCGTCTTCCGGCACATTCTCCTGACAGTACTTTATGTACTTCTTCACCCCGAGAGGGAAGCGGATGTAGTTCCCTTCGTTGATGGAGTAGATTTTGCCATCCTCTGGAATCGTCATGTTCTCGTGGGAAAGACAGAACGCACCGATGGATGGGTCATAGGTAAAGCCATGCACGCCATTACCAGTGGTGTAAACCAGCATGGTTGAGGAGCCATAGATGATGTAGCCTGCCGCGACTTGTTGGCTACCCGGCTGAAGGAAATCCTCCATCGTAGCCGGTTGACCAATAGGAGAAACGCGGCGGTAGATGGAGAAGATGGTTCCTACTGAGACGTTCACGTCGATATTGGAAGAACCATCGAGTGGGTCCATCAGGATGACATATTTGGCGTTGCGGCCAAGTTCGGTGTCGAAGATAACGGCATCATCTTCTTCTTCACTGGCTACGCCACACACTTGATCCCGTGCAGCCATCGCTGCTTTGAATTTCTCGTTGGCGTAGACGTCCAGTTTTTGTTGTTCTTCGCCCTGGGCGTTCTTTCCACCAAATGCACCAGTGATATCAGCGAGTCCCGCTTTGTTGATTTCACGGTTGACGATTTTGGCAGCAAGTCGGATAGAAGAGAGGAGTGAGCTGAGCTCTCCACTGGCGTTAGGGTATTCATGCTGCTTTTCAACAATGAACTCGCCAAGTGTACGCATATCGGACATTCCAGATCCTTTTGATGTCTGTTATTAGATTCTTGGGTAAGATGCTGGAAAACAAAGTCGCAAGCGAAGAGCAATAAGGCCTTTGCTTTCCTGGTTGATTCGAAGCGTCCGGTGCATCGCTTGGGTGGCAGGCAAAAGTTTTTGCCAAAAACGTGACGTCACAACCGGACAAAAAATCAACTTGTTACACAGTTTATAGTGTAGAACTTTTTATTCGTATCGAAGTAATTTGGACATGTCGGGATCTGTGATCCTTAGGGAATCAGACCGGGCAAAGTCACTGATTTAAGCTGACGGAACCTTATGCATATACACATTTTAGGGATTTGCGGCACCTTTATGGGCGGTGCAGCCATTCTAGCCAGACAACTGGGTCATAAAGTGACAGGTTGTGACGCCAATGTTTACCCACCAATGAGCACACTGCTGGAATCTCAGGGTATTGAGATCATTCAGGGTTATGATCCTTCCCAACTTGATCCTGCGCCAGATCTGGTGGTGGTGGGTAATGCCATGAGCCGCGGAAATCCGTGTGTGGAATATGTGCTGAACAACAACCTCAATTACACCTCTGGCCCACAGTGGCTGCTGGATTTTCTGCTGAAAGATCGTTGGGTGTTGGCGGTGGCGGGCACGCATGGCAAAACCACGACAGCGAGCATGCTGGCTTGGGTTTTGGAAGACTGCGGGTATCAGCCGGGTTTCTTGATTGGTGGTGTACCGGGTAACTTTGGCGTATCTGCGCGTCTCGGTGAAACCATGTTCTTCGTGGTCGAAGCCGATGAATACGACAGTGCTTTTTTCGACAAGCGTTCTAAGTTCGTGCATTACCATCCGCGTACGCTGATCATGAACAATCTTGAGTTCGATCATGCTGACATCTTCGACGATCTGAACGCGATAAAACGTCAATTCCATCATTTGGTGAGAACCGTGCCGGGGCTCGGCCGTATCATTGCGCCTTCGAATGATGAAAACATCAAATCGACGTTAGAGATGGGTTGCTGGAGCGAGCTGGAGTTTGCTGGCGAAGATGGTGCATGGAAGGCGGAAAAGCGCGTGGCCGACGGCAGCGAATTTGATGTCTGGTTCGAAGGCGAGTTGGTTGGCGCGGTGAAGTGGGATCTGATTGGCGACCATAACGTCAGCAATGCACTGATGACCATCGCGGCTGCCCGTCATGTCGGCGTGACACCGGATTTGGCGTGTGAAGCTTTAGGCCGTTTCATCAACACCAAACGTCGTCTTGAGCACAAAGGTGACTTCAATGGCGTTACGGTTTACGACGATTTCGCCCACCACCCAACCGCAATTAAAACCACCTTGGAAGGACTTCGTGCCAAAGTGGGTGAACGCCGAATCCTTGCGGTGCTGGAGCCGAGATCCAACACCATGAAGCTCGGCGTACATAAAGACGAGATTGCACCATCACTGGATGCTGCCGATGAAGTATTGCTGTTCCAACCGGAACACATCAAGTGGTCAGTGAAAGACGTGGCAGAAGCCTGTAAAGCGCCGGCGAAAACCTTCGATGAGATTGATGCGCTGGTTTTGGGCATCGTCAGCGAAGCCAAGGCAGACGACGTTATACTGGTGATGAGTAACGGCGGTTTTGGCGGCATTCACGACAAACTGAAAACTGCGTTAGAACAACGATAAGGGAAACATGGCAACTTCAATGAGTGACAAACGCATCACACTGGCATGGAGCGGTGCATCAGGCGCACCTTATGGACTTCGCCTGCTAGAGTGCTTGTTGGCGGCAGACTACGAAGTTTATCTTTTGGTATCATCCGCAGCACGTGTGGTGTTGGCCACTGAACACGGTTTGAAACTGCCATCAGGTCCTGAAGCGGCAAAAGAAGCCTTAGTGAAGCACCTCAATGCACCCACTGACAAATTGGTTGTTTGTGGTAAGGAAGATTGGTTCTCGCCAGTCGCATCTGGCTCCGCAGCGCCCAAAAAGATGGTCGTGTGCCCCTGTTCGGCGGGCTCGCTGGCGGCGATTGCCCATGGAATGTCGGATAATTTGGCTGAACGTGCGGCTGATGTGGTGCTAAAGGAGCGCGGCCAGCTACTATTGGTGGTGCGTGAAACGCCATTTTCTACTCTGCACCTAGAGAATATGCTGAAGTTGTCGCAAATGGGCGTGACCATCATGCCTGCTGCGCCAGGGTTTTATCACCAACCAAAGTCTATCGATGATCTGGTGGACTTTATGGTGGCGCGTATCCTCGATCATCTCGGAATCGAACAAGTCCTTGTACCAAGATGGGGCTACGATCAGCGCGACAAATAACTCTGATTCAGATAAAGAAAAAGGGCGGTATCGTTACCGCCCTTTTTAGATCTTGGTGTTGCTATCAGCCTTGTGGCTTCATGATCAACACGTTGATTTTTGACTGTTCCAGCACTTTAGATGCCACAGAGCCGATGATAAGCTTGTTCGCTTTAGAACGCTTATGGCTAGGCATCACGATCAAATCGCAACCAAGGCTATCAGCGGTTTTGACGATGGCCTTGTAAGGTTTACCTTCAGCCACAGACAAATCATACGAGATGCCTTCCGGCACGATGCGTTCAGCAAAGGCTTTTAGGTTGTTACGCACGTCCTGTTTCATTTGGCGGGCAGCGTCTTCCGGGAAGTAAGACTGCACCATAGAGTTGTGAATACCCGGTAGGGCGGTCAACAGGTGTAAGGTTGCACCCGTTTGTCCTGCGATCCAAACAGCGTGCTCAACGGCTTTGTCAGCAAAGCTTTCATCATTCAAATCAACAGGGACCAGAATGTGTTTATACATATCGTCTACTCTCTTGTGTGGTAGTGACCGGGGCTTTACGCCCCGGACTGATTACGCTGTTTGTTGTTTTTCTGCTCTTGCACGGCGACGTTGATTCCACGCCATGGCAGCAAGCAGGAGCAGAGTTGGCACAAATACCCACTCTTTCGCTGGGCGCTCAGCAGGCGTGCTCACCTGAACAATTTCCCAGTCGAAATCGATACCAGCATCAGATGCCGGGCTGCCCCACTGAACCATATCGACCAGTTTCGAACCTTCTTCATCACGAAGTTCCAAACCGGTAGACAGCACACGTGCCAGACCTTCTGCTTCTTCATAGTTCACCGGAAGGTGTACGTGTTTTGTAACGACGTCACCATCAATGGTTTCACCACGAACCTGTAGGTTAAGCGTTTGACCATTTGGCAGTTTTTCTGCCACTTCAATGATAGCTGAACCTGGGTAATCGTTCGTTGGCGGAAACACTTGATCCCACCAGTAACCCGGACGGAACAATGAGAAGGTGATCAGCAACATCAGCAGCGTTTCCCACCATTTGTTTCGGGTAAACCACCACCCCTGTGTGGCGGACGAGAATACCAGCATGGCGATCACTGCGGAGCCTATGGTCAGCAGAAGATGCACAGGGCCTTCAATATCCATCAACAGCAGTTGGGTGTTGAAGATGAACATAAACGGCAGGATTGCAGTACGGATATCGTAAGTGAAACCCTGAATACCGGTTTTGATTGGGTCAGATTTCGCAATCGCCGCTGCCGCAAAGGCCGCGAGACCAACTGGTGGGGTGTCATCTGCCAGAATACCGAAGTAGAACACGAACAGGTGAACGGCGATCAAAGGAATAATAAGGCCTTCCTGCGCACCCAGTGTCACGATAACTGGTGCCATCAGGGTCGATACCACGATGTAGTTTGCCGTCGTTGGCAGACCCATACCCAAGATCAGGCTGATGATTGCGGTGAACAGCAGCATCAACATGATGTTACCGCCAGAGATGAACTCGACGAAGTCAGTCATCACCAAGCCGATACCAGTCAGTGTGACCACGCCTACAACAATGCCTGCAGCAGCAGTCGCTACACCGATACCAATCATGTTACGTGCACCGGCAACAAAGCCCTCTGCCAAGTCGATGAAACCGTTTTTGATTTCTTCACCGAAGTTAGATTCGCCATGGAAGAAAGCAAAAAGTGGGCGTTGAGTGACGACGATGAACATCATAAACAAGGTTGCCCAGAATGCAGACAGACCTGGTGAGAAGCGTTCAACCATCAGACACCAAACCAGTACTACGATTGGCAGCAGGTAGTAGAGACCAGAACGAGCGGTTGGACCCGGATCCGGCAGCTCTGAAAGGTCAGTGTCTGCAGGGTCTTCTACTGCGTCTTTCTTGTATTGTGCTGAGTAGCGAACCAGTGCGATGTAGGCAATGAAAATCGCAACCGCAATGATTGGGCTTGCCGCAGCGCCAAACACATCTTTGGTCCAGCCAATACCGTAGTAAACCGCAAAGCTCAGCACGCAGATACCAATGACGATGGTCAGGAAGCTCAGCAGAGACTGTACCAACGTTGATTGATGGCGACGTGGAAGGCCTGTCATGCCTGCCTTACAAGCTTCAAGGTGAACGATGTAGATAAGTGCGATGTAAGAAATGATGGCAGGCAAAATCGCCGCCTTAATCACTTCGATGTAAGGAATACCGACGTATTCCACCATCAGGAAGGCCGCCGCACCCATGATAGGTGGTGTCAGCTGACCATTGGTTGATGCAGCAACCTCTACCGCACCGGCTTTTGTTCCTGGGAAACCGACACGTTTCATCAGTGGAATGGTGAATACACCAGTCGTAACCACGTTTGCGATAGATGAACCGGAGATAAGGCCGGAAAGGCCGGAAGCCACAACGGCTGCTTTTGCCGGACCACCACGCATGTGGCCAAGCATAGAAAACGCCACTTTGATGAAGTAGCCACCTGCACCCGCACGATCAAGCAAGGCACCGAAGAGTACAAACAGGAAGACAAAAGACGTTGATACACCCAGTGCGACACCAAATACACCTTCGGTAGTCAGCCACATGTGGGACATGGCTTTGTTCAGGCTTGCCCCTTTGTGCGCGATGACATCGGGCATGTGGGGACCTGCGAAGGTATAGAGCAGGAAGACCAGCGCGACCACCATCAGCGGTGGGCCTAAGGCGCGTCTTGTCGCTTCCAGCAACAAAATCATACCTGTGACTGCAACAACAATATCAAACGTTGTTGGTGCACCAGCGCGTGAAGCGAGTTCGGTATAGAACAGGAAGAGATACCCGGCTGCAAAACTTCCTGCGAGGGCAAATATCCAGTCTTGGACAGGAATGCGATCTCGTGGAGAGTTTTTCAATGCAGGGTAAGCGGTGAATGCCAGAAAGATAGCAAACGCCAAGTGAATGGATCGTGCCTCGGTATCATTGAGCGCGACAGTAAATGGTGAGGCATACCAGAGCTGGAAAATAGACCAGCACAGGGGAACGAACCAGAGGATCTTCCCAGATATACCTGACGGAGCGCGGGCTCCGGTGTCCGCTTGAGCGACAATGTCCTGCGCTTCTTGCGGTGTCTCGGTCGTCTTCGTCATGCCATTGTCCTTTAATCGGCAAGTAAAAGTGTAAAAAAACCTGACATCAGATGCGGATAACCCGCAACGAAGCGGGCTATCTCCACAGCGTGTTTTATACGCCTTTATTGTCTTCACCTAATGACGAGTACTGCTTGGTACGGTCTTGTGTAAGACTCAGTTTATTTTGTGTATTTAGGATTCTTTGGTTATGAATGATAACAAATCCGTTTCCAAAATTTAAAACCAGCGAAATATTTTGTCATGGTATTTCGCATCGAATTGAGGTGTGAGGGTAGATAAAAGTGGGAAAGTCTCAATATTGAGATGAAGTGATGTCTCGGGATGTGAGTGGTTGGATAAAGAAATAGGCAGGGTGATTGGAAAATCATCCTGCCTATTTGGAAGGTTTCTCAGTTTGAATTAGCGGGAATAATCGAAAAGTCCGCAAACGGCTTCAAACAGTCGCGCAGTGGTGGTAGAGCGCGTTGGGGTGATAAAGATGGTGTCGTCACCGGCTACCACGCCCAGAATACCTTCTGCTTTACCCAGAGAGTCCAGCAAGCGGGCAATAAGTTGTGCCGCCCCCGGACCTGTATGGATAACAACGAGAGCATCGTTGTAGTCGATATCCATCACCAATTCTTTCAGCGGGCTGCTGGTGGTTGGTACGCCAAGTTCAACAGGAAGGCAGTACACCATTTCCATCTTTGCGTTACGAGTACGTACAGCGCCAAACTTGGTCAGCATGCGAGAGACTTTAGATTGGTTAATGTTCTCAAAGCCTTGCGCTTTCAGAGCATCCACGATTTCGCCCTGGGAGCTGAATTTTTCTTCTTTCAGGATGGCTTTAAAAGCCTTCACCAATTGATCTTGTTTATCTGAATTGCGCATATTTCTTCTTTCTTCCCCGTGTCAGGATGGCGCATTCTTGCATAGTGATTCAGTCGCGAGCAATAAAATCAGCGGTAAAGTGACGCACCTATCACCTTTCAATAGGCTTGAGGGGCTTTGACGATAAAAATGAGAAGCGCGGCTTATCCTCAGGTTGATATGCTTGTGGTTATCGGCCGCGGGAACGTATCATGCGGAAAGGTCCGTTATGCATACGGGGTTGTCAGTGAATTTAAGTAAACCACCTTATGCTGACTTACCTCGTATCCAAGGTCTGAAATAATAAAATCGTAAATAAGGAGAACGAGATGAAAGTTGCTGTGATTGGCGCCGCCGGTGGCATTGGTCAAGCTTTAGCCCTGCTTTTGAAAAACCGTCTGCCTGCGGGTTCTGATCTGGCTCTGTATGACATCGCCCCTGTAACTCCAGGTGTTGCGGTGGACCTTAGCCACATCCCGACCCCAGTATCGATCAAAGGTTACAGCGGTGAAGATCCAACACCTGCACTGGAAGGTGCTGATGTTGTTCTGATCTCAGCTGGTGTAGCGCGTAAACCAGGTATGGATCGTTCTGATCTGTTCAACGTGAACGCGGGTATCGTTCGTTCTCTGAGTGAAAGAATTGCTGATGTGTGCCCAAAAGCACTGATCGGTATCATCACTAACCCAGTAAACACCACCGTTGCAATTGCGGCAGAAGTGCTGAAAGCAAAAGGTGTTTACGACAAGAACCGTCTTTTCGGTGTAACAACACTGGATATCATCCGCTCCGAAACCTTCGTAGCAGAGCTGAAAGGCAAAGATCCAAGCGATGTTCGCGTACCAGTTATCGGTGGTCACTCTGGCGTGACTATTCTGCCGCTGCTGTCTCAGGTTGAAGGTGTTGAGTTTACTGAAGAAGAAGTGGCTGCACTGACACCACGTATCCAAAACGCGGGTACTGAAGTGGTTGAAGCAAAAGCGGGTGGCGGTTCTGCAACTCTGTCTATGGGTCAGGCAGCATGTCGCTTTGGTCTGGCGCTGGTTCGCGCAGCTCAAGGCGAGCAAGACGTTGTTGAGTGTGCTTATGTGGAAGGTGACGGCAAATACGCGCGCTTCTTCGCTCAACCGGTACGTCTGGGCAAAAACGGTGTGGAAGAGATCCTGGATCATGGCCCACTGAGTGCTTTCGAGCAAAATGCACTGGACAGCATGCTGGATACTCTGCGCAAAGATATCCAACTGGGCGAAGAGTTCGTTAAGTAACTTTTCCCTGAAAAGAGAAAAAGCGGCTGAATAGCCGCTTTTTTTGTCATTATTGAAAGAGCATGTCGAACTTTTTCAGAAAGTCTACTTTTTACGGTGCACAGCAATGTGTGCCAGCGCCTTGAGCGCCTCTTTATATTCTGACTCTGGAATAGGCGCGATAGCTTCTATGGCCTTCTCCGCTTCTTCCTCAGCGCGTTGGCGCGTGTATTCGAGTGAGCCACATTGTTCCATGCAAGCGAGGATAGGATCGAGCTTGTCCAAGCCATTGCCTTGTTCGATCGCTTCGCGGATCATGGCTGACTGCTCAGGATTACCATTCGCCATGGCGTGAAGTAACGGCAAAGTCGGTTTGCCTTCAGCCAGGTCGTCACCGGTATTTTTACCCATCTCATCGCCTTGTGAGGTGTAATCCATCACATCATCGATGAGCTGGAAAGCAGTCCCAAGGTAGCGGCCGTAATCCTGCATCGCTTTTTCAATATCTTCAGATGAATCTGACAGGATCGCACCGATCTGGGTAGCAGCTTCAAAAAGACGTGCAGTTTTTGAGTAGATCACCTGCATGTAACTTTCTTCAGTAGTATCCGGGTCATTACAGTTCATCAACTGTAAAACTTCGCCTTCTGCGATCACATTGGTAGCTTCACTCATCAGATCGAGGATCCTCAAAGATCGAAGCTCAGTCATCATCTGGAAAGAGCGCGTATAGATGTAGTCGCCAACCAGCACGCTGGCTGCATTGCCAAACATAGCATTGGCTGTTGCTTTGCCACGGCGCAGGTCAGATTCATCGACGACATCGTCGTGCAGTAGGGTAGCGGTATGGATAAATTCGATAAAGGCAGCAGCGGTGATATGTCCTTCACCGTGATAATTCAGCGCGCGGGCTGACAAAACAGCAAGCATTGGGCGCAGGCGTTTGCCTCCGCCACTGACGATATAAAAGCCTAATTGATTAATTAAGGCGACGTCAGAATTCAGTTGCGCAAGTATTTTTTTGTCCACTTTTGCCATGTCATCGGCAGTCAGTGCTTGGATGGTGTTAAAATCCATTGATGCGTCCGGTCCAAGGGAAGATTGCAGTTTGCTGCTCTCGTTTTTGCGATGATAGTACACTAAAATTCCTTCCTCGACACAGTATCAATGTTGGCAAAATAAGCGGTTAAATACAGTGAACAGGTTTTCGCCAATTTTCTTTCACTACCCTCTTGCCAGAAGGTGAATCTTACCGTAGAATTCGCGCCCTATTGATGAATTAAATGCGCACCCCTCACTGCACAATTTTTAAACGCAGAAGGCTGTGCGGAAATGCGGAGAAAACCATGTACGCAGTTTTCCAAAGTGGTGGTAAACAACACCGTGTAAGCGAAGGCCAAACTATTCGCTTGGAAAAGCTAGACATCGAAACTGGCTCAACTGTTGAGTTTGATTCTGTTCTGCTGGTAGCTAACGGCGAAGAAATCACCGTTGGTGCACCGTTCGTAGCAGGCGGTAAAGTAACTGCTGAAGTAGTTACCCACGGTCGTGGCGACAAAGTGAAAATCGTTAAGTTCCGTCGTCGTAAGCATTCTCGTAAGCAAATGGGCCACCGTCAGTGGTTCACTGAAGTCAAAATTACTGGCATCAGCGCTTAATCTAGGAGAAGAGATAAATGGCACATAAAAAAGCTGGCGGTTCTACTCGTAACGGCCGTGATTCAGAAAGCAAACGTCTTGGTGTTAAGCGCTTCGGTGGTGAGTCTGTTCTGGCAGGTAACATCATCGTTCGTCAACGTGGTACTAAGTTCCACGCTGGCACTAACGTAGGTTGCGGTAAAGACCACACTCTGTTCGCTCTGTCTGATGGCAAAGTGAAGTTCGAGGTTAAAGGTCCTAAGAACCGTAAATTCGTTAGCATCGAAGCTGAATAATAGTCCTCGATACTGATTCTGAAGCCCTGCCTTACGGCGGGGCTTTTTGTTGCATAGCTAAGTGACTTTTGTCCAAGAGCATTTAGCTATACAACATAAATGTAAGCTCAGGCGGCTCAGCAGCGAATTTACGCATGCCGCGTATCGTTCGCGGCTTGAAGGGAATCGCGTCACGTGAATGTCACAGATGTCACTAATGCATCTGTCGGCATATATAGCGAGACAATACTGAACGCAACCCGGCTTTTGATCCTAAGATCTTCCATAGCGGACAAGGATCATCGGCCAGAAGTGCTCCATCAGGGTGCTGCTCGATCGCCAATGTAAACCCAGAACACGTAATACCTTCCAAGCGAAGGTGGTGAAGGGCATGGAGAAGAAAAATGAAATTTGTAGATGAAGCGGTAATCCGCGTTGAAGCCGGCGATGGCGGTAACGGTACGGTCAGTTTCCGTCGTGAAAAATACGTGCCGAAAGGTGGTCCTGACGGCGGTGACGGCGGCGATGGTGGCGACGTTTACCTGCTGGCAGATGAAAACCTGAACACCCTGATTGACTACCGCTTTGAGCGTTTCCACGCTGCTGGCCGTGGTGAAAATGGCCGTGGTGGTAACTGTACCGGTAAGCGTGGTGACGATCTGATATTGAATGTCCCTGTGGGAACCCGTGCTGTCGACGAAGACACCGGTGAAGTCATTGCAGACCTGACTCATCATGGTATGAAAATCATGGTGGCAAAGGGCGGTTGGCACGGCTTGGGGAATACCCGTTTCAAATCCTCTGTAAACCGTGCTCCTCGCCAAAAATCGATGGGTACCAAGGGTGAGCTGCGTCACCTGCGTCTTGAGCTGCTTCTGCTGGCTGACGTGGGTATGTTGGGTTTGCCTAATGCAGGTAAGTCTACCTTCATCCGTGCGGTATCAGCGGCTAAGCCAAAAGTGGCCGACTATCCGTTTACTACGCTGGTGCCAAGTCTTGGCGTAGTGCGTGTTGCTGACAACAAGAGCTTTGTTGTTGCCGACATCCCGGGTCTGATTGAAGGCGCTGCGGAAGGTGCTGGCCTCGGTATTCGATTCCTGAAACACCTTGAGCGTTGTCGTGTGCTGCTGCATATGATCGACCTGATGCCTGTTGATGGTTCTGATCCTGTCGACAATGCTTTCACCATCATCGAAGAGCTTCAACGCTACAGCGAGAAACTGGCTGATAAGCCACGTTGGATCTTGTTTAACAAGATTGACCTGATGAGTGAAGAGGATGCGGAAGCGGAAATCGAACGCATTCTGGATGCATTAGGTTGGGATGAGCCTTACTACGCGATTTCTGCTATCAACAAAGGCAATACTCAGCAGCTCACTTACGATCTGATGGAATTCATCGAATCGCTGCCAACGACCATTGAGCCGAAAGAGGCGGCTGAAGAAGCTAAAGTTGAATTCAAGTGGGACGACTACCACGAGCAGGAAATCAAGAAGCAGTCTAAGTCTGATGATGACGACGATGATGACTGGGATGATTGGAACGAAGACGATTACGACGTAGAGATCATCTACCGTCCATAATCTGGAATACATAGAAAACCGCCTGGATAAAGGCGGTTTTTTTTCGCCCAAATCAGTTCCGTAGGGAAAACCTGTGATGTAGCATAACGCAGCCGTTTGAAAATAAAGGATCAATAGCAGATGAAGATCAGTATGATTGCCGCAATGGCAAAGGGACGTGTGATAGGGAAAGACAACGCCATGCCTTGGCATCTGCCTGCAGATTTTGCTTGGTTCAAACAAAACACATTAGGCAAGCCAGTCATCATGGGTCGGAAAACTTATGAGTCCATTGGCCGCCCGCTGCCGGGTCGACGTAATGTCGTGATCAGTCGAGATGAAAACTGGTCAGCAGAAGGCGTGGAGAGTACTACCAGCATTGATGCAGCGATTGCGCTAGCAGGCGATGTTGAAGAAGCGGTGATTATTGGCGGTGGTACCATTTATGAGGCGAGCATGCCCTGGGCAGATAAGCTGTGCCTGACCTTTATTGATGCAGAAATAGACGGTGATACCTGTTTCCCTGATTGGGGGGAGGGGTGGTCAGAAACACACCGCGAATTCTATCAGGCTGATGAAAAGAACCGCTACAACATGGAGTTTGTGGTTTTAGAGCGGGCGTAAGCTATCAGGCATGAATCGGGCAAGGGCGCGAAAACCTTTGCCTGTCTTCCCATCTCACCATGGTGAGCGACCCCCCCCACACACAGCCGGTATCTAGCCCTAACAGATTGTCAGTTAATACGCCGCCCAATGCTGCCCAATGGCCAAAAACCAGCGTTTCGTCAATCGTGCGACGATTTGGCATCTGAAACCAAGGCATGAGTCTTCCACCTTTCACTTTCTCAGGAGGGAGTTTGCAGGCCATATCCAAGCTGCCATCCGGCTCACAAAAACGCATGCGTGTCATGGCATTGATGGCATAGCGATACTTTTCAATACCTTTTAAGTTTGGTGACCAAAGCGCAGGCTCGTTGGCATACATGTTTTCTAATAGCCAAACATAGCGATCACTTTTCAGGACGCTTTCCACCTCCAGGGCATTTGTCTTAGCCGTTTCAATATCCCAGACAGGAGGGATACCAGCATGGGTCATCACAAATCCGGGACTCTCTCCATTGGCCTGATCAACATGGATCAGCAGGGGCTGCTGGCGAAGCCAATTGAGCAATTCATCGCGATCGTCAGCTTCCAGTATCGGTAGGGTTTTGTCTTTACCTTTCGGTTTCATGATCCCTTCTGATACCGCTAACAGGTGGAGGTCATGATTCCCAAGAACCGTATGGCCATGCTTCCCTAGGGATTTAACAAACCTCAGTACTGCAAGGGAGTCGGGCCCCGGGCTACTAGATCTCCAGCTATGTATAGGTGATCGCTGGATGGATCGAAGCTAGCTTCTTTCAACAGCGCGTTAAGATCGTCAAAACAGCCCTGAATGTCGCCGACAAGGTAAGTAGCCACAGATGTTCCTAGTGGAGAATATTGGGAAGTGCGAGACGGAAAGGTGAGACTTCGATGTCGAATTCTTTCTCGTCGACATCGATCATGGTGTAGAACCCTTGCATCACTCCCACTGGGGTTTCCAGCACAGTGCCGCTGGTGTAAGTATATTCGTCGCCCGCTTCTATTAGGGGCTGTTCACCCACAACACCTTCACCCTCGATCACCAGTTTTTTGCCATTGGCATCGGTGACCAGCCATTTGCGGCGAAGAAGTTGCGCGTGACGATCACCATTGTTTTCAATGGTGATCGTATAGGAAAACACATAACGTTTTTTATCCGGCTCAGATTGCTCTTCCACATAGTGAGTCAGCACACGAACCGTAAAGTTGTTGTTTATCATCCCTGAAGTGTTCCCTGAAATTATTGTTGATGGTTTGCATCCATCCAGTTTGCCAGTGCAACAAACTGTGCCAGCGTGAGGCTCTCTGGGCGCGCCGAAGGATCGATACCCAGCGATTCCATGGTCTCTGCATCAATCAGTGATTTGAAGCAGTTACGCACGGTTTTACGGCGCTGGTTAAAGCCTTCTCGGCAAACACGCTCCAACCATTTAAGGCTAGTGGTTGGGTGTGGCAGCTCTTTGTGTGGAATAAGGCGCACAACGGCCGAGTCCACTTTTGGCGCAGGTTTAAACGCTGTTGGCGGCACTTCCAATACTGGTACGACTTTGCAGTAGTATTGTGCCATAACAGTCAATCGGCCATAGGCTTTGCTGTTTGGACCCGCAGCCAGACGGTTAACTACCTCTTTTTGCAACATAAAGTGCATGTCTTTCACTTTACCTGCAAAGCTGAATAGGTGGAACATCAATGGCGTGGAAACGTTGTACGGCAGGTTACCGAAAATACGCAGAGGGTTCTCTTCAGAGGACAGTTGCGTAAAGTCGAACTTCATCGCATCGCCTTCATAGATGGTCAGTTTATCTGCCAAATCCGGGTGATGGCGAAGGCGTTCTGCGAGATCGCGGTCAAGTTCAACCACACTCAGTTTGTCGACTTCGCGTGCAACAGGCTCGGTTAATGCCCCCAGACCTGGGCCGATCTCAACCAAGTTTTCGCCTGGCTGTGGATTAATCGCGGAAACGATGCCATCAATGATGTACGGATCGTTTAGGAAGTTCTGGCCAAAACGCTTACGGGCGCGGTGACCAAGGTGGACTTTATCGCTCATGCTTTCTTATCTACTAATTCGAGGGCGTGGGATAGCGCTGTCCGCAGGCTTCCAGTATCCGCCGTTCCGGTACCTGCTAAATCCAATGCGGTACCATGATCTACTGACGTTCGGATGAAAGGCAGGCCAAGCGTAATGTTGACTGACCTTCCAAATCCTTTGAATTTTAACACAGGCAGCCCCTGATCGTGATACATCGCCAATACGGCATCTGCATCTTTCAGATACTTGTCCTGAAATAGTGTGTCTGCCGGAAGAGGGCCAATCAGATTCATGCCCTGTTCGCGAAGTTTTTCAAGTGCCGGCTCGATGATGTCGATTTCCTCGCGGCCCAGGCATCCATCTTCCCCGGCATGGGGATTCAAGCCGCAGACATAAATCTTGGGTTCAGCAATACCGAACTTGGATTTGAGGTCGTCGTTCAAAATACCAATGACTTGGAAAAGACGATCTTCGGTAATGGCTTTCGAAACGTAAGCCAAAGGAATGTGTGTGGTCACTAAAGCAACGCGAAGACCTTCAGTCGCCAGCATCATGACGACTTGTTGAACGTTAGCATGATGCTGGAAAAATTCAGTGTGGCCGCTGAATGAAACACCGGCACGGTTAATCACACCTTTGTGAACCGGACCTGTCACTACTGCGGCAAACTCCCCCTGCATATTGCCTTCAGCGGCGCGGGTTAGAGTGTTTAACACATAGTGGCCATTCGCTTCATTGAGCTCGCCAGCTACAACGTCAGCCTCAATTGGCTCATCACAAACCACCAGTACGCCCGGTTGATGGGCTTTTGGAGTGGCTGACGGGTCGTAATCTTCAAAGCGGACATCAATATCGAGCTGCTTGGCGCGCTCTGCCAGCATCGCTTTATTGGCACAAACCACCAGCTCGTGGGGCCAATGATCATGCGCCAGCGCGAGAACCAAATCAGGACCGATTCCCGCAGGTTCTCCCGGGGTGATCGCAATGCGTTTTGGATTAGCTGTCTTCATCAAGGTTACCCACTTGTTCTACGTAAGCACCAGCACGAAGTTCTTGCAACCAAGCCTGTGCTTCTTCATTAAACTTACGGTTCAGCAGCATTCGGTAAGCACGGTTTTGCATTGCAGCGTCGGTGCGGTCAGCCTGGCGACGATCTAACACTTCGACAATGTGCCAACCGTGAACGGTCTTAAATGGTTCGCTGATTTGACCTTCTGGGAGTGTGTCGACCTTATCTTTGAATTCAGGCACATAAAGCTCTGATGTTTGCCAGCCAAGGTCGCCGCCTTTCACCGCAGAACCTGGGTCGGCGCTGTATTGTTTGGCTAAATCATCAAAGGTTTTCTCGCCTTTGTTGATTTGCGCAATCATTTGGTTGAGCTGACGTTTCGCACCATCATCGCTCAGTACGATAGAAGGCTTAATGAGGATATGACGGGCTTTCACTTCAGTGACGGCGACAGATTGAAGGCCTTTTACATCAGCAATTTTCAAAATGTGATAACCCACACCACTGCGGAATGGGCCAATGACAGCACCTTTGCCATTGCTTTTGATTTGATCTGCAAAGATGGTTGGCATCTCTTCAAGGCGCATCCATCCCCAATCACCGCCATCAAGTGCTTTCGGGCCTTTGGAGTTTGCAAGCGCTAGAGCTTTGAAATTGGCGCCAGCTTCAAGCTCAGAAACCAACTTGTTTGCCTTAGCAGCGACAGCATCACGTTCGTCTTTCTCTGCATCTTCATCTAATCGAAGTTGTATATGACTGAGTCGATATTCAACGTTCTCTAAATTCTTTGCATTGAGTTGGGATGCCAGTGACTCCACTTCCTGAGGAAGAATGTTAATACGGCGTCTAACCTGAGCATTACGCGCTTCACTGATGGTCATCTCACGGCGGATTTGGTCTCGGTAAGACGACCAGGTGATACCGCTACGTTTTAACTCTTCACGTAGTTGGTTTACAGACACATTCTTGTCTTTGGCGATAGAGTCAATGGCCTGCTCTAAGCGGGTGTCGTCGATACGAATACCTAATCTTTTGGCTTCTTGAAGCTGGAGTTCTTCAATGATGAGCTGGTCGAGGATTTGTTGCTCGAGCACATCCTCTGGTGGCAGGTTTGCCGTATCTGCGTTCAGAGCCACTGTCTTTTTTAGAGATTCGACATCACTTGAAAGGATAACTCCTTCATTCACAACAGTGATAACGCGATCTAATTCTGCCGGGGAAGCCGACACCGTTAACGAACTGGCTGAGATTGCCGTGGCCAGTAAAGCTTTCGTCCATTTATTCATTTGCGTTTCCAAAATCTCAAAATTAGTTCTTAAGGCCAAACGGATTGCGGTAACCCAAGGCGTTGCCGCTGGCTGTGCTGTAGCCAAAGCCTGCGTTCGCACCAAGACCAAGCAGACTGAATGACAAACTGATGTTGTTATCGTATCGCGTCGGATCATTGATATTGCTGCGCGCCAACAGATATTCGTTGTAACTCAGGCCTATCACCCAACAATCGGAGCGGTAGGTAATCCCCAGTTGATTTTCCAACATGAGATCCTGAGTCAGGTCGTGGAAGTATTGACCACGGACAGTTACACCGTCTGCAATCGGGAAGCCTGTTACAAGACCTACCTGTGAAATACCATCTTCAGTGATTTGATCCAGATTGCTGAACCCTACGGAGCTGGCAATGTAATCTTTAGCAACATATCGGTAGCTGGTCTGTGCAAAGAACCCTCCGTCACGATACTCGACGGTGGCATTACCAAATTGTACATCGCTTAGGTTGCTATCGTATTCGAGAGAGCCTCGAACGAAGAAGTAATCGTTAAGGTTCAACTCACTCTCTATTGCCCATGCAGAGTAGTTAATGGACGTATCTTCCTGAGTACCAAAGCGGTCGAGGTAGTAAATTTGACCAAATGCCACATTAAATCGCTCTTTGTAGCCATCGTCAAAGAAGCGGGTCGCAGCACCAACGGTAAATTGGTTGGCTGGATTGATATAGTCGACGCTGCTGTATTGGTTAGCCCTAAACAGGCCATAGTAATCCGTTTGTAGGCGCGCAGTATCGTAGCCACCACCTGAGTAGTTGACCGGGTTGTAAATGCCAGATTGGTCAACGTCTTTGATATACAGATATTGAACTTGTGGTTCCAGAGTTTGCGTATACGGGGTATCGAAGAATGCACCGTTACGTTCCAGTGTCACGACGGCATGTAGTCTTGTCATCGGTACCACCCTTGAAACGGTCTCCTCAAGCTCTTCACCGTTGAAACCGGTTACTCCGTCAATGTTTGATTGGTCATAATAGGTGTAAAAGACCTTACCTTCAGCGGTAGCATTGAGCCATGGCAGGTTGTAAGGCAGAACAATGGTCGGTTCGATGTTAAAGCGCAGTGCATCAGGCTTACTGGTATCATCAGTGGCAAATTTACTGATCTGTGCCGGCATGTAAAAATCGAATCCATAGCCAGCATCTGGACGATAATAATTCATAGCCAGTTGAGGCAGCAGGCGATAAACCGACGTATTTGGGCTCAATGGCTGGAAGTTTCGGATGCTTAGTGTCGAGTCCCAGTTCAAATCACGGTAGGACACTTCTCCGGTTTGAAGTAAGGTGTTGTCTTCGCGGTTACCCACGCGCGAATCGGTGTGGCGGTTAAAGTAACTGAAGTCGCTGACCTTACTGTAATCAATATCATACAGCCAGTGTTTTTGGATTCCGGAATGACTCCAGTTAAAGCCCCAGCTCTTATCAAATTCTGGGTAGAGTTTATCTTCCCCCATATATTCGAGTACCATGCTACCTGAGCCCATCTCTGTTAGGTAGCGGGGCTCCATGGTCATAAACAAGCCACGGTTAGACATATACCTTGGGGTAATTCGCATGTCTGCTTGTGGATGAATGTTCCAGTAGAATGGCGTCTCCAGCTCTAAACCATCGGTATCGTTCCAACTGATGGAAGGATAAAGGAAACCTGTCAGTCTGCCATCTTCAACCGGCACGCGAAGGTAAGGTAGATAGAAAATCGGGGTATCTAACACTTCAAAGCGGGCGTGGTAGAGGTCAGCAAAAATGTCACCATCTTCCTTTTCCAACTTACCGGCACTGAAACGCCAGCTTTTGTCATCATCAGGACAGGTGGTGTAAGTGCCATCTTCCAACTCGTAGAAGGTGGTGCCGTTTTTAAATACGCGCTTGGCTTCGCCGCGGCCCGGGGTACACATCATTTTGTACTGGGCATCGTTCAGAGTGGTGTCTTCATTATCTAAATTTGTCTGTAAAGATTCGCCCGAAATAGCGATCTGGCCGTCATGGAAGTAAACATTTCCTTCTGCCGTAACGATATTTTCCGGCTGTCGCAGCGTCGCTGTGTCGGCTTTAACAGTGCGATTACCCTGAGTCACCACGACGTCACCACGGTAAATGGCTTTTTCGTTGGCTTTGGCTTCAGCACTGTCTGCCTCAATTCTCACCGGTAAATTGTTGATATCATCTGTGTTGCCTGTATTGGGGCGACAGCGGTATTCCGGTGCAAGGCATTTTTCAGTCGGGATCACCAGCGGTTCTGTGCTGCCCTGAGTAACTTGGCTCTCTTCCGCCATGGCTTGTCCACAAAGGGCAAGGCAAATCATCGTGGATAAAAAACTTCTGGCAGTCAGTGACATTAAAACTCAATCCTGTTGTTGGCATACAGCACTGGTATACTCTTGCGCTGCGTCCTGGCAATTTTTTGCTGAAAAATGGGGGTTATGATAATGCAAATCATCTCTCACGGCACCTGCTTGCTGGCGGAATCGAGATAAATTAGTCAAATAGAGAATAATGCATGGCGATTTGGGGAAAAGTGCTGGGGGCATTTTTTGGCTTCCTGCTCGGTGGTCCTTTCGGATTATTGTTAGGTCTGTTTTTGGGGCATAAGTTCGATAAGGCAAGACAAAACGTTTCCTTGGGCGGTGGTTTTCAGGGGCAGAACCAGCAAGCGCGTCAACAGGCTTACTTTCATGCCACTTTTGCAGTCATGGGACATGTTGCCAAAGCCAAAGGGCAGGTGACACAAAATGAAATCCGTCTTGCGACAGAGCTTATGGATCGTATGGGTCTGCATGGTGAAGCCAGACGGCAAGCACAAGATGCATTCCGTGAAGGTAAAGACGCAACATTTCCATTGGAAGACACATTAGCGTCGGTTCGTCGTAACTGTGGTGGCCGGTTTGACCTGCTCCAGTTCTTCCTCGAGGTGCAAATTCAGGCCGCGTATGCCGATGGTTCCATGCACCCCAGCGAGCGTCAGGTGCTTTACACCATTGCGAGCACTCTAGGTTTTTCCCGCCAGCAACTAGAGCGACGCTTGGCGATGCAGGAAGCCGCTTACCAGTTTTATCAACAACAGGGTGGCCAGCATCAAGGTCAACAACAGTGGCAACAAGGTTTTGGCGGGCCCAATATCGCTGACGCCTACAAATTTTGGGTGTTGATGAAGATGCCAACGCCCAGACGGTTAAACGTGCTCATAGAAAGCTGATGAATGAGCACCATCCGGATAAGCTGGCGGCGAAAGGTCTACCACCCGAGATGATGGAGATGGCAAAACAAAAAGCGCAGGAAATTCAGGCAGCGTACGATCTGATCAAAAAAGAAAAGGGCTTTAAATAAGCCCTTACACGAGATTCTGTGGTTTACCGTCGATAAAGGCATTCAGGTTGTCGGTAAGTTGATTAGCCAGTGTCTGGATGCTGGAATCGCTGCCCCAAGCGACGTGAGGGGTCAGGATTAAGTTCGGCATACCTGCATGCGCCAACAATGGGTTGCTGGTTGTAGCGGGCTCTTCAGTAAATACATCCACACCTGCCCCAGCAATTTCACCTTTCTTAAGTGCTTCAACCAAAGCCATTTCATCCACCAAGCCACCGCGACCTGTGTTGATCAAAATCGACGTAGACTTCATTTGAGCAAGTTCTTCAGCGCCAATTAGATTTCGGGTCGCATCGCTGAACGGACAATGCAGAGTCAGGATATCGGCCTGTTCCAGCACATCCTCGAATGAAGCATACCCTTCGCGGACGGATGTTGCGCCTTTTCTCTCTGATCGAATCACCTTCATGCCGACGGCTTTAGCGAGTATCGCTACTGCCTGTCCTAAACTGCCTGATCCTATGACCCCTAGCGTTGCGCCTGCAATATCACCGATAGGATGAGTGAAGAAGCAAAATTGGTTCCTCTCTTTCCAAACACCCAGCTCAATGTCCCTGTGGTAGGCATTGAGGTTTCTTCTCAGGGCAAAAGCGAGCGCGATGACATGTTCTGGCACGGAGCGGGTGGCATAACCACGGATATTACAAACAGGAAGGTTGTTGGCTTTGCACCAGCTGACATCGACATTGTTATAGCCTGTCGCGGCCACGGCAATCAGCTTGAGCGATGGGAGTTGCGCCAGTAACTCGCCGCTGAGGATAACCTTGTTGGTGACAACAATGGTGGCGTCTTTGAGTCTATCTAATACTTCTTCGGGTGATGTTTCTTCGAAGCTTTCCCATTGGTGAGGAAAAGAGGGCGAGGGAATACGGATATGAGAGGGGATAGTGGTGCTATCCAGAAAGACAATCTTTTCCATGGCGGGCTTCCTTTTTCCGCCAGTGTAAAGCCGAACTGTTGATTACTTCAACAGTTCCGGGTCAGCTTTGATGCCTCGTCGTACCAGCGTGTCACCCGGCGCACCACTGTAAAAATCGCATGGCGCAGACAAATGCATAGGCTCTCCCGAACCTGGATGCAGGAAGCAAAGTTCACCAGCGTGAAGTTGCAGTCTCGGTGAGTATTTCAGTGCCTGTGGATGAGCATAAAACTCGTCGCCGACAATCGGGTGTTCTAGCGCCAGCATGTGCACACGAAGCTGGTGGGAGCGGCCTGTGATTGGCAGAAGGCGCACCAGCGAGGTTTTCTTCTCCCGCTTAATCACTTCGTAGTCTGTTACTGACGGCTTTCCGTTTTCGAAACACACCATTTGCTTAGGACGGTTTGGCCAGTCACAGATCAATGGCAGGTCGATGCGGCCCTCATCCTTCTCAACACTACCCCACACGCGTGCGTAATAGAGCTTGTGGGTCACACGCTCACGGAATTGGGCTTTCAGGTGACGTTCTGCCTCTTTATGTTTGGCAAACACAATCAGGCCAGAGGTCGACATATCGAGTCGGTGAACCAGTTCAGCGTCAGGATATTCCGCCTTGATACGTGACCATGCACTGTCGTAATGCGCAGGGTCACGTCCCGGGTTAGTCAGAAGACCACTCGGTTTATTGATGGCAATGATGTCGTCATCCTGATAGATAACATCCAACCAAGGATCCGTTGGCGGGTTATAGATAAAGTCGCTCATGGCTTTACTCGAAAAGGAACTGCTCGAAGTTTAGACGGGCGGCAGTTTAGCATGCTGCTGAGGAAAGAGAAGTCCGGTAAAAGAAAGGCACCGCCGAAGCAGTGCCTTGCCTTTGGGCTAGCTCAGATTACTGATGGCTGACCACGATCACACGCAGTGCATCCAGATTTACCTGTGCCTGATTGATGTAGCTGCGAAGCTCACCCATTTGGGTTTCAATCGCTTCCAGCTCATCGTCACGGATGTTCGGGTTCACGGCTTTCAGTGCCTGAAGGCGATCCAGCTCGGCACGAAGCTTGGCTGTCATCTCGGCTTCTGCGGCTTCTTTGACCACGGCCAGTTGTTTGTCAGCCAGCGGGTCGCCCATTTCGATCAAACCATGAATTTGGGTTTGAACAGAAGAAACCAGCTTACTTGCCAGATGGCGGTTCACCGGGCTCAGTTGTCGGTGGAAGCCTTCGAACTCAACCTGTGTCGCCAGATCGTTGCCTTTTGCATCCAGAAGCACACGGATTGGGGTCGCTGGGAGGAACTGGTGAATGCCTGAGCTCTTTGGTGCCTGTGCATCTGCGACGTACAGCAACTCAAGGAACAGAGTACCGACTGGTAGCGCCTTGTTTTTCAGAAGGGAAACCGCAGTGGTGCCCACATCTTCAGAAAGCAGCAGATCAATACCGCCTTGGATCATTGGGTGTTCCCAACTGATAAAGTGCAGGTCTTCACGGGACAGCGCAGTTTCACGGTCAAAGGTGATGGTACAGCCTTCGCTTGGCAGGCCAGGGTAGCTCGATACCAACATGTGCTCTGAAGGCGTCACGACAATGGCATTCTCGCCTTTGTCGTCCTGATTCAGACCAACGGTATCAAACAGGCCTAACGCGAAGGTCACCAGATTGGTGTCGCCGTCATGGGAGGCGATGGTTTCTGCCAGCGCCTTGGCACTGTCTCCGCCATTGGAGTGCATCTCCAGCAGACGGTCTCGGCCTTTTTCAAGCTCTGCTTTCAGCCTATGGTGCATCTCGGCGCTGGTTTCAACCAGCGTATCCAGAGATTCATCCAGACTGCCTTTCGCCAGCAGTTGCAGCAAATCTTCCTGAACGTGTTCAAAGACAGCGCGGCCCGTCGGACAGGTTTCTTCAAAGGCATTGAGGCCTTCGTTGTACCAGCGCGCCAGCAGTGCCTGCGACGTGCCTTCCATGAATGGGACGTGAATTTCGATGTCACGCTTCTGGCCGATACGGTCCAGACGACCGATACGTTGCTCCAATAGGTCAGGGTTCATCGGTAAGTCGAACATCACCAATTGGTTAGCAAACTGGAAGTTCCGGCCTTCTGAGCCGATTTCAGAACAGATCAGCACTTGTGCACCAGCTTCATCCTGTGCGAAGTAAGCGGCTGCTTTATCGCGTTCCAGAATCGACATGCCTTCGTGGAAAACAGTACCGCGGATACCTTCACGTTCGCGAAGTGCTTGCTCCAGCGACAATGCAGTCTGTGCGCGTGAACAGATCACCAGCACTTTTTCCTGACGGTTGGATTTGAGTAAATCCAGCAGCCAGTCAATACGTGGGTCGAAGCCCCACCAGGAGGCGTTTTCACCTTCAAATTGCTGGTAAATATCTTCAGGGTACAGCCATTGAACCGCTTTTTGCTCGATAGACTGGCTGCTACCGCCCATCATGGCGGCAACACGCATCGAGGTCTGGTACTGGCTTGGCAACGCTAACGGGTACAGGTTCAAATGGCGTTGCGGGAAGCCCTGAATCGCCGCTCGGGTATTACGGAACAGCACGCGGCCTGTACCGTGGCGGTCCATCAGGTTATCTATCAGCTCGTTACGAGCGTCACGGCGTTGGTCGTCGTCGACATCACCTGCTTCGACAATACGCAGTAGCGGCTCAACATCCTGCTCGGAAAGAAGTTCGGTAATGCTGTTTTTCGCTTCATTGCTTAGCTTGTCTTCAGACAATAACTGGCTCACTGCGTCTGCAACCGGGGCATATTGGGTTTCTTCTTCCACAAACGCCTGGTAGTCATAGAAACGGTCTGGGTCGAGAAGACGCAGACGGGCAAAATGACTCTCGTGACCAAGCTGTTCTGGGGTTGCCGTCAGCAGTAACACGCCTGGGGTGTTTTCAGCGATGCCTTCAATCACCTGATACTCGCGGCTGGCTTTTTCTTCGCTCCACTCAAGGTGGTGCGCCTCGTCGACGACCAGCAGATCCCATTCGCCTTCGGCGGCTTGCTCAGCACGTTTACGGCTTTTACGCAGGAAGTCCAGTGAACACAGAACCAGCTGTGCGGTATCAAACGGGTTATCCGCATCCGCAAACGCTTCGATGCAGCGCTCTTCGTCGAAAATGGAGAAGTGCAAATTGAAGCGACGAAGCATCTCAACCAGCCACTGGTGTTGGAGGGTTTCCGGCACAACCACCAAAACGCGGGACGCACGGCCAGACAGCACCTGCTGGTGGATGATCATGCCAGCTTCAATGGTTTTACCCAGACCTACTTCGTCAGCCAGCAATACGCGTGGCGCGTGACGGCGACCCACTTCATGGGCAATGAAAAGCTGGTGAGGGATCAAACCTGCGCGCATACCACACAGGCCGCGCATCGGACTCTTGTGCTGTTCGTACTGGTTCTTCAGAGCGCGGTAGCGCAGTGCAAATCGGTCCATACGATCGATTTGACCGGCAAACAGCTTGTCCTGCGGGCGGTTAAAACGGATTTGGTGACTCAGGAAAATCTCGCGGAGCAGAGTGTTTTCTTCGCCCGTGTCGGTGCGTGTACCCACATAGGTCAGCACGCCGCCTTCCTCTTCAACACGTTCAACGGTCAGAAACCAGCCTTCATGACTTTCAATGGTATCGCCTACGTTAAACATTACGCGCGTGATGGGCGCGTCGTTATTGGCGTAGAGTCGATTTTCTTCACTGGCTGGGAACATCAAGGTCACAGTACGCGCATCAAGCGCAACAACGGTACCCAGACCCAGGTCACTTTCGGTATCGCTGATCCAACGTTGTCCGAGGGCGTAAGACATAGGGGAGAAACCTCTGGTTAAAGCTGACACAAATTGGAGATGACGTGCCTCATGCGAACTACAGTGTAGGCCATGATGCGCACGGAGAAAAAGGTTGCCAATGGTACTCGAACTTGTGAGCAGGGTCACGGCGAATGTTGGAAATTTGGCGGTCGTAACAAACAAGTAACAAATTCGTGAAAATGTGGCGTAGTCGACGGGTAAACACTGAAATATGTCTTACGATTAAGATTATGCAGACACAGACTTTTTAGCGTAGTGGCTGTATTTACCCGATTACCGTGGCACGCGGTTTGCTTGCGGGATCAGGGGAAACTCGTGGGGCTCCCACAAGCCTATGCAACCAAGGAGGTGCCTATGGGCGATGCCGATCGGAAATTCTTTGTGCTGGACACCAACATCCTGCTTCATGAACCTTTCGCCATCTATTCCTTTCAAGAACATGACGTGGTCATTCCCATGACCGTCCTCGAAGAGCTCGACCGGATCAAAGACAGCAAGCGGGACGTCTCCCGTGACGCACGTGTCGCGATTCGCGCCCTCGAAGATATCTTTAAAGACGCCACCCCAGACCAGATTGCCGAAGGCATTATTGTCGGCAAAGAAGGCAGCACGGGGACCGTCTCCATTTTTGCAGACTACGAGATTAAGGAAACCGTTCAGGCGTTTGCCGACAAAGCGGGAGACAACCGTATTCTTAATGCGGTGCTGCACCTGCAGGCTAAACGCTCGCCAAGAACCGTGGTACTGGTCACCAAAGACATCAATATGCGCCTGCGTGCGAAAGGGGCTGGCGTACTGTTTGTTGAAGACTACCGTACCGACCAGCTGATTGATGATGTCAGCCTGCTGACCAAAGGCTTCCAGGTCTTTGAAGGCGGCTTCTGGGACAAAGTCGGTCAGGTGGAAACGGAAAACAGCGGCCGCACTACCTTACACACTTTGCCGCGTGAACTCGCCGATACGACCTTCGTGAACCAGTATCTGCTGGACGAAGGTGACGATTTCGCGGGACGTGTGGTGGGGTTAACTGACACGGAAATGACCGTTAAGGACATCAGCCGTGAACGTTTGATGCACCGCGAAGCCTGGGGAGTACGCCCGAAAAATATCTATCAGGGAATGGCAATGGATGCATTGCTCGACCCGAATGTGGATCTGGTGATCCTGACTGGCCCTGCGGGTTGTGGTAAAACCATCCTCGCCATGGCAGCTGCTCTTGAGCAGGTGGTCGAAAAAGGCATGTATGACAAGATCATCGTGACCCGAAACACGCCGGAAATTGCTGAGTCTATCGGTTTCCTTCCTGGCACCGAAGAAGAGAAAATGCTGCCCTGGTTAGGTGCAGTGACCGATACGTTGGAAGCGCTGCACAAAAATGATGAGTGTGCAGATGGCTCGATGCGTTACATCATGGATAAAGCCAATATCCAGTTTAAATCTATCAACTTTATGCGTGGCCGCTCCATCCAGAATGCCTTTGTGATTTTGGATGAGTGTCAAAACCTCACCGCATCACAGTTGAAGACCATCATCACCCGTTGTGGTGAAGGAACGAAAATCGTTTGCTCCGGTAACCTGGCGCAAATAGACAGTCCATATCTGACCCCTGTGACATCAGGGCTGACGTACATTGTGGAAAGATTTAAGAACTTTGAAGGCAGTGCCTGTGTTTACCTCAATGGTGTGGTGCGCAGCCGTCTCGCAGAGTTTGCTGAAGAAAACCTCTAACCGGAACCGAATTGAAAAAGGCTGCCCTTTGGCAGCTTTTTTTTTGGGGCTATGCCCAGCGATGTTCCGTAAATAAATCGTCGTCATTGTTGCCCGCCGTGAAGCTGTTCTGTGACTGCTTATTGGCGCGCATACGGGTTGAGGCGATACGAACTAACTTTTCACCACTTTCACCATCATAGGGATAGCAGGCAATCCCGGAACTGAATTTTACGGGTACCACTTGCTGGTCGATGTAAAGCAGGCTGAGCTGAAGCGTTTTCTGCAATTGTTGCAGCTTGCGTTGTGCCTGACTGCTGTCACTTAAATCAAACAGGACCGCAAATTCTCCCCCGCCCAAACGAGCGCACAGTGTTTGGCTAGAAAGCTGAAGCCTAAGCTGAGTAGCCAGATGTTTAATCGCCATGTCACCGACATCTTGCCCATAGCTTTCATTGATTTGCTTGAGGTGATCAATATCTAACACGGCGACCACGTAAGGTGATGGAGAAAATCGCTTATCACTCAACGCCGTGAAAAATTGATGACGGGTCTTGGTGCCAGTCAGTGGATCATTTTGGGTTGCAGTTTCCAGTTTTTGCTTTGAATCTTTCAGCGCTTTTACCGCAGACTTAAGCTCTTCGGTGCGGTGCTTGAGTAGACGGTGGTACAGAAACAAACCGACAGTCAACAGCACCATAGAACCGAGAAAGATAAGGTATTGCGCGGTTTTGTTTAGCCAAGGTAGTGCCAGGTGAAGTTTGTTCTGAGGTAGCCACTTATCATAGATGGCCTGCAAGTCAGACGGGTCAATGTTGTTCAACCCTCGCTCGACCTTTGCGATGGTTGATTTGGAATCCTTACTGACAGCGAAATGCATCGGGAAAGAATAGAGTTTCTGGCGTGATGTGAATTGGCCGCTGTTGCCGGTATGGCGCATGTCGTATAGCGCAGTGCTGTAGTCATCAATAAATACATCGACTTCGCCACGGTAGGCGGCGTCATTCAACGAGCCAAATGTCGGGAAAAGGCGGATGTTTTTTTCTGGAATTCGGGAAATCAGAAAAGCGTGTTTAGTGCTGTCTTTGACGGTGCCGACGATGGCGGAGTCGAGCGAATCAAGCCCTTCAAATGAGCGATCTTTTTGCGCAAATAGGTGAACATTATAGTGATTTAGCGGAAGTTCGCGGGAAAAAGCCAGAGTTTTAGCGCGATCGCCAGTATAACCTAATCCACCATGTATCACGTTCGGTGTCGAACGGGCGTACTCCAGTGATTCACTCCAGGGCTTGAGTTCAAAGGTGACATCAACATTGTTGGCTTTGCCATAGAGGCGCCAAAAATCCACCATGATTCCGTCGGGTTGACCAAAGCGGTTGATGAATGAGAAGGGTTGCCAGGTCGAAGAGCCAGTAATGATCAGCTTTTTGGTTTCAGCAAATGAGAATGGCGAAAACGAAAAGAGTACTGACGTCAGCAAAAGTGCGGTGAGCTGGCGAATACTGGGCATAAGAGAACTCGGGTACATCAACCTGTCTAGATTATCTGACGGGATTATACGCAACCCTTTGCGTTGTGTGAAACGATTAATCAGATTTCTGTCAATCGTTAATATGATGTGAAAATTGAACTTGCATCCCAAAAAGAAAAGCCGCCTTATGTGGCGGCTTATTGAACAGTGTGATGGTTAAAACAGTTCGACATCATCCTCGGGCACAAGCTCTTGCAGCTCACCAGCGGCGATTAAATCTTCGTAGAAGGCGACTTGGTTTCGACCATTTTGCTTCGCTTTATAGAGTGCTTGGTCAGCGAAACCCAATACAGTAATAGCATTCAGCTCCTGATCACTGATGGCCGCAGCTCCCATAGAAATTGACACTTCCTTGGCTTGGCCATAATCGCGTTTGTTGACGGTCTCCAGAAAGTTTCTCACCGTGGCTTCCATCTGTTCACGAGGCTGTGGATGCATAATCACTACAAATTCATCACCACCATAGCGGAACAGAATATCTTCCTCGTCGAATGACTGCTTCATCATCGCAGTGATAAGCAGTAGCACTTCGTCGCCAAATACGTGACCAAGTGCATCGTTGATTTGCTTGAAGTGGTCAACATCGAAAATACACACCCAGTGATGATGGGTAGGGTCATCAGTAATGCTAGTGCCCTGAATCAAAAAGCGATCGAGCAAGAGATCGATTTTGGTCGTCAATACTTTGCGGTTGTAGAGACCTGTCAGGCCGTCACGTTCGCTGGCTGAAATGATCTTCTGGTAGTTCTCGTATATCTTCGCGAGTCCTTCAATGAGTTGTACTTCATCGCCTTTGAGCTCGTCGGCTTTGCAGAACACGACTGCGTGGATGTCATTGTTTTCACCGTAACGGATGGGGACGGCTAGCAAGGATTGATTATCATCCTTACTGTATTCCACCACGTTCTCGCCAATGATCACGCAGTTGCGAAGTACCCGCTCGATGGCGTCTTTCTCTTCTTCGAACAAGAAGATGTCTGAACACGCGACAACCATGAACTCCGGGCTTGCTTCCGCATTGTAGTCCAACACCAATACCTGGTTAGCCGGTGTTAGCTGCAAAACAGTCGTAATAAGGCTTTCGGAAATGGTATCGGACTCTGTCTGGGCTGTAATATCGACCACCGAGTCCAGTACATCGATACTGGTAACAGTCACAATCGCATCTCTCTTATGGGTTGAGTGTCTTAAAAATAAGTATAGATGCGGTTAGTTGATGCGCAATATTTCACCACGGCACATCAACTAAGATTATGAAAGATAAGATTTTATGACTTCTGGTGGCGCGCTAAGTTCTTCAATGTCAGCGTGATAAACCACTTTTCCGCCATCAATAAACAACACTTTATCGGCGATGGTGATGGCATCTTCTGGATGATGGGTCACCATCAAAATGGTGGTTCCTGTTGTTTTGGCAAGTTGCTGAACTTCCAAAAGCATATCCCGTCGAAGGGAAGGATCCAGCGCCGAAAATGGCTCATCAAGCAAAAGCAGAGGGCGGTTACGGACGAGACACCTTGCCAACGCCACCCGCTGTTTCTGGCCACCAGACAGTTCACCAGGCTGACGGTTTAGGTAACCTTCTAATCCTACCTTGGTGGCGGCTTCCTCAACACGAGCTTTGTCTTCAGCGCTCAGAGAGAGTTTGGGACTGATACCCAACGCAATATTGTCAAACGCACTCAGGTGACTGAACAAATTGTGTTCCTGGAAAAGAATAGAGAGGGGGCGATCATGCGATGGCTTTTGTGTGAAGTTGTCATCATTAAAGCTCACCGAGCCTCCTTGAGGCGGCAAAAGCCCGCACAGCAAAGAGAGCAGAGTACTTTTTCCTGCACCGCTGGGACCTAAAATGGCGGTGATGCTGCCAGGCGCTGCTTCAAAAGAGAAACTTAGCGTTTCAGACTGGTATTGATAATTGAGCTCACTGACGCGCAGCATAACGTTTTCCTGAAATAACTTTTTCGATGAGGGCGTAACTGCCGAGGCTGAGTGCAAACAGAATTAGCGATGCCGCAGCAGCCGCATCCATTTGATAGCTCCCCATTAGGTGGAACAGGTACAAAGGCAGGGTTTGGAAATCTTGACTGCCGACCAAAGCAATCGCACCAAGATCGCCAGTTGAAAGCACAAAACTGATACCGACAGCACGGGCAATCGGTGCCTTTAGAGCACGCCATTCAATGAGCTTGAGGCGGTTGATTCCTTTTACACCGAGGCTATTGCACAGGTTCTGATATTGCTGCGAAAGTTGGAAAGCGGGTGTGCTTAAAGTTTTCACCACATAAGGCAACGCCATCAATGTATTGACTGCGAGAACCAGCCAATAAGGTGAACTAAACACATCGATGTGCTCGCGCAGCATCAGAAATAGACCCGTGCTGAGGACCACGCTGGGTACCACCAGGATCAATGAAGCGGTCATCTCAATGCTATCTGCACGCCGGCTTGCGCCACATAAACGCCAAAAGCGGCTAGTGAGCACAATGGCACTGCCAAGTACAAAAGCGCTAAACGCAGCTCCTGCTGCCAATGATAGGGAGTTGGCAGTCGCCTGCCAAAGCGCTGCGCTTGTTAGTACATTCAGCGCGCTGGGGTTGATACCACTAAGGGCCACCATCAGAAGGGGAGGAATGACAAAAAGTACCGCGAGGACAATCCATGCGATGTCCCAGATTTTCTCAGCAGTGCTGTCGAGTCTTGGTGGAAGCACAATATGGCTGTCCTTTCCTTGTTGGGAAACAGGACGCGTCAGTCGCTGGATGGCGAGGTGGAAAAGGCCACAAAGCAGCAATTGCCAGAGTGCCAGCAGCGCACCTGTCTGCAAATCAAAATCAAAGCGGATAGCCTGATAGATAGCAAGCTCAATGGTTGTTGCGCCTGGACCTCCACCCAGAGCCATTACAGTCGCAAAGCTCGTAAAGCAGAGCATAAAGACCAAACCAATCACATGTGGCAATTGCTGCCGAAGGTAAGGCCATTCCAATAGGCGGAAGCGATGCCATCCGCGCATTCCGAGTTGTAGCGCAAGTCTTTGTTGATCAGTTGGAACCCGTTCTAACACCTGGAACAGAAGCTGAGTGGCAAATGGCATATTAAAGAAAACGTGTGCCAGCAAAATGCCAGAAAGGCCATAGATGTTGACGTCCCAGTTTATGCCAAGCAAAGGAAGCCAATCTGACAGTAATCCTCTTTTTCCGTAAATCGCCAGAATACCGAACACGCCAACCAGCACAGGCAGGACCAGCGTCATGGAAAATAATTTCAGTAATAAGCGCTTGCCAGGAAAATGTCGACGCGAGAGCGCATGGGCAACAGGAATGGCTAAACCGACAGACAGCAGTGTTGAGAGCAAAGCCTGTTTGATGCTGAATTCCGTCACATGCTGCAAATATGGGTCGTGCCAGAGGGAGGCAATATCCAGAGACGGTGCCTGACTGAGCAAAGAAAACAAAGCGGCGCTAATCAGCACCGTGATGATTGACGCCGACAGGATGCCGGGCCAGGTTCTGGAAGGGTTCAACACGTAATTATTTTACCAGGGCCGATTGCCATTCACGAATCCAGGTGCGGCGGTTGTCAGCCACTTTCTCAGGTGCGAACTGCAGGCTATTCTCTGGAACAGAGAGTGTTTCGAAGCCTTTTGGCAGTTCAACGCCAGTGACTGGGTACATCCATTGACCAGTTGGTACCGCATTTTGGAAGCCGTCACTCAGGATGAATTGCATAAACTGATCGGCCAGTTCCTGTCTTTCTGAACTTTTCACTTTGGCTGCCACTTCTACTTGCATGTAGTGGCCTTCTTCAAAGGCAGCGCTGCTGAAGTTAGGGTTTTCTTCCGCAATCAAGTGATAAGCAGGAGATGTGGTGTAAGACAGTACCATGTCTGATTCGCCATTCAGGAACATGCTGTAAGCTTCAGACCAGCCTTTGGTGACGGTAACGGTTTTCTCTGCCAGTTGCTGCCAGGCACCCGTAACATCATCGCCGTAGACGGATTTCATCCACAGCATCAGGCCTTGGCCAGGTGTTGAAGTGCGAGGATCCTGATAGATGACAGAGATGTCATCACGCTTCTCAACCAGCTCTTTCAAACTCTTCGGCGGGTTTTCCAGTTTGGTTTTATCGTAAACAAACGCGAAGTAGCCGTAGTCATAAGGAACGAAGGTTTCGTTGTTCCAACCATTTGGTAGAGTCACAGATTTGGTGTCCACACTGTGCTTTGCCAGCAGGCCGGTCTTTTCAGCTTCAGTCATTAGGTTGGTATCTAAGCCCAGAATGACGTCAGCTTTGCTGTTTTTTCCCTCTAGACGCAGGCGATTAAGGATGGTTACGCCATCTTCCAGAGCCACGAGGTTCAGGGTGCAGTGGCATTCTGCTTCGAAGGCTTTTTTAACCGCTGGGCCCGGACCCCAGTCAGCGGCAAAAGAGTCGTAAGTGTATACCGTCAGGGTATCAGTAGAGTGTGCCAGCGCAGGACCAGCCATGGTCATTGCCAACATCAGAGCAGAAATAGAATATTTCATCAGTGCCTCACGTCAATGTGCGGCGAGGGTGAGGTCATTGAGCGGGTCAGCTTTGGACATCTCATTCCTACGCCAGCATTATCTGGTTCAGGTACATGGGTTTAGCGTTCGCAATCTCAGCCGACGAAGTCAGCACCCCACGAGATGTCTTTCATTGTAATCATCACACTGATGATTACCAATCCTTCTTATGGTTGATTCAAAGACCAGTCGTAATCGTATTTGATTTTACCGCTCCAACCTTCGAGTTTGGTGCCGTCGCGATACCGGTCGATTGCTTTAAGGATCTCCTGCTCGTTGTCGCCAAAGTCATCACCATACCACTCGTAGATCGAGGACAGAGTCAAAGTATTACCGTCAATGCTGGCGCCTTTATTGCTGTTGGTGAACTGCTTGGCTGCTGCTTCCAATAGCGCTTCACTGTTATCTGCGGAAAACGCGGTCGTAGCGAGGTTAGGGCAACCCAAGCTGGCACAATTGACCGCATAGTGAATGCGTGAGTCATTCCAAATCGGGCGAAGAATACGGTGCTCAATGTCATTGAGCGTCAATGATTGCCCAGCGATTTTGGCAACATCATCATCCCAAGGACCAAAACTTAAAAAGCCACCCAGTTTAGTAATTGATTTTACAGGGTACTCGTCGAGAATAAGTTGAACAGTCAGCGCATTGTATAGATTTACCCAGTAAGCAAACTGTTCAGCCTTACTGTAATTACGAGGATCCAGAGCAGTCAGATTAGTCAGGTATTGACTGAGTAAGGTCTTATCAGCCGGACTGACTGCGCTGTAATTGAAAAGGTTGTGCTGGCCTTTTTCGAGAAGGTACTTGTCTAGGATTTTCTGCCAATGGCCATGATCAAACGAAGCAGAGTTAGACTCGTTACTCTTATCCCAAATAGGCCAGAGGTCGCTTTTGGGTGCAGCCAAAGCCTGGCTGCTCAAAAATAAAAAGGCGGCGCAAATGGTTAAAATAGTTCGCATGATCTTTTCCCTAAAGAGTCGTTCTAAAGCCTTTACCCAAACAACCTGAAGATGCAGGATTCAGCAAGATTGACTGACGTTGTGATCGCGGCGTTCCTTTGCAGGTGTAGTCACCTCCATCAAAAAGGAACAACAAAGAGCACGACTTCAGTCAACTTGCCCGAAGGGAGGCCCTCAATGCGCCCACTTCTTCGTTAAATTCCACGGAAATAGAACCACTATTCCTCGTAGAATTTGCCTCGAATTGAACGCATTGATGACCTCTGAATGCGAGTATCTTCAGGTCGTTTGGGTATAGACCTTTTAATCCATCATTTTCTTTCTGATACGACAAAAAAAGCCGACTCGATGAGCCGGCTTGTTGATACTTTGCCTGCGATCACGACAAAAATGCTGGGATCTTACTTTCGTATTCTGCGATCTTTTCTTCGTGTTGCAGCGTCAAACCGATGCTGTCTAGGCCATTCAGCAAGCAGTGACGGCGGAACTCGTCGATTTCGAACGAGTAAGATTTACCACCCGCTGAAACGGTTTGCGCTTCCAGATCCAACGCGATCTCCGCGCCTTCATTGGCTTCCACAAACTTAAACAGTTCGTCGACTTCTGCTTCAGTCAGCTTAACCGGTACCATCTGGTTATTGATGGAGTTACCGTAGAAGATGTCCGCAAAGCTTGGCGCGATCATCACTTTGAAGCCGAAATCAGCCAGTGCCCAAGGTGCGTGTTCGCGTGAAGACCCACAACCAAAGTTCTCGCGTGCCAGTAGCACACTAGCGCCTTTGTAACGCGCTTGGTTTAGTACGAACTCTGGGTTGTCCTGCTGACCTGCATCGTCCAGAAAACGCCAGTCGTGAAACAGGTGCTTACCAAAACCGGTGCGGGTCACTTTCTGCAAAAATTGCTTTGGAATGATGGCGTCAGTATCGACGTTTGCTGCGTCCAGCGGCGCCACCAAGCCTGTGTGTTGTTTAATTCCTGACATGGTGGGCTCCTTATAAGCTGTTTACGTCAACGAAGTGACCGGCAACGGCTGCAGCTGCTGCCATCGCTGGGCTCACCAAATGAGTGCGGCCTTCGCGACCCTGACGGCCTTCGAAGTTACGGTTACTGGTGGATGCACAGCGCTCTTTTGGCCCAAGGCGGTCATTGTTCATCGCCAGACACATAGAGCAACCTGGCAGACGCCATTCAAAGCCTGCTTCGACGAAAATCTTGTCCAGACCCTCTTGCTCTGCTTGCGCTTTGACCTGCTCAGAACCAGGCACCACCAGCGCCTGAACGCCTGCAGCCACTTTACGGCCTTTGGCGACAGCCGCTGCGGCGCGCATGTCTTCTATACGTGAGTTGGTGCAAGAGCCGATAAACACTTTATCGATGGTGATGTCAGTGATTTTCTGGCCAGCTTTGATGCCCATGTAGCGAAGCGCACGCTCTGCAGAGTGACGCTCGATAGGGTCACTAAAGCTTTCCGGTGCTGGAACCACATCGTTCACACCCACAACCTGACCTGGGTTGGTGCCCCAAGTGACCTGGTTAGAGATGTCTGCTGCTTCCAACGTGACGATGGTGTCGAACTCAGCGTCAGCGTCAGTTTTCAGGCTGTTCCAGTATTCAACAGCTGCATCCCAGTCTGCACCAGTTGGCGAGAACTTGCGGCCTTGCAGGTATTCAAAGGTAGTTTGATCCGGCGCAACCAGACCCGCTTTCGCGCCGAGCTCGATCGCCATGTTACAGACCGTCATGCGGCCTTCCATGGTCAAGTCTTCAATCGCTTGACCACAGAACTCAACCACGTGACCAGTACCACCTGCGTGGCCGACTTTGCCGATGATCGCGAGAACGATATCTTTCGCGGTCACGCCTTCAGCGACCTTGCCTTTGACCTCAATTTTCATGGTCTTGGCACGGCCTTGCTTCAGGGTTTGAGTCGCCAGTACGTGTTCAACTTCAGAGGTACCGATACCGAACGCCAGCGCGCCAAACGCGCCGTGGGTCGCGGTGTGGGAGTCGCCACAAACAATGGTGGTGCCCGGCAAAGTAATACCCAGCTCAGGACCCATGACGTGAACGATGCCCTGATAAGGGTGGTTCAAATCGTAAAGGGTAACGCCGAACTCTTCACAGTTCTTTGCCAGCGTTTCCATCTGAATTTTTGCCATCTCGCCCGAGGCGTTGATGTCTTTGGTCTCAGTAGAAACGTTGTGATCCATGGTCGCGAAGGTTTTAGAAACCTGACGCACCTTACGACCATGTTGACGCAGGCCATCAAATGCCTGAGGGGAGGTCACTTCGTGGACCAAGTGACGGTCGATATACAGCAACGGGGTTTCTCCCGGTGCTTCTACGACGATATGCGCGTCGTAGATTTTTTCGTAAAGGGTTTTCGCTGACATTGCCCTGTCTTCCTTAATAATTATGTGCTTCCAGTGCGCTTAGGCTTCGCTTACATACGCTGCAATCTTATCACCCATTTCGGATGTGGTCAGCGGGGTCGCATCGCCAGCCAGATCAGCCGTTAGCTCGCCGGCTTCCAGTGCTTGGCTGACCGCAGCTTCGATAGCGCGTGCAGCGTCTTCTTCGCCAAGGCTGTAGCGCAGCATCAGAGCGGCAGACAGGATTTGCGCCACTGGGTTGGCAATGTTCTTACCTGCGATATCCGGTGCAGAACCACCTGCTGGCTCGTACAGGCCAAACTTGCTGTCGTTGAGGCTAGCTGAAGGCAGCATGCCCATGGAGCCAGTGATCATTGCGCACTCATCAGAGATGATGTCACCGAAGATATTTGAACAAAGCATCACGTCAAACTGTGCAGGGTCTTTAATCAACTGCATGGTCGCGTTGTCGATGTAGATGTGTGACAGCTCAACATCTGGGTAGTCTTTCGCGATTTCTTCGACCACTTCGCGCCACAAGATAGAGCTTTGCAATACGTTCGCTTTATCTACTGACATCACCTTCTTGCGGCGAAGACGTGCAGACTCAAACGCGATGCGCGCAATACGCTCGATTTCATAGCGGTAGTAAACTTCCGTGTCGAACGCTTTCTCTTCTGCACCTGAACCTTCACGGCCTTTAGGCTGACCAAAGTAGATACCACCAGTCAGCTCACGTACCACTACGATGTCAAAACCGCGCTCAGAGATATCCGCGCGAAGTGGTGAGAAAGCTTCCAGGCCGGCATGAATTTGCGCCGGACGCAGGTTACAGAACAGTTGGAAATGCTTACGCAGTGGCAGCAGCGCACCACGCTCTGGCTGTTCATTCGGTGGCAAGTGTTCCCACTTTGGGCCACCTACTGAACCAAACAGCACCGCATCAGCGGCTTCACAGCCTTTGAGGGTTGCGTCTGGCAGCGGGGTGCCATGGTTGTCGATGGCGATACCACCGACATCGTATTCAGTTTTCTCAAAGCTAATGCCAAATTTAGCGCTTACGGCATCAAGAACTTTGTGGGCTTGTTGCATCACTTCCGGGCCAATACCGTCTCCCGGTAGAACGGCAATCTTATAGGTGCCTGCCATGGTTACACTGTCTCCATTTTTAATGTTGCTTGTTCTTTTATTTGCGCGATGCGGTCAGCGCGGTAAATGCTGTTAATCACGTGCAGCAATGCCTGACCAGAGGCTTCAATAATGTCTGTTGAGACGCCCGTACCGTGGTACTTGCGACCTTTGTAATTTGCGATAATGTCTGCCTGACCCAAGCCATCTTCACCTTCACCTTTGGCGGTCAGGTCAAACTTGTCCAGCACGATGTCATAGCCGGTAATGCGGTAAATGACCTGATACAGCGCATCAACCGGGCCGTTACCAATCGCAGCGTCGCTGACTTCCTCGTCGCCGCACTGCAGGCTGACAGTTGTGGTTGCCATCACGCTGCCACTTTGTACGCTCAGATACTTCAGCTTGTAGAAGTCATCTTCTTCCTGCAGGTTGTTGAAGAACATCAAAGCTTCCAGATCGTAATCGAAAACCTGACCTTTGCGGTCTGCCAGTTTCAAGAAAGATTCGTACAAGTTGTCCAGGTTGTAGTCGTCGTCACTGTAGCCCATGGTGTCCATGTGGCTCTTGACCGCAGCGCGGCCTGAACGGCTGGTCAGGTTCAATGCTTTCTGACCCAGACCAATCGACTCTGGCGTCATGATTTCGTAAGTGTTCTTGTTCTTCAGCATGCCATCTTGGTGAATACCTGAGCTATGGCTGAATGCGTTGGTGCCGACAATCGCTTTGTTGGACTGAATAGGCATATTACACAGCTGGCTAACCATCTTACTGGTGCGGCTGATTTCTTTGTGATTGATACCTGTTTCCACGCCTAACAACTCGCCGCGGGTTTTGATGATCATCGCAATCTCTTCCAGCGCACAGTTACCGGCACGTTCACCGATACCGTTGATGGTGCCTTCAATCTGGCGCGCACCTGCTTGAACTGCAGCAATCGAGTTGGCGACCGACATGCCCAAGTCATCGTGACAGTGAACCGAAATTACTGCTTTGTCGATGTTTGGTACGCGGTTGAACAGAGTTTCGATGATGCCACCGAACTCACCCGGTACGGTGTAACCCACAGTATCGGGAATGTTCACCGTGGTTGCACCGGCTTTGATGGCTTCTTCCACCATGCGGCACAGGTTATCAATCGGCGTACGGCCTGCATCTTCACAGGAGAATTCCACGTCATCTGTATAACGACGAGCGCGTTTGACGGCACTCACACCCATTTCAACAACCTGGTCGTAGCTACGGCGCAGTTTATCCTGAACGTGAATAGTAGAAGTGGAAAGGAAAGTGTGGATACGAAACGCTTCAGCAACTTTGAGGGATTCAGCAGCGACGTCGATGTCTTTATCGACGGCACGGGACAAAGCACAAATACGGCTATTCTTGACCGATTTAGCGATCGTCTGGACGGATTCAAAATCACCCGGGCTTGAAACAGGGAAGCCAGCTTCAATCACATCCACACCCAGACGCTCCAGCGCCAGTGCAATCTGCAACTTCTCTTTTACAGTCAAACTGGCGGACAGCGCTTGTTCGCCGTCGCGTAAAGTGGTGTCAAATATGATGACTTGGTCTTTCATGGTCGTTCCCTCATGTGCCGTTATTAGGTTGTACTCCGCACCTTTGGCAGGTCATACAAAAAACCCGCGCCTTGGCGCGGGTTTCGTGTGTCAGGTGAAAACTGTTTTCAATCCATGACCTACCCGCGCGAACAATTCACGAGAAGTAGAAGGTCTAGAAGGAAAATGCGTTTCATCATTTGTAACAGTTCTCTAAAGATGTCTGCACAAATGAATACCAAACAGCTTACTAAAGCGTCAATATCAAATTAGAAAATAACAAGAAAGCGTCACTCATAATGTTAACTGTGGTTTAAAAAACTGCTTTTTAAGTAAAAAACCAGAGTATTCATCTGTGGTTATTTTTTAAGCGGAAATTCATCACAATCCTATGATCTAGGGAATTAAATTGTGCGAAAAGAGACCAAACAGGGAGTAGTATAAATTCAACGCTGATGAATTACGGATGATGCCATGACCAAAAAGCCGGGTCGACCATTGGGAGGCTCTGATGCCAGAGCTGCGCTGATCAGTGAAGCCCAACGCTTTTTCCACAAACAACCCTACCACAAGGTGTCGACGCGCCGTATTGCAGAAAATGCCGGTGTCGACGTGGCGATGATCCGCTATTACTTTGGCAATAAAGCAGGCTTGTTTGAGGCCATGGTCAGAGAGACAGCGGCGCCGATGATCACCCGAATGCGTCAGGCGGTGGAAGAAGGGAAAATTGAAAGCCTCAATGATGTCGTCACAACGTTTTACCGCGAGATGTCGACAGGACCTAATCTACCCACGCTGATCTTCCGCAGCATGATGCTGGATGAAGACGATCAGCAGCGACAGGTGGTCGAAAAGCTGTTTCAGGACATTCTTTTGCCCCTTCACCAATTACTCTTTCAGCGTCTACAGGAAAAAGGCGCTTTGAGAAAAGACATCGATCCGGAATTGGCGCGAATGAGCTTCTCAAGCTTGATGGTGTTTCCATTTATCATTCCCACGGCGCTCGCTGACATTCAAGGGATCACCATGGACAGCGCTTTTCTGGAAAAACTCGCCAAACACAACGCCGCACTGCTGCAACACGGAATTTTCAAGGTTCAGGGAGACAACACACTATGACACTTCGCCGTAAACTGCTTTTCTTTCCCGCCTTGGCTGTCGGTATCGCGGTGCTTTTCATTGCGATAAGCAGCAGACCTGATGTGCCTGTTAAGCCCGCGCAGTCTAAAGCACGGGCAGTGGATGTCATCACCTTGCAGCAATCTGATATCGCCCCTGTGGTCACAGGTTTCGGCCGTGTCACGCCGAAGCTCACCTGGCAGGCTATTGCAGAAGTGAACGGCAAAGTGATTTACCGCAATCCTGCTTTGGAAAAAGGACGAGTGCTGCCTTCAGGTACTGAGCTTTTGCGCATCGACCCGACTGACTATCAACTGGCGGTTGCACAGGCTCAGGCAGACGTCAGTGTTAGGGAAGCGCGTTTGGCGAAACTGGAGTTGGATGAATCCAATCTGAAAACCACGCTGGCGATAGAGAAGCGAAGACTGGCGTTAAGCCGAGACGAACTGACCCGTCAAAAGAACCTGCGCCAGAAAGGGTTAACCTCTCAGTCAGACTTAGATAATGAACAGCAAGCTTTCCTTTCTCAGCAAACTCGTGTTCAGGACCTGGAGGCTCAGCTAAAAGTTCTGCCGGACGAAAAACGTATTACCGAGGCGGAACTTGAAGCAAGCAATTTGGCCCTTGAGCAGGCACAGCGAAATCTCGATAAAACCCAAATCGTTTTGCCCGTCGACAGCCGTATTGCGGAAGTAAACATCGAACGTGATCAGGTTGTTACGCCGCAGCAAGTAATGGTGATTGCCCATGGACTTGGTGCGGTAGAGGTGGATGCGCAGGTCTCCATTCATGACATGCAGACCGTTTTCGACACCTTAAACGGCGAGCAAAACGAGGGTTTTGCCGAGAAACTGCATCAGCTTAACGCGAGTGTGAACCTTTCCAGCGGGAGCTTTAAAGAGGAATGGCCTGCCAAGGTGGCGCGTCTCAGTGATACGGTCAGCCTGAATCAGGCGACGGTCGGCGTTATCCTCGAAATTGCACTGGGCGAAGAGCAAACCCAAGGGATTGCTGCCCAGCCAAGCCTGGTGAATGGCATGTTTGTTAAAGCGACGATTGAAGGAAAACCCGTTTCCCACTGGGTGATCCCAGAGCGTGCCCTTCGTGGCGACAAGATCTACCTGATGGAAGACGGTGTGTTGAAAGTGATGCCGGTTACCATTTTGTTCAGGCGCGGAGAGAGCGTTGCGATCGCTGGGGAGCTGAAAGCGGGTCAGCAGTTGGTGCTGAACGATCTTCTACCCGCCGTGCCAGGAATGGAACTTCGCGCGGTGACCCTAAACGGTGACGTGATAGAAAACAATGCGGTGAGCGGGGAGGCATCATGATCCGTTTTTTCGCCCGCCACCCGACTGCCGCTAACTTGCTGATGCTAACGTTGATCCTTCTTGGATTAACGTCACTGCCACAACTCAAGCGCGAAACCTTTCCTGAATTTGCGCCGCCTTTTATTCTCGCCACGGTAGTGTATCCCGGCGCCAGCCCGGAGCAGGTAGAGCAAAACATCTGTCTGTTGATGGAAGACGCGGTAGACGGTCTTTCCAACATCGTTGAAACCCGCTGTGAGGCAGTGGAAGGTTCGGCGGGGTTAGTGGTGAAGCTCGATGCCCAAGCTGATATCTCCCGCATGCTGGTGGACATCCAAACCCAAATCAATGCCATCAACAACTTCCCGAGCGATATTGAGCCGCCAGTGGTGCGTGAGCTTGATTGGAATGAACCGGTGGTAGATGTAGCGATTGCTGCTGATACCGATTGGGTGGGGCTCAAAGCCTACGCAGAGGATCTCAAACAGGCACTTAAACGTGATTACGATGTCCCCTTGGTCAGTGTGGCGGGCTTCTCGGGCAAGCAAATCCGCATCGAAGTGCGAGAGAGTGCACTTCGCCAGCTAGGGTTAAGTGTTTCTGATATTGCCGCTCAGGTCAGTGCGCAGAACATTAACCTCCCTAGCGGTAACGTTGAGCTTGATAACAAGAGCCTGCTGATACGCTTTGACGAAAGACGGATTGCCGCTGACACATTGGGGCAAATCGTGGTTGCCGCAGACAGCGACGGCGGCGTGATTCGTCTGCAGGATATCGCCACTCTGACCGAGCGCTTTGAGCTGGATGAACAGCAGGTGTGGTTTGATGGCAAACCTTCGGCGCTGCTTAAAATCAGCAAAAACAAAGCTGACGATGCCCTTCGCATTAAAGAAAAAGTCGCGCAGTTTGTTGATGACGAACGGACCCGTACCCCAAATGGCGTGACGCTCAACCTTACCAACGATTTCTCGTCGCTGCTTTGGGATCGCCTGACCATGATGACCCGCAATGCCTGGCAAGGGGTGATCCTGGTATTTGGCGTGATGTGGATGTTCTTTTCGCTGCGCTATTCATTCTGGGTAGCAGCAGGCTTGCCCGTTGCCTTCCTCGGCAGCTTCTTTTTGATGGCGCAACTTGGGCTTTCCATCAACATCATGTCGCTGGTCGCACTCTTAATGGCTATCGGTATCATGATGGATGACGCCATTGTGATATCCGAATCCATCGCCTCACATATCGATCGGGGGCAAAAACTTGAAGATGCCGTGGTCAACGGGGTCAAGAAGGTACTTCCCGGCGTGGTGTCTTCTTATCTCACGACGGTGTGTATATTCGGGAGTCTGATCTTCTTGCAAGGGGAAATGGGAGCGGTGCTCCGGGTGGTGCCTATGGTGTTGATCCTGGTGCTCACACTCAGTCTTGTCGAAGCCTTCCTTATTCTGCCGCATCACTTGCAGCATTCACTGGCGAAAGCCAAAGCGCCAAAGCCAGATTTGGCTTTTAAACGCATCTTTCTCGAGAAGTTTGAAGCTTTCCGCGCAGGCAAACTGGCGGAGTTGGTCACCAGTGCCGTGAAATGGCGTTATCCCTTTGTGGGAGGGGTGATAGCCATGCTTTTGATTTCAGTTTCACTGCTGGCATCCGGTCAACTGCGGTTTGTCGGCTTTCCCGAGCTCGATGGGGATATTGCGGAGGCCCGCGTCATTTTGCCCCCCGGCTCATCACTGGCGCAAACTGAGGCTGTCGTCTCAACACTGGTTGCCTCAGCCAAACGAGTGGGTGAGCGATTAAGTGAAGAAAATGAAAATGGTCAGCCTTTGGTGGAGCACATCACCGAGCAATTCAACTTCAACGCCGATGCCGATGAGAGTGGTCAGCATATTGCAACGGTGAGGCTTGATTTGTTGAGTGCGGAGATCCGCAACACCTTGATTGATGACTTCATCTCAGATTGGGAAAAAGAAACCGGCGTGCTGACCGATCCTATTTCGATGGTGTTCAAGCAGCCCGCGTTTGGACCGGGTGGACGCGACTTTGATATCCGCTTGCAACATGACGATTTGAACGAGTTGAAACAAGCCTCGGTCGCCATCCAGCAGTTTATCAGCCAGTTTCAGGGCGTATCAGGGGTGCTCGATGACATGCGCCCCGGTAAAGAAGAAGTGAAAGTGACGCTGCGTCCCGGTGCGGAAGCCTTTGGCATCAACGGCCAGTTAATTGCCCGTCAGCTTCGCGCCGCGTACTTTGGTCAAACGGCAGATGAAATTCAGGTTGGCCCTGAAAGCATTGAGATAGATGTACGCCTCGACAGTGATGATGCCGCCAGCCTTCAAAGCTTTGCCAACTTCCCGATTGTGTTGCCGGATGGCAGTCAGGTGCCGCTTTCTACCGCCGCAGAGCTCAATTATCAACGTAACTTCGTGCGTATCCAGCGCATTGATGGCATGCGAACGCTGAGTGTTTATGGCGATGTGGTGCAAAGCCAGGTCAGTATCGGTGATGTGTTGGCGCAATTAAAACGCGATGTGATCCCAGGGCTGGAAACGAAGTATCCGGGGCTACGCGTGTTGTTTGAAGGCCAGAGTCAGGACTCTGCGGAAACTGGCCGCTCCATGGGGATTGGCTTTGCTCTGGGATTGTTCGGTATCTTCGTGATCCTGAGTTATCAATTCCGCAGCTATCTCGAGCCCTTTGTGGTCTTGATTGCCATTCCACTTGCCTTAATTGGTGTGCTGTGGGGGCATTGGCTGCTGGGGCATCCGCTCAGTATGCCAAGCCTGATGGGGTTCGTTTCGCTGGCAGGAGTGGTGGTGAATGACTCCATCTTGCTGGTGCAATATATCCGTCACCACTTGGATGAAGAAGAAGATATTTATGATGCCGTGGTGCGTGCCAGTCAGGAACGTTTCCGCGCTGTCTTTCTGACGTCGTTGACCACGGCGGCAGGCTTGTTGCCGCTTTTGTTGGAAACCAGTTTGCAGGCTCAGGTAGTGAAACCCTTGGTGATTTCCATCGTGTTCGGGATTTTCACATCGACACTGCTGGTGCTGTTTATGATCCCGGCTGCGTACGCCATATTGGCGGACTTCGGCAAAGTGAAAAAGCACGAGTCTCTGCACGGAGATTTTGCTTAAAAGTTCATCAACTCGTCTGCAAAGCGTCACGGAATTGTCATTCCCGATTCCTAATCTGAAACGGTAACGTGAAGAATTGGAGCTGATGAATGCGGAGCCTCGTCGCTATTCAAAGGGTGGACAATGCCGTGTCCACCCTTTGTCTTAATCACCGTTTCAGTGCAGATATCGCACGGATTTTCCGTTGGGTCTCTAAAAGTGGAGACGGTCACCTTTATGCGGCGATAGGCGTATTGCTTGCGCTTTTTGGCGGTATGCAGGGTCTACACTTCCTGATCGTCGGTCTGATGGCGTTTGCCATAGAAGTCCCCCTTTTTATATGGCTGAAAAGACGTTTCCGCCGAGCAAGACCACAACACCTTCCAGCATTTATTACGCCGTCTGATCTCTACAGTATGCCTTCCGGACACACGGCGGCAGCGTTTGTGATGGCGGCATTGCTGAGTCACTTCTATCCCGAATTCAGCCATGTCTACTGGGGATGGGCTGCTGCGATTGGCGCTTCCCGTGTATTGCTTGGTGTTCACTTCATTACCGATGTTATCGTCGGTGCCTTGCTTGGATTGGCCTGCGCGTCATTAGCTTTGATGGCCTGACTAGCGGAAAATAACAACGAGAACCTACATGAAAATACTTTATGGCGTACAAGGTACGGGGAATGGGCACATTTCCCGTGCACGTGCGATGGCAGACGCTTTTTCCAATCTGCCACATGTTGAGGTGAAGTTCCTGTTCTCTGGCCGTCCGGCATCGGAGTATTTTGATATGGACGTGTTCGGGGAGTATGAAGTGCGTCGCGGGCTCACCTTTGTCAGTGAGGCGGGGAAAGTCAGCATGCTGAAAACCGCGTTGAACAACAGTTTGGTGTCGTTTGTCCGCGAAGTGCGCGAGTTGGATGTGTCGGGCTATGATCTGGTGGTTTCTGACTTTGAGCCGGTTTCGGCACATGCTGCCAGACGACAAGGCGTGCCGACGGTGTCCGTCAGTCACCAGTCCGCGTTTGCCTTCGACGTGCCGAAGCAGGGGCAATCCCTGCTGGATAAATTCATCATGCATTACTTTGCGCCGACAGAGACGAAAATCGGCTTGCACTGGTACCACTTCAATCAGCCAATCTTACCGCCGATCATTGATCTTAAAACGGTGGAACCCACTAGAAATGGCACCATTTTGACGTATCTTCCGTTTGAAAATCTGGAAGAGGTTGTTCGGGTGCTACAACATTTTCCGCAGCGGTTTATCTGTTTCCATCCTGCATGTCAGGAAGCGCGGATTGATGAGAACGTTGATATCCGGCCACTAAGTAAAACGGTTTTCCATCAGGCTTTGGCGAACTGCAATGGCGTGATAGCCAATGGTGGGTTTGAACTGCCTTCAGAAGCACTGTTGCTGGGTAAGAAGCTGTTGCTCAAACCGCTCAATGGTCAGTTTGAACAACAAAGTAATGTGTCCACTTTGGATACCCTAGGGCTGTCAAGCACGATGGAGTCTTTGGATGTCGGCACCATTCGCGAGTGGCTTGAGCAGTCCGAGAGCAGCCGGGTGAAATATCCGTCGGTGGCAACAGAGTTGGCAACTTGGCTGGGAAAAGGGGATCTCAGTACCTTTTCGTCGCTGCGTGAATCCTTGTGGTCGCAAGTGTCTTTTCCTGAGCATGTGACCGATCTTTTGTCAGATTTTTGGCCACAAAAGACCCGAAAGCGTGCCATGTTCAGCATGAGGCTGCCATCGCAAGCAAATAAAAGTCTTCGACAGCATTGATGAAATGAATGTGTAACTAACAAGACTATAAGTCTGCATTTTTAGATCTAAGAGGCTGATTATCAGCCTCTTTTTTGTTGGTGTTTTAGGTTTTTCATATTTTCCATGGACATGATTTTATAACAATTTACTGGGGCGCATTTATCTCACCATGTTACTAAGTTGGTGCCTTGGTTAGCGTGTGTTCAGTTGCGCTCATTAAGCTGGGGCATGAGCAGGCAACGTTGCCTTACTGATAGCTGTCGACCTTACTCAAACTCAAATTTCCTTTTCGGGTCGATCGGTAAATACGGCGACGGATGCTTTCCATTTACTCTTGCTTTAGGGTTTTGCTATGACGCAGAAAGAGTCGGTTAATAATTTTGAAAACCGTACGGATACGACGTTAAGAAGTGTGGATCTCAACCTCATCACAGTGTTTGATGCCGTGATGCAGGAACAGAACATTACGCGCGCCGCACAGAGTCTGGGCATGTCACAACCTGCAGTGAGTAATGCAGTGTCACGCCTGAAAGTCATGTTCAATGATGAACTGTTTGTGCGTAACGGTCGTGGTATCAAACCTACGCAACGTGCGCGCCAACTGTTTGGCCCTATCCGTCAGGCGATTCAGCTGATCAAGAACGAACTGCCAACGTCAGTGTTCATTCCTGAAACCAGCAACCGTACCTTCCGTCTGGCGATTTGCAGCCCATCGGACATGCGTTTTGTTCCGCAAATCCTGAACACCATTTCTTCCGTGGCGCCAAGTGTGAAGGTTCAGGTGGAAACAGAATTTGACCGCGATATTTCGCGCAAGCTGCGTTACCAGGAAGTGGACTTTGTGATTGATTACCTGCACTTCAATGAGTCAGGTTTCAGCAGCACAGAAATGTTCAACGATGAGCTGGTGGTTGTGGCGAGCAAAAACCACCCGCGTCTTAGCGACAGTATTACTGCCAAAGAGCTGACCAGCGAAGCGCATGCGGTATTGAAACATAACGGGGAAATGCAGGGTTATGCAGAAGCGTTATACCGAGATGGTCGTTATCGTGAAGCTTATCAGGGCGTAAGTCTGAGCAATATCTTGTATGTGGTCAGCCAATCGCAACTGGTGGCTGTGGCCCCACGCTGGATGGTGGAAGCGGGTCATCATCGTGATAACCTGAAAATGCTGCCACTGCCGCTGGAGAACAACCGTATCAGCGGTTACCTGAGCTGGCACGCTTCTGCAGAGAAAGACAAAGGGCACCTTTGGATGCGCGATCAACTGCTGTCTATCTGCGGTAATTCGCTGGTATAAACCGCGTAAAAAACACTCAGAATATTGACGAAAAACCGGCTTATGTCGGTTTTTTTGTGCCTGTTATTTCCCTTCGAATCACGCTTTCAGGGGCGACAGACCCTATTGATTACAGCCTGTTACAACTTTTCTGAAAGTTGAGAGAACAAGTGTACTCTGAAATGAACAGTGTTCGTCAAAATCATTGCCTAGATTTTAACCGCTTTGGCTGCGCTTTTTCTTGTAATTGATGGGGGAGTCATTACACTGCTGCCTGAGTTTTAGCTTACAAGTGTTAGCTAATTTTTGTCGTCGTCCCAACATGCATTCTAAAGGGACGCACCACGTGCTGAGAGAGAATTAAATGGCGCTGGAACTTCATATCGTTAACCGAATTCGCGAGCAGGTAAAAGCTCAAGGCGAAAAAGTCGCACTGCGTTTCCAGCAAGGAAATACCTGGGGCGAAATGAGCTGGCGTCAGTTCGGAGAGCGTATTGATGCAGCTTCAAAAGCGATGCTGGTTTCAGGCCTCGCTGTGCAGGACAAAATCGGCATTTTTGCCAACAACTGTGCGGAATGGAGTATTGCGGATATTGCCGCACTTCAGGTGCGCTGCGTGCCAGTGCCAATTTATCCAACCAACACTGCGGATCAGGCTGCGTACATTCTGCGCGATGCCGGTGTGCGTATTCTGTTTGTTGGCGACCAATCGCAGGCAGATGCCGCGATGTCAATTGCAGCAAGCTGCCCAGCGTTGGAAAAGATTGTCAGCTTTGCTGATAACGTCGATTTTGCCGGCAATGAAATGGGCCAAAGCTGGGAAGCATTCCTGCAAACAGCCAATGATAATGTCGAGCAGGAAATGCAGACGCGTATTACAGACGCTTCAATGAGCGATCTGATGACATTGATTTACACCTCAGGCACCACGGGCGAGCCAAAAGGCGTGATGCTGGATTACGCCAATGTCGCGGCACAGATTGAAAGCCACGATAAGGTGTTGGGGATCAGTGAGAACGAAGTATCACTGGCATTCCTGCCGCTGTCTCACGTGTTTGAGCGTTGCTGGAGCTTTTACGTTCTGCACCACGGTGCGACTAATTGCTATCTGTCTAACACCAATGCCATCCGCGAAGCGTTGCAGGAAGTTAAACCAACCGTGATGTGTGCGGTTCCGCGCTTCTACGAGAAAATCTACAGCGCCGTTCACGAGAAAGTGGCGACAGCGAGTCCGGTGAAAAAGGGTATGTTCCGCGCCGCGGTATATATCGGCAACCTGATGGCGGAAATTACCCGTAAAGGCAAGAAACCAGCGCCGTGGCTGAAAAGCGCTCACCGCATGGCAGACAAGCTGGTGCTCAGCAAGCTGCGCCAACTGCTGGGTGGCAATATCACCATGATGCCGTGTGGCGGTGCAAAACTGGAGCCGACTATTGGACGCTTCTTCCATGCCATTGGGGTGAACGTGAAGCTGGGTTACGGCATGACCGAAACCACCGCCACCATCTCTTGCTGGGACAGCGGTAGCTTTGACCCGGATTCTATCGGTATGCCAATGCCGAATGCAGAAGTGAAGATTGGCCAGAACAACGAAATTCTGGTGCGCGGCCCAATGGTGATGCGCGGCTACTACAATAAGGCCAAAGAAACGGCAGAAACCTTCACATCTGATGGTTTCCTGAAAACCGGTGATGCAGGCCATATTGATGCGCAGGGTAACCTGTTTATCACTGACCGCATCAAAGAGCTGATGAAAACCTCTGGGGGTAAATACATTGCCCCACAGGTCATCGAAGGCAAGCTGGGTAAAGACCACTTTATCGAGCAAATCGCTGTTGTGGCTGACGCGCGCCATTTTGTGTCTGCGCTGATTGTGCCTTGTTTTGAATCACTTGAAAGCTGGGCGAAAGAGCTGAACATCAAATATCATGATCGCATGGAGCTGATTAAGCACAGCGAAGTGGTGGAAATGTTCGAAAAACGCGTCGAAGAGCTGCAAAAAGAGCTGGCGAAGTTTGAGCAGGTGAAGAAGTTCACCTTACTGCCTTCTGAGTTCTCTATGGCACAAGGCGAATTGACACCTACGCTGAAGCTACGCCGTAAGGTGATCCTCGAGCGTTATAAGAAACAAATCGAAGCCATGTACAAGAAGCGCAGCTGATCCTGATTGGATTGAGAAGCCCGGCCACTGAGCCGGGTTTTTTATTGCTGCCTTCCCCAAATTCCCGCAAGGAAAGTGGCGTTAAAGTGTCCTTAACGTGCTACTTCCCAGAAAATCTGTCGGTAACAGCCAAAAACATACTTTTGTCATACGCTGAAACACCCATCTTCTGAACAGTAAATATTGTCAATGAGTGGGTTTTTAGCAGTGAATGCTGATTGAGATGGCTCGGGTAGAGTCTTTAGTGATGAAACTTTACCCAATCAGAGTATTAATGGGAATCTGAGTTAACCAATAGACATATTTGCTAACAAAGCGTTAAAGTTGACAGTGCTTTAACCGTAGTGAGCAACTGGCGTCAGCCAGTCCAAAAAAGCGGGAAAAGTGGAAGCTTTTTTGATTCTTGTTACGACCGGAATCAAAAGCATAGCTGGCATGGATTGGCGGCAAACAGGTAGTCACGCCGACATCCATCTCTAGGCTACAAATAAGTCCTAAACTATGCATACATGGAGGCATATAGTGGAAATGTTGTCAGGAGCCGACATGGTCGTTCGTTCGATGATCGACCAAGGCGTAAAACATATATTTGGGTATCCGGGCGGATCGGTTTTGGATATCTATGATGCACTGCATGAGAAAAGCGATATCGAGCACGTTCTCGTTCGCCATGAACAAGCAGCCGTTCACATGGCCGATGGCTATGCCCGTGCAACCGGCGAAGTCGGTGTTGTACTGGTGACTTCAGGTCCAGGCGCAACCAACGCCATTACCGGTATCGCGACCGCGTATTACGATTCAGTTCCAATGGTGGTTTTGTCCGGTCAGGTTATGAGTAACCTGATTGGTAACGATGCTTTCCAGGAATGTGACATGGTGGGTGTCTCTCGCCCTATCGTAAAACACAGCTTTTTGGTGAAAAACACCGAAGACATTCCAAAAATCATCAAGAAAGCTTTCTATTTGGCATCAACCGGCCGCCCAGGCCCTGTGGTTGTCGACCTGCCAAAAGACATGCTGAACCCAGCAAACAAGTTCCCTTACGAGTACCCGGAAAGCATGTCCATGCGTTCTTACAACCCAACAACAACGGGTCATAAAGGACAAATTAAGCGCGGCTTGAAAGCCCTGCTTGAAGCGAAAAAACCGGTACTGTACATCGGCGGCGGCTCCATCATTTCCGAGTGTGGCGAGCAAATTAAAACGCTGGCAGATACACTGAATATTCCTGTTATCAGTACACTGATGGGCCTTGGTGCTTATCCGGGTACAGGTGACAAATCGCTGGGCATGCTGGGCATGCACGGCACGTACGAAGCCAATATGGCGATGCACAATGCGGATCTGATCTTTGGTATTGGTGTCCGTTTCGATGACCGTACGACAAATAACCTCGAGAAATACTGTCCAAATGCTAAGGTCATGCACATCGACATTGACCCATCGAGCATTTCAAAAACCGTTTCGGCTGACATCCCCATCGTCGGCTCAGCAGACGTGGTACTGAACACCATGCTGAAGATCCTGACCGAGCAGGGCGGCACGAACGATGAAGCTGCGCTGGACGCATGGTGGAACAACATCAACGTATGGCGCGAACGTAAGTGTTTGGCGTACGAAACGAATAACGAACGCATCAAGCCGCAGCAAGCGATTGAAGCGGTCTACAAGCTCACCAATGGTGATGCATACGTGGCATCGGATGTTGGCCAGCACCAGATGTTTGCTGCGCTTTACTACCCGTTTGATAAGCCACGTCGCTGGATCAACTCCGGTGGTCTCGGCACCATGGGCTTCGGTTTGCCAGCTGCGATGGGTGTGAAATTCGCAATCCCTGATGCAGAAGTGCTGTGTGTGACCGGTGACGGCAGTATCCAGATGAATATCCAGGAGCTGTCGACGGCACTGCAATACGACATCCCCGTCAAAATTATCAACCTCAACAACCGCTTCCTCGGCATGGTGAAGCAGTGGCAGGACATGATTTATCAAGGTCGTCACTCTCACTCTTACATGGATTCGGTGCCTGATTTCGCTGCGATTGCAGAAGCTTACGGTCACGTAGGTATTCGCATCAGCGATCCGGCTCAGCTGGAAAGCGAGCTGGCACGTGGTTTGGCGATGAAAGACAAACTGGTCTTCTTCGACATCAGCGTGGATGAAACAGAGCACGTTTATCCAATGCAGGTGCGTGGTGGTGCAATGAATGAAATGTGGTTGAGCAAGACGGAGAGAACATAATGCGCAGTATTGTATCGATTTTGATGGAAAACGAACCGGGCGCATTGTCTCGCGTAGTTGGCCTGTTTTCACAGCGTGGCTACAACATTGAATCCCTGACGGTTTCCCCGACAGACGATCCAACGCTGTCTCGTTTGAACATCACGACCACCGTGGTTAAGGCGTCAGAGCGCGAGCAGATTGAGAAACAACTGCACAAGCTGATTGACGTACTGAAAGTAAGTAATGTGACCGAGTCAGAGCACATTGAGCGTGAACTGGCGATGGTGAAAGTGAAAGCGAGCGGCTTTGCCCGTGCAGAAGTCAAACGCACTGCTGACATCTTCCGTGGCCAGATTGTGGATGTGACTAACTCGCTTTACACCGTGCAGATTGCAGGCTCAAGCGACAAGATTGAAGCCTTCATCGCAGCGATGAAAGATGTCACTGACATCATTGAAGTCGCACGCAGCGGTGTGGTGGGTATTGCTCGTGGTGAGCGCGCACTGCGTCAGTAAAACTGACAGCGAGTCTCAGAAAAAGCCGATGGTGAAAGCCGTCGGTTTTTTTATGTCTGATGGGCTGGCAGGAGATGCTCTCAACTTGTGACTTTCTGCCCAAAATGTATACTTCCGGGGTGCAAGAAAAACAAAATAAACCCAAGAGAAAGTCGTTGTGTTGCAAACCATCAATAAGTATTTGGTGAGAGTGACAACCGTGTCTCTGGCTGTCCTGACGATTAAGGTTGGCTGGATTTATCTGGTGCCGATGGCGGTACTGATGAACACTCACCGCAATGAGCTGGTTCCATCCAGATTTAAGAAATGATACCAATCGTAGTAAATATCTGCTCATCCTAGCTTGTTAAAATGCTCAATAACTGCGTTAAAAAATTTGATTGTAGAATAACTACTTATCGAAATTTTTCGCCTTGTTCTCGAGCATTTTTCCTACGCTATTTCTGAGCAGCTACCTACTGTGATTGGTATAAAAGCCCAAAGAAACAAAAAAGGAGCCAATCGGCTCCTTTTTTTATGCTCGGTACGGTTCGATTACAGAACGTGTACAGATGCAGTGTTAGTAGTACCAGAAGCAACCAGTGCACCTGAAACCATAACAACGATGTCGCCTTTCGCAGCCAGACCTGACTCCAGAGCGATTTCTTTACCACGACGGTAGAACTCGTCAGTGTTCTCGAACTGGTCAACAACCACTGAAGTCACGCCTTTGCTCAGGCAAAGTTGTGCAGCAGTTTTCTCGTTGATGGTGACAGCGATGATGTTTGCAGTTGGGAAGTACTTGCGGATAGAACGCGCAGACTTACCAGCTTCAGTAGCAACAACGATCAGAGGAGCACCCAGCTTCTCAGCGGTGTCTACTGCGCCTTTACATACTGCTTCAGTGATACGCAGGCGAGAGCTGTCCAGACGTGAGCCCAGTTCTGCTTTCAGTACTGCATCAGTACGCTTCGCGATTTGCGCCATGATAGTCACAGCTTCAACTGGGTATTTACCCTTCGCCGTTTCACCAGACAGCATCACTGCGTCAGTGCCATCCATGATCGCGTTCGCAACGTCACCCGCTTCTGCGCGAGTTGGACGTGGGTTCTTGATCATTGAATCCAGCATTTGCGTTGCAGTGATAACCACTTTACGTGCGCGGTTACATTTCTCGATCATCATCTTCTGAGCGAAGATAACTTCTTCTGCTGGGATTTCTACACCCAGGTCGCCACGTGCAACCATGATGCCGTCAGACAGCTCCAGGATCTCGTCGAAGTTATCAACGCCTTCCTGGTTTTCGATTTTAGAGATGATTTGGATGTTCTCGCCGCCGTTTGCAGCCAGAAGATCACGGATTTCTTTAACGTCAGACGCTTTACGGATGAAAGAAGCTGCGATGAAGTCAACGCCTTGCTCACAACCGAATACCAGGTCACCCTTGTCTTTTTCAGACAGCGCAGGCAGGTTTACAGAAACGCCTGGCAGGTTAACGCCTTTGTTTTCACCCAGGTCACCGTTGTTCAGTACTTTACAGATAACGTCTGTTTCTGTGGTTTCCAGTACTTCCATCTCGATCAGACCGTCGTCAACCAGGATAGTGTTGCCAACAGTCAGGTCTTTTGCGAAACCTTGGTAAGTCACTGCAACGCGCTCTGCGTTACCTACTACTGAAGCGTCAGTAGTGAAAGTGAAAGTTTGACCTGCAACCAGAGAAACATCGTTGCCGCCTTCCAGTTTGATGGTGCGGATTTCAGGACCTTTGGTATCCAGCAGGATAGCCAGTTGCTTGCCAGTGTTTTCCATTACCTGACGTAGGTTAGAGATGCGCGTGCCGTGCTCAGCGAAGTCGCCGTGTGAGAAGTTCAGGCGCATTACGTTCATGCCTGCTTCTGCCAGCTTGGTCAGCATCTCTACTGATTCGGTTTTTGGTCCAATCGTACAAACGATTTTGGTCTTTTTCATGTAGGGTTCTCTCCGGTCGAACTTTTACTACCCAAGGGATAAATGTCGCTGTAGTCACGTTATCCAGATGCTTGAGTTTTGTAATAAAACAACAAGCTACTGTGTGATGAGCGGCAACATTGCCATGTGCTCTTACAGCGTTAATACAGGTTCATGCCACGTAATTGTGTTGTCCAAACGTGGGTTCGTTTGGACAACACAACTCATCCATGAAAGCGGACACAAGTATACATGCTTTATGTGGCGGAAATTTGATCGCAGGCAATGGAAAAAGGGTTATTCGCACCTTCCTGCCATCTTCCACTCAAATGATACAGTGTTACGCCTACTTTCAGGGCCGTAAATTTACCACATATTATTTGCTAGATCACTAATCGGTAACGAATAGATAAAGAGCAATGAACATTGATCTGCATTGGGTTGAAAGCGTTATTGTATGGCTAGTTGTGCGGACATATTGGCTGACTATTTTTGAAAAAAAATGACAATACACCACCCAGCGCTCTGAGGTTTTCAAGGTTTTTTCATCAACTCATGGATCTATGTCTCGCAATGACTATGCAGGTATTAAACAAAGTGTGGTCTGTTGGCGGAATTTTGCGACAATGTTTCCATCAATTCATACGAAGGAAAATTTGCCTCTGATGCATTTGCTTCGGTTATGCCGATTCGTCTGTAGCGTTGTGGTATTTGCACTGGGTATGGCCCAGTCGGTTGCGTTGGCTGAAACGGATAAAGACACCATCATCGTGACGAATTCTCATAGCTGGAAGCCTTTTGCCTTCTCGGAAAATGGTATTCCCAAGGGACTGTTAGTTGATTACTGGAAGCTTTTTTCAGAGATCAATAACACCCCGGTAGAATTTGCTCTCTCGGATTGGAACGACTCTCTGATCGCCATGCAAGAAGGCGGGCGCAAAGTTCATGGCGGCTTGCTCTACTCTGAATCTCGTGATGAATACCTCGATTACGTCCTGCCTCTGTTCGAAATCTCCACCACGCTTTATGTAGTCAATGACAGCGAAGAGCTGAAAACGCAAGGTGTTCTGCCAGGTATGGTCGTTGGTGTTGTGCGTGGTGGCTACGAGGAAGAGTTTCTGAAGACTCGCTATCCGTTAGTCTCTACCATGGGGTTTGATAACAATGCAGCGCTTATTCAGGCGGCACGTGAAGGCAAAATAAAGCGCATGTTGGTGGATACTCAAGTGGCGACTTATTACCTGCTGCAACAGGACAATCCTAACCGCTTTGTGCCGATTGACCGCATGTACCAAAAAATGCTGTATGCCGCCGTGCCAGCAGGAAATGAACTCCTGCTTCAAGAAGTCGAAAGCGGAATCAAAAATATCCCACCTCACGAAATTGATCGCATCAAACAAAAATGGCTCAACACCAGTAAAACCACTCAGATTCCTGATTGGTTCTGGCCACTGGTGGGCTCCGTATTGTTTCTTGGTACGGTCAGTTACATCATCTTGCTAAAGCAGGCCGTACACCGAAAAACCCGTGCTTTGAAAGCGTTGAACAGTAAGCTGGAAGAATATGCGTTTACCGACTCTCTGACCGGACTCATGAACCGCCGTGGCCTGGACAGAAACTTCGCCAGCAAACGGGTGAACAGCATGCTAAAACGTGGCCAATTGGGGGTGTTGATGCTTGATGTGGACCACTTCAAGCAAATCAACGATAAGTACGGTCACCTGAAAGGGGATGAAGTGCTGAATAACCTTGGCAGGGCGCTGAACAATTACCTGCGTGAGGCGGTGGCAATCTCTCGCTTGGGAGGTGAAGAGTTCTGTTTATTGGTGCCAGCTGAGGATCTGCACGATCTGGAAGTGAATGCGGATTACGTCTGCCGGTTTATCGTGCCGCAGGCTTCACAGGAAGGGATAGGGCTTTCTGTCACTGCATCGGTGGGCGCATTGCTGGTAGACAAAGGTTGCAAAGATCCTTCTCTGGAAGCGCTGCTTCACCATGCAGACCGCTTGATGTATCAAGCTAAGGAAAATGGTCGGAATCGGGTCACGTTGGGTTCTCTGTCGAACCAGCAGCACCATAGATACACCAATCAGATAAGCGCTTAACCGACGTCTGGTTTATCTTCTGAAGACGCATCGTAATTGATCACGCGATTGCGTCCGGTCTTCTTCGCGATGTAGAGCGCTTCGTCAGCGCGCAGACTGGCCGTTAGAAAATCTTCTGTTGCCTCCAGCACTGTCGCCCCGATAGAAATTGTGCAGCCAATAGAAAGTGGCTGCGAGTTCGGGTGGCTGACTCTCACCTCACAGTCCTGCACTGCTACGCGGAGCCGCTCTAATCTTGTGGTGGCTTCGGTATGATTGTCAGCCCAAATCAGTAAAGCAAATTCTTCGCCACCCAAACGAAATGCGTATTCATCCGGCGCAGTGAAATCTTCAATCTCCTGGGCAAAGCGGCGCAAAACCAAATCGCCCACGGGGTGGCCGAAGGTGTCATTGATACGTTTGAAGTGATCGATGTCGGCCATCGCAAGATACTGGCGGCGTTGCTGGGCAGCATGGCGTTCACTGAACAAATCCAGAAGATAACGGCGATTATAGAGATTGGTGAGATCGTCGCGGTTTGCCATATCACGCAAAGTACGCTCACGGCGGATTTGGTCGGTCACCACACTCACAAAGGTGCACATGGCTTTTTCGCCATACCAGTCAATCACCTTATCGGTGATCTCAGCGATCATTGGATTACCTTTTAAATCCATATGATTGATCACTTCAGGTGGTGTTGGGATCCCGGTTTCAATCGCGTGATTGTAGCGACGCTGAGCTTCAGGCCAGTGTTCTTCTTCAAAAAGGACACGAATAGAGGGCAGACTGAGCACATCCTCTGCGCAGGCCATTCCACTGAACTTTGCGAATGCGTTATTGGCATACTTAGGGACAAAGTTAATATGTATGACGCAGGGATTCGGGTGGATGTCGAGTATGTCTTTAAAATCTGGCATCGCGTGGAGAAAGTGCTGGTCAATAATTTAATGTGAAAGTTATCACTTATCAGCGTGAAAACTGCGATGTATTTCAAGAATTTGGAATTGTTGCTCGGAACTAATCAATTGTGAATCATCTGTCTTACATCTTTGTTAGTAGTGCAACGCAAAATTATCATCCTGCTCAATGATGGTCCTCCTTTCTCAAGACCTTGTTCGTGTGATGTTTTTACCCGAGACTGACTGAAAGGGGGCGTGCTTTGACAAAAAGCGTCCGGTTATTTCCCAAGACCTGCTTCTTTGAGCGATTGCAGTGTTATTTGCTTTCCGCCGGCCTCAAAACCAAACAAGCCGCTTTCCTCTTCAGAAGGTAAAGCAAAGGGCGGCGCATCATGGACTAGCTGGAATTCCAGTAAGGTGTAAGGACGTTGCCATAACCACTCACGGTTACCGACTGCATGCAAGTCCGATTCTGGCTGTGGCTCATCAATGAAAGAATAAAAATAGAGAGTGAAGCCATAATCGGTAACAGGTTGGATGGATTTCAGCGTCAAACCAAGGCTTTCAGCCCATTTCTGCATAGCTCGATCGTCATGACAGCGAAGCGTGATGTGCGCCAGTGCAGCACCATTAGCAACCGGATGTGAGAGCGTTAGGTTCTCTTGCCTGTTACCTTCAAAGGTGGTTTGTAGTAACTCAACAATCAGCCCATTGGGATCTGACAAATGAGCAAGATAGCCAATGTCCTGAAACTGGCGCGGCGCGGAAACATCGATCCCCTGTGAGCGAAGCCAGTGGCAGGCGGCGTCCAAGTCCACCACAGTGATGCCGATTTTCCAAAAGCCATCTGCAGGTGTGGGTTGGTAAAGGCTATCAGACGGAATAAAAGAGAGTGATGCGCTTTCACCTTCGAATCGCCAACCAGAGTCGGTCAATTGCATGCCGAGCACGTCCTGATAGAAAGCGTGAAGGCGCTCGTTAAGCTTTGCTTTGATGGTAATGTTGGTGAACACGTATTCCTTCCCCGTTCTCAGTGCGTTCTTATCCCCATATATGGGGATATCCCATTGTTGCTGCTTCGAAGGGGAAAAGTGTGATGAAAAAAGCGTGAATTTGGGTAGCAACCAATGATCAGTGGGTAAATTTGCCAACAACGTCCCGTCCGACTGCTGATAGGATTGCAAATACACATTGAAATGTATCAAGATCACGACAAATGAGTTTTGGAATAGAAATCACATTCATGCTTAAAGCCACAGCACTCCTTTTTACAATGCTTACCCTTATCGGGTGTTCGAAAGAGAAAGACGGCAACGTGTTTCTAGAGCGTTGTTTTGTGGATCGCGAATACAGTTTTGAGTGTGATGGTGTGAGCTTTACTGCGCTGTCGGGATTAATTGAAAAAGCCACCGAACAAGAGGTTGTCGTCAGGGTAGAAAAAGAGTCCATCACACTGTCCAACCCCTCAGGCTTTGAGGCGTTGGCGAACGTCGATGTGGCTTACCTGAAAAACCTTTCCATCAAATTCTCAGGCACGGTAAAGGAAGCAACCTGGATCCAGAAGAGCTTTGATATCGAAAATCCACGGATTGACTGGTTTGAAATGCCAGACAAAGCGCATATCGCCAACATACGTAAAGAACGAAAAGTTCGTGCAGCAATGTTGGATGCACGCGGTGGTGAAGATGAAGCCTATCAATACTGCGCGGCACAGGCGGAAAGCTTTTATGGTGCCGATTGTGGGTTCGACCAAAGCTTTGAGTCGGTATGGAACAAAGACACTCTGTTCACCACGGTGAGTTGCAGAGGAGAAAGCGGTAAGAAAACACGCTTTAAGTGCAGCACCTACGACGGCATGACCGTTCTCGAATCTTATTGGTAATCATCCAAAAATATCTGCTGGCTTACGGACTAATACCCAAGATCTGAATACCGGCGGATGATTTCTCCATACTTGCCCGACGCTTTTACCTGATCCAATGCCGCTTGCCAGCGTGTGATTTCTTCTTCTGGCGTGTCTTTTGAAAACGCAATATAAAGCTGGATATTAAACAGTTCTACGCCCGTGTTCTGGAGGCTCTCCGCATCGATACTGCTTTTTTGCATCAAGGGTTTGTAGGCAAACTCCCCAATCGGTGCCAAATCTCCCCGGCCCATCACTAACATGGAAAATGCCTGAATCGGGGAATTGGTAATATAGAGATTGTTAAAGTCTTGATTCTGAAGAAATTCTGTTTCCGGAAAGCCACGAGTGACTAGAATCGCGTTTGCTTCCCGCGCGTCTTCCAGTGACTGGATGTTGATGTCGCTGTCTTTATGGCGATAGAACGTGATTCTGTCTTCCACCAAGGGGCCAACCCATTTAAACAAGGGTTCCCGTTCTGGTGTGCGGCTCATTGAAAACAAAATGCGGTTGGATTTTCGTTTGGTTTCTTTGTAAGCGCGGGCCCAAGGAAGCATCTCAATATCGTCAGGATGCCCGACGATGGCAAAGACTTCACGTATGATATCCACAGATAATCCATTTAACTCGCCATTTTCCACATAACCAAACGGCGCAAAATCTTCCGTCATGACAGTGAACGTTTGGGATGTTGCTGGCTGGCTGACTATCAGCAGCAGTGCGAAAAGGCATCGAATGGCGTAGGTTAACAACGACTTACCCGGGATATTCATTCCTTCACCTGATTTTACAGCTCGTTACGTATCTTTGTGTTGGTACGTTTAAGTTTACTCAAGACGGTTGCTTGCCTGTGTTTATTTCCGCTGAATCTCAATAGTGAACTTGGTTGCACCAACATGTCGCATAATGGGTGTCTAAGAAATTGATATTAAAGGCTGACTTTGCTGCGTTGCTTGTTAAAAAAAGAAGGCAATGATTGTTTGCTGGTTTTGCTGATGGTTTGCATCAGTGCAAAGCTTGGGTTGGTGATGCCTTGCTGTTCCAGTTCATCCAGCATCAGAAGCCAGAGCCTTGCTGTCATTTCAGCATCCGCCAAAGCGCGGTGGAAAACGCCATCATTGGCGATATGCTTGAACCGCACCAGATCGCCGAGTTTGTGGGTCGGGGAGTCTTGAATCAGGCGGCGGGCAATCAGCATAGAGCAGGTAAACTGGCCGGAATAACCTGCGCGCAGGCGTTCCAGTTCCGCATCCAAAAAGCGCTTATCGAAAGAGGCGTTATGCGCCACAAGGTTAAACCCGGCGATAAACTCCGCAAACCGGCTCATCACCTCTTCGCAGCCAGACGCGGTGCGCAACATATTGTTGGTGATGCCTGTGTAACCTTCGATAAAACGACTGACGCGAAAGCCCGGATTCATCAATTCCTGAAAGGTGTCGACTACCTCACCGTCAATCAACTTTACCGCGCCGATTTCAATGGCGCGGTCGCCCATGTTGGGTGATAAGCCTGTGGTTTCGAAGTCGAGTACGACAACGGTATTAGCGGGTTTGGATGGCATGGAGAAGATCCCGAAGCGAGAGAAACAGAGGGAAGGAGTATACAGGGGAAACGACTACATGCGTGAAAAGTGAAAATAAAGCTCGCTATTTAACCAGCACACTGTATAGTTCGCGCCTGGCTCAGAAAGAGCTGTTAATGCCAAATTTAGTTTAAGTTTCTTCTCAGCTACTTCTCGATAGTCTTCGTTAATACCCTGCGTCAACTTGTGCTTCATCGACCATTCAATAGCTTTCCGTACAGCCTTGCTGTTTAACGTCGGCGTTTAGCTTGTCGTTAACATATTCAATTAAAAACAAATTAGAGGTTACTATGTCTGATAAATCGACTGGTCTGGTAAAATGGTTCGACGAAACTAAAGGTTTTGGCTTCATCACTCAAGACAACGGTGGCAAGGACGTATTCGTTCACTTCCGTGCAATCGTTTCTGACGGTTTCAAAACTCTGGCTGAAGGCCAAAAAGTACGTTTTAACGTTGAGCAAGGCCAAAAAGGTCCTCAAGCGACTAACGTAGAAGCGCTGTAATTCAGCGAGAAACGGCGCAATACTCGGTATATTGCGCCGTTTTATTTCCTGCCTTTTTCTTCCTTAGGGTATCGCCCTTAAAGTTGAACCCGCACCGTTTGCAACGCATTCGCTGGCAGGGTTATCAGCGCACTCTGCGCACCAATCACCAAATCAAATTGTATCGGCTTCTTGGTCGTGTTCAGCAGTTGTACACTCAGCAATCCTGATTCATTCACCGTTGCACTGGCATGCAAATCATCCTGTTCCAATCCACCTAACAAAGTATCGGTTTTGACGGCTTTATCACCGGGACGAATCGTGCGGCTAAACTGCGCTAGCACATCGTAAATCGGCGTGTAATAGACATACCCCGTTTCCGTATCAATCATGATCGGCGCGCCGCAGAAATTTCCGGCATGGTTAGGGCCGCCTTTGGCATCCAACACCGCATTCCAATCCACCCAACCGTTCATCCAGTGATTCAGGCTGACAATAATGTCACGCGCGTAGCGGTGCACCGGGGTGTAGATAGGGTGGTTTTCAGGATTTGGCGCCCAGGTGGCGGTGTATGCCCAATCGGTCGCGTTTTCATTCCACCAGAACTCGTCGTTATCAAACCAGCCTGACTCCTGAAACTTCACCGGATCCAAAATGCCTTTCGGCGCAGGCTTACCGAGATCGTCAATGGTGCCTTCAGTATGGATGATGGCGAAATCCGGGAATTTGTTGTGTACCTTCTCCAGCACCTCTTCGTACACATCGACCGTGCTGGAATACCAGTGAACGGCAGAGCCATAAACATACGGCGCGGTGTCGGGATCGCCCAGGATCACATCCGTCCAATGCTCCAGATGATCACGGTTTTGATCGTAGATCAGCAATCTCGTATCGCTGAAAGCGCTTTCTTTTAGAGCCGGACCAAGAAACTCTTTGATGAAGGTATTCTGGGTCTCAGCAGTAAAGTGCATGCTCTCCCAGTTGCCGCTGTTGCCGTGCGGTTCATTAACTGGCGTTAAGCCCCAGATATCAACACCGGCTTCCTTGTAGTGCTCAAGGTATTTCACCAGATAATCCGCGTAAGTGGATTCATATTCCGGTTTGAGCGAGCCGCCCGTGCCTTCCCAATCGTTCTCTTCTGAGCCTTTGATGAACCAGGTATTTATGTCCTTCATCCAAGGTGGCGCAGTCCACGCGGAAGCAATGATGTTCAGGGTGCCGTCATCTTGTTTTGCTTTGATCGATTGTGCTTCTTTGATCATCGGCAGCACGTCGAACGATTCATCCTGAATACCCGGATACTTAGCTTTCGAAAAGCCATCACTGTCCGGTGCGATAGTAAAATGCTCCAGCGCCGCATCACCTTCAACTTCGGCATAGCCGAGTTTTCCTTCCACAGAAAAGTCGGTCGAGCCAATCGGTGTACGGGTTAACGAGAAGTTCGCGCCTGATTCACCGTAGAGATTGTTCATGACCTCAAGGCGCTTTTCTGGCGGAAGGTGCGCCAATACAAACGCAGCAGATTCAGTGAAAGACGTCCCGATCCCTGTGATGGTTTGTTTGGTGATATCCGGTTGGATGACGACTTGTGTGCCGTTTGCACGTTCAGTGGTAAAGGGCTGGTTTGGCATCACTGACATTTTGTCGCCTGCTTCGCTGGTCAGCAGGATTTCACTTGTCGAGGTTAAGCCAAAATTCTTGTTATTACTCAATGCTTGCTCCCTGTCTTTGTCAGAAGTGCAGGAAAGCAGCATTGCCGAAGACAACGCAACAAGCGCTGCAGCGACTGCTCTCACTTCCATGTTGTTCGCTCCACAGTGGGATGGTTTTTTGTTTATTCAGCGACTTCGCAATAGTCCCTTTTACGTAGTGAGCTGATACCCGCGGATAGGTATAACGGTTTCAGATGGGCTTGTAACTAGTCTGAGTGGTTTAGGTTTTCGGTATTCTTGCGATTGGGACAAAGGGCGAGCCTAACCTCCACCAAAGGTTCTGAAAGATAGCGAATAGCGGAAAAGGAACAAGCGCCAGTGGCGCTATGTTGTCGGCTCCGGGGACCTCAGCCACTCAATCGCCAGTTTTTCCAGTGATTCCCACCCTGTGATCTCGTGGGTGCCGATGTGAAAACGGGAAGAAGTCAGTTGTCCATAGAGTTTGAAGTTAACCTTTTCTCTGGGGTACTGAATCTCGCAATGCACCGACTTAGCAAGGGTATCGATATCAAACGCGACCACCATAATTGGCAGCGACTTATCGCCGCCACGAATATTGAGACGAAGCACCACCGGCAGCCCGGTATCATTGGCGAACATATACATAGGCACAACACTGTGCTTGCTGCCGCTAGGGAGCAATTTGTGAAGACAATCCAGCCTATCGAGCATACCTTTCCCCTTAGATGGTAAGGATTAATCCAACTTGAGCCATTTCTTCAGTGTAGTGATGTTTACGGATTAGAAACTTGATTTGGTTAAAGTTTGTGCGATTTGGCGCGAGGGGAGTAGAGAACGGCGCGATGAAAATGAAAGACATGCCACCACAATTACGCCAGTGGCACTTCGCTTTCCTTTGGCGCATAGACCACGCGATTACGGCCTTCCCGCTTTGCTTGGTATAACGCATGGTCAGCACTTTGCAGCAATTGGTCGAGGTTTTGAGTGGGATGCCAGGTGGCCATGCCAACAGAAATGGTGACGCGAATAAACTGGTCTTCGAACTCGATATCCGAATCTTCTACGGCTGAAAGCAGGCGTTCTGTCATGCTCTGAGCAGCCTCTTCTGGTGTGTTTTCCATGATCACAGCAAACTCTTCTCCACCGAGACGCGAAAGGAGATCGGTTTTCCGCAGTGATTGGTTTAAAACTTTACCGACATGACGAAGAACGGCGTCTCCACAGGCGTGGCTGTGGGTATCGTTCACCTTTTTGAAATGGTCAATATCGATCATTAGCAGGTGCACACTTGGCGAGGTGTTGCGTTTCGCCCGCTCAATGAATTGCTGTGCGCCTTCAAAGAAAGAGCGTCTATTCGGTAGTCCTGTCAGCAAATCGGTGCGGGCTTCTTTTTCGGCAAGTGCTTTGGCTTCATACAGCTGCTTGGTTTGCTCTTTAACCCTTTCTTCCAGCACGTGCGCTGCATTTTCCAAATATTTCCAGTGCTTTTCTTCAATGCGTTGCTTTTCCCGCTGCATGTGCCTGAATCTAAGGATCATGACGGTAGTCAGCAAGATGACCTCAATCAGACCACCAAAATAAATCAGCCACTCAGCAAACGCGCTATCTGCGATGTATCCTCTGAGCCTTGCCGAGGCGAGTGCCATACCAATGGCAAAGAAGACCCAACTTCCTGAAAATAGAAGAGCATGTGGCACTTTTTTCTTGTGTGCATAGATGCCAAGTGGGATCAGGAAGAAAGCGCCAATCGCGGTGAAATCGATGATAATTCGCGAAAGATACGGCTTGCCAAAGAGGTTAAGCACCACGCCGACCGCCACCACCGCCACCACTGCCAGCATGACTTTATCGACGCGCGGTAAGTGCCCCGGCACGTTCAAAAAGTGACGGACAAAAAGAATGGCGACGAGTTGGCAAATATTTATCTGAAGCACCACCATCCATAACTCATAGTGTTGTGATGCAATTAGGTAACTCCACAATCCACTGAATGCGGCAAACAGAGAGGCGGCTGAAAACGCGAAAGCGGTGTAATAAAGATAAAGACGGTCTTTTGTGGCGAAATAGGCGAGCAGGGTAGACAGACCCATGGCAATTTCAACACACAACAAAATCACCAACAGCGACAGCTCTACATGTGTAGAGTGATAAAAATCAGACTCTTCCCAGATACGCATCGAGTCAAACTTATGCATGGGGAAGTCACTTCCCTGAAATAGCCGATAGTAAACCTCAACCTCAGAATTTGGCGGGACATCGACGGAAAACGCTGGCCTGTAAAAAGAGACTGGTCGTGTGTCTGTGGGCTGAGTGTAGACGAAGCGTTGATGTGAGAATGTGCCGTCACCGCCTTTCAAGCGGGAGTAAAAATCGATGGTTTCTGCGGAGGGCTCCACATACTCCACGATGATCTTTTTACTGACAGATTCAGGGTTAGATAAACGGAATGAAATCCAGGTCGGAATCGTCGAAAAGCCTCGGTTAACCACGCCTTTCTCGGGGCGTTGCCAGTCCGCCAGAGACACAACATCATCAATGGTTAATTGATATGAGGGATCATCGATAAAATGGAATTTATCAACCGTCGACCCCCCGTTTTCCCACTGTGACAAATCAATGGTCGTTTCCGCAGAAACCAAACCAGAGACACTGAAAGTGATAAACAGGACGGAAAAAACCAGCGATAAAAAGTGATTAATCCGACGTTGCCACATGCATATAGATTCCTGAGTTAATGGGTTTATCACCTTCATTCCCCGCCAAGCATTGCCGAATACCCAGCAGGGAAATACCAGTGATAAGGTCCTAAATACTGATACTGTTCGGTATCAAAGAGGGCAGTTGCATCACATACGGCATAGGTCGTGAGGCATTGCGCTCATGAATATCGATTTCGATTCGGTTTAAGTTCATGTGGAACTGAGTCAGTATCGGTGCCACACGTTTGTCGGTGAAGTATTGGGTTCTTGGGTCATCCGTATAGTGACCAAGGGTGTCATATTGCACGCCAGCTAACAGGTAGGCGAATGAGGTTTGATACAGCGCCACATCCAAAGGTGGCAGCCAATCAACCACGTCTTCCTGAGTCAGTATTTCACTGCGTCCTGGCATTGGCTTGTAAAGCGTTCCGCTCGCTCCTGGGATATAAGACATCAGCGGGTACTGCGCATAGTTCACGGAAGCATGTTGGGCACTCGCGGTATAAATGATTTGCGCCACGACACGGCAGAGATAATCAAAGCTGTCGATTTGTACCGGGCTCTTTTCATCATTCGTTGCCGTTAAGCCATCTAACCCCCTTACTGCAGCGCGTTTTGGATTAACTAGTTCATTCACCCAAGCCTGAAGCTCAAAATCTTCCAACACCATTTTGTTGCGCGCTTCCGCCGTTTCGCCCTCGTAGTAAAGCGACAGATAATCAGTCACGAATTGCTGAATCGCCGCCCAAAGGTCGAGAGTATCTTCCCTGAATGGGAAAGACGGTAACGAGTCGCTTGAGACACCACGTTGATGGAAGATCTTATCTGGATACTGATCATCAAACCGGCGCTTTTCATAAGCATCGACCAGCACTTCTGCGGTTTCTTGATGTGAAGTTGAAATCACGGAGGCTACAACGCCGCCTGGCACCATCAAACTGGTGTAAGCGCCATGGTTAATGTCCAAGGTAAATCGGAAATGAGGCTTCAACAGCACCATCAGCGGGTGCGTTTGTGGCAACTGTCGATGACTGGCGACAACAATAGGTTCAATCACCAAATGGCACGCGCCCAAATGCGCCACGGTTTCATGCTCAATCGTACAGGCGTTTTGCACCACCATTTTTGCCAGCAGCCACTTTGCGCCATCGACATCGTTGTTATTGGTGCAGTCATTTGGTGTAAAAATCGGCGTGGTGTCAGCATCAAAATGCTGCCCTAATTGAATGGCGATAGGTTGCATTGCACCGTCAGTCGGGTAGCCATGAGGTGGCGACGCATTCCAGTAAAACAGCGCTATCGGCGCTTCAGGGTAGCGGTGTAAACCATGCAAAGACGCGCCTTTCTTGCCTTCAAACATGGCGTAATCGCAAACGTACAATAAGCCTTTGTTGGCGGCCTCAGTGAGCGTTAACGCACTATCACCGCTGACTTGTTGCAGAATGTCGTCAGTAACAGGCATCTTCTCCAGAAGCTCAGCCAGCAAATACACATTCTCATGCGCTTCTTTCTGTGTTCTGACGCCTCTGAGGTTGGTGGTATTGAAACCCGCGATTTGCATGTAGCCAAAATACCAATCTTGCAGACAAATCGGTAAATCCTCTTCCGGCATCCACGCTTTGCGCTCTACATCCAAAGCTTGAGGCGTCGGCAAGGTGTTAAACAGCAATTCGTAATCTGCCAGTCCTTTCGGTTTGAGGTACTGATGCCCACGCTCCTCATTCAAGGTGTAGTAAAGCGTGTCTTTCAGAAATGCCGTAAAGCCCTCTGACTCAAATTGCTTGGTGACTTTCGCCAGCCCCTCAACGATGTGAATGAAATCTTTGGGTAGGTGAGAAAGGCCTTGAAGCGCCCCTTCAATAGCATTAGGCACCTCAGCCAGAGCTTCGAGCAACGCCTTGGTTGCTGCTACATCTTCAATCACAGCCAGCGGAGAGCTTGGCGATTTCAATGCATGGTAGGCGTCGTTAACCTTTTTGATCGACTCTGAGACATCACCGGTTAAATCGTCCTGCAGTTCTCGCTCAAGCAAAGACACTACAACTTTGGTGAAGTTTTCCAGCAAGGGTAGAAAGACCTTAGCGACTTTCGCTTCATACTCGAACGTGAACTCCTCTCCTTTAGGCAGCCCTGCAGAAAGGGACAGTGGCTCAATGTAGCTGAACATATAGTTGTATGACGCTTGAGATACCGATACCTGAAACGCTCTATCCTGAATAGCTTCCTGAGACAATGTCTGCGGAAGTGATGGAGTCATAGAGGAGTGTTTAGATTGCATGCGCTTTCCTTGCTGGCTTTTCCCAATCTCCTTGGGATACATCTTTTCAAACGAAACCATGATTCATTTATGGCTCGTTAGTTTTATATATGAAACAGCCAATAATAAAACAATCAGTAGAGGTTCATGCGTGCAAATTCAGGCGCACCACACAAACATCAACATTTGCGAGTGTGATTTTGTTTAATTGAAAGGGCGTGAATTCGTTACATTTGGGAGGAGTGGCACTCGCAGACTACTCAGAGCCGTTAATGATTCTTGTCATGAATACGGGCTTAGGCCTTATCGAACTGCTCAGCGTTGAATGTACAGATGTTTCCTTCGATGAGCGTTTCCTCAAAGTGAAAGCCAGCAATGCTAAATCAAAACTCTCTCACCATGTCGTTAAACAATGAAGCATTCGACGTGCTGAAAAAGTGGCGAGGTCAAAACCCAACAACCCGTTTTTTGTTTGAATGGAGAGAAGCCGGAAAGCCGATCACTGATGTGAAGAAGACCTGGGGAGCGGTGCTGGAAATCGCTTTATTTGAAGGCTTTAACTTTCATGATCTCCGCCATCACTTCTCTAGCAAGCTAGTAATGGCGGGAGTTGACCTCAACACAGTACGTGAACTGCTAGGCCATATACATCTCAAGATGGCGCTAAGGTATGCATACTTAGCGCCAGAGCTTAAGGTCACGGCTGTGGTGTTGATATGTTAATCAATCCCTCGCCACCGCATATCCAGCTGAGAAAGAAGAGAAGTATAGTGCCCTGAGGATTTTACCAAAATATCCTTACTAGGCCATTCACCAGATACTTGAAATGTTTCATTATCTACTTTGTACAAGAGTTTCTTAATAAAAATAGAATGACCATTTAATTTAATTATAGCATCATATAGCTCTTCTCTAGTGTCTATTTTTGTTTTGGATAGTTTTTTATATTCTTTAAAAGTAAGTATGCTATATTTTATTGAAGGAAGAGATTTAGCCAATAAAATCAACAACCCTATTATATTGGTTATAATAACTATCTTTGACATTATATCTTCATGATTGGCTATTAAGTATATAACTGCTGGCGCGATTATAGATATTAGTATTAATATTGTTAATACTAATATATATGGTATTTCTGATATTAACTTTCGTCTTAGAGCCAACTTTAGTTCAATAAGTGATATGAAAGAGAAAAGATAAGCGATTAAATAATAATATAGTACTACTCCTTCTAAATGAGATGTGATCAGATTTTTTCATTTTTAAGTTTATCACTCAAATCAATACTATATAGCATGGTTATAAAATCAAGAAAATAGAACATTAAAGGTGAGATTAGTATAGATATCTTCGCAACTTTAATAATGATACTTACAATATCTGAAAGATCATGGCCATCTTTTTCTATGGCAATAAAATCAGCGTTTCCACTTCTTTGGTTTGAAACTTCATATTCTTCAATCTTCTTTTTCTTTGCTATGTTTTTCGAAAGAAATGACACGATAAAAGCAATACAAGTGATGGCTAATAGATTAGTTAATATAAATAAGCCTTCCTTCGGTTCTTTTATAGTATAAAGGAAAAAGGTTATAACTAGTATTGATGAAGTTGCTGTTCTTATCCGGATATAATTTTTTATCCTTGAAAATGCTTCAGATATTCCAAATGAGAAATAATAGGACGATAAGTTAGAGAAAAATCTCCAATCTGACAAAGATCTTAAGTTTTGACCGACATTCCACTCAAGTTCTTTTGATAATTTTGGTAGGCTTCGGCAAGCCTCTAGTGCTGTTTGACTGATCCAAAAATCATTAATTCCTAGGGATCTTATTACACATTTGTCTTTGACATTCTCACTTGTTAAACATAAAAGTTCAATTATTAGTTTTGTCCAATATGGAGGGTTGTCTTTTTCTAATTCCTGATAAATGAAATATTCTATTTCATGTTGTATGTTAGCTATACAGTCTAATCTATTCTTAAAGGCATCTCTTAAGAAACGAATACAGTGTATTGCTTCCAAACTGCCTTCATAATTGTCATTTTTTATAACATTCCAGCACTTCTCTGCTATTGATTTTGCTTTTTCTACTGATGCTACTTCGCAGTATAAAACTAGGGCGTCTCGCCCCTGAGAATCTTTTGGGATATGAGAGAAAGGTAAATCCAGATCTTTTTCCAACAGATCAGCTACTACAAAATACTCACAGAATCGTCTATGAACAAAGCTGATTCTCCCATCATCAACATTACTAGCCCTTACTATTCTTGAATACTTCAAACATTCAATTGCAGCATCAATTTTGGGGTCTTTAATATCTTCTTTTAAATTTTTTATTGGAGCTTCTAGACCATAATCAGAGAACATTATTCTAGCAATTTGTTTTGATATGATCTTTATTTCATCTCTTGTTATAGATAACTCTATAAGTTTTCGTTTGGATGAATCTAAGGAGTCATCTATAAAAGATGAAAACATTTCAAGTTGACTGTTAGGGAGGGAGTTATGATTCTCAATGTATTTCGCCAACATTGAAGCCATGAAAGGGTTTTTTGCTGTTAGGTAAAGATCACTTCTAGTCGTAAATATCTGACTTATTATAGCCTTTGAATCATTACCCATTTTTTTCAATGTGGATGTCACCTGAGATTCATTAAAAGGCCTTATCTCTATTTCCCGTGACGCTTCAAATTTGTTTGTTGGTTTTCTAAAGTGTCTGGATGCTAATATTCCAGTTGGCTTACCTTTGTTGTCTTTTATGAATTTAAAAAGTACCTCAGATAATGCGTCTATTAGTATGCTATCGTTATGGGTATTCATTACTTGTGGTATTTCGTCAAAAGAGTCGAATATAAAGAAAAAATTTCTTCTATCGTATAGCCTGTCGAAATACTTGTCGACAAATATTCCTAGCTCTCTGTCTCTTCTTGCTATATTTTCCTTAACAAACTCATATAGTTCACTTTCAGTAGGTAATATTTCATTAGACCAGTTAGTATCATTCCACTCTTTTAGATTTATATAAATAGGTATTTTATTTGCACTGATGGCTTGCCTAAGGAGATCTTGAGCAAGTTTACGTAACGCAATACTTTTTCCTGCACCAGGATGGCCGAGGACGAGGAATGCACGCCCCGATTTAGCTTTCATAGCTTTTAATAAATCTGAAGCTTTCTTTTTCTTTCCTCGTCGAGTTCTTATGTAGACTTCAGCATCTAAGTTAGTAAATAAACTTCCTGTCCAATTGGTCTGTTTGTTTATCGACTTAATATCTTCTTCTAATGCTTCGATGGCGTATTTTAATCTTTCTTTAAAGTCTAACTCTGGAATAGTTGAATTAAAAGAATCTGAAGCCTCTCCCATTATTTTATTGTCTAACATAAAATAATTTACAATTAATATTGTTAACATTGTAAAAAATAGAACGGGAGTTGGTGTGTTACCATATGTGAAGTCTAAGATGTAATCTGGAAGATATGGTGATAAATATTCATGTATTGTATTGTTTGCTCTTATTGTTATTGATGGAGACTGAGATGCGATTATAGTAGTAAAGGCTATAAATAAACTATACATTCTTACCTTATTCTTTCCATGACCACTTGGTAGCCAAAGAGGTCGTCCTATCCACAAGGCTAATAATGAAAATGTCGAATATAATACAGTGTCTATAGTTTTTCCCGATATGCTGATAGATAGATATCCAATCATCATTATGAAAAAGACAAGGATAAATCCTTTATACTTTGATTCTAAGTTGCCTAACATTTCACACCAAACCAGTCTTCTTGTACTTAAAACCTTCATTTTACACATTTGGTGTATGAATAGTTAGTCTTTTTAGGGGGCAGTCTGTTAGAAATGAATGTATTCGAGTCAATATGCCTTAGTGGATGTGACTTTTCATTCACATTGGCTAATTGGATTTGATAAGCCTGTATTTCCGATAGTTTTGATATCTAAAATATTTTGTCTATTTCGGAAATGAACTGAGCTATATGTTACATAAATACTTCGCGTATTACTCCGTTATATACAGTTGTAAAAATACGATCCAGCTCTCTAAACACTTTCTTCATTGAGCGCACTTTGCCTCAGCTATGAAGTTACTCCACCAAACGAGAAAAATATACCCTTGAAGGGCATTTTGAAGTATTCGCTAGTTTCAACAACTTAGCCTGTTGGGTAACAGTTTGGCGTGAATTATCCCGTTTAAAGGCCATGATGGGTGAAAGTAAGTTGGTAACAGAAATCTATGAGGCAGCGGACAAAGGTTGTTGGAAGACGTTCACCGACTTAATGGGTGGTGTGTTCTATAAGCGCACTGAACAGGCTATCGCGCTGCATTATAAACTCGCAGTTGATACGGCTACAGGCGTTGTGAAAACCTCCATGTATAGCAAGGAGGAGCTTTTAAAGGTACTGAAAGGCATATCAACGGGTGGTAAAACCATTATCACCCGAACCAACCAGTGGCATCTGTCCTAGGGACAGATGCTCTTTTACTTGGAGTTCTGTGAATAACTGTATTTTGGGGTATATCGCATAGACGCGAAACAGTATGGAGCCTGAATGATTAATCTTGATACTTTCAGTAGTTACGGAAAAGTTGATGCAAACTAGCTTGCAATCAGTGATTGAGATTTTAGGGAAAGCGCTATGGATATCAGCAAACAGGTTCCAGAGGAAATCAAAGGATGGAACTGGGGAGCACTCTTACTCAATATCATTTGGGGTATAAGGTTTAAGTGCTACAGAACGTTTTGGATCTTTGTTCCTATCTTTGGTGTTTTCTACCTTTTTGTTGTCGGTGCCAAGGGCAATGAATGGGCTTGGAAAAATAACGAGTGGGAGAGTATTGAGGCGTTCAAAGCATCACAAAAAAGATGGTCGTGGGCAGCACTTGGATACATTGGTGCCCTGGTTTTATTTTCCATCGTCTTTACCCATTCTCTTACTCATGAATTTGAGACATCTCCGTCTACCAAGCTTGCGTTAACCTCGATGGAACAAAGTGAGACTTTCAAGGCTAACATAGGAATTCCTTATGATTACTCTTTAAGGTCAGGAACGATTGGTGGTCCTGAGTCTGAAGGCTTTGCTGAAATGGAATATGTTGTCGAAGGAAGTCATGGTGAGGGTATGCTTTTCTTCAAAGCGAGTCATACCAATCTGAACTGGCAGTTGGACTGCCTAGAGATTCAATATGCTAATACTCAGGAAGCTGAATCTATCATTCCATGTGAGTAAATTGGACGGTCAGGAATGGAAGAGTATGCAAACGGACTAAGGAAGATAAGGCAGCGTCATCACAACCTTCACTCGATGGTGTGGCCGCTGTTTTGTGTTTTCCTGCTTTGCTCTGTCGCATCAGTTGCTTTTCCACCTCTTGCCCTGCTGAGTATCTTGTCTTGCGTTGTGCTTTTCGTTTTGTACTGGCGTCTGGCTACGTCAAAATGCCCTCGTTGTGAAAAACGGTTTTATAGCCTGCCTCAAATCGCTATGGGTCGAATGAGGGTTCAAGGGGCAGTGGGGGCGGTGAAGTGTTGTCACTGCGAACTCAGCATGGACGAACTACCAGAAGCGGTTGAGACTCCGATGAAATCTCACTCTGATGAGTGGCGACAGTAGCCAATAAGAGTTGAGTGTTAAAACTCAAAGTCCTTTTCTGCGATGCTTAATTAACGAGACGAATGCCGGAATCAGAAATATCACACCAAACAAAGGTGCGATTTTAACCGAAGTTTGAGCAAGGCTCTCTCCCAATACTCCCATATCTACGAGCCATATTGGTGCAATGTAGGCCAAGACGACATAGACAATCAAAGCAAAGAACACACTCACCCACCAAGGCGAATCAGCAAGAAGAATCAGAATATGGTCGTTTCGCTTTGTCATGTTATCGCTCATCATTTTTCCAGTGCTGCTAATTAATCACAGTTAGCGGATGCTTGGCAGATGAACATTCGGTGTATTCGATGTGGTTTTTAGAAAGCAGTGAAATGGAGAGGGGGTTTCTTGAAAACTGCTATAACGGGCGTCTGTTATAGCAAAAAATCTGCTACATATATGCTACACAGAAGCTGAAAAGTAAAAGGCCTGAGTGGTTACTAACCTCTCAGGCCTTTAAATTTGGTGGCCCCTCGCAGATTTGAACTGCGGACCAATCGATTATGAGTCGACTGCTCTAACCACTGAGCTAAGGGGCCGTGTTGGGGGTTGATTATAAGGGGTGGGAGCAGGGGTGTCTAGACGCAACCACACCCTATTCAGTATGCTTTTTAGCCACTTAGTTCAAATCGCAGAAATGAAAAAGGCGAGCAGTGCTCGCCTTTCCAATATTGCTTTAAATGCGTCTTGGATTATTCGTCCAGGAAGCTGCGCAGAACTTCTGAGCGGCTTGGGTGACGCAGTTTACGCAGTGCTTTCGCTTCAATCTGACGGATACGCTCACGCGTTACGTCAAACTGTTTGCCCACTTCTTCCAGCGTGTGGTCGGTATTCATGTCGATACCGAAACGCATACGCAGAACTTTTGCCTCACGTGGCGTCAGGCCAGCCAGTACTTCGCTGGTTGCCATTCTGAGGTTGTTCATGGTCGCGGAATCCATTGGCAGCTCGAGGGTGGTATCCTCGATAAAGTCGCCCAGATGTGAATCTTCATCGTCACCGATTGGGGTTTCCATGGAGATTGGCTCTTTGGCGATCTTCAGCACTTTGCGGATCTTGTCTTCTGGCATTTGCATGCGCTCTGCCAGTTCTTCTGGCAGTGGCTCACGACCCATCTCCTGAAGCATCTGACGTGAGATACGGTTCAGTTTGTTGATGGTTTCAATCATGTGAACAGGGATACGGATAGTACGCGCCTGATCTGCGATTGAACGGGTGATTGCCTGACGGATCCACCATGTTGCGTAAGTCGAGAACTTGTAACCACGACGGTATTCGAACTTGTCTACCGCTTTCATCAGGCCGATGTTACCTTCCTGAATCAGATCCAGGAATTGCAGGCCACGGTTGGTGTATTTCTTGGCGATAGAAATAACCAGACGCAAGTTCGCTTCAACCATCTCTTTCTTCGCACGGCGTGCTTTCGCTTCACCGATTGACATGCGACGGCTGATGTCTTTTACGCGCTCTACAGAAAGGCCGGTTTCGTCTTCAACGATTTTCAGCTTCTGTACGCAACGACGAAGATCTTCTTCGTACTGCTTCAGGCGATCGACGTATGGCTTGTCTGAAGCCAGTGCTTCATCCAGCCAGCTGTCTGATGATTCGTTGCCGCTGAACAGTTGTACAAAGGTTTTCTTCGGCATTTTCGCTTGGTCTACACACAGGCGCATCACGATGCGTTCTTGTGTGCGTACGCGATCCATTGTCTCGCGCATATCATTAACCAGGCGGTCGAATTGTTTTGGTATCAGACGGAATTGCTTGAACACTTCTGACAGCTCAGCGATTGCGCTTGCTGTGTCTTCGTGGAAGCGGCCGTTTTTCTGGATGGACAGCTGCATGCCTTCGTAAGCCAGACGCAAGTCGTTAAACTTTTCGCGCGCTAGCTCTGGGTCGATGCCAGTGTCTTCTTCTTCCTCGTCATCATCATCGTCGTCGCCATCATCTTCATCTTCCAGTTGCTCTTCGGTGAGCTCTGAACCGATGTGGGTGGCGGTAGGTGCGATGTCATCCTGGTTCGGGTCTACGAAGCCAGAAATGATGTCTGTCAGGCGAAGCTCTTCTGCTTCTACTTTGTCAAACTGATCGAGCAGTGATGAGATGGAGCCAGGGTATTCGGCAACCGATACCTGTACTTGGTTAATACCATCTTCGATGCGTTTGGCGATGTCGATTTCGCCTTCGCGGGTAAGCAGTTCTACTGTACCCATTTCACGCATGTACATGCGTACTGGGTCAGTTGTACGACCTATTTCAGATTCAACGCTAGAAAGTGCTGCTGCTGCTGCTTCGACGGCATCTTCGTCCGCGACAGTTTCAGACATCATCAGCTCATCGGCATCTGGCGCTGTTTCCACCACCTGAATACCCATGTCGTTGATCATCTGAATGATGTCTTCTATCTGATCAGAATCGACAATGTCTTCCGGTAGGTGGTCATTTACTTCTGCATAGGTTAGATAGCCTTGTTCCTTACCTTTTGCGACAAGCAACTTTAGCTGTGACTGCGGATTTTGATCCATAGACGATATCCAACTTCGGGTCTGAGTGAAGAATTTAGTATGCGGAAACGCAAACTGCCAATTTTAGCAAAATACAAGTATGCTGGCTAGTTTCTAGTCGGGCCGGTTGAGGATTAACAACTGCAACTCCCGCTTCTCTTCGACTGATAAGCCGACGGTATTCGATTTAGCTTGCAACTTGGCTATTTGTTGTTTGACGCACTGGTCCAGAATTTTGTCCAGTGAGTCTAAAAATACATCTAATACATTGTTTTCGTTGATAGGTAGTTCCCAACTTGCCAATTTGGCTAACAATGCTTCTTGTTCTGTGCCGCGCCAATGTTCCAGCAGCTGTCCTGTCGTAATATTGGGACGGGACCGGCAAAGTTCAAGCATGGTGGTGAATAAATTTAAGCCGGGGATCCCGAGCTCTTCCACACCATCAAGTGGCGGTACGTTTTCTACAAACCCTGGATTCTGCAATAACAGGGTTATCACTTCTCTCATTGGGGTACGTTTCATTTCCGGCAAAGGTTGACGTTTTTGCGTCTGACCTTGTCGGCTGATGAGCTTTTCGAGTTGTTGCTCATCAGGTAGACCTAGTTTCTGGCCCAAAATGTTACGTAGGTAGAGACGAAGTGTGCCGCCCGGCACTTTGTCAATCAGTGGCACGGCCAAAGTGGTGAGCTTGGCTTTGCCTTCCTGACTGCTGGTGTCGACCTGTTCCATCAAGGTGTTAAACAGGAATTCTGACAGTGACATGGCACCTGCGAGGCGCTGTTCAAAGCCTTCTTTGCCTTCCTGTCGAACCATGGAATCCGGGTCTTCACCGTCTGGCAGGAACATGAATTTGAGCTGGCGACCATCTACCAAATGGGGGAGTGCCTGCTCCATTGCACGCCATGCGGCGTCACGTCCTGCGCGGTCACCGTCGTAGCAGCAAATCACGTTGGAGGTCTGGCGGAACATGGTTTGCATATGTTCTGCGGTGGTCGCGGTGCCGAGTGATGCAACGGCATAATCAATGCCAAATTGCCCCAGAGCGACCACGTCCATATAACCTTCAACAACGAGTAATTGCTTGGGCTCGCGGTGTGCCTGTAGCACTTCGTACAGGCCATACAACTCACGCCCTTTGTGGAATATCGGGGTTTCCGGTGAGTTGAGGTATTTCGGTGTGCCATCGCCAATGACGCGGCCACCAAAACCGATAACACGTCCACGACGGTCACGAATAGGGAACATTACACGGCCACGGAAGCGGTCGTAACGGCGTCCGTTGTCGTTTTCTATCAGCATGCCGGTTGATACCAATGCCTGCTGGCTGGTGTTGTCACGGCCAAAGCGTGAGCGCACCTGATCCCATTCGTCAGCGACGTAGCCAATCCCAAACTTCTGTACGATTTCACCGGAAAGGCCACGGCCTTTGAGGTAATCGATCGCTATTTTACCCGCTTCATTGCGCAGTCCACCCTGATAGAACTGGGCGATTTGCCCCATCATCTGGTAAAGGTCGCGTTTCTGATCGCTGCGTGCATAAGGCCCTTTCGGGGTACCACCGCCGGATTGCTCTCTTGGTACATCTAGACCTAGCGAAGACGCTAATTCTTCGATGGCTTCGACAAATTCAAGGCGATCGAACTCCATGACGAAGTCGATGGCGTTGCCGTGCGCACCACAACCAAAACAATGATAGAACTGTTTCTCTTGGCTGACGGAGAAAGACGGGGTTTTTTCGTTATGGAAAGGACAGCAGGCACCGTAGTTTTTGCCTTGCTTTTTAAGTTTCACCCGCGCGTCTATTAGCTCGACAATATCGAGTCGTGCTAGCAGATCATCAATGAATGAGCGTGGGATCTTTCCTGCCATAAACCTTTATGCATTCGGTGAATAAGAGAAGAGGGTACTCTCAGTATTTGCTACTGAGCGAATACGAACAAGCCGCGCACTCCAAAAATGGATAGCACGGCTTGTTTGCAGGTCGGATAAAAGTTAAGCCAGATTAGCTTTAACCAATTGGCTGATTTTACCCATGTCAGCTCGGCCCTGAACCAGAGGTTTCAGAACGGCCATGACTTTACCCATGTCTTGCATGGAGCCTGCTCCAGAAGTTGCGATGGCTTCTTTCACCAGAGCATCAACTTCTTCGTCGCTGAGTGGCTTTGGCATGAACTCTTCCAGAACGGAAATTTCTGCCAGTTCCACATCAGCCAGGTCATCACGGCCTGCTGACTGATATTGCGAAACAGAATCACGACGCTGCTTAACCATTTTGGTCATCACTGCCAGCACTTCGTCTTCGTTCAGAGTTTTCTGACCGTCAACTTCTTGCTGTTTAATTGCAGCCATGATCAAACGGATAGTGCCAAGACGAGGTTTGTCTTTGGCTTTCATCGCCGTTTTTTGTTCGTCTTTCAGACGTTCAATTAATTCCATCTCGCAATCCTGTATTAATCGTAATTAGTACAGGCGAACGCGACGTGCGTTTTCGCGAGCCAGCTTTTTCAGGTGGCGTTTAACTGCAGCTGCTTTAGCGCGTTTGCGAACGGTAGTCGGCTTTTCGAAGTGCTCACGACGGCGAACTTCAGAAAGGATACCTGCTTTTTCACAAGAGCGCTTGAAGCGACGCAGTGCTACGTCGAATGGTTCGTTTTCACGTACTTTAACTACTGGCATGTGCCTTTCACCTCAGGGGTTAGTCAGTTATCGCTGGAGACAGATTGACCAGCTTTGATTAAAAATGGTGCGGAATTCTAATCCGATACTAGGGTGCTTGTAAAGCATAACTGGTGAATTTGATGCCGCCCATGTAAGATTGCCGCCTGATTTAGAAACCAGCAGATCGAAAGCGGATCGATCTGTGATCCAAGTGAGCTGAGGTGTTATGCGAATTCTGGGCATCGAGACGTCGTGCGATGAGACCGGCGTGGCTATTTATGATGATGAAAAAGGTCTGTTAGCGCACCAGTTATACAGTCAGGTAAAACTGCATGCTGATTACGGCGGTGTGGTGCCTGAACTGGCTTCTCGCGATCATGTTAAGAAGACGATTCCGCTGGTTAAAGCTGCGCTGAAAGAAGCGGGCCTGACACCGAAAGACTTGGATGGCGTGGCTTACACGGCAGGCCCGGGTCTGGTAGGTGCGCTTTTGGTTGGCGCGACGATTGGCCGAAGCCTGGCTTATGCATGGGATATTCCAGCGGTGGCGGTTCATCATATGGAAGGTCACTTGCTGGCGCCGATGCTTGAAGATAATCCGCCTCCGTTCCCGTTTATCGCGTTGTTGGTTTCTGGCGGTCACTCGATGATCGTTGAAGTAAAAGGTATCGGTGAATACCAGATCCTTGGCGAGTCAATTGATGATGCTGCCGGCGAAGCGTTCGATAAAACCGCGAAGCTGATGAACCTGGATTACCCAGGCGGCCCTCTGCTTTCTAAACTGGCAGAAAAGGGCGACAGCAGCCGCTTTACTTTCCCGCGTCCAATGACCAATGTGCCGGGTCTGGATATGAGCTTCTCTGGCCTGAAAACCTTCACCGCCAATACCATTGCTGCCAATGACAATGACGACCAAACCCGCGCTGATATCGCCCGTGCGTTTGAAGATGCCGTCGTTGATACCTTAGTGATCAAGTGTAAGCGCGCGCTGAAACAGTGCGGCATGAAGCGTGTGGTGATTGCTGGCGGCGTGAGTGCTAACCGTCACCTGCGTGCCAAGCTGGAAGAGCTGGCGAACAATATTGGTGGCGAAGTTTACTACCCACGCACTGAGTTCTGTACCGACAACGGTGCCATGATTGCTTACGCTGGCATGCAGCGCCTGAAAAACGGCGAGCACAATGATTTGGGCGTGAAAGCTTTCCCACGCTGGCCGATTGATACGCTTAAGCCGATTGAGGCTAAGAGCAGGGCCTAGGAAAAGAAAGGTCCTAGGGCCTAGGAAGAGCAGGTTTGAGAAAGAGCAGGTACTAGGAAGAGCGGGTCCTGGGACCTGGGAAAAGCGAAGAGCAGAGCCTGAGAAGGGCGAAAGTAGAGCTCTAGAACAGAAAAAGCGGCAACTGATTTTCAGTGCCGCTTTTTGTTTTTCTCTAAGGAGGGAAGACTACTTTCAGTATTCAGTATTCAGTATTCAGTATTCGGTGCTCTAGTACCTAGGACCCAGGACCTAGGACCTAGGACCTGCTCTTCCTCTTCCTTCCTGGTCTTCGTTTTCTGTCAGCTTCTTCTTTTTGTTCCAGATCTTTTGCTCTTCCTTGCGAATCAGGCGTTTTATGTTTTCCTGATGACGGAAAATGATAAGACAGGAGAGCATGGCGACAGGCATGGTGAACTGGGGTTTGACCATCCACGTAAAGAGTGGAGCAAACAATGAGGCGAGCAGAGCACCGACAGAAGAATAGCCCGTGACTAAAACGGCAGCTATCCATGTCCCTAACATCATGCCGGTGAGATCTAAGCCTATAGGTGCAATGGCACCGAGTGCAGTTGCGACCCCTTTACCGCCACGAAAATGAAAGAAGATGGGGTAGATATGGCCCAAGCAGGCCGCGATACCAATCAAGCCGAGCATGAAAGGATTGACGCCCAACAGGTAGCTTACCCAGACAGGAATAGTGCCTTTGAGCATGTCGCACAGCAGCACGAGTGCCGCTGCGAGCCGACCACCTAAGCGGAATACATTGGTCGCACCTGGATTACCTGAGCCTTGTTCTCGTGGGTCTGGCAGGCCATAGAGACGACAGATCAATACTGCGCTGGATATGGAACCCAGTAAATATGCAAGTACGATCATCAATAGGCCAAAAGCAGTCATTCAGTCATCCAGTTTGAACATTCGCTAGGGCGGCGAGAACTTGGTATAGTTCGCGCACCAGACACAAAGTATCCAATTTTTTAAGGATATTGTGTAGATATAATGAGCGCTCAGGCTATTTTTGCCGTGGCGCTGGTTGAGCCGATGTTACGTGCTTTTGCGCATAATGGGTATCCGACCTCTGATATTTTTGAGTGAACATGGATTTAGTATTTATTGAGCAGCTTGAAGTCGTGACCACTATCGGCGTCTACGACTGGGAACAACAAATCAAACAGAAGCTGGTGTTTGATATTGAAATGGCGCATGACAACAAGCCTGCGGCAGATAGCGATGATGTGGCTTACGCACTGGACTATGCATCAGTGAGTGGCGCGATTATCGATTTGGTCGAAAACGGCCGTTTTCTCCTAGTGGAACGCGTTGCGGAAGAAATTGCGGCGCTGATCCAATCCCAATTCTCTGTGCCTTGGGTTCGCGTGAAAGTGAGCAAACCAGGTGCTGTCCCTAAGGCTCGCACCGTAGGTGTGGTGATTGAGCGAGGCGCCAAGTGACTCAGGTTCTCGTGAGCGTCGGCTCTAATATTGAGCGCGAGCATCATATCTCTGAAGGTATTGCAGCGCTCAGGGAACTCGACCCTCAATGTCGTTGCTCCCGCATTTTTGAAGCTGTTCCCGTCGGCTTCGAAGGTCCTAATTTTTATAACCTTGTCGTTGAACTTCATACTGAACTGAGCCTCGAAGGCATTATGACTGCGCTGCGTGAGATTGAATCGCGCTGGGGGCGTGAGCGTGATGCTATCAAGTTTCGTGATCGCACGCTGGACATCGATTTGCTGACTTACGGTGAGCTGTCACAGCCGGAAGGCCCGACATTGCCGCGCAACGATGTGTACAAATTTGCCTTTACCCTGTGGCCGTTGGCAGAGCTATGCCCTGACCAAATCATTCCGGGTGATGACAAAACTTATCAAGAAGCGTGGGAGGCATTCTCAGAAGAACAACCCCTTTGGCCGGTGACCGATTTTTCCCTTTAATAACTATAAGTGACTTAAAACTATGAGCATGTTTGAAGCCTTTGCGCTGGCTTTAATTCAGGGTCTGACGGAGTTTCTTCCCGTCTCGAGCTCTGCGCATCTTATTCTTCCGTCAGAAATTCTAGGTTGGCAGGATCAGGGCTTGGCCTTTGATGTTGCCGTTCACGTGGGTACCTTGCTGGCTGTTGTGGGCTATTTCCGAAAGGAAGTGACGCAATTACTGGGCGCATTCTTCCGCTCAATCTTCAAAGGCGAGCGTTCTTCTGATGCGACGCTGGCATGGATGATTGCACTGGCGACGATTCCTGCCTGTCTGTTTGGCCTTTTCATGAAAGACATCATTGAAGTTTACTTGCGTTCGGCGTGGGTGATTGCGGTGACCTGTATTGTCTTCGGTCTGCTGCTTTGGTGGGTCGATGTGAAAGCCAAGTGCGAGTTTGACGAATACAAAACCACGCCAAAAATGGCGCTGTGGATTGGTATTGCACAGGCGCTGGCAATGATCCCGGGTACGTCCCGCTCTGGCGCGACTATGACTATGGCGCTTTACCTGGGTTACACCCGTGAAGCAGCGGCGCGTTTTTCTTTCCTGATGTCGATTCCAATCATCGTACTGGCAGGTTCCTACCTTGGCCTTGGTCTGGTGAAAAGTGACGTACCTGTCATGTGGGCGCCTATCATGACTGGTGTACTGGTTTCATTCATCAGTGCGTATGCGTGTATCCACTGGTTCCTGAAACTCGTGACCAAGATGGGCATGAAGCCATTCGTGATTTACCGTGTGGCGCTGGGTCTTGGCTTGGCTGCGTTCTTGGCGACGCAATAAGAGCTTGAGGGCTAGGAAAACAGATCCTAGGAAAAACAGGTCCTAGGCCCTAGGAAGAGCAGATCCTAGGAATAGAAAAAGCGGCAACTGATATAGTGCCGCTTTTTTAATGTCTCGATGATCTTGAATAATTCCTACAGGACCCAGGACCCAGGACCCAGGACCCAGGACCCAGACCCAGACCCAGACCCAGACCAG
>NZ_JAALDL010000013.1 GCF_011045095.1 Grimontia sedimenti
TGGAAGAACAAGCCCGTTTAGCCGCAGAAGCTGAAGCAAAAGCGCAGGCGGAAGAAGAAGCCCGTTTAGCGGCAGAAGCTGAAGCAAAAGCGCAGGCGGAAGAACAAGCCCGTTTGTCGGCAGAAGCTGAGGCGAAAGCAAAGGCGGAAGAACAAGCCCGTTTAGCGGCAGAAGCTGAAGCGAAAGCACAGGCGCAGGCAGAAGAAGAAGCTCGTCTGGCGGCAGAAGCTGAAGCGCAAGCACAAGCCGAGGAAGAGGCTCGTCTTGCAGCGGAGCAAGCGGCTCAGACTGAGCAAGAAAAACCGAAAAAAGAAGGCTTCTTTGCGCGCGTGAAACGCGGTCTTCAGAAAACCAAAGTCAATCTGGGCGCAGGTTTCTTTGGCCTGTTCAGCGGTAAGAAAATTGATGATGAGCTGTTTGAAGAGCTCGAAGAGCAGCTGCTGATTGCTGATGTGGGTATGGACACCACTACCAAGATCATCGACAGCCTCACTGACAAAGCGTCTCGCAAAGAGTTAAAAGATGGTGAAGCGCTTTACGGCATCCTCAAGCAAGAAATGGCAGACATCCTGAGCAAGGTGGAAAAGCCACTGGACGTTGAGAAAAAAGATGGCCCATTCGTCATCTTGATGGTTGGCGTGAATGGTGTGGGTAAAACCACCACCATCGGTAAGCTTGCCAAGCAATTCCAGCAGCAGGGTAAGTCAGTCATGCTGGCGGCAGGTGACACTTTCCGCGCAGCCGCAGTCGAACAGCTGCAAGTATGGGGCGATCGCAATAACGTTCCTGTGATTGCACAGCACACAGGTGCGGACAGTGCATCAGTGATCTATGACGCGATTGAAGCTGCAAAAGCACGTAATGTGGATGTCGTCATCGCCGATACCGCGGGTCGTTTGCAAAACAAAGCTAACCTGATGGAAGAGCTGAAGAAAATCGTCCGCGTGATGAAAAAGCTCGACGAGAATGCGCCGCATGAAATCATGCTGACCATCGATGCAGGCACAGGCCAAAACGCGATCAGTCAGGCGCGTCTGTTTAACGACATCGCACCGCTTTCCGGTATCACTCTGACCAAGTTGGATGGTACGGCGAAAGGTGGCGTGATCTTCGCGGTGGCTGACCAATTCAACATCCCAATCCGCTTTATCGGTGTGGGTGAAGGCATCGACGATTTACGTCCGTTTGTAGCGGAAGACTTTATCGAAGCTCTGTTTAGTCAGGAGGACTGATAGGCGTGATCCAGTTTCAGCAGGTAAGTAAGGCCTACCGCGGTGGGCAGCAGGCACTGCAAAAAGTGAGTTTTCACTTACCCAAGGGTGACATGGCATTTTTGACCGGTCACTCGGGGGCGGGGAAAAGTACCCTGCTGAAATTGCTGTGTGCGATTGAACGGCCAAGTGACGGACAAGTTCTGTTTAATGACCACGATATCTCACGCATTGCGCGAAAAGACATTCCTTTTCTGCGCCGCCATATCGGTGTGATTTTTCAGGATCACAAGCTCCTGATGGACAGAAGCGTGTTCGACAATGTGGCATTGCCGCTACGCATCGAACAGGCGAGTGAAAACGACATCAAGAAACGTGTGTCAGCGGCACTGGATAAAGTAGGTTTGCTGGATAAGGCGGCCTGCTTGCCGATTCAGCTTTCCGGTGGTGAGCAGCAACGCGTCGGCATTGCCCGCGCCGTGGTCAACCGCCCGATGGTGCTGGTGGCTGATGAGCCAACGGGTAACCTGGATGCAGATTTGTCGCAACAAATCATGGAATTGTTCCGCCAGTTTAACCAAGTTGGCGTGACCATACTCATGGCCACCCACGATACGTCGCTACTCAACCGCTATGACATGCGCCGTTTTGAACTGAATCAGGGTCACCTGTCGGAGGTGGCACGTGGCTAACTTCATTTCTGTGCACAAACAGCAGGGCGGTCAGGCGTTTCGCGATTTAATGGCGAAACCTCTAGGGAACCTGCTTACGGTTCTTGCTCTCGCGTTTTCACTGGCACTGCCAGCCACGCTGTTTATGCTGGCGAAAAACGTCGTTGCAGTGACACAAGAGTGGCAGGCTCCCAACCAATTAACGGTCTATCTGAATCCAGTGTCGGAAAGCCGCGCGGAAGCCTTTGGCGAAGAGCTCGCAGCTTGGTCTGAAGTGGCGACTGCTGAATTTATTTCGCCGGAGCAGGGATTAACCGAGCTTCGACAAATCCAAGGGTTTGAAGAAGCCGTAAGTCTTCTGGAAGATAATCCCCTGCCCGCGGTGGTGGTGTTGACGCCTGCGAGTGATGATGCGGCGGCAGTGACTGCCCTTGCCGCGAAACTGCGAGCCACATCGGAAGTAGAAGAAGTGCGTCTCGACAGCGATTGGCTGCAACGTCTGTCTGCCATTGAATCACTGGTGCTGACATTAACCTGGGTGTTCTCCGGTCTGTTGCTGATGGCAGTGTTCTTGATTATCGGCAACACCTTGCGCTTGCAAGTACAGAGCCAGAAAGAAGAAATTCAGGTGATGAAACTGGTAGGCGCAACAGATAGTTACATACTGCGCCCGTATCTGTATACCGGCGTGTGGCTGGCGTTGGCAGGTGCGATTGTTGCCTGGCTGGTGACCATAGTGAATAGCCTGTTGATGGATGCAGCTGTGGCAAAATTGGCTACATTATATAGCAGCGGTTTCAGGCTATCGGCACTGACTCTGGAAGAAGGGCTGATTTTGCTGATGGTGTCAGGACTGATTGGCCTTCTGGCTGCAAGACTCGCTGCTGCAAAACATATGCGGGATATAGAACCTGTCTGATGTTTGAACCTATCCGATAAAAGCAGGTCACAAAATGGTACCTACTTGCAGTTTTTTTGAACTCGAGTAGAGTATCTGGTTCGCTTCGAAAGCGAAGAATAGTTCGATAAAGTCGAAAAGAGGTGAAAATGACAACAGAGATGTATGCACTGGCCCCCATCTCCCAAGATAGCCTTGATAGCTATCTGCAGCAGGTAAACGGCTACCCAATGCTGTCTGCGGACGAGGAGCGTGAGCTGGCAGAACGTCTTCACTACGAGGAAGATCTGGATGCGGCAAAAGGCCTGATCCTATCTCACCTGCGCTTTGTTGTTCATATCGCCCGTGGTTATTCCGGTTATGGATTGCCAGTGTCTGATTTGGTGCAGGAAGGTAACATTGGTCTGATGAAGGCCGTGAAGCGTTTTAACCCGGAAGTGGGTGTGCGTTTGGTTTCTTTCGCTGTTCACTGGATCAAAGCAGAAATTCACGAGTATGTACTGCGCAACTGGCGTATCGTGAAAGTCGCAACCACCAAGGCGCAACGTAAGTTGTTCTTCAACCTGCGTAAGTCGAAGAAGCGTCTGGGCTGGTTCAACGCCGAAGAAGTGAATATGGTTGCTGACCAGCTGGGCGTTGACGCGGCAGAAGTGCGCGAGATGGAATCCCGTCTTGCAGCGCAGGATGCTGGATTTGATGCTGGCGCAGATGATGATGAGCGTGAAGGCGGTGCAGTTGCTCCTGTCTTCTATCTGGAAGATAAAAGCTCGGATGTCGCGACCAACCTGGAATCACAGAACTGGGAAGACCACGCGAATCGTCGCCTGGCACAAGCCATGTCCGGACTCGACGAGCGTAGCCAGCACATTATCCGTTCACGCTGGCTGGACGATGACAACAAAGCCACTTTGCAGGAACTGGCTGATCACTATCAGGTGTCTGCAGAGCGTATCCGTCAACTTGAAAAGAACGCGATGCGTAAACTGAAAGAAGCGGTTGGCGACGCTTTGTGATTGCTTACTGAATACGTTGAAGAAAACCGACAGATTGTCGGTTTTTTTGTACCTAAAATTCTTCCAAAATCGCCCCGACAAAAATGTTTTCCACAGTTTTATTACGATCAACACAACATATAGTGGATCCGGCTTTCAGATCATACTTTATCAACGCAATCCACAGTGTTTTCCACAGGCGGTGAAAAAGCATACAAAGCCCTTGTATTCTCCATGGCATGGTGAAGAAAAAAGTCATGTACAATGCTGTTTTACGTGTCTTGAAGCCATAAGTGGCCGGGAGACGTATATTGATCAGGTCAGACGGGAGTGGAATAACCCATGGAACAATTTGCGCATATCTCTGTAACGGACGCTTTGGCTATGCTGGAAGGTGATGATCATCACGCTGTGATGGTTGATATCCGGGATCCTCAGTCATTTCAACTATCTCATCCACAGGGCGCATTTCACCTTACCAATGACTCCATTGTGCAGTTTATGAATGAAGTGGACTTCGAACAGCCTGTGTTGGTGATGTGTTATCACGGCGTAAGCAGTCAGGGCGCAGCACAATATTTGATTAACCAAGGCTTTGAGCAGGTGTACAGTGTAGATGGTGGATTCGAAGCCTGGCACCGACAATCCCTGCCGGTGGAATCGGGCATCTGATCGAAAACAACGAAGAGGTACTATGATAAGGCTGACTGCACTTTCTAACCCCCGAGCCGCTCAGGCTTTTATCGATTACATGGCATCAAGGAACATCGCGATTCAGATGATGCCTGAGGGGGAAGGGCAGTTTGCCTTGTGGCTGGCAGATAGCCAGTACCAGATTGAGGCAGAAGCGGAGCTCGCCGCTTTCCTGCAGAACCCGGGTGATGAGAAGTATCAGGCAGCGTCATGGAACATGGCTGAAAGCCGTACCGCCAAGTTTTTCTATCCTCGTCAGGGGCTGCTGACATCACTCAAACAAAATGCGGGGCCTTTCACGCTCTCCATCATGGTGGTGTGTATTGTGGTGTATGCCGGACTGACTTTGGGTTTCGGCAATGATGTGTTCTCTCTGCTCCACTTCCCGGCGACAGATGAACAGCAATGGCAACTTTGGCGGCTGTTCTCCCACGCCTTGCTTCATTTCTCCGCAACTCACATCGTTTTCAACCTGCTGTGGTGGTGGGTGCTTGGTGGCAAAATCGAAAAACACAGCGGTAGTGCCAAGCTCATGCAGCTTTTTCTGCTGACGGCGCTTTTCTCCGGTCTGGGTCAGTACGCCTTTGACGGCCCTGCTTTCGGCGGTATGTCCGGTGTCGTGTATGCGTTGTTGGGATACTTGTGGCTCATGGGAGCTTTGGCACCAGAGCGGGGACTTTCCATTGAACCAGCTTATGTTGGCTTTATGCTGCTTTGGCTGGCTGTTGGCTTTTTCGAACCCTTTGGTATGGCTATTGCCAACATGGCGCACCTTTTCGGTCTAGTGTCAGGGTGTGCACTTGGGGTCATAGACGCGAAACTTCGAAAAACGAGGTAATGTGAGCTCTGCTCATCCTTGAACTGGCCTGATTGGCAATCCCAGTGCAGCCACGTAAACTGTGGGTGGTTTTTACTTTTTCGCAGGGGATGCCGTGAAACAGACATTACGCCACCAGGAAATACTCGATCTTGTTCGAAGCAAGGATACGTCAGTACTGACGATCTGGTGGCTCACTTTGATGTCAGCCCCCAAACCATCCGCCGCGATCTAAACGAGCTTGCGGCTGAGAACAAAATCCGTCGCCAGCATGGTGGCGCCACCATCCCCTCCAGCTCTGTTAACACCGCTTATGACGCCCGTAAGGCAATGCAGCAAGAAGCCAAAAACAAGTTGGCACAGGCGCTTGTGGCGCATATTCCAGATGGTGCGACCTTGTTTATCGATATCGGTACCACGCCGGAAGCGGTCGCGCGTGCACTGCTGAACCACGAAGATCTGCGCATTGTGACCAACAACCTCAATGCAGCCAGTATTCTGATGGCCAAAGAAGACTTTCGCATCATCATGGCGGGCGGAGAAGTGCGCAACCGTGATGGTGGCATTATGGGTGAGGCGACGCTGGACTTCATTTCCCAGTTCCGTCTGGATTTTGGCATTCTGGGGATCAGTGGTATCGACCTCGACGGTAGCCTTTTAGATTTTGATTATCACGAAGTGCGTGTGAAACAGGCCATCATGGAGAACAGCCGCTCAGTCATGCTGGCTGTTGACCACACCAAGTTTGGCCGAAGCGCCATGGTCAACGTTGGTGACATTGCGCAGGTCGATATGCTTTTTACCAATGCGCCTTTACCGGAAACGTTACAAGCGCGGTTGCAAGATACTGAAACTCAAATAGAAATGGTCGAGTGATTTTCTTTTTCGATGATGAAACCGCCTGATGGCGGTTTTTTTATGCCCGTAATGCGCGATTTTTCTTCATTTTGTCATTGGGGATGGCGCTTTTTTGTACTAGAATGCTCGAAAACGAAAGTTAAAATGTTCGTATGAGCGTGAGGGTGTAATGGAACAGGCAAAAGAAAATCAAAATAACGACGTGTTGGATGTGATTGTTGTCGGTGGTGGCATTAATGGCGCAGGTATTGCTGCGGATGCTGCTGGTCGTGGCTTGAGTGTTGGCCTTTATGAAGCGGCCGACTTTGCTTCTGCGACGTCTTCAGCCAGCTCCAAACTTATTCACGGCGGCCTTCGTTACCTCGAGCATTATGAATTTCGTTTGGTCAGTGAAGCCTTGGCCGAGCGTGAAGTGCTTTTGAAAAAAGCCCCATTCCTTGCCTGGCCGATGCGTTTTCGTTTACCGCATCGCCCACACTTGCGCCCGGCCTGGATGATCCGTATTGGTCTGTTTATGTATGATCATCTTGGAAAGCGCACCACCTTGCCCGCCAGCAAAGGGCTTCGTTTTGGTGCTGATTCTGTCCTGAAGCCTGAAATGACAAAGGGTTTCGAATACTCAGATTGCTGGGTCGATGACGCACGATTGGTGATCCTGAATGTCATGGACGCAGCCGAGCGTGGCGCGGAAGTGCGCAACCGCTGTAAGGTCGTGCGCGCAGAGAGAAACGTTGGCGTTTGGGACGTGGATATCCTCGATACTGTGACTCAAGAAGTCTTCAGCCGCCGATGCAAAGTGTTGGTGAATGCGGCAGGCCCTTGGGTGAAATCCTTCTATGACGATAGCACCTCGCTCAAATCGCCTCGCGGCATTCGTCTGATCAAAGGTAGCCATGTGGTCGTGCCTCGCGCTCATAACGAAGAGGCCGCTTATATCCTGCAAAACGAAGATGGCCGCATTGTGTTTGTGCTGCCGTATCTTGACCGCTTCTCCATCATTGGTACGACTGATGTGGAATACAAAGGCGACCCACGTGAAGTGGCGATTGAACAGAAAGAAGTCGATTATGTTCTGAATGTTTATAACCAGCACTTTAAACGTCAGTTGAGTACGGATGATGTGGTGTGGACCTACAGCGGTGTGCGTCCGCTTTGTGACGATGAATCTGACTCACCACAAGCCATCACCCGTGATTACACCCTCGATCTGGATGACAACGGCGGTGATGCGCCGATGCTGACCATTTTCGGTGGAAAGCTGACGACCTACCGGAAACTGGCTCGTGCAGCGGTGAATAAGCTGGAACCTTTCTTCCCTGAGATGGGCGAAGACTGGACCGCAGATCAGGTGTTGCCGGGCGGTGAGGATATTTCAAGCTTCGACGATGTACAGCAGCGCTTGAAACAAGAGTGTCCGTGGATGGATGATTTCACGGCTAACCGCTTGGCCATCACTTATGGCAGTCGCGTCTGGGTGTGGCTCAATGGCGCGAAGACGGCTGCTGATTTGGGTATCGATTTCGGTGAAGGATTGTCACAGCGCGAAGTGGAGTATCTGATGGCATCTGAATATGTGCAGGATGCTGAAGATTTGCTGTGGCGTCGCACCAAACTGGGCTTGTACCTTTCTAAGGAACAGCAACAACAGGTTGCTGACTACATTTCCAGAGGCGCATCAGCAATGGATGAGGCCGCGACGGCCTGAGTTCAGGCCCAAAAACACAAAAGGCGGCTAACAAGCCGCCTTTTCAGTTTCAAATGCTTACTGATACAAGTATTTTGTAAACAGCAGGTCCGCAATGACTTTCTGATTGGTTTCCGCCAATAGCATTTCGTTTACCTTGTCCAGACACGCTTTGCGAATCGACTCGCGGCCGGAGAGGGATTTCACACGCACTTCATTTTCCTGGCTCAACACTTCAATGATGGTGTCGCGGATCAGCGGCTGGTGATATTCCAGCATCTGTATCAGTGAAGGGTCATCCACCATTAGGTCAACTCGGACATTAATAAACCCAAGTTTGCGGCCTTCCGTAATAAAGTTAGTGGTGATCTCTGGCTCAAGCGTAAAATAGCTGAACTGCGCGGCATTCTCTTCCTCAGCCAAGGTTGGAAGGGAAAACAGCAGAGACACGATTAAGGCGAAAACAGCAGTGATATTTTTTTTCATGGTTTTTGCCAAACCCCGGATTTCATCAATCTCTTATGGTAGTTTAGCTGCGCGAATAGGGGCACAGCTTGTACAATAGCGCAATATACCTAAACCACTTAAAGCCTGAATCTCTAAGTGGTTTAGGTATATTAATACTAAACACTATTGGCCGATTCGGCGAAAGTTTTGTGGTTTTTTTGCTCTTTGGCCCAGGATAACATGTCAGAATTCAAGGAATTACACTTACAAGCTCTCATGAATGCAAGGTGGGAGGAGCCAGACTGGCAAACACTTGAAACTACCCGCGAAGGGGCGTGGTTACTGGAACGCCACTCGATGACAGAAAGGTTGAAAGCGCACTGTCGCACGCTGGCCGTTGAGGTGTTGGGCTTACATGAAATAGAACAATCTGACCTGACTGAGAATGAGCTCAGCCTGTTAGGTGAAGAGTCTTGTTTGGTACGTGAAGTGGTCCTGTCTGGTGATGGGGATGCATGGCTATGTGCTCGTACTTTGGTGCCTAAATCGACCCTGACAGAAAAAGAGCAAGATATTGCCGATCTTGGCGCAGTGCCTTTGGGGCAGCGCGTGTTTAATCAGGCCAATGCCCGTCGTGATGCCATTGAAGTCGCGACTGTGATGGTCGAAGGACAATCCCTGCTGGCGCGTCGTTCGCGCTTGTGGGTCAATGAAAAGCCGATGCTGGTGTCCGAGCTGTTTTTGCCGGATGCACCGGTTTATCAGGAGGAAGGCTAAATGGATGCGGCCAAGGCGAGAGCGTATTGGCAATTGACGCGAATGGACAGGCCAATCGGCAGTTTGTTGCTGTTGTGGCCAACCCTGTGGGCATTGTTTCTGGCTGCAGACGGGGTGCCGAACCTGCACGTGCTGGTGGTCTTCGTACTTGGCGTTATTATGATGCGAGCGGCAGGCTGTGTGATTAATGACTTTGCTGATCGTAACTTTGATGGTCATGTGAAACGCACAAAAGCCCGCCCGTTACCTTCTGGACTGGTGACCGCCAAAGAGGCATTAGCCCTGTTTGGTCTGCTGATTCTAGGCGCATTCCTGCTTGTACTGACGCTTGACCCGCTGACCATCAAGTTATCTGTGGTTGCCGCACTGTTGGCGTCTATCTATCCCTTCATGAAACGCTTCACCCATATGCCGCAGTTGGTGCTTGGCATGGCATTTAGCTGGGCGATCCCGATGGCCTATGCGGCGCAATCTGGCGAATTGCCGCCAGTGGCGTGGATGTTGTTTCTGGCCAATGTGTTGTGGACAGTGGCTTATGACACCCTGTATGCCATGGTTGATCGCGATGATGATCTGAAAGTCGGCATCAAATCCTCCGCCATTCTCTTTGGCCGCTTCGACAAGATTGCCATTGGTATCCTGCAACTGATCACGGTCCTGTTGTTGGTTCTGGTGGGCTACCTCAGCGAGCTGTCACAGGTTTACTACTGGTTCCTATTGGCCGCTTCGGCGCTGTTTGTTTATCAGCAGTGGTTGGCGCGTGGCCGTGAGAGAGAGCTTTGCTTCAAAGCCTTCCTGAATAATAACTACGTCGGCATGCTGGTATTTATTGGTTTGGCGCTTGCTGTGTTAACCAAGTAATACGCAACTTAACAACAATAAAAAACCTCGCACATTGGCGAGGTTTTTTGTTTTTAGCGATCAGATGATTAGTCTTCTGATGGCTGGTTCAGGATAGCCTGAATGGTTAGCTGCACTTCCGGTGAAATCAAACCGAATACACACTCGCGGAGCGCCTCAACGCGATCAGCGCGGGCATGGTCGTCGTCATTCAGATAGCCTTGTTCACGCAGCGAGTTCAGCAAAGTCGCAAACACGCCTTTGTCGAAGAATTCCGGTGCGTTGATACCGTGTAGACGGCTCAGACGTTGCGCCATCATCTGGCTTTGTTGCTCCAGATCGGACTTCGAGGTGTCTGGCTCATGGCTGAACAGTGTCAGGGTGATCGCGTAGCGCTGCAGGGTTTCTGCAATCGTGCGGCCCAGCAACTGAAGTTGTGTGAGCTTACCGTTGTTACGACTGATGGTGTCACCATCTACGGTGATCAGCGATTGACGCTCAAGCTCAATCAAGGTCGCATCGACGTAGCTTTGCAATGACGCATCATCGAAGCTCATGAAGAGCTCAGCTTTCAGCAGCGGGTAAAGCTGGCGAATCGAGTCCATCAGGTTTTCACGTGAAACACGGGTCTTGAATACCAGCATTTGAGCGATCAGTGAAGGTACCGCAAACAGGTGAATGATGTTGTTGCGGTAGAAAGTCATCAGGATGGCCTGCTGACGATCCAGCGAAATCACTTCACCCAGCGAGTCTTTTTCGACTACGAACTTGTTCAGGCTCAGCGCATGCTCAACCAGTTCCTGTGCTGAATCTGCTGGCACTGTACTGGTCGCTGAATACGGCACCTGACGCAGCAACTCGAGGTAAATGGTCAGTTGTTCTTCCAGCGCTTCACGGCTCAACGCGCTTTGGCGGGAGGCGAGCAGGGCAGTCGCACACAGGGTCAGGGCATTGGCTGCAGCAGCATCATTGATTTTGGTCATCATGCGCTCTGCCAACTCATTCACTGCTGGAAGCAGCCAATCTGGACGCTGAGGTTCAATCGGGTCGATGTCTTTTTGCCAATCCGGTGCCTTCTCATTCAGGAAGTGGTTCACAGGAATCGGCTCGCCGAAGTTCACATAGCCCTTACCGTAGTTACGCAGTTTGCGAAGAATGCCCAGCACCTGGCCGAAACTTTCTTTCTCTTTGCGCTTGCCCTGAAGCTCTTTGGCGTAGGTGCTCACTTCCATCACGTGCTCGTAGCCGATGTAGACAGGAACCAGAGTCACTGGGCGTTTAAGGCCGCGCAGCATCGCTTGAATGGTCATTGCCAGCATGCCGGTTTTCGCCGGAAGCAGACGGCCAGTACGCGAACGACCGCCTTCCGAGAAGTATTCTACCGAGTAACCTTTGGCAAAAAGCTCAGCCAGATATTCGCGAAATACCGTGGAATAGAGGCGGTTGCCCTTAAAAGTACGGCGCAGGAAGAACGCGCCGCCGCGACGGAAAATAGGACCCGCCGGGAAGAAGTTCAGGTTTACGCCCGCCGCGATGTGCGGTGGCACCAGACCTTCTTTATAAAGCACGTACGAAAGCAGCAGGTAGTCCATGTGCGAACGGTGACAAGGCACGTACACAATCTCATGACCATCTTGCGCCAGCTTACGCACACGCTCGGAGTTATTGATATTAAGGCCTTGATACAGCTTGTTCCAAAGCCAGGTCAGGATGCGATCGCCATAGCGGATAAGGCTTGGCGAGAAGTCTGCAGCGATTTCTTCCATCATGTCGATGGCTTCTTTGCGCACTTTCTCTAATGGCACATCACGGCTTGCCGCTTCATCCTGTACCGCCTTATCAATGGCTTTGGAAGCCAGCAGGCGTTTGAACAGCAGTTGGCGATCCGGCAAGCCAGGGCCGGATGCTGCCATTTTTTGGCGTGAGAAGTGGATTTTCGCCACACGTGCCAGCTTGTTCGCGATCGTGGTGTCTGTGCCGTGCTTGTCGGCCATAAAACGCAGAGAAACTGCATTACTAAAGCGAACCATGCTGTCACGGCCAAGCGTGAAAATGGTATAGCACTTTTGCAGGCCATTCATGGCTTGCAGCGCAGGTGCTGCCGGACGTGATTCATTGCCCGGATCGCGGTTCCACACCACAGATGCCGGCACCATTTGGATGTCGAGATCGGTGTCACGCTTGTGCAGCTCGAGCCATTCGGTGAACAGAGTGAGGGAGTCAGCCGGGACAGGGTCGCTGTCTTTAAACATGCGCTTGCCTTCAGACACACAGACATAGCGCGGCAGGCTTTTTCCTCCCAGTTCCAAAGGTTCCAGCGGGTCTGGCAAACCCAGTTGCAGACAGCTGCTGCGCAAGGTCAGCAGATCGGTATGAGAGCGGAACGGCAAGACATAAACCATAGGGCGGGACAGATCGAGGTCCAGCTGGTTTATGGGATCTGACGGAATACTGATGGTTTTCACCAGTACCGACAGCGGTAAATTCAATAGCTTGTGATAAATCGATTGGCAAGCAGACATCTGATCGCAGCCTCTTATATTTTGTGCGTGGCAAGTCTAGCAGAAAACATCCCCGAACTTGCAGGGAAATGACACCAATCCGCGGGCTTATGTCATGGATGAGCCAAGGTATGGTGAGCTGGGCAGTCAGAAAAATTGTGAGCTGAGCAGCGCCTTTATTAGAGATTGGCGCAAAATCCGCCTTTTCAAGTGGTTAAACACTGGATATACTCACAGTTAACTGTATAAAAAGACAGGTCATGATATGAAGCCGTTAACCGCAAGACAACAGCAAGTCTTTGATTTGATCAAAGCAAAGATCGATGACTCCGGTATGCCACCGACGCGTGCCGAAATCGCGAAAGAACTCGGGTTCCGTTCTGCCAATGCGGCAGAAGAGCACCTGAAAGCGCTGGCGCGTAAAGGCGTGCTTGAAATCGTACCCGGTGCATCACGCGGTATCCGCTTGCTGGTGGAAACCGAAGCGGCGAACGATGAAGAAGGCCTGCCTTTGATTGGCCGCGTGGCAGCCGGTGAACCTATCCTCGCGCAAGAGCACGTGGAAATGCACTATCAGGTTGATCCGAACCTGTTCAAACCGAATGCGGATTTCTTGCTACGCGTTAGCGGTATGAGTATGAAAGATATCGGTATTATGGATGGCGACCTGCTGGCGGTACATAAAACGCAGGACGTGCGAAACGGCCAAGTGGTTGTCGCGCGTGTTGAAGATGATGTCACCGTGAAGCGCCTTGAGCGCAAAGGCAATCAGGTGCTGCTTCATGCTGAGAACGAAGAATTCGCGCCGATCGTTGTTGACCTGGCTCATCAGCATCTCACGATTGAAGGTATTGCTGTTGGTGTGATTCGCAACACAGACTGGATGTAACACTCTAGCTTCGCATTACAAGAGTTAAAGAAACAGGCAGCTTCGGATGAAAAGTCCGACGCTGCCTTTCTTTTTGCGAGTTTTTCGTGCTACAGACCGCTTCCCCTCTGCATTTTTGCACACCCGCAATTCTCTGTTCTGCGCGGTCACTTTCCTCAAAACAAGGCATTAACTCTTCTTAAAATAAAGATTTTTTTGCTTTGGATTTCTGAAGTTTTTTAAGAAAAGCGGCACAAAATCGTTGAGGATGAAACAGTTGTCTTCATCTCGTAAATTCGTGGCTGGCATCATGTTTCGGGGCATTCTGCCGCTCAAATTTTGTTCTTTCCACGTTCCTTGCCTAGCTTTAGTTGTAAACAGAGTGTTAACCAAACTTTCATTTTTTTGCATCCATTTACATTTAGCACTGCGAAGTGACTTTGAGGAGGGAACCGGTGAAGACTCGCCAACTTCTATACGCGCTCGCAATTTTCTCTTCGTTTGCGGCCAATGCTGCCAACGAAGCGTCCTCGTTTAACCTGACTCCCGGTGTGACGGAAATCAGTGAGAAAGTCTATGGCCTTCATATGACGATTCTCTGGATTTGTGTCGCTATCGGCGTGGTCGTTTTCGGCGTGATGTTCTGGTCTATCATCCATCACCGCAAATCTAAAGGCGCGGTAGCAGCGAACTTCCATGAAAGCACCAAAGTGGAGATTCTCTGGACGCTAATCCCTTTTCTGATCCTGATTGGTATGGCTGTTCCGGCAACCAAGGTGTTGTTGGCAATGGAAGATCCGTCTGATTCAGAACTGACGATTCAGGTGACGGGTTCTCAATGGAAATGGCATTACCGCTATTTCGACCATGAAGTGGAATTCTTCTCTTTGCTGGCGACTTCTGCTGCGCAAATTGATGGTGAATCAACCAAGCGTGACACCTACCTGTTGGAAGTTGACCGCCCGCTGGTAGTGCCAATTGGCAAGAAAGTGCGTTTCCTTATCACCTCTGAGGATGTCATCCACTCTTGGTGGGTGCCGGACTTTGCCGTGAAGAAAGATGCCAACCCTGGTTTTATCAACGAAGCGTGGACGCGTATCGACAAGCCGGGGATTTACCGCGGTCAGTGTGCAGAGCTCTGTGGTAAAGACCATGGCTTTATGCCGATTGTGGTGATTGCCAAACCGGTCGACGAGTTCGAGGCTTGGGTGACGGAAACCGCGGCTGCGCAAGCCAAGGTGAAAGAAGAAGAGCAGAAACTGCTGGCGATGAACATGGACATGGAAGAGCTGATGGAGCTGGGCGAGGAAGTGTACAACTCGCGCTGCGCTGCCTGTCACCAAGTCAATGGTCTGGGTCTTCCAGGTGTGTTCCCGGCGCTTGCCCAACAAGGCATTTCTGCTGATCCCGATAAGGTACTCGACCACCTCAATATTGTAATCCACGGCAAACCAGGCACGGCCATGCAGGCGTTTGGTGCGCAACTCGGCCTGAAAGAGCTGGCAGCGGTGATCACCTACGAGCGAAACGCTTGGGGCAACAACACGGGCGATGCTATTCAGGCGTCTCAAATCAATGCTGTGCTCAACGGTGACGATCTTTAAGGAGAAATCGCAATGACGGATATGACGCCTGATCAGGTCGGTCACGATGACCACGACCATGATCATAAACCCCGAGGGTTGATGCGTTGGCTGTTAACGACCAACCATAAAGACATCGGCTCCATGTATTTGATCTTCAGCTTCAGCATGTTCTTGCTGGGCGGGGCGATGGCATTGGTTATCCGGGCGGAGTTGTTCCAGCCGGGATTGCAATTGGTTGATCCTAACTTCTTTAACCAGATGACCACGGTTCATGGTCTTATCATGGTATTCGGTGCGGTCATGCCAGCCTTTACAGGATTGGCTAACTGGATGGTGCCTATGATGATTGGCGCGCCGGATATGGCTCTGCCACGCATGAATAACTGGAGCTTCTGGATACTGCCGTTTGCCTTCCTGATGCTCATCATGTCGCTGTTTATGGAAGGAGGCGGTCCAAACTTTGGCTGGACTTTCTACGCACCGCTCTCCACCACCTATTCCCCCGACAGCACCGCACTGTTCGTGTTTGCTGTTCATATCATGGGTATCAGCTCCATCATGGGCGCGATCAACGTGATAGTGACCATCATGAACCTGCGTGCACCGGGCATGACCTATATGAAGATGCCGTTGTTCGTCTGGACTTGGTTTATCACTGCCTTCCTGTTGATTGCGGTGATGCCAGTGCTTGCCGGGGCAGTCACCATGGTGTTGACCGATAAGTACTTCGGCACGTCATTCTTTGATGCCGCCGGTGGTGGCGATCCGGTCATGTTCCAGCACATCTTCTGGTTCTTCGGGCACCCAGAGGTGTACATCATGATCCTGCCGAGCTTCGGGATAATCTCTGCGATTGTGCCAGCGTTTGCCCGCAAACCACTGTTTGGCTATGCGTCCATGGTTTACGCGACCGCATCCATTGCAGGCTTGAGCTTTGTGGTATGGGCGCACCACATGTTCACAACAGGCATGCCGGTGTTTGCAGAACTCTTTTTCATGTATTGCACCATGTTGATATCGGTGCCGACCGGCGTGAAAGTGTTTAACTGGGTGGCGACCATGTGGCGAGGCTCATTGACCTTTGAGACGCCCATGTTGTTTGCGCTCGCCTTTATTGTGTTATTCACCATCGGGGGCTTCTCCGGCCTGATGCTGGCAATAACACCGGTGGACTTCCAATACCATGACACCTACTTCGTGGTGGCACACTTCCACTATGTTCTGGTGTCCGGGGCTATCTTCTCCATCATGGCAGCGGCTTATTACTGGCTGCCAAAATGGACCGGGCATATGTACAACCAGACGCTCGCCAACTGGCACTTCTGGTGCTCACTGATTTCGGTCAACATCCTGTTCTTCCCAATGCACTTCCTGGGGCTGGCTGGCATGCCACGTCGTATTCCGGATTACGCCCTGCAGTTCGCTGATATCAACGCGATTGTCAGTGTCGGTGCTTTCCTGTTCGGTTTCTCCCAGCTTATCTTCTTGGTGCTGGTGGTGAAATGTATTCGCGGCGGCGAGCCTGCGCCAGCGAAACCTTGGGAAGGTGCAGAAGGATTGGAATGGACAGTGCCTTCACCTGCGCCTTATCACACCTTCTCAACACCACCGAAAATCGATTGAGGATAGCATATGGCAGAGCAAGAACAGCAGACACAAAAAACAGGACGTTCAGCAGCAAAGCTGGCGGGCTTGGCTGTGCTGATGTTTGGCTTTGCCTTCGCACTGGTGCCACTTTATGACGTGTTCTGCGACATCACCGGCATTAACGGTAAAACCAGTGATGTCGCGGCGACGGAAAGTAATCAGGTGGATTTTTCCCGCACTGTCACCGTTGAGTTTGTTGCCTACATTAATCCCGGTCTTGGCTGGGATTTTGTGCCAGAGGTGAAAAAGCTCACCGTGCATCCGGGAGAGACGCGCACCATCGCTTACCGTGCCACCAACAACACCTTGGTGAACTCGGTCGGACAGGCGGTGCCTTCGGTTACCCCGGGTCTTGCCGCGCAATATCTGAACAAAATTGAATGTTTCTGCTTTAACCGCCAGCCCCTTGAAGCAGGAAAAGACGCAGAACTTCCACTGGTGTTTTATGTCGACCCGGAGCTGCCGGAAGACATCAGCACCCTGACGCTGGCATATACCCTGTTTAGCGCAAAGACTGAGCCTGTGACTCAGTAAATGCAGTGAGGTCATCATGACGACAGATACCAATACCGATGCCCAGTACGAAAACTACTATGTGCCTGCACAGAGCAAGTGGCCGATTGTCGGTGCTATTGCCTTGTTCTTTATCGCAATGGGCGCTGGTTCGACAGTCGCCGGATTGTTCGGTGGCAATGGCCCATGGATGCTGCTGATTGGCACCGGCATTTTGATGTTTATGCTGTTCGGCTGGTTCCGTGATGTGATTCATGAGTCGATGGGCGGCTTGTATTCAGCGCAAATGGACCGTTCTTTCCGCCAGGGCATGAGCTGGTTCATCTTCTCGGAAGTGATGTTCTTTGCTGCCTTCTTTGGTGCATTGTTTTACGCCCGAGTCATTGCGGTTCCTTGGCTGGGAGGAGCGAGCAACAATGCCATGACGGCAGCAGTGCTCTGGCCTGACTTTATTCCAGGTTGGCCTTTGGTGAAAACGCCAGGTGGCACGGAAACCACAGCCATGGGAGCTTGGGGTTTACCGCTGATTAACACCATTATTCTGCTTGCTTCGTCTGTCACGCTGCACTTTGCACATGTAGCGATGGAAGAAGGCAACCGCCAACGCGTGAAACTGTTTCTTGGTGTTACCGTGCTGCTGGGGTGGATTTTCCTCGGGCTTCAGGTGGAAGAATATGTACACGCGTATCAAGAGCTGAACCTCAGGCTGGATTCAGGGATTTACGGGAACACCTTCTTCCTGCTTACCGGTTTCCACGGTATGCATGTTTTCCTTGGCTCGATCATTCTGTTCATTATTTGGTTGCGGGTACTGAAAGGACATATGACCCCTGAGCATCACTTCGCCTTCCAGGCTGGTGCTTGGTATTGGCACTTTGTGGATGTGGTATGGCTGTGTCTGTTCGTGTTCGTCTACATCTTGTAGGGACGCAAATTAATAAGGGCGGCTGTTGGGTTCAATCACTCCGGTCGCCAAAGCGACCAGTAAGATGACAAACACAAGCACAGAGAACAAAACGCGACGTCCTAAAAAGCGGGACATGGGAACGTCGGATTGACCCTTAAGCATAATCGGCAGAGCACGGAACAGATTAAACACGATAAAGACCAACAGGCAGACGAGGATCCCTTTGAGCAGCATATTGCCTCCTGAGAGTCAAAAAGGTGACCGGATGTCTTCTTCCAACATACGGCAAATAAGACGGATTGGTTTTCTTGTATTCACTCTGGCGATGACAGTGCTCTTGGTCAAGCTGGGGATGTGGCAAATGTCCCGCGGGGCAGAAAAAGAAGTGCTTTTGTCGCAAATGGCAGAGCGTTCGCAGCAGGAAGTGACCGCCTTGGCGTCTTTGCCACTGGAATTGAAAGGGACGCGGGTCAAGTTAACTGGCCAGTTTGATACATCGAAGAGCGTACTACTCGATAACCAAACCTTCGAAGGCCGCGTGGGATACCGCTGGTTTCTACCGTTCAGAAGCGACAATCAGTGGATATTGGTCGAGCTGGGTTGGGTAGCGGCGCCGGCAACAAGGGATACATTGCCGACATTGCCAACGCTAGAAGGACAATTTTCAGTGACCGGCATCATCGATTTTCCCTCAGACAGGGTCGTGCTGGCACAAGTGGAAACAGAAAACGGTTGGCCCAAGCGGGTGCAATCGGTGGAAATTCAAGGTCTGGAACAAGCTTCCGGACTTTCCCTCAAACCCTGGCTTATCCGCGGTGATGTGATAAGCGACAGCAACGGAGAGAGCTTCAGTACAGGTGCGAAACCCATCTGGGAGCCTGTCGTGATGAAGCCGGAAAAGCACTATGCCTACGCCATGCAGTGGTTTGGATTGGCGCTGGTGGTAGTGATTGGATTTGGGCTTTGGTGGAGGAAAGGACGCATATGAATGGGAAAAAAGCGCTGATACTGGTCACCGTGATTTTTGTTCTGCCGGTTCTGGCTGCCAAATTGGTGCTGGATTTTGGCTGGTACAATAAAGGCGTGACCAACAATGGCGAGCTCATCGCCGAAGAAGTGAAGGCGGACTGGCTGTCACACAATGGGCAATGGCGTTTGGTCTACTCCTACCCCAATGCTTGTGATGAGAAGTGTGAGAGTGCGCTGTTTCAACTTAACCAAATCCCGGTGGCGGTTGGACGTGAGCGTGAACGGGTTGCCAGCATCCTGCTGACACCGGAAAGCTCGGCGGTGGAAGAAGGCACCAATGTCACCCGCCAAAACATCGATGCAACGCAACAACAAACCATGTCGTCGCTGCCCTTCTCTGAAAACGCGATTTATCTTGTTGACCCTCTAAACAACCTTATTCTTGCCTATCCGGTGCCAGCGGAAAAATCAGCACAGGTGGCACAAAGCAAAGGACTGCTGTCCGATCTTCGTAAGCTCATGAAACTCTCCAAAGTCGGGTAAGGGAGGTCGAGATGGAAAAAGACAAACGCTATCTCGGACTGATTTACGGCGCACTGGCTTTGGCTTTGGTCGTGGTTGCGCTTGGCGCTTTCACTCGTCTCACTGAGGCCGGGTTGGGTTGTCCCGACTGGCCCGGTTGTTATGGCTTCCTGACCGTACCGCAATCGGCCGAGAAAATCGCCCAGGCCGCAGAAGCTTTCCCCCACGCGCCTGTTGAAATTCAAAAAGCCTGGAATGAAATGATCCATCGCTATGTGGCGGGAACGCTCGGGTTAGTGATTGCTGCCATTGCCTTTTTAGCGTGGCGTCGCCCTGAACGTAACCGCATGCTGCCGAGCGTGCTGCTGGCGGTGGTGACCTTTCAGGCAGCGTTGGGTATGTGGACGGTGACCATGAACCTGATGCCGATTGTGGTGATGGGGCATTTGCTCGGTGGTTTCACCACCGTCACTTTGCTATTCATGTTGGCCTTGCTGGAAAGACGACGTATTAAAGGGGCGACACAGCTCGAGGTAGGCCTTCAAAAAGCCTCTGTTGGCGGAAAGCTCAAGGCATTGTCAGTTGCGGCGCTTATGGCAGTGGTGATGCAAATTGCGCTCGGTGGCTGGACATCAGCTAACTATGCGGCTCTTGTTTGTACGCAACTGCCTGTCTGTGAAGTGGACTGGGCAGAGAAATACGACGCCTCGGCGTTTCATCCCATCAGCCCGAAAAACGAGACTTACCAATATGGCGTGTTGAATTTCGATCAGCGCGTCACGATTCACGCCACCCACCGAATCGGTGCCATGGTGGTCACGGCGCTCATTTTACTGCTGGCGTTTGCGGTCAGAAAACCGCTTGGTGCTGGCGCATCGCTACTACTCTTAGGCGCGCTGGGTATTCAGATAACGCTTGGTGTCACCAATGTGGTCGCCTTGCTGCCGCTGTCTGTTGCTGTGGCACACAATGTTTGCGGATTGCTTTTACTTTTAGTGACTGTCAGGACGGTGATTGGCGTGTTCGCGCCCGTTTCTATGACCGTTGCGCAGTCGTCTTTGGGAGACTCAGGGAGGTTAAGCCATGGCTAAATTCAACACGCCTTCGCTGGCAAACAGCGCCCCGAATACTGAAACCGCTCAATGGCGGGATTATCTGGAACTGACCAAGCCTAAAGTGGTGGCCATGCTATTGCTTACTGCCATGGTGGGTATGTGTTTGGCGGTACCGTCGTTGCCTCCTGCCCACGCCGTGATTCTGGGCCTGTTAGGGATTGGTATGCAGTCCGCTGCGGCTGCGGTGTTCAATCATGTAATTGATCAGCGTATTGATAGACAGATGCAGCGCACTATTCACCGCCCCGTTGCGAAAGGCCGGGTAGGTACGTCACAGGCTCTGGCCTTTGGTGGCTTGCTGATGGTCGCTGGCTTTGCGCTCCTTTGGGTATTGAATGTGCTGGTGGCATGGCTCACTTTTGCCAGTTTGATTGGCTATGCGGTGGTCTACACCGTATGGCTGAAGCATGCGACGCCTCAGAACATCGTGATTGGTGGTTTGGCCGGCGCGATGCCGCCGCTGCTCGGTTGGGTCGCGGTAACGGGGACGCTCGACCCACACGCGCTTTTGCTGGTAATGCTGATTTTTACCTGGACCCCACCGCATTTCTGGGCGCTCGCGATTCACCGTGAGAAAGATTACGCCAAAGCAGGCGTGCCCATGTTGCCAGTGACCCACGGTGTGGAATTCACCAAGACCATGATTTTACTCTACACCCTGCTTTTGGTGGTGGTGGGCTTATTGCCTTGGCTTGCAGGAATGAGTGGACTGATTTACCTCTTCGGTAGTTTGGCGCTCAATCTCGGCTTTGCCTGGTACGCGTGGCAGTTGAAATTCCATGACCGCAAAGGGTTGGCTTGGCAGACGTTTAAATACTCCATTTGGCATGTCTTTGGTTTGTTTGTGGCTTTGCTCGCCGATCATGCGTGGCGTGCGATAGGATAGTTGCACACCCAAGCAAACAGTGAGCAGGGATGATGCTTTCCCATCTTCAATTCTCAACGCCGCGGCTGGATGTCGCGGCGTTATCGTCTGGTTCAGAGACCTCCGGTAATCTCGCTAAGGAATTCGCAGCCCTATTGACGCCAGCGGTGAAGCAGCATTTACCGCCGGATATCCAATCGGTGAACGACGCCCAAAGCGCTGCGGTTTGGCTTCAACAGGCTTTAACAGAATCCACTTTCCTCGCTGTGACAGAGCGTGATTCGCAATCTCTCGCGGGGTTTATTTTGCTGTATGCAGAAACCAATACAGATGGTTTGCTCGATCTTCGGTTGGGCTATGTGGTGAGTGAGGAGCAGCAGGGAAAGGGATTGGCCAGCGAGATGCTGCAAGGCTTGGTGAGCTGGTGCCAGCAGAGCGGCAAGGTCGCGACGCTTTCCGGTGGGGCCGAAGAGAACAATCTGGCCTCTATCCGCGTGTTGGAGAAAAACGGATTTGTGCGTGATGGCGAAGCCCTCAAGGGTACCGTCTTTTTAACCCGCACATTCTGATAAACTTCCGCCACTTACTCTCTATCTGTCGATAACCACAGAGCCAATTTATGCTGTCAGCGCTGCAACAAAAAGCCCTCCACATACGCGTATTCTCGCTCGCGTTTCCTATGGTGCTCTCCAACATTACCGTGCCTTTGTTGGGACTGGTGGATGCGGCCGTGATTGGCCACCTCGACCACGCCTGGTATCTCGGTGGTGTGGCGGTCGGCAGCACCATGATCGCGGTGACTTTCTGGCTACTCGGTTTTCTTCGTATGGCTACCACTGGGCTTACCGCACAAGCTTATGGCGCTGACGATAAGACGGGGCTGGCGAATGTGTTCCTGCAGGGTATCTCCCTTGCCTGGTTATTGGCATTGGCGATTATCGCCGTGCATCCATTGATTGCGGATTGGGTGTTTTCCTACAGTGATGCAAGCGCAGAAGTGAAGCGCTATGCCGATCAGTATTTCTCTGTGCGTATCTGGAGTGCGCCTGCTGCGCTGACCAACCTTGTGATCATGGGATGGCTATTGGGAGCCCAGAACGCGAAAAAGCCGATGATGCTGCTGATTGTTATCAACGTCATCAACATCGTGCTTGATGTGCTGTTTGTTGTGGGTTTCGGCTGGAAAGTGCAGGGCGCTGCGGCAGCGAGTGTGATTGCTGATTACAGCGGTATGGCACTGGGCTTGTATTTCGTGGCGCAGCGCTGGAAGCAAGAGATGTTGCCTGCACCATTGGCGCAGTGGAAAAAAGCTTCTGCGGGCATGGGAAGGCTTTTAAAGCTTAACCGGGACATCTTTCTTCGAAGCCTCTGCCTGCAGCTGGCCTTCACCTTTATGACCTTTCAGGGCGCGACACTGGGCGACAATGTGGTGGCAGCCAATGCGGTTTTGATGAACTTCCTGATGCTGGTCTCTTTCGCAATGGACGGCTTTGCCTATGCGATGGAAGCCATGGTAGGGAAAGCAATTGGTGCCCGGAACAGAAACGAGCTGATGGATTCACTCACTGCAACCACCTTTTGGAGCTTGGTAATCTCCCTGCTTATCACCGCGGCTTTCCTGATCTTCGGCGAGCAGATCGTCGGGGTGATTTCTGATATTCCTGCTGTGCGTGAACAGGCATTTGTGTATCTGCCTTGGCTCATTGCCATGCCGCTGGTGGCCATGTGGTGTTTTCTACTTGATGGTGTGTTTATCGGTGCGACGCGCGGACGCGAAATGCGAAACACCATGTTTGTTGCGATGGCAGGTTTCTTTGTGATTTGGTGGCTGTTAAGTGGCTGGGGCAACCATGCGCTATGGGCGGCGATGCTCGGCTTTATGGCGTTGCGTGGATTAACGCTGGGGGTACTTTTCATCCACCAGTGGCGCAGAGACACCTTCCTAGCGGCAAACTAACCAGACAAAAAAGGCGCCATTGGGCGCCTTTCTTCTCAGATAATCGCTCTTAGTAGTAAGAGTGATCACCGTGTGCGTGCTCAGTGACGTCACGAACGCCGTTAAGCTCGCCGCTGAATTCTTCCAGCAGTTGCTTCTCGATACCGTCCTTCAGGGTGACGTCAACCATTGAACAGCCATTACAGCCGCCGCCGAATTGAATCACTGCCACTTTGTCTTCGGTGATTTCAATCAGATTGATGTGACCACCGTGGCCTGCCAGCTGTGGGTTAACCTGAGTCTGGATCACGTACTCAACGCGCTCCATCAGTGGCGCATCGTCAGACACTTTACGCATTTTCGCGTTAGGTGCTTTCAGCGTCAGCTGTGAGCCCATTTTGTCAGTGACGAAATCAATCTCAGCATCTTCCAGAAACGGAAGGCTCAGTTCATCTACGTAGGCAGAAAAACCTTCGAATTTGAGTTCGGTATCAGTCGCTTCCACTGCATCCTGAGGGCAGTAAGAAACGCCGCACTCTGCGTTTTGCGTGCCAGGGTTAACCACGAATACGCGGATGTTTGTCCCTTCCGGCTGCTGCTCAAGCAGTTTACCGAAATGGCTCTGTGCACTTTCTGAAATAATAATTTGTGACACGGCTTCTTACCTGATTTATCCAGTATTTGTTTACATTGTACGCTTGTTTTTGTCCGCTATCACCCCTCAAGCTTCGAGGTTACTTTTCCCTCACTTTTCAATTAAGTGGCTTCTGGTGGTGTGCGACAAAGACAATACACATCAATACGTTCCACGCCATGCTGCCGGAGCAAGCGGCAAAGCTGGGCGACAGTTGCACCCGTGGTGACAACATCATCGACCAAGGCGATGTGTGGCGGCAGTTTTCCTTCGATAGAAAATGCCTGCTTTAAGTTTGAAAGACGGGATTGTCGGTCTAATCCCTGCTGTTGGCGAGTGGCACGAATGCGTTTTAAGACATTGGGCTCAGATTGAACCTTCAGTTGTCTCGCGAGCTCTGCGGCCAGCACACTGCTATGGTTAAATCCGCGCCAAAGCCTGCGTTTCCAATGCATGGGCACGGGAAGAAGGAGAGGCGCAGGTGATTCAATCTCTGTCGCGAGCAGTTTAGCGAGAGCAGGGGCAAGCCAGTAATGTCCTTGATACTTGAAGCGGTGAAGCAGCTTGTCATAAGGAAAGGAATAGGCACCGACACAAACCAAACTGTCCCACGGCGGCGGCTTTTTCAAACATCTGCCGCAGCTTTCAATCACGTAAGGGGTGGGCAAGCCGCAATGCAGGCAGCGTGGCTGACGGGGCAAGCTGGCGTGACAGGTATGACACCAGGGATAAACACGCTGCTCCAACCTGTGGTGGCAAAGCTGACAACGCAGCGGCAAGGCACGTAAGATAGTGCTTAACATCAAGGACATGCTTGTTGATAAACGAATTTAGGCAGTGTAAATGACGACTTCTCTGTACTGGCACACGGAAGGCCAGGGTTCCGATCTGATTCTCATTCATGGCTGGGGGATGAACAGCGCCGTATGGCAAAACATCCTGCCTGCTCTCACCCCGCATTACCGCGTTCATTGTGTTGACCTTCCGGGCTATGGCTTCAGTCAACCGACCGATGCCTTTTCCTTAGAGGAAATGGCACAGTGCTTGCTTGATAATTCACCGCAGGAATCTGTTTGGGCCGGTTGGTCTTTGGGGGGAATGGTTGCCACTCAGGCTGCACTGCTCGCACCGGAACGTGTGAAAGGTCTAGTCACGATTGCCAGCTCTCCAAGATTTGCTGCAGAACATGGATGGCGAGGGATAAAACCCGAGGTATTGCAGGCGTTTACGAAACAATTGGCTGAAGACTTTCAGACGACGGTTGAACGTTTCATGGCGCTTCAGGCAATGGGAAGCCCGACAGCACGGCAAGATATTAAGTGGTTGAAACAGGCGGTCCTCTCTCACCCGTCTCCTCAGCCAGAGGCGCTTAGCGCCGGCCTTGGTATTCTTGCTGACGCTGATTTACGGCCTCACTTGCATGATATTTCAATGCCTTGGCTCAGAATGTACGGTCGGCTGGACGGCCTTGTGCCTGTCAAAGTGGCGCAAGAGTTGGATGTTCTGGCACCGCGTTCGCAGCGGCAAATCTTTGCCAAAGCGTCGCACGCACCGTTCATTTCTGATCCCGACCATTTTTCACAAGAGCTTCTGGCTTTTTGTGGCCAATGTTTGCCGTCCTGTTAATGGAAAGTAGCGAAATTAAGTGAATTGGGGCTAAATTTTAATCTGAAGCCGCCGATACTTTAATCAAGTTACTTGCTATGGCATCAGGAGAGACCATAATGAATATAGGTAACGTTGGGTATTCTCAGCACGCTTACGCTAAGCCAATGCAGCCAAATCAGGCGGCAAAGGGCAATGAAGCGCAGGCGGCAGAGGGTGCCAAGCAGTCTTACGAGCAGGTCGCGAAGGAAGTGTCGGACGGTAAGACTGTTAACAAAGCAACGGAAGCCGAAGGCACGAACACTTCGTCTAAAGTTGAGTCTTTCACCTATGGGGCGCTTGGCATGGACCACCCTGAAGAAGTGAAAAGCAACGACGATGCTGCGTATTCCGCCGGTCAGGTGCTTTCTGCACTGGGTACCATTGGCGGACTGATCGCAATATTGGTCTAGTTTCGCTATAGAGATATAGCACGCGCATTCGCGGGGATTGCCCCGCCTATGCTCGCAGGCGACGCGCCTTCGGTCGGTGTTGGGAGACAACATTGGCATGAACATTTCGCCCGCTAACGTCAGCATCCCTGCTGTCGTACCGTCAGTGAACCCGCCAACGGAGCAAGTTGCGCGGGAAAATCGCGTGCGCGAAAAAATTGTCCCGCCCAGTCAGGCAAATGCCACTGCCGAAGAGAAACCAGTACTCGCCGAAGAGAAACAACTCAAGAACCCATCTTGGGATCCTTCTGAACACCCCGATTACGCCGATCTGGAACAAAACCCAAGGCAGTTCAATGGTGGTGGTTTCGCTGCACATGAAACCCTAAGTCAGCTCACCAACATGCTTTCCAGCGGTTCGTATGTGCCGCAGAACGAAAACGGCTATGCCATGCGCATTAAGCTGCCGAAAGAGATCTTGGATAAAATCGACGAGCTTAAAGCTTCTCAACGCACTGGTGCGGTCGTTGCCATGCGCTATCAGCAATCGTCAGCCGCGAATATCCCATCAGAAGTGCTGATCGTCATTTGACGGTAAGCCTAGGGGCTGTTGACCTTTGGTGATTGTTTTTGCAGCAGTTTGTGGGGATTTTATGCTTTGTTGAGGTGTATTTGCTTAGAATGACTAGGCGGCACACACCTCGCCGCGCCTAAAACGCTTATGGCTAGAACAGAATATAACCACCAAAGGTCAACAGCCCCTAGCAAGCAGATACAAAAACAGCGCCTCTTGGCGCTGTTTTTGGTTTCTCAGCGATCAGTTACGCTTCGCTTTGGCAAAGGCATCGGCAAATGCGCCACCGAAACCCGACTGCTGACCGCCACGGTTATCACGGCGGTTGTTGTCATTGCGGTTATTGCCGCTAAAGCTGCGTTCCTGATGGCGAGGGCGGGATTCGCGGGCAGGTTTGTTATCTGAACCCGGCTCATCACTCAGGCGCATCGATAGGCCAATACGCTTACGCTGCAGATCGACTTCCATCACCTTCACTTTCACCACATCGCCGGCTTTGACGACTTCACGTGGGTCAGAAATGAACTTATCTGACAGCGCAGAGATATGTACCAGACCGTCCTGATGTACGCCGACATCAACAAAAGCGCCGAAGTTAGTGACGTTGGTGATCACGCCTTCCAACACCATACCCGGGATCAGATCTTTCACTTCATTGACGCCATCGGCAAAGGTGGCGGTCTTAAACTCTGGGCGTGGGTCGCGGCCAGGTTTTGCCAGTTCTGCCAGGATGTCGGTCACGGTCGGGATACCAAAGGTATCGTCAGCGTAGTCTGCTGCTTTCAGCGCACGCAGGAAGTCATGGTTGCCAATCATGGCATCAACGCCTTTACCGGATTTCTCGGCAATACGTTTCACGACAGGGTAGGCCTCTGGGTGAACGGAAGAGCCATCCAGTGGGTTTTTACCCTTCATGACACGAAGGAAGCCCGCACACTGTTCAAAGGCTTTCGGACCAAGACGCGGCACTTTGAGCAGGGTTTTGCGATCTTCAAAGCGGCCATTTTCGTCACGGAAGGCCACAATGTTGGCTGCCATGGTGGTAGATAGGCCAGCGACGCGGGTCAGTAGCGCTGCAGAGGCACTGTTTACGTCCACACCGACGGCGTTTACACAGTCTTCCACGACGGCGTCCAGACGCTTGGCAAGCTGGCTTTGGCTAACATCATGCTGGTATTGACCTACACCGATAGATTTTGGATCGATTTTCACCAGCTCAGCGAGTGGGTCTTGCAGACGACGGGCGATAGAAACCGCACCACGAAGTGACACATCAAGGCCCGGGAACTCTGTCGCGGCAAGCTCAGAGGCGGAGTAGACCGACGCACCTGCTTCACTGACCATCACGGTTTGGATTTTCTCACCCGCATCTTTCAGCATGCCAGCCACAAAGGCGTCGGTTTCACGGGAAGCTGTGCCGTTACCAATCGCAATTAAATCCACATTGTGCTTTTTCACCAGTGCCATCACCACGCGTGCAGATTCTGCAATTTTGTTTTGTGGCGGCGTTGGATAGATGGTGGCGGTATCCAAAAGCTTACCGGTGTTGTCGATCACCGCGACTTTACAACCGGTGCGAAGGCCAGGGTCGATACCCAAGGTGCAACGAGGGCCCGCAGGTGCGGCCATCAGCAAGTCTTTCAGGTTATCGGCGAAGACTTTGATAGCGTCAGTTTCTGCCATCTCGCGTAGGTTGCCCATCAGCTCGGTTTCCATGTGCATCAAGATCTTGATACGCCATGCGAAGCTCACGACCTGCTTACGCCAGCGGTCAGCGGCTGCAGCGCCAATGGTCACGCCATAGTGGTCACTGATGATGGTTTCACAATATGAGCCAGTGGATTTTTCATCCTGACCCGGATCGGCATTCAGTGACAGTTGCAAAATCCCTTCATTGCGGCCGCGGAACATGGCGAGCGCGCGGTGCGAAGGCACCTTGCTGAGCAATTCATCATGGGCAAAGTAGTCTTTAAACTTCGCGCCTTCTTCCTCTTTGCCTGCGACCACGCGGGCTTGAATTTCCGCGCTTTGGTTCAGATGACGGCGGATTTTGTCCAGCAGCGCGGCATCTTCGGCAAATTGCTCCATCAAAATCGCACGGGCACCGTCGAGTACCGCTTTGGTATCAGCAAAGCCTGCGTCAGCGTTTAAGTATTTCGCCGCTTCGGTTTCTGGTTCGTGGTCCGGCTGTTCCCAAAGCAGAGTCGCCAGTGGTTCGATGCCGGCTTCAATCGCGATTTGACCTTTGGTGCGGCGCTTGGGTTTATATGGCAGGTACAAATCTTCAAGACGGTTTTTACTGTCAGCATCCAGAATGTCTTTTTTCAGTGCATCAGACAGTTTGCCTTGTTCATCAATCGATTTCAGGATCACCTGGCGGCGCTCTTCCAACTCGCGCAGGTAGCCCAAACGGGATTCAAGGTTACGCAACTGGGTGTCGTCGAGGCCGTTGGTCACTTCCTTACGGTAACGGGCAATAAAGGGGACGGTATTGCCGTCATCCAGCAGGTTTACTGCAGCAATAACCTGAGCATCGCGGACATTCAGTTCTGTCGCGATCTGTTGGTAGATTGAAGTTGTCATGGTGTTCCTTAGATTCATTGTCACGCCGCAGCGTCACCTTAGTGTTCGTCTTGCTGGTAGCGGATACTGTTGACGTACCAGACTTTTGGCCCTTCCGGTGTGGTCACCACCGCTTCGTCATCCACTTCTTTTTTAATCAAAGCGCGCGCCATAGGGCTGTCGATAGAAATGTAGTCTTTCCGGCCATAAATTTCGTCGGGACCGACAATACGGAAGGAGAGAGTGTCGCCATCTTCGTTTTCGATATCGACCCAGGCACCGAAAAACACCTTACCGTCCTGTTGAGGGCTATAATCGACCACACGCAGGATTTCGAGACGTTTACGGAGGTAGCGGACGCGGCGGTCTATCTCGCGCAGCAAGCGCTTGTTGTAAGTGTAATCCGCGTTTTCTGAACGGTCGCCAAGACTGGCGGCCCAAGAGACAATCTTGGTGATTTCCGGGCGGCGCTCTTTCCAGAGGTAATCGAGCTCTTGTTTGAGTTTGTTGTAGCCTTCCCGGGTGACCAAATCGGTTTTTTTCATTCTGCTTTCCGAGCGATTGTTTCGTTTTCCGGCAAGAGTTATAACCGCTTTGCTGCCATGATTAAAGCGAAGCTGCCCGGCAACGTTAAGCTGAGGCACGAATTTCGCATTCAATTTTCTGGGGCAGGGTTACAACTGGTAACAGTTTTTCTTCCCACAGGACGTTACTCTGATGTTTTATATCAGAGTCCGAATTTATTATTGGTGGCATTTCCACCACACGGAGAGAAAGGTAAGTCATGCAAGATAATCATAAGATCCTGGTTGTTGACGATGATATGCGTCTTCGCTCGCTGCTCGAGCGTTACTTGTCTGAGCAAGGTTTTCAGGTGCGCAGTGTGGCGAATGCCGAGCAAATGGACCGTTTGCTCTCTCGTGAGAATTTCCACCTGATGGTGTTGGACCTGATGTTGCCGGGTGAAGATGGCCTCTCCATCTGCCGCCGCCTGCGTCAGGCGAACAATCAATTGCCGATCCTGATGCTGACGGCAAAAGGCGACGAAATTGACCGCATCGTGGGTCTGGAAGTGGGTGCTGACGATTACCTGCCGAAACCCTTCAACCCACGTGAACTGCTGGCACGTATTCGTGCAGTGCTTCGTCGTCAGACGGTAGAAGCTCCGGGTGCGCCTTCCAGTGAAGAAAAAATTGTCGAGTTTGGTCAGTTCCGTCTGAATCTGGGCACCCGCGAAATGTTCCGTAACGATGAGCCACTGACGCTGACATCAGGTGAGTTTGCCGTACTGAAAGCATTGGTGACCAATGCCCGTGAGCCGATGTCCCGCGACAAACTGATGAACATGGCGCGTGGCCGTGAGTACTCCGCGATGGAGCGTTCGATTGACGTTCAAATCTCGCGACTTCGCCGCATGATTGAAGAAGATCCAAGCAAACCTCGTTATATTCAGACCGTTTGGGGTCTGGGCTACGTGTTCGTACCGGACGGAGAAGCCTAATTAATGCGCTTCTCCCCACGCAGTAACTTTGCCCGTACGCTCGTGGTGCTGGCTGGCCTTCTGATTGCCAGCCAGATCTTCTCCTACCTCACTATCCTCAATTACGCCTTGCTGCCAAGCATCAAACAGTTCAACAAAATCCTCGCTCATGAAATCGAAGTCATGCTGGATGACGATTTGCTGTTATCGAACGGCAAGGTTTATCACATGGATGAACTGTTACGTCGCCAGTTACTCGAAAAGCTTGGTGTCACCATGCATGATGACGATGAGCCAGCGATGATGGAGGAGTTTGATAACGCCGCGTCAGTGGATTACCTCAGTGCGGACATGTCCGAAAAGCTCGGTGCTCCGACGGAAGCGCGCATCAGTCTGGAGTCGAAGAACTATGTGCTCTGGCTGGAAAGTGAGGCGTTCCCCGGTTACGTGATGCGGATACCGCTCTCGGAGCTGCATCAGGATGACTTCCAGCCCCTGTTCTTCTATTCCATGTTTATCGCCTTACTGGTGATCGGTGGCGGCTGGATGTTTATTAAAGTGCAGAACCGACCATTGGCGGCACTGGAACGTGCGGCGCAGGATGTCGGACACGGGAAATTCCCGGAACCTTTACCAGAACGCGGTGCGTCAGATATCCGTGCGGTGACGAAAGCGTTTAATCAGATGAGCGAAGGCATTCGCAAACTGGAGGAAGATAGGGCACTGCTGATGGCAGGTGTTAGCCATGATCTCCGTACGCCATTGACCCGGATTCGTCTGGCGACCGAAATGATGTCGCCGGAAGACAGTTATCTGGCTGAGAGCATGATTAAAGACACCGAAGAGTGTAATGAAATCATCAACCAGTTTATGGATTACTTGCGTTCGGTTCAGCTTCAGGACATGACAGAGATTGACCTGAATGTGGTGGCCGAAGATGTGTCTGTCGCTGATGGTGCAACAGGACATGACCTTGAAGTATCTAAAGGCGAGCTGGTTGGAAAGCTGGATGCTAACGAAGTGGCTATCCGTCGTGCGGTGACTAACTTGGTGGTGAATGCAGTGCGCTATGGTGGCGGTTGGGTCAAAATCAGTACCGGTACTTCTGCTGACCGTCGACATCAGTGGATTGCGGTGGAAGATAATGGACCGGGTATCGCAGCCGATCAGATTGACACAGTATTGCAGCCCTTTACCCGTGGTGACACCGCGCGGGGCAGTGAAGGCACTGGCCTTGGACTTGCCATCGTCAAGCGTATTACTGAGCAGCATAACGGCACGCTAAAACTCAGCCAGCGTTCACAGGGCGGTTTGCGGGCGCAAATTGTCTTGCCAGTGGCTAAACGCCAGCCGAGAAAGCGGCGTTAGAAGCATCTTTACCGATAAAAACGCGGATCTTGAATCCGCGTTTTTTATTTTTTGATATGAAAAACAGTCCATAAACTTGTCTCATATTTGAATCATCTGCTAATACTGTAATACAGCGCCGATACAGCAGAGATGAAACATGAAGATAGTCATCGACCCGCAGGATCCGTCCCCGAAGTTCAAACAATTGATGACGCAGATTCAGCGTCAGATTGTGGCCGGAACGCTCATCCCCGGGGAGAAGCTGACTTCTGTCAGAAAGTTAGCCGCAGAGTTGAATATCAATCCGATGACGATTTCACGTTGCTACCAAAACATGGAAGAAGAAGGCTGGTTAGAGCGCAAGCGCGGCGTGGGCATGATTGTCGCGCGGCAAGGGTTGCAAGGCCGAATGGAAGATCGCTTCGGGTTTATAGAGCCGACGCTGAAAGCGCTGATTGATGATGCCCGGGAAGTCGGTTACAGCAAATCAGAAGTGATGGCGCTGGTGATGCAGTATTGGGAAGACTGATTAGCAACATTGGCTGAATGAAGAATGGGCGGATATCCGCCCTTTTTATGCGTTGCTGTATTTGTCGTTGTTACCAAGCCAACGGGTGATAATGGCTTTGGCGTTGTCCGGATAGTTTTGGTGCAAATACAACGCAAGCTTCTGCACTTCAGGGATGAGTTTCTGATCGCGGACCAAGTCGGCAATCTTAAACTCTGCCATCCCCGTTTGTTTGGTGCCCAAGAGCTCACCTGGGCCACGAATTTCCAGATCGCGCTGAGCAATCACAAAACCATCACTGCTTTCACGCAACACGCCTAAGCGCTGTGTAGCGGTCTTTGATAGCGGTGCGTGATACAAAAGCACACAGTGGCTAGCGACCGAACCACGTCCGACACGGCCACGAAGCTGGTGAAGTTGCGCCAGACCGAGACGCTCTGGGTTTTCGATGATCATCAGACTGGCGTTTGGCACATCCACGCCGACTTCGATCACTGTGGTGGCGACCAAAAGATGAAGCTCACCGGATTTAAAAGCCTGCATCACTTCCTGCTTTTCTGCCGCTTTCATCCTGCCATGTACCAGACCGATTTTTAGGTCGGGTAGGGCACGCGCCAAATCATCGGCCGTTTCTGCAGCAGCTTGCGCTTCCAGCACTTCAGACTCATCAATCAGTGTACACACCCAATAAGCCTGACGTCCTTCTTCCAAGCAGGACGCGTGGACACGATTAATGATGTCGATGCGTCGGGTATCCGGTACGGCAACCGTTTGGATCGGCGTTCTTCCCGGTGGCAGCTCGTCGATGATGGAGGTATCGAGATCGGCATAGGCGGTCATCGCCAGCGTACGTGGAATAGGTGTAGCAGTCATGATGAGCTGGTGAGGATGAATGCCTTGCTTCATCCCTTTCTCGCGAAGCTCAAGGCGCTGGTGGACGCCAAAGCGATGCTGCTCATCGATGATGACAAGCGCAAGTTTGTCGAACTCGACATGCTTTTGGAAAAGGGCGTGGGTGCCCACTATCATTTTGGCTTCGCCGCTGGCGATTTTCGCAAGTTCTGCTTCTTTGGCTTTGCCTGTCAGTTTGCCTGCGAGCCAACCAACGGAAATGCCCAAAGGCTCCAGCCAGTTGGCAAAGTTGATCGAATGCTGCTCAGCAAGGAGCTCCGTCGGTGCCATCAAAGCAACCTGATAGCCTTGCTCAATCACCTGCAATGCAGCGAGTGCAGCCACTAAGGTTTTGCCTGAGCCCACATCACCCTGTACCAGACGCATCATGGGCTTTTCCAGCCCCATGTCACGTTCAATATCGGCCACCACGCGGGACTGCGCGCCCGTTGGCGTAAATGGCAAGGATTCCAAGAGCTTTGGTTTTAACTCGGTTGAAGGCGGCAGCGAAAATGTCGGATCTTGCTGCAACTTGCTGCGAACCGCGAGCATCGAGAGGTTCTGCGCTAACAGTTCTTCTAGGATCAGGCGCTTCTGAGCCGGGTGTTCACCCTTCTCCAACTGGGTCACCGAAATATCTGGCGTCGGGCGATGCAGGATTTTCAGCGCATCACGCAGGGTGATTTGCCTGTCGTACAAGCCTTCCGGTAAGAGTTCCTGCACCGCAGCACCTTCGAGCAACTCAAGCGCCTGATCGGTCAGGTTTCTCAGCGTCAGCTGGCGAAGGCCTTCTGTGGTTGGGTAAACCGGTGTCAGGGTTTCTTCCAGCGAAAGCTCAGTGGGCTCGGAGAAGACTTTGTATTCGGGATGGATGATTTCAAGGCCACCCTGACCGCGTTTGATTTCACCATAGGCTTTGACGCGCTTGCCCTGTTCAAGACTGTTTTTCATTGCAGCATTGAAGTTGAAAAAACGCAGCGTGAGCGAGCCGTTACCGTCTGTGATTTTCACCGTCAGCATACGGCGACGCCCAAAGACAGTGTTGTTGCTAACCACTTCACCTTCAACGGTGGCATGTTGGCCCGGCATCAGACTCATGATAGGCCAGATACGGGTGCGGTCTTCATAGCGGTAGGGGAGATGGAATAGCAGATCCTGCACCGTGAAAAGCCCCAGCTTTTCCAGCTTCTCTGCCATTTTGCCGCCGACTCCAGTCAGCGAGGTAACGGGAACGGCATCCAGCATTGACGCGCGCATGGTGTGTTCATCTCTCCTAAATCAATACGATTGCAGGCTTATTTTGCTGCCTGCATCTTGGCCCACCAGGCTTCATCAGCAACGATTTGGCCTTCTTCATCCAAATCCGGGTAAGGCAGGCCTTTACGTTTGGCGACTTTTGCCAACACAGGGTGACCACGCTCAAAGATGATGCGGTCAACTTCCGCTTGTGGGATCAAAGTGCGTGTACGCCGGTACATGCCTGCGTTTTGGCGTTGGCGCTGCGCTTCATACAAAATCAGCGCGCTGGCGACCGATACATTCAGTGACTGTACCATACCTATCATGGGAATGATGATGTCTTGATCAGCCAATTCAAGCGCTTGCTTGCTGATGCCGGTCTTTTCCTGACCCATCACGATGGCGGTCGGCTTGGTGTAGTCAATCTCGCGGAAATCGACGGCGGTATCAGACAGGTTGGTCACCAGAATCTGCATGCCTTTGGCTTTCAGGGTTTCAAATGCCTCTGGCGTGTTGTCATGGGTAACAACGTCCACCCAGTTGCGTGCGCCCGCAGAAGTGCCGCCTAATGCGCGCATTTGACTGTCTTTCGGCCAGACGGCATGAACCTGATGAACACCAACAGCATCGGCAGTGCGGATAATGGCGGAGATGTTGTTGGGTTTATGGACTTCTTCCATGCACACAGTAAGGTCCGGCTGGCGGGTAGCCAATACTTCATGGATGCGTGCAAAACGTTCTGGTGTCATGGTGTTTTTCTCGTTTATAAAAACGCCCGCAAGGGCGGGCGTTAAAGACTTAACAGTTAGCACTGTCAGTGCATTAATTCTTCTGACGGCTGACTTTCACCACATTCGGCATGATACGGATACGGCGCATGATGTTTGCCAGATGGACACGGTTATGAGTCGTGAGTTTCACGTAAATCGTGTACAGACGGCCATCGCGCTCTTCCGTCGTCAAACCCTGAATGTTAGAGCCTGTCGCGGCAATCGTGTTGGTCAAATCGGCCAGTGCGCCCTGGTGGTTGAGCATGTCAACACGCAGTGCGGTCGCAAAGTCCTGATCAATGTCATCACCCCATTCGACAGACATATATTTGTCTGGCTCCTGACTATAACCGCGGATGTTGGCACATTCTTCACGGTGAATGACCAGCCCTTTACCTGGGCTGACGTGTCCGACGATGTGATCGCCCGGAATAGGACGGCAGCAGTTCGCGTAAGTCAGCAAGATACCTTCAGCGCCACGGATTGGCAGGCATCCGCCTTGCTCTTCCAGGCTGTCAGCATCACCAAGCAGACGCTTGGCAATCACCACGCTCATCAGCTCACCGGCACCGATATCTGCCAGCAGATCTTCCTCGCTGTCGAGCTTGAGATCGTGCAAGACCTTGTCGATGTTTTCCTGCTCGATGTCCTGAATATTCTTCTCGCCAAGGGCGTGGTTCAGAAGACGGCGACCCAGAATCACAGACTCTTCGCGACGCTTGGTTTTCAGTACCTGACGAATCTTGGTACGCGCACGGGACGTCACCACATAGTTGAGCCACGCCGCGTTTGGACGCGCGCCAGGGGCAGTGATGATCTCTATGGTCTGGCCGTTTTTCAGCGGTTGACTGAGTGGGTAAGACTGACGGTTCACCCTCGCGCCGACGCAAGAGTTACCGACGTCCGTATGCACGGCATAAGCGAAGTCCACAGCGGTTGCGCCAACAGGCATTTCAACGATGCGGCCTTTCGGCGTAAACACGAACAGCTCGTCCGGGAACAAATCTGATTTCACGCTTTCGATAAACTCAAACGAGCTACCTGCACTTTGCTGAAGTTCCAGCAGGCTTTGCATCCAACGCTGCGCACGCACCTGTGCGGTGGTGCCACCGCCGCCAGCACGGTCTGCACCATCTTTGTATGCCCAGTGTGCCGCAACACCTTTGTCCGCCATCTGATCCATGTCTTCGGTACGGATTTGTACTTCTACAGGGACACCGTGAGGGCCGATCATAGAGGTATGAAGCGACTGGTAGCCGTTCGCTTTCGGTACCGCGATGTAGTCTTTCATGCGTCCCGGGCGCGGCTTATACAGGTTGTGCATTTGCCCCAGCACGCGATAACAGGTATCCACCGAATCGACAATCACGCGGAAAGCGTAGAGATCCATGATGGTGTGGAAGCGCTGCTCCTTATTCTTCATCTTGTTGTAGATGGAGTAGAGGTTCTTCTCACGACCCAACACCTTGGCATTGATACCCGCATCCTGGAGGCGCCTTCAATTTCGGCGTGGATTTTCTGGATCATCTCTTTGCGGTTGCCGCGCGCATGAATCACTACCTCGCGCAATACGCGGTATCGGGTCGGGTAGAGGGCTTCAAAGCCAAGCTCTTCAAGTTCCACTTTGATGTTGTGGATACCCAGACGGTGCGCCAGTGGCGAGAAAATCTCGAGGGTTTCGCGGGCAATGCGGCGACGTTTGTCTGGACGCAATGCACCCAATGTACGCATGTTGTGCGTGCGGTCAGCGAGTTTGATAAGGATTACGCGGATGTCATGGGCCATGGCCATGATCATTTTGCGGAAGTTCTCCGCCTGCGCTTCCTGACGGTCGCGGAATTTGAGCTTATCGAGCTTGGAGACGCCATCGACCAGATCGGCAACAGTATCGCCAAAACGTTGCTGGAGGTCTTCTTTGGTGACGTCAGTATCTTCAATCACATCATGCAGCAGGGCTGCCATCAAGGTTTCGTGATCAAGGCGCATCTCCGCAAGAATACGGGCAACAGCGATAGGGTGGATGATGTATGGTTCCCCGCTTGAGCGGGTTTGCCCTTCGTGGGCATCTCGCGCGACCAAATACGCTTGCCGGAGTGCCTCTAAGTGCGACTCCGGCAAGTATTGTGCTGCGACTTCTTTCAGGCTATCGAAGAGATACAATCTGCCTGTTTCCCTGAAGTTAGATTAGCGAAGAGTACCTGTGATGGTGCTTACAGCAGCCATTTCTGCAGCTTCTTGTTCTTGCTGCTCTTGGCGCTCACGTGCATCCAGGATCTCTTTAGTGATCAGGCCTTCCTCAATTTCACGCAGAGCGATAACAGTTTGCTTATCGTTCTCTTCCTGAACCAGTGAGTCTTTACCACCAGTTTGCATTTGGCGTGCGCGACGAGCTGCTACCAATACTAGATCGAAGCGGTTGCCAATTTTTTCAACAGCGTCTTGAACGGTTACGCGTGCCATGAAGAACTCCAGTAAGTAATAAAATCAAAATGACCGAAAATTATACAAAAGCGAACTGACCTAAACAACAAACATCTTTCAATAGCGATGCTTATTAGTCCAACAACCTGTCGATCATGTCATGGTGACGGCTGTATTGCTTGTCTTGCTTCATTCGCTCGGCGCGAAGGATGGCTTTGATGTCCATCAGGGCCACATCGAAATCATCGTTCACGATAACGTAATCATACTCGTTATAGTGAGAGATCTCAGAACGGGCTTCTTCCATGCGTTTTGCGATGACCTCATCAGAGTCCTGACCGCGCGCATTCAGGCGGCGCTCAAGCTCTTCACGGCTTGGCGGCAGAATGAAGATGCTTTTTGCGTTCGGCATTTTCTCGCGAATTTGCTGAGCACCCTGCCAGTCGATGTCGAGAAAAATATCGACGCCTTTTGACAGCATTTCTTCAATCCACAGGCGTGATGTGCCATAGAAATTACCGAATACTTCGGCGTATTCCAGGAAGGCTTCTTGTTCGATCAGCGCTTTAAAGTCGTCAACTGACACGAAGTGGTAGTGAACTCCGTTCTCTTCGCCCGGACGAGATGCACGGGTGGTGTGAGAAACAGACACTTTCATGTCGTAACGAGGATTGTCTTTCAGCAATGCCGAAATCAGGCTTGATTTACCGGCACCACTTGGCGCTGAAACGATGTAAAGCGTACCTTGGCTCATGGTCTTGATCACTGTGAGGTTAAAGGGCGCGCAGGGTACCATGACCCGCACAAAAATTGAATTCCACTTTTAGGATAACCCAATAATGGCAGCAACCTAAAGCGGGAACAAAAAGCCCGGCACAAAGACCGGGCTTTTCAGCTTTTCGTATCGATTACTCGATGTTTTGGATTTGCTCGCGCATCTGCTCGATCAGCACTTTCAGTTCAACGCCAGAAGCGGTGATGTCCGTGCTGATAGATTTCGAAGCCAGCGTGTTCGACTCGCGGTTGAATTCCTGCATCATGAAGTCCAGGCGACGACCACAAGCGCCACCTTTTTTCAGAATTTTCTTGGTTTCTGATACGTGAGAGTCTAGGCGATCCAACTCTTCCGCAACATCAGATTTCTGAGCCAGCAAGATGATTTCCTGTTCCACGCGGTTAGCGTCCAGTTCGATTTTCGCTTCTTCCAGCTTTGTAAGGAGGCGTTCACGTTGCCATTGCAGGATTTCCGGCATTTTCGCGCGTACTTTCACTACTTCAGCGGCAATGCTTTCCAAACGCTGTTCAATCAGCGCTTTCATGTTGTCGCCTTCGCTGGCACGTGCAGCGATGAAATCGTCAACGGTTTTGTCGAAACCTTCCAGCAAGGCTTTGTTGATCACATCCATGTCCTGCTCTGGGGTTTCCATCACACCCGGCCACTGCAGTACCTGGAAAGGACCAATATTGCCTTCGCCGGACATTTCTTTGATCCACTTTGCCGCGTGAATCACTTGTTTTGCCAATTCTTCATTGATTTTAAGCTCAGTGTTAGCTGACTGATTGGCTTCAAAGCGCAGATTGCATTCCACCTTGCCGCGGGCAAGACGGGAACGGAATCGCTCACGAATGATAGGTTCAAGGCCACGGAACTGCTCTGGCATGCGGATATAGGTTTCGAGGTAACGTTGGTTAACCGAGCGGATTTCCCAAACGGCTGTGCCCCATGTGCCCTTGATTTCCCGACGGGCGTAGGCAGTCATACTGTGGATCATTGAAGTTCACTCATTGATGAAAGTTGTGATGATTATACGCAGTCGCTGCCTTTTATGTCAGCAGCATGAAGGGAAACGGAAGAAAAAAGCAGACAAGACCGCATTGTATTAGCGTGTAAAAGGTGAAGCCGTTATAATCGCCGGTTAACGAAATTCAGCATTTATAAACAGGTGAGTCCTATGCGTCCTAGCGGCAGAGAAGTTGGTCAAATTCGTCCAGTCACAATTACCCGTCATTTTACCGCCCATGCGGAAGGTTCTGTGCTGGTGGCGTTTGGTGATACCAAAGTTATCTGTACCGCAAGCGTTGAAGAAGGCGTGCCGCGCTTTCTGAAAGGGAAAGGACAAGGCTGGGTGACCGCTGAGTACGGTATGCTGCCACGTGCAACCCACACCCGTAACCGTCGTGAAGCGGCAAACGGTAAGCAAGGCGGCCGCACTATGGAAATCCAGCGCCTGATCGCCCGTAGCCTGCGCGCTGCTGTGAACCTTGAAAAGCTGGGTGATTTCACTATCACCGTTGACTGTGATGTTATTCAGGCTGACGGTGGTACCCGCACTGCATCGATTACTGGCGCAAGCGTGGCGATGGCCGATGCGCTGAACAAGCTGGTGAGTGAAGGCAAACTGGTAGAGAACCCAATGAAAGGTCATGTTGCCGCGGTTTCTGTGGGTATCTTTGAAGGTACACCAATCTGCGATCTGGAATATGTGGAAGACTCCGCAGCAGACACGGATATGAACGTAGTGATGCTGGAAGATGGCCGCATGATTGAAGTGCAGGGTACTGCAGAAGCGGAACCGTTCACTGCCGATGAGCTTAATGCCATGTTGTCTCTGGCAACCCAAGGTATTCAGGACATTGTAGCGATTCAGAAAGCATCGTTAATTGATTGATGAGAAAGCGGCTTCTATTGGAGCCGCTTTTTTTTAACCTAGTTTTAAGCGAGGCGGATGCGCCTCAGGTAAAACCGGCAAGCTAGCCGACTTTTGTTCGACAGGAGAGAAAATGAAAGCCTATCAGCGTCAGTTCATCGAATTCGCATTGGAAAAAGAAGTCTTGAAGTTCGGTGAATTCACTTTGAAGTCAGGTCGTAAGAGCCCTTACTTCTTTAATGCCGGTCTGTTCAACACAGGCAGGGATTTGGCGCGTCTGGGCCGTTTCTATGCTGAAGCGCTGGTTGATGCGGGTATTGAATACGATCTGCTGTTTGGCCCTGCGTACAAAGGCATTCCCATTGCGACTACCACTGCGGTTGCGCTGGCTGAACATCACGATGTGGACACGCCTTACTGTTTTAACCGTAAAGAAGCCAAAGACCACGGTGAAGGTGGCAATCTGGTCGGTAGCGCGCTGGAAGGCCGTGTGATGCTGGTGGACGATGTGATCACCGCAGGCACAGCGATTCGCGAGTCGATGGAAATCATTCAGGCAAACGGTGCTGATTTGGCTGGTGTTCTGGTGGCGATTGACCGTCAAGAGCGCGGTAAAGGCGAGCTTTCTGCTATTCAGGAAGTCGAGCGAGACTTTGGCTGTCAGGTGGTGTCTATCATCAGCCTTGGCGATCTGGTGACGTATCTGGAAGAGCAGGGCGGCAACCCAGAACAATTGGATGCAGTAAAAGCATATCGCGCGGAATACGGTATCTAGCCGTTATGCTCGCACCTTTTATTTAGCCCGCTTTTGTGCGGGCTTTTTTGTATCTTCTACTTGAGATGTTACTGCTTTGAAGGGAGCTGTTTGCCTTGGAGAACCGTGGTCATCATGCAGATAGAAAAATAATTGCATGAAAAAACGTGATCATTGTTGCATTTGTTCAGTATTTGTTCAGCGTCAGTGAGTATTATGAACTCATCAAAGCGGCACAGCGAATCACAAAACGCTTTTGCTGCACCCTACACACTGCTAAGTCGGAGAAGAAACTATGAAAAAAGTAATGGTAGCGACACTAATGACTTTCGGTTTGTTTACTGCTGGAGCGCAGGCGGGGTATACATTGGAAGAGACGCAAGCTTGTGCTAATTCAACACAATTCCACTCTTGTGTTGCTCAGCTGAATGAGCAGCAATCCAAGACCAGCATGGACATTGGTTACTCAAAAGAAGAAGTGACCCAATGCGGTACAGCCAGTGACTTCCATGTGTGCGTAGATAATCTGCATGTTTAACATGTGGTAAACGGCAATGAGTTGGCCGTTTGCTACAACAAATAAAGAAGGCTGCATTATGCAGCCTTCTTTTCTGCTTTTCGCAGCACAATCAATTCAGTTGAGCGCTCAGAAGCTGCCAGTACTGGTCAAACTCCGCAGTCGGCGCGTATTTGAAGTTTGAACGCACGAAGCGGTTGAGGCTACCTTCTACCTGACCGAGAAGCTGAGCTGCCAGTACATTCTCATCAACTGGGAAACCTTTACCTTCACGAAGGCGGCGCTCACGCAGCACCTGACGCAGTTGGCTCTCGATTTTTTCGAATAGCTGATTGATGCGACCTTGCAGCCTGTCCTGCTCAAACATCAAGGCATGTCCTGTCATGATGCGTGTCAGTCCCGGATTACGCTCTCCGAAAACTAACAGCAATTGTAGGATCAAGCGTAAACGGGTCATCGTATCTTTTTCATCACTTTGGATGCGGTTGATACGGGTGATCAGTGACTCTTCGATAAACTCTATCAAGCCTTCGAACATGCGTGCTTTACTTGGGAAGTGTCGGTATAGCGCGGCTTCAGAAACGCCTACCTGCGCGGCAAGTTTGGCGGTGGTAATGCGTTGACTGCCCTGGTTGGACTCCAGCATTTGAGCCAGGGCCTGGAGGATTTCCTCTCTGCGATTCTGCTTTTTTTGGCCAGCCATGAATAGATGGTTCCTTTATTGTTCTTGGGGTCACTGACCCGAAATCTAGGCTGAAGAGCCGCTATATTAACGACGGCCTCTCTGTATTAAAAGAATAATGCACCTTGATTGCAGGTGAAGCCTACAGTAATTCCCGAAACCGTGAATGCGGCATAAAAAACGCCACACTTCTGTGGCATTTTTCAGATATTTCACCGGGTTAACGCTGTTATTTTGTACCAGAGTGTCCAAATCCTCCGGCACCACGCTCGGTCGCGTCGAAGTCTTCAACAATGTTGAACTGGGCTTGTACAACTGGCACAAAAACCAGTTGCGCAATACGCTCACCTGGCTCAATGGTAAAGGTTGTGTTGCCTCGGTTCCAGCAAGAAACCATGAGCTGGCCTTGATAATCTGAATCTATGAGGCCTACCAGGTTGCCCAGCACGATGCCGTGCTTATGGCCAAGGCCTGAACGTGGAAGAATGGTTGCTGCCAGTGAAGGGTCAGCAATGTGGATAGCAAGACCTGTCGGAAGAAGTTCCGTTTGGCCTGGTTCCAGTGTCAGCGGGGTATCCAGCACGGCGCGAAGGTCCAGACCTGCAGAGCCTTCTGTCGCGTATGCAGGGAGTGGGAATTCGTTACCGACGCGTGGGTCGAGGATTTTCAGATCGATTTTTTTCATAACCTAGTTCCGCTGTTTACTTATTTGATGTTGTAGAGTGCTGTAATTTCGCTGACAAGCTGGTTGCCAATATCTGATTTGCTCGCCAGAGGCAGTGCTTTATCGCCTTTTGGCCAGTATAGGTGCAGTGCATTCTGGTCGCTGTTAAAGCCTTGCCCTTCCAGAGAGACGTCATTGGCGCAAATCAAATCCAGATTCTTCTTCTGAAGTTTACCGCGTGCGTACTGTTCTACATCCTGGGTCTCAGCAGCAAAGCCGACGGTAAACGGGCGATTCTCTTCCAGTGAAGCAACAGAAGCGACGATGTCAGGGTTTTTGACAAGCGTGATCGTCATGTCATCTTCGCCATCTTGCTTTTTCATCTTCTGGTCGGCCACATTGGCAGGCCTGAAATCAGCGACCGCCGCACAGGCGATGAAAATGTGATGTTTAGGAGCGTGGGCGTGAACCGCGTCATGCATCTCTTGCGCGCTTTCGACATTCACTCGGTTAACGCCATTTGGTGTTGGCAGGTTCACTGGGCCACTGACTAGAGTGACACTTGCGCCCCGTTTAGCGGCCGCTTCTGCGATCGCATAGCCCATTTTCCCTGAGCTGTGATTGGTGAGGTAACGCACCGGGTCAATGGCTTCGCGGGTTGGCCCTGCGGTAATGAGAAAAGAAGTGCCGGAGAGGTCTCCTTCGGTGAAGTGGTCTTCAACCAAACCGACTAACTGCATCGGCTCTAGCATGCGACCTGGGCCAATATCACCACAGGCCTGTTCACCGCTTGCTGGCCCCCAAATTGGGTGGCTGCGTCGTTTCAATGTCGCGAGATTTTCCTGCGTGGCAACCGCGCGGTACATTTGCTGGTTCATGGCGGGCGCAATCGCAACTGGTGCATCTGTTGCCAAGCAAAGGGTCGTCAGAAGATCATTGCCTATGCCTGCCGCCACACGGGCAATTAGGTCAGCAGTGGCAGGTGCCAACAATACCAAATCTGCCCATTTCGCAATTTCGATATGACCCATTGAGGCTTCAGCAGCAGGGTCGAGCAAGCTGTCAGACACAGGGTGGCCAGAGACTGCCTGCATGGTCAGCGGGGTGATAAATTCTTTCGCTGCGTGAGTCATGACAATGCGAACGTCAGCGCCACGTTCAATCAGGCGACGCGTCAGATCGGCACATTTATAAGCCGCAATACCGCCACCGATACCTAAAACAATCCGTTTGCCCGACAGGGTCTGAGTGATTTTCTGAGCCATAACTAATTTAGCCAATGGATAATGAGAGGAAAGATAACACAAAAGACCGGGAAAGCGCCTGTTACGCTCGACGAATGTGAAAGCGATATTATTCACGTTCGAAATGTAAATACGTAGCCACTCAAACTTGCCGAGTTTGTAAGTCTATCGCAGCGTTTTGATGATGATGTTGACGGTTTTAATGGTGAAAGCGACGCTCGGGGTTTTCTTTCACTGAGAATGTCATGTCGCTAAAAAATATGCCTGAAGAGTGTCGGCCACGTGAGAAGTTGTTGGCGAGAGGCCCAGAGTCGCTCACCAATGCAGAGCTTCTTGCCATTTTCTTGCGCACCGGTGTTAAGGGCATGAATGCGATTGAACTTGCTAGCTACCTTTTAGAAGATTTTGGTTCACTTAGAGGGTTAATGCAGGCTGAACTGAAACAATTCAGTGAACGCAAAGGGCTGGGTTCTGCGAAATATGCCCAACTTCAGGCCGTGTTGGAGCTTAGCAAACGTCACCTAGGTGAAACGTTGGCGAGGGAGGATGCACTTTCCAGTCCGTCACATACCGCCAGATACCTTTCCTGCAAACTGCGTGACCGCCCAAGGGAAGCCTTTCTCGTGCTCTACCTTGATAATCAGAATCGCCCTATAAAAGACGAGATTTTGTTTGAAGGTACAATCAATTCCGCCAATGTATATCCGAGAGAAGTGGTAAAACGTTGTCTCGATGTAGGCGCCAATGCAGTGATTCTCGCCCATAATCACCCTTCGGGTATCGCTGAACCCAGCACAGCAGACCGTCATATCACCAACAGAATTGGCGATGCTTTAGCTTTAGTGGACATTCGTTTGCTCGACCATATGGTGATTGGGGATGGGGACGTGGTATCCTTCGCCGAACGTGGTTGGATTTAAGGGTATTTCGGTACTCTGGTCGTCTTTAACACCTTTTCTCTAATTCGGTAGAAAGCCGCTAACATGGCGTTTTTTCTGGGGGTGAGTGAGGTTTACCTCAGGTCAACGTCACCTAGGTTGCTAAAAAACGATCAAAAACTGTCAAAAGGATCTGCTCGGGACTTGAGCAATGGAAAGACAGTTAGTATAATGCGCCACCTTTGATAGCCTTGACGTAGAGCCTGACCTTGTTTGCAGGACTGGCGGACAAGGTTGATATCGAGCTGAAACGATTTGGAGAGACATTCATGTCACGAGTATGCCAAGTAACTGGCAAGCGTCCTGTAGTTGGTAACAACCGCTCTCACGCTAATAACGCCACCAAGCGTCGTTTTCTGCCGAACCTGCAAACTCATCGTTTCTGGGTAGAAAGCGAAAACCGCTTCGTTAAACTGCGTCTTACCCCTAAAGGTATGCGCATCATCGACAAGAAAGGTATTGATTCTGTTCTGGCAGATATCCGTGCCCGTGGTGAGAACGTTTAAGAGGACTTAAAGAATGGCTAAAGGCATTCGCGAGAAGATCCGCCTGGTATCATCTGCTGGTACTGGTCACTTCTACACTACTGATAAGAACAAACGTAACATGCCGGGCAAGTTCGAGATCAAGAAATTTGATCCAGTTGTTCGTCAACACGTTATGTACAAAGAAGCAAAAATCAAGTAATTGGTTTTCGCCTCTGATAAAGAACCCGGCTTTGGCTGGGTTTTTTTATATCCGTAAATCAGAGACTTCGATAGATATCCAAACAGCTTGATGACTTTTGAATGCGAGTATTTTTAGTCTGTTTAGGTGTACACTTTGAATGACGATTGAAGATACTGAGAGTGAGCGATGGCTACACCGTCCCGCAGAACATTCAACAATTTCCTTATCTTGGGGATTTTGGCGTTTATCACACTGATAAACCTGCCAACCTACCTTAGAAGCCAGCTGGCAGAAAGTGAGGCCGAACAATCGGTTGAGCAGGTACTACCTGATGGGATCATTGCTTTGATGCCATCCGATGTGGAAGTCAAAGCACTGCGTTTTCCGAAATTCACCCTCACCAATGCCATGCCATGGCAAACCGATAGAAAGCTGTCTATCTCAGCCACTGAATTGGCAAACCGATGGATTAACCTGTCTGGCACAGAAATCGACACAGACACCTATGACAAGTTAAAACCTGGTCTTCGTGAACCGGCGACTTTGGTGGTGGATAGAGGTGAAGCTGTCGAGCCTTTACGTCTGACCTATTATCAATTGCCTCAATTCTGGCTCATTCAAAACTGGGAAAACCGTTGGCTTGCGGTCTCTGTTGATCCAAACTACCTGTTCCCATTCGCCAACCAGAATTAGCAGGATGCCAGAATTACCGGAAGTTGAAGTGAGCCGTATGGGTATTAAGCCCCATGCGACGGATCAGGTGGTTACCAAACTGGAGGTCAGACAGTCCAAACTACGTTGGCCTGTTCCGGACACCTTATTTGATATCGAAGGCCAGACAATTCGTGCAGTGAAACGCCGCGCAAAGTACTTGATACTGGAAACGGATATTGGCTATGCGCTGGTGCATTTAGGAATGTCAGGCAGTTTACGGGTATTGCCACAGGCGGCAGAGCCGGATAAGCACGATCATGTCGATTTACACCTCTCCAATGGAAAAGTAATTCGCTACAACGATCCACGTCGATTTGGCGCGTGGCTTTGGCAGGAAAAGGGCGGAGACCATCCCGCTTTGGAAAAATTGGGTCCAGAGCCACTCACTGACGCGTTTACTGGTGAATATCTGTTTGAAAAGGCGCAGGGGAAACGCACGGCGATTAAGCAATTTATTATGGATAACGCCGTCGTCGTCGGGGTGGGGAACATCTACGCCAATGAATCTCTGTTCACCTCTAGAATCCACCCACAGCGTCCAGCAGGACAACTTCGCCTCGAAGAAGCCAATATACTGGTGGCAGACATCAAAGACGTTTTGGCAACTGCCATCAAACAAGGTGGCACGACGCTGAAAGATTTCACTCAAGCTGATGGCAAGCCAGGCTACTTTGCGCAAGAGTTGTTGGTGTATGGCAGACAAGGAAAACCGTGCCCGGTGTGTGGCACTGAACTTGACAGTGTGAAGATAGGGCAGCGAAATACGGTGTTTTGCCCCGAGTGCCAAAAATAATAAAGCCCGCTTTAGCGGGCTTTATCGTTGTTATTTCTTCAGTTGAGATTTCAATGCTTCGAGCACTTTGGGATGAACGAAACCACTGGTGTCGCCACCATGAAGAGCCACTTCTTTCACTAGCGTGGAAGAGATAAACGAGTTTTCTTCCGAAGGCGTGAGAAAGACGCTTTCAAGTTCAGGCATCAAACGGCGATTCATATTCGCTAGCTGAAACTCATATTCGAAATCGGAGACTGCGCGCAATCCGCGAACCAGAATGTTCGCGTTGTATTGCTTGGCAAAGTCCACCAAAAGGCCGGAGAAACCCACCACACTGACATTGTCGAGATGCTCGGTTACCGCTTTTGCCAATTGGACGCGCTCTTCAAGATCAAACAGGGGCTTTTTGCTTGGGCTGGCAGCGATACCAACCACAACATGGCTAAACATTGCTGCAGCGCGTTCTATGAGATCTACGTGACCGTTAGTGATGGGATCGAATGTACCGGGATAGATGACTCTGGTTGTCATAATGTATGCTCGATAAACTTATCTACGCCGTTTTGGCAGCGTTTGAGTTTGTGTTCAACGGTATTGGTCAGGATTATGTCGTTAGCTGGCAGTGATTCACGAGGACTTTCGTCATGATAGATATGGAAGCCAGCTCCAGCAAACTTTAGATAAAGTCGGTTAATGCCACTGTTTAACATACGGTGGACAAACTCACTGTCCTCACGGCCCCAACCCACAAAGTCATTATTAAAACCATTGACGCGCTTAAAATCATCTGCCCAAAAAGACATATTGCAGCCACGTGTTGATTTATCTGAGTTTGAAATCTTAGAAAACAAACCACTAATGAAGCGATTCGAAATTGAGTTGTGACGATTTCTTATACCTTTAGATAACAGACTGGGAAGTTTTCTTGTCAAGAGCGTATTTTCGGAACAATTTGGTTCCATGATAACGCGACCTCCCTGTATGAATTGATTGGGTCTAGCATTAATAATATGGTCTTCTATGAACCGAGGGGGAAGAATTAGGTCGCCATCAATCATGATGTAGTAGTTACCTGTTGCCTTAGCAAAAGCGCGGTTTCGACTTTCCGCAAGTCGAAAACCATCATCAGGCTGCCAACTGTGTATCAAAGGTACTGGGAAGTCTTTAGCGCAATCTGCAATGAGATTTGCTGTTGCTTCTTTTGAACCATCATCGGCGATGATGACCTCATCAGGTAGTTTGGATTGAAGTTTTAGGCTGTGCAAAACTGCTGCTAAGGCTTGCTCCCAGTTGTAGGTAGCAATGATTAAGGAGACTTTCACATATTTTCCTTATGTTTTTGTTCTCTTAGCCAAAGATCGACATACTTTACGAAGGTTGAATGCATGGTTAGCCATGCCAAAATGAAACCACGGCGACCGTCAAGAAAACCACATCTTAGGACATACATCTTTAAAAATGCTGCAAAGGCATGAATCAGAGCCTTAGATAGACTTGATTTTTTCGTTCCCTCTCTCTCATCAGCCCAACTGCGCAAATAGCCTGTAGTTTTTCCGATATAATGATGAAGGTTGTCATAGGTATAGTGTAACAAGTTCCCGTTTAGCTTTTTTACTTGCGTTTTAGGTACTTCAATCACTTTCTCATGAACCAATGCATCGTTGTAAGTTGTAAGCGAAGTTGGATAGAGACGAGTTAACCAATCTGGCGTCCAGCCGGAGTGATGGATGAACTGACCAAAAGCGCTGCTCAAACGATTAATTTGATAGACAGTGTTATCTTTCGGGAGTGCCGTGGCTTCCAGAATTGCAGTTCTTAGTTCTGGAGTTACGCGCTCATCAGCATCAAGCCAAAGCACATAATCGGAGGTGACATATTGCTGTGCACGCTGTCGCTGGATGCCAAACCCTGGCCAATCCTCTGAAACATAAAACTTATCTGTATAACGTCGGGCTATGTCTTCCGTCTCATCGGTACTTCCTGAATCAAGAATCACAATCTCATCTACCCAACCGGCAACCGAAGAGAGGCAAGCATTAAGGTGTTGAGCTTCATTTTTGACAATTAATGCAACTGCAAGCGTAGGTTTATCCAAGGTTATATCCTTTCATTTTCTAGTTGCAAAGATAAGTCTTTTGATACTGCATCAAACATTGAAATAACGCTAACACTGCTGATAAGGCTCATTGCATTACTATCTTTAACTCTAGTTCGCCAGTTAAGTTGCTGCGGGGTCTTTCCTGTCTCAGAAAAAACAGCCTCCTCGTATACAGATACCGTATATTTGAGGTAACGATAAGGACCTACTCTCTTCGGATTATGGTGTGCATAGAGTCCAATAACAGGGGTGCTCATCGCGTTTGCCATATGCACTGGACCTGTATCAGGCGCAATAACGAGGTCGGCATTGTCGATAAGTGCCAGCATTTGCAAAAGGCTCGACCGACTCACAAGACTCTCACAAGGTTTCTCTAATATTGACTGAATGTCATTAGCCAGTTCTACTTCCACCTGAGAGGGACTACCCGCCAAAATGACATGCCATCCATTGTTACGGGCATGGTTGATTACGCTGACATAACCTGCCGCATTCCAGTTTTTGTATGCTTTTGATGCCCCAGGTACAAGCAGTAGATTGGGCTTTTTGTTGTGCATCTTGCTGCGCGCCCAGTGTTTATCTGCTTCTGAGTATTCAAGTGTCCAATTAGGTACCATATCTTTAACACCTAACTTATAGGCGAATGCCATGAAACCATCTGCGACATGATTCGATTTTGGTGATGGGACTTTTACATTGGTAAAAAGTGTTTGGAAGTCTTGGCTACGATCAGCCGAAAACCCGAGGGTATATGTTGCTTTTATACCCAAGCTAACTACACTCGCGCGTATCGCGTATTGCATGTGCAGAAGGGCATCAAACGTTTCCTCCTCCAACTGCTTCCATACTGAGGTGTAGGCATTAAAACCTGATTTTTTATCAAAGACAATTACCCGTATGCCTTTCACTGAATCAAGAAGTTGTGCTTCGAGTTTGCCTGTAATCCAAGTTATCTGAGTTTCGGGCCAGTAACTCTGAATGGCTTGAACTGCCGCAATAGCGTTGCAAACATCACCAATCGCGGATAGGCGAAGAATACAAATTGATTTTGGAGCATCAGAAAACAAAGGTTTCATAGTATCCTTGAGCAGCGAAGCAGTAAATATGAGTGAATTTGTATGGGGGATAAGTTACCGTCTTCCCACCTTTATTCAGCAACATTGTATCGCTTACAATGTTTGGATTCGAGAGGATAAACTGCGCCACTGATATCTGGTTACTGTTATCAGAGTAAGTTATTGCAATATATCGATAAGAGAAAGTAAATGGATCAGAAAACGTTGCCCGATTGCCAAGTGTGGTTTGACGGGGCGCTATTATCGGAGTGTGATGCTGCATCAGCTTTTGAGCCAGTTTTTTGGGAGCAGAACAGTAAAGTCATTGGCTCTGCCAGAGGGCGAGGAATAACGTTGTTTGTACAGGGCGAGCGCTTACCTATGGCACTCCGCCACTACCATCGTGGAGGTTTGTTTGGAAAACTGGTTTCCGATCAATATTGGTTTAGTGGTTGGAAAAATACGCGATGTTATCAGGAGTTCGTTCTTTTACGACACCTTCGTGAGTCTGGAGTGAATGTTCCTCAGCCTGTTGCTGCCAAAGCAAGTAAAGCAGGTTTGCTGTCCTATCGCGCAGATATTCTCGTTGAATTGATCCAAAATGCTAAAGATCTTGTCAAAGTGCTTGCAGATACGGACTTGACTCCGCACATCTGGTTTGCGATTGGAAAAGAGGTTGCAAAGATGCATCACGCTGGTGTTTGCCACACTGACTTGAATGCCCACAATATTTTGCTTGATGATAATAACCGAGTTTGGCTAATCGATTTTGATAAGTGTGGGCTGCGTAAAGGTAATAGTTGGAAACAGACCAACTTAAACCGACTATTGCGCTCGTTCTTAAAAGAAAAGAGCAAAGCTGGGATTAAGTTTGATGAAGCCAACCACTGGGGCTGGCTAGTTGATGGGTATAGATCAAGCGGCTTTAAATAAGCCTTGTCATTCGTGCCATCAGCATTTTGAAACGCGAGATAGTATATGATCTATCGTAAAGGCAATCGCCCCCTTGTTCTTTTGCACTACTTCTTCGGCTGCAATTGACATCGCTAAACGTTTTTGAGGGTTAGTAAATAACTCAAAAAGTCTTTCGGCAATAACTGTTTCATCCGCACAGACATTGGTTGCCCCTGCATCTGAAAGCTGATTGGTGACATCAGTAAAATTAAAAAAGCTTGGACCAATCAGACTGGGTTTTCCTAATGTTGCAGGTTCTAATAGGTTGTGCCCCCCAACCTTGTCTCCTATCAGACTGCCGCCCATGACCGTAATGTCAGCGCACTCAAGCATAACGAGCAGCTCACCCATGGTGTCACCCAGATACACTTGAGTTTGAGCTGTCACCTTTTCATCTGTGTGGCTACGCCGCACTGTTTGAAGTGCTTGCTGGTGGCAAAGCCTCTCGACGTCATCAAAACGCTCAGGATGACGCGGAACTAGGACAAGAAGTGTATTAGGGCTTTTTTCGAGAATACGTCGATGTATATTTAGCATCTTTTCATCCTCACCTTTATGCGTACTAGCTGCAATCCAGATAGGCCTATCTGGGCCCAAAAGGTAGCGTAAACGTTGTCCTTTGATCAGTGTTTCTGGGGTAATAGATAGATCATATTTAATCGAGCCACTCACATAAACTTTGGCTCCATCTACTCCAAGTTGGATAAAGCGCTGCTTGTCGTCTTGGTGCAGGCAGAGTACCTCACTTAGCGAATTTGATATTACGTTAAACAGAGGTTGGATTTTACGATAGCCGGATGCAGAACGCTCAGAAAGACGTGCATTGATAACTGTAACTGGAATGCCATTCTGATGGACTGTATGCAGTGTATTGGGCCAAAGTTCGGTTTCTACTATTATCAAAGCTCGGGGTTTTACTGTTTTAAGAAAGCGGTTAATGCAATGACTAAAATCGATAGGCATGTAGCGGTGCTCGACTAACGTACCAAGCTTTTCAGCTTGCACTGCTCCTGTACTTGTCGTTGTGGTGAGTAAAACCGGAAGTGATGGCTCTTTTTGCTTAAGTTCTCTAATTAATGGTGAAACAGCCAGAACTTCGCCGACTGAAACAGCATGTATCCACAAAGGTTTTTTCCCTTGCAAGGTGGGAGTATAACCCCAATGCTCTTTCCAGCGATTACCAATTCTAGGCTTGTTAGTGCGTCTTCGGTAAAGAGACCAGAGTAATACTGGGCTAACGATAGCTAGTAATAGTGTGTAGATAAAGCGGGCTAACACGCGTCGACCTCTATAGGGTTTAGCCTGATAATCTCGTTAAGCACCCGAGCCGGTTCTAATTCGGCCAGACATTTAAGGTGTTCCTTTGGGCATTCGCGAGAAAAACAAGGTCGACACTCAATGTCTGTATGTAACACTGCGACATGTTCCGCCAGAGGTGGTGTATAACCCGGAGAAGTAGAACCATACAAAGCAACCAAACGACAACCGACCGCAGCGGCGATATGCATGAGTCCTGAGTCATTACTAACCACAGTACCGCACAAAGCAAGCAGGTCGATCGCTTCAGTTAAACTGGTTTTACCCGCTAGATTAGAGCAATACTTTTGTTGGTTCTCATCTAAGCTGGCGACAATTTTTGACGTTACTTCCTTGTCTTTTGCTGAACCAAACAACCAAATTTGAAAACCCATGTCTATGAGTCTTTGGGCCGTTTCTGCAAAATGATATTCTGGCCAACGTTTGGCCGGACCAAATTCTGCGCCAGGACACAGGCCGACAACGGGCCGGTTGAGTTGCAGGGTGAATTTTTCAATAGCTTTTCGCTGTAGTTTCGTATCAATATTCAGTTTTGGCCTAGACAATCCGGGCAAACTGGAACTGTCAATCATGTCTTCACGTGGGTAAGCCAGGGCGATATAGCGTTCAACCATTAAGGAAAAAGCTTTTTTATTCGGCCGCAAATCGTTGAGTAGGCCATAGCGCATTTCTCCTCGCCAGCCAATGCGAAGGGGGATTTTCGCAAACCAAGGGATAAGTGCGGATTTTGCGGAATTAGGCAAAACGTAGGCACAGTCGTACTTTTCTTGGCGCAGCTCTCTACCCAAATGTCGGCGAACATTCAAGGCTAATGCTCCATGGCCAAGTGGCATCGCGATAGTCTTATCAACTTGCGGCATTCGTTCGAGAAGAGGCCGACACCAGTCAGGCGCCATAACATCTAGCTGGCTATCAGGGTGATGTTTTTTGAGTTCGATATAGAGTGCCTGCGACATCACCATATCTCCTACCCAAGCAGGGCCAATAACCAAGATTTTTTTCATATCAATGTGAGCTCATAGAGAGGTATTTCAATGTGATTGCAAGACATTCTACTCGAACTTGGAGGGGTTTATTACATTTTAGCTTTACGAAGTTTTTCTTGTAAGCTCGAAATAACGCTCTGCGACCAGAAGAGAAATCATTCTCTCAACCTGAGGATCTCTGAATTGATCTACCCACCTGTGGGCATTGTTAATGATGCCTAGAGCTTCATCTTCGTGGCTTAGATAATAGTTAACTTTCTCTATCAGGTCCGAGTAATCATCTTTTAGCTCAACGTAGTGGATACCAGGCTGGAGTCTACCTTCCATAAACCAAGTCTCGAACTTGGGCCTAGACATCATCACCAACGAGTTTGATGACATTGCCCACTTTAAGTTTGTTGCAACATCATTGCCCTCAATCGCAAGAAGAAATTTGTATGCCAGTTGTTCCTTTTTGCTCATTTCTTCCTTTTCCCAAGGAGCGCCATGACAAGGTTTAGTCTGACCAATGTTGCACATTGGGTGATTATAGAAAGCCTTAATGACCGTTTGACGGTGGGGTTGATAACCTACGCCTCTCCACGCCACCATATCTTTTTTTTCTTGATATTTTCTTTTGTCTTTGACGAACGCGAAATGTCTCACTTTGTTGAGTTTCAGTAGAACTGAATTACCGTTCATGCTGCCAATGGGGCGACTCTTTACAAAACTTGGTGTGTTAGGAACATGTGTGACGTCACCATTAATGTAGTTAAACGAAAAATCAGGATCAAAAAAGTGCACTACATCTTTGATATCAAAGAAGTAAGTCCAGCCGCGAGTTTTTTTGAATGCAGCAACAGTAGAAAATTGTTGTTGTTCAGGTTTTGGAGCAAAGGCTACCGTTAGCTTATTGTAGTAACTCACTCTTTCCTCAATCGATGCTCTCTGATCTGATGTGATTTTAGCTAACAAAAAGCTACCGACTTTGTGCCATAAGATGTTTGGAATGAGTGCTTTGAGCGCGTTTTTTGAGTAATAAGGGAACTTCACGTGGTGTTTTCCTCTGGGAGAGTTGCTGCATTGCCTTCTTTTTTTACAAATAGTGAGAAGAAGTATCTTCTTAACCTTGCTGATTATACAAGGTCAACCAATCAAAGCTGAAACTGATGAGTAGTATCAAATCATAGTCAATTGATTGTGAGTACACATATCGCTGATTTTATCTATTGATAATTTGGGTTCGGTTGCCTGGAGGCACAGTATTGGAAGCACTTGATTTGTAGAGTTTGCCCTTAGGTGAGTATAATCAGCGTTGTTTAGGTGCATTGGAAAAACTGATGAAGGTGTATGTGCTCAGCTTAGCTCGTTCTTGTGATCGAAGAGAAAGGATGAAGCTACAACTTGACAAAGCTGGTGTTGAATTCGAGTTTTTTGATGCAATTGATGGCAGTAGCTCTGAGAGATTTACTCACTCTGAAAAAGCTGCTCCTCAGTTGACGTTCAAAAGAAAGGGCTACTTCTTGCGACCAAATGAAGTAGCGTGTTTTGCAAGCCATTATTCACTGTGGGAAAAATGTATTGAACTAGATACGCCTATCTTGATACTTGAGGATAACGTTGACATTGATGATATCGTTTCAACTGAGGTTCTGGATGAAGTCATGAATTATGCTTCAAAGTATGGGTATATTAAGCTTTCTTCGACATTTCAGTCTGCTTTTACTGAACTTTATAAGCTTAGTTGCGGTATTTCTGTCGGTCAGTTTAGTAAAAAAAGTTGCGGAACCACTGCTTATATTCTTTCACCTTTAGCTGCCCAAAAGTTTGTTAAGAATGCAAAGAGGTTTATAGAGCCCGTCGATGACTATATGGAAAAACCGTGGAGGCATGGCGTGAAAACGTACAGTGTGCATCCATCTCTGTTTGAGAGGGCAAATATACCGTCAACTATCTCATCTGACTCTAAGTCAAGGAAGCATAAAGTGCAAGTTGGGTTGTTTTCTAAGTTATATAGAGAGCTATTTCGAATCCACGAATCTATAGCTAGAATTATTTTTTGGAAGCATAGGTAGAATTTTTTGGTGAGAGAATTTAATTCTTATAGAAAGGTAGTAATCGACTGTATTATTCTCCTTCCCTTAGTTTGGGCATTTGCTGTTCAGTTTTTATATGCGGATGCAAAGAAACATATGGTTTTTGCATTTATTTTTTCTTTTCTCGTTGTTATTTTCAATGATGGATTTCAATGTGTTGCGGAAAATATAAAAAATAGGAAGTCAGCATGGTTGCTAGGCTTGTTTTTTGTGCTGTCTATTATATTTTACTTTTTAAATGGATATAGTTCAAATGTTGTGAGGGCCAGTGCTATTGTATTTTTTTATTTCACTATTTTACCTAAAAGAACATTGAAAATTTTTGCTGATAATGTGCATTATTTTCTTTTTCTTGGTGCTATATCTATTGGTTTTTTTTCCTATTACCAAGGGAGTGTAATGTCTCTTGGGCGGCATTGGGAAATGAACCCAATTCCCTTGAGTACGATTGCAGCTGTTCTTCTTGTTTCTTCTTTGGCGGTTTTTTTTGAAGCAGAAAGCAAGAAGAAAAAAATAATGATGATTACATCTTTTATCTTTTCATCTAATGCTCTTGTATTGGGAGAGAGTCGTGGTGTCATGCTGGCCATGGGAGTGGCTGTTGTATTGTTAGTTTGCTACGTTTTAACTAAGAACGCTAATAAAATAAGAATGAGGAAATATATCTCAATCTTCATACTTTCAATTGTTGGCCTTTTAACATTGAATATATCTTCAATAGTTGCACGGTATGAGGCAACCAAGAAAGAAGTTGCTTCAATTGAGTCTGGTAATCTCAATACTTCGATCGGTTTTCGTCTTCAGTTATGGCATGCTGGAGCTGAACTAATTAAAGATAAGCCGATTTTAGGCTATGGTGAGTCACACAAGGAAGAGAAAGAAAGACTTGCAAAAGAAGGGTATATAAGTAAGCAAGCAGCAAAACACTCGCATTATCATAACCAATACATAGACTCCATGGTAAAAAATGGAGTGGGAGGTCTTTTCAGTATCTTACTTTTAATTTTTCTTCCATTACTCTTTGTTTGGAAAAAATAACCCTCATTACATCTATTGGAGCGCTGTCTTCAGTCATATATTCAATTGCAGCATTAACAGATGTTCCTTTTCTCCATGCAGAAACCCTCACGATCTATTTGTTTATAATGGCTATCGCCTACGAAGGTTCTATCGATGAGACTCTGGACCAGGCTTTTACATAGACTGAAGATAAGGAACTAATGCCCCTTATCTAAGTCAGCTTACATTGTCATACTGTTAAACACGATAAAGAGTAAAGAGTTATGTGTGACTTGGCTTTCGGTAAGGGGAGCCCATATTGTCAGAGCGCGTTTTTAGTAGAGGTAATATCCACATATATTGCTCTGGGTTTTTTAGTACCTGCTGCTCTATGAATATATTAAGCAACCTAGCATCATCTGACTCGTCACCAGTTAATATAATGGGTTCGAATAGTTCCATTTCATAGTTTCCACTATCAATATTGAACGTTGCATACAGAGGGACAATTTTGGCTTGGCTAACTTTAGCTAACTTGTATAAGCCCGACATTGTTGCCTTAGTTGTACCAAAAAAATCCACAAATACGCTATGTTTTTCACCCAAATCCTCATCAGGTAAATAATACCCAAGATAGCCACTTCGGACAGCTTTTATAAATGGTTTAATACCTTGATTTCTCTCACAGACAGCCCCTCCGTATTGCACACGTTGTCTATGCATTAACCAGTCTAGAAGACTGTTTTTTTGTTTTTTGGCAAATGCAGCGACAGGTAGGCCATGAGACGCTAGGTAGATAGCTGGAACATCAATGGACCATGTATGAGGAACAAGAAGAATGGTGTTATTCTGAGAGCTATTTTCTAGGTGATTCAAGCCATGAATTGTAACTCTATTATTAAGCCATTTTTTACTCCGAAGGGAGATTAGGGGAAATCTAAGCAAATAGCTGATAGCAATGCAAAATTGCTTTCTAAGAATAAACTCTCGCTCTGATTGGGACTTTTCTGGAAAGCATAACGAAAGGTTAACTCTAGTGCGGTGAACACTTCCTGACTTGCTCAAAGAAACAGCCCTGGACAATCCTAATGCCATGAATTTATGGATAACTGGCGGCAAAAGAGAGAATAAAGCACCGAGAAACACGACAATCCACGTCCCCCAGTATTTTGGTGTCAAGTAACGCCAACTAAATGTTGGATTATACGTTTGTTGGTCTATTGGGGCTGGGCTCATGGGAACAACTTTAATCAGTACCAAAAAGGTCCCGAGTATATACTTTCTCAGCAACGTCTTGAAGAGCATCTGTCATGCGGTTCGATACGATAACGTCAGATTGTTGCTTGAAAGCATCGATGTCGCGAACCACACGTGAGTTAAAGAAAAGCTCATCTTCGAGCACAGGTTCATAAACGATGACCTCTACACCTTTAGCTTTCAGCCGCTTCATAATGCCTTGCACCGATGATGCACGGAAGTTATCAGAACCCGCTTTCATGATTAGCCGGTAAATGCCAACAACCTTGGGTTGACGTTTTAAGATTGACTCTGAAACAAAATCCTTTCGTGTACGGTTAGCCTCGACGATAGCACCAATCATGTTGTTAGGAACTTTTTGGTAATTTGCCAGCAACTGCTTGGTGTCTTTAGGAAGACAGTAGCCACCATAGCCAAAGGACGGGTTGTTGTAATGGTTGCCGATACGAGGGTCTAGACACACTCCTTCAATAATTTGCTTTGTATCTAAACCGTGTGCTTCGGCATAAGAGTCCAATTCATTGAAGTAAGCAACACGCATAGCCAGATATGTGTTGGAAAATAGCTTTACTGCTTCGGCTTCAGTCGAGTGAGTAAACAATACATCAATGTTCTCCTTGATAGCCCCTTCAATCAATAGATTGGCAAATTTCTCTGCGCGTTTGCTTTGCTCACCAACAATGATGCGCGAAGGATAAAGGTTATCCATAAGTGCCTTTCCCTCGCGCAGAAACTCTGGGGAGAATATGATATTATCGCTCTCGACCTCTTGCTTGATACGTGCTGTGTAGCCCACTGGTACCGTTGATTTGATGACCATTAGAGCATTGCTATTGTGATTCATCACATCACGTATTACCGATTCTACTGAAGAGGTATTGAAGTAATTTGTGTGAGGGTCGTAATCGGTCGGTGTTGCTATAACAACGAAGTCAGCATTTTTATATGCCAACTCTTTATCGGTAGTCGCAGTGAAGTTGAGGCTTCTGTTAGCCAGAAAGTCTTCGATTTCTGCGTCGGCAATCGGTGATTTCTGCTTATTGAGTAAAGCAATCTTCTCAGCATCGATGTCAAGCGCAACAACTTCATTGTTTTGTGCCAGCAACATAGCCATGGACAGGCCAACATAGCCTGTTCCAACAACTGCAATTTTCAATTCTTCACCTCGTTGTGAAAGACAAAACAAACTAAAAAAACCAACAAGTAAAACCCAGATTTTCTTAAGTATTGAGAGCTAGCATATATTCAGCAACACCTTCCGCTACTGTCTTAAAGTCATGTGGATAACCCGCTGCGCGAACTTTGGTGAGATCTGCCTGAGTGTAAGCCTGGTAGCGGCCTTTCAGATGGTCTGGGAATGGGATTTCTTCCACTTCGCCTTGACCATGGTGCTTGATCACAGCGTCTGCAACCGCGCGGAAAGGTTCTGCGCGACCGGTACCGCAGTTGAAGATGCCTGATTTGCTGTTTTGCCAGAACCAGATGTTCATCTTGCACACGTCACCAACATATACGAAATCACGCTTGAAGGTGTCGCTGCCTTCGAACAGTTTCGGGTTTTGGCCGTCTTTGATTTGATTATTCAGGTGGAAAGCCACAGACGCCATGCTGCCTTTGTGGTTCTCACGTGGACCATAAACGTTGAAGTAACGGAAACCAGTGATTTGAGACAGTGTCTCACCATGTGCTTCAGCGTCAGCCCAAATGCGACGAACGTAATTGTCGAACAGCTGCTTGGAATAACCGTAAACGTTCAGTGCGCCTTCGTATTGTGGCTCTTCGATGAAGTCGTGGTCGCGGCCGCCGTAAGTTGCAGCCGATGATGCGTAGAGGAATGGAATTTCACGCTCGAGACAGTAATGCAGCAACTCTTTTGAATACTCATAGTTGTTGAGCATCATGTACTTGCCGTCCCACTCAGTGGTTGCAGAGCACGCACCTTCGTGGAATACCGCTTCGATAGGACCGAAATCGTCACCCGCCATGATTTGCGCGATGAAGTCTTCTTTGTCCATGTAATCAGCGATATTCAGGTCAACCAGATTCACGAATTTGGTGCCGTCTTTCAGGTTATCAACCACCAGAATGTCGTTGTAACCTTGTTCGTTCAGCGCTTTAACCAGATTGCTGCCGATCATGCCGGCGCCGCCAGTCACTATAATCATATCTTTACCTAAATTCTGTTGACCTGAATTATGAGAAGACCCCACCAGTAATTCAGTGAGGCTATGGTAATATTTCCCTTTCTGGGCTTGAGGATAGCAGTTTAACCATGAAAACCCGTGATCGCATTATTCATTCAGCGCTAGCGCTCTTCAACGAGCAGGGTGAGCCAAACGTCACCACTAATCATATTGCTGCCGATCTAGGGATCAGCCCCGGAAATCTGTATTACCACTTCCGTAATAAGGAAGAGATTATACACAGCATTTTCGATCAATACGCGCTCGATCTTTCAATGGGTTTTCAGCCAGAAGTGCCAGCGGAATCTGACGAACAGCGACTGCTTGCATACCTTGATGCCACCTTCCAACTGATGTGGCGATACCGTTTCTTCTACGCCAATCTGCCCGATATCCTAAGTCGCGATGCCGAGCTTCAGAATAAATATCTGGAGGCACAGCAGGCATTGAAAGCCAATCTCTTTGCAATGTTAAGCCGCTTTCGTGAAACGGGATGGCTGGATATGGACGATGAAGCGCTGCAATCGCTGTGCAGCACGCTGAAACTTGTCGCGTCGAGTTGGATATTCTATCAAAGCGCGCAGTCACCACAGGCAAAGGTGACGCCAGTGGTGATTTATCAGGGCGTGCTGCAAATCCTCAAAATGGTGTCACCGATGACAACTGATAAAGGCAGGGCAGTGGTATCAGGCTTGATTGGGCACTATCGCGAACAAATGGAAAGCACCAAGGCGGCTTCCGACTCAGCGTGATCGAGCACAATAAGATGTACTAATTCAATAGACGCGACCTTCCTCAGAACTCTATCATCTACATTCTTTCTAATATGTCATACTGTAAGCTGGGTGTTATTTAGACACTTTAGCTTTCAGTGGTGCAATAATCATATTGATATCAACCTGTTCCTGTTTCCATCGATGGAGTAAGCGATGACTGCCGCTTTTTACCAGCAAATCCGCCAGCAGCTTGAAGAAGTAAAAGCTGAAGGCCTGTACAAAGATGAACGTGTGATCACGTCAGCCCAAAAGGCGAACATCTCAGTAACGTCCGGTGACGAAGTGCTGAACTTCTGTGCCAACAACTATCTGGGTCTGGCTAACCACCCTGCGCTGATTGAAGCGGCAAAAGCAGGAATGGATGAGCACGGCTTCGGCATGGCGTCGGTGCGCTTTATCTGCGGCACTCAAGACTCGCACAAGGTATTGGAAGAAAAGCTTTCCGCCTTCCTCGGTATGGAAGACACCATCCTCTACTCTTCTTGCTTCGATGCAAACGCGGGCCTGTTTGAAACCATTTTGGGTGCAGAAGATGCGATCATTTCCGATGCGCTGAACCACGCTTCTATCATCGACGGAGTACGTTTGTGTAAAGCGATGCGCTTCCGCTATGCCAACAACAATATGGAAGAGCTGGAGCAACAGCTGATTGCGGCGAAAGAAAAAGGTGCTCGCAATACACTGATCGTGACAGACGGTGTGTTCTCCATGGACGGTGTGGTCGCAAACCTGCCTGCTATCTGCGATCTGGCAGAAAAATACGGCGCGCTGGTGATGGTGGATGACTCTCATGCCGTGGGCTTTATGGGTGCAAACGGCCGTGGTACCCACGAATACCATGACGTGATTGACCGTATCGACATCATCACCGGCACCTTGGGTAAAGCGATGGGCGGCGCGTCGGGCGGTTACACGTCAGGCAAGAAAGAAGTGATTGACTGGCTGCGTCAGCGCTCACGTCCTTACCTGTTCTCGAACTCACTGGCACCAGCGATTGTTTCAGCGTCTATCCGTGTGATTGACCTGCTGGCAGAAAGCGGCGATCTGCGTGACAAACTGTGGGACAACGCCAACCATTTCCGTGCCCGTATGAGCGAAGCTGGCTTTACGCTGGCAGGTGCTGACCATGCCATCATTCCAGTGATGCTGGGTGATGCAAAAGTGGCGGGCGAATTTGCAGAGCGCATGATGAAAGAAGGTATCTACGTGGTAGGTTTCTCCTTCCCTGTGGTACCGAAAGGTCAGGCGCGTATTCGCACCCAAATGTCAGCGGCACACAGCCGTGAGCAACTGGACAAGGCAATCGACGCCTTTATCAAAGTCGGCAAAGACATGGGTCTGATTGGATAAGCAACGATGACGAACAAAATGAAAGCGCTGGCAAAACTGAAAGCAGAACCAGGGATCTGGATGACAGAAACCGAGCTGCCAGAGCTGGGTCACAATGACCTGCTGATCAAAATCCGTAAAACGGCGATTTGCGGCACTGATGTGCATATTTACAACTGGGATGAATGGTCACAAAAGACCATTCCTGTACCTATGGTTGTTGGGCACGAGTACGTGGGCGAAGTGGTTGGCATCGGCCAGGAAGTGCGTGGTTTTTCCATTGGCGACCGCGTTTCTGGTGAAGGTCACATCACTTGTGGCCACTGTCGTAACTGCCGTGCTGGTCGTACGCACCTTTGCCGCAACACCATTGGTGTGGGCGTAAACCGTGAAGGAGCGTTTGCTGAGTATCTGGTGATCCCAGCATTTAATGCATTCAAAATCCCGGGAGACATTTCAGACGATTTAGCTTCTATCTTCGACCCATTCGGTAACGCGGTTCACACAGCGCTGTCTTTTGATCTTGTTGGTGAAGATGTCCTGATCACCGGTGCTGGCCCAATCGGGATCATGGCGGCAGCAGTCGCGAAACATGTGGGTGCGCGCCATGTAGTTATCACGGATGTGAACGAATATCGTCTGGATCTTGCCCGCAAGATGGGTGTGACCCGTGCGGTGAATGTGGCAGAAGAAAAACTGGAAGACGTGATGTCAGAACTTGGCATGCGAGAAGGCTTCGATGTGGGCCTTGAGATGTCCGGTAATCCGTCTGCTTTCAACGGCATGCTTCAAACCATGAACCACGGTGGTCGCATTGCGCTGTTGGGTATTCCACCGTCAGACATGGGTATCGACTGGAATCAGGTGATCTTCAAAGGTCTGGTGATTAAAGGTATCTATGGCCGCGAAATGTTTGAAACCTGGTACAAGATGGCAAGCCTGATCCAATCTGGTCTGGATTTAAGCCCAATCATCACGCACCACTACAGTGTGGAAGACTTCCAGAAAGGCTTTGACGTGATTTGCTCTGGGCAGTCGGGTAAAGTTATCCTCGATTGGACCAAGTAATCGTCGTTAGTTGCTTGAATTTTAAAACCCGCTTCGGCGGGTTTTTTATTGCCTGAGTGCCAGTGAGATTGGCACCAGTTCTACTTCTTTTTGAAGCTCAGGAAGTTGTGCTTGTAAGGTTTCAAGCGTTACCGGGAAGGGGTGTGCAATCACCACAGCAACACCGCGTCGCTTGGCTTGTTGTACGGCAAGTTTGAGCTGGTTTTCGATAAAGGCTTCATTGGGGAAATGGTCAAGAAATACATGTCGGCGATTGGTGGCGAGACCATGCTCGCGGGCAATCCGCTGGGCGACGGTTTTTGGCGTGGTGCGGCTATCGATAAAGCCAATCTCACGCTCTTCAAGAAGCTCCATGATCCAATGCATGGGCGCCTTATGTTGGGTTAGCAGGCTACCCATATGGTTATTGACAGCTACAACTTGCGGAACGCGATACAGTGCCTCTTTCACTGAGCCCTGCATTTCCTTTTTACTCATGGCAAGCGTCAGTGAATTAGGCTCTTGCGGCGTGCCATCGGGGCTTTGCATCGGAAGGTGAAGCAGGACTTCGCGTTGTTGGCTCAAGGCAGTCAGTGCAACCGCAGTATCGAATTCGGTGAAAGGGATGATGGAAACACTGATTTGCGGCGGCAAAGCGGCAATCTCTCTTGGCATCATTTCGTAGCCAAGGTCATCGATAATAAAGGCGATTTTAGGTTTGGCTGCGACGGGCGCAGCCAGAAAGAGAAGGAGTAAGGTGGTAACAGCAACAATCCTTTGCATCTGAAACCTACATGGCCTTTACCGCGTCAGCCAGGGGCTGGGATTGGTGGCGTTACCTTTGCGCCGGATTTCGAAATAAAGCGCCGAAGCATCCTGACCGCCACTGTTTCCGACAAGGGCAATCGGGTCACCGGCTTTGACAGTGTCGCCGACATTGCGTAGCAAAGCCTGATTGTAACCGTAGAAGCTCATGTCCCCTTTGCCGTGGTCGACCACCACCATCAAGCCATAACCGCGTAGCCAGTTTGAAAGCACCACAGTACCATCGTGTGCGGCTTTGACTTCACTGCCTTCTTTGGCGGCGATGACCATGCCATTCCAGCGTAGTTGTCCGGTTTGTGCGGTGCCGTAGCGGTGCAAAATTCGCCCTTTCACTGGCCACTGCATCTTGCCTTTGTATTTGCCGAGGCCATCCATTTTAACTTTCGCTTGTTCGGCGGCAATGCGGGCTTGTTCAGCAGCGCGTTCAAGCTCTACTTTCAGACGCTTTTCGTTATTTCGAAGCTCAGCAAGGTAGCCCTTATCACTGTTGATTTCTCGGCGGATAGCGCCTGCTGTTTTCTTCTGAGCCTGCTGTTCTTTCTCCAGCTTCGCTTTATCAGCGGCAAGAGAGGCAATCAGTGTCTTTTGTTTTTCGGTTTGCTGTTGCAGGGCGCGGCGTTTTAACTGTAACTCGGTATCGGTAGCTGCGAGTTCATTGATAGCATCCGTACGAGCTTTGGAGAGTTTCTCTGCATATACCGTCATGCGATCCATGTCTGCGGAGTCTTCACCACTTAATAGCGCATTAAGTTGGCTGTGTTGACCTTGTCGGTACTGGCTGTTTAAGAGCTCTTTCAAAAGCTCCATCTGGCCCAGCTTGAGCTGTTCAAGACGCTGGCTCTCACGGTTTAATGTGGAGATATCTTTTTCGATAACGCTTAAATCAGCATTGGCATTACGCATCTGTGTTGCGATAGCGGCGATGGATTGCTCTTGTGATTTGAGATTGGATTGCAGCGCGTTGAGCTTTTTCGATTTGGAATTGAGCTGCTGTTCCTGACGGGAGATTTCACTTTTCATGCCAGAAAGCTGCTCATCACTGGCGAGAGAAGCTGGGCTGGCAAGTAGACACAACAAAACGCCAGCGCTTATGGCACTAGCGCGCAACAGTTTTAAATGGCGCAACGTTCTTCCCTTCATGGCAGGCAGTATATCAAGCCGATCTGGAGTTGGCATTACTCTGCCTGTCTCAGCATCGCAAGTTCGAGAATAAAATCGGTGAAGTTTACTTCCTCTATTTTAAGAGAAAATAAGGAAGTGAGTTGTCAGAATTGCATAAAAAAAACGCGCTCCGAAGAGCGCGTTTTTCATCACTGAAGAGTGTAGCTAATTACTTAGCTACGAACAGTGGTTTACCGGTCATGTCAGCTGGCGCTTCAACACCGGTCAGTGCCAGCATAGTCGGAGCCAGGTCAGACAGTTTACCGCCGTCAACCAGCTCGATATCTTTGCTGCCCGCATAAATCAGTGGTACTGGCAGATTAGTGTGCGCAGTGTGGATACCACCGGTTGTTGGGTCAACCATCATTTCCGCGTTACCGTGGTCAGCAGTGATCAGCAATTGACCATCAACTTCTTTGATCGCTTCAACAACACGGCCAATGCAGTGGTCGATAGCTTCAACGGCTTTAACTGCTGCATCGTAAACGCCAGTGTGGCCAACCATGTCACAGTTGGGGTAGTTACAGATGATTTGGTCGAACTTCCCGCTCTTGATCGCGTCAACCAGCTTGTCAGTCAGCTCTTCAGAGCTCATTTCTGGTTGCAGGTCGTAAGTTGCGACTTTCGGAGAAGCAACCAGAGCACGCTCTTCGCCTTCGAATACGGATTCAACACCGCCGTTGAAGAAGAAAGTGACGTGCGCATATTTTTCCGTTTCAGAAATACGCAGCTGGGTTTTGCCTTGCTTAGACAGCCATTCACCCAGAGTGTTAACCAGGTTTTCTGAAGGGTAAGCACATGCGGTGTCGATGTCTGCCGCGTATTCCGTCAGCATCACAAAATCTGCCAGCTCAGCAACCTTGTTACGGGCAAAGCCGTCAAAACCAGGCATGAATGCGCGGGTGATTTGACGCGCGCGGTCTGCACGGAAGTTCATGAAGATCACTGCGTCGCCGTCGTTGAAAGATGCAACAGGCTGGCCTTCAGTGCGGATTTCAGACGCTTGAACGAATTCATCGTTTTCGTCACGGGCGTAAGCTGCTTCCAGCGCTTGTACGGCAGAGCCGTAAGTGAATGCACCTTTAGCTTCAACCATCAGGTCGTAAGCTTTTTCTACGCGGTCCCAGTTGTTGTCACGGTCCATGGCGTAGTAACGACCTACGATAGATGCCGTGCGGCCTTTACCCAGTTTCGCGAACAAGGCATCGAAACGCTCCAGAGACGCTTTCGCGCTGCGAGGTGGGGTGTCACGACCGTCCAGGAAGCAGTGCAGGTACACTTCTTCAGCACCACGCTGAACCGCCATTTCAACAGCCGCTGCAATGTGGTCTTCATGGCTGTGAACGCCGCCTGGAGACATCAGGCCCATGATGTGAACCGCTTTGCCTGCTTTCGCTGCTTTGTCGATAGCACCGGTCAGTACTGGGTTATCGAAAAACTCACCATCTTGGATAGCTTTGGTGATTTTAGTCAGGTCCTGGTAAACGATACGGCCTGCACCAATGTTGGTGTGGCCCACTTCTGAGTTACCCATTTGACCGTCTGGCAAACCAACATCCATACCTGATGCTGAGATCAGGGTGCTGGTGCCCGCCATCAAGCCATCAAGAACAGGTGTATTCGCGTTAGCAACTGCGTTGTCGCTGTTGTCTTCGCGGTAACCCCATCCGTCCAGAATAACGAGTGCCAAAGGCTTCTTAGCAGACATACGGTGTCCTCTTTATGTCGATTTCAATATTCGTGAATTAGCGTAACTTTACTACATTTTATTGGTTAAGCAGTAGGCAAACTTTTTCGCTAAATCTTCAACAAAAACTGTAATGGAGGGTGCCGAGCCTTGCATTTACTGGTCTGCGCAAGAGTCTTACCTTTTCGAAAGGGTCTCGTTATTGAAGAGCACCAAAGAAAATTTTGTAGTAAGTAAACAGATCAGTCGCTTATCTTTCGCTTCAACTGGATGAGTTGAGCCGAATACGCCCGGGAATAACATTCTCCTTGTAGGACAGATATTGAGGCGAATGTGACCGATTTCAAGCTTTTTGATCCTGTTGTCAGTGAGCGGGGGCATGGAAATCCAAGCCCATGCTGTATTTGCACAGTTTGAAGGTTATACTCGGGTTCGATTTTTTGTGCCGACACTTAGTAGAAGCGAGCCATGCAGCAGTTTATTGAATTTGTACAAGCTAACTTGATCTTGTCCCTGGTGTGGGTAGGTCTGGTTGTTGCGCTGATCCTGTCAGTCATCAAACAGAAAACCGCACTTTATAAAATCATTACGCCAAGCGATGCGACTATCTTGGTTAACCGTGAAAAGGGTGTGTTTGTTGATATCCGTAGCCGCGATGATTACCGCGCGGGTCATATTGCGGGCGCACTTCACGTTTTGGCGAAAGACATCAAAGCGAATAACGCCGCTGAGATTGAAAAACATAAGTCTGACCCAATCATCTTGGTGTGTAAGACTGGTCAAACGGCGATTGAAAGCGCAAACGTGCTGGCAAAAGCTGGCTATGAGAACGTGAATGTTCTGAAAGATGGCCTGATCTCGTGGAATGAGGCGAACCTGCCACTGATCCGCAGCAAGAAGAAAAAGTAACCAAAGACGGTTTCTCTATTCTGAAGGCAGCTCAGTGAGCTGCCTGAATCGTTTTAAAATGCTTGAAAGCATTTGTCTAAATAACAAGGATTTATCACTATGGCTGAAGCAGCAACCAACCCACAAGCGCAACAGAATTTCGCGATTCAACGTATCTTCCTGAAAGATGTTTCTTTCGAAGCGCCTAACTCTCCAGAAGTGTTTCAGCAAGAGTGGAACCCAGATGTAAACCTGGATCTGGACACTCAAAGCCGTGAACTGGGCGAAGGTGTATACGAAGTGATTCTGCGCCTGACTGTGACCGTGAAAAACGGCGACGAGAATGCGTTCCTGTGTGAAGTTCAGCAAGGTGGCATCTTCTCTGTAGACGGTATGGAAGCGCCTCAACTTGCACACTGCCTGGGTGCATTCTGCCCGAACATCCTGTTCCCATACGCGCGTGAAACGATTTCTAGCCTGGTAGTGAAAGGTACCTTCCCACAACTGAACCTGGCACCGGTTAACTTCGATGCGTTGTTCATGAACTACCTGCAAAGCCAACAAGCGCAAGCAAAAGACGGCGCTGACGCGTAATAAGCAATTTTAAGGTCGACACATGACAGATATCGCCAACGCCAATGTAGCAATGACCGTTCTGGGCGCAGGCTCGTACGGTACGTCTCTTGCAATCTCACTGGCCCGGAATGGTGCCAATGTGGTGTTGTGGGGGCACGAGCCAGAGCATATGGCACAACTCGAAATTGATCGCTCAAACGAAGCGTTTCTGCCGGGTGTCGCATTTCCCGACTCACTGATCCTGAGTGCTGATCTTGAAGCATCTATTCAAGCCAGCCGGGATATTCTGGTGGTGGTGCCAAGCCATGTGTTTGGTCTGGTGCTGGCACAGGTGAAACCGTTCCTTCGTGATGATCAGCGTATCTGCTGGGCGACCAAAGGCCTTGAGCCTGAAACCGGTCGCCTGTTGCAAGACGTCGCGCGCGAGCAATTGGGTGAGGACGTGCCATTGGCAGTATTGTCTGGCCCAACGTTTGCCAAAGAGCTGGCCGCGGGTTTGCCGACGGCTATTTCTGTTGCTTCACCAAACGCTGAGTTTCTGGCTGAGCTTCAGGAAAAAGTGCATTGTGCGCGCTCTTTCCGCGTTTACGCCAACAGCGACTTTATTGGTATGCAGCTTGGTGGCGCGGTGAAAAACGTTATTGCGATTGGTGCGGGTATGTCGGACGGCATTGGTTTTGGTGCTAACGCACGTACGGCGCTTATTACCCGAGGTTTGGCAGAGTTGACCCGTTTAGGCGTGGCACTCGGCGCAGAGCGCGAGACTTTCATGGGTATGGCGGGTTTGGGTGATTTGGTACTGACCTGTACCGACAACCAATCTCGCAACCGCCGTTTTGGTCTGGCACTGGGCCAAGGTAAAGGCGTTGATGAAGCGCAGTATGAAATTGGTCAGGTGGTCGAAGGCTACCGTAATACCAAAGAAGTTCGCGCACTGGCAAAACGCACTGGCGTTGAGATGCCGATTGTTGAGCAGATTTTCCAGGTGCTGTATGAAGGCAAAGATGCCCGACAGGCAGCGCAGGATTTGTTAGCACGTCAACGCACCTCTGAATGATTCTTCCGTTCAGTCGGGTCTAACAAAACGCGGGGCTAAGGTCTCGCGTTTTTATTTTTGCGACAAACAGCAAGGAGAAGGTCAACCGAGCTGACAGACTGATTGGTAGTGTTGGGTTGTTTGACGTTCTATGTCACACTTAGGTCAATGTTTCGCCGAAATACCTCACGGAGAAAGAGGTAGCGCAGAAACGCAAAGCAATGTTATGACAGCAGATATGGGTAAAATGATGCAAAGGATGTGCGGTGAAGGCCGCGATAAAAAATGCCAGCAGGAAAAAGTCTGGAAGGCCATCAAGCTTGAGGCAAAAGAGCACTCAGAGCGTGAACCTATGCTCGCGAGTTTCTTCCACGCCACCATCATTAAGCATGACTCACTCGGCGGTGCGCTGAGCTATATTCTTGCCAACAAGCTTGCCACCCCTAGCATGCCTGCAATGGCTGTGCGTGAGGTTATCGAAGAGGCATATGTCGGTGACAAGCGTATTGTTGAATCAGCAGCCTGCGATATTTGTGCGACGGTAGAGCGCGACCCTGCGGTTGAGCTTTATTCTACGCCATTGCTTTACCTAAAAGGCTTTCATGCACTGCAAGGGTTCCGCGTGGCTAACTGGCTGTGGCATCAAGGCCGCCGTGAATTAGCTGTGTACCTGCAAAACCAGATTTCTGTGGCGTGTCAGGTGGATGTTCACCCGGCTGCGCGCATTGGTCGCGGTATCATGTTTGACCATGCAACGGGTATCGTTGTCGGTGAGACGGCTGTGATTGAAGACGATGTCTCCATCCTTCAGGACGTGACCTTAGGCGGTACCGGTAAAGAGTCTGGCGATCGTCACCCGAAAATACGCACTGGTGTCATGATTGGTGCCGGGGCAAAAATCCTTGGCAACATTGAAGTGGGCGAGGGAGCCAAAGTGGCAGCATGCTCAGTGGTGCTTATCCATGTGCCGCCGCATACCACGGCAGCGGGCGTACCAGCCAAGATTGTTGGTGCACCAAGCAGCGATAAGCCTTCGTTCGACATGGATCAGAAGTTCAAGTGCGGACAGAGTTTTAATGAAGGCGATGGCATTTAAGCCTTAAGCTTTAGCGCTACTCTGATAGCAGATACAAAAACGGAGCCATTTGGCTCCGTTTCTTTTTCGACAACCGCTGGATTAGAACAGCTTGGTTGCTACGTCGTACAGATCCTGACGGAATGGACGGCGCATGTTGTCGATAGCATCGATGATGTCGTGGTGAACCAGCTCTTCACGCTGAATACCCACACAACGGCCACCTTCGCCCTGCATCAGGAGGTCAACCGCGTAAGCACCCATGCGGGACGCCAGGATACGGTCGAAAGCACGTGGCTGACCGCCACGCTGGATGTGGCCCAGGATGGTCGCACGGGTTTCACGGCCGGTTTCTGACTCGATGTAAGCTGCCAGCTCGTTAGTGTCCGTCATCAGCTCAGTAATCGCGATGATGGCGTGCTTCTTACCTTTGTAGATACCTTCTTTGATCTTGGAAACCAGTTGCTCTTTATCCAGACCAATTTCAGGAGTGATCAAGTACTCACAGCCACCTGCAATCGACGCAGCCAGAGTCAGATCGCCACAGTGGCGGCCCATCACTTCAACGATAGAAATACGCTGGTGAGAAGAAGACGTGTCACGCAGACGGTCAATTGCTTCAACAACGGTGTTCAGTGCAGTCAGGTAGCCAATGGTGTAGTCAGTACCTGGAATATCGTTGTCGATAGTGCCCGGCAGACCGATACATGGGAAGCCCATCTCAGTCAGCTTCTTCGCACCCATGTAAGAGCCGTCACCGCCGATCACAACCAGTGCGTCAATGCCGTGCATCTTCATGTTCTGGATTGCCTGCTCACGCACCTTCTCGTCTTTGAACTCAGGGAAGCGTGCAGAACCCAGGAAAGTACCGCCTTTGTTTATAATGTCTGACACGCTGGTGCGGTTCAGTTTCTCGATACGATTTTGATGCAGACCCTGATAGCCGTCGTAAATACCGTAAACTTCCAGACCTTCGCTCAATGCGGCGCGAACAACGCCACGAATCGCTGCATTCATACCCGGGGCGTCACCGCCACTGGTCAAAACACCAATTTTACTAACCATGGTTACCCTCTGACTTTGGGAATTGAAATTTCAAATCCATTGACTCTATGTTGGCGCTACCATCCCACCCCTGCTTTCCGTTGAAAGTCTTAGCGGGTAACGCGGGTTTGCCTCAACATCCGAGACGTGCCAGTTTAGCCTGCTGGCACTTCGTTTGAAACTGTAACTTTCCTACTTATGAAAGACTATTACAATTTTGCTAACGTTTTTCGTTGATAAATATCAGTAACCGTTGCAAATATTCGTGCGCCAATGTGTATTAAATTTGTTCGCGCGGTGATTTTCCTACGATTGAGACCGGATCTTGGTGAATAAGGATATCTGCGCCGGGGTAGGCGACCTCTAGGCGATCTTCCACCGCATCTGCAATCCGGTGCGCATCGACCAACTTGAGGTTGTCGTCCAGTTCAAGGTGAAGCTGAATAAAGCGGGTTGCACCTGCCTGACGTGTACGCAGATCATGCACGCCCTCCACGCCCGGTACCGTCGATGCCAAGGTATAAATCTTCTCCTGATCTTCTACCGGAAGCTGGCGGTCAAGCAGCGACTGCACTGCCTCATTCGCCATCCTAAAGGCACTGACAAGAATAAAGACGCCGATACCGATAGCGAAAATCGCGTCCGCCATTGGGAAGCCGTACCATGCCAGTCCGAGTGCCACGATAATGGCAATGTTCATCAGAAGATCAGATTGGTAATGCAGGGAATCTGCTGCAATCGCCTGACTACCTGTTTTGCGAACCACCCATTTCTGGAACAGTACCAAACCACCGGTGATCAGCGTCGCGATACCGCTGATGAGCACACCCGCCTCGGGGTGGTTCAACTCAGTCGGTTTGAACAGTCGCTCGACACCGTTAAGCAACAGGAAACAGGCAGAGCCGACAATAAATGCTGCCTGTGCGAGAGCGGCGAGAGATTCCGCTTTACCATGTCCGAACTTGTGCTCTTCGTCGGCGGGTTGAAGCGCATATCTGACAACGACGAGGTTGGTGACCGACGCGAGAAGGTCAATCAGGGAGTCGACAAGAGATGCCAGCAGGCTGACCGAGCCTGTATACCACCAGGTAAAAAGCTTCATTAAAAGCAAGAAGGTAGCAGTAATGGTCGCTGCCCACGCAGCGGTCTGAACGAGTCGGGCGTATCTTTCAGTCATGAGCACTATCAGCGTGATTTAAGTGTTCGCAGTATAACGTTTTTTTACGACAAATTAACGCACCGCATCAGACTGGCGTTCAGTGGCAGAAAGACAAATGCCGGCAAGGGCCGGCATTTGGGGGAACTTATTGAGGGGAAAGGGTGATTAGCCGCGATCTTCCATGCGTTTTTGCATGCGCTCGGCCATCTTATCCATATTTTCTTTCACCTGAACTTTTTGCTCAGGGGTCAGAATACTCATCATTTCGTGTTGGCTTTTCATCATGGCTACACGGCGCTCAACCTGTTGGTCAACCATCTTTTCTGCCAGTGCGCGAACAGCTGCTTCATCGAAGTTATCTGCCAGCATCAGTTCTTGCATCTGTTGGCGTTCTGCCATCATCTGAGTGCGGAATTCGCCTTTGTTGGCTTTCATAGCTTCGCGTTTTTGCTCGCGAAGGGTTTTCAGTTCTGCCTTTTGCTCGTCGGTCAGGTCAACGCCACGCAACAGGTGTTTACCCATCATGCCTTTACCGCCGTGCATACCTTCACCACCGTGATGTTTGCCGCCAAATGCCATGGCAGACATTGAGCCCATCATCAGAGGCAGGGCGATAACAGTTGCAGCAATACGTTTTGAAAATTTCATGGTGTTCTCTCCGGTTTTTGTTGTGTCGCTTGATGGGAGTAACTTTACCCACTGGGATGTAAACCGGTGTTCTGCCTACGTAAAGCAATGTAAAGGCGGGTAAACCTAAGACTTACACATGGAATCAGCTCGATGAATGGCAGATACTAGCCATAACAACACAGTATTAGGCGCACACCATGGCAAACATTCTTCTTATTGATGACGACACAGAACTGACCAGCCTGCTTCATGACTTGCTGGAGCTGGAAGGCTACCAGGTGGATATCGCCAATAATGGTCAGGAAGGTCTGGATAAGATCAGTGAAAGCACCGATTTGGTCCTGTTGGATGTGATGATGCCGGTACTGAATGGCATGGAAACCTTACGCCGTCTTCGCGATAGCTGGGAAACCCCGGTATTGATGCTGACCGCAAAAGGAGAAGAGATTGACCGCGTGATGGGGTTGGAACTCGGTGCGGACGATTACCTGCCAAAACCTTTCTCTGATCGCGAATTGCTCGCCCGTATGCGCGCTATTTTGCGCCGCACCGCGAAGGGTGGCGAAGACAAGCGATCAGACGATAACCAAGATAAGCTCGAATATCAGGATATCGTGATCTATCCCGGCAAGATGGAAGTGTATTGTCAGTCCCAGCTGATTGAGATGACCGGCACCGAAACCGCTTTGCTAGCGTATCTGGTGAAACAGCCAGGAAGCGTGGTAGCAAAGGCAGATATCAGCCTGAATGTGCTTGGAAAGCGTCTTGCCCCGTTTGATCGCGCCATCGACATGCATATCTCCAACATCCGGAAAAAACTGCCTGAACGTGAAGATGGCAAGCCGCGCATTAAAACCCTGCGCGGCCGTGGCTATTTGCTGGTGGAGGCGTAATGAAGCTGCCGACCATTAAAAGTCTTTATGGCCGTATCTTTGCCATCTTCTGGCTGACCTTGCTATTAGTGTTGATTGCTGTATTGGCGGCGCAACACAGTGACCCTCGTCAGCAACATACTGTTCCCACTGGGATGCAAACTGAGTTTAAAGCGCTGGCTCAGAGAGTTTCGGAAGAAGTGTCAGAGATGAGAGGGTCACTCAAACAAAAACTGCTGCGTTTACAGAGACAACAACCTGAACGCAAACCGATGAAAATCTATTTCACGACGCTTGATGGTGAATTGCTGGATAGAGGTCATCATGGTGGCAGCAGGATGCTGAAAAACTTCACCACGCTTGCTGATGACCCGGAAGACCCAATGCAGCGTCTTTATGGAAAATGGATGCTGGCTGGACCGTTTCTGATTGATGATGGCAGCGCTCAGGCGTTAATGTACGTCGGCAAGCTGTGGCGCGATAAACCGCCGTTTTACGTACAAATTCTTGATAGACCTTTTCAACTGCTGTTGGTGACCATGGTGGTGAGTACACCTTTGCTGCTTTGGCTGGCGTGGGCGGTGACACGTCCAGCTCGTCGCTTACAGGCAGCGGCCGAGCGTGTGGGGGAAGGGCGCTTTGAAACTGACCCTTCTTTGGAAAAAGGGCCGCGAGAGTTTGCACAAGCGGGGGCCAGCTTCAACCAGATGGTGACGGCATTAAATCAGATGATAAGTGGGCAGCAACGTTTGCTTTCTGATATCTCCCATGAGCTTCGCTCTCCATTGACCCGGCTTCGTATGGCGAATGCACTGGCGATTCGCAAACAGGGTGAAAGCACAGATTTGGCGCGCATTGATACCGAAGCAGAACGCATGGAACAGATGATTGCTGATTTGCTTTCTCTTTCCCGTATGCAGCTTAACAGCCATGCCGAACGTGAAGTGCTGACGCTGGCAGAACTGTGGGAAACCTTATTAGAAGATGCAGAGTTCGAAGCGGGGGAAAGCGGAAAAACGCTGGTGTACAACACGATTCCCGACGCCAGCATTGAAGGAAATGGCAACCTGCTTTGCAGTGCGTTGGAAAACGTTGTGCGCAATGCCATTAAGTATGCGGACACTAAAGTCGAAGTGTCTTTCACACAGCGTGGTAGAGAGTTAACGGTCAGCGTCAGTGACGATGGGGAAGGCGTACCAGAAGAAATGCTGGATGATATTTTCCGGCCTTTTTACCGCGTGTCGACTGCGCGTGACAGGCAAAGCGGTGGCACAGGATTGGGGCTCGCGATTACTGATAGTGCCATGCGCCAGCATAATGGCAGCGCCAAAGCGAGCCTGAACAGGCTTGGCGGTTTGACTGTTGATCTGACATTAAAAACGTTGAGCTGATAATAGCGTCATTAAATTTTACGATAAACCTCTCATATTTGAAACGTTTTGCTAACCTTATTGATAAGTTTGATGGAGAGAGGTTCCCTCTCTCCCGACCTATGCAGTTGAAGGCTTAGCGGAGAGGCTACTCATGTCAGCAAAGAAAATGACGATTAAACAGCGTCTGACCATGTTCGTCGCTTTAGTATGTGGTATTCAAATTCTCGTCGGAGCGTTTGTCTTCTACAAGTTGGCTTACATTGAAAGCCACGTCCAAGGTGTCGCTCACCGCGATATTCCCGTTCTCGAATCTCTCAGTAAGGCAACCGAGCATCAAGTCGAGCAACGTGTCCATTACAACAAAGCCTTCAGATACGCGCTTGAGATCGGCAAGGAACCCAATGCGCAGGAAAACTACGACAAAGAAAAAGCCTATTTTTATGATTTAGGAGCGAAAGTCGGAGAAGACTGGACAAAAATCGAAACGCTATTGGCCGAAGGTGCCGCCAACGGTACCGCTGAAGAGCAAGTTGCATTTGCGGCAGCTACCGTCAAACTCACCGATGTAAAAGCTTTACATGCTAAGTGGATGATTCACGTCGAAGACGTATTTAAAGAGCTTGATGGGCGCCATTACCACGAAGCGGAAGTCCTTGATGTGGTGGTGGGTGAGGAAGCAGAGACAACCACAAAAATGGTCGACAGCTTGTTGACTGACGTGGGGAAGTTCACTGAAGCAGCGGTTATCGATATTGAAGAAAAGGCTGTCGTCTTAGAGTTCGTAGTCATCGCTTCTGTGATTGTTGCGCTAATTGTCGCCATTATCATGTCTAAGATGATTCTCAACCGGATCTATGAAGGCTTGAATAAGGTATCTGCGGCGCTTTCAGTGCAGGCTGATGGTGATTTCAGCAAACCCACCGTGGTGGATGAGCCCGGTATTATCGGTGAGTTACAGAAAAACCTCGAAGGTACCCGTCAAAGCACCAACGGCATGATTGCCAAAGTCGCGCAGGAAGTTTCTGATGCAGTAAATTTGCTGGATGAGGCGGCGCAGGCTGTGAAGCGAAATTCGGATGCGCAAAGCGGAGAGATCTTGCAAGTCGCCACAGCAGTCAACGAAATGTCAGCGACGGCGCAGGAAATTGCTAACAATGCCACTCAAACTCAGCAAGCGACCGAAGAAGCCTCGGGTAAATCATCTGAATGTATGCGCATCAATGATGAGGCGGTTAGCCAAACTCAGCAACTGATTGAAAGTCTGACCCAAAGCAGTGCGGCGCTGACAGAGCTGGAGAAAAACAGTGCCAATATCACCTCTGTTTTGGACGTGATTAAAGGAATTGCCGAGCAAACTAACTTGTTGGCGCTGAACGCAGCCATTGAGGCGGCGCGCGCAGGCGAACAGGGGCGTGGTTTTGCTGTTGTGGCAGACGAAGTACGAAGCCTTGCGCAGCGCACTCATGATTCGACCTCAGAGATTGAAACCATGATTGCCCAGCTCACCAGCGTGACCAAAGAGGCTGTGGACACCATGCAGCAAAGCTGTGAAATGGGTGATAAGACCATTGAACTCTCCCACCAGTCAGCAGATTTCCTAAATCAATCCAGCGAGGCGACGTCTCGTGTTACTGACATGAATCTTCAGGTTGCCAGTGCCGCAGATGAACAAAATGGCGTGGTGGAAGAAGTGAACGTGAACGTCAGCAAGATAAGTGATATGGCCAATGAAAGTGCTCATCAGGTAGCCGGATTGGTGAATGCGACAGATAAGCTGAATGTGATTGCGAAAAACCTTCGTGTCTCGGTAGGGATGGCTTCCTGATAACCACGTAGATGAAACAAAAAAAAGCAGGCGAAGGCCTGCTTTCTTTTTTTAGAGCCCGCCCTCAAAGCTAAGCTGGCGCCAGGCTTCATAGCAAATGACTGCCACCGAGTTTGCCAGGTTCAGGCTTCGGCTGTCCGGCACCATAGGAACGCGGATGCGGTGATCCGGTGTGAAGGCATTGCGAACCTCATCTGGCAGGCCGCTGGTTTCCGAACCGAACAGAAATACGTCACCTGCTTGATAGCTGACATCAGAATGTGGGCGACTGCCTTTGGTGGTGCAAGCAAAGATACGGCGATCACCCATCGCATCTAAAAAGGTCGCGTAATCAGGATAACGGGTGACATTGGTCAGGTCGTGATAATCGAGCCCAGCACGGCGCAGTTTCTTCTCTTCGAAGTCAAAACCCAGTGGTTCAATCAAATGGAGTTTGCAGCCTGTGTTAGCCGCGAGACGAATGATATTGCCGGTGTTCGGGGCAATCTGGGGTTCATGAAGCGCAATGTGAAACATGGAAGCAGGCTCGCCGTAAAAAGAAAAACGCAGTATAGCGGGCGAGAAAGGTCGGATAAAGAAACAAAAAAGGAGAAGCCTTGGCTTCTCCTTTCGGTTCAGAACTGGTCTGAATTACGCTTTTGCTGCCGCCGCTGCTTTTGCGATAGCTGCAAAGCTTTCTGCGTTCAGTGCTGCGCCACCAACCAGTGCACCGTCGATGTCTGGTTGTGCGAAGTACGCTTCTGCGTTTTCTGGCTTAACAGAACCGCCGTATTGGATAACAACGTTCTTCGCCACTTCTTCGCTCTTCGCTGCGATGTGTGCACGGATTTCAGCGTGGATGCGTTGTGCATCTTCAGCAGTCGCTGCTTTACCGGTACCGATTGCCCAGATTGGCTCGTACGCGATAACAGCGCCGTTAAGTGCTTCAACACCTTGAGTGTTGATCACAGCGTCAAGTTGACGTGCACACACTGCTACGGTTTCGCCCGCTTCGTTTTGTGCTTCAGATTCACCGATACACAGAACAGGAACCAGACCGTGCTCTTTCAGGAATGCAAATTTCTTCGCTACGTACTCGTCAGATTCTGCGTGGTAATCACGACGCTCTGAGTGACCGATGATGATGTGAGTCGCACCGAAGTCTTTCAGCATTTCCGGAGAAATGTCGCCAGTGAACGCGCCGCTAGCGTTAACGTCAACGTTCTGAGAGCCCAGCAGGATTTTGCTTTCTGCTTTGCCCAGCAGTTGCTCTGCCAGATCCAGGTACATCACTGGTGGTGCAATCGCTACGTCTACACCTTCAACGCCAGCAAGTTGTGCGTCCAGACCTTTGATCAGATCTGCTACCATGGCTTTACTGCCGTTCAGTTTCCAGTTACCCATTACCAATGGACGGCGCATAGGGAATTCCTCCGTAATCCAATTATCGAAATTCAGTTTCGGCAACGATAACAGCAGCGCTGTCAGCGTTTCCTGTCCAAAATCATAAATGCCATCGTTTGTACTCGTTTTGCGCGCAAATGTGAACCTTTGAGTAACAAAATTTCGTTATAAATTTTCGGATTAGCACTTGCGAGTGAAAGATGGCGTGGTGTGATCTGAGGAGAATATTCTTCTCTTTAGTAACAATCGTCCGAAATGCTGCGGTAAAGTGGCTCATTATCGTAACAAGGAGTGAGTTATGCCTCATATTGTCATGGAGTACAGTGACCCAGTTTCAGAGCGGGTCAGCATTGGACAACTCTTGGAAGATTTGCATCAGACCGCCATTGGCAGCGGCATCTTTGATGTCAGTGACGTTAAATCACGCGCTTATGCCTGCCATGATTGGCTGGTTGCAGATAAGGATGATAAGGAAAACTTCATCCACGTCACTTTGTGGCTGTTGGACGGGCGCGATGAAGAGCAAAAGCGAAACCTCAGCCATGCCTTTTTGGATGTGATGCAGCAGCATGCACCGGAGGTGGCGAGCTTAACGGTGGATGTCAGGGATATGGACAGACGCTGGTACGCGAAAGTAAAACGCGAGGTTTAATACCAATCGTAGTCAATATCTGCTCATCCTAGCTTGTTAAAATGTTCGATAACTGCGTTGGAAAATTTGATTGTAGAATAACTGCTTATCGAAATTTTCTGCCTTGTTCTCGAGCATTTCTCCCGCGCTATTTCTGATCACCTACTTACTGTGATTGGTATAATGCACGATAAGGCAAAAAAAGGTGGCGGTGGCGAACCACCGCTCAAAAACTGAGTTAGCCTTCAATCGCAACGGTTGCTTCGTTACGTTTCGGGTGCAATGTAGTGACGGTTGCGCTTCGCTCAGTTAAAGCTGTTGGGTTATTGATGGCGGTTGAGAAGCGATCAAACTGACGCATCAACTCTTTCATCAACAACGCATTCACGTGGTTTGGGTTTTTCCCCGTCGCGATTACACGGTTAATGTGACTCATCTGTGCGCGCAGTTTTGGCTGCATGCTTTCGCTCGCGCTCTCAATGATCTCTTCGCTCATTTCAATCCTCAGCGCTTCCAGTGCTTGTGGATCGTTTTCTGCTAACGCTTTTAATTCGTCAAATGAAGGCAACGTTTTCATGGCATTACTCCTCTGGCTGCGCATGACTTGCCTTTGACTATACGGTTAAAAAATGAGCGATCAATCACACTAATGGCTCATAAATGAGACATTAACTGTTAATGGGTTGGGTGTGTTTTGAGAGTGATACAGGTAATTGGTTGATTGTGACCCAAAACACGACATACGGTAATTTGAAGTCTCATTGTTGAGAATTTGCGTAAAAGTGGGTGATTTTTTCTTGGGGAGGGAAAAACGGACGTTTTTCCCAGAGAATTAGACAAGTGGTTGTGTGCTTGCCTTACCAATATTGTTCTGTCGTGATGTTGCCGGGCTTACGGCGCAGGTTTTTCTCTAACCCTTTTTCAATCAGGATGGCACGCACGTCTTTGACCATTTGCGGGTTGCCGCAAAGCATCACCTGACTTTTTTCCTGCGTCATCGTCAGGCCAACCATTCTTTCTAGTAGGCCATCTTCAAGGGCATGTGTGATCCTGCCTGACAACGCGCCGGCTTTTGGTTCGCGGCTGACAAACGGCTGGACGATGATTTGATCGCTGCGTTTTTGCTTCAGCTCGTTAATTTCTGCTTGGTAGCTGAGGTCTGCCGAGAAACGCACCGCATGTACCAGTACGACCTTACGAAAACGCTGCCATACCTCATCTTCTTGCAGGATGGACAGGAAAGGCCCAATGGCGGTTCCGGTGGAAAGCATCCAGAGGTCTTCGCCCTCGGGGATTTCTTCCAGCGTAAAAAAGCCGCTGGCTTCTTTGGTGATGAGAACCGTGTCTCCCGTTTCAAGTGCATGAAGCCTTGGAGATAAGAGGCCATCTGCTACACGGGTGGCATAGATTTCAAGGTGTTTGCTGTTGGGGGGATTGACGAAGGAGTAGGCACGCTGAATGATTTTGCCGTCGATTTCCAGACCAAGCTTGGTAAATTGCCCGGCAGTAAAGGCATCGACTTCTGCGTCGAGGACGAGGCTGAACAGATCTTTATTCCAGCGACGATTTTCTATAACTTCCGCTTTGATCCAGGTAGCCATACATCCTCCTCAAAAGTCAGTTTTTTATGCGCATTACTCTCGTGCTTGAACCCTATAAGTACAACGACGTTGCCCTTCAATAATGTGCTCTTCACGCGTGACCAGATATTCATCACCCAGTACAGTGCGGAAAATATTTTTCTCTGATTTACACAATGCCGGACAGCGTTTGGCCGCCTGACAGATAGGGCAGTGGTTTTCGATCAACAGGAAACCTTCCTCTATTTCCTGAAGCTCGGCCATGTAACCTTCGCTCTCTCTAAGATAAGCCAAGGTTTCAAGTTTAGCCTTTAAATTGTGGCAATCTTTGAGCGCGTCGCGGTAATGCTGCAACGTTTTTTCTTCACGTTGCTGAATGACTTTCTTTAGCCCGGCTTCGCCAAACAGAGACTCCACGGAGTCGATGACGGAAATCGCGAGATCGCCATGACTGTCTGCAAAACGGCGATGTCCTTCTGCGGTCAGCGACCAATGGCGCGTCGGGCGGCCAACTTTGACGCGAATATCGCTAAAATCCAACAGGCCTTCGTCTTCCATAGCCTGAAGGTGCTGGCGAATGCCCATGGTGGTTAAGCCCATTTCATCTGCCAACACTCGCGCACTTACTGCGCCTTCACGTTTTATCTTGTGCAGGATTTTATCGACTGTTTTCATCGCATCTTCGTCACTGATTTGGATACTTCATTATGCGGGGATGTAGGTAAATAAAGCAATGTCTTTACTTATTTAATGCTAATTCAGTGGAGCGAGGCGCTCTATTTCAGTAACGAAAAATTCAGCGGCGTAGTCCGTGTCGTCAAAGTGAGAAGCACTGTCACATCCTTAAAAATTACACCTGAAAGTCAACTGATCGCATAAGGTCGTGGTACGAAGGTGTATTTCCCTGTCTAGACTCTCCCGATGTTTTGAGAATTCAGGTTATCTGTTCTCAGTTTTTGGCGGTCGCAGGAGGTCGCATGACGGAGCAAAAAAGTTTCCCTGTTAAAAATCTTGTCATTCTGGCTGGGATTGCCGCGATACTGGTGATTGCCGCCTATTTCTATATTCGTCATCAAGAGCAGTATCCCAGCACTGACGATGCCTATGTACATGGCCACATTCTTTACATCGCACCCCAGATAAGCGGTCAACTGACGGAAGTGAATGTGGTTGATTTTGACCATGTCGACAAAGGACAGGTGATTGCCCGGATTAATCCTTCGCCTTATCAAGCCAGAGTCGAGCAGGCTAAGGCCGCATACGAAAACGCAGTGGCCGCCAACAAAGCAACCAGCGATGCAATTGTGGGGGCGAGTGCGCAAATCCAGTCTGCCTCCGCACAGCTGGATGACACCGAAGAGAAGTACCGACGCAATATGGCGCTGGTGGAGCGTGGCGTGCTACCAAAACAGTCCGGTGACGATTTAAAAGCAGAACTGGCAGCGGCGAAAAACAACCTCGACGCCGCGCGGGCAAGAATGTCTCAGCTCATTAATGAGCAGGGTGCATCCGGTACCGAAGCCCCTGCAGTGCGGCAGGCGGCAGCTGCACTTTCAGAAGCGTCTTTAAATCTTTCCTACACCACGATTATTGCACCGACTTCCGGCACGCTGGGGGATGTGAAAGTGCGTCCGGGCAGTGTGGTTGCGCCGGGACAGTCCTTAATGCCGATGATTGAGGATAATTCCTTCTGGGTTGAGGCCAATTACAAAGAAGATGCGCTGGGTTATATCCAACCTGATATGACGGCCACGATCGCGTTGGATATGTACTCTGATGTGACCTTCAAAGGCGTGGTACAGGCGATTTCGCCGGCAAGTGGTACCTCTTTTTCTCTGTTGCCGCCGGAAAATGCCACCGGTAACTGGGTGAAAGTTCCGCAACGATTTCCGGTGAGATTGACCATCACGAGAGAGGCTGACGAGCCGCCACTGCGGGTTGGGGCGAGCGCGACGGTAACCATTGATACCCTTGCAAAGGCGAAAGCCAATGACAGCCAACAGTGATGTTTCTCCGCAGCCGATGGAGGCTGGCAGTGCGAGGTTGATGGTCACTTTGGCGGTGATGCTCTCCGCCATCATGGTGTTGCTGGACATGACTATCGCCAATGTGTCGTTGCCGCATATGATGGGCGCGCTGGGTGTGACCTCTGAGCAGGTAACCTGGGTGCTGACCTCTTACTCGATGGCAGAGGCGATATGTATTCCCCTGGCGAGCTACCTCAGCCTGAAATTCGGTGTGCGTAAGTTGCTTTTGGTGTCCGTCGCGGGATTTATTACAACTTCTGCCCTGTGTGGGCAGGCGGACACCCTGACAGAAATGATCATTTTCCGCATCATGCAGGGCGCGTTTGGGGCAGCCGTCATCCCGCTTTCTCAATCTATCATGGTGCAGATCTATCCCAAGGAAGAGCGTGGTAAAGCGATGGCGCTCTTTTCTGTCGGCGTTTTACTGGGGCCCATTCTCGGCCCAACTGTTGGTGGCTTGATTACGGAGAACATGGACTGGCGCTGGATTTTCTACGTAAACGTGCCTGTCGGGGCGCTATGTCTATCACTCCTCTATTTCTTTGTGCACCTCGATGGTCGGGGTAAAACCACCGTCGACTGGCCGTTGGTGTTTGGCATGGCCATCGGTATTGGGCTTTTGCAGATGGTGCTTGAGCGCGGCAATGAGGATGGCTGGTTCAGCTCGAACACTATCCTGTTCTCGATGGTGATTGCGGTGCTGGCGTGGGCATTCTTTCTGGTGCGCTCGTTCCGTACCAAAGGTGAAATTGCCCCAATGTGGCTGTTAAAAGACCGGAATTTAGCGCTTTCCTGCATTGTCATGACAGGCTTTTCCATGGGCATGTTCGGTATCACCCAGTTACAACCCATGATGCTTGAGCAACTGTTGAATTACCCGGTGGATACCACGGGTTTTGTGATGGCGCCGCGGGGCCTGGCTTCCGCCATTGTGTTGCTTTCGATATCCCGGATTATCGACCGTTTGGATCCGCGAATGTTGATAGTGATTGGACTGGTTCTGAATGGTATCGGCAGCTTTATGATGATGCGCTATTCGCTCGATATCGATATCTACTGGGTGCTGCTGCCAAGCATTATTCAGGGGGCTGGAATGGGCTTAGTATTTGCGCCACTGAGCCAACTGGCATACGCGACGCTCGCGCCAAATCATGCGGTAGGCGGGGCGGTGGTGTTTAATCTTTGCCGGACGCTGGGTGGTTCGTTCGGTATCTCTATCGTGAACACTTACTTCAGCCGTATCCAGCAAAAAGAGTGGAACTCTCTAGGGGGAGGGATCACGCCCGAAAATCCTGTGGTTCAGCAATTTGCGGCCGCTCAGGGGCAGTCGGTCACGGATCCGGGGTTTATTGCGACGGTGACCAATATGCTTCACCAGCAATCGACGTTGCTCGCGTTCGTTTACACCTTCGGATTTATCATGGTGTCATACTTCTTTTGGTGCCTTTATTGGCGCTGTTCAAAAAAGGCGAGAAGCGGGAAGGTGGTTTGCCAGGCGGCCATTGATTGCTCTGGCCGATAAACAAAAAAAGCACGCCTTGGCGTGCTTTTTTCTGGTTCATCAATGCAATTACAGGATGTTTGCTTTCACTGCGTCGTCTTTACGATCCAGATAATGGATAGACTTGATACGACGGATAGTGCGGCACTTACCGCGAATAAGCAGGGTCTCTGTGGTCGCGATGTTGCCTTTGCGGGTGATGCCTTCCAGCAGATCGCCTTTGGTGATGCCAGTGGCTGAGAAAATCACGTTGTCGCTGCTCGCCATGTCTTCCATCTTCAGGCGGACATTGGTTTCGATGCCCATCTCTTTGCAGCGCTCGATTTCCAGTTCACCCATGCGGCGGTTTTCTTCGTTGTCTTCTTTCACTTCATGGCGAGGAAGAAGGCGGCCATTCATGTCACCGCCTAGTGCGCGGATCACTGCAGCAGACACCACACCTTCCGGTGCGCCGCCGATGCCGTACATCACATCCACTTCGCTGTCTGGCATACAGGTCAGTATAGACGCCGCCACATCGCCGTCAGGAATCGCGAAGACCTTGATGCCCATTTGCTGCATTTCGCGGATGGTGTCGTCGTGACGTGGCTTCGCCAGTGTCGTGACAACCAGCTCGTCCAGTGATTTACCCAGCGCCTTGGCAATGTTGATCAGGTTATCGCGAAGCGGCAGTTCAATGTTGATGACGCCTTTGGCTTCAGGACCAACCACCAGTTTTTCCATGTACATGTCTGGGGCTTTCAGGAAGGTGCCTTTCTCGCCTGCTGCTAATACCGCCAGTGCGTTGGACTGACCCATTGCCGTCATACGGGTCCCTTCGATTGGGTCAACCGCGATATCTACTGCGTCGCCACCCAGTCCCACTTTCTCACCGATGTATAGCATTGGCGCTTCGTCGATTTCGCCTTCACCGATAACAATTTCACCTTCAATATCGGTTTTGTTCAGCAAAACGCGCATCACTTCTACGGCAGCGCCATCAGCGGCATTTTTGTCACCGCGGCCAAGCCACTTGTAACCCGCCAGTGCTGCGCCTTCTGTGACGCGTGAAAAAGCCATCGCTAAATCGCGTTTCATCTTAACTCCAGAGAATTTAATACATGAAAGTGGGGCGTTGCCGACATCTTTGAGCGACAACGAAAAATCTCGGCGCGGATTCTACCATAAGGAAAAAGGAAACGTTTGCGTTTTTGAGACGAAGGCGCGCCCCTCCGATGGAAAGGCGCGTCAACAAAAGGTTATGGCTGCTCCCAGCCTTTGGCGCACTCGACTGCCCGCTGCCAGCCGCGATGACGGCGCTCGCGTTTGCCGTCGTCTGCGCATGGTGTAAACACACGGTCAATCTGGGCTTTGTCTTTCAGCTCATCAATCGAGCCCCAGAAACCCACGGCAAGGCCAGCAAGGTAGGCCGAACCCAGTGCAGTCACTTCGGTGACTTTCGGGCGCTGCACTTCGGTGTTCAGCACGTCAGACTGGAACTGCATCAAGAAGTTGTTTGCCACCGCGCCGCCGTCGACTTTCAGAAAATCGAGTTTGATGCCGGAGTCTGCTTCCATCGCGGTCAGTACATCGAGAGACTGGTAGGCGACACTTTCCAGCGTCGCGCGGATGATGTGGTTGGAATTCACACCCCGCGTCAGGCCAACGATGGCACCGCGTGCGTACGGGTCCCAATGTGGCGCACCCAAACCGGTAAAGGCAGGTACCACATAAACGCCATTGCTGGTGTCGACCTTGGTGGCGAAGTATTCAGAATCGCTGGCATCGGTAATGAGCTTCATTTCATCACGTAGCCATTGGATGGATGCGCCGCCCATAAACACGGCACCTTCCAGCGCATACGCCACTTCGCCTTTCGGGCCACAGGCTAATGTCGTCAGCAAACCATTGTAAGAGGTGACTTTCTCTTTGCCGGTGTTCATCAGAAGGAAGCAGCCAGTACCATAGGTATTTTTCGCCTGACCGGCTTCCACACACATCTGACCGAACAGAGCGGCTTGCTGATCCCCTGCGATCCCGGCGATCGGGACACGGGTGCCGCCTTTACCGCCGAGGTTGGCTTGACCATAGACTTCAGAAGAGGATTTCACTTCCGGCATCATGGAAAGCGGAATATCGAGCGCTTTGAGCAAGGTTTCATCCCACTCTAGCGAGTTAATATTAAACAGCATGGTGCGGCTGGCGTTGGTGTAGTCAGTGACGTGGACGCGTCCTTGAGTCATCTTCCAAATCAGCCAGGTATCGACGGTGCCGAACATTAGGTCGCCGTTTTTTGCGAGCTCATGTGCGCCATCAACATGGTCGAGAATCCATTTAATTTTGGTGCCGGAGAAATACGGGTCTACCACCAAACCAGTATTGTCACGAATGTACTCTTCGTAGCCGTCGGCTTTAAGCTGCTCACAAATCGGTGCGGTGCGGCGGCATTGCCAGACAATGGCATTATAAATCGGCTTTCCGGTGTGGCGATTCCAGACGATGGTGGTCTCACGCTGGTTGGTAATACCAATAGCAGCGATCTCATCTGAGCGTATTCCCACTTTGCCCATGGCCTCTACCAGTGTTGAGGTCTGGGTGGCGAAGATTTCCAACGGGTCATGCTCAACCCAGCCGGATTCTGGGTAGATTTGGGTGAATTCGCGTTGGGCGACCGTCACGATATTGGCATCGTGGTCAAGGATAACGGCTCTGGAGCTGGTGGTTCCCTGATCGAGGGCGACAATATATTTCGGTTCGGTGCTCATGAAATCTCCTCGCTGTTTTCTTAAATCATAGCGTTTATCGTCCGGGACCATTACCGGAGCCTGGCATCATTACTTTATCGGCGAAACAGTTTTCGGAAAGTGGCTGGCAAGCAAAATGTGCGTTCGCTCATTATTTGTTCTTTTGGTGAGCGTTTCCGCGCATTGGATGCTTAGAAATGAGAAAGAAGACGATGAGATTCCCAGAAAAGAAAAAGGCTGACAGCAAAGTGTCAGCCCGGCCGAGTTCGGCAAGTCTTGGAGTAATCCAAGAGAGATACGATCGCCATTACCCTAACACGGGTTGAGTGAATAGAAATTGCTTGTGATCGCATTTTTAGTCATTTTTGTGAGTGATGAAGCATAATCATAAAGAATCAATGGGTTAGGAATTCGCTTAAATGGTGATTTTTTGTCCGCTTGTGACCGAAATAGGAAATCCGAAGGTGCGACTCATGTCATGGGCAGTTAGAATAGCTCTTTGGGACGCACAAGGCGTGAAACCAGAGATGGCGAGCCTTGGCGAGAGAATTGATAAGTTGGAACACATAGGTGGCCTTGATGTCATTGGAAATTTTAGAGCAGCTTGAAGCCAAGGTTCAGATGGCAGTAGACACAATTTCTCTGCTGCAGATGGAAATCGAAGAACTGAAAGAGAAGAACGAAACACTGAGCAGTGAATCAAACACGATCCGTGAAAGCCGTGAAGCGCTGGAGCAGGAAAATGCTCGCCTGAAGGCGGATCAAGAAGCATGGCAACAACGCATTCGCAGCCTGCTTGGCAAAATCGAAGAAGTCGAATAAGCCAAAACAAAAACAGAGCCTTAAGGCTCTGTTTTTCTCTCTGCGGGCAGTGGCGGTTTATTCGATATCAATCGCTTCCTGAGAAAGGATAACGCCTGTGGTATCTGCATACAGGTGATCTTCCGGCAAGAAAGTCACCCCACCGAAATTCACAGGTACGTCCACTTCACCAATGCTTTGGCTATCCGCACCCACCGGGATTGATGCCAGCGCCTGAATACCGATATCCAGCTCGTCAATGGTATCGACATCGCGTACACAACCATACACCACAATGCCTTCCCAGTTGTTGTCCGCAGCCATGGCGGCAATGTCTGCATCAACCAATGCACGGCGCAGTGAGCCGCCACCGTCTACCAGCATCACACGGCCTTCGCCGTCCTGCTCGGCCACTTCACGAATCAGTCCATTGTCTTCAAAGCACTTGATGGTTGTCACCTGACCACCAAAAGAGCTGCGGCCACCGTATGAACTCATCATCGGTTCAAGAACATCAACCTGATCCAGGTACATGTCACACAGTTCAGAGGTATTGTATTCCATAGTCAGACTTCTCTTAGGCAATTGGGGCTGAATCGTTGTGGCGCCAAGGTTGGGCTTCGCGTCACCCTCAGCAAAAAAGTATACGACAAGCTAAGGCTTTGCAATGACTCACGGCACAATTCATCAGGCCGCTTGTCATCACCTTTGTCACTGTATCAACTAATTAAGATGCCTGCCGCAAACAAGGCGTTCGTTAGTAGTGCGACTTTTACAATATCGCCCATCATCGGACGCAGGGTTTCGCCATCCGGCGATTGCCAAACGGCAAGACCGTGTTTTGCTGCCAATGGCAGTGCTAACAGGAACAGCCAACCTGACCAACCCACAGGTTGAAGCAGTGAATAGAGGGCAAAGCTCGCGAAAGCAGCAGTGAGCAACACTTGATGATAGGCGCGGCCCCATTGTGGCCCCATTCGGACTACCAAGGTGTGTTTGCTGCAGGCGCGATCATTATCAATGTCGCGCAGATTGTTGATATTCAGCACGCCCACCGCCAGCAAACCACATGCCGTGGCAGGCAGTAGAACGACAGAGTTTAATGTTCCGGTTTGCAGGTAATAGGTGCCAGCCACGCCGAGCCAGCCAAAGAAAATCAGTACCGACAGGTCGCCCAACCCTTTGTAGCCATAAGGCTTGTTCCCTACGGTGTAGCAAATGGCCGCGACAATCGCGAGCGCACCAAGGCCAATAAAACTGAGGATGTCAGCGGTTTTGTCGAATGCTGTCAGCACCAGTGCCGCGCCCACGACGATAGTTAGGACCACGTTGAGAATCATGGCTTTTTTCATCGTCGCTGGCGTAACAAGGCCTTGCTGAATCGCACGTTTAGGGCCAAGACGGTCATCGTTATCTGTGCCTTTGATGGCATCACCGTAATCATTGGCAAGGTTCGACAGGATCTGCAGAAGCAGCGCGGTCACCAGTGCCAATACCGTGAGGGTGATAGAAAACTGTGAGGTTTGCGCTGCCACAGCACTGCCACACAGAATGCAGGCTATCGCCAGTGGCAAGGTTTTCGGACGGGCGGCATCGAGCCAGGTTTTGAAAGTAGATGCGGACATATCGCCTTGGCATTGAATGATTTAAAGCAGGTCACATTATTGGTGTTTTTGTCGCAGCGGGCAATGCTAATACCAATCGTAGTAAATATCTGCTCATCCTAGCTTGTTAAAATGCTCCATAACTGCGTTGAAAAATTTGATTGTAGAATAACTACTTATCGAAATTTTCCGCCTTGTTCTCGAGCATTTTTTCTGCGCTATTTCTGATCAGCTACCTACTGTGATTGGTATAATCCCGGATGTGGCGTCTCCAGATACGAGAAAGGGCAGCGATATGCTGCCCTTTGAGTAACTTTACCTGAATAATTACAGGATGAAGCGGCTCAGATCTTCGTCGTCGACCAGCTCTTCAAGGTGGCTGCGCACGTATTCTGAGTTGATTTCGAAAGACTCACCGCCACGCTCGCTCGCGTCGAAGGAGATTTCGTCTACCAGGCGCTCCATCACGGTGTGCAGACGACGGGCACCGATGTTCTCGGTTTTCTCGTTCACACGCCATGCCGCATTTGCGATCTCTTCAATGCCATCTTCGGTGAAGGTCAGGTTCACTTCTTCGGTACCCATCAGCGCAGAGTATTGCGCCGTCAGGGAAGCATTAGGTTCGGTCAGGATGCGTTTGAAGTCAGATGCAGTCAGCGCTTCCAGCTCAACGCGGATTGGCAGACGGCCCTGAAGCTCCGGGATCAGATCTGACGGAGACGCTACCTGGAATGCACCGGATGCGATGAACAGGATGTGGTCAGTTTTCACCATGCCGTGCTTGGTAGAGACGGTACTGCCTTCAACGAGTGGCAGCAGGTCGCGCTGAACACCTTCACGGGAAACGTCTGGGCCTGAGCTTTCACCGCGTTTACAAATTTTGTCGATTTCGTCGATGAATACGATACCGTTGTTTTCCACTGACGCGATGGCCTGATCTTTCAGTTCTTCCTGATTGACCAGCTTCGCCGCTTCCTCTTCGGTTGCGGCTTTCAGCGCGTCTTTCAGCTTCATCTTGCGCTTTTTCGCTGTGGTGCCGCCACCCAGATTCTGGAACATGCTCTGCAGCTGGTTGGTCATTTCTTCCATACCAGGAGGCGCCATGATTTCCATGCTCATCTGTGGCGCCGCCAAATCGATCTCGATTTCTTTATCGTCCAGCTGGCCTTCACGGATTTTCTTGCGGAAGCTTTGGCGGGTTGCCGAGTCAGCTTTTGGCTCTTCATTCTGGCCCCAAGCGTCACGTGGCGGTGGAAGAAGTACATCGAGAATGCGCTCTTCTGCCAGCTCTTCTGCGCGGAATTTCACTTTTTCCATCGCTTGGTGGTGGGTCATTTTGACCGCCACATCCGTCAGATCGCGGATGATGGTTTCCACTTCTTTACCCACATAGCCCACTTCGGTGAACTTGGTAGCTTCGACTTTGATGAACGGCGCATTGGCCAGCTTCGCCAGACGGCGGGCAATTTCGGTTTTACCGACACCGGTAGGGCCGATCATCAGAATATTTTTCGGGGTTACTTCTACACGCAGATCTTCATTGAGCTGCATGCGACGCCAGCGGTTACGAAGTGCGATAGCAACGGCGCGCTTGGCTTTGTCCTGACCGATAATGTGTCGGTCAAGCTCGGAAACGATTTCACGTGGGGTCATTTCAGACATGCTTTAGATCCTGTCTTAATAATCGAGTTCTTCAACGGTGTGGTGCTGGTTGGTGAACACACAGATGTCACCCGCGATGGTCAGCGATTTTTCAGCGATTTCGCGTGCATCCAGCTCAGTGTTTTCAAGCAGTGCAGTGGCTGCTGCCTGTGCGAAGTTGCCGCCTGAACCAATCGCAATCAGATCGTGTTCTGGCTGAACCACATCACCGTTACCTGTGATGATCAGCGACGCTGTTTCGTCTGCGACTGCCAGCAAGGCCTCAAGGCGACGCAGTGCACGGTCAGTACGCCAGTCTTTAGCCAGCTCTACTGCCGCTTTGGTCAGGTGCCCCTGATGCATTTCCAGTTTGCGTTCAAAGCGTTCGAACAGGGTGAATGCGTCGGCTGTACCACCGGCAAAACCTGCCAGTACCTTGTTGTTGTATAAACGGCGAACTTTACGGGCATTGCCCTTCATGACCGTATTACCCAGTGACACCTGGCCATCACCGGCGATCACTACTTTGCCGTTGCGGCGAACAGAAACGATAGTTGTCACGGAAGAACCTCTACTTTTCTCTCTGGTTATTACCAGTATGGGTTGTTACTGCAGAGGTGGGGACGGGGATAAATAAATTCAAGGGTAAAGCCATCGAGATTATTGCTTTACCCTTCAAGTGTTCAGAATCAGTTCAGCTGGCGGGAAATCAGTTCCAATACCAGATAGCACAAGGCTCGATGCCTGCGCGGCGAAGCAGGTTGCGATCGCGCTCTGCTTCACGCTTCATCGGGTAAGGACCAAGTACCACACGGTACCAGAGGCCTTTTTCACCCTGACTGGTTTTGATATGGCTTTCGAGACCCTGGAACGCAATCATGGCTTTGCGCTCGTCAGCCTGACTGGCACTGCGGTAAGCGCCACACTGCATCAAATAAGGTCGGCTGGAAAGTTCTGGCTCGCTGGCCTCGACTTTCACTTCTTTGTTTTCTAGCTCTTCAATGTAGCTCCATTTCTCCTCAGGTTTTGGCGGGATCACTTTCTCGTCTTTCTTCTGAGGTTTAACGGCTGGCTTCACCGGTTTGGTTTCAACAACAGGCTCTGCGGGTGGTTCACTGGTGGAAAGGTAATAGAGACCATAGCCAAAGCCTGCCACCAAGATCAGAGCGAGAAAAGCCCATTTGAAAGGGAAAGCAGGTTTAGGAGGCTGCTTCTTGGTGTTTCGGGTTGGTTTACGTGGTGCTTTGCCACGTTTGACATAATCTCTGGTTGCCACTGATTTTCGTGTCTTTTCTGCTCAATAAAGGCTATATGGTACTGGCTCGCGAACTTGCGCGCCAGTACCAGTCTGACCAGATTAGCGTGATGGTGGTGCCACACTCTCGCGGATAACGAGCTGGGCATCAAGAAGGCGTGAACCTGCTTGCACATCATTGCCTTTGAGGATTTTCAGCAGCATTAACATCGCCTGACGGCCAATGTCGTAGCGTGGCTGGGAAACCGTGGTCAGGGCCGGGTCGCAGTATTCTGCGAACTGGATGTCATCGAAGCCGACAATCGAAATGTCATGCGGCACGCGGAAACCCAGTCGTTTTGCTTGCTGCATAGCACCAATCGCCATCACATCAGAGTGACAGAATACCGCGGTCGGTGGGGTTGGCAGCGAAAGCAAGGTGGTCATTGCACGTGCGCCTGCAGCAAAGGTGAAATCACCGTTCACTGTGTAGGCGGGATTGATGGTCACGCCACCACGGCGCAACGCCTGTTGATAGCCCTGCACGCGGAACTGGGTGAGCGCAGCATCAGGATCGCCGGTGATCTGCGCGATCTGCTTGTGGCCGACCTGAGTCAGGTAGTTCACCGCTTCAAACGCTGCAGTCAGGTTATCGATGTGAACGGTAGGCAGTTCCAGTTCAGGCGCGTATTCACAGGCCATAACCAGTGGAGGCAGGTTCTTCTGCTCCGGCTTGCTGACGTCAAAAGGAAGATCAGTACCTAAAAGGAGCATACCGTCAGCTTGCTTGGTGAAGACCAGGTTAACGAACGAACTTTCGCGGCTTTCCTGTTGGCCACTGTCACCCAGCAGCACGAGATAGCCGTGCTCCATCGCCGCTTCCTCGATACCGCGGATGATCTCTGTAAAGTAGGGATCACAGATGTCAGGCACGATAGCCACGATGGTTTTAGATTCATTGCGACGTAAGTTTCTTGCCAGCGAGTTGGGGCTGTAGCCCGCTTCCATTACCGCTTGCTCAACTTTTTTTCGGGTAGACGCCGAGACTTTTTCCGGGTTCATCAGCGCGCGAGAAACCGTCGCCGTAGAGACGCCGGCCAGATGGGCAACATCCTTCATTGTCGCCATAGTGTAATTCCTCTTTCTCGTTATGATTGGCGATGCTTCCCAGATGACCGGGACCTTCAGCAACGGGACAATTTTTGTCCACACGCCCTATCTTAATCCTATGGAGATGTATTAAACATGGTCATGTTAACAGTAATTGCAAGAATACCGTGATCTCGGTCGGTTTAAGTGAATGAAATTGCATTCAGCTCATATCTTGCGGTTCGATATCGAGTGACCAGCGGACTTTTTTAGACAGCGGCAACTGGCGTATTGCCGGCAGCGCCATGGTTAATCTTTGCTGTAAAATCTTGCGGTTAGGCGCTTGGAAAATCAGCTGCCAGCGAAAACGCCCTGCTCTGCGGTGCAATGGCGCTGGCGCTGGCCCCATGACTGCGCATTCATCTTCTGGGATTGGTGATGCATCAAGCACGGTTCTCGCCTGATGCAGAAACTGCTCCACTTCCCCACTGTGGTGTGATTCGGCGCGGAGCAGGGCGAAGTAGCTGTAAGGTGGCAGATACGCCATTTTGCGCTCATTCAGCGCTTCAGCGGCAAAGCTGTCATAGCCTTTGTGGATAAGTGATTGCAGCAAGGCATGTTCCGGATGGTGCGTTTGAAGCAATACATACCCGGGTTTGCTGGCGCGTCCTGCACGTCCTGCTACCTGAACAAACAGCTGTGCCAAACGTTCCGGTGCACGGAAATCGTTACTGAAAAGCGCGCTGTCCACATCCACCAAAGCCACCAAAGTGACGTCAGGAAAGTGATGGCCTTTCGCCAGCATTTGGGTGCCAATCAGGATTTGGTATTCCTTGTTGTGAATGGCATTAAGGTAGGCTTCGAGCGCGCCTTTACGACGTGTGTTGTCACGGTCGATTCGGATGGTTTTGTATTCCGGAAACAAGGTTTCCAACTGGGCTTCCAACTGCTCGGTGCCTACACCGACACTGATCAATTGCGTTGAGCCACAACTTCCACATTGGTGCGGAATAGGGCGCTGCGATCCGCAATGGTGACAGCGAAGTTCATTACTGCTCTGGTGCAGGGTGTAATAGGCGTCGCAGCGTTTACATTCAGCCAGCCAACCACATTCGTGACACATCAGTGCAGGCGCATAGCCGCGGCGGTTCAAAAACAACATCACCTGATTGCCTTGAGAAAGGTGCTTTCGCATCTCAGCAATCAAAGGGGCGGAAAGTCCTGCTTCTAAATAAAGGCCGCGAATATCCAACACCCCGTTTTGGGTTTTGAGTGCATTACCCGCGCGCACAGATAAAGTCAGATGATGGTATTTGCCAGTTTTGGCGTTGTGCAGGCTTTCAAGGCAAGGTGTAGCAGAGCCGAGTACTACGGGCACATTCTCTTCATGCCCACGCATGACGGCCAGATCGCGGGCATGATAACGGAAAGAGTCCTGCTGTTTATAAGACGCATCATGCTCTTCATCGACAACAATAATGCCGAGTGACTTACACGGCGAAAACAGGGCAGAACGGGTACCGATAATAATGGCAGCTTCATTGTCGCGGGCTGCCAGCCAGGCGTTTAGGCGCTCGGTATCATTGAGCCCGGAATGCATCACCACGACAGGCACATTGAAACGGCGTTTGAAACGGTTGATGGTTTGCGGCGTCAGACCAATTTCGGGTACCAGGATGAGTGCTTGCTGACCGCGTTTTAGCACAGGCTCCAAAAGGTTCAGGTAGACCTCTGTTTTCCCTGACCCGGTGACGCCTTCTATTAAATAGCAGGCAAATTCCGGATTGGCATTGATAGTGGCAACCGCCATCGCCTGCTCGCTGTTGAGCCTTGGCTTGTCTTCCACGACTTCATAGCTTTGTTGCCAAGGCTTTGCGCGCTGCTCTTTTATTGCTTCAATCCAGCCTTTTTCTTCCACCGCTTTGAGAATGGTGGCGCTTAACTCTTCTTCCAGCAGATCGCTGTGCGTCATCGCGCCTTGGCGTAATAAGGTTAAAACGCGAGCCTGTTTAGGCGCACGGGTGAGGGCAGACAATGGCTGCTCTTTCCCGGCTTCTGTCAGTTGCCAGCATTTTTCACGGTCTTTGACTGCAGGTTTGCCTTTTCGCAGTGCGCCCGGCATCACGGTCGCCAGTGCATCACCTAATGGATACTGGTAGTAGCGGCTTGCCCAGTTCAATACCTTATATAAAGAGGGCGTCCATAGCGGGGTGCTATCCAAAACCGCATTGATGGGTTTGATTTGCTCGAGCGGAAATTCAGAGGTGTTGGTCAATGCGACGACAATGCCCACTTTATATTGCTTACCAAACGGGACACGCACGCGACCACCCACAACCGGCATTTCATTGGTAATGCGATAGTCGAAGGTTTTATGAAGCGGAACGGGCAGCGCCACCTGAGCAATCGTCGGGGTCATTGTGCGATAAGGTCTTGGAATTCAAATAAGGTTGGCGACAGTGTACCCATGCTGCTGGCGGGCGAAAAGCACAGGGTGAAGATTCTTTGGCCCCACCCATTGAAAGTACATGGAAATGAATTGAACAAAAAAGTTGCGATCGCAGGTCACCTTGATTAGAATCCGCGCCTTACAAACAGTTTGTTAACGACGTGTGGTGCCCGATAGGCTCGGGAGAGCGACACGGCCTTAGATAAGAGGTAATCCCTATGAAAGCTGGTATCCATCCAGAATACGCTGCAGTAACTGCAAAATGTTCATGTGGCAACACTTTTGAATTCAAAACGACTCTGGGTAAAGACATCAACCTGGACGTATGTGACAAGTGTCACCCATTCTACACCGGTACTCAGCGTGTAGTTGACACTGGTGGTCGTGTTGACCGCTTCAAGAAACGTTTCGGCGTTCTTAGCAGCAAGTAATTGCGAATTTAATAAAAAAGGGTGCGTAAGCACCCTTTTTTGTTGCCTGATACAGCTTGTAAGACCTTTTACACCCTTCAGTATAGGTAGACTATTACAGTTTATCCAAGCGAGTTTTGCCAACTTGGTTCAATCCTTACTAGCCGTGGCTTTCGCGCTGCGTTAACATTTTAAATTCCTTTATCTTCCGCCCAATGACCTGAAAGTGTCATAAGAAATGACGACACTTGTCTTTTATTTGAGTCCGCTAAACTCAATAGAGGAATAAGTCGTTGCCTGTGTGGAGATACAGGCAATGAGCGGGAAGATGCAACCTGGATAAACATGGGACTGCGCAAATTCCGCCACTTGTTGATTGTAATGCCCAGCTTGCGGGAAGGCAGTCAGCAAGATAATGGGGCAGGCAGAGGGCCCCTTATTATATTTAGCCAATAACAATTACAGTCAGGAACAATACATGTCTGAAGACAAACGCCAACAGGCGCTGGACTATCATGAATTTCCAGTGCCGGGCAAAATCTCCGTAGAACTCTCCAAACCCGCTGATACCGTAGAAGATCTGGCGCTGGCGTACAGCCCAGGTGTTGCAGAGCCCGTCCGCGAAATCGCACAAGATGCCGACAACGTTTATAAATACACTGCAAAGGGCAACATGGTTGCAGTGATCTCAAACGGCACCGCGATCCTCGGTCTGGGCAACCTTGGCCCGCTGGCTTCCAAGCCGGTGATGGAAGGTAAAGCACTGCTGTTCAAACGCTTCGCTGGTCTCGATTCTATCGACATCGAAGTGAAACACCGTACTATCGAAGAGTTCGTCGATACGGTTGCGAACATCTCTGACACTTTCGGTGGTATCAACCTGGAAGACATCAAAGCGCCAGACTGCTTTGAGATTGAAAAGCAGCTCATCGAGCGCTGTCATGTGCCGGTATTCCACGATGACCAACACGGTACCGCGATTGTAACTGCCGCAGGTATGTTGAATGCGCTTGAGCTTCAGGGCAAAGACATCAAAGAGTCGGTCATCATCTGTCTGGGTGCAGGTGCGGCGGCAGTGGCGTGTATGGAACTGCTCATCAAATGCGGTGCGCAGCGTGAGAAAATCTACATGCTGGACCGTAAAGGCGTGATTCACACCCGTCGTGATGACATCAACGAATACAAGCAACTGTTCGCCAACAACACGGACAAGCGCACGCTGGAAGACGTGATTGAAGGCGCGGACATTTTCCTTGGTGTATCCGGCCCGGATCTATTGCCACCGGAAGCGCTGAAGCTGATGGCGGACAAGCCAATCGTGTTTGCGTGTTCAAACCCAGACCCTGAAATCAAACCGGATCTGGCACACGAAGTGCGTGATGACCTGATTATGGGTACGGGTCGTTCTGATTACCCGAACCAGGTGAACAACGTGCTTTGTTTCCCATTCATTTTCCGTGGCGCACTGGATGTTCGTGCCAGCCGTATCAACGATGAAATGAAACTGGCTGCGGTAGAAGCTATCCGTGCACTGGCGAAAGAGCCGGTGCCGGAAGGCGTATTGAAAGCAGCACGTGTTGATAAGCTGGAGTTTGGTAAGGAATACATCATTCCAAAACCAATGGACCCGCGCCTGTTGCCACGCGTGGCGAAAGCTGTTGCTCACGCTGCGGTGGAGTCAGGTGTCGCGCGAATTGAAATGCCGGAAAACTACATGGCAGATAAAGAAGCATAATTGCGGCTTTATATGAATAAAAAAACCAGCCGATTGGCTGGTTTTTTGTTTGAATCTTTTCGAGAAGTTAACGAAATCAATACTCTTCTTCGTTAAACTCGATGCCTAATTCCTTCATAATGCGCTTAACTTCCGCTGGCACACTATCGCTTTTATCCTTGCGAATGTCGTCGTCCGTTGGCAGTGGCTGTCCGGTGTAGGCATGCAGAAATGCTTCGCAAAGCAATTCACTGTTGGTGGCATGGCGTAGATTGTTGACCTGGCGACGGGTACGTTCGTCGGTCAGGATTTTAAGCACTTTTAGCGGGATAGAGACGGTGATTTTCTTTACCTGCTCTTTCTTTTTACCGTGCTCGGCGTAAGGGTTAATATACTCGCCATTCCAGTCTGCCATTGTTCACCTTCTGTAGCAGTTTAGGGTCTAAAATCGCTGCCAACACGGGGAACAAAATGCCCAGGTTGGATGAAACACAAATTCTAGCGATATTAACTGCTACATGTAAAGACATATGGACGTCTAGAAGTGTTGACGTCTCAAGTTTGAATGGTTAAGGTTGACCAAATACCAATCAGATCACATTTTGATTTAAGATTGCGCTGAATACGATCATATAAAGACAGGGAAGCACGCCATGAGCGACAAGAAGTCCGCAACCATCGCCGTCCGCACCGGTATCACTACAGATTCACAGCACCACGCCGTTGTGCCTCCACTGTACCTTTCGACGAATTATGAATTCCCTGAGTTTGGCGAAGTGCCGACTTATGACTATGCCCGTGGTGGTAACCCAACCCGTTCTTTACTGGAAAAAGCGTTAGCTGATCTGGAAAACGGCTCAGGCGCTGTGGTCACAAACTGCGGCATGGCAGCCATTAACCTTCTACTGTCACTGGTTTCACCGGATGACCTGATTATCGCCCCGCACGATTGCTACGGCGGTACCTACCGTTTGTTCGATTCACGTGCAAAGAAAGGCGCTTTCAAGGTGGAGTTTGTAGACCAAACTGACTCTGCAGCTATTGATGCCGCACTGGCGAAGAATCCTAAACTGGTCTGGCTTGAAACGCCATCTAACCCACTGCTGCGCGTGGTTGATGTTGCAAACATCTGCGAAAAAGCCAAAGCCATCGGCGCTTGGGTTGGTGTCGATAACACCTTCCTGTCTCCCGCTTTGCAGCAGCCACTGAACCTTGGGGCAGATTTTGTTGTTCATTCAACCACCAAATTTATTAATGGCCATTCAGATACCGTCGGTGGCGTTGTGGTGGCGAAAGAAGCCGAGCTTTATGAAGAGCTGAAATGGTGGGGTAACTGCATTGGGGCTACCGGTAACGCATTCGATAGCTACATGACGCTGCGTGGTCTTCGCACTCTGAACGCAAGAATGCGTCAGCATGAGGAAAACAGTGCAGAAGTACTGGAATACCTCAAACAGGAATCTCTGGTGAGCACTATCTACCATCCGGCGCTGCCAACGCACCCGGGCCATGAGATTGCGAAGAAACAACAATCAGGTTTTGGCGGAATGTTGAGCTTTGAGCTTAAAGGCGGTGAAAGTGAGCTGAAACTTTTCCTATCCTCCCTTAAGCTGTTCACTTTGGCCGAATCATTGGGTGGCGTGGAGAGTCTGGTGACACATCCTGGCTCAATGACGCACCGTGCCATGTCGGACGAAGCGCAAGCGGAAGCAGGCTTGGCGGCCACACTGCTTCGTCTGTCTATCGGTTTGGAAGACAAAGCCGATCTGGTCGCCGACCTGAAACAAGCATTCGATAAAGTAAGAGAGAGCCAGTAATGAGCGCGGTTGAAGTCGTATCCCCTCAGCAGTCGCAGTCCCGTCAGTTACATAAGTTCGGGGGCAGCAGCCTAGCCGACCCTGATTGTTTTCGCCGAGTCACGCGTATTCTTGCGCAATACAGTGGTGAAACGGACATTATCGTGGTGTCTGCAGCGGGCAAAACCACGAACCGTCTGATTGAATGGCTGGATCTGCTTGGAAAAGACGGTCGGTTGGCCCATGAAGCGCTGCAAAGCTTGCGTAAATATCAGCAGGACTTGATTGAGAACCTGATTGAAGGCGAGCAAAAGCAATCGCTGGTGGATGCATTGTATGAAGACTTCAGCGTCTTGGCGCAGGCGGCGGAAAACCCACTGACTGGAGCTCAACGCGCTTGGGCGCAAGGCTTTGGTGAAGTCTGGTCGGCACGTTTGTTGTCTGCACTGCTGACACAGCTTGAATTACCTGCCGTGATGCTCGACTCCCGTTCTTTCCTGCGTGCTGAACGTGGTGCACAGCCAGAAGTGGATCGCGCAAGCTCGTGGCCCCTTCTGAAAGAACAACTGGTTCAACATACCAAACGCCGCGTTGTTATCACCGGATTCATGGCACGTAACACTGAAGGTGAAACCGTGCTGCTGGGGCGCAATGGCTCCGACTACTCAGCAACCATCATCGGTGCCTTAGCAGATGTCAGTCGTGTAACCATCTGGAGTGACGTCGCTGGTGTATACAGTGCAGACCCACGCATTGTTGGTGACGCCTGTCTGCTGCCGCTTCTGCGCCTTGATGAAGCGGCTGAACTGGCGCGTCTTGCTGCTCCTGTTCTGCACACCCGAACGCTGCAGCCAGTAGCACAAAGCTGTATCGACCTGAATCTGCGCTGTAGCTATGACCCAGAATCCGGCTCAACCCGCATTGAACGTGTTCTGGCTTCTGGCCGGGGCGCTAAAATCATTACTTCATTGAGTGATGTCTGCCTGCTTGAACTGGATGTACCGCGCTCACACGACTTTGATACCGCGCGCCGCGATATCGAACGACTGTTGACCCGAAACCAAATCCAGCCGCTGGCGTCATCATTCAGTGCTGACCAACACCGTATCCAGCTCGCTTATACAGGCGAAGTGGTCAACAGCGTGTTGGAACAGCTGCAAAACGCCGGCATTCCTGCTGATATCCGTCTCCGTGAAGGCTACAGCATGGTCGCCGCGGTGGGCGCAGGTGTCACGGCAAACCCTGTTCATTGCCACGGCTTTTACCAACAGCTTCGCAGCCAACCGATAGAGTTTATCTGCGAGTCTGGCAGTGGCCTCAGCATCGCGGCGATTTTGCGTAAAGCGAACACATCGGCGTTGGTGTCAGATATTCACCGCGCACTTTTCCAGGCGCAGCGTCGCATTGGCTTGGTGTTGCTGGGTAAAGGCAATATCGGTAGTCGTTGGCTGAATCTATTTGCGGAGCAAAAAGCGGCACTTGAAAAACGCCATGGCATGAGCTTTGAGCTCATCTCGGTGCAAGACAGTGATAACCAGTGGGTCGATTTCGATGGTATTGATGCAGATAGCGTCATGGTCCGTTTTGATGAAGTTGCTAAGCCATATGAAGGGAGCGATTGGCTGACTGCATTGCTCAATCACCCTTACGATGACATTGTCGTGCTGGACGTGACTGCCAGTGCACCGCTGTCGATGCAATATCCGGATCTGGCTGAACATGGTTATCACCTGATTTCTGCGAACAAGGTGGCAGGCTCTGCGAGTGGCGAGTTATACCATCAGGTTCAGGATGCGTTTGCGAAGACAGGTCGTTTCTGGCTGTACAACGCGACAGTCGGTGCAGGCCTTCCCGTGAACCATGCGGTGCGAGATTTGCGTGAAAGCGGCGATCATATTATTGCGATCTCAGGCATCTTCTCTGGAACCTTGTCTTGGCTGTTCCAGCAGTTCAACGGCGATATCAAATTCAGTGAGCTTTTGGAACAGGCGTGGCAACAAGGTCTGACCGAACCTGACCCACGTGAAGATCTCAGCGGGTCGGATGTCATGCGTAAGCTTGTGATTCTGGCGCGTGAGTCTGGCTTAGATATCGAGCCGGAGCAGGTACAGGTGCAATCACTGGTACCCGAGGCGCTTTCCGCACTGTCGCTGGATGCATTTCTGGATAACAGCAGTCAGCTTGATGAAGCGCTTGAAGATTGGCTTGAGCAGGCGAAAAGAGAGCAGGGCGTCCTTCGCTATGTAGCAAGACTCTCTCGCGATGGAAAAGCGCGTGTTGGGATTGAAGTGCTGCCTGAAGAACACCCTCTTGCCAATCTGCTGCCTTGCGACAACATCTTTGCTATCGAGAGTCAGTGGTATCGTGAAAACCCATTGGTTATTCGCGGGCCAGGTGCGGGTCGTGATGTGACCGCAGGCGCTTTACTCTCTGACTTGAATCGCATCGCATCTTTGTTGAAATAGTCAGGAAGTGAAAGGAAAAAGCGGAGCTGAGTCTCCGCTTTTTTGTACCCTAAGCATTCGGGTAAAGTACACGCGCTAATTTAAGAGTGCTGTGCTTGAGAGACTTACATGATCATCATGAATAAAATTCAAGTTAAGTAAGTTGACTTTAAATTGCCCGCAATTCAATATCTAGACATATAGACGTCTATATGGATGTCAGCTTTAAAAGGATTTTTCGGTAGGATGTTGCCGAAGTAGGGAGACGTTATGGGATATTCACACGCCAGTCATTTGGACGCACTTAATCAAAACCTTTCTGACCTGAACGGCGATATTAACGTTTCGTTTGAGTTCTTCCCACCCAGCTCTGAAGCCATGGAGCAAACGCTTTGGGCTTCGGTACAACGTCTGAAAACCCTGAAACCTAAATTTGTTTCCGTGACTTACGGTGCAAACTCCGGTGAGCGTGACCGTACCCATGGCATCGTGAAAAGCATCAAGCAGGAGACTGGTATTGAAGCCGCGCCTCACCTGACCTGTATCGATGCGAGCCGCGATGAGCTACGTGACATTGCGCGCGACTACTGGAACAGTGGTATCCGCCATATTGTTGCCCTGCGTGGTGACCTGCCAGAGAAAAGCCAGAAACCGGACATGTACGCAGCGGATCTGGTTGAGCTTTTGAAAGGTGAAGCTGATTTCGATATCTCCGTTGCGGCTTATCCGGAAGTTCACCCGGAAGCGAAAAGTGCGCAAGCTGACCTGATCAACCTTAAGCGTAAAGTCGATGCCGGTGCAAATCGCGCTATCACACAGTTCTTCTTTGACGTTGAAAGCTACCTGCGTTTTCGTGACCGCTGCGCTGCGGCAGGTATTGATGTTGAAATCATCCCGGGGATCTTGCCTGTATCAAACTTCAAGCAGGCTTCGAAGTTTGCCAACATGACCAATGTGCGTATTCCAGCTTGGATGTACAAGCAGTATGAAGGTCTGGAAGATGATGCGGTAACCCGTCAGATGGTCGGTGCGAGTAATGCTATCGATATGGTGCGCGTGTTAAGTCGTGAAGGCGTGAAGGACTTCCACTTCTATACGCTGAACCGTGCTGAGTTGACCTACGCGCTTTGCCACACATTGGGTGTGCGCCCTACTGCGTAGAAAGAAAAGCCCATAAGCCAAAAACAAAAAAACCGTCGCAAAGCGACGGTTTTGTCTTTTCTGGAAAGTCTTTACTGGGCAACGACTTTCTTACTCATTGACATGGTTTCCATGGCATTGAGTTCAAACAGGACTTCTTCTGCCCAGGTTAACCATGCTTCTTTGCGAAGAATGTTGCGGCGCAGTGTCAGTCGCTCCAAACGGCCTTCTCGGGTCAGTAGTGCAGAGTCAGCGTACTGGCTTCGCTCTATGTCCCTGTATTGGCTTAGCTGCAAGCGGCTTTCGTCCATCAATGCATGCATATGCTCGATCATTGGTGCTGGGTCGAAAATGCTGCAGGTTAGTAGTTTTGCAGATACTTCATCGCGGTCGGTTGGGTGTTTTGCAGGCATCAAGAACCACTCATAAAGGCTCTGTCTACCAATGTCCGTGATGGAGTAGACCTTTCTGTCAGGTTTGCCATCCTGTGGTTCTAAACGACAACTCACTGCGCCCATATCGGCCAGTTTATTGAGTTCGCGATAGACTTGTTGGTGGCTGGCTTTCCAGAAGTGCCCGATAGCGTTAGAAAACTCTTTGGTTATATCATAACCAGTTGCGTCGCGGTGGCTAAGCACCGTGAGTATTACGTGCGGTAGTGACATCTCTTCTATCCAAAATCTTAAAAGGCGATCCTTAGCCCTGGGATGCCGCTCTTTGGCGAATTTATTTTCCACAACACTGGGCGGATCGACACGTTTTTCGTTGCCAACCATACATAGCTTCTTGCCAACAATGCACCAAAAAAAAATCGTGGTGCGAAAAGCGCTGTACAGTGACACTTAAACGGTTATTTATACTTCGGTGTTTTGCCTATACCTTTGTCACGATAACGTCACGAACAGGCAAGAAAACATATTAATAACATTATCAACGCAACAACAATCGAAAAAGGCTCCCCAAAAATAAAAAAGGCTGCAACATGGCAGCCTTTCTTAATTTTGAATCAATTTCTCATTTATCCAGTGTTGCGCATACCTGCTGCGATACCGGCGATGGTCACCATCAGTGCTTCATCGAGCTCAGTGTTTTCTTCTTCTGTCGCACGCGTTCGGCACAGAAGCTCTGCCTGAAGCATGTTCAGTGGTTCAACATAGATATTACGCAGGCGGATGGACTCCGCACCCCAAGGGTTTTGCTCCATCAGGTGATCGCTGTTTTCTACCATCAGCACGGCTTTGATGTCCTGCGCCAAACGGTCTCGCAGTTCATCACCCAGTCGCCATAGTGACTCATCCACCAGTTTCTCGTCATAGTACTGAGAAATCGAAGGGCTGGTCTTGGTGAAGACCATTTCCAGCATACCCAGACGTGTAGAGAAAAATGGCCATTCGCGGCACATCTCTTCAAGATTCTTTAGGTGGCCATTGTCGATGGAGAATTGAATAGCTTGGCCGGCACCCAACCACGCTGGCAGCAGCAAACGGTTTTGGCTCCATGCGAAAATCCATGGGATGGCGCGAAGGCTCTCTACGCCGCCATTCGGGTTACGTTTAGATGGGCGCGAGCCCAATGGCAGTTTGCCCAGTTCCAACTCTGGTGTTGTCGCTCGGAAATAAGGAACAAAGTCTTCGTGACCACGAACGACGCCACGGTAAGCCTCACAGGAAACTTCACTCAGCGTTTCCATCAGGTCGCGCCATTCCTGCTTAGGTGCAGGTGGTGGCAGCAAGTTCGCTTCCAAGATTGCGCTGGCGTAAAGATTTAAGCTCTGAATGGCCACATCCGGCAGACCCAGTTTGAAGCGGATCATCTCGCCCTGCTCGGTCACTCGCAGACCGCCTTTCAGGCTACGAGGTGGCTGGGACAGCAGTGCAGCGTGCGCAGGCGCACCACCACGACCAATAGAGCCACCGCGACCGTGGAACAGCACCAGATCGACACCTGCTTCTTCACAGAGCTCTACCAGTTGCTCCATGGCTTTATATTGGGCCCAACCTGCCGCCATCACACCCGCGTCTTTGGCGGAGTCTGAGTAGCCAATCATGACCATCTGGAAATTTTGGATAAAGCCGCGGTACCAGTCGATGCTCAGCAGTTGGCTGATCACTGACTTGGCATTGTTGAGGTCTTCCAGAGTTTCAAACAGCGGACACACGTCCATGCGGAACGGACAGCCAGCTTCTTTCAGAAGAAGGTGAACCGCCAGCACATCAGACGCTGTGCGTGCCATGGAGATGACATAGGCACCCAGCGCTTCACGAGGCTGCTGTGCAACGATACGGCAGGTATCCAGCACTTCCTGCACTTCATCAGAAGGCTCCCAGTCACGTGGCAGTAAAGGACGCTTAGAGCTCAGTTCACGGATCAGGAACGCTTGCTTGTCCTGCTCGCTCCACTGGCTGTAGTCGCCCATGCCCAATGTGCGGGTCACTTCAGACAGCACATTCGCGTGGCGGGTGCTTTCCTGACGGATATCCAGCTTAATGAGGTTAACACCGAAGGTGCGGATACGGCGCAGCGTATCAAGCAGCAGGCCATCAGCGATGATGCCCATGCCACATTCATGCAACGACTGGTAGCAGGCGTGCAGCGGTGTCCACAATTGGTCAACGTTGGTCAGAATGTCTTTTTCATCGCTACGGCGGCCGTGGATTTGGGCGTCCAGGTGATCCAGGGTATTGGTCAGTGTTTGACGCAGTGATTTCAGGATAGCACGGTAAGGTTCGTGCTCATCACCGGCCATTGCGCGAACCATCTCATTACAGCGGGTCATCGACAGCTCGCTGATGAGCTCCTGAATGTCGCCGAGATAAAGGTCAGCCGCTTTCCAGCGGGACAACAGCAGCACTTCACGGGTGACTTCTGATGTCACGAATGGGTTTCCGTCGCGGTCACCGCCCATCCAGCTCGAGATCTGGATTGGCGATGCTTCAACTGTCAGGCCGCGGCCAAGGTGGCGCTTCATCTTTTGGTCAAATTGACGCAGGAATTCCGGTACGGCTTGCCACAGGCTGTTTTCAATCACGGCATAACCCCATTTGGCTTCATCAAGCGGGGTTGGGCGTTGCTTACGGATAACGTCAGAGTGCCACGCCTGAGCAATCAGTTGCTCCAGACGCAGTTCTGCTTTATCACGCTCGCTGGAAGAGAGGTCGCCAAGTTCAAGTTTGGACAAACATTTGTTGATTTGAACCAGCTTATGAATGGTAGTACGACGCGCGATTTCCGTCGGGTGTGCTGTCAGCACCAGTTCGATCTTCAGGTCATCGACGGCTTTATCACGCTCACCGTCAGACACATCTGCGTTTTGCAGTCGCATAAACAGATCGTCCAGTGAGTCAGGATTACATACCTGCTCTTCACAGTGGCGAGAAACAGAATGGTACTGTTCAGCGATATTGGTGAGGTTGAGGAACTGGCTGAATGCGCGCGCTACAGGAAGTAGTTGGTCATTCGGCAGGCTTTGTAGCACATCGATCAGCTTGGCGTGATCATCTTTATTACCCGCAGAAGCGGATTTAGAGAGCTGACGGATCTCTTCTACTTTGGCCAGCAATTCTTCACCGTGGGCACCTTTGATGGTGTTGCCCAGAAGGTGACCGAGCATGCTGACATTGCTCTTTAGAGCGTCATACTTGTCATTCATAGTGCGTCCGTTTCGTAACTTTGTTACATCCAAATTGCAATCGTAATGGCTCAATCTAGCCAATGAGTGGCATAAAGGTCAATCACCCACCGTATTATTTCACCGCATTTTTTTGTCTATCCCTTGAGCAATAAGGCATTGCGGAAGTTGTAACAAAATTACATTTAAAGCACAGGGTTTAGGCAAAAACGCCAGCCTGTCGCAGGTGGGTGACTTTATTTTAAACAGACTGTTGACATTAGTCATTTATCACGCTAAAAAGCACATATAAATTCATTTAAAATGAATAAACAATTATAATTCGCCAAAAAAAGCTCATGGAAGCAGCGAAAAGGTACGATACGAATATGGATAAGTTCTCAAACTCCCTTCTCCAGCGACGACGCCGACGTTAAAAACGTTGGGCGTATCTGCCCCTCCTGCAGCTGAGCGAGCTGAATGTTTCATCATTCTACCCAAAGAAATAAACGGACTTTTCATGTTAAAGACAGTGATTGTCGGTGCAAGTGGATACACAGGTGCCGAGCTGACCAAAATGGTATTTCTTCATCCTGAGCTTGAGCTTTCAGGATTGTATGTCTCTGAAAACAGTGTGGATGCGAACAAATCTATCGGTGATTTGCACGGTGCACTGAAAGGTCTGGTAGACCTTCCACTTCAGCCTCTTAAAGATGTCAGTGCTGTCGCGAAATCTGCGGATGTCGTGTTGCTGGCAACGGCGCATGAAGTCAGTCACAACATTGCACCAACCTTCCTAGCTGAAGGCTGCAAGGTCTTTGATTTGTCTGGCGCATTCCGCGTTCAATCTGACAGCTTCTATACCGACTACTACGGCTTCGAGCACCAATATGGCGAGTGGCTGGAAAAAGCGGTTTATGGTCTGGCGGAATGGAACGAAGCAGATATTGCAAAAGCCGATTTGGTTGCAGTGCCGGGTTGTTACCCAACTGCGTCACAGCTGGCGTTGAAGCCACTGCTCGATGCAGGACTTATCGACACCCAACAATGGCCGGTGATCAATGCGGTAAGCGGTGTGTCTGGTGCGGGTCGCAAAGCGTCTATGACCAACAGCTTCTGCGAAGTTAGCCTCCATGCTTACGGTGTATTCACCCACCGTCACCAACCGGAAATTTCTACTCACTTGGGTTGTGATGTGATTTTTATACCGCATCTTGGCAACTTTAAGCGCGGCATTCTCGCGACCATTACGGCCAAACTGGCAGAAGGCGTCAGTGAAGTTCAGGTAACAGAAGCGCTGGAAAAAGCTTACGAAAACAAAACTTTGGTTCGTCCATTGGGCGCGGGTCAAAGTGCGAAGCTGCAATCTGTTCAAAACACCGGATTTTGCGATATTGGCTGGTCTGTGAAAGGTCAACACGTGATTCTGACGTCAGCCATCGATAACTTGCTGAAAGGTGCCGCCAGTCAGGCGATGCAGTGCATAAACATTCGCTTTGGATTCTCGCCGCTCACGGCGATTGTGTAGGAGAGTGGCAATGAGTTTACGTCCTTTGGTAGTCAAACTGGGTGGTGCAGCGCTGTCTTGCACAGAGACTCTGAATAAATTATTCGCGTCAATCAGCCAGTATCAGGCTTCTGCGCATCGCCAATTGGTGATTGTTCACGGTGGTGGCTACCTCGTTGATGACTTGATGAATGCGCTGAATCTGAAAGTGGAGAAAAAGCAGGGTTTGCGAGTCACTCCAAAAGAACAGATCAATGTGGTCGCGGGTGCGCTGGCGGGTACGGCCAATAAACTGCTGCAGGGCGAGGCAATCAAATGTGGCATTAACGCAGTTGGTCTGAGTCTGGCTGACGGCGGTTTATGTAAAGTGACCCAACTTGACCCTGAGCTTGGCAATGTGGGTAAGGCAACACCGGGCGATTCGTCCGTCGTACAAGCGATTTTGTCAGCAGGTGCAGTGCCCATCATCAGCTCTATCGGTATTGATGCTGAAGGCGAACTGATGAACGTGAATGCGGATCAGGCGGCAGTGGCAGTCGCGGCTGCGTTGGATGCTGAACTGGTTCTGCTTTCAGACGTGAGTGGCGTTCTCAATGGCAAAGGCAAACTCATGTCAACGCTTGATGAGAAATTAGCAGATGAATTAATTGAAAGCGGCGTGATCACTGACGGCATGATCGTCAAAGTGAAAGCGGCGTTTGAAGCGGCAAACGCGTTGGGGCGTCCTATTCAGGTCGCGAGCTGGCGTTACCCCGAGAAGCTCGCTGAGATGTTCGGCGGCAGCAATATCGGCACCCGTTTCACCGTATAAAAAACACAGAATTTATTAGTCGTTACCGCCTGTACTGACCGTCAGAGCGGTGAACATGGAGAAGTTAAAATGAGCGATATCAAAAAGGTAGTACTAGCATACTCTGGCGGTCTGGATACGTCTGCGATCATTCCTTGGCTGAAAGAGAACTATGACTGTGAAGTCGTGGCATTCGTTGCCGATGTGGGCCAGGGCGAAGAAGAGCTGGTTGGCATTGAAGAGAAAGCGATCGCTTCAGGTGCGTCAGCGTGTTACATCGCTGATCTGAAAGAAGAGATGGTCGCAGACTACATCTACCCAAGCCTGAAAACCGGTGCAGTTTACGAAGGTAAATACCTGCTGGGTACGTCAATGGCACGTCCAATCATCGCAAAAGCACAAGTGGAATGTGCGCTGGAAGTTGGCGCAGATGCACTGTGTCACGGTTGTACCGGTAAAGGGAATGACCAGGTGCGTTTCGAAAGCGCGTTTGCTGCGCTGGCACCACAACTGAAAGTGATAGCACCTTGGCGTGAGTGGGACCTGCGTTCTCGTGAAGCCCTGCTGGATTACCTGGCAGAGCGCAACATCCCTTGTACTGCAAGCCTTGAGAAAATCTACAGCCGTGATGCAAACGCATGGCACATCTCTACCGAAGGTGGCGTACTGGAAGATACCTGGAACCAGCCAAACGAACTTTGCTGGGTATGGACTGTGGACCCAGAGCAGGCACCTGACCAGTCTGAAACCGTTTCTCTGTTGATTGAGAAAGGCGAAGTAGTAGCGGTTGACGGTGAGCGTATGAGCCCATACCAAGTGCTGACCACGCTGAATGAGAAAGGCGCGCGTCATGGTGTAGGCCGTGTCGATATCGTTGAAAACCGTCTGGTCGGCATGAAGTCCCGCGGCTGTTACGAAACTCCGGGCGGCACCATCATGATGGAAGCCCTGCGTGGTGTTGAGCAGCTGGTTCTGGACAAAGATTGCTACGAATACCGTGAAGAGATTGGCCTGAAAGCATCTCACCTTATCTATGATGGCCGTTGGTTCACGCCGCTGTGTAAGTCACTTCTGGCGGCAGCAGAATCACTGGCTGAGCCAGTAAGTGGTGAAGTAGTAGTGAAACTGTACAAAGGACAGGCTACAGTAGTGCAGAAGCGCTCGCTCAACAGCCTGTACTCCGAAGAATTCGCGACTTTCGGTGAAGATGACGTATACGACCACAGCCATGCTGGTGGCTTTATCCGTCTCTACTCGCTGTCGAGCCGTATTCGTGCGCTGAACGAGAAAAAACAAAAATAAACAGCAGCTGGAAGCAATAGAGTTTTAAGGAGAAGTAAGTATGGCGTTATGGGGCGGAAGGTTTAGTCAGGCAGCAGACACGCGGTTCAAGCAGTTTAACGATTCGTTGCGTTTTGACTATCGCCTCGCGGAGCAGGACATCGTAGGTTCAATTGCCTGGTCAAAGGCACTGCGCTCAGTGGGCGTATTGTCTGAGATTGAGCAGCAACGCCTCGAGCTTGCACTGAATGAAATCAAGCTGGCTGTGATGGAAGATCCAGAGCAGATCCTGCGCTCTGACGCTGAAGACATTCACAGTTGGGTGGAGCAGCAACTGATTGCCAAAGTGGGCGATCTGGGCAAAAAGCTGCACACCGGTCGTTCACGTAACGATCAGGTCGCCACTGACCTTAAGCTTTGGTGTCGTCAGCAGGGTCAACAACTTCTCCTTGCACTCGATAAACTGCAAAACCAGATGGTAAAAGTCGCGGCAGAAAACCAGAACACGGTTCTGCCGGGCTATACCCACCTTCAACGTGCCCAGCCAGTGACATTTGCACACTGGTGTCTGGCTTACGTTGAAATGTTCGAGCGTGACTACTCGCGCCTGAGTGATGCACTGAACCGCTTGGATACCTGCCCATTGGGCTCAGGTGCTCTGGCAGGTACGGCGTATCCGATTGATCGTGAAGCACTGGCTCACAGTCTGGGTTTCCGCCGTGCAACCCGCAACAGCCTGGATTCGGTTTCTGACCGTGACCATGTGATGGAGCTGATGTCTGTGGCATCGGTGTCTATGCTTCACCTGTCGCGCATGGCAGAAGATCTGATTTTCTACAACTCTGGCGAGTCCAACTTTGTTGAGCTTGCAGACGCTGTGACATCAGGTTCATCCCTGATGCCACAAAAGAAAAACCCGGACGCGCTTGAGCTTATCCGTGGTAAGACGGGCCGCGTTTACGGCGCTATGTCTGCGATGATGATGACAGTGAAAGCACTGCCGCTCGCCTACAACAAAGACATGCAGGAAGACAAAGAAGGGCTATTCGACGCGCTCGACACCTGGTTTGACTGTATTGAGATGGCTGCGCTTTGTTTTGATGGCATCAAAATCAACAAAGACCGCACGCTGGAAGCGGCGATGCAAGGTTATTCCAACGCGACGGAGCTTGCGGATTATCTGGTTGCCAAAGGCATTCCTTTCCGTGAAGCGCACCATATCGTGGGCGTGGCTGTGGTCGCCGCCATTGAAAAAGGTTGTGCGCTGGAAGAGCTTTCTCTTGATGACATGAAGCAGTTCTCGCCAGTGATTGACGAGGATGTTTATCCCATCCTCACCATCGAATCCTGCCTTGAAAAGCGTTGTGCGCTGGGTGGCGTGGCGCCGAATCAGGTGGAATATGCCATTAGTCAGGCAGAAAAGCGTTTGGAAAAACGTTACTCGCCAAGCGTGAAAGTGCGTGGCGCGCGTCTTACTGACCTCGATGCGATTGAAGGCATGGTGGTTTACTGGGCGGGACTGGGTGAAAACCTGCCGCGTGAACGTAATGAACTGGTTCGTGATATTGGTTCGTTTGCGGTTGCGGAGCATCAGGGTGAAGTGACAGGTTGTGCGTCGCTCTACGTTTATGACTCGGGCCTTGCGGAAGTGCGCTCTTTGGGCGTAGAAGCAGGCTGGCAGAACCAAGGGCAGGGCAGCGCGATAGTTCAGCATCTGCTGAAAAAAGCGAGCGGCATGGCCATCAAGAAAGTGTTTGTGCTGACCCGCGTACCAGAGTTCTTTATGCGTCAGGGCTTTATTCCAACTTCTAAATCTTTGCTGCCTGAAAAGGTGATGAAAGATTGCGACCGCTGTCCACGCCTTCATGCGTGTGATGAAGTGGCGCTGGAGTTTACCTTTGATCAGGACAGGTTGATTGCTAAAGCCAACGTCGCTTAAACAAGCATCGAATGAATAAAAACCGGCTTAGGCCGGTTTTTTGCGTTTTCTAGTCGCTATTTTTTGGGTTCGGGCGCATTCATCCGAAACGGCATCAGAATGAGGTGAAGGGAGAGCAATATGGCGCTGGCACCCGCACCAAAGAGCAAGGTGATGGACTCTATCGATGTCGGTGTATCGCTGAACCCGATAAACCATATCGGCCACAGCACCAGATTCATCACAGCAAGTTGAATCATGCAACGTTTGCAACGTCCGAGTTTGGCTCGGATGGTGAGAGAAGCGTCTTTGCAGAAGCGGCAGCTCATGAATAGTAAGCCTTAAAATATCAACTCGTTGCAGCCTACAAAGAAAAAAGCCCTCCGTAAAGGAGGGCAAATCATAAACCGAATCTTGGGGAGAGTCCGGTGTGCAAGTAAAGGGATTAACTTGTTATTGGAATCTTTTTAACAGCCTGGACCACAATCCAAGCAGTGTTTGATCATTTCAGGACCTAAGTGCAGTTTGGCGTTCAGGTCACGCAGTGCAGTACGCACACCTTCTTCAATCACCGGGTGATAGAAAGGCATATCCAGCATCTGTGAAATGGTCATTTTGTTTTGGTGTGCCCAAGCCAGCAGGTGCGCCAGATGTTCTGCGTTCGGGCCCATCATCTCTGCACCAAGGAAGCGACCGGTACCCTGCTCACCGTAAACGTGCAGCACACCTTTGTTTCGTAACATGACACGTGAGCGGCCTTGACCTTCAAACGACACAACACCGGTTTCGAAACAGCCACAGGTGCCAAGACGTGCGGTGATTTCTTTGTAGGTTTCACCCACCATGGCAATTTGTGGATCAGAGAACACTGCAGCGATTTTGCTTCGGCGCAGACCCGCACGGATATCTGGGAATCGACCTGCGTTATCACCGGCGATTCGGCCCTGATCCGCTGCTTCGTGAAGCAATGGGATCTGGTTGCTCGCATCTCCTGAGATAAAAATCGACGCGACACTGGTTTGCATGGTGTATGGGTCAGCCGTTGGTACACCGCGTGCATCCAATTCCATGCCAGTATTTTCAATGTCCAGCTTGTCGACGTTAGGGCGACGGCCGGTGGCTGCCAGCACGTAGTCCACTTCCATACGCTGTTCCTGACCTTGTTTGTCGAGGTAACGGATATGGACTTTTTCGCCTTCGCGCACCATTTCTTCGACTTTAGCGTCAGCGTCCAGATAGAACTCTTCGTTGAAGGCTTTATCTGCGTAAGCCATTACTGTTGGGTCAGTTAAAGGACCTACCTGACCGCCAACACCGAAGACTTTGACTTTCACGCCAAGGCGATGCAATGACTGACCAAGCTCAAGACCGATAACGCCCGGACCAAATACCGCGACAGACTCTGGCAAATCATCCCAATCGAATACGTCATCGTTCACAATCAGACGGTCACCCAAATCATTCCAAGGTGCCGGCCAAGTTGGGCGTGAGCCCGTCGCAATGACAATGCGTTTTGCTTCAATGCGGGTGTGGTCGTCTACGATGAGAGTGTTATCGTCAACAAACTTGGCGTAACCGCTGATTTTGTCTTCTGCCGGGATTTCATCAACACCTTCGAGAACAAAGCCAACGAAACGGTCGCGTTCGCGTTTCACACGATCCATCACCTCGCGGCCATTAATTTTAATTTCACCTTGAGGATGCACGCCAAAACCCGGCGCTTTTTCGATGTGGTGAACAGCTTCTGCAGCTGCAATCAGAAGTTTCGATGGCATACAGCCAACGCGCGCACAGGTCGTGCCATAAGGACCGCCTTCGATGATCACAACATTGTCGGTGTGTGCTTTGGCTGCGCGGTAGGCACCCAGCCCCGCGGTACCTCCACCAATGACGGCGACATCTACATTCAAGGTTTTCATTATTATTCTCCAGGTAAATCCGGTTACAAGCTTTAGGATTAAGTAGGGCAGCCTAAGCTGCCCTGTTCGGTGTTATGCGAAGTATGCTTCCAGCTCGTCGCTTCCACCGATGTGCTTACCGCCAATGAATACTTGTGGCACTGTAGCGCGGCCGCATACTGCACGCAGGCTCACAGTGGTAGCATCCTGACCCAGCACAATCTCTTCAAACTGTAGCTTGTTATCGATCAGCGTTTGTTTCGCTTTCGCACAGAAAGGACAACCTGGTTTGCTGAATACCGTAATTGATTCTTGCAGTTTATGGTTTGGTGCAATGTAACCAAGCATAGTGTCTGCATCAGAAACCTTGAACGGGTCGCCTGGCTCGTTTGGTTCGATGAACATCTTCTCTACCACGCCGTCTTTTACCAGCATGCTGTAGCGCCATGAACGCTCGCCAAAGCCCAAATCGTCTTTCGCTACTGCCATACCCATGCCACGGGTAAACTCAGCATTGCCGTCTGGGATGAAAGTGATGTTTTCTGCTTCCTGGTCTGCTTTCCAAGCGTTCATCACGAACGTATCGTTGACAGACACACAAAGAATGTCATCAACACCGTGCTCTTGGAACACTGAGTACAGCTCGTTGTAGCGAGGCAGGTGTGTTGAAGAACACGTCGGAGTGAAAGCACCTGGCAGGCTGAATACAACAACCGTTTTACCGGCAAACAGCTCGTCAGTGGTCACGTTAACCCACTCATCACCCTTGCGAGTTGGGAAGGTAACGCTTGGTACTTTCTGACCTTCTTTGTTAATAAATTCCATGGTAATACCCCTTAAATACATTTTGTTTTTCAGTTCTTTAATCCGGTGTTCCCGGTTGATGTGTTTATATTAGGGCGAAAGGGGTAGATAGTTCTAATTGATTGGGTTTATCATTTTAATAAGTAAAATCTATCAAAGAGGTTTGGTGTGAATATTCGCGATCTCGAATATCTGGTGGCTCTGTCTGAGCACCAGCACTTCAGAAAGGCAGCGGAAGCCTGTTTTGTCAGCCAGCCAACATTGAGCGGCCAGATCCGCAAGTTGGAAGATGAATTGGGTGTGGTGCTGCTGGAGCGCACCAGCCGAAAAGTGCTGTTCACTGATGCTGGCATGCAGCTTGTCCGTCAAGCACAAAAAATCCTGATGGAAGTGAAAGTGCTGGAAGAGATGGCAAGTCAGCAAGGCGAAGAAATGGCGGGGCCGCTGCACATTGGGTTTATTCCGACTGTCGGCCCATATCTGCTTCCCCATATTGTGCCAGCGCTGAAAGAGGCATTCCCAGAGCTTGAACTTTTCCTTCACGAAGCACAGACCCATCAACTTGTGCAGCAGTTGGAAGAGGGGAAACTGGACTGCATTATTCTGGCATCCGTTAAAGAAACTGAGCACTTTAAGGAAATCCCACTGTATCTTGAGCCGATGTTGCTGGCGTTACCGGAAGATCACAAGTGGTCAAAGGCTGAAGCCGTGCCGATGGATGACCTTCGTGGCGAAACATTGTTGATGTTGGCAGATGGGCACTGTCTTCGCGATCAGGCAATGGGCTTTTGTTTTGCGGCGGGCGCGAAGGAAGACTCGCGTTTCCGTGCGACCAGTCTGGAGACCCTTCGAAACATGGTGGCCGCTGAGACGGGGATCACTCTGCTGCCGAAGCTGTCTGTCCCTGAGAGTATGCAGCGTGATGGTGTGGTATATGTAAAAGCTGTGGATCCAGAGCCCCAACGCTTGATCACTTTGGACTACCGTCCGGGTTCGCCACTGCGGGCGCGCTATGAAAAACTGGCGAAAGTCATTGCTGATGTCATGGGAAAAGTCTGTAATCCGATAGGCTAAACCCAACCGGTTACGCAGAAAAAACAAAGGCGCCGATGGGCGCCTTTGTGGTTTCTTGAGTACTTAGAAAAGCTCTTCACCTTCCGACTCGTAAATATTTCCACTGCTGGCCGCAGAGGATACATAGTCAGTTGGCTCGGTGCCCTTCTCAAAGTATTCGAACATTGAGCTTGCATCGTTTTTGCGTGTCAGCAAACCGGTATCACGGTCAATGCGCACTTTTACGATGTCGGCGGGAACTTCTTTGCGTTGCTCTGGTACATCAACCAGCGCATCAACCATAAAGTCTATCCAGGCGGGTTGCGCGGTTTTTGCCCCCGCTTCCGCACCGGAGATCTGGGAGTTATCCAGGTTCGCGTTGCGGGAAGTTCGGCCGAGCTCACGTGAGTGGTCATCGAAACCAACCCATACTGTTGCGACCATGCCTGGCGCAAAGCCGCTGTACCATGCATCTTTGGAATCGTTGGTGGTGCCCGTCTTACCCCCGATATCACGGCGGTTAAGCGGTTTCTGCGCGCGCCAGCCGGTACCGTTCCAGCCAGTGCCTTGACGCCAGTCGCCGCCACCCCAGATGTTCGCTTCCATCATTTCGCGGGTCAGGAAGGCATTCTGTTCACTGATGACTTGTGGTGCGAACTCTGGCTCGTTTTCCATTGCTGCGGTTTCATCCAGCAGGTTTTCCTCTTCCATCAGGTTATCGGAGCTGAGTTTAGACGCATTGCTGTCGCAGTTATCGCGGCAGATAGTTTGTGGATGTGCGGTGAAAAGCAGCTGTCCAAACGGGTCTTCAACCTTGCTGATAAAATATGGCTTGAGGTAGTAACCGCCGTTAGCAAACACGCTGAAGCCTTGTGCTACTTGCATTGGTGTCAGGCTACCTGCACCCAAAGCCAGGGTTTCAGAACGCGGCAGTTCTTCATGTTTGAAGCCAAAGCGGGTTAGGAAGTCGATGGTCTCATCCAAGCCAACTTTTCGCAGCACACGAACCGCCATCACGTTTTTAGAGGTTGCCAGACCAATGCGTGCACGGGTTGGACCAATGTAGGTTGGTGGTGAGTTTTTCGGACGCCACGCTGTACCTTGGCTTGAGTCCCATTTGTTGATGGGAGCGTCATTGATCAAGGTTGCGAGTGTCATTCCCTGGTCCAATGCTGCCGAGTAGATAAATGGCTTGATAGCAGAGCCTACCTGACGGACGGACTGGGTGGCACGGTTAAATTTACTGTGAACGAAGTTAAAACCACCGACCAATGCTTTGATTGCCCCGTTTTCCGGTGACATGGCTACCATGGCGGTGTTGGCGTCCGGCACTTGACTCAGGTTCCATGCGTCATTGACCTTGCGTACCCAGATTTGCTCACCCACAGCCAGAATATCTGCGGCCTGTTTCGGGGCAGTGCCTTGACGGGTGTCGGTTTTGTAGCGACGCGCCCACTTCATGCCATCCCAAGGCAGAGAAACTGTCTTGCCGTCTTGCAGCTCCACCTCAGCCGTTTTCCCTTCTACTTTGATGACAACTGCCGGGTTGAGCACACCATAGGTGGGTTGCTTTTTCAGGTGGTTAGCAATCTTTTCTGAATCCCAAGGTTCAGCGCCGTCTTTCCAAAGTGTTGCGACCGCACCTCGGTAACCGTGGCGTTCGTCGTAGGACAACAGGTTGTTGATGGCGGCTTTTTCAGCGGCATTCTGTAGACGTGAATCGAGCGTGGTATAAACCTTCATGCCGGATTCATAAACGTCTTCACCGTATTTCTCTACCGCCCATGCGCGCGCCATTTCTGCCATATAAGGTGCGTTCAGTTCGATTTCTGCGCCATGGTAGCGGGAAACAATCGGCTCGTTTCTCGCTTGTTCGTACTCAGAACGGGTGACATAGCCTTCATCCAGCATACGTTTCAGCACCACGTTACGGCGGTTAGTCGCACGCTCTACCGAGTAAATCGGGTTCATGGTTGACGGCGCTTTAGGCATACCGGCAAGGGTAGCGAGTTCGCTCAGCGTCAGGTCTTTCAAGTCTTTACCAAAGTAAACACGTGCTGCGGCACCAAAGCCATACGAACGATAACCAAGGAAAATCTTGTTGACGTAAAGCTCCATGATTTCCTGTTTCGTCAACAATTGCTCGATGTGGATCGCGATAAATATCTCTTTGATTTTACGCATGATCTTCTTTTCGTTAGAAAGGAAGAAATTACGAGCTAACTGTTGGGTGATAGTACTTGCACCCTGTTTGGCGCTGCCCGACATGGCGACCACGATCGCAGCACGGGTGATACCGATTGGGTCGATACCTGGGTGATCGTAGAAACGGCTGTCTTCTGTGGCGATCAGCGCATCAATCAAATCTTGTGGGATGTCGTCATAAGTTACTGGAATACGACGTTTTTCACCAAACTGGGAAATCAGTTTGCCGTCTGCGCTGTACACCTGCATCGGAGTTTGCAGTTCAACATCCTTGAGTGTGGCAACATCTGGCAATTCCGGTTTTACGTAAACGTAAAAACCAAAAATTGTACCCACTCCAAGTAATATGCAAATTATTGCAAGGATAAGCAGTCGCTTAATGAACTTCACTTGATATTTCCCGTAAGTTTTCAGTCGAGTCGTTCAAACCATTAGTGCTCGTAGTATAAAGAGAACTGAACAAAAAATAACGAACCTGCGGAGAGAACTTTCAAAAAAGTTACTTGATGCTGACTTTTAAGAAGGTGGCATTTCAAATGTTTGCTGGAAAAACGGCTATGGGGATCGATGTTGGCACACATTCTATTCGTGCTGCGATGATCCAAAAACGTGGCAAAGCATTAAGGCTTCAGGCTCTCGTTGTAGCACCGCGACAATCCTCCTCTCTCAATGACACCCTAAAGTTGGTTAAGAAGCAACTTCGCAAAGCCTGTGGTGTACCTTGGAACTGGCCACAAGCTCAGATCATGGGCGTCCCTCAAAGCAGTGTGGCGATGAAGCGATTCCCGATAGCACTCGATATTCCGGAGCATGAGCAATACGTTCAGGTAGGCCTCCAGCTTAGTGAGAGCTTGGGGATGCCGATGGATGAACTGCTCTATGATTACCGCCCTCTGCCGGAAAGTGATGGGGTGGAGGTCTATGCCTGCCGCAAGCCCATGCTCAAAGAAACCCTTTCCGGTCTTGAATCTGCTGGCTTTTCGCTTTCAGTGATTGAGCTTCAAACCCATGCTCTGATGCGTCTCTATAAACAGCATATGACTGCCCGGCCGGATGTCGGCGCTTCGCTGATGGTGGATGTCGGCACAGAGCGTCTTCAGATTTGTTTGGGTGACACCAAAGACGGCCATTTCTACCGAGAGTTGCCAGTACCCTTTGATCAAGGTGAGCAGAGCGCCGAGGATCTTCGGGAGCAATACACCCAGCAGCTTGCTGAGACCATTCAACGTCAATATCAACTGGCCTCTACCCAGTTGCAGGGAGCCCGTGTATCAACGGTTTGGCTCTCAGGCGATGGGGCGAAAAAGATAGACATCTTTAAACTGGAAAGCGCACTCGGTTGGCGGGTTAGGGCATTGAATCCACTTCAAGGGCTGAGCTATTCGCCAAAGCTTGTCGACAATCTGAATGAATCAGCGGCGGCTTGGTCCACATCGATTGGACTGGCACTGAGGGGAGTGGAAGATGAACGTTAGTATCAACCTCCTCCCTTGGCGTGAAATGCAGCGTCAGGCGACTCGTCGACGCTTTTTCAACAAATCCGTAGTGGTCTTGGTATTGGTTTCCCTTTGCGTCCTTGGTGGTCGTTGGGTTGTTTACAACCAACTCACTCTCCAAGAGGAAAGAAATGCGCGCTTGCAGCAGGAAATCGATGAGCTGAATGCCACTCTCCGGGATTTTGCTAAGCGAGAAGTGGAGCGTGATGAGCTTCATCGCCGCCTGACCCTCGTCAATTCGTTACAAAAGCAGCGCAACAACGCCACCTTGCTTTTCAATCTGTTGCCACAAATTACACCGGATGGGGTGGTGCTCGATAAAGTGTCGATGACCGCAGGTACGGTAACCATTGAAGGACGAAGCCGCGATAACGCGAAACTCGCCAGTCTGTTAGCCCTGCTTGAAGCTGACTCTGGTGCCAAGAACGTGCAGATCCATTCCATTATTAACAACGCAGCGAAATCGTCCCTGATCGCCAAAAACTTTAAGGCGACCTTTGATCTGGCAGATTACATGTCGCTCGAGTTGCCAAAGGAGGAAAGCAATGGCCGCTGATTGGCGTGATTGGGAAATCGATGAAATCCCAGAATGGCCAGCCACAGCACAAAATGTGCTGCTAGGCCTTTTGGCCATTGCGGTGTTGGCCGCCGCTGTTTTCTTTGTCGTCCTCCCTGCAAAGCAAGACGTGGAGCTGGCTAAACAAGATGAAAACCTGCTTCGTACCCAGTTCCGCATCAAGGCTGAGCAAGTGGCTGCGTTGCCAAATGTCGATGAGCAGGTTGAAGAGTTGCAGCGCTTTTACAGTCACCTCACCAAACAATTGCCTGCCGAAGATGAGTTAGCGCTGCTACTTGCTGGTATTAACGATACGGGTCTTCAATACAATCTCAATTTCCAAAAGCTGAACTGGAAACCGGGTCAACACGTTGGCTGGTTGTATCAGGTGCCACTAGATATTGAACTGACGGGTGAATATGCCGACATGGGGGAGTTCTCTGCTGCGCTTGCGCGCATGCCTCGTATCGTGGCTTTACAGGATTTCACACTGTCCCGTGAAAACGAGAAAGTCGACACACTAAGATTCGCGGTGAATGCCCATACCTATCGCTATGAAAAGCAAGAGGAGGTCTCGCAATGAGATACCTGATTGCGACGCTGAGTCTGCTTTTGCTGTCAGGCTGCATGCAGGAGCCGAAAACGCAGGATCTTGAACGTTTTATCGTTCAAACCTATGCCGCTGCCAAGGTCACGGCAACGCCACTTCCCCCTGAGCCGACTTACTTTCCAACACCATTTAACCCTGGCATTGATACTGACCCTTTCGTGCTACCAATTGCCATGGAGGAAGAGCAATTGGTGAAAGGAGACTGTTGGCAGCCGGAAGATCTGCCGGGGAAAGACCCGCTTGAAAGCTATGAACTGTCGTCGCTTGAATTTAAAGGCGTGATTGGTCTGCCGGGAAGCTACTGGGCGTTGGTCTCTACACCGGACAAAAGTATTCACCGAGTCGGTTTGGGGCGCATGCTTGGCAACAACCGTGGGCGTGTCGACAGTATCAGTCAGCACACGCTCTCCATCACAGAACACCTGCCTGACGGACTAGGCTGCTGGCAGGTACGAAACGTTAGATTGGCACTCAACAATAACTAAAAAGGGTAACTCATGATAAGCCTGAGGAAAGGATGCCGGGGTCTGGGAGCAGTTTCCCGCAGCTTGATAGTGATCGTCAGCCTGCTGGCGGCACCTTGGTCGTTCGCGGCCAATCAGCTGCAGCACATCGATGTTAAAGCAGGGGAAAGAGGTAAAACCTTGCTGACACTGACGCTTGAAGATAAGTCAGTGGTCACCAACTTCAATAAGCGCGATGGGGAACTGTCGATAAGCCTGAAAGGCACGTCAGTGGAAGATAATCTGATTGGTGTCAGAAGCCTTCAGGATATGGGTAAAGCAACCGCGAATTTGGAAGTGAAACCCGTCGATGATGATGTTGAACTCAATGTTTCCACCGAAGGGCATTTCGGTTACGACTACTATCAGACGGGCAATGTATTGACGGTAGAGATTTTCCCGTTTGCCTCACTGCCTTCGAAAGAAAAGTCCGCCGCTGCAAAGAACCAGAAAAACAAGAACATCTCCATTAACTTTCAGGATATCCCTGTGCGTTCAGTACTTCAGATGGTGGCAGAGCACAATGGGTTTAACCTGGTGGTGTCAGACACGGTACAGGGAAGCCTGACACTGCGCCTTGACGATGTGCCTTGGCAAAAAGCCTTGCAGACTATCTTAAACGTGAAAGGGTTGGATAAACGCCAGATGGGCAACATTCTGCTCGTTGCACCTAAAGCTGAGCTGGATGAGCAGGAACGTTTGGTACTTGAAAAACGCCGTCAGGAACGTGAGTTGGCATCGCTACGCTCTGAGGTGATTCAAATCAAATACGCCAATGCTGTCGACCTAAAAGACATGTTGGGCGGCGGTAGCGGCGGAGAAGGTGAGGATGAAGGGATCAGTCTGTTGTCTGAGCGTGGCAGCCTAGCTGTCGATCCGCGAACTAACTCACTCGTGATCAAAGATTTGGCCGACAATATTGACGTGGTCAAATCCCTGATCGAATCGTTGGATGTGCCTGTCGACCAGGTGGAAATCGAAGCGCGTATTGTGACAGTGGACGAAGGCACGCTGGATGAAATTGGTGTGCGTTGGGGGGTTGTAAACAGAAACGGTTCATTCACACAAGGTGGGTCTATTGAGGGCAACCTCGGCTGGGAGAATGGCCTTGGCTTTGATACAGATAGCGGTGACTTCCTCAACATTAGCAATTTAGATGGTGTTGAATCGTCGACGGGTAACATCGATGACTTCTTGAATGTTAACTTGGCAGCGACCAGCCCTAACGCTGCGAGCATTGCCTTCCAAGTAGCAAGCTTGGGTAAAGATTTGCTTTTGGACCTTGAACTGTCAGCCCTTCAGGCTGAATCCAAAGCTGAAATCATTTCCAGTCCGCGCCTTTTGACCACCAACAAACGCCCAGCTTACATTGAACAGGGTACCGAACTGCCATACTTGGAAGCTTCTTCTAGCGGTGCAGCAGCAGTGTCGTTTAAAAAAGCGGTACTGAGTTTATCGGTGACACCACAAATCACGCCGGATAACAAATTGGTGCTCGATCTTCAGGTCACCCAGGATAAACCGGCAGGCACGGTCAAAGCCGGTACAGGTGAGGCAATGGCGATTAACACCCAGCGAATTGGTACTCAGGTATTGGTAAATGATGGAGAAACGGTTGTGCTGGGGGGAATTTACCAGCATGAGATGATGGAAGGCGTGGATAAGGTGCCATTGTTGGGGGACATTCCAGGTCTTGGTCAACTCTTTCGTCGTAACTACGAAACCATGGGTAAACGTGAGCTATTGATCTTCGTTACGCCTAGGATTATGACGCAATGAATTGAAGTAATTCATTGAATTAGCTTGTTTATTGATCGTTATATGTAGTGAGGGTTGGAATCCACATTCGTGTGAATTTCTGCCCTTTTCTTGTCCTTTTGGTCGTCAATCGGGAATTTAAAGGCGAAGCGAAACGTATTTTAAGTTGCCAAACGCCCAGTCGACCTGAGATAATTTTTGGTCTGATCACGAATATACTGTGAGGAATTTGGCGCCTCGGGCTTTCTGATAGCGAGCCTGCGGGCGGTGTTGTTTTCATTAACCGCGCGTAAACTGCTTAAAATGGCTGAAAAACGAAATATCTTTCTTGTAGGTCCAATGGGGGCTGGCAAAAGCACAATTGGTCGACACCTGGCACAACAACTACACATGGAATTTTTCGACTCTGACACTGTGATCGAAGAGCGCACAGGTGCAGACATTGCATGGGTTTTCGATGTTGAAGGTGAAGAGGGATTCCGCGTTCGCGAAGAGAACGTCATCAACGACCTGACAGAAAAACAAGGTATCGTTCTGGCAACCGGTGGTGGTTCAATTAAGAGCCGTGAAAGCCGTAACCGTTTGTCTGCTCGTGGTATCGTGGTTTATCTGGAAACCACCATTGAGAAACAACTGGCGCGTACTCAACGCGATAAAAAGCGTCCTCTGCTGCAAACTGAGCAACCACGTGAAGTGCTGGAAGCACTGGCGGGTGAGCGTAACCCTCTTTATGAAGAGATTGCAGACTATGTGGTACGCACTGATGATCAAAGCGCCAAGGTCGTGGCTAATCAGATCATCGAACTGCTGGAAAATCACTAATCGTTAAAGGAACTCCATGGAAAGGATTGACGTAAGCTTAGGCGACAGAAGTTACCCTATTTCTATCGGTGCAGGATTGCTGTCCGATCCCGCGTATTTTTCTGATGCCCAAGGTCGTCGCGTGGTGGTGGTCTCGAATGACACCGTCGCACCGCTTTATGCGGACCTTCTTATGGAAACCCTGAACAAAGCTGGCGGTGAGCCAGCTTTGTTGACCCTGCCGGATGGCGAGCAATACAAAACTCTCGACACCTTTAACACCATTAATACCTTCCTGCTCGAAGGCAATTACGGCCGTGATGTGCTGATTGTTGCTTTGGGCGGCGGTGTGATTGGTGATGTGGTCGGCTTTGCGGCAGCGTGTTACCAGCGAGGTGTGGACTTTATTCAGGTTCCAACCACTTTGCTTTCCCAAGTAGATTCTTCTGTTGGTGGTAAAACCGCAGTGAATCACCCTCTGGGCAAAAACATGATTGGTGCTTTTTACCAACCTAAAGCCGTTGTCATCGATATCGATGTCATGCAAACCCTGCCTCAACGCGAGTTTGCAGCGGGTATGGCAGAAGTCATCAAATACGGCATCATTGCCGATCCAGAATTCTTCGTTTGGTTAGAAGATAACTACCAGCCACTCAACGCCTTAGAGGCTGAAGCCTTGGTGTATGCGATCAAGCGTTGCTGCCAAATCAAGGCAGATGTGGTGGCAGAAGATGAAAAAGAATCCGGTGTTCGTGCTTTACTGAACCTCGGACATACCTTCGGGCACGCGATAGAAGCGGAAATGGGTTATGGCAACTGGCTACACGGTGAAGCCGTTTCTGCGGGTACTGTCATGGCTGCTGTTACCGCGGTACATCAACAATTGCTGACACAAGAAGATGTTAGCCGTATCACTTCCTTGCTCGAAAAAGCCAATCTCCCCGTGAAAGCACCCGCAACCATGGGCTATGATGCCTTTATTAAACACATGAAACGCGATAAAAAAGTGCTTTCCGGGCAACTACGTTTCGTGCTGCCAACCTCCATTGGTACAGCCGAAGTGGTTGCGAACGTGACTCCTGAAACGCTTGCTGAGGTCATTAAGACACACTAAGCGGGTTTGTATATGACAGGCTCCCATGAAATGATTGCGTTGGATCTGGATAGCCAGATCCAACTTTTATCTAGAATCCAATTTCTTACCCGATTCAGCTCCAACCTTGTTCAGATCACTGGTGAGCCTGGGGCGGGCAAAACGTGGCTCAGCGAACGATACCTCGAAAACTGGGCAAACGAACCCATCCAATCTCTTCTAATCTGTAATCCGAGCCAGCAGGATGCTCAGCATCGTGCCATTATTCTCAGACAAATCGTGCGTGATGGTGTCTTCAACGAGCAAGACTCGATGCTGCAAAGCCTCGATTACATGCTCGAAGGCCGAAGTGTTCACGCTTTGGTCGTGATAGATGACGCGCAGCGCTTGAGTGCCAATCTTATCGCAGAGCTTTGGGCGCTCGTGACCGAAGCGCAGCAGCGTGACAACTGGCAGATTAACATCCTGTTATTTAGCCTGCGTGGCAAGCTCAACAAGTGGCTTCACAAAGTGTCTTATGGCCAGGGTGTGAAACCTTTGGAGTTGGAAATCAGCCCGCTGGCAGACAATGAGCGAGAAATGTTCATTGAAGTCATGATGGTCAGTCGCCAGCTTGATGCTGCCCAACGGCGCGCGCTCAAACAAAAAGCCGCATCATTGCCTTCTTTACCCGGAGCCCTTCGTGGGCTGGAACAGCAGGAGACCACTGCAATGGAAGAAAAGAAACGTCGCTCGCCCCTCCCTTTGATTTTGCTGGTGGTGCTGTTGTTAGTATTGGGTGGTGGCTTGGTGTGGTGGGCATTGAATCCCCAGATGGCATCGGAAGAGACGACTGAGTCTGTTGTGCCGGATGGCGTGAAAGAGCTTTCCGCTATTCTGGATGAAAAAGAAAAGGAAATGGCGGCGCAACAAGGTGAAGATCAAGATGGTGAACAGGCACTGAACAGCAATGCGCAAGTGACAGACGACACTGCGGCCTTGCCGGAGACGCCATCGGTTGAAGGCATGACGGTTGGACGCCGCGATGAAAACCGCCGTATTGTGGTGCCTGATCGCGTGGTAGACGCCATCATTGATGAGCAGGCTGTCGGAGGTGACGGCACGAGCGCGGTTGAAGAACCGCTTATCCCTGAGTTGGTGCCACCTTCTGAAACCACTGTGCGCGTTGAACCCACACAGCCAGAAGCGACAGCAGAGGCTGTGACTGAAGAAGCGGCTGCGGTGGCACCTTTGTCGCCGCCGGCAACCAATGCCGATGTGCCTCTGGCTAATCAGTTGCTATTGACGGTTCCTGAATCGCGCTACGCCCTTCAACTCGCGGCATTGCAATCCAAGCAGGCGGTAAACGAGTTTTTGCAACAATATGCGATTGCTGACCGCGCACTGGTGTACGAAACCCGCCGAAACGGTGAACCATGGTTTATGGTGCTGCTGGGTGACTACCCTTCGGTCACAGAGGCGCGACGTGCAGAATTGCAGCTTCCGGCGAATATTCAGGCGCTGACCCCTTGGGCTAAATCTTTCGTTCAGATCCATAAAGAAATCGGACTGGTTAACTAATCCGCCTTGGTAATGACAAGGCACGAATTTACGCTGATTGATGGTTAAAAATGAGATACAATCCGCCACCTTTCGAGCAGCAGTGGTGGTGGATACACATTAATGAAAAAGCATCGTGCCTTTCTTAAGTGGGCCGGGGGTAAGTATTCTCTGGTCGACGATATCCGCAAGCACCTGCCGGAAGGAAAAAAGCTGATTGAACCATTCGTTGGCGCAGGCTCTGTGTTTCTGAACACAGACTACGACCAATACCGTCTGGCGGACATCAATCCGGATCTGATTAATCTCTATAATCTTCTCAAGAAAGAGCCGGAGCGTTACATCGAAGACGCCAAGCGCCTGTTTACCCAAGAGTACAACCAGAAATCAGCGTATCTGGCGATTCGTGAAGAATTTAACCAAACGAAAGATCCGTACCTTCGTTCCCTGTACTTCCTGTACATGAACCGCCATGGTTTTAACGGCCTGTGTCGTTACAACAAAAAAGGCGGCTTCAACGTGCCGTTTGGTTCATACAAGAAACCTTACTTTCCTGAGGCTGAGCTCGAGTTTTTTTCTGAGAAAGCAAAGAAAGCGACCTTTGTATGTGAAGGGTATCAGCAGAGTTTCAAAAGTGCCCGCCGTGGTAGCGTGATTTACTGCGATCCACCTTATGCGCCTCTGTCGACGACGTCCAACTTCACGACCTATGCGAGCGGCGGTTTCAGTTTGGACGACCAGGCATTGCTGGGTGAGTGGGCGCGCAAAGTGAGTATCGAGAAAAATATTCCGGTGCTGATTTCAAATCACGACACTGCGCTGACCCGAAGCTTGTATCATGGCTCTCACTTCAATATGGTGAAAGTAAAACGCACCATTAGCCGTAATGGTGGTGGGCGCAATAAAGTGGATGAATTGCTGGCACTGTTTGCTCCAGACGTATCAGAGCTTCTTTAATTTGGCGTGATGAGCGACACCAAGCCCATCAGCCCCAGCACAAACACCAAGACAAACACGAAACCGACAACGATATAAGGCACCATGCTGGCTTGCTGAAAATCCCGTTGTCGGTTTTTGTCTGACTGCACGCCAAACATCGCTGCAAACACGCTTTTCACTACATCCATCATGCCCACTTTATCCTGTTGCGGTTTGTCGTTATCCATTGAGTGATCTTCGCCATTCATCTTGATTAATCCCAGCTTAGAACAGGGGCAAGGGCAGCGTCTGTCCCAGCTTCAAAATTCAGAGGTTATGGTTTGAATCAGAGGATCTGATAAGACAGATGCCATGCAATCGGGTAGAATTGCGCCGAAATTCGGGTAACACCGACACCACTTTCGGGTAATGCCAATTTACAGTGAGGCTTATAGGATGAAGGATTTTCTCATTGCACCGTCGATCCTCTCGGCGGATTTCGCACGTTTAGGTGAAGACGTTGAACGCGTACTGGCAGCAGGTGCTGACGTGGTGCACTTCGATGTGATGGACAATCACTATGTCCCGAACCTCACCTTTGGTGCGCCAATCTGTAAAGCGCTGCGCGACTACGGCATTACTGCACCCATCGATGTTCACCTGATGGTGAAACCTGTTGACCGAATTATCCCAGATTTTGCCAAGGCCGGTGCCAGCATGATCACCTTCCACGCGGAAGCGAGCGAACACATCGACCGTAGCCTGCAGCTGATCAAAGAGCATGGCTGTCAGGCAGGTCTGGTGTTTAACCCAGCGACGCCGCTGCACTATCTGGATCACGTGATGGACAAGCTCGACATGATCCTGCTGATGTCCGTTAACCCAGGTTTTGGCGGTCAATCTTTCATTCCTGAAACCCTGAATAAACTGCGCGAAGTGCGTCGTCGTATTGACGAGAGCGGTCGCGATATTCGCCTCGAAATCGACGGCGGCGTAAAAGTAGATAACATCCGTGAAATCGCAGAAGCGGGCGCAGATATGTTTGTCGCAGGCTCGGCAATCTTCGGTCAGCCGGATTACAAAGCTGTGATTGACGAAATGCGCGCGGAACTGAGCAAAGTAGGAAAATAAACCGTGACGGTAAACTTTGACGACATCAAATACATTGCCTTTGATCTGGACGGAACGCTGGTAGACAGCGTGCCGGATCTGGCGGAAGGTATTCGCATGGCATTGGCAGATCATGATTTGCATTCACCAACTGACGATGAAGTGCGTAACTGGATTGGTAACGGCGCAGAAATCATGCTCAAGCGTGCCCTGAGCCAAAGCGTCACTATCAAGGCTGATATTGATGAAGCGCTGTATCAAAAAGTCCGTGAGCGTTTTGATTTCCACTACGCAAACAATGGCCATGACAAAACCATCGTCTACCCGGGCGTGAAAGAAACCCTGACGGCTCTGAAAGCGGCGGGTTACACCCTGGGCATTGTGACCAACAAACCGTATCAGTTCGTGCCAGAGATTTTGGCGGATTTGAATCTGGCGCAGTTCTTCACTGACGTGATTGGCGGTGATTCCCTGCCAACCAACAAGCCGGACCCTGAAGGCTTGTTCAGTCTGCGTGACAAGCATGGCCTGAACAACGAAAACATGCTGATGGTAGGCGATTCGAAAAACGATATCCTCGCCGCGAAAAATGCAGGTTTCGCTTCTGTGGGCCTGACTTACGGATATAACTATGGTGAGCCAATCAGCGACAGTGCACCGGAATTTGTCGCTGACCACTTCAACCAGCTTTTAACGGTTCTCAGCACCGAAAAAACAGCGTAAATTAAAGCTTCGACTATTTTCTCGAAATGACAGCCAGCAGCGATGCTGGCTGAATTGACTGACAGGAACAGAAAGAACATGAGTAATCCTACGACCAAACCCATTGTACTTAGCGGTGTTCAGCCATCAGGCGAACTCAGTATCGGCAACTACATTGGAGCTTTGCGTCAGTGGGAGCAAATGCAGGATGATTACGATTGCCAATACTGCATCGTAGACCTGCATGCGATCACTGTTCGTCAGGAAGCAGAAAAGCTGCGTGAAGCGACACTGGACTCACTGGCACTGTGCTTGGCTGTGGGCGTAACCCCAGAGAAAAGTAACCTTTTCATCCAGTCTCACGTGCCTGAGCATGCGCAACTGGGTTGGGTTTTGAACTGCTACACCCAAATGGGCGAGCTGAACCGCATGACCCAGTTCAAGGACAAATCAGCACGCCACGCGGAAAACATCAATGCCGGTCTGTTTGGTTATCCTGTGCTGATGGCAGCGGATATCTTGTTGTACCAAGCGAATCAGGTGCCAGTCGGTAACGACCAGAAACAACACCTGGAACTGGCGCGCGATATCGCGACCCGTTTCAACAATGTGTATGGCGAGGTATTCACAGTACCAGAACCTTACATCCCACAAGTGGGTGCGCGTGTGATGAGCCTGCAGGATCCGACTAAGAAGATGTCAAAGTCGGATGATAACCGCAACAACGTGATTGGCCTGCTGGAAGACCCGAAAGCGATTGCCAAGAAAATCAAACGTGCAGTGACTGACTCCGACGAGCCACCACGTGTGCTGTTTGATATCGAGAGCAAGCCGGGTGTTGCCAACCTGATGGGTCTGATGTCTGTGGCGACCGGTAAAACGTTCGCAGAAATCGAAGCGGAATACGAAGGCAAGATGTACGGCCACCTGAAAACTGACACTGCTGATGCTGTGGTTGCTATGTTGGAGCCAGTGCAAACCCGTTATCAGGAGTTCCGTGCTGACCGAGCATATCTGGATCAGGTGATGAAAACCGGTGCAGAAAAAGCGTCTGCACGCGCAGCCGAAACACTGAAGAAAGTGTATGAGGCAGTAGGCTTCGTTGCTCGTCCATAATCACCAGATGGAAACATGAAAAAAAAGCAGCGAATTCTCGCTGCTTTTTTTATTTTCGACACCATTCCCTTCACGTTCTTCTCCAATTCCTCCGCCTTATGGCTATTTTGTTGTTATCTGAAACTGTTGATTGCGGAACGCCATTCTGATTATTGAGTGACGCCTCACTCCTGAAATGCAAACTTGGGGATTTCATCACTTAAATGACATGTTGAGCTGTTAAATCATTTGCAGTGTTTATGACTTCACTCGCAAATAAGGACAGCAAATGAAGATCTTTACATGGAGCCCATTGGCTCTAGCTCTCAGTGCAGCACTCCCGGTCAGTGCTGATGTGATCATCACGGAATATGTCGAAGGCTCCTCTAACAATAAAGCTATCGAACTGACCAATACCGGTTCAACGGAAGCTTCTCTCGACAACCTCTCGCTTAAATTAGCCTTCAATGGTGCCACCAGTTTTGGTAACACGATTGCACTTTCCGGCACTCTGGCTGCTGGCGAAAGTTATGTCGTTGCCAATAGCAGTGCAACGGGTGAAGTCACCGGCGTCAGTCAACAAACTTCTGGTTCGCTTTCTTTCAATGGCAATGATGTGGTGGCCTTGGTCGATGAAAATGACAATGTGCTCGACAGCCTTGGCCAACTCGGTAACAGCAGCAACTATGGCAAAGATGTCACGCTGCGTCGCATAGAAGGCAGCACCGGACGTACAGATGCGTCTTCAGCCTTTGACGCCTCAGATGAATGGCAGTCTTTTGCTCAGAACACTTTTGATGGTCTGGGGTGTGGCGGTGTTGACGCTTGTGATGGCGGTGGTGGAGGTGGCGGCACCTTCAGCTGTGAAGGTGAAACCTTGACGCCAACCTATGCGATTCAAGGCAGTGGTGATCGCAGCCCGTTGGTACCGGATGGCAGCTTTGAAGCAGAAGGAACCTACTATGTTGAAGGTGTGGTAACAGCGGTTACCGAAAGCCTTTACAAAGGTTTCTGGCTGCAAGATGCCAATGGTGATGGTGATAGCGCGACCTCTGACGGCTTATTCATCTTCACGGGTGATGCGCCGCAGGGCATTGAACCGGGTATGCAGGTGTGTGTCGCGGGTACAGTGAAAGAGTTCTTCAACCTGACTGAACTGGATGCCACTGACAAGCAGTGGGAAGTGATTGATACCGTGGGTGAACTGCCAGTGACTGATTTCGCGGTAGAAGACGGCGAAACACTGGATGAAGCGCTTGAGCGTCACGAAGGCATGAAAGTGCGTCTGACACAGGAAAGCGATTTGGTTGTCACCCGTAACTTCGGTTTCGACTTCGATGCTTTCCGTAACAACATGGTACTGTCATACGAAGCGCCAAACTTCAAGCCGACTCAACTTTACATCGCGGGCTCTGAGGAAGCAGCGGCATTGGCGGCAGCAAATGATGCCAACCAGTTGTTTGTGGAGTCTGACCGCAAAGCGCCTGACGGTGTCGTGCCTTACTTCCCGGGTCTCGATGCTGAGCAAGGTTATATCCGTGTTGGCGATACCGTCACCAACCTTGAGGGTGTGATTGGTTACAGCTTCAGTGATTACCGTCTGGTGGTGACCAATGAGCTGGTGGCGAGTGACTTCGTGCGTGAAGAAGACCGCACCGCAGCGCCAGAAGCGTTTGCTGACACCAACCTGAAAGTGGCCAGCTTCAACGTACTGAATTACTTCACCAGTGCGAGTGCGATTGGCGGCGATCTCAACGTGACCTGTCAGGATCAGGCAGATGCTGATGCTTCCAGAGGTTGTAACCGTGGTACCAAAGACGCCGCAGAGTTCGCGCTGCAGCAGGCAAAAATTGTCAATGCATTGACCGCCATGGATGCAGACATCGTTGGCCTAATGGAAATCGAAAATAACGGTTTCGGTGAAAATGGTGCACTGGCAAATTTGGTGACTGAGCTGAACGCCCAGTTTGCTGATGGAGCGGATCACTACGCGTATGTGACCCCTGCAGAAGCCGATTTGACCGAAGGTGCATTCCTTGGCAGTGACGCCATTCAGGTAGCGTTGATTTACCGTCCAGCGCGCGTAGAGCTGAAAGATGATGCCATGGTTATCCGTATGCCAGAGCAACATATCAGTGGTGAAAACCCAGACGGTGAAACCCGCCAGTTGGACAAATTCCAGCGTGATAGCTTACTGCAAACCTTTGGTGTGAAAGATCAAAGCCTGTCAATTGCGGTCAGCCACTTCAAGTCTAAGGGGTCAGGTTGTTACGAAGACTGGGTCGCCGGTGAATTTGACGATGACCCGGCAGATCTTCAGGGTCGTTGTAACGAGTTCCGCGTTTCGGCGGCAGAAACACTGGGTAATGCACTGGCAGGTGTTGAAGGTGATATCATCGCCTTGGGTGACTTCAATGCTTACGGCCAGGAAGATCCGATGCGTGTGATGACAGATTACGATGCAGACACAGCAGAGCGTAAAATTGTGACCGCAGCAGGGACTTCTATCGCCGGTGAAACTTTGGATGAAACCGCGCGAGAAGTGGGTGATGGTTTTGGTTACATCAACCTCGCCAGCTACGTATTGGGCGATGAAGCCTTCTCTTACACTTTTGATGGTGAGCTCGGCAGTCTCGACCACGCAGTGGGTAATGCCAGCGTGCTGGAGAAAATCACAGGCGTGGAGGACTGGCACATCAACTCGGTGGAAAGCACCCTGTTTGAGTATTCCAGCCGTTTCACCGGTGATTTGGTCAAATCGACCAACCCTTACTCCTCTTCAGATCACGATCCTGTGATTGTTAGTCTGAACTACCCAGATCCGGTTCAGAAGTTCAAACTTCGCTTCAAGAACAAGAGCATCTTCTGGGTTCAGCCAACGGTGAATGGTTATGTTGACGAAGATCGTCCGTGGCTGCGTTGGAAAACTAACCGTAAATATAATCAAAACAGCGAGTTCCTGAAAGAACTCGGCGTGAGTTACGGCGATACCGTTGAGCTGGGCTACCGCTTGTGGGGCTTTATCGCCATCCCTTGTGGTGACGCAGTACTGGAAGAAAACACACGCGCTGTGTTTAAAGGATTCCAGTGTAAGATCAAATAGTCGTCGACTTATCCTGCCACAGGCTCCTTCGGGAGCCTGTTTTTTTCCGCCCTTTTAATGGGTTGCCTGCAGAATCTTGACTAAGCTTTAGAAATGTCTCACGGACAAATCAATGTCTTGTATTTGTGATGCTGCGTGTCAGGCACCCGAGAAATTCCGGCTGTCAGTGCACAGGTGAGGCATCACCATTTTGGCTTCGGAAGCTTTCATGTCGATCATTGAATCACTATCGATGTTCCTGTTACCGGCGGCAAGCGAGCAGCTATTGCCAATGGGCTATATTGACCCCTGGCTCCAACTGTTGGCGGCCATGGCTGCGTTTATTGCTGCTTCCATGACCTTCATTCATCGTCCGCTGGAAGAAAAGAAACTGCATTGGCTCAAGGTGTCTCCTGTACCTATCAATGCACTGACACTGACGATCGCCATGTCGTTGGTTCATGTTGCCAACGTTACAGCCAGCCCGACCTACCAGTCCTTGGGTTTCCAGCCAGCTCTTTTATATCTGCCATTGGTGTTGACCTTCGGGCTTAACTTTTCTGCACTCAGGATGATCTCGTTTGCCAAGAACAGTCCATTTCGTATCCTGGTGGCATCAGGCCTCATCACGCTGGCCATGGTATTGCAGAATCTGATGGCTTTTACTGGCGTGAATCTGACGTCAATCTACCAGCTTGACGCCGCGATTTATTCTCTCGCTGTTGTGATTTCAGGTTTTCTGGTGACCATTGCCCTTTGGAGCCGCTTTTCAACAGAGAAAACCGGGTTTTGGGACAAAAACCTGACTGCCGGGCTACTCAGCGGTGCTTGCTTAACGGTTGGCTCGCTGGTGATGGCGTTGGCGTCTTCAGAAGCGGTCGTGTTATCGCGTCAGCCTCTTCGTGATGAAGCCCTTCTGTTCACGATTCTTGATGTGGTGCTGGTGCAGGCATTTCTTGCCATGTTTGTGGTGATCTTCAATCAATTGGCTAATGCCTGGCTTTGCAGCCATGCCGAGGCGCACCTTTTCAGTAAACGGGAGGAGCAGCTTTCCTCCATACTGCAAACCGCGACGGAAGCCATTGTGGCGATTGATCGCAAAGGCAATATCACCTATTTCAACAAATCCGCCGAACGTATTTTCGGCTGGCACACCACAGAAGTGCTTGGCAAAAATGTGCGTCTGCTGGTGACCGATGAGCATCAGCACCGCCACGATATGTACATTCATAACTTCCTCGAAAGGGGAGACGCATCCGTGGTGGGATCGGTGCGGGAAGTCACGGCCAAACGGCGCGACGGTTCGCAATTGCCCGTCAGGTTGTCTATCGGTCATCATGGCTCTCAGGGGCAACATGAATTTGTTGCCGTGATTTCAGATATCTCTGAACAACGCAGTATGGCTTGGGCACTTCGGGAAAATGCCAAACAGTACCGGGCATTGGTTTCCAACCTGCCATGTATGGCGTTCAGGGAAATGACCGGAGCGACCCGACATATCGTTTATATCAGTGACGCGGCGAAATCTTTGACCGGGTATAGCGCGTCTATCTTGACCGGGGAAAATGGCGTTTCCCATTTTGTCGATCGCATTCACCCCAGTGATACCGCCAGCTATCGAAAAGTGCGGGAGCTGGCTTCACGGCGCAATGGAAAGTACGACTGTGAATACCGCTTTCTGACCCGGGATGATGAAGAGAAATGGTTCTGGGAAATTGGTCACAGTTACCGTGCGGAAGATGGCAGCACCTGGATAGACGGTGTGATCATTGATGTGACCGAAAAGCACGAAGCAGAAGAAGCGTTCGAGGAAAAACTGCGTCTCGCGGAAAAGGCGACTCAATCCAAAGCCTCTTTCCTTGCCAACATGAGCTACGAGTTCCGCTCACCCATGAATTCTATTCTTGGCCTGACGGAAGTCTTGATTGAAGAAACGGCAAGTCCTGCTCATCGACATCATCTGGAAGTGATTCGTGAGTCTGGCAACAGTCTGTTGAAGCTTATCAACGATATTCTCGACACATCCAAGTTAGAAAGCCAATCCCTGCCGCTCGATATTGCTGATTTCTCGCTGGTGCAGCTTTGCCGCCAGATTGAGTTCATCGCCCGAGAGACGGTGCAGGCACGCGACCTTTACGTCAGCTTGCATTACAACGACGCGCTCTGGGAGCACTATGTCGGCGACTCAAGACGCATTAAGCAGTTACTGCAAAACCTGATGCGAAGCGCTCTGACCAAAACGGAAAAGGGCAACGTCGCCCTCCATGTCGTGCCAACCAATGACATGGTGCGTTTCGCGGTTGCCAGTTACGCCTATAACCAGAAAGAAACCACCCCGGAAGAAGCGGTGAACACCGGACAGACACTTTCTGCAACACTGGTGACCCAGCTCATTGAGTTGATGGGAGGACACCTGTGGTTTGATGGCGAATCGATTCATGGCTCTGTGGTGTATGCCGATTTGCCCCTGATCCCGGCGCAAAGTTCCTCGAGAATGCGCGAGGTGCCTGCCGCCAATTACGCCTTGCCGCCGCTGGAAGTGTTGGTCATCGATGATGTGCAGCGCAACCAGCAGGAACTCAGGGATATGTTGCTCCGTCAGGGTGTGAAGGTACTGACATTTACCGACCTTGAAGCGGCGGAAGATGTGTTGAAAACACAACCTGTGGATGCGGTTTTTCTCGATGCTTACCTCAGTGAAGAACATTATCCGTCCCCGCAAACCCTGCGTGCCTGGGCTGAGGTGTGCCGCAGTGAACGACTGAAAGTGGTCGCGATGAAGCTAGCGGCAGACCCCACGACCGACAGCGAGTGGGAGGCGCTAGGGTTTGATTACACCATCGACAAACCGTTTATCAGTAATGATGTTTTCGCCATGCTGGCGAACTGTTGTGGCGGAGAAGGCGCTGGCAATGTTGCTGTACTTACCCCTCCCACTGATGAGGCTGAACTCTTTGATGATGCATGGGCATTCCAGCATTGGCCTACCACCGACATTTTGCTCAGTGTGATCCGAGAGTTCTACACCACTTATGGCGGGCTACCGGAGACCATCCAGCATCTTTTACGAGAGCAGCCGGAAGCACTGGAGCCTTTATTGAAGCAGGCCAAAGAATCGGCGAAGTGCATCGGTTTTCCAGCGATAGAGCAGCGAGTGACTAAGTTGCTGGGATATGTGGAAGCCGGTGATGTTGCAAAAGCGGAGTCTAAGTTAGAAGCCCTGCAGCAAACATTGGATGAAACCTTTGACCGGGCGCTGGCTTACCTTGGCGTTAGGGCTCACGAGCTGGAAGAAGGCACGTTGGGTAGCCCAATGTCCCAGGAACAGTTTGAACGCAAAACCGAGGTCTTCGTCAGCAAACTGGCTGAAGGCCAGTATGACGATGAACTCTATAAAGAACTGGTACCAATGATGGCGGGGCTGGTTCCCCCAACGTTGCTGTCGCAGTTTGTGGCATCGATAGAAAGTTTTGAGCTGGATGAAGCGTATCACCTGATTCTGGCCGTGACAGAACAAATGCCAATGTCACAGAACACAGGAGTACAAGGCTATGGCGTATAAAGTGCTTGTGGTGGATGATGAACCAAGCAATCTCCATGTGATGCGAACCATCTTGCAGGATCAATACACGCTGATTTTCGCCAAAAGTGGCGAGCGGGCGATTGAATTGGCGATGCAACAGCGCCCGGATTTGATTCTTCTGGATATCATGATGCCTGGTATGAATGGCTACGAAGTCTGCCGCGCACTGAAAACCGAAAAAGCAGTCAGCCATATTCCGATCATCATCGTATCGGCACTGGATGAATACCAAAGTGAAGTGGAAGGCTTGAAAAGCGGCGCGGCAGATTTTCTGATAAAGCCCGTGTCGCCAGAACTGGTAAAAAGCCGGGTCGCGAACCTTTTAGGGGAAGCACGAGCCACCATCATGCGGGAAAACTACCAACTGGTGATGAACCAGATTGCAGCAGTTGCTGCGCTTCACAACAATTATGTGGAAATCACTGCGCCCCGTATTGCCAAATTTTGTGAATGGCTGGCAGTAAAATATGGTCTCACCAAATCCAAAGCTGAGGACATTGGCCTCGCTTATCCCCTTTGTCAGATTGGCGAGCTTTGGGACGATGGTGGCAATAATACTTCTGCCGAGAGCCGCAGCCTTTTGCTGCTTTCTGAGGCCACTAAAGGATTTGCCTGTGTCGCCGCAACTTTGCTGACCTACAAAAATACCCGCTGGGATGGCTCTGGTTTCCCCGAAATTGAAGGGGACAAAATTCCTGAAGAATGCCGGGTGGTAACGGTGGCTGAGGCGATCGACAAAGAGATCGAAAACCTCGAAGGCAGCGTCTCAGAGAGGGTGAAAGGGGCGATTTCAGCGCTCTCCCAAGAAGCGGGAACCCTTGCCGATCCTAGGCTCATCCACATTCTGGACGAAAACAGCGAAGAGCTTTGTGGCCTCTACTTTGATTGGCTGGCCTCACCGTGGCCAACGCCCATTCTCCCTATCAACGAGTTCTGATGCAGTGTGAATAAGCCTGTGTTAGCATTTGCGCCCAGTCCCGCTGATGTATGGCGGGCAGGACGTGATGGGAACCACTGTGCTGCTGATTATTGATAACTACGATTCATTTACCTACAACCTGTATCAGTACTTTTGTCAGTTGGGTGTCGAGGTCGAAGTGATCCGCAACGACGCTATTACCCTGGCCGACATTGAAGCCATGTCTCCTTCACATATGGTCATCTCTCCAGGCCCTTGCACGCCGGATGATGCGGGGATCTCCCTTCAAGCGATTGAACACTTTGTTGGAAAACTGCCGATTCTTGGCGTGTGCCTGGGGCATCAGGCGCTGGCGCAAGTGTTTGGTGGTAAAGTGATCCGTGCTAAGCAGGTCATGCATGGGAAAACCAGTCCGGTTATCCATCGTAATTTAGGCGTGTTTCACTCGCTCAACAATCCGCTCACGGTAACCCGATACCACTCGCTGGTGGTTGAAGCGGATACACTACCTGAGTGTTTTGAAGTGACGGCATGGACAGAAGTGAATGGTGAGTTTGATGAAATCATGGGGATTCGCCATAAAACCCTCGACCTTGAAGGCGTGCAGTTTCACCCAGAAAGCATCTTGACCGAACAAGGCCACCAACTGCTGCAGAACTTCCTCTCCCGCAACTGAGTCCTCGTTTGGTTTACAGTGCTCATAACCTGTGTTGAAAGCCGATCGTTATCACTCTTTTTACATTTTTGTGTCGCCGTTTTCCTGTTGTTAACAGTGAAACCTTATTCACTCTCTTCGTGTCATCACTCGTTTATTTCCCATCAGGAAAGACAGTCTTACCGCTTGTTCTATTAATCATTTACCCTTCTTCACGCATAAATATGGCACTTGTGTGAATTTCCCATAGTTTATTGCGCTAGATTATAAAATTTTCTGCTATTGATGCGGTTAATGAAATGTAAATACTATGCTTATAGCAGAATCGACAGAAGGATATGAGCGATGACAGCCGAACATAAAGTAGAACGTAAACTGTTCGATGAAGTAATGGTGCCATGTTATGCACCGATGAATATGATTCCGGACAGAGGCAAGGGATCCCGCATCTGGGATCAAGATGATCGCGAGTACATCGATTTTGCCGGTGGTATTGCCGTGAGCTGCTTGGGACATTGCCACCCAGTGATGGTGGATGCACTGAAAGCCCAAGCCGAAAAACTGTGGCACCTCAGTAATGTGATGACCAATGCACCTGCACTGCGTCTGGCGAAAAAGCTGACTGAAGTAAGTTTTGCTGAGCGTGTTTTCTTTGCTAACTCTGGTGCAGAAGCTAACGAAGCGGCGCTGAAACTGGCACGCCGCTGGGCAGTGGACGTCCACGGCCCAGAGAAGAGCGAAATCATCGCCTTTACCCAAGGTTTCCACGGCCGTACTTTCTTCACCGTCACCGTGGGTGGTCAGGCTGCATACTCCGATGGCTTCGGACCAAAACCAGGCAACGTCACCCACCTGCCTTACAACGATTTGGATGCACTGGCTGCAGCTATGTCTGACAAAACCTGCGCCATCATGATGGAACCTCTGCAAGGTGAAGGCGGTATCGTCACCCCAGATCCCGCTTTCGTTCAAGGCGTTCGAGAGCTGTGTGACAAGCACAATGCGCTGCTGATTTTCGATGAAGTTCAGACAGGTAATGGCCGTACAGGTACTTTCTACGCGTATGAGCAAACCGGTGTGACGCCAGACATCCTGAGTACTGCGAAATCGCTGGGCGGTGGTATCCCAATCGGTGCCATGCTGACCACTGAAAAACTGGCTGCTCACATGAAAGTCGGTACTCATGGCTCCACTTACGGCGGTAACCCGCTGGCATGTGCTGTTGCAGAAGCGGTGGTGAACGAAGTGAGCAAGCCGGACGTGCTGGCAGGTGTGAAAGAGCGTGAAGGATGGTTCCGTGAAGGGCTGGAAGCACTCAATGCCAAATACAAGATGTTCAGCGAAATTCGCGGCAAAGGCCTGTTGATTGGTGCTGCTCTCAATGAAGAGTGGAAAGGCCGCGCCCGTGATGTTTTGCTGGCGGCAGGGGAAGAGGGCTTGCTGCTGCTGGTGGCGGGTACCAATGTGGTGCGTATGACTCCATCACTGGTCATCACCAAAGAAGAAGCAGAAGAAGGTTTAGCGCGACTGGATCGCGCACTGGCAAAACTGACGGCGGCATGATCGCCCGAGGTTTTGACCACTCATTGCATCAGGAGGAAGTAAGATGCTGGTAATTCGACCAATCAGAGAAACGGATTTTGACGCCTTAATGCTTTGTGCAGAGGAGTCCGGACACGGTTTTACGTCTCTCCCTGTTGACGAAACCCTGATTAAAGGCCGTATCGATCACTCGCTGGACAGTTTTGCCCGTAACGCACAAGCACCGGGTATGGAAGGTTACCTGATGGTAGCGGAAGACACCGAAACCGGCGAAGTGGCAGGCACCACCGGCATTGAAGCAGCTATTGGGTTGGATAACCCGTTTTACAGCTATCACATCAGCAAAATCGTTCACCATTCACGTCGTCTGGATGTGCATAACGTGGTGGAAGTGCTGACCTTCGGGAACAACTACACGGGTGCGACGGAAATTTGCACCCTGTTCCTGCGCCCTGAGTTCCGTCAGGGACTGAACGGTAAATTGCTGTCTAAATGCCGCTTCCTGATGCTGGCCCAGTTCCCGGAAAAATTCTCCGACGTTATCTTCGCAGAAATGCGCGGTGTGTCTGATGAAGACGGAAACTCGCCATTCTGGGCTTGGCTTAAAGAACATTTCTTTTCGATTGATTTCACCTTGGCAGACTACCTGACAGGAACGGGCCAGAAAGGTTTCATCGCTGATCTGATGCCTAAGCTACCAATTTACGTGAGTCTGTTGAGTGAAGAAGCGCGTGAAGTGATTGGACAGGTGCATGAGAAAACCCGTCCGGCACTTCGCCTTCTGGAAAAAGAAGGTTTCACTTGCCGTGGCTATGTCGACATTTTCGATGCGGGCCCGACGGTAGAGTGCCTTCGCCAGAACATAGATTCTATTCGTCGGTCATTCACCGCAAGAGTGAAGATCGCCGAGCACAGCAGCACACAGGATTACCTGATCTGTAACAGTGACTTTGAAAACTTCCGCGCCACCGCAACCAAGGTTGGTGTCGATGAGGAACGCAATGAAGTGCTCATCAGCAAGGAAGTGGCAGAAGCGCTGTTTGTACAAGATGGAGATACCGTGCGTCTGGTGTCGGTTTAGGAGAAACGATCAATGACACAATGGATTGAGAATAAAGCCATTGAGGGTAAGGGCGACGCGTTCGAATCGCTCAACCCATTTAACAGCGAAGCGGTCTGGTCCGGCAAAGCGGCCACGCCCGAGCAAGTGGAAACGGCCGTTGATGCCGCGCGTTGTGCGTTTATCAGCTGGAAAAAACGCCGTTTACCGAGCGCCAGGCGCTGGTGGAGCGTTTCGCAGAAAAAGTAAAAGAAAACAGCGAGCACATTGCGAAAGTGATCGCCGAAGAGACCGGTAAACCACTGTGGGAAACCCGCACAGAAGCGGCGGCCATGGTCGGCAAAATCGGTATCTCATTGCGTGCCTATCAGGAACGTACAGGGGAACGCGCAAAAGACGTAGCGGGCACACAAGCAGTGCTGCGTCATCGCCCACTGGGTGTGATGGCTGTGTTTGGCCCTTATAACTTCCCTGGACACTTGCCGAATGGACACATTGTTCCGGCATTGCTGGCAGGCAACACAGTGGTGTTCAAACCATCAGACCTGACCCCGAAAACGGCCGAAGAAACCCTCAAGCTTTGGATTGAAGCGGGTTTACCTGAGGGCGTGATCAATATGGTTCAGGGTGGCCGTGAAACCGGTGAAGCGCTGGCGCAATCAAAAGGCATTGATGGCCTGCTGTTTACCGGCAGTGCCAATACTGGCCATATCCTTCACCGCCAGTTCGCGGGTCAGCCGGGCAAAATGCTGGCGCTTGAAATGGGCGGCAACAATCCGATGGTGATTTCCAATGACTACGGCGAAGTAGATGCCACGGCATACACCATCATCCAGTCAGCCTTTATCAGTGCAGGTCAGCGTTGTACCTGTGCCCGCCGACTCTATGTACCTAAGGGCGACAAGGGCGATGCCTTGCTTTCCCGTTTGGTCGAGATGACCAAGAATATCCGCGTCGGCGGTCAGTTCGATGAGCCAGCACCGTTTATGGGCGCGCAGATTTCTGTTCGCGCCGCAGAAGGCATTCTGGCTGCGCAGGCGAATCTTGAATCTCTGGGTGGCGAACCACTGCTGAAAGCAGAGTTGCTGCACGATGCTGTGGTGTCTCCTGGCATCATTGAAGTGAGCAAAATTGCAGAACTTCCAGATGAAGAATACTTTGGCCCACTGCTTCAGGTGGTGCGTTATGACTCGCTGGAACAGGCCGTCGAGCTTGCCAATGACACCCGCTACGGGCTGTCCGCAGGCCTCGTGTCGACGGATGATGCGGAGTGGGATTACTTCCTCGACCACATTCGCGCGGGCATCGTGAACCGCAACCGACAGCTGACGGGCGCAAGCGGTGATGCACCGTTTGGTGGACCTGGCGCGTCGGGTAACCTTCGTCCAAGCGCTTACTACGCGGCAGACTACTGCGCTTACCCGATGGCATCGATGGAAGGTGAAGACGTTTCACTGCCAGCACAATTGAGCCCGGGGCTCTCGCTTCATACCAATCACAGTAGGTAGGTGATCAGAAATAGCGCAGGAAAAATGCTAGAGAACAAGGCGGAAAATTTCGATAAGTAGTTATTCTACAATCAAATTTTTTAACGCAGGTGTCGAGCATTTTAACAAGCTAGGATGAGCAGATATTTACTACGATTGGTATCAATATTCCGCAATCACAAGCATTCAGGAGGATGTGATGGAACGCATTCAGGCTTTATTCGACGGACTTTGGAAAGATTATACTGCACGCCTGTGCCCTTCAGCAGCAAAAGTGCATCAGCTGCTGGAAGAAGGCACGCCGCTGCTGAATGACCACATTGCGCTACGTACCTTTGCGTTGCCAAAAGTGGGTCTCGACAGGCTGGCTGCGCCTTTCATTGCTATCGGCTATGAGCCAAAGGGCGAATATGAATTCAAAGCTAAGAAGCTGTTCGCACGCCATTTTGAACATCCGAACCCTGATGCACCTAAAGTCTTCATCAGTGAGCTTTTGGTTGGTCAATGTTCATCTGAACTTCAACTGGCAGTTCGCTCGCTGGTGGACCAAGTGGATGATGCCGCATTAAATGATCCTGCTTTCCTTTACGGTGGCCGTTTGTGGGATATCGACTTTGATACCTACAAGAAACTGGCTGATGAAAGTGAATATGCAGGCTGGTTGTCAGCGCATGGCTTTGGCGCCAACCACTTTACTGTCAGTGTGAATCAGCTGAGTACGTTGGACACAGTAAAAGGCGTCAATGACCTGTTGCGTCAATCAGGCTTTGCGATTAACGAATCTGGCGGAGAAGTGAAAGGTAGCCCTGAAGTGTGTCTGGAGCAGTCTTCGACCATGGCTGACAAAGTGAGTGTGGTTTTCAGCGACGGTGAACAAACCATTCCTGGCGGATTCTACGAATTTGCCAAGCGTTACCCATTGGCTGACGGCTCTCTCTACCAAGGTTTTGTCGAAGCATCAGCAGACAAAATCTTCGAGAGCACCGATCAGTAACGCTTCATCAGTGAAAGGCTAACTCAGTAGGTTTGCGCGGTTGGCCAATCTTCCGCTGAAGGCGTGTCTAAACGACGTCTGTCCTCGCCCAGCATACACTGAATGTGGTAGTGCGATGGGTCGCTAAAGCCGGTCAACTCAGTGCTGAGGTGGCCCGGGGCAGCAGAAACTGGCGTTTGCTGAGTGGGTTGCGAAAAGTGCTGGATTTCCATGTCCATGTCGATGTTCCCTAATACAACGACTGCATGCGAATGCATACATAGCTTGCATTGAAAATTAGCACCGAATGATGACATTCGCTGGAAAATCGACGTGACCAAGATCACGCTGCAAACAAAAAAGCCACCGCGTAACCGGTGGCTTTCTTTTTAGGCTGGGTACGCTTAGCGAGTACCGTATACCACGATGGTTTTACCGTGCGCAGAAATCAGGTTCTGCTCTTCCAGCATCTTCAGGATGCGGCCAACGGTTTCACGTGAACAGCCAACGATTTGACCGATTTCCTGACGGGTGATCTTGATTTGCATACCGTCTGGGTGGGTCATTGCGTCTGGTTGTTTTGCCAGGTTCAACAGCGTCTGAGCGATGCGACCGGTTACGTCCAGGAACGCCAAGTCACCGACTTTCTGGCTGGTCACTTGCAGACGGCGAGCCATCTGAGAAGACAAGCGCATCAGGATGTCTGGGTTAACCTGGATCAGCTGGCGGAATTTCTTGAATGAGATTTCTGCAACTTCACATGGAGATTTTGCGCGAACCCAAGCGGTACGCTCCTGATCTTCCTCAAATAGGCCAAGTTCGCCAATGAAGTCGCCCTGGTTGAGGTAAGAGAGGATCATCTCTTTGCCTTCTTCATCCTTGATCAGTACAGCCACAGAGCCTTTCACGATGTAGTACAGCGTTTCTGCTTTCTCACCCGCGTGGATAAGAGTACTTTTCGAAGGGTACTTATGAATGTGGCAGTGTGAAAGGAACCACTCTAGTGTTGGGTCTGTTTGAGGTTTTCCTGGAACCATATATCTCATTTCCTCTGCAGTTGTTGCCTGATGAGTCTTCCTTAGCCCACCGTCCTGCGGCACAAGTCCGTTGGATAGCATAAAGTGTCGGCAGTCAGGCTACAAGCTCTCTGTTTGAGTCATTGAGTTTATCCTTTTTCCAGCACGATTTCTTGATTTTGATATGGACTTCTCCCCCTATTAAAGGCTAAAAACGTGGACAAGATCACGACCCTGAAAGTAAATGGAGGTAATAAATGCAAGCGAGCGTCAAATGGTGTGGAAATGAGACATTCCTCGGACTGTCAAATTCCGGCCATAGCATTGTGATGGATGGAAACGGTGGTGCAAATGCCCCAAGTCCGATGGAAATGGTGCTGATGGGCGCGGGCGGATGTAGCTCTGTCGACGTGGTTGCAGCACTGAGAGAAGGTGCACAGCAGGTGGTTTCTTGTGTGGCTGAGCTAAGTGCTGAACGCCGTGAGCAATCACCAAAGCTGTTTACCAAAATCAATATTCACTTTGTCGTGACAGGTAAAGCGCTTGATGAAAGCCGGGTAGCCTCTGCGGTGAAAGACACCTCGAGAAATACTGCTCTGTTTGCTTGATGCTAGGTGCAGGAGTGGAAATGACCCACAGTTATGAGGTGGTTAAGGCGGCTTGATCATGTAACAAAAAGCCTGAACATCAAAGGGTAAGAATGAAAAGGAGGGGGAGCCCTCCTTTAGTTTATTTGTGGTGTGTCGAGATCATCAGACAGCGCATTTCTCACCTCATCACTGATCGTCACGCTGAGTTCGAGTGCGGGATGATCAACGCCCGCGGTCAGCGCCTCACCCTTTTTCAGGGCGGTGATCATCGGGGGTGTCAGCTCGAATCGCATAAAGTGCACGCTCGAGGTTTTTTCGTCATTGTCGCGCTCAAGGTCCTCATCGCAGATAGGGTAAACCTTCGCGTCGTCTCCGACTCTCAGCCAGACTTTATTCTCTACGCCGATAAGTTTGGCGAGTTCTACTTTCCTGATGTCAGGGTCAGCATACTCAATCATCATGGTGGCTTTCAGATTACTGCCATCAGGGATCAGCGGATTGTAGGCATCCAATTCTTCCGAAATGCCCTCTGGCTCGAAGATGCGCTCAATACGCAGCATTTCCTGAATTTGGTATTGGATGGTCTGACGGTTTTCAAAAATCAGCCTTGCATGATCACCAAGCTTTACGAAGCGGTGTTTTTTGTGCTCCATGATTTGGTGGCGGAACTGGGCGCGTGCGCGGGCGTAATCCTCCAGCGTCATTAAGTCATCTGCAGTCAGTTTTTCCATGGTTTTCGCTCCCTGTTACAGGCCGTAGGCCTTCCTCAATAAGGTCATGGGGTGAATAGGCTTATCCACCTCCGCCAGTTTAGCAATGTGTGCACCTGCCATCGGGCAGTCACTGGCAAAATAGTCGGCGTTGGCTTGTTTCACTTTCTTTGCCACGGGACGACCAATTTTCACAGCCTTATCATGCGTTTCCACTTTCACCGCGTAAGTCCCGTCGTGACCCGAACAGCGTTGCTCCGGTGCAACCTGAGTGCCAGGCACCAAACGGAGCAGATCTGCGGTTTTTAGGCCAATATTCTGCACGCGAAGATGACAGGCGACGTGGTAGCTGATGTCACCAAGCGGCGTATCGAACTCGGTGTTGAGCTTGCCGGCTTTGTGGCGAAGCATCAGGTATTCGAAGGGGTCATAGAAGGCATCGCGGACTTTGGCGACATCCGGGTCATTGGGAAACAAGAGCGGAAGCTCCTGTTTGAACATCAGCACGCAGGATGGCACCGGTGCGATAAGGTCGAACCCTTTCTCTACCATCGCAAGAAGCTGCGGAATATTTTCTTCTTTGGCGCGCTGAACACTTTCTAAATCGCCCAGTTCCATTTTGGGCATACCGCAGCAACGCTCTTTGCCGACCACTTCGATATGGATATTGTTCTTCTGAAAGACCTTGTAGAAATCCTCACCGAGTTCTGGACTGTTGTAGTTGCCGTAACAGGTGGTGAACATAGCCACCTTCCCTGTGGTTTCGCCAACAGGTTCTGGCGTGATGTCTTTCACCATGGAGGCAACACGTTTTCGCATGGTGTTGCTGTCGTATGTCGGCACGATAGCGTCTTTGTGCACGCCGGCTTTCTCCAGCATGCTTCTAAACGCATTGTTTTTGTTCATCCCGTTCACGGTGACATCCACAATAGGAATCGTTGCCATACCACCCACCAAATCTGTGCTGGAAAGTAGTTTGTCCCGCAGTGATGCCCCCTGTTCTCGAAATTTCACTGCTTTGGCGCGTAGCATCAGGTGAGGGAAGTCGATTTCCCACTCATGCGGTGGCACGTAGGGGCATTTGGTCATATAACACATGTCACAGAGGTAGCATTGATCTGCGACTTTCTGGTAATCCTTCTTATCAACGCCATCGACTTCGAAGGTTTCGGATTCATCAATGAGGTCAAACAGGGTGGGGAATGAATCGCAGAGGCTCACGCAGCGGCGGCAGCCGTGGCAAACGTCGAAGACGCGCTCCATTTCTGCTTCGAGCTTTTCGCGATCGTAAAAGTCTGGGGATTGCCACTCAATGGCGTGGCGGGTGGGGGCTTCAATGCCTCCTTCGCGTTTTTCTTTCATGACGTGTCCCTGCTACTGGTTGTGCCGGTTTCCGGCAGTCACTGTGCGTTATCGTCATTAGCGCCTATTGCGCTCTGAAAGGGCGGACTGGCCGCCCTTTTGTGCGACTAGCTGTCGAGGTTGTCGAGTGCTTTCTGGAAGCGGTTCGCGTGGCTTCGCTCTGCTTTGGCGAGCGTTTCAAACCAGTCTGCGATCTCATCGAAACCTTCGTCGCGCGCCGTGGCGGCCATGCCCGGATACATATCAGTGTATTCGTGGGTTTCACCGGCAATCGACGCTTTGAGGTTTTCTGCGGTGTTACCCATAGGTAACCCTGTCGCAGGGTCGCCCACCTCCTCCAGGTATTCCAGATGACCGTGTGCGTGGCCCGTTTCACCCTCGGCCGTTGAGCGGAAAACGGCGGCGACATCGTTGTAGCCTTCAATGTCTGCTTTTGATGCGAAATAGAGATAACGACGGTTTGCCTGACTTTCACCGGCAAAGGCGTCTTTGAGGTTTTGCTCGGTTTTGGTTCCTTTCAGTGACATGGCTCTGTCCTCTTTTATGACATTGTCTTGCTTCTGTTGGTTAAAAAATAACCAGCAAGATTAAGTTAAGGACAGGTTCGTTATTCGGTCTAATGAATAAAAACGTAATCTGTCATCGTATTTTTCGATAACAGATTACGTCTTCAAATTAAGGGGAGAGGAGAGTGTTAGCTGATTTTGCCAGTTTCAATGAGCTGCTGAATAAGAGGTCGGATAATCAGTTCCATGGCGAAACTCATCTTGCCGCCCGGCACAACCAGGGTGTTATGACGGGACATAAAAGACCCTTGGATCATTGAAAGCAGATAAGGGAAATCGACTTTCTTGATGCCACGGAAACGGATCACCACAAAACTTTCATCCAAGCTTGGGATGCCTTTAGCGTTGAGTGGATTTGAAGTATCTACCGTCGGGACACGCTGGAAGTTGATGTGGGTTCGGCTGAACTGCGGTGTGATGTAGTTCAGGTAGTCGTCCATCGAACGAACAATGGAATCCATTACCGCTTCGCGGGAATGCCCACGGTCGCGGGTGTCGCGGACAAACTTCTGGATCCACTCCAGGTTTACGATTGGCACCATGCCTATCAGTAGGTCGACATGCTGGGCGACGTTAATCTCGCCTTCTACCACACCGCCGTGCAGCCCTTCATAGAACATGAGGTCGGTGTGCTCGGGCAAATCCTGCCATGCCGTGAAGGTGCCCGGCATTTGGTTATATGGTACTGCTTCATCAAAGGTATGGAGATAACGGCGAAACTGCCCCGTGCCTTCCTCGCCGTATTCTTTGAAGAAAGATTCGAGCCTTGGGAAGTCGTTGGCAGTCGGGCCGAAGTAACTGATATGACGGCCCTGCTCTTTAGCTTTACGGATTTCCACGTCCATTTCAGGACGGGTATATCGGTGAAAACTGTCACCTTCCACCCAGGCGGCGCTAATCTTCATCATATTGAAAATCTTGCGGAATGCGTCTGAGGTGGTGGTCGTCCCTGCGCCGGACGAACCGGTAACTGCAATAATGGGGTGCTTTGCAGACATGACAAACCCTGTCAATTTAGAAAGATGGCAACAGTTAACAGGGTCTCGATGACTTGGTCAAGCGATGGGTATTAGGCAAGTGATCGCACAGGTTTGATATCCACCGTTTCGTGCAACTCAGAAAACACCACAACGGCTTCTTTGTTTTTAAGCAGGTTATAGACCTGCTCCACCTTTTCCTCGAAGCTTGCTTCCTGCTCGCCGTAATCTGTCCCTTCACGCAGCACAAAGTGCTCAATCAGGTTTCTCAGGGTCTCTTCGGGGATCTCTTGCCAGGGAACAATCATGGTGGCTTTACCTACTACAAAAAACGGTGCCGGAAGGTGGCGTTAAACACGATATCCGTGCTGTTATCGTGATTGAACATATTCTCTATAGACACCAATTCTATCGCACAGTTATTAAAAAGGTAGCGATAACCCAGCGCAAACTCGTGCACCAAGGCATTAAGCTCACCCAGCCCGGCCCCGGCTGCTTTGCCTTGCGATATCAGGTATTCACCTATCAGCTCATGATGCGTGAACCATTGATATTGGTAGCTGATACCCGCGTTAATACCCCAGGGTTTTACCTCAACAAAATGCTGGGGTTTATCCGGTCGGTGTACGAGCGACACCATGGCGGTCAGCCGGTGTTTCTCTCTTTGGTAGCCATAGTTGAGCTGAGCAGACTGCTCGAAGGAAGTGTTGGCAAACACGCCATGGCTGACCCGGTTAAAGAACAGGGTGACACCCGCACTCACCGCATGGTGCATGTCTTCATAGAGTGTTTGCTCGCCATACAGATTGATGGCACTGAGTAAGGGGTCGCCAGTGAAGTCTTCGACTGGCGCGTCCATGGTGCTGGGGACATAGATGTAGAACCTGTCTTCATCGACTTCGGTGCGACCGTTTTGGTCGATGCCAAAAATGCTATGGAACTTTTCCGTTAGGCCGTCCAATCGGTTGTTAGCTGCATAACGGTATTGCAGCCAAACCCCAACCCGTTTTTCCTCATCCAGCGCGTGAACGAAGCCACCCATAAACTGGTTGTGGTAGTAGTCGAAGCTGTATTCCTGTGAAGGTGCCCAAACGCTGCCAATAGCGACGGAAGCGAAGACATCTGTTTCTCCTGCTTTCAATTGAAACGGGTCTTGGAGTATCGGTGTGAGCCCAGTGGTTTGCAGCGGTGCCTGACTTTGGGCAATCAGCGGCCCAAAGCGCAAAGGGTCTGTGTTTTCTGCCTGCGCAGCGAAGGAGAGCCACCAAAGCAGCATAAAAGCAGTGCGAGATATTGCCATCGTCCACCTCTCTCGCCCTGCTTTCTTGGTGTTATTGCGCCTTTATTCGGCGTCGATGTGCAGGGCTAACCAGCGTGGCACCTCTTTTTCCAGCCAGAAGTCTGGAACATTCAAGGTACCGGAGACAAATCCGACATGACCGCCATATTCGGTCAGGTGATAGTCAATGTTGTCCGGAAGCGGGGCCTTCGGGATCACCGCTTCCGTCATAAAGGGATCATCTTTAGCATGGATCACTTTGAGCGGAGCCGCAATTTCCTGCAACACACCTAAGCCACTGCATTGGCGATAATAATCCTCAGCATCGTTGAATCCGTGCAGTGGTGCAGTGACGGTTTGGTCGAACTGATAGAGATTCGATATCGCCACTTTCTCCCCGCTTTTCCAGTGCCCGATTTGCGGGTGACGGGCAAGCTTGTTACCGAGGGTGCGGTTCATTGAGCGGAGCAGATACGCTTGATAGACGCGGGAAAAACCCTGACGAATGCGGCTGGAACATGCTGCCAGATCCAAAGGTGGGCTGATGACGCATCCGGCTTGAATGATGGGATCGTCTTTAAACTCTGCCAGATAGCGCACCAGCATATTGCCACCGAGGGAAACGCCGGTAGCGACTTTGGCGTTTTCAGGGAATCGCCGTTTGAGGTACTCGAGGAAAAAGCGGGCATCCCCCGTTTCACCTGAGTGATAGCTGCGTGGCATTTTGTTCAGCGAGCCGCTGCAACCGCGAAAGTGCATTAAAACGCCGACCCAGCCTTGTTGCTTGAAGGCGTTGAGTAAACCGTTGGCATAAGGGCTGTAAAAACACCCGGCAAGACCGTGAAACAACACTACGATAGGTTTGCCACCGACAGTTGTCGGGTCTTGTGTCCAGCTGATATCCAGAAAATCCCCATCCGGCGTTTCTAAACGTTGCCAGACAGGTTCAAATACCGCTTTCCTGCGCAAAAAGCGCGGAAGCAGGGTTTGAACATGTGGATTCTTGGCGCCTTTCATCGGCACGAAAGGTGTGTTTGCTGTTTGTTCCATGTCTATCTCTTACAACGCAAATTCAGTCATTGGTGGATTTGCCAAAAGCCTGGCGAGCTTCTCGCAGCCCTGTTCAAGTAACTCGCGACTAGGCGGTGCGCTCACAGCAATCCGCACCGTCGGTGGCGCGGAATATCCTGCGGGAACAAAAAGCTCAGACGATTTCAGCTCTAGACCTTCTGCTTTGCTCGCCGAAAGAAACTCACTGAGAGACCAACCTTCGGGCAATGTTAGCCAGCCGTGAAACGCGTTGGGGTGATAACGCAGTGAATCAGTACCAAGATAGCGGGTAACGATCTCCCACCGTGTTTCCATTTCAGTACGAATGGTTTCGAGGATCTGGTTTGCTGAGCCATTCTCCAAAAGGATCGCCGCCATGGCGGTTAAAAGCGGGCTGATCATCCAGCTGTGGTTTTGCAGCGCGTTAACGAAGTGGGGATAGAAACGCTCCGGCAGATGCAAGAAACCCAGACGAAGACCGGGCGCCAGTGTCTTCGCCAGCCCACCAATATATATCACACTGTCAGGCGCTAGATTGACCATCGGCGAAGGTCGTTCGCGGGGAAGCAGGCCATTAATGTCATCTTCCACGATCATCAATTGCTGTTGTTCACATACTTCGATGAGTGCATGTCTGCGTGCTTCACTCATGGTCGCTGTCGTCGGGTTTTGTAGGGTTGGCGTGAGATACACCAATCTCGCCTGGTATTGCTGGCAGGCTGCGCTTAAGGATTCTGGCAACATGCCTTCTTCATCCATCTCTACAGGTTTCACCGTAAGTTGCAGCTGTCTGGCAAGACTGAGTAAACCGGGATAGGTGAACTTGTCGGTAAGAATGGTATCGCCAGCCCGGCAGAGGGTCATTAGGCAAAGCTGCATGGCATTTTGCGCGCCGGAACAGAACAGCAAGCGTGACGGATCGGCGTTCACCTGATGCCCATTCAACCAGTCGGCCAGAATTTCACGATGACGCACAATGCCGGAAGGCGGCTGATACAGCATCAGACTGTTGAGTTCCTGCGGGTGGGCAGCAAGTTGCTCCAATGCTTCTGCGAAGAGATCGGCACGGTTAATCGTTGGCGGCACGTTGTAGCCAAAGCTCAGCACATCTTGTCGATCAGGATCGGAAAAAGACCAAAGTGGGCGGTTGTTCTCGCAAATGTAAGTGCCTGCACCGACTTTGGCTTCGACAATGCCGCGACGCTCTGCTTCCGCATAGGCGCGGGTCACTGTTCCTACGGTGACTGACAAAGCATCCGCCAGTGCGCGGTGGGTAGGTAACTTGGTGCCGGGTGCCAGTTCTTTGCTAACCACTTTATCCGCAATGGCATCGGCTATTTGCCGATACATAGGAGCGCCGGACTTCTCCAATGCAATATTGATGATTGTCATGGTGACAATAAACCTTTTGATCTAATTTTTGATCCCTGTTAGCGTGAATTTTGAACAATAAGTAGGTCAATTTCAAATTTTAGCCTGAATTGTATCGATACAATGTGAGCGGGGAGACAATTCATGATGGAACTATCTTTTCTGGCGACACTGGCGCTTTTTGCGGCGACCATGACGGGGACGCCGGGACCGAATAACATGATGCTGACAGCATCGGGAGCGAACTTTGGATTCAGACGCACTGTGCCTCATCTTGTTGGTATTTCCCTTGGTGTTGCGTCTTTAATTGGCGTGGTTGCAGCAGGACTGGGGGCGGTGTTTCAAATTTACCCTTGGGTGCAAGAGGGGATGAAGCTGCTGGCGAGCGCTTATCTTCTTTATCTGGCATGGCGCATTGCCAAGGCGGGGGCGCCTTCTAAAGATGCTTCGGCAGATCGCCGACCGATGACTTTAATAGAGGGGGCCTTGTTCCAATATGTGAATCCCAAAGCATGGGCTATGTCAGTCAGCGCAGTGGGTACTTTCACTTTGTCAGGCGGGGATTATTGGCTATCGGCAGCGGTGATCGTAATGACGTTTCTGGTGGTGGGTTTATCTCTGACATCAATTTGGGCGGGCTTTGGCGTCTGGGTTGGCAAGGTGCTTTCAACAGACAAGAGCTGGGTGGTGTTTAACCGGGTGATGGGTACGCTGACGGCATCCTGTCTGATCTTTATCTGGGGCTAGCGCTGATTGATGACGTTCAAGCCTTTCATGAGTGCAGGGTAAAGATAGTGTGCGTCACCGTCCAGTTGCGAACAGTACATCTCCAAAGAGGAAGAGGCGTTTTCTTCCCAAAATTGCTGGTTTATACAGGTGAGCAATTCCTGCTGCTGGAACTTCTCTAATGTCAGCTCATAGTTAAGCATTTTCTGGTAAGCCCCGCGTGAGAGCTGCGGTTTGAGATCGCGCCGCATCAAGCGATAGCGCGTGAGCAGGGTTTCTGACTGAACCAATGATTGGCGAAGTTGAGCGAGTGATGAGGCCGAAAGAGAAAACCCGGCGTCTTCCAACCAGGCTAATAGCAGCGCGAGATTCACATTGCCTTTGAACTGATCCTGAAGTTTAAGGCAGGCGTGTTTGACCTCTTGCTGTCCGTAATGATGCAGACAAAATTGCCACAGTCCATCGGCTGCGGCTTGCTGTTTTAGCGGCCTTGGAACTCCGCTTCCATTTGCTCCAGTTGTTCCTGAAGATCCATCCATTCCAGTTCGACCTCTTCGAGCGATGATTTCGCGTCTGCCTGCTGGCGCAGCAATTCGGTAAGTTTCTCTTTGTTGGACGCTTCATAAATAGAAGGTTCCGCCAGTTGAGATTCTACTTCCGCAATTGTTGCAGAATACTTTTCGAGTTTTGTATCCAGCGTGTCAATTTTCTTGCGGATAGGCGCAGTCTGCTTGCGAAATTCTGCTTCCAGACGTTTTTGTTCTTTACGTGCTGCTTGAGTATTTGCACCTGCGGGTTTGGCGTTTTCTGCCTGCTCCTGACGACGCTCAGAGCGCTGCAATTCATTCAGCCACTGATGGTAATCATTCAGGTCGCCGTTGAATGGCTCAACCTTACGATCATGCACCAAATACAGATCGTCAGTGGTTGCACGGAGCAGGTATCTGTCGTGGCTCACGATAACCATCGCGCCTTCAAACGATTGCAGCGCCATGGTCAGTGCAGCGCGCATGTCGAGGTCAAGGTGGTTGGTGGGCTCATCGAGCAGCAACAGGTTCGGTTTTTGCCAGACAATTAATGCCAGCACCAGACGTGCTTTTTCACCGCCAGAGAAAGGTGCAATCACATCCAGCGCTTTATCGCCATGGAAACCAAAGCTGCCGAGGTAATCGCGAAGTTGTTGCTCTGTCGCTTCCGGTGCCAAACGCATCATGTGCTGAATGGCTGTTTCATCATCACGTAGCGTTTCCAACTGGTGCTGTGCAAAGTAACCAATCTTCACACCCTGCGAATAACGCAGCTCACCAGCCTGTGCGGGTACTGTGCCAGAAAGCAGTTTGATGAGCGTTGATTTACCCGCGCCGTTGCGGCCAATCAGACCAATTCGGCTGCCTGGCACCAGATTCAGGAAGATTTTTTCCAGAATCATGGTGTCGCCATAGCCCGCGCACACCTCTTCCATCATCAAAATAGGATTCGGTAGAGCAGATGGTTCACGGAATTCGAAACTGAATGGGTTATCAAATTGTGCTGGCAGCATTTTTTCCATGCGCTCAAGGGCTTTAATACGGCTCTGCGCCTGACGGGCTTTACTGGCCTTATAGCGGAAGCGGTCAATGTAAGACTGCATGTGCGCCATTTGCTTTTGCTGCTTCTGGTACATCGCCTGTTGCAGGATCAGCTTTTCAGCGCGCATGGTTTCGAACGCCGAGTAGTTCCCCGTGTATTCGTTTAGCAGGTCATTTTCGATATGGATGATGCGGTTAACCACTGGGTCAAGGAAATCGCGGTCATGGGAAATGAGTACCAGTGTACCGCGGTAGTTTTGCAGCCACTTCTCCAGCCACATCACGGCGTCCAAATCCAAGTGGTTGGTCGGTTCGTCGAGCAGCAGTAAGTCTGAGCGACATAGCAGTGCCTGTGCCAAGTTCAGGCGCATACGCCAACCACCGGAGAACTGGGTGAGGTTCCAGCTCATCTGATCCTGACGAAAGCCGAGGCCATCCAGCAACTCTGCTGCGCGGGCGCGAATGCTGTAGCCGCCGACGGCATCAATTTTGTCGTGAAGGGTGGCGACCTTGTGGCCGTCATCCGCTTCTTCAGCAGCACGAAGGGCCTGTTCCAGCGCGCGGTATTCACGGTCCCCGTCAATCACATATTCAATCGCTTCGCGTTCCAGCGCCGGGGTTTCCTGCGCCACCCACGCCATTTGCCAGCCGCTTGGGAAGTTACAACTACCCGCATCAAGGGACAGTTCGCCTTTCAGCAACGCAAACAGGGTGGATTTACCGCAGCCGTTTTTACCGACCAGACCGACTTTGTCGCCCGGGTGGATAGTGGCAGAGGCATTGTTAAGCAGCGGTTTGCCACCACGAAGTAGCTGAATATCAGAAATAGTGATCATGACTCTTGGCGGCTCCGGCCGCAGGAATGTGGGGTCGAAAAACTGGCGCTGTTATATCACACGACGGCGATTTACTTAAGAGAGGCGCAAAAATGGACCACGGCAGAGCGGTGAAATGCGGGACGATTTACCGTATGGTTGGAGTATACCCAATCAACCTGAAGATGCAGGATTCAGCGAGATTGACTGACGTTGTGATCGCGGCGTTCCTTTGTAGGTGTAGCCATCTCCATCAAAAAGGAGCAACAAAGAGCACGGCGTCAGTCAACTCGCCCGGAGGGAGGCCTTCAATGCGCCCACTTCTTTGTTAAATACCACGGAAATAGAACGAGACTATTCCTCGTGGAATTTGCCTCGAATTGAGCGTATTGATGGCCTCTGAATGCGAGTATCTTCAGGTCGTTTGGGTATATGACGCCAAAGCCGCAGAGTTGGCAGTTTTGTGTCATGATAAAAAGATTATAAAAAATATTATGTTACCTCTTCGCTCTACCTTAAATTGGGCGTTGGAAAGCTTAAAAGGATTTTGCTGCCAAATGGGAACCCCCGACAACGTCGTTATTTAAATCGAAAGTGCTGGTGGTCTTTGCTCACCCGGACCCGCACGAGTCTGTCGCCAACAAACGGATGATTGAGGCTGCCCGTCAATTTGACCATGTCAAAGTACACGACCTCTATGCGGCCTATCCTGACTTTATTATTGATGTTCACCATGAGCGTGAGCTTCTTCTAGAACACGATGTGATTGTGTTCCAACACCCACTTCAAATGTATTCCTGTCCTTCGCTTCTAAAAGAGTGGATTGATGTGGTGCTTGGTAAAGGCTTTGCCCACGGTGGCGGTAATGCATTGGCTGGCAAGATTTGCCGCTTTGTTATCACGACTGGCGGTGCTGCGGAAGCCTTTAGCCAAACCGGTTACAACAAATACAGTATGGAAGAGCTGTTGCAGCCGTTTGAGCTGACCGCGCTCCTTTGCCAGATGCGTTGGGTTGATCCACTAGTGCTTCACTGGGCTCGCCGCGTGAGTGATGAAGACAGGGAAGCTCATGCCGAACTCTACGCCGATTGGCTCTGTCATCCTGTGTCGGAGGTGGTGTAATGGGACATAACTACCTTCTAGACGCTCTGATTTTCCTTGCCGCTGCTGTGGTGGCAGTTCCCCTTGCCCAGCGCCTCGGAATTGGCTCTGTGCTGGGGTATTTGATCGGCGGTGTGGTGATTGGCCCCTGGGGGCTTGGCCTGATTACAGATGTAGAAGCGATTCTGCACTTTGCCGAGCTTGGTGTGGTACTTCTGTTGTTCCTGATTGGTCTGGAATTGAATCCAAAGAAGCTGTTGCAGATGCGACGGCCAATCCTTGGCTTTGGTGGCTCTCAGGTCTTTATCAGTACCGTGGTGATTGCTCTTATTGCCTATTACTGGGGCGTTGGTCGCGTAGATGCCTTGGTTGTCGGGATGGGACTGGCGCTTTCATCCACGGCCATCGCCATGCGGATTATCGAAGAACAACGCTTGATGCGCAGCGAAGCCGGACAATCCGGTTTTGCAGTGCTGTTATTTCAAGATATCGCAGTGATCCCCATGCTTGCGGTGCTTCCTGCGATGGCAGGTGGAGCGGGTGGCAGCTGGCTGGATGTGGGTATCATGCTGGGCGCAATCTTGGTGCTCTTGGTCGGTGGTCATTACCTGTTGCGTCCTTTGCTCCGTTGGGTGGTGCTCAGCCGCGTCAAAGAGATGTTCACCGTGACTGCTCTGATGCTGGTGATTGGTATCGCCATTGGTATGCAGTCACTTGGACTCTCTATGGCGCTAGGCACCTTCTTGGCAGGTGTGCTGTTGGCAGAGAGTGAATACCGCCACGAGCTGGAAATCGCCATCGAGCCGTTTAAAGGTTTGTTGCTGGGCCTCTTTTTCATCGCCGTAGGCATGGCGGTTGATCTTGGTTTACTGCTCCAATATCCGCTGGAAATTTTATCTGCGGTCGCTGGCTTGATTGGCGTAAAAGCCGCCATCATATATGGGTTAGCCCGCGTCTTTGGTGGTAGCGAGAAATCCCGCAGTCACGTAGCTTTACTGCTTAGCCAAGGTGGGGAGTTTGCGTTTGTGTTGTTTACTGCAGCGCGAAGTGAAAACTTGCTGACGCCCGAGCTTAATGCGTTCCTGTTGGTGGTGGTGAGTTTGTCTATGATGACGACACCAATATTGCTGATGCTGCAATCCAAATGGTTTGCCCGCACCATTAATGCCGAAGCCTCGACGCCAGAAGCTCAGCAGTTTGACCACGATGGGGCGCGCGTCATCATCACCGGCTTTGGCCGTTTTGGTCAGGTAGTGGGTAGATTGCTGTTCGCCAACAAGATTAAACTGACCATACTGGAACGCGACCCATCGCAAATCGCCTTGCTCAGAAAGTTTGGCTACAAGGTTTATTATGGGGATGCGACCCAGCTTGATTTGCTGAGGGCCGCAGGCGCAGCAACGGCCGAGGCCATCATTGTTTGTGCGGATTCGCCGGAAGAAGTGATGGAAATAGTTCACCTTTGCCAGCAGCACTTCCCGAATCTGAAGGTGCTCGCACGGGCTCGAAGCCGTGTTGAGGCGAACCAGTTGCTCGGCCACAATGTGGATGGATTTCCCGGGAAACATTTTTAAGTGCGTTGGATCTTGGTAAGCAAACCCTGATCGCTCTTGGGATGCATCCGTATAAAGCCAAACGGGCTGAAGCATTTTTCAGAAAGCTCGATGAAATGCGTTTACATGAAATGCAGCCCCATCATAGTGAAGACGTGACGGCTGCCTCGCGAACCAAAGAAGCCCGACTTGAACTGGAAGAGCTGTTCGACCTCGAAATGAAAGGGGATACCGAGCGGCACCAGAGCTGGAACCGAGATAGCTAACAATAAGAACGAAGTCAAGGAAGTACATGGCCAAGAAACGATTTATCGCTGGCGCGACCTGTCCATCATGCAGCGCAACGGACACGATGCGCTGGTGGCAAGAGCACCACGTGGAAGTGGTGGAGTGCGTGCAGTGCGGTCATACCGACAGGCGCTCACCGATGTCTGCGGAAGAGAAACAGCCTGTCGCGCAGCAGCAGGATGCTCAGGTGATAGGGATATTTAAACCGCAATAACGAATCCCATAGTCGAAGTCAGTTTATTTCTGTATTATCGGCGCCGAAATGAGCAGGTGTCGCTGTGTCGACACCCTTGAACCGCTTCCGGAGTTAAGATGAAAATCACTAAAGACGTGGTAGTAAGCATTGCTTACCAAGTGAAAAACGAAGACGGCATCGTGGTTGACGAGTCAACCAAAGAAATGCCACTGCAGTACCTGCAAGGTCACAACAACCTGATCGTAGGTCTGGAAAATGCACTGGAAGGTCGCGAAGCCGGCGAATCTTTCGAAGTGACTGTTGCGCCGGAAGAAGCGTACGGCGAATACCTGGATGCAATGGTTCAGCGCGTACCTGCTGACGTGTTCCAGGGCGTTGACGAAATCGTTGTTGGTATGCGCTTTCTGGCGGATACCGACCAAGGTCCAATCCCAGTTGAAGTGACTGATGTTGACGGCGATGAAGTCGTGGTTGACGGTAACCACATGCTGGCTGGCCAAACCCTGACGTTCAATGTGGAAGTGGTTGAACTACGTGCGGCGACGGAAGAAGAAATCGCACACGGTCACATCCACCAGTCTGGCGGCTGCTGCGGTGGTCACGACCATGACGACGAAGGCGGTTGCTGTGGCGGCGAAGACAAAGGCGACGACCACGAATGTTGTGGCGGTGGTGGCTGCGGCTCTCACTAAGCCTAGGCTTATACCATTGCAGCTATTGCTGGCTGCAGAGCCAGAAAAGAAAGCGCCAATCGATCAGTCGGTTGGCGCTTTTTTATTAGGCAATTTCATATTAATCTCATCGGATATCCACTCTCTCTTCGAAAGGAATCATCATGACTCGCCCCTTTTCTATCGCCATCCACGGTGGTGCCGGTACCATTGAACGCCGTCTGATGACGCCTGAGTTGGAAGCTGCCTATCGTAAGGCGTTGGCGCAGTCAGTATTGGCAGGACATGCTGTGCTGGAACAGGGTGGATCTGCGGTTGATGCGACAGTCGCCGCTGTGACAGTGATGGAAGACAGCGAGCTTTTCAATGCAGGCAAAGGCTCGGTGCTAACCCACGACGAAACTGTTGAGATGGACGCTTCTGTTATGGATGGCAGAAACCTTGAAGCCGGCGCGGTAACCCTAATTCGCCATATCAAAAACCCGATACAACTTGCCCGTGATGTGATGCAAAAAAGCTCCCATGCGATGTTGGCGGGTGAGGGCGCGGAATCCTTTGCCTTCAAAGAGTGCGGCTACGAGTACGTCGAGCAAGATTACTTTTTCACGGATCGTCGCTACAACGAGCTGAAAACAATGAAAAAAACCGGTGGCGTTGCACTGTCGGAAGCGCGCTATCCAGATGAAAAGAAACACGGTACTGTCGGTGCAGTGGCGCTCGATAAAGACGGTAATCTAGCCGCTGCAACCAGTACGGGTGGACTCACCAACAAGCGCTGGGGCAGAGTCGGTGACACACCGATCATTGGCGGAGGGAACTATGCCCGCAACGGCAATGTGGCGATTTCTGCAACCGGTATGGGCGAACTTCTGATGCGCTGCACGGTTGCAGGCGATATTGCGGGGCGCATGCAATATGGTAAGGCATCGATAGAGCAAGCCTGCCGCGATGTGATTCACGGTGATTTCCTGAGCCTTGGCGGAGAAGGCGGTGTGATTGCCATTGATGCTGACGGACAGGTGAATTTCGAATTGAATTGTCCGGGCATGTACCGCGCGACGGTGAACGAGAAAGGTGAAGCGTTGGTGGCTATTTTTGCGGACGAAGAGCTTCAGGTCCTAGGAGCCTAGGAGCCTAGGAGCCTAGGAGCCTGGGAGCCTGGGAGCCTAGGACCTGTTTTTTAGTAATGCGGTGGCGGTGTCTCTTCCGACATGCTGGCAATGTTTGCCGGCTCCATCGCTTTCAGCTTGGTTACCAAAAGGTGATTTGCGTTGCCATCTTGTCGATGGTTTTTTGCTGCTGGGTAATCGCATCATTCAGCTCTTCAATCGTGTGTTCCTGAAAAGCCTGTTTGATCTCCAGATCGTCAATTTGTTTCTGCAGACGCAGTTCTGTCTCGGTCATCTTGGTATCTCAAATTACTCTGCTATCCACGCCTGAGCGATGCCGGCGGAAGTGCCGGATATTACGCGACCAGTTGGATCGATGGCGACATCATACACGACTGCACTGGGTGGACGCGTATTTTGTTGCTCTTCCGCCAACCAGCGGCCGAGATTGTCCCCGCTTTCTACATCCCAAAACTCTACCCGTCGTCCCGGCGTGCCGGTCACTAGTTTGGTGCCATCATCTGAAAAACGGGCGGTTGAGAAATTTGGGTGGCGGTGGAACATGTTGAGCTCTGTTTTCGGCTCGCCCGTCGATAAATCCCAGATAATGGCGGTGTCATCACCATCTGCAGAGAAAGCGAATTTACCGGTGCGGTGCAACTCTACGCGGGTAATACGATGCTCATGAGGAAATTCATTGAGGATTTGTCCGGTTTCCGTGCTCCAGAAAAAGGCATTGTGGTCATTACCGCCTGACATGGCGAATTTTCCATTGGGCGCGAGCGACACACTGTTCACTTTATCTTGGTGGGCAAGGAACTCTAGGCGTCTTCCTGTGCCTAAGTCCACGAATAGGGCTTTGCCATTAGAAAGGGCAAGCAGGACTTTTTCGCCATTATTGCTGATATCAACGTCGCGGATAATGCCGTCGGAAATCGACCACAGACCTTCGGCTTGTCCCCATGCCAAATCCCATACCGCAAAGTTTTGCGATGTGGCGGTAATGGCGTAGCGGTTGTTGTCTGAGATCTGACTGGCGAGCACGGTGTTTTTATCCGGGTCTTGATCGCCGAATTCGGCCAGCTTTTTATTTTGTACCAAATCCCACAAATCAATGCCGTGGGACGTGGAAGCGATGAGCGCGAAGCGGCCGTCTCGGCTAAGGCTGAAACTGGTCACGCCATCCGGATCCAGCGTCCAGCGCTGGGCTTCATGGGTAGAGTGAAAGCAGCCGGAAAGTGCTAACAGTGTCAGAAATAAGCAAATTGTGCGGACGAATTGTCGCATTGCCCTTGTGTTCCTTATCTTGGACCCCTATAACGTCGAGTATATTGATCGTTTCGGGCTTTCGCATCGTTATCGCGTAAGCGAATAAAAGAAATGTGGGTTTTATACCAACGGAGTCACTAATGAAATCAGTTTTTAAAATGTCGCTGCTGGCTGCCACTGTTGCACTAGCTGTGGGTTGTCAGGAAGAAGCGAAAGACGAAACCGCAAAGGTTGAAGCGCCCGTTGCTGCTGAAGCTGTAACGTTCGCCACTGAAGATGACAAAGCGGCATACGCGATTGGTGCGTCCCTGGCGCAGTACCTGAAAGCCAATCTGGACCAGCAAGAAGAATTGGGCTTGTCACTGAGCAACGACTTGGTTCTGCAAGGTGTGCAGGACGCATTTGCTGACAAATCCAAGCTGACTGAAGAAGAAGCGCAGATGGCGCTGCAAGCACTGGATCAGCGTGTTGCTCAGCTGGCTCAAGAAAAAGCTCAGGAAAAAGCCGCAGAAGCAGTGAAAGTTGGTGAAGACTTCCGTGCACAGTTTGCGAAGACTGACGGTGTGAATACCACAGATTCTGGCCTTATGTACCTGGTAGAAACAATGGGTGAGGGTGATAAACCAGCAGCAGAAGACACTGTTGTGGTTCACTACAAAGGCACCCTGACTGACGGTACCCAGTTCGATAGTTCTTACGACCGTAACCAGCCAGCGACTTTCCCACTAAACCGCGTGATCCCGGGCTGGACTGAAGGCGTTCAGTTAATGCCTGTAGGTTCTAAGTTCAAGTTCGTTATCCCGCCTGAGCTGGCATACGGCTCTCAGGATACGCCGGCGATTCCTGCCAACTCGACGCTAGTGTTCGAAGTTGAGCTATTGGAAATCAAAGGCAAAGGTGACGAAGCGAAAGGTTAATCCTTCGATTGCACGTTTGCTTACAAAGAGAACCCCGGCTTTTGTCGGGGTTTTTTTATTTTCTTGATCTAAGTCTGTTAGACTTATCGCTAGATTTTAAAGTTTGCAGCTTTCGTTTATCTTTGCCTGCGGTAAACGAAATCCATCACAAAGGAAGATAAACCTGTGGTATCGACAGACAGCTTTGGTGCGGACGTGATCGTCGAAAGTGACTTTATCGAGAGTAATCCTTTCACCGACACCGATCGCGTAATCCTGAAATCTTATGAAGCCGTGGTAGATGGTCTTGCAGCCCTGATTGGTCAGCACTGTGAAATCGTGCTGCACTCGCTGGAAGATTTGAACACCTCTGCTATCAAAATTGCCAACGGCGAGAACACTGGCCGTCAGGTGGGTTCGCCTATCACTGATTTGGCACTGCGTATGTTGCGTGATATTGAAGGATCTGAGCGAAACTTCTCACGTGCTTACTTCACGCGTGCTAAAGGCAACACCCTGATGAAATCTATCACAGTGGCCATCCGCAATGCGGACAATCGCGTGATTGGCCTTCTGTGTATCAATATCAATCTGGATGCGCCTTTCTCTCAAGTGCTGCAAGCTTTCATGCCGACAGAAGAAGCTCGTCAGGCTGTGTCTTCCGTGAACTTTGCCAGCGATGTGGACGAGCTGGTAGACCAAACGGTTGAGCGCACCATCGAAGAGATCAACGCAGACAAATCTGTGTCGAACAATACCAAGAACCGCCAGATTGTGATGGAGCTGTTCGATAAAGGTATTTTCGATATCAAAGATGCCATCAACCGCGTGGCAGATCGCCTTAATATTTCCAAGCACACGGTTTATCTCTACATCCGTCAGCGAAAAGGTGAGGACGGCGAAAAATGAGCCTGAGTTATGTGCTGGTGGTGAATGGCCCAGTATACGGGCGCCAGTCATCGCTGACCGCGTTCCGCTTTGCCAAAGCACTGATAGAAAAAGGACACACGTTAACGCGTGTGTTTTTCTATCAAGATGGTGTGTCCAACGCTTCCTCACTGACAGTGCCAGCCAATGACGAATTTGATTTGGTTGCTGCTTGGCAATCACTGTCAAATGAAAGTGGCGTAGAGCTGGAAACCTGTGTTGCCGCTGCACTGCGTCGTGGTCAGGTGAGCGAAGAAGAGGCGAAACAGCATGCTCTCACATCATCCAACATGGCGGATAGCTTCTCTCAGGCGGGTCTTGGCGCGCTTTCAGAAGCTCTGCTGACTGCTGATCGCGTGATTCAGTTCTAGGTGCTGGTATGAAAAAGATAGGTTTTGTTTTCTCTTCTGCGCCTCATGGCTGCGCGTCTGGTCGAGAAGGGCTCGATGCGGTGTTGGCAACTTCCAATTACAGTGAAGATCTTGTCCTGTTCTTCGTCGGTGATGGTGTGATGCAATTGCTGGCGGGCCAAAAGCCGGATGAGGTGCTGAGTCGCGACTATATTTCTACCTTCAAAATGCTGTCACTGTGCGATGTGGAGGAAATCTATGTGTGTGCTGACTCATTAGCTGAGCGTGGGTTGAGTGACCATCCCCTTGTTATTACGGTAGAAAAAGTCTCACCAACGGACATTGCAGCCTCACTGGGTCAATGTGCCAAAGTGCTCCAGTTTTAAGGATCGTCAATGCTTCATACCGTTAATATTTCCCCTTATGCCTCATCTGCTCTGGCGAATTGTCTGCGATATTCCGAGAATCACAGTGAGATCCTTTTGCTCGAAGACGCGGTTGTTGCCGGGATTCTCGGAGGGCAGTGGCAGGAAAAACTGGTTTCGTCGGGGCGCAGGATTTACGTGCTTCAAGAGGACGCTATGGCCCGCGGCATCGAGCATCAAATCGCCTCACAATTTGAACTTATTGATATGGAAGGGTTTGTAGAGCTAACAGCCCGGCATGTCACGCAAATGAAATGGTGATTTAGCCGTCTATCTACTAGCGTAATAGTCTGGGATTGTTGCGGTTATAAAACGATCAAAGCAAAGATCGTTGTATAAATCTTGACACCCCATTTGACGACGCCTAAAATTTCGCGTCCCTACTTTTGTGGGGCATAGATTTTTCACACTTATACGTAAGTAATATCAGGAGCTATTTAATGGCAACTATTAACCAGCTGGTACGCAAGCCACGCATCAAGCAAGTTGCAAAAAGCAACGTGCCTGCGCTGGAAGCGTGTCCGCAAAAACGTGGTGTATGTACTCGTGTTTACACCACTACTCCTAAAAAACCTAACTCGGCACTGCGTAAAGTATGTCGTGTTCGCCTGACCAACGGTTTTGAAGTTACTTCATACATCGGTGGTGAAGGTCACAACCTGCAAGAGCACTCAGTTGTTCTGATCCGCGGTGGTCGTGTTAAAGACCTTCCAGGTGTGCGTTACCACACCGTTCGTGGTGCACTTGACTGTGCAGGCGTTAACGACCGTAAACAAGGTCGTTCTAAGTACGGTGTGAAGCGTCCTAAGTCTTAATGGAATCCGTTAAGTAAGGCCAAACACTAATTAATTTGTAATTTTGAAAAAACTGAAAAGTTTTGGATAAAACCTGAAGAAGACAACGGAGAATTTCCATGCCACGTCGTCGCGTAATTGGTCAGCGTAAAATCCTGCCGGATCCTAAGTTCGGATCAGAGCTGCTGGCAAAATTTGTAAACATCGTAATGGTTGACGGTAAAAAGTCGACTGCTGAAAAAATCGTTTATGGTGCACTGGACATCATGGCAGAGCGTTCTGGTAAAGATCACCTGTCTGTGTTCGAAGCCGCTCTTGAAAACGTACGCCCTGCGGTAGAGGTTAAATCTCGCCGTGTTGGTGGTTCAACTTACCAAGTGCCAGTAGAAGTACGTCCTGTACGTCGTAACGCGCTGGCGATGCGTTGGTTGGTTGAAGCTGCGCGTAAGCGTGGTGAAAAATCTATGGCTCAGCGTCTGGCTAACGAAATGCTGGATGCATCTGAGAACAAAGGTACTGCTGTTAAGAAACGTGAAGACGTTCACCGTATGGCAGAAGCGAACAAAGCATTCGCTCATTACCGCTGGTAATACCTTTTTGGGCGCGACTTCGGTCGCGCCTAAACCACACTCTAAGGATACCCTTAGTAAGAGGATACTACTGTGGCTCGTAAGACCCCTATTGAGCGCTACCGTAACATCGGTATTTGTGCGCACGTAGACGCAGGCAAAACTACAACAACAGAGCGTATCCTGTTTTACACCGGTCTTTCTCATAAAATTGGTGAAGTGCACGATGGTGCAGCAACCATGGACTGGATGGAGCAGGAGCAAGAGCGTGGTATCACCATCACCTCCGCTGCGACTACAACTTTCTGGCGCGGTATGGATGCGCAATTCCCTGAGCATCGCATCAACATCATTGATACCCCAGGACACGTTGACTTTACCATCGAGGTAGAGCGTTCCCTGCGCGTATTGGATGGTGCAGTAGTTGTATTCTGTGGTTCTTCCGGTGTTGAACCTCAGTCAGAGACCGTTTGGCGTCAGGCTGACAAATATGAAGTTCCTCGTATGGTTTTCGTCAATAAGATGGACCGTGCAGGCGCAGATTTTCTGCGTGTGGTTGAGCAGATTAAAGTTCGACTGGGCGCAACTCCAGTGCCAATTCATCTGAATATCGGCGCTGAAGAAGACTTCCGCGGTGTTATCGACCTTATCAAAATGAAGGCGATTAACTGGAGCGAAGCTGACCAGGGTATGAGCTTCACGTACGAAGACATCCCGGCAGACATGCAAGAGCTGGCTGATGAGTGGCACCAGAATCTGGTAGAAGCCGCTGCTGAAGCAAACGAAGAGCTGATGGATAAGTACCTCGAAGAGGGTGAACTGACCGAAGCTGAAATCAAGCAAGCTCTGCGTGAACGTACACTGAATAATGAAATCGTACTGGCGACTTGTGGTTCTGCATTTAAGAACAAAGGCGTTCAGGCGGTTCTTGATGCTGTTATTGAGTTCCTTCCTTCCCCTGTTGATGTGAAAGCGATCAAAGGTGAAGACGAAGATGGCAACGAGATCGAGCGTCACTCTGACGACAACGAACCGTTTGCAGCTCTGGCATTTAAGATTGCTACTGACCCATTCGTGGGTACTTTGACCTTCCTGCGTGTTTACTCAGGTGTGGTTAACACTGGCGACACTGTGTACAACTCAGTGAAGCAAAAGCGTGAGCGTTTTGGCCGTATCGTTCAGATGCACTCAAACAAGCGTGAAGAAATCAAAGAAATTCGCGCGGGTGACATTGCAGCAGCCATTGGTCTGAAAGACGTCACTACAGGTGACACCCTGTGTGCACAAGAATCAAAAGTGGTTCTTGAGCGTATGGAGTTCCCTGAACCAGTTATTCAGATCGCTGTAGAGCCACGCTCTAAAGCAGACCAGGAAAAAATGGGTATCGCGCTGGGCAAACTGGCGGCAGAAGATCCATCATTCCGCGTTGAAACCGATGACGAGTCAGGCCAGACCCTGATCTCAGGTATGGGTGAGCTTCACCTGGACATCATCGTAGACCGTATGCGTCGTGAGTTCAGCGTAGAATGTAATGTAGGTAAGCCACAGGTGGCATACCGCGAAACCATCCGTGGTTCGGCTGAAGTCGAAGGTAAATTCGTCAAGCAGTCTGGTGGTCGTGGTCAGTACGGTCATGTTTGGCTGAAACTGGAACCATCTGAGAAAGGCGAAGGTTTTGTCTTCGTCGATGAAATCGTTGGTGGTGTGGTACCGAAAGAGTACATCGGCGCTGTTGCTAAAGGTGTTGAAGAGCAGATGAGTAGCGGTGTACTTGCTGGTTACCCAGTGCTTGATATCAAAGCAACCCTTTTCGATGGTTCGTACCATGATGTTGACTCCAACGAAATGGCGTTTAAGATCGCTGCATCTATGGCATTCAAGAAAGGTGCACTTGAAGCGCAACCTGTCATTCTTGAGCCAATGATGAAAGTGGAAGTTACCACTCCAGAAGACTGGATGGGTGACGTAGTGGGCGACCTGAACCGTCGTCGTGGTCTGATTGGTGGTATGGATGAAGGTCCAGCTGGCTTGAAGATCATTCGCGCGCAGGTGCCACTGGCTGAGATGTTTGGTTACGCAACTGACTTGCGTTCAGCGACTCAGGGCCGCGCATCTTACTCTATGGAATTCAGTGACTATGCTGATATTCCTAAGAACATCGCTGATTCAATCATCGCAGAGCGTTCTTGATTGATAGGTGGTTTTAATGCTGGCATTATTGGCCCGCATTAATAAAAACTTCTGATCGCACTCACGACGGTGGGTGCGGCTCACAACTAGGAAGGAACACGATCGTGTCTAAAGAAAAATTTGAACGTACGAAACCGCACGTTAACGTTGGTACTATCGGCCACGTTGACCACGGTAAAACCACTCTGACTGCAGCAATCTGTA
>NZ_JAALDL010000014.1 GCF_011045095.1 Grimontia sedimenti
CTGCGAGGCGTTGAGCTAACTGATACTAATTGCCCGTGAGGCTTAACCATACAACACCCAAGGGGTTTTGACGGACTCGAAGAGAACATTGAATGTGTAAGAACGAGAACAAACAAAGTCACTTTCCAAGATTTTAACGAATTTGCTTGGCGACCATAGCGTTATGGACCCACCTGACTCCATGCCGAACTCAGTAGTGAAACGTAACAGCGCCGATGGTAGTGTGGGGTCTCCCCATGTGAGAGTAGGACATCGCCAGGCTTCCAATTTAAGTGTGGAGCGGTAGTTCAGTTGGTTAGAATACCGGCCTGTCACGCCGGGGGTCGCGGGTTCGAGTCCCGTCCGCTCCGCCACTTCTTAGAGAAACCTCAGCAGAAATGCTGGGGTTTTTTGCTATCTGCGACCTGGAAAAGTGCTTTGCACTTTAGGTCACGTCCGGGAGTTCGGCCTCACTTGCCGTGCTCAGCTAGGCATCCCTATTGAGTCCTATCTGCTCCGCCACTTACTAAGAAGCCTTAGGCTGTATGCTCCGGTCGAATGACAGAGGTTTTTCTGTCAACATCATATGTGCCAACGCCTAATAAGCATCTGTATTAAAGGCTTCTGGTTAGAAGGTGATGCCTACCCGTGCAATAATTCCTGCGACCATAGCGAGATACATCAGAAACCCTAAGCCGTTACCCACCCATATTGTTGGGTTTTTATGGTAAAGCCCATAAATGGTCCAAAGCATGGCAATAAAAGAATAGAGCACCCAGGTTGTCAGGGATAACCCTGCGGCGTGCTCACTGTGTGAGAAGTAGAGCTTATAGATTTGAGGTAACGTTGCTAAAGGACTGACCAAGCCCATCACGAGCATCAAAGGTTCCAGTGCTTTCCCTATCTTTTCAACTACGCTCATTGCTCACCTCACTTGTGTTAATTCTTAGTGAGGATAGTCAGGAGATATGGCTGTTGCTGCTCTTCGCGATACCGATGCTGAGACAGTATCGCAACTAGATCGTTTTCCCTTCTGCTACGTCCCATAGCGCTTTAATAAGCGGGTTATCTATTTGCGATCGTAGACAGCACACTCCCAGCTCGAATGGCTTTATGGGGGCTAGCTTGAGCTTTTCAATTTTATCCCTGACAGGACTGTTATTGATCACTATATCCGGTGCGATGCCCACACCACACCCGAGCGCTACCATACTGACAATGGCTTCATGGCCGGAAACCTGCGCGTAGATGTTCGGTTTGATCTTCATCTTCTTAAACCAGGTGTTCGCGCGCTCTCTGGCGGTTCCTGCTTCCGGCACGATAAAGGGAATACAAGACCAATCAGGATGCTCACTTTGCAGGGTATCGGCGAAACTGCTGACACCTGCGGGTGCGATTACAGATAGCGGGATATCGCTGATAGGCTCGAATGAAACCTTCGAAGGAAGTTGTTCAGGCAAAGCGGATATTGCAATGTCTGCATCATCAGAGAGCACTTTATCTATCGCTTGTGCCGGGTCGCCGGTAGATACCTTAAGCTCAATAAGTGGGTGTCTTAAGCGAAACTCTGATAACAGCTCTGGTAGATGGCTGTAACTTGCGGTGACTGAACAGAACAGCCTTATCTCACCCACTAGTTCATTACCCGAGGTATTAAACTGACTTTGGTATTGTTGCCATTCAGACAGAATTCTCATCGCGACAGGTAATAGCTTTTTCCCTGCCAGTGTCAGCTCTACGCTTCGGTTATCCCTCAGAAAAAGCTGTTGTTCAGCTTCTTGCTCAAGCTTCTGTATTTGGCGGCTCAGCGCTGAGGGACTGATGTGCATTGCAGCGGCTGTTTTGGAGAAACTTTTACTGTCACATAGGTGTATGAACAGCTGAAGATGTTTGATGTTCATCGCTTAACTTCCATGTTGCAAAAAATGCAATTACATGTTGTGAATATATCACTTTAAGCAACTAATTACCTGATCTATGATGGGGGCAATTCGATGCAACAGATTGTCATGTTCGCATCGCCAAAGGACAAAATTTCTTCACGGAGTATTCGACATGTCTAACTATTTCAATACCTTGAACTTGCGTGAGCAATTAGCTCAGCTGGGTGTTTGCCGTTTTATGGATAAAGCGGAATTCGCAAATGAAGCGGATTACCTGAAAGGCAAGAAGGTTGTTATCGTGGGTTGTGGTGCACAGGGCCTGAACCAAGGTCTTAACATGCGCGACTCGGGTCTGGACGTGTCTTACGCTCTGCGTCAGGCAGCGATTGACGAGCAACGCCAATCTTACAAAAACGCGAAAGAAAACGGCTTCAACGTAGATAACTACGAAAACCTGATCCCTCAGGCTGATCTGGTCGTTAACCTGACCCCAGACAAACAACACACTGCAGTTGTTAACGCTGTGATGCCTCTGATGAAAGAAGGCGCTGCACTGGGCTACTCTCACGGTTTCAATATCGTTGAAGAAGGCATGCAAATCCGTAGCGATATTACCGTTGTGATGGTCGCACCTAAGTGTCCAGGTACTGAAGTACGTGAAGAGTACAAGCGTGGCTTCGGTGTTCCAACACTGATAGCAGTTCACCCAGAGAACGATCCAAAAGGCGAAGGTCATGAGATCGCAAAAGCATGGGCAGCTGCAACTGGCGGTCACCGTGCAGGCGTTTTGGAGTCTTCTTTCGTTGCGGAAGTAAAATCTGACCTGATGGGTGAGCAAACTATCCTGTGTGGCATGCTGCAGGCTGGCTCTATCGTTTGTTACGAGAAGATGATTGCTGACGGTATCGATGCGGGTTACGCGGGTAAACTGCTGCAGTTTGGTTGGGAAACCATCACTGAAGCACTGAAATTTGGCGGTATCACTCACATGATGGATCGCCTGTCTAACCCAGCTAAAGTAAAAGCTTTCGAGCTTTCTGAAGATCTGAAAGACCTGATGCGCCCACTGTACAACAAGCACATGGATGACATCATCTCTGGTCACTTCTCATCAACCATGATGGCTGACTGGGCGAATGATGACGTGAACCTGCTGGGCTGGCGTGCAGAAACTGCGGAAACAGCATTTGAAAACTACCCAGAAACTGACGTTAAGATTGCTGAGCAAGAGTACTTCGACAACGGCATCCTGATGGTTGCGATGGTTCGTGCGGGTGTTGAGCTGGCGTTTGAAGCTATGACTGCATCAGGCATCATCGAAGAGTCTGCATACTACGAGTCACTGCACGAGCTGCCACTGATCGCAAACACCATCGCACGTAAGCGTCTGTACGAGATGAACGTGGTTATCTCTGACACTGCAGAGTACGGTAACTACCTGTTCGCTAACGTTGCAACGCCATTGCTGCGTGAGAAGTTCATGCCGCTGGTTGGTACTGACGTGATTGGTAAAGGGCTGGGTGAAACTGGCAACCACGTTGACAACCAAACGCTGATCGACGTGAACGAAGCACTGCGCAACCACCCAGTAGAGTGGATTGGTCAGGAGCTGCGTGGCTACATGACTGACATGAAGCGCATTGCAGTTGGTGACTAATCACCGCAATAGATAAATACGAAAAACCCGGCAGTAGCCGGGTTTTTTTATGTCTTTCGTTTTGCGCTTAAGCGTCAGGCTTCTCGTTAAGCTTTTGCTCAAACTCAGCCAGTTTCTGTTCCATTTCAGTCAGCTTTTGGCGGGTGCGAAGCAATACCTGCGTCTGGACATCAAACTCTTCGCGACTGACAACATCCAGTTTAGCCAGCTGCGATTGGATCACCTCACGAACCTTCTGCTCAACATCATTACCCAGATCTTTTACCGGCTTCGGCATAGACTCATGGATTTGCTTGGCAATTTGCTCCAACTTTTTTGGGTCGAACATGCGTTACTCCTTATTTTGATGCCGTTATTCTAAGCAACACCTGACCTTTTGTCGAAAGTGTCGTATCGCAAAAGGCTACTACTCATTACGCTGAAAAAGAAAAGGGTCTCAATCGAGACCCTTTATCGTATTGGAAGAATATCAGTCCGCGGGTTTTTCCTGCGCTGAAACATTCAAATCTTCTTCAAACTCTGGCAGCGGTTCGTGCTTGCTCGCCAGATAGGTGTAGATCACCGGCAGTACAAACAGAGTGAACAGGGTACCAATCGCTAGGCCGGCAACGATAACGATACCGATACTGAAACGCTGCGCGGCACCTGCACCTGTGGCGTACATCAGCGGGATAAGACCTGCGATCATCGCTGCTGTGGTCATCAGGATTGGACGCAGACGTACTTTCGCGGCTTCCATCACGGCTTCCATCTTGTTCATACCACGATGAAGCTGCTCTTCTTTTGCCACCTCACAGATAAGAATACCGTGCTTGGTGATAAGGCCGATCAGCGTGATGAGACCTACCTGAGAGTAGATGTTCATTGATGCTGCGCCCCAAGCGAGGGCAATCAACGCGCCACAGATAGCCAGTGGTACAGAGACCAGAATCACCAGTGGATCACGCAGCGATTCGAACTGAATAGCCAAAACCAGGAAGATCACCGCCAGTGCCAGCATAAAGGTACCCACAAGCGCGCTACCTTCCGTCACGAACTGACGGGCTTCGCCAAGGTAATCGTGCTGATAACCGCGAGGAAGCTTCTCAGCTGCGATATTCTCAAACCAGTTGATGGCATCGCCCATCGCAACGCCTGGCGCTGCAACTGCACCTATGGTCGCAGAGTTCAGCTGGTTGAAGTGAGGCAGGGCGCGAGGCTCGGCTACCACATCAATGGTGATCAGTGAGCCCAGTGGCACAGCTTCACCGTTCGCCGAACGCACGTAGTAACCCTTTATAGATTCTGGGTTTAGGCGGTACTTACGCTCAACCTGCGGGATAACCTCATAGGATCGTCCATCTAAGTCGATACGGTTCACATAACCGTCAGCCATCATGGTGCCTAAGGTGATACCGATGTCCTGCATGGTCACGCCGTATGCGCCAGCTTTGTCTTTGTCGATGTTGATTTTCATCGTCGCCGAGTCGAAGTTCAAATCCATGTCTGAGTAGACAAACATAGAGTTGCTCTTTACTTCAGACAGTACGTCTGACGCTACCTGGAACAGGCTCTCGAAGTTGCTTGGTGTGGTGATAACGAACTGGATAGGCAGACCGGAAGACGCACCTGGAAGTTCTGGCATCTGGAAGGCAGTCACCGCCATACCCGGGATGTCTTTCACTTCCTCAGTCATACGCTTCACGATGTCTGCCTGACTGGCTTCACGCTCACTCCAAGGCACCAAAGAGGCGATACCAAATGCCTGATTGGATTTAGGCACACCAGAGAATACCTGTGAGAAGGCCACTTCTGGCTGGTCAGCCAGTTTCTGGTTAACTTCCGCCATGGTGTTCTGGATGTAATCTAAGTTTGCCGTTGATGGCGCTGTACCCATCATCACCAGCACGCCTTTATCTTCCGCTGGTGCAAGTTCACTCGGAATGAACTTGAACAGCAGTGGCAAGCTGACAAACACGATCACCGCGAAGGTGATGATGACAGGACGAACCTTCATCACGCCGCCCAGCATGCGGGCATAGCCCTCGGTCATACGATCAAGGAAGTGGTGTACTTTTGCTTCGAATTTGCTTGGTTGCGCATTGGCTTTCAGCATCTTCGAACACATCATCGGCGACAGGGTCAGCGCGATAATACCGGAAACAAATACCGCACCTGCCAGCGTTAAGGCGAACTCTTTAAATAGCGAGCCTGTGATACCCCCCATTAGTGCGATAGGTGCGTACACCGCTGCCAGCGTCAGTGTCATTGAAATGACGGGCACAGCAATTTCGCGGGTACCGATGATGGCGGCGCGGAATGGGGATTCCCCGAGCTTGATGTGTCGGTCGACGTTCTCCAGAACAACGATGGCGTCATCCACCACCAGACCGATAGCCAGTACCATTGCCAGCAGCGTCATCAGGTTCAGTGAGAACCCGAACAGCTCCATCATCATGGCCACACCGATCAGCGATAGCGGGATGGTGATGATCGGGATGAGTACTGCACGGAATGAGCCCAGGAATAGAGTGATCACCACCAGTACGATAAGCGCTGCTTCGATGATGGTTTTCACCACCTCATGAATCGATTCGTTGATGGCCACGGTCGAGTCATAAAGCACGTTCATCTTGATGGTGCTTGGCATGTTGCGCTCAAGCTCTGGGAGCTTCTCAAGCACATCTGCTGCGATGTTTATCGGGTTGGCGGTTGGTGCGGCGTTAATGGCTGCAACAACAGCTTCTGAACCGTTTGCTGTCGCACGGTAAACGTCATGGCTCTTCTCAAGCGACACTTTTGCGATGTCGCCAAGACGAATGACCTGACCTTTCTGGGTGGCAACAACCAGGCGTTTCAGCTCTTCGGTGTCAGAAACCTGAGTGTTTGCAGAACCGTTGTATACCATGTAGGTACCGATGGACTGACCGGTCGCAGACTGGAAGTTGTTGGCGTTCAGTACACCCATCACGTCTGTCGCTGTCAGGTTAAACGCAGCCATTTTTGCAGGATCCAGCCATACACGCAGCGCGTACTTGAGGCCACCATATAGGTCGATACTTGCAACACCATTTACGGTAAACAGCTGAGGCTTGGTCACACGTTCCAGATAGTCAGTGATCTGGCTGGAATCAAGCTCTTCCGACGTAAAGCCGATGTACATTACCGCTGTGGTAGAACCGGTCGACATCGACACTGACGGGTCTTCTGACTCACCTGGCAACTGTGCACGTACTGAGTTCACCTTTGCCAGAATGTCAGCAAGCGCAGCATTTGGATCGGTATTGAGCTTCATGTATGCCGTGATGGTTGAGCTACCCAGCACCGACTCCGAGGTCATGAAATCAATGTTGTCCGCCTGTGCAACGGCCTGCTCAAGTGGCGTAGTAATAAAGCCCTGAATAAGGTCAGCACTCGCACCATAGTAACTGGTGGAGATGGTGACCACGGTATTGGTCATGTCCGGATATTCCCGCACCTGCATCTTGAACATCGACTGCAGGCCAAGCAGTGCGATCAGAAAACTGATCGACACCGCCAGTACCGGACGCTTGATGAAAATATCAGTGAATTTCATAGCGGCCTCTTACAGTTGTGGCAGCTCTGCCGGTGGGTTGAGAGCATCACTTTCCACAACACGTACTTTCGCACCGTTGCTCAGACGCACCTGACCGGAAGTCACGACTTTGTCTCCTGGCTCCAGACCTTCCAGCACGTGTGCGATGTGATCTTTACGCTCACCGACTTTCACAACCTGCTGATAGGCTCGGGTTGCGCCATCTTCCTCCCGGAGTACATACACGTTCTCACCGTAGAGGGTAAAGTTGATGGCAGTCTGATCGACAACGATTTGATCTTCAAACGTCGGCAGAATGATGTTTGCACGGGCAAACATGCCTGAACGCAGTTGACCGTGGTTGTTTGGAATGTCTGCTTGTACCTGGATTAGACCGCTCTGGAAGTTAACTGCAGGCTCGATTGCGCTGATCTTGCCGGTAAATGGTGTGTCAGGGTAGGCATCTACCGAGATATCAATCTGTTGACCCAGCTTGATTTTCGCAATGTCGGTCTGTGGAACCGTGAAGCGAAGACGCATGATTGACGTGTCTTCCAGACGCACGATTTCTGTGCCTGGTTGTAAGTATTCACCCAAAAAGACGTTACGCAGACCGACGATGCCATCAAAGGGTGCATCAATGGTACGACGCTCAATCGACGCATTTAGACTTTCAACATCAGCTTGCAGTGAACGGAAATTCGCTTCGGCTTCATCCAGGGCTTCTTTAGAAATTGAGCCTTTACGGAACAGACCTTGGTAGCGCTTGAACTTCGCTTCAGCAGCAGGCAGGCGAGCTTGGGTACTCTTGAGGTTCGCGACTTCTACTTTTGAGTCTAATGCCAGCAAGACATCACCTTGTTTGACGGCCTGACCGGATTCAAAGTTGATGTTTTCAATGACGCCGCTGACTTCTGTGGTCAGAGTAACGCCCTGGTTTGGTTCGATAAAACCAATTGCCTCAATGGTAGGGATCCAATCGACTGAAACCATTTCTACCGCTGTGACCGGGAATTCCGGCTCAGGCATGTTTGCCATGTATTCGGCAATTTTCTGTTGCTTGAACATGTTAAAGCCAATCACGGTGCCGAATAGCAAAACCGCCACGACTAACATGACTACAAACCATTTCTTCATTTAGATTGCTCCGATTATCTATGAAGGCAGATAGCATCCCAGCAAGCGTTGATCGTATCCTCGATTGCTGATTCATCTAGTTCTATGACCCCTTGTACCTGTTTGCGTGCAAGGCAAACAGCTGGCTCGATACCAATGCCGGAAAGCACTGAAGTGGAGAGGGGTTTAAACGTTCCGTCTGCAATTCCTGATTCGAAAAACTGGTGGATGGGACTAAAAGCTTTTAAATCCATCAGGCGTTGCTCACCGTTTCTCTGATAGGGCAGACTGTCAAATTGTTCCCGATTGATTGCGTTATCGTCTCGGCGAATGGTTAAGTGCCATGTATTTAGCCACAGCGTGACGAATTGTTGCTTTAACGGCTTATCTGCGTCATGGCCTTCCAACATCTTGGTGGCACACTGCTGAACCACATGATTTCGAAGTTGACTCAGTAAGTCGTTTTTATCTGAAAAGTAACGGTAAATGGTGCCTGCTGCGACCCCGGCTTCCTTTGCTACCATCTGCATCGAGAGGCGATCAAAGCCATGCTGGGCCAACAAGCGTTCCGTTGCTTCCAAGATCTGTGTTTTCTTGTCAGACATAACACAGCGCTCCAATGAATGAACGTTCATTCATTGTATGGATTTTGTTACAGGCTGCCAACTCTTTCCTTTAAATCGACGAAAGATGAAGTGCGCCGTTATTCCGTCTATACCCAAACGACCTGAAGATGCAGGCTTCAGCGAGGTTGACTGGCGTTGTGATCGCGGCGCTCCTTTGCAGGTGTAGTCAACTCCATCAAAAAGGAGCAACAAAGAGCACGGCGTCAGTCAAATCGCCCGAAGGGAGGCCCTCAATGCGCCCACTTCTTTGTTAAATTCCACGGAAATAGAACGACTATTCCTCATGAAATTTGCCTCGAATTGAACGCATTGATGACCTCTGAATGCGAGCATCTTCAGGTTGTTTGGGTATACAATGCACCTGCTAAATATCGCGGGATTGAACAGAGGAACCACATGAAACTTAATCCAGCTCAGAATGACGCTGTCCACCATGTCTCCGGGCCCTGCCTGGTGTTAGCTGGTGCGGGTTCCGGTAAAACACGTGTGATCACCAATAAAATTGCTTATCTGGTCCAACAGTGTGGTTACAAGGCGCGTCACATTGCGGCGGTAACTTTTACCAATAAAGCGGCGCGGGAAATGAAAGAGCGCGTCGGCCAGACGCTGAACCGCCAGGAAGCGCGGGGGCTGATGGTATCTACCTTCCACACCCTCGGCCTGAATATCATTCGCCGCGAATATAAAAGCTTGGGCCTGAAAGCGGGTTTCTCGTTGTTTGATGATCAAGACCAGATGGCACTGTTAAAAGAGCTGACTGAAGATGAACTCGATGGCGACAAGGATTTGCTGAACCAGCTGCTGCATACCATCTCCAACTGGAAGAATGACATGCTGACGCCTCAGCAGGCGGAATCTGCGGCGATGGGCGAACGCGACCAGTTATTTGCCCATTGCTATGCCATGTACCAAAAGCAGATGAAGGCTTACAACGCGCTGGATTTTGATGATTTGATCCTGATGCCAGTGATCCTGCTGAAAACCAATCAGGAAGTGCGTGAGCGCTGGCAAAGCAAAATCCGTTATCTGCTGGTGGATGAATATCAGGATACCAACACCAGCCAGTACCAGTTGGTGAAGCTGCTGGTGGGGGAACGAGCCCGTTTCACTGTGGTGGGTGATGATGACCAGTCTATTTACAGCTGGCGTGGTGCGCAGCCAAAGAACCTTTTGATGCTGAATCAGGACTTTCCAAGTCTCAAAGTCATCAAGTTGGAGCAAAACTACCGCTCAACCAGCCGTATCCTGCGTGCGGCGAATATTCTTATTGCCAACAACCCGCATGTGTTTGAGAAAACCCTGTTCTCTGCGTTGCCAGACGGCGAAATGCTCAAAGTGCTGAAAGCCAACAACGAAGAGCATGAAGCAGAGCGTGTGGTCGGTGAGATCATTGCGCACAAATTTATGAACCGCACAGACTACAAAGATTACGCGATTTTGTACCGCGGTAATCACCAGTCGCGCCTGTTCGAAAAAGCGCTGATGCAGAACCGTATTCCTTACAAAATCTCCGGCGGGACCTCATTCTTTGCGCGGGCAGAAATTAAAGACATCATGGCGTACCTTCGTCTGCTGACCAATCAGGATGACGACAATGCGTTTTTGCGCATTGTGAATACGCCACGTCGCGAAATTGGCCCAGTGACACTCGAAAAGCTGGGAACGTACGCGAACATGCGTGGAAAAAGCTTGTTTGCGGCGAGTTTTGAATTGGGGCTTCAGGAGCACCTAAACGGTCGTGGTCTGGAATCCCTGCAACGCTTTACCCGCTGGATTGTTGAGCTTTCCGATCAGTTTGAGCGTGGCGATGCGGTTGATGCAGTGCGCTCGTTAGTGCGGGATTCACACTACGAAGACTGGTTATACGAAACCTCAGCCAGCCCCAAGGCAGCAGAGATGCGGATGAAGAACGTCTCCGATCTCTACAGCTGGATTGTGGCTGACTTGGAAGGAGACAACTACGACAACGAAGTGAAGACGCTTCGTGAAGTGGTTCAGCGACTGACATTGCGTGACATGATGGAACGTGGCGAGGACGATGACGATGCTGACCAGGTGCAGTTGATGACGCTGCATGCCTCCAAAGGTCTTGAGTTCCCGTATGTGTATCTGGTGGGGATGGAAGAAGGCTTTTTGCCGCATCAATCGAGCATTGACGAAGACAATGTTGAGGAAGAGCGCCGTCTTGCCTACGTGGGGATCACCCGTGCGCAACGTGAGATGACCTTTACGCTTTGTAAGGAGCGCCGTCAGTACGGTGAGTTGATAAAGCCTCTGCCGAGCCGTTTCCTTGAAGAGCTGCCTTACGATGATGTGGAATGGGAAGAGAAGAAAAAGCCCCAGACGCAGGAAGAGCGAATGGCAAAAGGGCAGGCAGCGATTGCCAACCTTCGCGCTATGCTCAAGAAGGACTGACAAAAATAAGCCGGGAATCCCCGGCTGTTTTAGGCTTCTAAAGCTTCTTCTGGAGTTTCGTTTTCGTGAAGCTTACGAATCACCTTAGCGGGTGTCCCACCAACCAGACAATCTTCCGGCATGTCTTTGGTGACCACTGAATTGGCTGCGATCACTGAGCGAGCGCCAATGGACACACCCTGGCAAATCACTGTATTGCCGCCCACCCAGACATCATCACCCACCACGATCGGCTTGCAGAAGGTTTCCCATTTGCGTCGGCTGCGGTAATCCATAGAGTGGCCGGCTGTGTAGAACTGGCAGTTAGGGCCAATGAGCACATTGCTGCCAATGGTAATTGGTGCACCATCCAACATCATCGCACCCATATTGATAAAGGTACTGGGACCGATATTGATGGTTTTACCAAACTCACAATGAAAAGGCGGCATTACCATTGAGTCATCCCCAATGCTGCCAAACAGCTCTGATGCAATATCAATGGATTGGTCAACCGGTAGAGTGTTGTAGCGTTGAAGGAGTTGGAAGGCTTTCGAGCGAATGGAATCAATCGTTTCATCGCACCCATTAAAGGCGAGGCCTTGGGTCATTTTTTCAAATTCGGTCATCTTAGGAACAGGAAAGAAGAAAACACGCGCGAATGATGGGCAATATAGCGGAGGAATTCAGTGTCCTTGCTTCCAGACTGATAAACAGGCATCAAAAAAGCGGCTTGAAAGCCGCTTTTTCACACAATCTTGGATGCCTTACAGAGACAGCATGTGGTCGATAGCAGCCACGATCTCGTCATCAGAGCAATCCATACAGGTTCCGCGTGCTGGCATGCCGTTGAAGCCCTCGATGGCGTGCTTGTTCAGCGTGTCACGACCTTGTGCAAGACGTGGTTCCCAAGCTGCAGGGTCGCTAACTTTTGGTGCGCCCGCGGCACCTGTCGCGTGACATGCCATACAGTAGGTGTTGTAAACGGAATCGCCGGTACGTGGGCCTGATGGTGCAGCCGCAGTCTCAACAGGTGCTTCGCCGTCCAAGTAAACGGAACCGACTGGTGCGATGCGTTCTGCAATGGCTTCTTCTGACATGTCAGCAGCGTGCGCTGTACCCATCAGAAACAAAGCGGTGACAGCAGATACTGCTAAACGACGTAAAAAAATTCCCTTTGCGCTCACTGTTTCACTCCCAATATCTTTTTGGTTCCGAATTATCGGACGTTTTTTATGCGGTTAGATATTTTTATCACAATTGTAGAGGTGGATCGGCTAACTGGGTCGACCTTTCAGCAATTGTGACGATCTTAATTACGAAGTATGGACGAAATAAGGTTAACTCCGTGTAAAGATTAAGTGATTATAGCGCTTTAGATTGTTGCGTGAAACCGTTATGATATCGCCTGCCTGCACTGTTTTTAGCCCGATCGGATAAAAATAAACCGTTCGAAAAAAAAATTAAAAAAAGTGCTAGACGGCAGGAGGCGATATCCGTAATATGCGACTCCGCCGACAGGGGCAAGCGCCCGTAGCTCAGCTGGATAGAGCGTTGGCCTCCGGAGCCAAAGGTCGCAGGTTCGAATCCTGTCGGGTGCGCCAGTCCGGAAAAGAAAATTTGGCGAAATAAAACAGTGGTGGCTGTAGCTCAGTTGGTAGAGTCCCGGATTGTGATTCCGGTTGTCGCGGGTTCAAGTCCCGTCAGCCACCCCACTCGGTGAATAGCGCAGTTTGGTAGCGCATCTGGTTTGGGACCAGAGGGTCGGGGGTTCGAATCCCTCTTCACCGACCACATTCAGAAAAGCCCGCTCAATCGAGCGGGCTTTTTCGTATCTGCTTTCTATTACGCTTTTAACTTCTTGGTTTGCTTAGTGTGGCGATCTGCTGGAGGTTAGTTAGCACTGCTTACTACCGCGCCTTCCCTGCAATCAGGACAATAAGCCGTCTTATTCTTGTCGACTGACGTTAAATACTGGCTCGGTGCCCTATTCTTTTTTGGGTTTTCTTCACACTCTTGATTTAAAAGTGAACGCTATTCATCATAGAAACGCGTGAAATGTTACATTTTCTTAGTTATCAGATGCATAGCTAACCATATTGAACACTTTGATTGCTGCCTCACATTTACCTGTTTTCCTTATCGGCAATTGCCCTTAAAACAAGGGTTAATACTCATACGGTTGTTTATCTGTTAATGCCTTTCTGCTGAATACTTATTCGATAAATCGCGCTTCTTATGGCTGATAGTTTCATTATGTTGATTTCTCGTGAAACATTTGCTAGATTGTAATGCGCTTATTTAGCCTGTTTTGTTGATGTTAAACAGGGATTGTTTTCCGGCAGGCACGGAATTGTGCAGTACCAAGGGTCTGGTCAATGGCATTATTGGAAGTTAAAAACCTCCGTATCGAGTACCCCTCTCGTCACGGCGTATTTGCAGCAGTGAAAGATCTCTCCTTTTCTATTGAAAGAGGAGAGATAGTTGGTGTGGTTGGTGAGTCTGGTGCAGGGAAATCGACGGTGGGTAATGCCGTTATCGATTTATTGAGCCCTCCGGGTCGAGTAGCCAGTGGGGATGTGTTCCTTGATGGTGAGAAAATCTCTGGTCTTGCACCTGACCAAATCCGTCGTTACCGCGGGGCGAGAATTGGATTTATCTTCCAGGATCCAATGACGTCTCTCAACCCACTGTTCACTGTTGAGCAGCAGCTGGTTGAAACCATCACGGTTAACCTGAATGTTGGTGAAGAGGAAGCCAAAAAGCGCGCATTGGCGCTAATGGAACAGGTGGGTATTCCCGAAGCACATAACCGCATTAAACAGTTCCCGCATCAATTCTCCGGCGGCATGCGCCAGCGTGTGGTGATTGCTATTGCACTGGCTGGCGAACCCGACCTTATTATTGCAGATGAACCGACAACCGCATTGGATGTGTCGATTCAGGATCAGATCCTTAACCTTATCCGCACGCTATGTGTCGAAAAGAATGTAGGCTGTATGCTGGTAACCCACGACATGGGTGTGGTTTCCAATGTCACAGACAAAATTGCGGTGATGTACCGTGGTGATTTGGTGGAGTTTGGTGAAACCGCCAAAGTGCTCAATAACCCAGAGCATCCCTATAGCCGCAGCCTGATTTCCGCTGTACCGCGTTCAGATATCAAACTCGATCGCTTTCCGCTCGTGAGTTACATCGAAGAAGCGGTGGAGATGAAGCCGCTGGATGTGAAAACCCACTGGCTGGGTCAAAGTCAGGACGAACGTGAATACACAGGCTCTTTGTTGAGAGTGGAAAACGTAAACCTGCGTTTTGTCACCAAAGACTCCTTCTTTGAAAGTCGCCGTGAATACGTGCAGGCGTCGAATAATGTCAGTTTTGAAGTCCATGAGGGTGAAACCTTTGGCCTTGTTGGGGAATCTGGCTCTGGTAAATCAACCATTGCCCGTGTGATTGCAGGTCTTTATCCGCCGAACTCGGGGAAGGTATGGTTTGAAGGTATCGATCTGACGTCGTTGAAAAGTGAAGCACAGCGCCGCCCGATGCGCCGCCAAATGCAGATGGTATTTCAGAATCCTTATTCATCAATGAACCCGCGCATGAAAGTGCAGGACATCATCGCTGAACCTATTCGTTTCCATAAGCTGGCAGATGAAAATCAGATCCGCCAAATCGTCGGCGATCTACTCGATCACGTCGGGCTGGGCCGTGGAAGCGGTATCAAGTATCCCCATGAATTTTCAGGTGGTCAGCGACAGCGTATTTCTATCGCACGTGCATTGGCAACCCGTCCACGCCTTCTCATTTGTGATGAACCAACCTCAGCATTGGATGTGTCGGTACAGGCGCAAATTCTGAACCTTTTAAAAGATCTGCAGCAAGAGTTGAACCTGACCATGCTGTTCATCAGTCACGACTTGCCTGTTATCAGACAAATGTGTGACCGCATTGGTGTGATGCAAAAAGGCACCCTGCTCGAAGTGGCGCACACCGAAGCGCTGTTTAAGTCACCGCAGCATGAATACAGCAAGCAGTTGATTTCTTTGATGCCTGAGTTCAAAGGCATGAGTGCAGTCGCAGGATAAAAACGAATCCCACCATCGGCGAGAGGATGATGTTGTGCTCGCTGGTGGTTTCAATTTGCAATACACAACATAACGGGAGCTAAGGCTCCCAGCATAAGGAGTCATGCAATGAAAACCTTCAAGAGCAAAATCGCGCTCGCGATGATGGCGGCGGGCCTGAGCTTCGCTGCGTCTGCAGCAGATATTACCGTTGCTTACGATGCCGACCCAGTGTCACTGGACCCGCATGAGCAGCTCTCTGGCGGTACTCTCCAGTTGTCCCACATGGTCTTCGACCCATTGGTGCGCTTTAACCAGTCAATGGAATTTGAACCACGTTTGGCGGAATCTTGGGAGCGTGTGGACAACGAAACCATGCGCTTTAACCTGCGCAAAGGCGTGAAATTCCACTCTGGCAACGATATGACCGCTGATGATGTGGTTTGGACCTTTAACCGCCTGAAATCATCACCGGACTTTAAAGGTATTTTTGAACCATTGGTTTCCCTGACCAAGGTTGATGACCACACAGTAGAAATCAAAACTGACGGCACATACCCGCTGATCGAAAACGTGGCGACCTACATTTTCCCGATGGACAGCAAGTTCTACACGGGCACCACTGCTGATGGTAAAGACAAAGCGGAAGTGGTGAAGCACGGTAACTCTTTCGCGTCGACTAACCTTTCCGGTACGGGTCCATTTGTCGTGAAATCACGCGAGCAAGGTGTAAAAGTTGAGTTCGAACGCTTTGCAGATTACTGGGACAAAGATTCCGGCGGTAACGTTGAGAACCTGACTTTGGTACCAATCAAAGAAGATGCAACCCGCGTAGCAGCAATGCTGTCTGGCGATGTTGATATGATTGCGCCGGTTTCACCGAACGATTACAAGCGTATCGAGAACGCGAAAGGTGTGGATCTCTACACCATGCCAGGTACCCGTATCATCACCTTCCAAATGAACCAAAATAGCAACCCAGCGCTGAAAGATGAGCGTGTGCGTCAGGCTATCGTTTACGCAGTAAACAACGAAGGTATCGCGAAGAAAGTCATGAAAGGTGCAGCGACAGCGTCAGCACAGCAAAGCCCTCCAGGCTATGCCGGTTACAACGAGAACCTGAAGCCGCGTTACGACCTGAAAAAAGCAAAGCAATTGATGGAAGAGGCGGGCTATGGTGATGGCTTCAAGCTGACCATGATGGCGCCAAACAACCGTTACGTGAACGATGACAAGATTGCGCAGGCAACCGCAGCAATGCTGTCAAAAATCGGTATCGATGTTGATCTGAAAACCATGCCAAAAGCGCAATACTGGCCTGAGTTCGACAAATGTGCAGCTGACATGCTGATGATCGGTTGGCACCCGGATACTGAAGATTCTGCGAACTTCACTGAATTCCTGGCGATGACCCGCAATGCTGACACTGGTAAAGGCCAGTACAACTGTGGTCACTACAGCAACTCTGAAGTGGATAAGCTGGTTAACGAAGCGAACAAAGAAACTGACCTGACCAAGCGTAATGCGATGCTGAAGAAAGTAGAGGAAATCCTCTACAACGAAGCGGCGTTCGTTCCTCTGCACTGGCAAGATCCTTCCTGGGCAGCGAAAGAGAACGTAGAAATTGGTCCAATCGTGAACGGGATGAACTTCCCTTACTTCGGTGACCTGGTCGTTAAGTAACGAGCGACCGCTTTTCCGCCGGAGAGCCCTCATTTCCGGCGGAGATAATGCAATGTAAAACGGAAACGGCCGTCATGACCACCCGTGGAGTGTCCGGCCGTTTCTTTCAGTAGGAAATCTCTACTGAAAGACTCAAAAGCAAAAATCTTCAAGGAAAGTGAAGGGGCTAGGAATGTTTACCTTTCTCGTCAAGCGCCTAATTCAGGCGGTGATAGTGATGTTTGTGATCAGTCTGGTGGCGTTCGCCATTCAGGACAACCTTGGCGATCCGTTGCGTGAGATGGTTGGTCAGTCTGTATCAGAGTCAGAAAGACAAGCCCTGCGTGATGAGCTTGGATTGAACGACCCTTTCATCGAAAAGTACTCACGCTTTGTCGGCAATGCGCTGCAAGGTGATTTGGGTACCTCTTATTTCTTCAAACGTCCGGCAGTTGATGTCATTCTCGACAAACTCGTCGCCACCTTAGAACTGGTGATCGGGGCGACCATTATTATTGTTGTCTTCTCTATTCCTCTCGGGGTGTACTCTGCCATCCACCCAAATAGCGTCTTCACCAAAATTATCATGGCAGGGAGTAGTATCGGTATTTCGATTCCTGTGTTCCTGACTGCCATTATGTTGATGTATATCTTCTCCATTGAGCTTGGCTGGCTTCCTTCATTTGGCCGTGGTGATACGGTCAATGTGTTTGGCTGGGAGACAGGTTTCCTCTCACTGGATGGTCTTTCACACCTGATCCTGCCAAGTATCGCGCTGTCATCTATTATGCTGCCGCTGTTTATCCGTCTGGTTCGCTCTGAAATGCTGGAAGCGTTAAGCACCGAATACGTGAAATTTGCCCGTGCCAAAGGCTTGCCAGAGAGAACGGTGCAGTACAAACATGCTCTGAAAAACACCATGCTGCCCGTCGTGACGGTCGGTGGTGTACAGATAGGTACCATGGTGGCTTACACCATTTTAACGGAAAAAGTCTTCCAGTGGCCCGGTACCGGCTTTTTGTTCCTCGAAGCCATCAACCGTGTGGACACGCCACTTATCACAGCATATGTCATTTTTGTCGGTTTGCTGTTTGTGGTCACCAATACTCTGGTGGACTTGTTGTACGGCCTGATTAACCCAACGGTTAACCTGACAGGTAAGGGGGCATAATCATGACCAATGTGAATACCAAAACGCCTTCTCGTTGGCAGCAGTTTCTGGACTCGGACTTTTTCTATTTCTTCAAACGCGACAAAGTGGCGATGTTCAGTTTCGCCGTGTTCCTGTCGTTTGTGCTGGCCGCAATTTTTGCGCCGCTGATTTCGCCAAGTAACCCTTACGACTTAGCGTCTATCGATATCATGGACTCCGAACTTCCTCCGACCTGGATGGAGTGGGGTGACGAGCGCTTCTTGCTGGGTACTGATAACCAAGGGCGCGATATTCTTTCCACCATTCTTTACGGTCTGCGCATTTCATTGATGATTGGTCTTGGTGCAGTGGCACTTCAGCTGCTATTGGGCATCGTGATCGGTTTGAGTGCGGGATACTTTGGCGGTCGTATCGACAGCTTCCTGATGCGTATCGCTGACGTTCAGCTTTCTTTCTCCACCATGATGGTGGCGATCATCGTGTCGGCAATTTTCAAAGCCAGCTTTGGCAGCGACTTCTACAGTGAGTACGCGATTTTAATGCTGGTGGTGATTATCGGTATTGCCGAGTGGCCGCAGTATGCCCGAACAGTGCGCGCCTCGGTATTGGCGGAAAAGAAAAAAGAGTATGTGGAAGCCGCGCAGGTGATGGGCTTCAAAGCGCCTCGTATCATGTTCAGACATATTCTGCCCAACTGTCTGTCGCCAATCCTGGTGATTTGTACCGTGCAGGTAGCCAACGCCATCATGTCAGAAGCAGCGCTTTCCTTCCTTGGGTTGGGGATGCCAGTTGATAAGCCTTCGCTTGGCTCACTGATCAGTATCGGCTTCACTTATATCTTCTCTGGTGCATGGTGGATCACTGCTTTCCCTGGCATTGTGCTCGTCACCTTAGTGCTGGTGATCAACCTTCTGGGTGACTGGCTGCGCGATGTCTTCAACCCCAAAATTTACAAAGGTTAATGAATAAAGACAGGGCAGCATCACGCTGCCCTTTCTGTTATTCACTCGTTATTTCGTCGATTTCGCGCTAGGCTAACTGTCTGAACAATAAAACTTCGTGACGGTATCGAGTTCAATGCTCTCAAGACTTTTCAGCATTCTAGCTATCTCATTACTTTGCGTATTTTCCTTCGCTTCGGCACAGGCTGCTGAAGCTTGCGAGTCCGCAGAAAAAGATGGATGGCAAGTCGTGCAGCAAAGCTGCAAAGTGGGTGCTGGGCTCTGGTCAAAGCGCCCGATCAAAAACGAAGGTCGGTTCTGGGTGCAATGTGGTGTGGTCAGCCAGTTACCTAAGCCTTGGTTTAAGAAAGAGATTGAAGCTGTGCTTATGCAGGACAAATTGGTATTCCGTCAGGAAGGCAATCAATACCGCTGTCTGGTTGGGCCGTTTGAACGCTATTCGGAAGCTGAAATCGTCAAGGATGTCATGAAGCAGCGCAAAGTGTTCGCTTCAGCCTTTATCCGCGATATATCTCAGCCCGAGAAGGCAACACAGCTCAGCCAGTCCGCCAAGCCTAAGAAAACGGCGGTCGTAAAGGCTTCGAAGCCAGCGAAGACAGAACGTCGATACATTGATGTCGGGTCGTTGAAAAGCCCGATGCCAGAACTTAATGAACCGCGCTACAGTGCCAAACAAAACGTCTGGTGGCGTGCCACGTTGAGGGAAGCCAATCAGGCTTGTCGGCAAGATGGTATGAAGTTGGTCTCTGAATCGACATTGAAAACCCTGTCATCCATGCCGGACTGGAAAAATACCTATCCAAGCAGACTGCCTTACTGGGTGGCAGAAATGCGCGCCTTCGACGTCGTGATGGGGCTTTCCATGCCACTTTCACTTGAATCAGCGTTACTGGTGCTTTGTGAGCCTCAGTAAGGCAATTGTACTGAGCTTCGGTCAGAGTTGTGAATTCTGCTGTAGAAACAAGCGTTAAATCCCTCCTCGCCGTCTGCCGCTTTTAAAATAGCTCCGAAGAAGGCACGCGTTTTTCGTTGTACGGCAGTAAAAGGCAAATCATTCATGCACTCCCGCAGTCTCCCTGTTTTGAAGCTAGTTCTCTCGAGTTTCCTCCTTATATTCAGTACTTCTGTGTTTGCTTCTGAGGATCTTGATGCTCGCTGCAAAGGTGAAAAATCGTCTGAGGGTTACTCTGTCGTGGGTGAAAGCTGTCCTATCGGTGAAGGGCTATGGGGGAGAAAGCCTGCTAAGAGCGGCGCGTTTTGGGTGCAGTGTGGTATTTATGCGGAGCTGCCCGAGCAGAATGAAGCCATCAATGGTGCGCTCTATCGAAAGGAAGGCCGTCAGTATCGATGTTTAGCGGGGCCTTTTGATTCTTTTGGCGAAGCGATTGAAACGCGAAACGACTTGCGAGCCCAAGCAGAAACCGCTGATGCCTTTATCCGTCAGGTGGGTTATCAGCCAGGCGTGGAAAAAACAGTATTGAAGACAAAGCCGGCTTCCGCAAAGAAGGGGCTGATCAGGCACCAGGAGCAGGTTTTAGGGTTTTGGGCACCCAAGCCAAAGGGTATGGATACACGATACACCATCAACCGCCGTGACTGGTGGCGGGCTACGTATCAGGAAGCCAACAATGCCTGCCTCAATAACGGAAAAAAACTGGTGTCAGAAAGGAGCCTGAGAAACGCGATATCAACATCGCGTGGTGTAGAAGCACTGCCAGATCTTTACCCTTACTGGCTTAGTAACGGGCAGGTTTACGACATCAAACTGGATATGTCGTTTGTGGCAATATCAGACACGCTGACATTGAATGTGTTGTGTGAGTGATAGGCAGAAAAAGCGGCCGGATGGCCGCTTTTTTTGCGTAAATTGACCTTAATTAGCAATTTTGCGCAATGTCTCTGTCGCAATTTTGTTTCCGTTATCATCAAGTGTGAAACGGTAGAATAGGCCTTGGTCCCAGTTTTTACCTGCAGGGATGTAGCTGAAGCGGTTGATCTTGAAGTTGTCTTCCACGTCATCTGCTTCGCGATCGTTCCAGCGAATCGTCGAGTTAAGCTGGTCTAGTGTTGCTTTCGACGCACCAGCTTCATTCGTACCAAACCACCAGTAGTCGATACTCGCCAATTCTGCGTATGAGTAAACGTCTTCTTCATACTGACTGATGTAGCAGCCATCTTGGTTGGTGTTCAGTTCCTCTCCGGACATGCTCAAACCTACCTCCGTGAAGGTAAAGGTTGCTTTTGCGACCATCTCTGGACAAACAGGGTTAAGCGCGGTTGCTTCCCAGGTACCAATAAAGTCGACGTAGCGGTCTACTCCCGGCTTTTCAACTGGATAAGTGAAACTGATGCTTTCAACAGCTCGACCTAAGTGGTTTCCGTTCAGGTATTCTTTTGTACGCGTTTCGGTGTAAACATCAGTGATAGGGTCATAAGAGCCGACAAGGGTTTCCTTCTGCAGTGCAGAACCATCCTGTGCGTCAGAATCATCACGTGTAAGCTCTTGATAACGGGTCAGTGCTTTTTCACTGCAATTGGCGTTCGCCATACATTCGTACATGTTACCCATTTCAGCAACGCCATCCCAAGAGTGGGCAATGTCTTCAGTAAGAGTGCTTTCTGGATCCACTAGTTCATAATCATAGTGGTGGAGAACATCGTCCCACTCAGGCTTTGGATAGTTTGTGTCACCATCACATGCTGGGAGTTCATTTCCGTTTTCTTCTACCCAACCAAACTCGCCATCGTTAGCAATACAGTTCAAATAAGTTAGGGCGTAGTCACTGCTGATGGAGCCGTCATTAGAGCCAGCGCGCTCAATGAATTTTTCGCTCTGAAGAGTGAAGATAGAGGATTTTGGCGCGTTCGTTTTTTCGAATACGTTGTTACCAAACGAACGGTCAGCGTGAATAACCAGTTGGTTATCGTATGCGTTTGTATTTGGCTGAACTATGCGTTGCGTCGCGCTGCGTTGTACAAAAGTCCAGTTAGAGCCTTTTGCCCAGTGTGTCAAAATGGTGTCGGAGCCACGCTCCAAGCCAGCTAGTGAATTCTTCAGGTGTTCTTTCGCGATCTCTTCGGTAACCAGTTCGTTAATCGTCATTTGCAGAGCGATTAGCAATGGTTCGACTGTCTCCTCTAAGCGATCCAGTTCAATAGCCATCAGTGCTTCAATGAGGTTTGAATCTTCGGCAGCATTTTGAATTTCAGCAGGGATGCGGATCAGTGTGTCATCAACATTTTCGTTGATAGTAAGCAGTAGACGAACCAAAGATATGACGCGGTCTTGCGTACCCAATACCTCGTAAGGTGTGCTGATATCACGACCTGAAACGCTACCCAGAATCAGGCCACCATGTTGGTTACCCAGCACAAATTTTATACGAGGGCTGCCTTCAAGAATATCGTAAGCTCCAGTCTCGTCTGTCAGGTGACCTTCGTCATTCGCTAAGTCGCCCTGAACGTAGTACAAGCCCTCTACTTGGGCATCGATGAATCGACCGTTTTCAGGAACTGCGATAGTTGGCTTTTTTTCTAGTTCCGTGGAAGTTCCGCCTGTTGAACCGCCGCCAGTAATTGGTGCTGAATCATCACTACCACAGCCCGCAAGAATTAACGCAACTGATGCTGCCAACACAGAAGTTTTAAAGTTCATCTCTCACCCAGAATGAATAAATATTTGAATAGACACTTAGATAAATCGACCAGTTGCGCTCAGCACTCTGGAATGAAGGTCTAATTATTTGAAAGAGACAGAAAGCTCAATAGACCTTCTTTTTGTGAGAGTTTTATCTGAGGTTTTTTAACAAACGAGATATTGTATTGTGATCTGGCGCACGATGGGTTTGGGGTCAGGCAAATTAACTGTCAGTTTCATGATGAGAAAGTTGGTGGGGTGTCAGGGAGTGCTTTGACTATTTATCTGATTTAGAAGCATAAAAAAGCCCCGCGGGTGCGAGGCTCTTATTAATCGCTTTGCGATCAGCGCATGGTAACGAATTCCTCGGAACCCGTTGGGTGGATCGCGACGACGCTGTCAAAATCCGCTTTGGTTGCACCCATCTTCATTGCGACGCCAAAGCCCTGAATCATCTCATCCACGGTGTAGCCAATGCCGTGCAGACCTACGACTTTCTCGTCATCACCCGCACAGACCAGCTTCATCTTGCATGGCTGACGGTGCTGGGTAACGGCGGTGTACATCGCGGTGAAGCTGGAGGTATAAACCTTCACATTCTCTTCGCCGTACTGCGCTTTCGCTTCGCCTTCGGTCAGGCCGATAGTGCCGATGGGTGGGTGGCTGAACACCACGGTTGGGATCAGCTCGTAGTCCATCTTGGCGTCTGCTTTACCATTGAACAGGCGCTCTGACAGTTGACGACCTGCTTTAACCGCAACTGGCGTTAGCTCAACACCACCTTCCATGATGTCACCCACGCAGTAGATACCAGAAACATTGGTGTTCTGGAACTCATCCACTTTGATGTAGCCACGGTCATTGGTTTCCACACCTGCTGCAGCCAGATTAATCTTATCTGTGCTTGGGTGGCGACCGATTGCCCAAATCAGCAGATCGGTGTTGTGGGTCTCACCGCTTTCAAAATGCAAGGTCAATGAACCGTCAGACTCTTTCACCACTTCTTTTGGAATCGAGTGGGTGTGAAGCGCTGGGCCTTCTTTTTCCATCACTTCAACCAGTGTGTCGATAATCATTGGGTCGAAGCTGCGGAGTGGAGACTCTTTACGCACAAACAGGTGAGTTTCAGTGCCTAGTGCATTCAATACACCGGCGATTTCTACTGCGATGTAACCTGCACCAACCACTGCAACGCGTTTAGGCTGCTCGTTCAGCTCAAAGAAGCCGTTTGAGTCGATACCATGTTCCGCGCCTGGAATGTTTGGAATGGTTGGGGCACCACCGACAGCAATCAGGATGTTGTCAGCAGTGTAGTGCTCGCCGTTCACCTCAACCGTTTTGGCATCAACAAACTTGCCGAAGCCTTCAATCACTTCGATGTTGTTCTTGCCCAGCACGTTTTCATAAGAGGTATGGATGCGGCCAATGTAGGCTTCACGGTTTTCTACCAGCTTGTCCCAGCTGAACTTGTTCAGTGTGGTGTCAAAGCCGTAGTCAGGGCCGTACATTTTGATGGCTTCTGCGATTTGCGCACCGTGCCACATCACCTTTTTCGGTACACAACCTACATTTACGCAGGTGCCGCCGAGGTGTTGCGCTTCAATCAACGCGACTTTTGCACCGTACATCGCGGCACGGTTTGCAGAAGCGATACCGCCACTGCCGCCGCCGATACAAATATAATCAAAATGCTTGGCCATGAGTTTCTCCGTTTGGTTATTCTTAAATCCCGTTGAGCGGGGAAGCATTAGCATCCCCTGATAATATCAGACCTTTCAAGATCCGTATGTTATTCAGGCACTACCCATTGTACAAATTGGTGGCCTGTCTCGGGTGCAATTTTACTTTGCAGCCAAGGTAGAATTTCTTTCATCTGTGCTTCCAGCGTCCATGGCGGATTAATCACAATCATGCCGGACGCTGTCATGCCGCGCTCTTCACTGTCTTCCGCCACACCCAGTTCGATTTGCAGTATTTTGCGGATGCCGAGCTTTTCCAGACCTTTGGTAATGAGATCGATATTTTTGCGGTAAACCACCGGATACCAAATCGCATAGGTGCCGGTTGCCCAGCGCTTCACGCTCTCATCAATTGCATCTACCACGTCCTGATATTCGTGCTTGAGCTCGTAAGGTGGGTCAATCAACACCACTCCGCGTCGCTCTTTGGGTGGCAGGCTGGCTTTAAGACGTGCGTAACCGTCTTCTTTGTACATTTTTACCTGACGGTCACCGCGAAACTCCTGAAGCAGGAGAGGGAAATCGCTAGGGTGAAGCTCTGTGAAAATAGCGCGATCCTGTTCACGCAGCAGGCTGAGGCCGACTTTCGGTGAGCCAGGGTAGTAACGCAGCTTGTTGCTCTGATTCAGTGCGCGAATAGTATCAAGATAAGGCTTGATAGCTTCAGGCGCGTCATCGCTTTCCCAAATCAGGCCGATACCTTCTTTGTATTCACCGGTTTTCTCAGCGCGCTCGTCAGATAAATCGTAGCGACCCGCACCGCTATGGGTGTCATGGTAGACAAAGGCTTTGTCTTTTTGCTTAAGCGATTCAATGATAAGGCTTTGAACGATATGTTTGAGCACATCCGCATGGTTGCCAGCATGGAAGCTGTGGCGGTAACTGAGCATGTTTGTATCCGGTGAATATTAGAAATAGAAGACTATTATCTCCTATTGGGAGGTTCGATGCAGCCTCAGCATTGAAAACGCGGTTGATTGACGCCATAAATACAGAGTCTGAGAAATGAAAGGAACTGACAATGTCCAACCCGCTGCTAACGTTTACTGATTTGCCTCCCTTTTCTGAAATCAAACCGGAGCACGTACAACCTGCGGTAGAGCAGGCAATTGCAGACTGCCGCGCTGCGATTGAAGCGGTACTGGAAAACAACACGGATCCAAGTTGGGACACCATCTGTGAGCCATTGGCAGAGAGCGACGACAGGCTAAGCCGTATTTGGTCACCGATAGGCCATATGAATGCGGTGGTGAATAGCCAGGCGCTGCGTGAAGCCTATGAGGCTTGTTTGCCAATGTTGTCTGACTACTCGACGTGGGTAGGTCAGCACAAACCGCTATATGATGCGTACAAGGCGATCAAAGCGCGTGATGATTTTGATTCACTGACACCGGCACAACAGAAGACCATTACCGACTCTCTGCGCGATTTCGAGCTTTCCGGTATTGCGCTTCCACCGGCAGAACAGCACCGCTTCGGTGAAATCAGCAAGCGACTGTCTGAGCTGTCGTCGACTTTCTCAAACAATGTGCTCGACGCCACCATGGGCTGGTCCAAGCATGTGACCGACGAAAACGCGCTGGCGGGCATGCCTGAATCCGCGCTTGCTGCAGCTAAAGCGCAGGCAGAAAGCAAAGAGCTTGAAGGCTATGTGCTGACGTTGGACATTCCGTCTTACCTGCCTGTCATGACGCACTGTGACAACCGTGAGCTTCGCGCAGAAATGTACGAGGCGTACACCACCCGAGCGTCTGACCGTGGTCCAAATGCAGGTAAGTGGGACAACACCGACCTCATCAATGAAACCCTGCTGCTGAAAAGTGAGATTTCCCGTCTGCTGGGCTTTGCCACTTACAGTGAACTGTCGCTGGCAACCAAAATGGCAGCGTCTACTGATCAGGTACTGACCTTCCTGAACGAGCTGGTGGAAAAAGCGCGCCCACAGGGCTTGAAAGAATTCGATACCCTCAAGCAATTCGCCAAAGACAACTTCGGTGTGGAAACGCTTGAGCCTTGGGATGTGGGTTACTACGCCGAGAAGCTTAAGCAGCATCAATACAGTATTTCTGATGAAGATCTGCGCCCTTACTTCCCAGAAGACAAAGTGGTTGCCGGTCTTTTTGAAGTGCTGAAACGTGTGTTCGGCATGGACGTTAAACGTCGTGACGGCGTGGACGTGTGGCATGAGTCCGTGTCTTTCTATGATATCTTCGATGCGAAAGGCGAACTGCGCGGCAGCTTCTATCTCGACCTCTACGCCCGTGAACACAAACGTGGCGGTGCATGGATGGACGAGTGCCGCGTGCGTCGAGTGACTGAATCTGGCGATCTGCAAAGCCCGGTGGCTTACTTAACCTGTAACTTCAACAAGCCAATCGGTGGTAAACCAGCGCTGTTTACCCATGATGAAGTGGTGACGCTGTTCCATGAATTTGGCCATGGTATCCACCACATGCTGACCAAAGTTGATGTGTCGTCGGTATCTGGTATCAACGGTGTGCCATGGGATGCGGTTGAGTTGCCAAGCCAGTTCCTCGAAAACTGGTGCTGGGAAGAAGACGCGCTGGCGTTTATCTCCGGCCACTATGAGACCGGCGAGCCACTGCCAAAAGAGATGCTGGATAAAATGCTGGCAGCGAAGAACTACAACTCTGCCATGGGCATGTTGCGCCAGCTAGAGTTTGGCTTGTTCGACTTCACCCTGTTCACCCGCTTTGATGCAGAAGAAGGCGCGAAAGTGCTGGAAACGCTGGCAGAAGTGAAGAGTCAGGTCGCGGTTGTGCCGTCTCCAGACTGGAACCGATTCCCTCACTCATTCAGCCACATCTTTGCGGGTGGTTACAGTGCGGGTTACTACAGCTATCTGTGGGCGGAAGTGCTGTCTTCAGACGCGTTCAGCCGCTTTGAGGAAGAAGGTATCTTCAATACCGAAACGGGCCATTCGTTCCTTGAGAACATTCTTGAGCGCGGCGGCAGTGAAGAGCCAATGGAGCTTTTCAAACGCTTCCGTGGCCGCGAGCCATCACCGGATGCGCTGCTGCGCCATAGCGGGATTGGCGTTTAACTCGCCATTATCAACCCAAAAAGAAAAAGCACGGTTTCGACCGTGCTTTTTTGTGCCTTTGACTGACTTACTCGATGGTCAGTGGCCAGTGGTTATCGCTCTGGCGCTCTGCTTCAAGCGTCAACTCAGTCGCCATCAGCACATTTGCGTTCAGCCAGTTATCAGGCATCGTCAGTTCGAGCGAGTCGCTGTTTGCTTTCAGCGTAACAGTAGGGATTGCTTTACTGTCTCGGCGGTGACAGAGCAGCACCGCTATGCGCAGAAGACGCAGTAGACGGTTAGCGCTGTTGGGTGAAATCGCACTTTGCGGCGCAATCGGAACCAGTTGCTCGCGGTAGTGGCGCAGCATTTCAGCCAGCAGTTTTTTCTGCGCGCGGGTAAAGCCGGGTAGGTCGAGGCTATCGAGCAGGTAAGCGGCATGCTCACCGTCCTTTTTAAAGCCTATGCTCATACCGATTTCATGCAGCTTCGCAGCAGCATCAAGCATCACAGGCGCGACAGGCTCTGCAATCCAGCCTTCACCGCATTGTTGCAGCAGGCTTTGCGCTGTCTTCGCGACGTTGTCTGCGTGGATGTCGTCCAGCTGGTAGCGAGACTGTATGCTCTGAATGGTACGCTTGCGGATGTCCTGCTCGGACATTGTATCCATCATGCCATACACTAAGCCTTCACGCAGTGCGCCGCCAGCCAGCGTCATTGACTCGATACCTAAATCCTCAAATATCGCAATCAGGATAGAGAGGCCGCTTGGGAACACTAAAGCTCGCTCTAACGTCAGACCGTCGATATCGAGCTCTTCGACCTGTCCAAAGCCAATTGCCTGTTTGCGAAGGCGGTGGAGCTTCGCCAGGGTGATGGTTTCATCCATACCTTGCGCCACCATGATCTCCTGCAAGGCCTGCACGGTGCCGCTGGCACCTACACAGACATCCCAACCGAGTTCGCGATAGCGTTTGACGATAGGGGAAAGCACCGCTTTTGCGCCTTCAATGGCGGAGTCGAAACTCTTTTCGGTGAGTGAGCGATCTTTGAAGTGCTTTTCCAGCCAAGTCACGCAACCCATATCGAGACTGGTCAATGCCGCAGCATCAAAGCCTTCGCCGATAATCACTTCGGTACTGGCGCCACCGATATCCACCACCAGACGTTTGCCTTTACCACCCGAGGTGTGTGCTACGCCCTGATAGATGGTGCAGGCTTCTTCTTCACCTGTGATCACATTGATGGAGTGGCCAAGAATTTGATTGGCACGCTTGATAAACACATCGGCGTTTTTGGCGCTGCGAAGGGCGGCGGTAGCGACGATGCGGATATTGTCTGAAGGAATGTCCTGAAGGCGCTCAGCGAACAATGAAAGGCAATCCCAGCCGCGCTGCATGGCTTCGTCACTGAGATTCAAATTGCTGTCGAGGCCGGAGGCCAGGCGTACTTTACGTTTGATTTTTGCCAACGTTTGTACGCTGCCTTGAACTTCACGAACAACCAGCATGTGGAAGCTGTTTGAACCGAGATCAATGGCAGCGTACAGGGGCGAACGCGCGTTTTCCATGCTCTGTGGTTACCCCTGATAGATTTACGCTTTGTTGGTCGACGGGCGACGACGGCCGCGGCCACGTGATTGTGAGCCGGATTTGCCGGAGGTGTTACGGCGGCTGTTTACCTGACGTGGGCGATGTACCTTGATAGGTGCAGGCAGGTCAGTCAGCAGGGCATCTTCATTGTATTCAGATACCGGAATGGCGTGATCGATGTATTCTTCGATCGCTGGCAGGTTCACGGCATATTCTTCACACGCAAAGCTGATAGACGCACCACTTGCACCAGCACGACCGGTACGGCCGATACGGTGAACGTAATCTTCACAGTCATCTGGCAGGTCGTAGTTGAATACGTGGGTTACCTGAGGAATGTGCAGACCACGTGCAGCAACATCGGTTGCAACCAGAATGTCTACATTGCCTTTGGTGAACTCTTCCAGAATCTTAACGCGTTTCTTCTGAGGAACATCGCCAGTCAGCAGGCCTGCACGCAGGTCGTCGGCTGCCAGGTGACCCCAGATGTCTTCACAGCGATGCTTGGTGTTTGCAAACACGATCGCACGCTCCGGCCACTCTTCCTCAATCAAGGTTTGCAGCAGGCGCATCTTGTCGGTGTTCGATGGGTAGAACAGCTCTTCCTTGATACGGTGACCGGTCTTTTGCTCTGGCTCAACCACAACATGTTCCGGGTTGGTCATGTGCTCAAACGCCAGTTCCTGCACGCGGTAAGAAAGGGTCGCGGAGAACAGCATGTTCAGACGGTCTGCCGGAGCCGGCATACGGCGGAACAGGAAGCGGATATCTTTGATAAAGCCCAGATCGAACATACGGTCGGCTTCATCAAGCACAACAGCTTGAATACCGCTCAGGTCAATCACGCGCTGTTTGTAGAAATCGATAATACGGCCACAGGTACCGATCAGGATATCAACGCCGCCTTCCAGTACTTCTTTTTGCTTCTCATACGCTTCGCCACCGTAGGCAAGACCCGCAGTCAGAGAGGTTGAAGCCAGCAGCGGAGCAGCATCGTTATAGATCTGGATCGCAAGTTCGCGCGTTGGTGCCATGATGATAGCGCGCGGACAGTTTTTCTTGCGGTCGGCAGGTGCCTCCGTTGTCAGCAAATGGTGGAAAGTCGCAGTCAGGAATGCCATCGTCTTACCTGTGCCCGTCTGGGCCTGTCCTGCAATGTCTTGGCCGGTGAGCAGGACCGGCAATGCCAGAGCCTGGATAGGGGTACAATTATGAAACCCTTTTTCTTCCAAACCCTTGATAACATCGGCGTGAAGACCGAAGTCGGCAAATTTCTGCTCTGTGAGATGCGTCATTTTCATCCGCATAGAATATCAGCTTAGGCTTGCAATACGATAGTGAATACATTCAAATAGTGCGATGATTTACTGGTTGGTATATCACCAGTGACAAAAAATAATCATTGGAGTGAAAGATGAGCGACAAGATTTTGCAGCTGACCGACGACAGCTTCGACGCAGATGTTATCAATGCTGCAGGCCCTGTACTGGTTGATTTCTGGGCAGAGTGGTGTGGTCCTTGTAAGATGATCGCCCCGATTCTTGACGAGATCGCTGAAGAATACGAAGGGAAAGTCACTATTGGTAAACTGAATATCGACCAGAACGCAGGTACACCACCTAAGTTCGGTATCCGTGGTATTCCAACGCTGCTGCTGTTCAAAGACGGTGGAGTGGCGGCAACTAAGGTTGGCGCACTGTCTAAAACTCAACTGAAAGAGTTCTTGGACGCAAACCTGTAATGTGACAGAAAAGCCGTGACCATCCCCGGGCACGGCTTAATTCTTTCCGTCAGCTAGACAGCTTTCCAATCTGGTGCTAACTTATTGCACGTAAATTGTACATTTCTGTTCATTCCTCGATCACACCCTTGATCGCTAAACCCTAACTAACTCAGACCTCAAATTTGACTGACAAGACACCTACCACTATGAATCTTACCGAACTGAAGAATCAGGCCGTTTCTGAGCTTGTAGCCTTGGGCGAAAGCATGGGCCTTGAGAACCTTGCCCGCCTCCGTAAACAAGACATCATCTTTGCCATCCTTAAGCAGCACGCGAAAAGCGGCGAAGATATCTTTGGTAACGGTGTGCTGGAAATTCTTCAGGACGGTTTCGGCTTCCTGCGCAGCGCAGACAGTTCTTACCTGGCAGGCCCGGATGACATCTACGTGTCGCCAAGCCAGATTCGCCGTTTCAACCTGCGTACCGGTGACACCATTTCAGGCAAAATTCGTCCACCGAAAGACGGTGAGCGTTACTTCGCACTGTTGAAAGTGAACGAAGTTAACCACGACAAGCCTGACAATGCGCGTAACAAGATCCTGTTTGAAAACCTGACCCCACTGCACGCCAACGAGCGTATGGTGATGGAGCGTGGTAACGGTTCAACCGAAGACATCACAGCACGTGTGCTGGACTTGGCATCGCCAATCGGTAAAGGTCAGCGTGGTCTGATTGTGGCACCGCCAAAAGCGGGTAAAACCATGCTGCTGCAAAATATTGCGCAGAGCATTGCCTACAATCACCCAGAGTGTGAGCTGATGGTGCTTCTTATCGACGAACGTCCGGAAGAAGTGACCGAGATGCAGCGTTTGGTTAAAGGTGAAGTGGTTGCCTCAACCTTCGACGAGCCAGCAAGCCGTCACGTTCAGGTTGCTGAAATGGTGATCGAGAAGGCCAAGCGTCTGGTTGAGCACAAGAAAGACGTGGTTATCCTGCTGGATTCCATCACCCGTCTGGCTCGCGCATACAACACCGTGGTACCAAGCTCAGGCAAAGTACTGACCGGTGGTGTGGATGCCAACGCACTGCACCGTCCGAAGCGTTTCTTCGGTGCGGCACGTAACGTAGAAGAAGGCGGCAGCCTGACTATCATCGCGACAGCACTGGTTGATACCGGTTCTAAGATGGATGAAGTTATCTACGAAGAATTTAAAGGTACAGGTAACATGGAACTGCACCTGTCCCGTAAGATTGCGGAGAAGCGTGTCTTCCCAGCTATCGACTTCACCCGCTCAGGCACCCGTCGCGAAGAGTTGCTGACCAAGCCTGACGAACTTCAGAAGATGTGGATCCTGCGTAAGATTGTTCACCCAATGGGCGAAATCGAAGGCATGGAGTTCCTGATCGACAAGTTGGCAATGACCAAAACCAACGACGAGTTCTTCGAAGCCATGCGTCGTCAGAAGTCGTAAGCGTTTCAAATTGATAAAAAAGCACCGCCAATGCGGTGCTTTTTTATTAGGCTGACAAACGGATTGTTCTCTAATTACAATCTTATTAGTTGCCAAAACTGATACAGATCATCAGAATTGAGGCAAATCGCCAACCAGTCAGCGTAAATGGATAGGCTGACGTAGGATTTCCGGGATGAAACGATTACTGATTTTATTCGCTGTTATGTTGCCAACCCTGTTGCTTGGGGTGTCACGTGCTGTGACGCTTTCTCCCAACGACGTGGCAGCACACATGGCCGATCCTGCCTCCGTCTCCAAAATCCTGCGTGCCACGAAATTGTTCGATGACAACGACATCGATGCGCTTAACACGTACCTGGACTCCCTGCCAGAACTGCAAAAAGAAGAAGCCTTGACCGTTCTGGCTCGCAGGGCGCTCGATTTCTCGACCATGACACCAGAGCGCGAAAAGTTTCTGGTAACCATCAGCAGACAACAACCTAAATACCTGGTGAAAAGTCAGGGAGATGGCTTTTGGGTCACCATGCCGGCGTTTAACTACGCAGGTGAAGCGAAATGGGTACTCAACCGCTGGCAAATCAAGTTGATGCAGGATGAGGCGATGCGCCTTCTCAACTACAACCAGCTTAACCTGTCGAAGTGGCTCTCTTTTTCCTCGAATGACTACGCGTTGCGCCGTGAAGCGATAGTCACTCTCGTACCCACACTCAATCAAACTCAGCTGGATAAGTTGGTCACTTTGTACCTTGATGACAAAAACATGGTATGGAGCCCAGACAATGCACTGCTTGCAGCGCTTGCTGAAAAAAGCGGCAAGCCCAAAGTGTACGATTTGTTGTGGCTTCGCCGCACAGACAGTTATAGTTTGGCTGCCCTCCAGAAACTCGAAATGCCGCCTATTTCCAACAAGCATATCGAGCTGATGATCGCCGCCACCGTCAACCCCGTACTGGCGGAAACGGCTGTGCGACAGCTTGCGGGATTGCACCCTTTGCCTCAAAACGTTAAAGATTTCCTGCAAAAGCAAATCGCCGATCGTCAGCGGGGTAAAAACGTTGTTGAGCTGATCGCCCGCAAAGGCCATACAGAATGGCTGCGTGAGCTCGAACAAACGACCTCTGGCGTGACCCGCAGAAACATCCGCAATGGACTGGAACAGGTAGAAGGCTAATTGCCTTAAGAATTCTTACATATCCGCCTGTTCAGGTTTTATCGGCTCGTTATAATCGAACCAACACACCTCAACCGGGAAGGTTATGAAATTTACTGACTTACGCGCATTTATCGACCACCTGGAATCTGTGGGCGAGCTTAAACGCATCTCTCACCCTGTCAGCCCCGATCAGGAAATGACCGAAATTGCCGATCGCGTCCTGCGTGCCGGTGGGCCTGCACTCTTATTCGAAAACCCTGTCGGCTATGACATGCCTGTATTGGCCAACCTGTTTGGTACACCGAAGCGCGTGGCAATGGGGATGGGGCGCACAGAAGTGAAAGAACTGCGCGAAGTCGGCAAATTGCTGGCCTACCTGAAAGAGCCTGAACCACCAAAAGGCTTCAAAGACGCGATTGAAAAGCTGCCTGTATTCCGTCAGGTACTGAACATGCCTGCGAAACGGCTTCGCAAAGCGCCATGTCAGGAAGTGGTGTGGCAGGGCGATGAGGTCGATCTCGATAAAATTCCTGTGATGAGCTGCTGGCCGGGCGATGTCGCACCTTTGCTGACCTGGGGTCTCACCATCACCCGTGGCCCCAATAAAAAACGCCAGAATCTAGGAATTTACCGCCAACAGAAAATCGGTAAGAACAAAGTCATCATGCGATGGCTGGCTCACCGTGGCGGCGCACTTGATCTGCGTGAGTGGATGGAAACCCACCCAGGTAAACCTTTTCCGGTTTCAGTCGCTTATGGTGCAGACCCGGCAACCATTCTTGGCGCGGTGACCCCAGTGCCTGACACCTTGTCTGAATACGCGTTTGCTGGCCTATTGCGTGGCAGTAAAACCGAAGTGGTGAAAAGCCTCAGTAACGATTTGGACGTGCCCGCGAGCGCGGAAATTGTGATGGAAGGCTATATCGACCCAAATGAGTTTGCTGACGAAGGCCCTTATGGTGACCACACCGGTTACTACAATGAGGTTGAGCGCCACCACGTGTTTACCGTGACTCACGTGACCATGCGCCAGAAGCCGATTTACCACAGCACGTACACAGGGCGTCCGCCGGATGAACCTGCGGTGCTGGGAGTGGCACTCAACGAAGTGTTTGTGCCTATCTTGCAAAAGCAGTTCCCGGAGATTGTCGATTTCTACCTGCCACCGGAAGGCTGCTCTTACCGCGCAGCAGTGGTGACCATGAAGAAGCAGTATCCAGGTCATGCCAAGCGCGTGATGATGGGCGTGTGGTCCTTCCTTCGCCAGTTTATGTACACCAAGTACGTGATTGTTTGTGATGAAGACGTGGACGCGCGTGACTGGAACAGTGTGGCTCATGCGATGACGACCCGCATGGATCCGGTGCGAGATACTCTGATGATTGAACACACACCGATTGATTCCCTGGATTTTGCATCCCCTGTTGTCGGCTTGGGCTCAAAAATGGGCTTGGATGTCACCAAGAAGTGGGAAGCTGAGCTTTCAGGTTACGCCAATGACGACGCACGTGTTGCGGACAGCGAAGAGATGGAATCCCGCGTTGCTGCTCTTAAAGCAGCACACAGCGAACTGACAGATATTTACCTGCCACCGGAAGCGCATGCCAACGGCATGGTGATGGCGACCATCAAGAAACAGGCACTCGGCGATGGCCCGCGAATCATCGAGGCGATTTGGAATTCGCTTGGGGAAGTGGCGGACGTTAAGTTCGTGATGTTGTTTGATGAGGAAGACGTCAACATCCGCGACTGGAACGATGTAATTTGGGCAATAACCACCCGAATGGATCCGGCTCGTGATACCCTGTTGCGCGCAAACGCGCAGGATGATGAGTCTCAGGCTCTGCGTCCGGGGTCTAAAATGGGATTAGATGCGACCAACAAATGGCCGGGTGAGTCGGTTCGTGAGTGGGGAACGCCGATCAGCAAAGACCCGCTAACTGTCGCGAATGTTGATGAAATGTGGGATAAACTGGGTCTCTAGAACATGTATGCGGTACACCTGATGCCTGCCGGAACGCAATTTTCCGTATCCGGACACCAGACATTATTACAAGGCGCGCTCGACGCAGGGGTACCTTTTCCTAACCGTTGCCAGATTGGGGCTTGTGCAAGCTGCCTGTGTCGGCTGGTTGAAGGCGAGGTGAGATATCATCTCGACCCCATGCTGACTGAACAGGAAAAACAACAAGGCTGGATCTTTGCCTGTCAGGCCATTCCATGCAGTGATCTGGTGGTTAGTTTTGAGGAAAGCGATGACTATTAAATGTGAAGTTACGTCAGTGTCGTCACTGACCAATAACACTTATCGAATTTTATTGAAGCCTGAACAGCCAGTGAGCTACAAGGCAGGTCAATACCTGTTGGCGGTGATGGGTGAGAAAGACAAGCGTCCATTCTCGATTGCCAGCAGCCCATGTCGCCAGAACGGCCATGAGCTGGAACTGCACATCGGCGCGGCAGAAGAAAATGCCTACGCGATGGACGTGGTGAAAGCGGCTAAAGCGACATTGGAAAAAGGCGACAACTCATTTGTGATTGAAGCGCCACATGGTGATGCCTGGTTGCGTGAAGAGCGCCAACGTCCGCTGGTCTTGATTGCGGGCGGTACGGGATTCTCTTACGTGCGCAGCATGGTCGACCATTGTTTGAGCCAGAACTTTGCCCAGCCAATCTTCCTTTACTGGGGTGGTCGTGACGCTAGCCAGCTCTACGCCAATGACGAAATGGAAGCACTGGCACTGAAAAACAGCCACCTGACCTACATTCCGGTGGTTGAAAATGCGCCTGAAGCTTGGAATGGCAAAGTGGGCAATGTGCTGGAAGCCGTGATGGAAGATTTCGTATCACTGTCGGCTTATGATGTTTACATTGCTGGCCGATTTGAAATGGCAGGCGCTGCCCGCGAGATGTTCTGTAACGAACGTGGCGCAGAACGAGACCACCTGTTCGCGGACGCTTACGCTTTCCTGTAAGCGCTAAGCCAAGCGCGAAGGTCGAATAGCAAAACACCGCCAGATGGCGGTGTTTTTTGTTTATAGGCTTGGAAGAATTAGGCGGTCGCTTCGATTTTCTTTTTCACCCAGGTTTCATTGAGCCAGAGTGACGCCAGAATCACCACCCCGCCAAACGCCAATGTCATCAGGTCAGCATCGCGGTTCCAAATCAGCACATTCACGATAATACCTGCTGGCACCAATACATTATTCATCACGGCCAGCGCGCCGGCATTCACAAGGGTTGCGCCCTTGTTCCACAGGAAATAGCCCAAACCGGAAGCGATAGTGCCAAGGTAAATCAGAATACCCCACTGCAGATTGGTGGTGGGCAATTTATCGGTGCTGCCAAGCAGCAGGAACGCAGGCAGGGCAATGCAAAGAGCGCCAAGGTAGAAAAGACCAAACACAGTACGCTGAGGCACTTCAATCTCGGCACGCTCCATCACCACCTTGTAGCCGACCTGACCGATTGCAAAACAGAGGTTTGCACCCTGAACAATCAGAAAGCCCAGCATAAAATTCGGGTTTACGGAGGCAAACTTGATCACCACCGCACCTAATACCGCCAATGCCGCTGTCATCAAATACCAAGGCGAGAAACGACGGTTCAGCAGATCGTAGGTGAGGGTGACATAAACCGGAGTGAAAACCGTGAACAGCAGGACTTCCGGTACAGAAAGGTAGAGGAAAGACTGGTAGTAAAAGCAGTACATCAAGCCCAGCTGAATGCCACCAATAGCCATCAGTTTCAGCATCAGTGGTTTGGGCACACCTTTAAGGCGCAGGAACGGCAGGAAAACCAGTGCCGCTAGTGCCACACGGGTGACAACGGAAAACCAAGCGTCGACCTGTCCGGCGAGATACACGCCAATCAAGCTAAATGAAAACGCCCACAGCAGGGTGACAAAAGATAAATACCCCATTTTCTTTCCCTAAAATCATTAAAATTGCCGCCAATTCTAATGAACTTGGCGGCAATGTGTAGCGATCTTATGCTGGACGGAGGAGCGTCGCTATCAGCTTGGCAGTGGCACCATCAGCATGTCGACCGGCGTTTTGTTGATAAGCTGTTTGGCAGAAGAGATGAGGGTGCTCCAGAAGTCCTGATGATGACCACAAAGCACCAAATCAAACTCGTAGTGGCTGATGGATTCGGTGATTTCATCCGCCAGATCGCCACTGGCAACCAGCGTATGCGCGACAGGATAATCGGCATGTCTTGCCAGTGCATTTAACTGGGACTGCGCTTCATCAATGATGCGGTTGCGGGTTTCTACCAAATTCACATCAATAAGGCCGGTATAGAGCTGCGCATAGTTCACATCAATGTGAATGAGCGAGAGTTTTGCGCCCAAAGGAGCTGCCAGAGCCGCACCTTTTTGCACCAACACCTCACTGTCAGATGACAAATCCACTGCCACCAAAATGTGTTTATAGCCCATAGCCTGACTCCCCATTAAGCCAATGATTATAGGTGAAAATTACCACTGTCCCTGTGCGAAGACTGTTGCCTGGATCCCACTGCCGATGCGCATTGCGTGACTCGACTACCAGTGCATGATTTTTCTGGGAAAAACAGCTTTCCCTCTATAGATAGAATAGCTATCAGATTGATAAAAAAGAAAAACAATCGCTTATCTGGAATCCAGCTCAAAGCACAAAGAATATGCACTTTGAGTTGGCGTTTTCTGCATCAAATCTATACTTAAATAAAACACGGAGCCGAAAACTAAATCACTAAGGGTGACGTGTGATGGCAAAACGCAGGTCTCAAACCATGGAGACAGCGGCGTGGATAACACCTCATTACGGAGAGGTTGAGCCATCTGATACCAGATTGTCGTATCTATCCATTCAGTCTGGTCTATCGGTTTGCATTTTCGCTAAGCGAGCGCAAAACGGATTTGGGGGAAGACGGAAAGACCCTGTTCTTCATTGAGTTTTATCTGACAGGCGCAGTATTTCGTGAACTGCCTCTGTGGTGGGCAATCCTAATAGGGCTGCACATCAGTAATACTGGGAGATGAACCATGAGCGGAGACGCCCTGATTATTGCGATTTTTTTCGTCACACTGGTTAACATCATGCGCTATCTGAGCTCGTTGCGAACCTTGTTGGTCATGTTGCGGGATGCCAATCCTCTGCTGTATCAACAAGTGGCTCGCGGCAATAACTTCTTTGCGCCGCAAGGCGATATCAGCCGCCAGAAGCGTCTGTTTCATTACATTCGCAGCCAGGAATATTTGCATCACCACGACGATGCGTTTATTGCCAAGTGCAACAAAGTCCGCCACCTTTTCATTCTTTCGACAGCGCTGGTGCTTGCACTGGTTATGTCCCTCTTTTTTGTGGCATTTGCAGGACTTTAAAGCGAGAAAAACTATCGCAAACTCAAATCTCGGAAAACGCTGGCAGATGCCAGCGTTTTTTTTGTTAACCTTCTGAACCAGAACAAACTCATAACGTCGGAGCAGGTTTTGGACAGATTTCTTGCGTGGTGGCAGCAAAGTGCTGAGGGATTCAATTTTGATTGGCTGGAACATATCGGTCTGATGCTGGGCGCGGCAGCCATTGCCTGGTTGGCGTGGAGACTGGTGTTTAGCAAGCTGGTGGAGGTGTCTAAGAAAACCCGAACCCAATGGGACACCATCGTACTGCAAGCCTTGAGCACACCAATCAGCGTGTTTATCTGGTTGTGGCCGTCGACGTTTGCCATTGGCAGCTTGATGGATGCGAGCGCGAAAGTCGGTACAGACTGGCTGAGCGTTTCCCGGCGCGTTCTGCTCATCGTTTTGATGCTCTGGGTCATGCTGCGTTTGGTGAATGCTATCGAGGCGTACCTGTCCCAGTCGGATAAACGCGATCAGACCACAGTGTCCGCCATTGGTCATGTGATGCGCCTGTTACTTGCTTTCATCGGTGTGCTGACGCTGCTGCAAGAGTTTGGTATCAGCCTGACAGGTCTTCTCACCTTTGGTGGTGTCGGTGGCCTGATTGTCGGTCTGGCGGCGAAAGATTTGCTGTCGAACTTCTTCGGTGGCCTGATGATTTACTTCGACCGACCTTTTAGTGTTGGCGACTGGATTAACTCACCAGACCGAAACATAGAAGGTACGGTTGAGCGCATTGGCATGCGAATGACCATGATCCGCACGTTTGAAAGCCGCCCGCTTTATGTGCCGAATTCGGTGTTCAGTAATATCGTGGTTCAGAACCCGTCGCGGATGCGCAATCGCCGCATCAAAGAAACCATCGGTATCCGCTACAAAGATGCCGACAAAATGGGGGTAATCGTTGCCGATGTGAAAAAGATGCTGGAGACCCATCCGGACATCGAGCAGAACGCTACCCTGATGGTGAATTTTGATGCGTTTGCAGGTTCATCACTGAACTTTTTTATCTACACCTTCACCAAAACCATCAACTGGGCGAGATACCATGAAGTGAAGCAGGACGTGATGCTGAAAATTGTCGAGATTGTTCATGCACATGGTGCCGACTTTGCCTTCCCGACCCGCACCATCGCCTTTGACCGTGATGATGGCAGGGAAGCGCAGATCCCGCTCAATCCCGAATTGGCGCCAGCGCCGGACAAAAACTAGACTGGCTCCAAGGTGCTCGGGCGGCTACAATGCCGCCCGATTTCGTGTAATGGGCAATAAAGATGAAGCAGTATGATGTAGTGATCATTGGCGCAGGCGCAGCAGGCCTGATGTGTGCCGCGCAGGCAGGTAAGCGTGGTCGCAATGTGCTGGTGGTCGATAACGGCAAAAAACCGGGTCGGAAAATCCTGATCTCCGGCGGTGGCCGTTGCAACTTCACCAATTATGATGTCTCAGCTGCTAACTTCGTCTGCCGTAACAAGCACTTTCCGAAATCTGCACTGGCGCAATACAGCCAGTGGGATTTCTTCTCCATGGTCAACGAATACGGCATTGCGTGGGAAGAGCGCGAGCATGGCCAGCTGTTCTGTATCGATTCTGCCAAAGACATCGTTGAAATGCTGCTGAAAGAGTGCGACCTGCCGACCGTTGAACAGCGTTACCGCTGCGATGTGCATGATATCGAAAAGACAGAAGACGGCTTCACCCTGAAGCTGGATACGGACACGGTAAGCTGCCAGTCACTGGTGGTGGCAACCGGTGGTCTTTCCATGCCGAAGCTCGGTGCCACCCCGTTTGGCTACCAAATCGCCGAGCAGTTCGGGCTGGCACGTATACCGACGACTGCTGGTCTGGTGCCGTTTACCCTGCATGACAAAGACAAAGCGGCGTTTGCTGATTTGTCCGGTATCGCGATTCCAGTGACCATCACCACCGAAAGCGGCGTGCTGTTTAAAGAAAACCTTCTGTTTACACACCGCGGTTTGTCTGGCCCTGTGGTCCTTCAGGTGAGCTCTTACTGGACGCCGGGCGAGAAAGTGGAGGTTAACCTGCTGCCGGACTTAGACGTGGTGGAAACCATCAACGCAATGCGTGACAAGCATCCGGCACAGAGCCTGAAAAACAGTTTGGCGCGACTACTGCCAAAGCGTCTGGTGGAAGCCATGATCGAACGTGGTGACATTCAGGATAAGCCTCTTAAGCAGCTAAACCCGAAAGACATTACCGCGCTTGGCGATTACCTGCACCAGTGGCACATCGCGCCGAATGGTACCGAAGGCTACCGCACAGCAGAAGTGACGCTGGGCGGCGTGGATACTGATGAGCTTTCGTCGAAAACTATGGAAACCAAGAAAGTCCCAGGACTCTATTTTGTCGGTGAAGTGATGGATGTGTCCGGCTGGCTCGGTGGCTACAACTTCCAATGGGCCTGGAGCTCAGGTTGGGTAGCAGGGCAGCATGTTTAAGCTGTGTAGTGACAATAAAGTTTGCCCGTAAGAATTAAGCTAATTAGCTTAATGTATTGAATTTCATTGGGTTCAGTGTGGGACACGGTAGAAAACTTAAGTCGCTAGAAGATTACCAGCGAGCTCTAAAGGGCAAATATGGTATTGGAGAAGGTTCCTCATATAAGCCCTGGTTGAGGATTCAAGACGTCAAGTCTAAAGGTAAACGTTCGTTAATCTATGGTAGGAAATCTCGAAGAGACCACCATATGATGTCTTCAATAGAAAGTGAATATTTTTATCTCGCTGAATTTTCAAATAATGTTCTTGATATCCGGGAACAATTCCCCCTCTTACCTCTCAATTTCACGCAGAAAATTGCGAAAAACTTAGGTGTAGAGCACCCAAAGCACCCTGAAACGAAAGAGCCGATCATCATGACAACGGACCAGTTGCTCACGATTGACTCTCCTCAAGGAAAGACATATCACGCAGTTTCTGTAAAGCCTGAAAAAGACTCAGACAATAGACGAGTGCTAGAAAAAATAGATATCGAGCGAGTATGTTGGGAGTTACTTGGCGTTAAGTTCAGATACTTTACAGGTAATGAACTAACCCGGATTCAAAGTAGCAACCTTCGCTGGGCGACATCCCCATTTCGTGAAAGCGCAATGAGTTTTTCTTGCGAACAGATTGATCATGCTCTTTGTGAAACTGCTGTTGGACAGTTTTTTATTGAAGACCTATGTAATCGACTAATTTCCTTGGAGATAGCTTCTAACGAAGATGCCTTACTATTAATTCGCTATCTCATTGCAGAGAAGCTAATCGATGTAGATTTGTCGGTGAATATCCCTGAGTCTGGTCTGATTGACATTAAGTTTGTAACTCAAAGTTCGAGGGAGAATTTGTATGGAGCTTCCTAAGAATGGCGTTTGGACTATCAAAGATTCCGACTTGGTTGAGGATGGTTAGTATCGTGTATTAGACATTCTGAAGGATGTTGAGTGCGTCATTCTCTACCCTCTTATGAATACTTCAATAACGGTAAGGCCTCTTGCGGTTTCATTGGATGGTTTTCTTGAACTCGTTTTGAACCGCAAAGCCAAAAAATCAGAATATGTGTTACCAGCTCACCTTCTGGCTGATGAAGAGAGCATTCCTGAGGAACACATTGTTCGTCGAGATAAAAACTACAACCTTGTCAAAGGTATAGTTTCAGATAGAAGCTTCATTTTTGATTATGCTACCCAAAAACGATCACTTCAGCTCGCCAAATACGCCAAAAAAGTCGGTGTGGAACGTAAGTCTTTAGCTCGATTGCTGACCAAATACTGGCGATATGGACAAAACAAAACGGCCCTGCTACCGGCGTTTTCAAAAAGTGGAGGACCAGGCAAAGAGAGGACCCCAAACTTTAAGCCATTAGGAGCACCAAAGCAGCGAAGGACTATATCTGTAGAGAGATCTGCCAAGTTTATAGTGAGAGAAAAAGACAAACGTCATTTCAAAAAAGCTATTCAAAAGTACCACCTGAAAGAGTCAGGACTCTCGTTGGCAAAAACCTATGAAAATTTGCTGAAGGATAGCTATTCCAAGGAAGTGGTTTTTGCTATCGCATGCGAACGAGCACCCTTGGTACCCACTCTTAGGCAGTTCAGATATTGGTGTGAAAAACTGTTTAGCCGGGAGCAAATTATTAAAGAACGAACGTCGGAGAATGGCTATTTAAGAAACAAACGGGGAGTATTGGGGAGTATTACCGATAGAAGCTACCTACCAGGTACTCACTTTGAAATTGATGCGACAGTTGCCGATGTACATATCGTCTCTGAGTTAGGCGCCCAGTATGTGTTGGGGCGACCAACAATTTATATTGTGGCGGACAGAGCGAGTCGAATGATCGTTGGTATGCATGTATCCCTCTATCATGCTTCGTGGCGCGCGGCACGGCAGGCGCTGGTAAATTGCTTCTTACCAAAGTCGGCTTATTGCAAGAGTTTTGGTATAGATATTAAAGACTCAGAGTGGCCCTGTGCACATATCCCAGCAGAGTTAGTTTGTGATAATGGAGAGATGATTGGTGTAAAGCCAAATGAAGCGCTGACACCGATGACCGAACTGTCGTTTACGCCACCATATAGACCTGACTGTAAGGGAGTTGTAGAGAAGCGATTCGACATTCTCAACAAAGAAGTGATTCATGAGCTGTCTGGTACAACAAGAGGTGGGCAGGTCATTAGAGGGAGTCGAGACCCAAGAAAAGACGCAATTTATACCCTCAAAGAAGTGACAGCCGAGATCATCAAAGCGGTACGAGAACACAACAGCTCGATTCTTGATAATTTAGCTTTTTCTAGCCCATTTTTAATAGAAAATGATTTGACGCCTACCCCACTTAACTACTGGAAAATCCACATTTCCAAGCACAAACATGAGCTTCAATCAGCAAATAGCGATGAAGTGATCGCTAGATTACTCCCCTCAGCAGAAGTCAGTATGACACGAAGCGGAATCTACTTTAACGGGATGTACTACTCTTGCGCTGAAGTTGAAGAGCTCAATTTAGCCTCTGTTGCTAGGTCATCGGGACAGTGGAGACTAGAGGCCCGAATTGATGAAAATACCACTAACTATATCTATGTTCGGTTAGACAAAAATAAAGGCTTTACGCGATGCCACCTTTTGCCTCGGAGTCGAATGCTGGCTAACAAATCTATGTTTGAGTCGGCTTTCATCAAAGATTGGCTAGACACCAAAAAAGAGCTAACACCAATCACTACGACCTCAATTGAAGATCACAAGCATCGGCAGGAGGTAACTCGTAACGCCAAGCGCAGAAATACGGACGCTGAGAAAGTAACGTTTAAGGATAAAACCAGCAATATCCGTCAGCGCAGGAAAGAAGAACTCTCAGCGACCACTAATGCGCTTGCATCATCGCTGGGAGACTCAACGAGGGACGAAACGCTAAAGCCCACCTTCAATGATGACAAAGTTATCTCACTACCCAAAGGTAGGAAAAGAAGAACGGGGCGAGGTGAGTAATGAGAGTGGAACAAGCCGTTTATCGGGATGCTATATTGCCAGAACATCAAGGCAACCCGCTTATTGAAGCACTTCCTCCAAAGCTTCCTTGGGAAGAGGTGATGGAAGTATTTAGTCATTACCCTGAATATTCAGAAGAAATAGCCGATCATCCTGACCCTTTAGTTCGTGACGAATACCTAAATCGCATTGAGGAAATCAGGCAGCCGCTGACTGATTATCAAATGTGTTTTAGGGCTGTAGAAAGAGCGATAAAAAAAGGTTATTCAACGAAGAACCCTCTTACCCCAACAACTGCTCAGTACCTACATTACTTGGTAGATGAAAGGCCTGATATTGAACCCAGAACAGGGTTCTTTGAGCCAAAGGGAGATGGGCTCACGCTCATTGGGGATAGTGGTGTTGGCAAAACATCAATGGTTGAGCAAGTGCTGGGATATTTTCCCAATGTTATAGAACACAGCGCCTATCAAGGTAAATCACTAGTACTTACAAAACAGGTCGTTTGGATAAAAGTAGATTGCCCTAGCAATTCTAGTGTCAGGGATTTGTGTGAAGAAATACTGTCGACGTTAGACCTCACTCTTGATAGAGAAAAAACAAAACCCGCAGGAACGATTGGTGCCCTGGTTCGGCAATTGGAGCAATGCATAAAAGTTAGTTTTCTTGGCATGCTAGTGATTGATGAAATGCAAAACCTTCAATTCAAGCGAACCGGTGGAGAAAACAACTTGCTCCGTTTTTTACATCGTTTAGTCAATAAGCTTGGTGTCCCTCTTTTCTTTGTCGCCAATCCCCCCTTTGATGTGTCGCTAGTGAAAGAACTAAAAGCTGCCCGTCGCGCTGAAAGTGGTTATCACCACACCATGTCTGTGTTGGGTCGGAAAAGTGTTTCCTGGAATGCGTTTGTTGAACAGCTTTGGAACTACCAATGGACCAAGGTTTACACTGAATTGTCTGATGAGCTCAATGATGCCCTCCATAGGCTTTCTGTCGGTAATATAGATATGGCGAGCCGCACATATCGAGAGGCGCAACGATTAATTATTGGTTCGTATGATGAGCGCATTACCGTTGCGACTTTAGAATCCGGAAATCAAGTGGCTTGTGGGCTATCAAGACAAACCAATGAAGTTAAAGAGCTTCGAGATGAACTGGTTTTGCCTAAAGGGAAGCAGCGTAAGGTGAGAAAAGCTGAAAAAACGGCAGTAACTAAAGTCGATAAAACAGGCGATATTACGAAGCCACAACATCCCGAATTTGCCTCACAACTTATAGAGCTTTTAGGTGCAGTAGATTTACATAGTCGGATTAAAGACCCAGATCTTTTCCAACAAGCGGCTGATGCTGAAAATCCACTACAGTATTTGCGAACAAAAGGCGTGCTACAGGACGATCCGTTCTCAGAATTGTCCTAAAATTATCGTCATCACTTCAGCAAGAGTGGGGCAAACGCAGTGCTCCCAGCAAGGTTGCCTGGTGAATCGCTTTTTAGTCGGATCTCACGAGGGCATGCGATATCGGGGTTAACCAAAAGCCAATACCTAGAAACGGTACTCGGCAACGGACGCTTGCGCGTCCACCCCTTCCTCGCTGCAAACATTGGCGTCATTACTTCACTTACCACTGAAAGTAAGAAAGACCTTATTCGACATCAAACGTTGTCTCCTCTTTTTGCTTACTTCTTACCGCAACACCATGACTTGCTGTATTCATCTCAATCTTCACTGCAGCAGGTTACTAGGGCCTGTCAGTTTTCCGCTTGGAGAGGAAACGAAGCGCTGTCAGTTAAAAGTTGCCCGTTATGCCTGTGTGAAGATATCCGTGAACACGGTGTCAGTTATTGGCATGTTGTTCATCAAATCCCGGGAGTAGAGGCTTGTTACAAGCATGGTGTATGGCTTTGTTATCACCCCCTTTCTGGACGTTCCCACCTGAATGAAGCCCCCTTTCTTTTGCAAAAAGTGAAGGTGTTACGCCATGCAGCCAAACAGCAATGAACTTTGCCAAGTTTGCAAAGAGAAGGTTTAACGACATAAAAAAGTACCCGTCTGAAAGTACGGGGGACTATCTTGAGTGCCTTGAGAAAAGTGGTTTTGTAACCAGCGCTAGATCTATCAGGACAAAAGAACTGGTAAGCCAACTTACAGATATTTGCGTCGATATTTTGCCCATCGATAGTCCTTACATGCCGCCGTTGTCTCGTGAAAATCAATACTGGTCGTCGGTGCTTCATGGAAAATATAGCCAGCCTCCCTTTAAGCACCTCGTATTGGAATTTTTGTTAAATCGAGACAAAGGTACACACGCTTCGCCGCCCACAATCATGCCAGCTACTCAAACCGACAACATAGAAACACATTGCCTAGCTCTGCTTGAACAGGGACTATCACTTTCAGAGGTGGGGCGACAGATACTAAAAAGTCGATGCTATGTGAAAGGCGTTGCGATGAAATTTGGTATCAACCACCACCTCAAACCCAAAAAAATCACCCAAGCTATCCAAGAAAAAATTAAAGCGTTGGCTTATAAAGGATTCCACCGAAAGGCAATTGCAGAAGCACTCGGTTTTTCTACGGGGAGTGTTGAGATGATTATTTCAGCAACCGAAGGGCTGGTTGATTGGCGCAAGCAATGTCGATTTGAATCTAAAAAGCGTCGCTACAAATGCCAAATTCTGAGATTTACACAAAGTCATCCAAATGCGATTAGGCAGGACATAAAGAAGCATTGCGAGGCAGCCTTCTTCTGGCTATATCAGCACAGACGAGAATGGTTAAACGCCAACCTACCAGCTGCTAATAAAACGGTGCATATCGATAGAGTAGATTGGGCAGTAAGAGATGCAGACCTTTCTCTCCGAGTGAGCGCCTTGTTGCTCAAGTATGAAATAGCCAGCCGCACCGAATTAGACCGCATACTGGGTTCACATGGCTGGCTTATTGCCAAAAAAGACAGACTGCCTAAAACGATGAATATTTTGAAGCAATTCAAGCTTATTTGACCTTCCGCCTCTCTGTTTCCCCCCTTAATTGGCCAGCGTTCGTGTCTCATTGTGGATGAAAGTTTGTTCAAACTGCGTACAGCCTTTGAATTCAGTCGTAGTGAGAGAGTCATCAATGCAGTAAAATTAGGTACAACTTTTCATGCATTCAGACATGACCTCTCGACCAATTCAAAGAGAAACCAAATGCTAACAGGCAAAATTCGTAATCAAATCGACCAAGTATGGGAAATGTTTTGGACAGGCGGTGTCGCTAACCCCATTTCAGTGATTGAGCAAATCTCCTACCTACTGTTTATCCGTCGCTTAGATGACCTACAAAAGACCGCCGAGCGCCGCAGCCAAGCAACAGGTTTACCGTTGAAGAACCCAACCTTTTTGGCCGATGAGCAAGATCTTCGCTGGAGTAATTTCAAAGATAAAGACCCAGACGTGATGATGGAAATCGTCCGTGATCGCGTATTCCCTCTTATAAAAACGCTGCAAAATGAGGGGAGCTTTGCCGAGCACATGAAAGATGCGATTTTCATGATCCCATCTGCCAAGCTTTTAGATCAGGTGGTGCAGTTACTGAGCGCCATCGACATGAACGACAAAGACACCAAAGGCGACCTTTACGAATACCTGTTGAGTAAGCTTCAACAGTCAGGTGTGAACGGTCAGTTCCGTACCCCGCGTAACATCATCCAAATGATGGTCGAGCTAATGCAGCCAAAAGTGGGTGATACCATTTGCGACCCATCATCAGGTACCTGTGGCTTCTTGATGGCCGCTGTGGAGTATGTTGAAGAGCATCATGCCAAAGAAGTGAACAAGCCTGAAAACCGTAAGCATTTTAACAATGAGATGTTTACTGGCTTCGACTTTGATAAGCACATGCTACGCATTGGTGCCATGAACATGCTTTTGCACGGGATTGAAAACCCAAGTGTGCATTACCGTGATAGCCTGCAGGATCAAGGCAATGAAAATATCTCAGAAGCTTACAACCTGATTCTTGCTAACCCTCCGTTTAAAGGCTCGGTTGATTTTGACATCGTAGCGCCTGACTTACTGCGTGCGCTGGGCAAAAACCCAATTGCCAAGAAAGCAGCGCCTAAGTTCAAAACTGAAATTGATGAAGACGGTAACGAAATTCAGGTTGAGGTGAAAAAGAAAAAGCCGACTGAAAAATCAGAGCTGCTTTTCCTTGCCCTTATCCTTCGTATGCTGAAAGTCGGTGGCCGCGCCGCGGTTATCGTGCCGGATGGTGTTCTCTTTGGTTCCACAAAATCTCACAAGAGCGTTCGTGAGAAAATCGTCAATGAGCAGAAGCTGGAAGCAGTAATCTCATTACCTTCAGGTGTATTTAAGCCTTACGCAGGGGTAAGTACCGCCATTCTTATCTTCACCAAAACCAACAGTGGCGGCACAGATAACGTCTGGTTCTATGACATGAAAGCGGATGGTTACTCACTGGATGATAAACGCACTAAATTGTTCAAAGAGGGTGATGAGCCAACCCATGAACAAAGCAATATTGCAGATATCATTGCTCGCTTTAAAACGCTAACTAATGAAGACAGCACGCCAAACAGCGATAGCCCAGAATACAAGCGTAAGAAAACTGAACAGAGCTTTATGGTTCCGGTGGCTGACATCACCAATAACGACTTTGACCTGAGCATTAGCCGTTACAAAGAAGAGGTGTATGAAGAAGTTCAATATGATGCGCCGCAAGACATTCTACAGCGAATCAAAACGTTGCAAGAGAAGATGGCCAAAGGTGTATCTGAATTAGAGGGGTTGCTGAAATGAGTTGGCCTTCGGTTGAACTAGGCTCAATAGCTAGCTTTATCAATGGGTTCGCATTTAAGCCAGAGCATTGGGAAAAGGAAGGAAAACCAATTATTCGTATCCAGAACCTAACGGATACTTCCAAAGCGTTTAATTACACCTCAATGTCGGTTCCTGATAAGTATCATGTAGAAGGTGGTGATCTGCTTGTTTCGTGGTCTGCAACGCTAGACGTTTTTGAGTGGAAACGAGAGAGTGCTCTCTTAAATCAGCATATTTTTAAAGTCGTTCCTGATCATGACAAAGTGAACAAGGATTACCTTCGTTTTGCTTTAAAAAATGCCATCTTATCAATGCTTAAGTTTACTCGTGGTTCAACAATGAAGCATGTGAATCGAGGCGACTTTTTAGGGACTACAATCCCACTCCCCCCATTAGAAACCCAAAAGAAAATCGCTTCGGTACTGGAAAAAGCTGACCAACTGCGTAAAGACTGCCAGCAAATGGAGCAAGAGCTAAACAGCCTAGCACAGTCGGTGTTTATCGATATGTTTGGTGATCCTGTGACGAATCCGAAGGGTTGGGATTTTAGCGAGTTAAAAAGTTTCATCGTCAACCTCAGAAATGGAGTGTCGCCATCAAAAGACGGTGAAGTCGAGTCCAAAGTTTTGACTTTAAGTGCAATAACCCAGGGCAATTTCAATGAAACTCATTGTAAAGTTGGCTTATTTAATTCACCTCCTGATGAATCAAAAAAAATCAAAAAAAATGACTTTCTGATATGTCGAGGGAACGGAAACAAAAATCTAGTTGGGAGAGGTGTATACCCCACGGATAGTCGCGATGATTTGGTGTTTCCCGATACTGTTATTGGTGTGACTCTCGATTTGAAGCGTCTAGATATCAGGTATATGAATACGCTTTGGTCTAACACTTTTTTACGCGACCACATAGAAAGTGGCGCAAGAACAACAAACGGCACTTACAAAATTAATCAGAAGGTTATCAGTAGTGCTCCCATCATGTGCCCTCCAGTCGAATTACAGAGACATTTTGGGGACACGATAGAAAGCGTAAACAAACTCATTGCACAAAATCAAAATCAGTTGCGCGAATTTGACGACAACTTCAATGTCCTGATGCAAAAAGCCTTTAAAGGCGAGCTAAGCCTCTAACTAATTCCAACAAGAATGATTATGTAAAAAGGAAATTCAATGTCAGATACGGCTAATTCTTCACCTCGCGCTGAAGGCACTAATTTTGGGTTTATGGACGTTGCCCTTCATGGTGGCAGTGATGTGTATTCCATGCGTTGTGCTGAGATTCAAACTCGTGCAATAAGTGCTGAAAGCCATATCAAAACTGATCCGCGTATTGCGGGCTTTTATGCCCGTAATGCCTTGGAGCTAATGGTTGAAACCGTATTTGACATTGATAAGTGGATCTCACGCCCTCGGCATGATGCGACCTTAATGTCGCTGATTCATGACAAGGGCTTTAAGCAAAACCTGACGACAAACCTTTTCCCTAAGCTCAAATTGGTTATCCAAGTTGGTAATGAGGCAGTTCACAGTAAGACGACACTGCCGCAGCGTGATGCATTACAAGCAGTCAAAGAACTGCATCATGTCCTGTATTGGTTTATCCGCACCTACACCCCTGATTTTGGCAATAGAGAGTTCGATCGCAGTAACTTCGTCGTTCAGCCCTTTGATGAAGCACTGATCCCTCAGCATGTAGTGATAAGTGCTGAAGTGGCGACAAAAGCACTCAGCAGTATTAAAAGGGTCAAAGAGCTTGAAAAGCAGCTGGAAGAGAGTGACAAAGCTGACCGTGATATCTACCTGCAACAGCTGAAAGATAATGAAGCGCTGAGAGCTGAGAATCAGGCTTTGCTGGAGAAAATCGAGCAGGCCAAACAAAACGCTGAGAGTGTCGACGATACCCACGATTACAACGAAGAAGAAACGCGCACCTATCTGATTGATGTCTTGCTGGATGAGGCCGGTTGGAAACTTGAGCATAAACGTGACCGGGAGTATCCCGTATCGGGTATGCCAATCTCACAGGCGAATCCAAACGGTAACGGCTTTGTTGATTACGTATTGTGGGGCGATGACGGTACAGCATTGGCGGTTGTAGAAGCCAAGCGTGCTCACCGCCGCGCTGAAGATGGCCAGCAACAAGCAAAACTCTATGCAGACTGTTTAGAAAAGCAATGTGGTGTACGCCCTGTAATCTTCTACAGCAACGGCTATGAAACCTACCTTTGGGACGACTATTTTTACCCTCCTCGTCAAGTTCAGGGCTTCTACAACAAAGACGAACTGGAACTGATGATCAGGCGCCGCAAAGAACGTAAACCTTTCTTTGAAAACGGCAATCCAGGAAGCAACCTTGTCATTAATAACAACATTACCAACCGCCATTACCAGAAATCGGCAATCACCAAGCTACTTCAAGATTTTGAATTAGAGCATGAGCGTAAAGGACTGTTTGTAATGGCAACGGGTACTGGTAAAACCCGTACCGTTATAAGCCTTGTCGATTTGTTAGTGAAAAATGACTGGGTGAAGAATGTACTATTCCTTGCCGACCGTAATGCGCTGCTGACTCAGGCAAAAAAGAACTTCGTTAAAGAGCTTCCACGAGTCAGTTGTTCAATTCTCGACTCAAGTCAAAGCAAAGACAGCATTAATAGCCGTTTATACTTTTCGACGTATCCAACCATGAAGAACTTACTGGACCGTGCAGCTCATGAACGTCCGTTTGGTGTTGGTCATTTTGACTTAATCGTGGTGGATGAAGCGCACCGTTCGGTGTACTCAAAGTATCGCCAGATATTTGAATACTTCGACGGTTTCTTGGTTGGTCTTACGGCTACACCCAAAGATGAGGTTGAAAAAGATACTTACGGCATTTTTGACCTGCAGAAGGGAATGCCAACCTACGCCTATGAAGACGAAAGTGCTTATTCTGAAGGTTATCTTGTTCCGCCGACCAAAATCTCTGTCGCCACTAAATTCCTCCGTGAGGGTGTGAAGTACAAAGACCTTTCAGAGGAAGAGCAGGAAGAGTGGGAAAACAAGGCGGAATTAGAAGATCGTGATGAAGTCTTGCCGTCAGAGGTAAACAAGTTTCTGTTCAATGAGGATACCGCTGAAAAGATGTTTGCTCAGTTAATGAGTAAAGATGAAAACGGAGGTATCCATGTTGAAGGTGGTGATGTGATTGGTAAAACCATCATCTTCGCTGCGAATAATGACCATGCCGTTTTCCTCGAGAAGATGTTTAACAAGAACTATCCGAAGTGGGCAGGCAAGCTCGCACGCGTCATTACCTTCAAAGAAACGTATGCCCAGAGCCTGATTGATGAGTTCTCTGGTGATGAAAATGAACGTAAGGACTTTGACCCTAAAAACCCGACCTGTCGAATCGCCATTTCAGTAGATATGCTCGATACGGGGATTGATGTACCTGAAGTGGTTAACCTGGTGTTCTTCAAAGTCGTCCGCTCCAAAGTGAAGTTCACGCAGATGATTGGCCGTGGTACCCGTTTGTGTGAAAAGCTGTTTGGACCTGACGACGACAAAGAGACCTTCAAGGTATTCGACTACTGTCAGAACTTTGAATATTTCGATGCCAACCCTGAAGGCTTACCTACCAGTGTGGTGAAACCTGTCACTCAGCAAGTGTTTGAGAAACGTGTGTTACTCAGCACAGTGATCAAGAGTAAGTTGAGTGATGAAGTATTTCGCGAGCGAAACCCGGAAGACTGCGAGCGTTATGCCGAATTAAACCGTTACCAGCTTGATATGTTGCACCACCTTGTTGCTGGCATGAATCTCGACAACTTTATCGTCAGACCCAAGCGAAAGGCGGTAGAGCCTTTCTTAGAGCGAGAGTACTGGGACGATATCGACGACGCGAAGTTTACTGAGTTAGAGAGCCATATATCCGCACTACCAAGTGAAGCTGAAGCGTTTAACGCTGATGAACAGCTCAACCACATGTCTTATCGCTTTGATAACTTGGTGCTCTCCATGCAGTTAGCATTGTTAGAGAAAGGCATGCTGCCAGAATCCAGCCGTACAAGAGTGATAGAGTTTGCCGAGCAGCTAGAAGCGAAATCGACCATTCCTGCGGTGCAGGCTCAGCTTCAACTCATTCAAGATATACAGACGCAAGAGTTTTGGCAGGACATTCATCTGGTTACGCTCGAAGACATGCGCCGCCGGTTGCGGAACTTAATGTTTGCTCTGGATAAGGAGCAGAAAGAAAAGGTTTACACCAATTTCAAAGATGAAGTTCAGGGTATACACGATGTTACGCCGGTTTACAGTAATCCAAGTGTTGATTTAACCCAGTACCGTAAGAAGGTCGAGTTATATATTCAAGATCACCAAGACCAGCTAACCATCCAAAAGTTAAAGCGTAATAAGCCCATCACACAAGCTGATTTAGACGTTCTAGAAGGCTTGCTGTTAGATGCGAGTGGTATGGTTGACGTAAAGGCCTACCGTGAAAAAATCTTGCGAGAAAAGCCGCTAGGAACATTCATTCGTGAGCTGGTTGGTTTGGATTTGAATGCCGCGAAGGAGGCATTCAGCAGCTTCCTTGATAAAGAGTCTTACAGCGCTGAGCAAATTCAGTTTGTTAACCAAGTCATCGACTACCTAGTCAACAACGGCATCTTAGATATGTCGCAACTATTCGAACCTCCTTTCACCGACAACCACGGCGAGAGTGCCTATGGCTTCTTTGATGAAGGCACCGTTGTAGAGCTGTTTGGTGTTATCCGCAAAGTAAATGCAAATGCGGTGGTTGAAGAAAGTCAGAGTGCTTAGGTTCTGATCGCCCACTAGTCAGTTACGAAGAGTTGTGTCATTTGGTTATTTTTCTTGAACTGCAAAGTTGAGACTATTTTGTTCTTAAAAATCATTATGGTATGCGCATGTTAGAATAATGAATTAGTTGAAAAAATAGAGCTGGACTACCTCCAAGATGAGTCACTCCATAGCTGGATATTCCGCTATCTTCTAGTAGTAGGCGTGTCTGACTTCTCTTCTTTGATCGCAAATGACGGTAGCTGGGTTTCGATTCCTAGCTTCACTGAGAAATTCTCTATACCCAAAACTCGGTTCGATGATGGCGATTTGTTGAGATTCCTAAGGCGCTCGGGAGTTGGATTAAAAACAGCTGACTGGTTTGATAACCCAATGGTCTTTTTGGAGTTAGTTGACTTTGTTTTTTCTGGAAGCCTCCGTTTTAGTCGCAATAAGGGAAAATACCCTATCCGTTTTTGCGAACAATGCATCCAAGAATCGATAAAAACGCATGGATTTGGTTATTTCAAATCGAGTTGGCTATTTCACTTTGAGTGTGGTCTACACCGAAAACCACTTTTGGCGCTGCAGCCAACAGGTAAGAAAGAGGCAGCTAGATTGGCCATATCTGCTATCTCGGGGAAATTTCCGCGTCTTAGTGGTGTGTACTCAGATATCAATGAACCTAAGACACCTGAAACGTTAGCAGAAGCATTTCATGTGATGCCATGTTTGTTGTTCGACTTTTATATGTGGGCGTCAAAATGGCGAGGAGATAACTATCTAGGTAAGGGGTACCTGGATTTTTACTACAAAGATGGGCGAAGAAAGCCGATCTCAGATAGGTATCTTCACTCCGAGTATCATAGGTACAAAACCGAGTATCCCATGCAATTTGGTGAGTTTCTGAAACAGAGGGCAGAGATAAAAGCGCATTGGTTTCGCATAAGCAGGGGGCAGGCTCAAAAAGAGATGCTATTGAAGAGTAATCAGTATAATTGCTCTAAATGTACACGATGGATGATCATAGATTCCTGTCCAGCCAAACCCATAATATCCCGCCGATTAGAGCCTAGTCATTTATCATCTAAACCCCTGAATTTTTGCGACGAACTCTTAAAGAATCGTTTGATTTACTTAGATAGATAGTTTTGAGCAAAGCTCTCGCTATTTACCTTTAAAGCAAGATTTTAGTGCATTGATTGAGTATCTAACAGAACTCTCCATGCTCTACCTTTTTCAGTAATTCCCGAATCATTTCAATGCCTACAAAAGTATCTAGCCAAGTGATTGGCTGAGTATTATCCAGTGCCGGGATGACCTCTTTGAGCCAGTATCGGGCTAGCTGATCATTTCCAAATACTTCTTGGCAATAGGCATATAGATCCACGATCGCTAGGAGATGCTCAGTTTCTCGAGGAGTCAATTTAACGGGAGTCACAATAGCTTTGAACTCCCCGTACTGTAAGTCAAGCAAGGTCGCGAGCTCTTCGAAAGCAATACCAGTTATATCGGATGACTTGTAAAGATAAGCTCTTTCGATCCCGTCTCTAATTACAGTCAACTCTTGAACAACCGACAGGCTCTCTTCAAAGCCTAACTTGTGAAGCGCTGAATGATACATTTGACTTTTACCTCAGTTGTCTAGAACTTGAGCAGGTGATGTTTCGTTATTCACTTAACAATAAAAACAATGAGCGCCGTTTGCTAGGGGATAAAACGATGAGTTCAAGTGACGAACCGCAAATGGTTACGAATCAAGAGAACATATTCGAGAAGCTAAAACGCAGAGTGGGTAGCCATCCCATTGGGGCTGCTGTTTTATTTGTATTTGCGTTGGTTGTTGGCGGTCAGCAGTTTCTAGATGCAATAAATGGGTTGGTTAGCGGTCTATGGCCTGATGTTCCTGTCGTAAACTTTGCCGAAGAGACTAATTACTTGGATGGGTATAAAAACGACTTTATACAATCAAACTATGAGGCTGCATACAATTCTTATTTAAAGTCGGCAAACATGGGTAACCCCTACGCTGGGGCTGCATTGGCACGCCTAATTTCGCAGAGCAAGACCGGGGTTGGTTTATTGACTAAAGCTAGTTATTGGGGAGAAAAATCGTTCAACACACTCTCCTCATTGTTGGAAAAAGATAATACTGAACCATTAGCTATGTACTGGGCTGCATATCTTCTAGGTGACGGTATTGGTGTTCCACAAGATCAGCTGAGAGCTTTCAAGTTAACTGAAAAGGCAGCCTTTATGGGATTAGGCCTTGCCGAAAATCAACTGGGTTTTATGTACGACAATGGTATTGGAGTTCAGATAAACCGTACGGAAGCTAAAAAATGGTATTTGCAAGCTGCGTCAAAAGGGCTACCACTTGCTCAATATAACTTGGGGATAGTATACGATCTTGGTGAAGTGGTCCCTGAAGACAACCTAACGGCTATGGCTTGGTACTTAAAAGCCGCAAAACAAGGCTACCCCCCCGCGATGACTGACCTTGGAGTCATGTATGAAGTTGGCGAAGTTACTGATGTGGACTATGAAGAAGCGTTTCGTTGGTATCGCGAAGCAGCCTCCAAAGGTGATGAGTCTGGGCAGTATCACTTAGGCACTATGTATGAAAATGGATTTTGGACAGATGCTGATGTTCAGAAAGCTATAGAGTGGTACAAGAAAGCGGCTGAAAAAGGACACATAGATGCTTTTACTGCACTGGGGAATATATATTACTTCGGAAAAGGGGTAGATAAAAACGACTCTTTTGCGGTCGCCTACTTCCGTAAGGCTGCTCAAAAGGGAGATCGAATATCTCAATATTATCTTGGTTTGATTTATAGACATGGGCAGGGAGTTGAAAAGAGTGAAGACCTTGCTCTGTCTTGGTATTTAAAGGCTGCTGAAAATGGACTTCCAGAAGCTCAACTTAGTGTTGGTGTCTTTTACGACAATGGTATTGGAGTGAGGAAAGACGTTGAAACTGCAGCCTCATGGTACAGACAAGCCGCGGAACAAGGCAACTCTGAAGCACAGGCTTTCTTGGGCAACATGTACGATTTTGGCGAAGGAGTTGAAGAAGATAATAGGGAGGCTCTGCGACTATACGAATTAGCTGCTTCTGCTGGGGAGACATATGCTTTATTGATGCTAGGACGAATGTATCTGGCTGGGGATGGTGTTGAAGTGGATCTGGAGCGTGCTGAAGAACTTCTCACACAAGCAGCCGATGATGGTTTTCATGCGGGAAATTTTTATCTTTCAACACTTTATTTTGATGAGAGTACCAATAAATATGATCCTGTTAAGGGAGAGGCGAAACTTCGTAAAGCAGCAAACCATAAAAATCCTTGTGCCTTAAACAACTTAGGTGTGTTCATGAGAAAGCAGGGAAAGGTGACAGAGAGTATTCATCCTACTTACCTCGCCGCAATGACAGGGTCTGATTCGGCGCTCAAAAACATTGAGTACCTAGATGGCTTGGGCTTAGTCGATTCAGATAAAAGTCAAAAGTTAGTAGAAGCTCTGCAGGAGTTGGCTTCAAAAGGAGACTGGCAAGCTAATGTGACCTTGGGCCAATGGTTTGCAAAAGGTGTTTTTGTAGAACCAAGTGCATTGAAGTCTGCAACCTATTTCGCAGAAGCAGGCAAGTTGGGGGATAAGGATAAGGTGCAAAACTTGATGGCGAGTAATTTCTCGTTGGTAGCCCCAAGCCTTAAGGTCTGTTCGCCATAGTGAGTCCTGTGGGCAAACTTTATTGTCTCATTCTATCCTTACGGGCAAACTTTATTGTCACTACACAAAGCTTTATTGATGAGTTCATAAAAAAAACGCTCCTTCATATTCGGCGCGTTTTTTCGTTCTGCCTTGACTGCCATCTAGAAGTTATTTGTGCACATGTAAGAGGCAATTTGACCCGACGCCTGCCACATAGAGAAAACCAGTAGCTTGGTGGTGGACGATAGGGGAAAATTTATTTTAATCAATGTGTTTGACTCTCCCCTATAGGGTAGACCTTATCGTAAAACCTCAATCATCAAAGCAAAGAGGTTTACGACGTGAAAACAGCATTTATTAGTGGTGCAACATCGGGTATTGGTCTGGCTTTCGCCAAGCAACTTTCAGCTCAGGGCTACTCGCTCATTCTGCATGGACGAAACGAAGCTGTTCTTGCCACGCTAAAGGAAGACCTGCCAAACGTTGTGCTGACTCTTCAGGCGGATTTGAGTTACCCCGAAGAATTGCGGGGGCTTATCCAACAGCTATGCGACTACCCTGCCAATATCGATGTTGCAATAAACAATGCCGGATTTGGTCTCTATGGTGAGCATTTGTCTCTAAATGACGCAGACATTGAAGCCATGCTCCACCTTAATGTCACCGCCATGACAAACCTGACGCAGTATTTTGCGGGCAGAATGGTTCGGCAAGAATCCGGACATATCTTAAACGTTGCGTCCACCGCCGCTTATCAACCCCAGCCATTTCTTGCCGCTTATGCTGCCAGTAAAGCGTATGTTGCGAGTTTTTCCGAAGCGTTGGCGATGGAACTCAAACCCAAGAATGTTCAGGTCACTTGCCTGTCTCCCGGCCGCACAGATACGCGTTTCTTTAATTTTGAAGGTAGTGAAGACAAAGCCTCAGAGGCGGGCGTGTTTTCGAAGAAATTCAGAGCAAGCCCTGATGGTGTGGCTACATTGGCGTTAAAGGCATTATTTGCCGGGAAAGTTCGCGAAATTCCTTTTCTAGGCAATAAAATTTACGTGTTTCTCAATCGGATCTTGCCAAGAAACAAGGTACTTAATATGTATTATCAAGCCATGAGAAATGCGTAAACCTAGCTTTCATCGACCAGTGATTCGAGCAAACAGGCGTTGTAATGGGCAACGCTTTGCTCCAGTTCGATCAGGCCTGCCAGCTTCTGCGCAATGGTTTCCTGCTGTTGGAGCAATAGCTGTCGCTTCTCGGTGATTTTCTGCGTCAGTAAATCCATCGGCACCAGCCCCTTTTCGGTTTTTGCCTGAGCAATATTTTTTAGTTCACTGAGTGTAAACCCAAGCCGTTTAGCCAACTGGATCATCGTAAGCACATCAAGGTAAGAGTTATCGTAAATCCGGTATTTCTCTTTTCGCTGGGGCGATTTGATAAGACCAATTTCTTCATAATGGCGGATGGCTTTAATGCTGACGCCAGTTTTTTTTGATAGTTCACCAATGTACATATAGAGCCTTTTGAGTTTCCAGTCGTCAATACTGCTGTAGCTTTAAACCTATGCATTCTTTGTAGTTCATATGTAAAGCTCCGTCTTGGATGTACCGTTTAAATCTAATGGGTCGATGGCGATCCTTAAACCCGATGGAATCATTAAAAATAAGCAGACTTTCAGAGCCATCACCGTATCTAACACTAAATGCACCTCCGCTTTCTACCAGTGTGATGGTGCAGAAGAAATCAAGGCTGTCCTCAGGAAGATACTTGAGTAGCTCTTTTCTATCTTCCTCTGATAATGGTATTCACCCGTTGCTAGTTGAAGGCTAAATGTTGCCTTATCGCATTTGAATTGGGCAGACAGAGGCTTCCCAGATAACAGGCACGTGGCAAGCTTGTCGACTTGCCCTGTGTCGTATTGAGAGATAGCAGCAGCGGCTTGCGTGAAATCTGATGTGAAAATAAGGGAGGCTTCTATGCCTGGTACGTTGCCATCTATAAAGTATGTCCCCTTTTCCTCGTCGTTATCAACGTGAGCGCTGAGTGAGCTTGATTTCAGTAGGCGGGTTAGCATCGGTAGCGGAAAGAAAACGTCTTTTCGCAACGCCTTGACAAATCTCAATAGGTCCGACGCCGAGCAGCAGATAGCCCCCGCGCTGAAAGCGATATTGAGGAGAAGCTCCGTTTGTTCGACATATCCTTCTTCGCCATATTCATGACCACAGGCCTCGGTCGTAAAGCGGGCGGTTTTCATCACCGCCGGGTCGAAAATAAAGGTTTGAGTAAAGGCTTCCCACGGCATTTCAGCGACGCGCTCGATAAGTAACCCGAGAAGAAAATAGCAAGAGTTTGAGTACACAGGCTTTTCGAGCACTTCCACTCCGGTTTTCAGTTGAATATGGGTTTCAATATCTTTCTTCGTTAGCATTGATAGGTTTTTGCCTGCGTCATAGCTCTCTTTGACGTAGTCCCCGAATGAAACCCGGTGAGATAAAACATCTAATATCGTCGCGTCTGGGGGGAGCGGGTAGCGGTCATCATCTTCAAAATAGGCGCAGACAGGATTGGTTAACACCAGCTTTTTTTGATGAGACAGAATCAATATACCGACAAGGGTAAAGAGCTTAGTGATAGAACCGATGGGTAAGGATCTTGGTGAGGGGGATTCTTTCAACGACAGTATTGATGAGTCTGCTGAAAAGGTAGCGGCATCTCCTAAAAACGCATCACGATGCTGAAAGATTGCAGCAAACTCGGCGGTAGTGGAATCCAGTTTATTTCTTCCGTCAGGAGTCATTCCGGCTGTGCCCTTGTATCGCTGTAATACTCAGCTAATAAGGTAGTGTAAAGGAATGCTCGCACAATGGTGATGTGTTTCCCGTTCGAAGCACATCACCAACGGTACGGTATTTCGCTAGCGCAGAAAGAACTTAAACATCACTTTCTGCCACCACTTACCATACGGCGGTGCCATCAGCTTTCCAGGATTCAGCTTGCCACGCTGGAACACGGTTTTGGCGTGACTGAAAGTGCGGAAGCCTTCAATGCCGTGATAATGCCCCATACCTGAGGCGCCAATGCCGCCGAACGGTGTGTCATCCACCGCAACCTGCATAATGGTGTCATTCACAGCGATAGAGCCTGAATGGGTATGCCTAATGGTGTGCTGGATGAAGTTCTGATCGAGCGTCATCAGGTACAGCGCTAATGGACGAGGTTGGTGGCGAAGTGCATTAAGCACATCATGCACATCTTGATAGGTAATGATTGGTAGTAGTGGACCGAAAATTTCCTGCTGCATGATGGCGCTGTCTTTCGGTGGGTTGATCACCAGATGAAGCGCCATTTTCCGCGTTTCAGGCAAGATCGCCGGGTCAGCCAGTGGGATGGTGGTAATGCCGCGCTTGTCGGTGTCTTCCATCAAACTTGTCAGACGTGAGAACTGACGCTCAGTCACGATGGCGGTGCGGTCATCACTTTGAATGCCTTTGGGATAGGCTTCATTCCACTTCACACGCAGCGCTTCGACAAACTCTTCCAGATTGTCTTCGTGCACAAACACATGATCCGGCGCGACGCAGATTTGCCCGGCATTGAGGTTCTTACCAAACAGCATACGCTCGGCTGCGAGCATGGGGTCGATGTCCGGCCCGACAATCACCGGAGATTTGCCGCCAAGTTCCAATGTCACAGGCGTCAGGTTTTCAGATGCCGCTTTCATCACTTTCTTGCCGACTTCGGTCGAGCCGGTGAACATCAGGTGATCAAACGGAAGCCTGGTGAAGGCTTCTGCCACTGAGACATCGCCTTCCACGACGCAGACTTTATCGTCATCAAATACTTCGGCCAGCATGGCTTTAACGGCCTGTGCAGTCAGAGGCGTGAACTCACTCATCTTGAGCATCACTCGGTTTCCCGCGGCAATTGCTGTCATCAGTGGAATGAGGCTCAGAGTGATGGGGAAGTTCCACGGTACGATAATGCCGACCACGCCAAGCGGCTGATAGTGCACTTCAACTTTGGCAGGCGTCAGGAGCAATCCCGCGGAGCGGCGCGATGGTCTCATCCAGCGTTTCAGCTTGCGCTTGGTGTAATGCAGCATTTGGAAGCAGGGAAGGATGTCTGCCATCAGTGAATCAGTGCGGCTACGATGCCCGTAATCCTGAGACAGGGCATCGACGATGGTGTCAGCGTGCTTTTTCAAAGCCTTTTGAAGATGCTTCAAATCCCGAATGCGCTCTGCGTAAGCGGGATCGGGATCTTGGGTGGTCTTAGCGACCAGTTTGGCAAATTGCGATTCCAGTTCGCTGATCTGCTGCTCAGCAGGGATACCAGTTGTCATCGAAACCACAGTCATCAGAGCATCCTTAATATCAAATTACTTACTTAACATTAAGGTCTGACCAGGTTCTGCGCAAGTTTCTCTATCACAGCTTTTGTAACGATTGATGTTGTCTATCCGCTTCAAATACTTGCATAAATCTATCGAAGTATTGGCCTACTGCCACCGCGTTCTCGGTTTCTCCCATGGCCTCCATCAACACCATCCCGACCTCGCAGGTACAAAGGGAACCTTCGGGCTGATTGCGGCGCAGGGCGTAGCGGGTACTGAGCCCTTCAGGCAGTGTCACCATAGGCACATCTTCAAGCCATGGGCTTTGGCGCAGCATCTTCCGCGCCTGCTGCCAGGTCGCATCGATAATGATGAAGTGAATCGGCTTGGCTTCCGGTTTGGACGTCGGTCGGCTGACTGCTTTTTCGAGCGCAACAGCCCCTTCACCGGGAAATACCAGATACGGCTGCGCAGCCGGGTCGGCAAGCAGTGTGAGTAATTCCAGTGGCGGCGTTTTGCGTTGCCAGACGTGGCGCCTGCAATACGGCAGCGCATTTTCCAGCAGCTGACCTGTGTTAGTAGCGCGTCCGGTTTCTGTTTCGTGCATCAATAGCTCGATACGCACTTGGCTATCGAGCTTTGGCACGGCCTCGCACAGGCAGTTGTAGTGAAAGCCGCAAGATGGGCAGGACGTTGGCTTTTCTGCCATTCGGGATACCTTTTCCATTTATTTCAGCTCAACACCTTCTTGCTGAGGATAAATGCCGTCAGCGAAAAGGTAAGGATCGGCGCTGTCTGGCAACAGTACTTCCGGCGCCACTGAAGGGTTGCCCGGATAGCGTTTGCCATTAAATTCCAGCACGCGGGAAGAGGCTTTTGCCCCGCCACCGCCAACCGGCATGATGAGATCGTGCCAGCCGTTGCTGGTGGATTGGCTCATTTGAAACGGCAGGTGAACCAGCGTGATGCGGCTGTTGAAGCGCCAGACATTGCTGTCATTGTTAAACACCAAAAGGGTACAGCCGCCTGTGCCACACCAGTCGGTGAATATCATCAGCTCATCCTGCAGGTCACCGTTGAGATCCTGTGTCAGCCAGCGATAGCGGGTGCCCGCCGCCTGCTTAACACCTTCCTCGCCAAGATATGCCTTAAAAGCCGCGTCAACTTTCTCGTTGAAGTTGGCAGAGCCTTCCACACCAACGGAAATGACTGGCTGCTGGTTGCCGACCATCAAAGAGAGCGCGAGTCCCTCCGGTCCCAGGCTGTATTCGCGGCCGTTGATGATTTCCTTTTCGGCTTTCAGGGTAAAGCCGCTGCGGGTGAAAAGGCGCTCACTGAGCAGATATTGTCCCTGATGGCGGGTCATCATCACCTGAACCTTGCTATCGCTGACCTGTTGCCAGATACCGGTTTCCACAACCGCATCTTCGCCTGCCTGCTCATAGCGGGTTGTGGCCGTGTGGTCGGGATTGAGCACTAAGGTGGTGGTGAGTGACTGGCCGCCGAGGTTGGTCATGCCCTGATAATCGCCGACCCATCCGAGCGTCGGGTCGTCCGCCGAGAGTGTCGCGCAGCCCGTCAGGGTTTTGTTGCCTTTGGTGAAGGTTGAACGCCAGCCGTAAATGCTGTCGCTCATGGTGTCATTGCAAAGTTCTGGACGAAGCGTGAGGGTCGCGCCATTGGCCTGATAGATTCGGGCTGCGGGAGAAATATCTCGGCCGGTTAGGGTGAATGTCTCCGCTTCAAAACCGAGTTGTTGGTAATTGAGCGTATTACCTTCTAAAGACACTGACCAGAATGGCTCATTGCCGGACGCCATGGTGCGGTTTCGCGCTTGGTTGCAGCCATCGATTTCTGCCGACATCAGGTTCAGTTGAGTCACCTTGAACGTTGCCGGATAGTCTGCTGCAAAGCCATCCATCGCGGGTTTTACGAATTCGCCAATCACTTCGCCATACACACTTTGGTAAGGCTCCATGGTCAGCGCCTGACCTTCTTTATTGAGCAAGTCCGGCAGTTGCAGCCAGTATTGAGTGTTGCTGCCACAAGGTGTGATGGCGCGGACCTCATGGCCGAGGGTGACTTCACCACGCAGCATAAAGCGCTGGGGTTGAATTCCTGCCACTTTGGCAATCTCCTGCTGCGGGTTTAAATCGTCAGAGTTACCGAGTTCGACCGGGCCTGATGGTGTTTGGCTGCAGGCAGAAAGCAAGGCGGCAGCGGAGAGCAGACCCAGCACGTGGGAAAGGCGGCGTTTTTGGATAATCAACGGAGATTCCTCTTCTCATTCAAAGCCCAACGGGGTACAACTTTGGAAAAACCAAAAGCTGAAACGGGGAAATTATGGCGTATTGGCTGATGAAAACCGAGCCCGATACCTTTTCTATAGACACCTTAAAACAACAAAAGGTCTCTTGCTGGGAAGGTGTGCGAAATTATCAGGCACGAAACATGATGCGTGATGGGATGAAGCTTGGCGATAAAGTGTTTATCTACCACTCGTCTTGCAAGGATGTGGGTGTGGTGGGTATCGCCGAAGTGGTGAAAGAAGCTTATCCGGATCATTTCCAGTTTGACCCGGAAAGCGCCTATTTTGATCCCAAGAGCTCACCGGACAATCCCCGTTGGATCATGGTGGATGTGGAATACCGCCAACATCTGAAATATGTCTCTTTGGCTCGCATCAAAGCGAATCCGGCACTGGAAGAATTGCCACTGGCAAAAAAGGGAAGCCGCCTGAGTATCATGCCGGTGACTGAAGCGCAGTGGGATGAAATTATCGCGATGTCGGAAGGCGGGTTTAAGCGTTAGATAAGAAAACGGCAGCGAGGGGGAGCGCTGCCGTTTGGCTATCTACTTAGCGGCGTTGTTAGCCCAGTAGATGAGTTTCCAGATAACGGGCAACCGCTTCTTCGGCGTTGCTGCCAATCACTTCATTGTCCGGCAAGGTCGCTTTCACGCGCGGGTGTGCCGTTTCCATGATGAGGCCTTTCTTCGCAGCACTCAGCATTTCCACGTCATTCATACCATCACCAAACGCGATGCACTCGTTCAGGCTGAAACCTTTGATTTCTGCTACTGCTTTCAGTGCTTCACCTTTCGACACGCCAGATGCCATCACTTCCAGACAGAATGGGGTTGAAAACGCCACGCTGACTTTGTCACCGAAGGTTTCGATGAATTTTTGTTCGTAACCCATCAGGTAATCGTGGTCGTGGCGGATGAAGAAGATTTTTGCCACGTCATCAACTGGCGGATTTTCCACATCGAACTCTTTGAAGCTGAAACCTGAATCTTTGTGGTATTTCGCCAGATCTTCATCAACGCGGTTCAGCAACCAGTCATTTTCGCGGTAGATGTGAATCGTCACGGTTTCGTCGTCTTTCACCATTTCTATCAGTTGAGCAACCAGTGCTGGATCGACGTTACGACTGAAGATCAGTTGATCGTTTTCGTCATGCACGCGGGCACCGTTAGAGGTGATCATGCAGGCTGGAATACCCACACCTTTGCGAATGTGTGCCACATCGATGTGGTGACGGCCAGTGGCGAACACAAAGTGTTCACCTTTTGCGTGAAGGCGCTGAAGTACATCGCGGGTAAAAGGAGCGATGGTATGTTCAGGAGTAAGCAGGGTGCCGTCGAGATCAGATGCAACGATTTTGTACATGGATACCTCAATAGGAGAGAAGATGTTTTTAAACACCTCTCCAGTGTATCCAGAAAAAGGGGAAATAAAAGGGATCAAAATGCCGGTCAATTTTTCCGCTTTAGGAAAAAGCTGACCGGAAATTTAGATAGGCTTATGCGGTTTGTTCTAGCTCGGTTTCTTCACTGAGTGAGTCGAAAAATGTCAGAGCCAATGTCAGTGATTTATCGCGGATAGCATCACGTTCGAACAGGAGTTCATGGCGGGAGTCGGCCAGAATTTCGAACTGAATCGGCAGACCGGCTGCCTGACGCTCACGGTGGAATTGGAACATCACGCCATTGCAGACAATCTCATCACGTGCGGCTTGCATCAGCAGGATGGGCATATCGATGTCGGTGGCGGTCTTCACTGCGCGCTCGCAGGCATCCATGCTTTGCCATATCCACTGTGCGCTCGGGCCGCCCACTTTAAGTGTCTCGTCACTTTCATACAGTTCACGGAACCACTGATAGCGCGCTTCAGATTGCGTCAGCAGGTTGTGCTTGAAAGGCTTTGCCCAATACGGCACCTGACCCGGAGCAAAGCCCGTAGGATGCTGGAGTTTAGACAGCACTTTACACAGCGGCTTGGCAGCCATTTGCAGAGGGCGCGACAGATTAATACCGAGCATGGGTGCGCTGAGCGCAATCGCATCAATGGCATTGGGTTTACGCGCAGCATAAAGCACAGAAATAGCGCCACCCATGGAGTGGGCGAGGATCATGCGCTGGCTGTGGGTTTTGGTGGTGACGACTTCATTGATAAAGGTATCGAGGTCGTCGACGTAATGGTCGAAGTCCACCACATGACCAATATCTGAACCTGTCACCAGACGCTGGCTGTAACCCTGACCGCGATGGTCATAGCTGTAGACATCAAACCCTTGGTTAAAAAGGTCGAAGAAAATTTCCTGATACTTCGCCACACCTTCAATACGGCCATTGACCACCACAATCGCGCGGGTGTGCTCGGGCTTGGTAAAGGCGCACCAGTTCAAACGCAGGCCATCGTGGCCGACGAATTCACCGTGCTGACGGTTCGCCCAGAACGGGGCAATCACCTTTTCCATGGTCTCGGTTAGCGCATCCTCGCGGGAAAATAAAAAAGGGTGTTCAATTGGCATGTGGAATCCGGCGTTGTTTTCTTATTAGCATATCACTTAATGGCAAACAGACCCGAGTTTATGGCGTTTTCACTCAGGTTATTAAAGGATTCTATCAGGGGGTGAAACGTCACGCATAACGTAAAAGAAAAACAGCCGGTCAAGACCGGCTGTTTAGGGAGGAGAGTTTCACACTTACTGTTGGAAGTTGAAATAGGTCTCAGCGCCTGGACCGACTGGGAAGCCTGCCACAAATACCCACAGGTAGAAGAACACGCTCCAGCCCGCAAGGAACACCAGTGTGTATGGCAGCATGGTGGCAATCAGGGTGCCGATACCCAGGTCGCGCTTATATCGCGCTGCGACTGCCAGAATCAGACCGAAGTAACTCATCATTGGAGTGATAAGGTTGGTCACTGAATCACCGATACGGTAAGCCGCCTGAATGGTCTCCGGCGCGTAGCCAACCAGCATCAGCATAGGGACGAAGATTGGCGCGGTAACTGCCCATTGCGCTGACGCTGAACCCAGGGTCAGGTTGATGATGCCGCACATAATGATGAAGGCGAAGAACAGCATTGGGCCTGTCAGACCGATGCTTTGCAAGAAGTCTGCACCACCGACCGCAATCACCTGACCGAAGTTAGTCCACTTGAACAGAGCAACGAATTGCGCCGCAAAGAACACCAGTACGATGTACAGACCCATGGCGCTGATGGATTTCGCCATCGCATCAATCACGTCACGGTCGTTCTTCATGGTACCGACAGTCTTACCGTAAACAAAACCAGGAATCGCAAAGAACACCAGAATGAAGGCCACGATACCTTTCAGGAACGGAGAACCTGCCACTTCACCGGTTTCCGGGTGACGCAGGATGCCCCACTCAGGCACGATGGTCAGCGCCAGCACGGCTGATACTGCGAGTGCAGCGATACCTGCGTTACGCATACCGCGCTTCTCAATCGCAGTCACTTTGCCCGCTTCTTTGGCTTCGAAATCTTCCGCTGCCATCGATTGGTCGTATTTGCCCAGCTTCGGCTCAACGATTTTCTCTGTCACCAAGGCACCCAGAATGGTGATGAGGAAGGTGGAGGCAAACATGAAGTACCAGTTTGCTTCAGGGCCAACCGTGTAAGTTGGGTCAATCATCTGCGCCGAGGTTTCAGTGATGCCTGACAGCAGTGGGTCAACCGTACCCAGCAGCAGGTTCGCTGAATAGCCGCCGGATACGCCCGCAAATGCTGCAGCCAGACCCGCCAGTGGGTGACGACCCAGTGAGTGGAAGATCATCGCTGCCAGTGGGATCAGTACCACATAGCCCAGCTCAGAAGCGGTGTTAGAGATGATACCTGCGAATACCACGGTCAGGGTGACCATACGGCGTGATGCGCCCATCACCATAGAACGCATGGTGGCAGACAGCAGGCCTGAGTGCTCAGCAACCGCCACACCCATCATGGCAACCAGCACGGTACCCAGTGGCGCAAAGCCGGTGAAGTTTTTCACCAGGTTGGTGACGATAAGTTGCACGCCTTCAGCGTTCAGCAGGCTGTTGACGTAAATCATGCCATCGGCAGCTCTGCCTGCTGCACCTTCCGGACGAGGGTCAGCGACGGAAAGGCCAAAATAGCCGGCGATACCCGATGCAAAGAAAATGATCACACACAGAATGGCAAACAGGGTTACCGGGTGAGGAAGAAGGTTACCGAGGAATTCGACGGTATCGAGAAAACGGGAAAAAAACGACTTGTTCGGCTTCCCGCCAGATTGTTGTTGCGAAGCTGATGACTGCATCAGATCCTCCATGTCATACAACGGTCCATTTAATTGAAAAAGCATCCTAGGTCATAAAAATGTCATTTTGCAATACTTGATGCTATCAATAATGACTTTTGCAGGCATAAAAATTAACAATAAATTAATAAATGGTGGTTAATATTGTTTGTTTTATATTCGGATTGATGGAAATGTCACCGACGGTTAGTGTGGAAATGGAACATGAAGAGAGAACATAAAGTTTGAGCTGCCAAACCCAGAAAAAAGTCTTTTATATTGAGCTGTTGCGGGTGGTCGCCGCGGTGGCGGTGATCGCCATTCATGTGTTGGGGCCTTATCGCTACCTGATGGGCGAAATCCCGCAAGGTGACTGGGTTTCAGCGATAGCTATTAATGGCGCAAGTCGCTGGGCTGTCCCGGTTTTTATTATGATCACTGGTGCATTATTACTTTCAGACACCCGTCCATTTTCGCCGGGATACTTTGTCCGTCGACGGGTTATGAAAGTGTTCGTGCCGTTTGTTGCATGGTCGGTTTTTTACGCGGTATTGGCCGGGATTTCGTTACAAAATGTAAATTGGACGGAAACTGTACAGCGGTTAGCCTCCTTTCCAACCGAAGAAACTTACTATCACTTGGGTTTTTTCTATTACTTTATTCCGCTTTACCTCTTAGTGCCGATATTGCGTCCTGTTGCCCAACGGGATGATCCCGGGCTCTTTTATGCGTTGTTGGGGGCTTGGTTCGTCCTGAGTGCAGCGCGGCTTGCCGGTATATTGCTGGGGCTGGTGGAAGACTTGGTGCTTTATGGAGGCTATTTGATGCTGGGTTATGTGTTGCACCAAAGCAAACTGCCGTTGAAGTGGCTGCTGTTTATCGGTATCTCGGCGCTGGTAGCAACCGAGTACACTGCCATTTCTGAAAGTGTCTCAAATGGCCGATACACAAGTGCGGGATGGTTTTCCTATAAAACCCTGAACACGGTATTGATTGCTGCGATGGTATTCGGGTTGTGCCAACATTGGGCGGAGCGGGTATCTGAGCCTATGCAGCGAAAAGTCACGGCGGTTAGCCGTCATTCGCTGGGGATTTATCTGGTGCATCCCATCTTTCTCTGGCCTGTGAGGGAGTTGGCGTTCACGCCGGGAATGACATGGCTGACCATCCCCTTGGTGACACTGGCCGTGTTCGTGTTGTCTTACGTGGCCAGTGTGGGATTGTCGAAGTCGCGTTTTACGTCATGGCTGGTGCCATAAGACGAAGGCTTTAGTGGCGCTGTAGCTTGGCAAAGTGGATAAATTCAGCGCCGCGATAGGTCAGGGTGCCACAATCACCGGGTTGTAGGGCATGGTAGTAGTGAATACCCACCTGAAATTCCCGTTTTGGTCCGCCTTCCATCGGTTCGACATAGATCCAGTACTCTTCTGGATCTTCATGCTGCTGCGGGTCGGGAATGGCGACAGATTGCTTGTCGAGAATACGGATATCAATAGAACGCTCTTCCGCCCCTTGGCCCAGCATGTGCTTTTGCATGGTCAGTACGAAGTAAACACCAGCGATCACCGCGAGGGCGCCTACGAGCAATATCACAGAAATCGGCACGGTGTTCTCCTTTATCCGGCCATTATCGGTCGGCAATGAGTCTACTTCACAGACCCTTTTAGCAAACCTGATGAGCAGAAATTTCGTGATCCACTCCACTTATCCTGCTCAGCATTGGCGCTAATGTAAACAAAGTTAAAGTGCATTCTCACTTTTAGTGTTATGACGTAAGCTAATGATATGAGGTGCACTACATAAAAGAAGGAGGCCTGCATGGATGAAATTGCCATTGTCGTGAGACAGAGTCGGCGTCTGGAACGGCTCCTCAAAGAACACTACCACGCAGAAGGTCGTGGATTGCATGAATTGGTGAGCAGCTGTCAGGAACGGCTTCCACATGATGTGATTGCCAAGCTTCGCTTCATTGCCACCATCCGCAACAAAGCCGTACATGAAGATGGCTATGAAGTGGATGACATGCGCGGATTCATGAGTGCATGTAAGCAGTGCGAGAAAGAATTGCTGCCACGCAGCAGCCGCACCATCTGGCGAATTGCCCTGTTCCTGATCTTCGCCGTGACGGCGGGAGCGGTCTGGTTTTATATCGAAAACTGGCGACATATCGTCGGGCAGTAACGGCAGCATGATTGACTAAGGCACGGTTTTCCGTGCCTTTTTCTTTTAATCGAGACTGAAAGTTATATGTAAACACTTACCCTTGTTGCGGGTATAAAAGTGCTTTTGATGCCTTGTTCGCTTTCTGAGACGTGTGCGGTGGACAATAAATCCTGCATCTCTAGACTTGGTTGGCTCGCAATTTAAGGGAATAAATCATGTTGAGTTGGGTTGCCGTCTGCTTTTCAGGCCTACTACACATCAATGCAGCGTATAAAGGGCCTCAATGGCAGTTTTATCTGTTCAAGCCCCTGACGATCGCCTTGATGATGTTGATTGGCATGATGGGCGGTGAGGCGAACAGCTATACCTACCTGATCCTTGCCGGGCTGGCCTTCTCGCTGGTCGGCGATATTTTCCTGATGTTGCCGAAAGATCGGTTTATTCCGGGCTTATTGAGTTTTCTGGTGGCGCACATTCTCTACAGCGTCGCTTTCTGGCAGCAGTTTGAAGGCCCAATGGTCTGGTGGCTGCCTTCTTTGATTGGCGCCGCGAGCGTCATCGTCTTCCTGCTTCTTCTTCCCAATCTTGGCCCTTTGCTCATTCCTGTTGGGGTATACATAGCGGTGATTGCCCAAATGGCCTGGGGCGCTGGCGAATTCTGGATGAATGCCCAAACGCAGGTCGCGGCACATGCTTTCGGTGGTGCATTGCTGTTTATGGTGTCTGACACTGTATTGGCGTTTGACCGTTTCAAAGGCCCTTTCAAAACCTCAGTGCTGCTCATCATGAGCACTTACTTTTGCGCGCAAGGGCTGATCACGCTCTCCATATTGTCGTAGGAGGTAAAAATGTCTTGGGTTCAGGTGTATAGTGCGAGCAATTCACTTGAGGCGCACAGCCTTAAAGGCATGCTGGAAAGCATAGGCATTGAGGTGGTGTTGAAAGGAGAATCCCTTTCCAGTGCGACCGGTGAGCTCCCTTCTGATGCTATTGCAGTGACGCTTTGGGTGGATGACATGCGCGAGCAACAAGCACGCCAGGCCCTCAATGACTACGAAGCGCAGGCCGAGCAAGTCTGGTTTTGTCACGCCTGTGGCGAGGAAAATGTCGGCAGCTTTGAGATTTGCTGGCAGTGCAGCACACCACGCAGTGAGCGCTGAGTACTGATTGAAAGCTGATTAAGCTTTGCTCTATATCAAGAATTGCCGCCTGAGGCTGTGTTTCTATATGCGCAACTTCTAATAGCGTGGAACCAACATGCCTGCATCAATTCATGTTCATGAGATCCTGAATCATCTCAAGCAACAGCCAATGTCCGAACAGGCGCTGACTCATTGGGTCGATGGTCAATGGGGCGCGAGTGCGCGTTTTCATACCTGCAGCCAACAAGGGCTTTCATTCAGCGAAGTGCTGGAGTTTCTGCGCCGTCGCAAAAAATCTTTGAAGACATGGGTGCGATTTCGGTCAACGAAGCGCGGATCTGTAATCACTGATATGTGGTGAACTGACGTGAAAAAGGCCTCATCTGAGGCCTTTTTCATCTTATTCTTTCACGTTGTCGCCAACCATGTACTTACGGCGGATATCGAGCAGGGCAAAGATCCCGAAAAATAGGATCGACCACTTCTCCCATTTCGTCATGTTGATCTTGTCGCCGAAGGCACCGATGAAGATCAGCATTTGCAGGCCGTGCATACAGAACAGGAAAGCGGTCATGATGTATAGCGCCATCGCTGCCACACCCGGAAACGGATGTACGATATTGGCGAACAGAACAAACCAGACAAAGCCGATGGCCGCTTTTGCTAACAGGATGAGTGCTTTCATTTTTCCTCTCTTTGATACAGCCGGAAACTGACTTGTCCGGCATGTTTTTCCTTAATCATGTCCCAATGAGTCGGCACAACCGGTTGTCCCAGTTCTTTTTCCGCCTCAATGTAAATCAGCGCGTTGTGGCTTAACCACCCGTTCTGCTCAAGTTTGCTGATAACGTCACTCAGCAGGTCTTTACGAAACGGCGGGTCAATGAAAACCACATCAAATGGCTGCCCTTTATTGGAGAGATACGACAATGCATCAGTATTGTGTACCGTCGCGTTATCCGCTCTCAGCGTATTGAGATTCTGACTGATTTGGGTCGCTGCGCCTTTGTCCAGCTCCAGCAGTGTCACTTGCTCTGCTTGACGGGACAAGGCTTCCAGCCCCAAACCGCCACTGCCGGCGAACACATCCAGACAGCGCGCTTCGTACAGATCCGCGGCCAGCCAGTTAAAGACTGTTTCTTTCACGCGATCTGTCGTGGGGCGCAGGCCTTCCACGTTTTTTACTGGCAATTTGCGACCACGCCACTTGCCGGCGATGATGCGGACAAATCCCGATCCGCCTCCTGCATTTGCTGCTGAAGCATTACCGCGACCGGTGTTTCGGTTCGCAGGGTTTTTAGGGTTACGTCGTACCATAGATTTTTTGACCGCTAAGAAGGTGTTAGACTATACGCGTTCGGTAATGGCTCTGCATTTTCCCCAATCTTATTCAGTTAGCGACGTAAGGGCTTTGGCCACTTTCGCCGGGGTTGCTGCGTCGAGAAAAGGTATGCATTTACCCGCCGTTACCACACTGCATTGACTTAGGCGCAGTGTTCACAGTTTTAGATCAGCTCGCTGTTATCGCGCCGATTGTACCAATCAAGCTTTAGGATTTGCCAATGGCAGAAAAAAAGAAACGCGGATTTATGTCCTGGCTGGGTTTCGGCCGAAAAAATGACGAACAAGATGCTCAGCAAAAAGCCGCAGAAGAAGCGCGCTTAGCGGCGGATGCAGAAGCGAAGGCGCAAGCGGAAGAAGAAGCCCGTTTAGCGGCAGAAGCTGAAGCGAAAGCGCAGGCGGAAGAACAAGCCCGTTTGGCGGCAGAAGCTGAAGCGAAGGTGCAGTGACGTATAGCTTGAGTGATAGTCATGGTGGAGCATTTAGCATCAATTCATCTACGGGTCAGGTTTATGTGGCAAACCACAACCTGCTCAATGCTTCGACTGAGCCTGAAGTGACTATTGAAGTGACTGCAACGTCTGCAGATGGCACTTCAGTTTCCCAGCAATACACGATTGATGTGACCGCTGAAACAGATGGTTCTGGTATCGGCGCTGTCACCGATAACAATGGAAGCTCCAATACTGTCAGCGAAAGTGCTGCGAACGGCACATCAGTTGGGTTAACAGCCTATGCCGATCCCGAAGGTATAGGTTCCTGGATCGATAACACGGAAGTCAGATGGCATGGGCATGGTGGCAGCCATGTGACGGGGATTCATGCGAACGGGATTCCTGCTGGCGCAACCGTGGATTTCTATCTTGGTGGCACCCTGATCTCCTCTGTGGTTGCATCGGGGGGAACGGTATATGCCCACCATTCCAACTACAACCAGACTATCTCAAACAATACTGACGTTTGGGCGACAGTTACCTATGAGGGACAAACTTCCAATGTGGCGAGCGGTCTTCATTATGAAAGTAGCTGGAATAATTATGTGATTTCCAAATCTACAAGTCAGGATTCGGTCTCTTACTCGCTCACTGACGACTACAACGGAGCTTTTCAAATCAACGCCAGCACGGGGCAGGTGACAATTCGTGATAACACCAAGTTAGATTATGAAACCGATCCAAATCCGACAGTGACAGTTCGCGCTGTTGATTCTCAAGGCAATGTTTCTCTCAAAACTTTCGGTATTACGCTGACAGATGATTACGTAGAAGTAGCTGATAGCTACACCATCACCGAAGAAAATATCCTGACGGTCGATGCGTCATCTGGGCTGCTGTCGAATGACACTGGCGACACTAATCAGTCGATACAGGTTGCTACAGACGGTTCAGGTTCAAATGCCGCTACAGTAAGCGGCGCGACAGTATTCATGACCACCCTTGGCGGGAAAGTGACAGTCAATGCAGATGGCTCATTTACCTACGAAGCGCCATTACTTGACCATACCAGCACCGAAACTATTCAAGACAGTTTCTACTATCGCTTGGGCGATGGAGGTACCTGGACGGAAGTGACACTCAATGTTACTGATCAGAACGTTACCGCCAACGACGACACTGACAGTGTTGGGGCTCAGGGAGAGATTTACGGCAATGTTATCAGTGACTCCGGCGGCACAGATACGGCGAGCTCTGATGCGATGGTGACATCCGTACTCTATGATGGCGCGACTTACTTCGTTTCAGGGCCCACGACAATTACAGCATCTTTGGGTACCTTGACCATCAACCCTGATGGCAGCTATTCATTTCAGTCATCCGCAACAGGAAGCGGCCCCTTTGCCGCTGAGCTTTTCACTTACACCTTGGGTGATGACGATGGTGACACAGATACTGCCGTGCTCACCATTAACCACGATACCTCAATGACTGCGGTGGCGGATGTCGTATCAGTCAATGAGTCGAGTCTGGTTTATGGCTCTGAATATAGCGCGGATCTGCACTATCGAGTGGGGAATGTGCTCGACAATGATCTGGGTGTAACGGGTGATGCACAGATTGATTCTGTGGTTTGGAACGCTACGACATACACGGCAGACGGAAACGGTATCATCACGATTAACACGGATCACGGTGACTTCACCATGTATACCGAAGACTATGGCGTTCACCGGGCAGGCGAATACCAATTCCAATTGATATCAGCCAGTGACAGTAACAATGAATCAGAAGTGTTTACTTACAACCTGTCGAATGGCTCAGAGTCAGTGAGCTCCACGGTGACCGTCAGCATCATTGACGACCCTATTATTTCCTTTGCTGGACTGGATACTGATGACACCTTTACGGGAACATCTGTAGAAGAAACCATCTTTGGTGGCGGTGGTGATGACATTCTTGATGGCGGTTTGGGCAGCGACTTGATTGTTGGTGGTTCTGGGACCGACAGGCTAACTGGGGGGGACGGTTCAGATACCTTCAAATTCCTTCAGTCGGACGTGGAAGGTACGATCACTGTCAATGTCGACAGTATCACCGATTTTGATATGGGCAGTGACATATTGGATTTGTCCGACTTACTGCAAAACGAAAGCGAGGCGACGCTCGAAGATTACCTTTCTTTTATCGACAACGGCTCTGGTAATGCGGTGCTTAGTATATCCAGTGAAGGTGACGGCAATGTTGATCAGCAAATTGTGTTTGAAAACCTGAGCGTCTCAGACATGACTGCCGCCTACTCGCTTGATACATCAGGGAAAACTGATGGCGAAATCAGTAAAATGTTGCTGGATACCATGGTGTTGCAATCTCAGCTCCATATCGATGGTTAGTATCAGAAACACCTTCCCTACATGCTCATTCCCATGCCCGCATTGGCTTTCTTCCCAACCTGATAGAACCAGATAGATAGCGGAATAAAGATCAGGTTCATCACAGTGGTGAAGTTCATACCGAAGCCATCTTGAATCAAAGGTCGCAGCGTTTCGCTGGAAACAGAAACACCAAACAAGGTAAACAGGGCATCGATACTCAGTCCTGTAAAGACGATTCCCACAAAGAGCAAGCCGACAATCCATTTGGTTGGTTCAGTGGCGTAATATTTTTGGTATACCCGCATCATGGGAATGGTCAGCACATCCGCCAGAATAAAGCCAATGACGCCACCAAAGGAAATGCCGCCATGCCATAGTGCTGCGGCCAGCAACAGGTTACCCACCGAGCACACATAGGCAATCATGGCCACGAACACGCCGATCACCACGTCGATAAGAGAATGCAGAAACGCAGGAATATTGGCGTCATTGCTAATAAACAGGGTGCGCCAGCCGTCAATCGGTACCACTGCAATCAGCAGGGAAGAAACGACCACCCCAATTAAGATTTCTTTGCCAATCATGGCGAGATCCATGTGGAAGAAACCAGCTGCTTTTCGGATTTTTACCATGGAGGAACTATCATCTTTCGGCGTCATGTCCATCTGCATATGGTCGTGACTACCACCATGATTCATGGCAGACATATCCATGCCGCAGTCATCGTCTTTGTCTTTTTCCATTTCCATATGATGGTGAGCGTGCTCGCTGTGGTTCATGGCTGACATGTCCATGCCACAGTCATCGTCTTTGTCTTTTGCTATCTCCATATGATGGTGTTCATGTTCGCTGTGGTTCATGGTCGACATGTCCATACCGCAATCATCATCGCCTTTTTGCATCGCTGACATATCCATACCACAGTCACTCATCCCAGATGCTTCTGGCTTTGATTCCGCATCAAGTCTGGCGTGAAGCTGAGCTTCCACTTCTTTTGGATAGAAACGTTCAAACAGGAAAGCCACCGCCATGATCAGAATAAGCCCACCGATAATCTCTCCCCAGAAGAAGGTCCAACCAAGTAGTGCGACCAACACGATAAACATTTCCACAATCAGGTTGGTACTCGAAACCAGAAAGGCCATGGCATTGGCAAGCGTCGCTTTCTTGGTTAGCAGCGTGTGGGAAAGAGAAGCCGCAGCGTAAGAACAAGATGAAGACATTACGCCCAACAAGGTAGTGAACGTCAGGCTTTTCACATTGGTTTGCCCAAGGTGTTTAACCACAGTCTCCATGGGTAATAAGTGGCGGATAAAGGAAGACAGCATTAAGCCAAAAGCGAGAGGCCAGTAAATCTGCCATACCATATTAAAAAACACATCGAACAGATGAAGGATGATGTCCATACCCGCATTACCCTGACATTGAGCATCTTTGGGAATAAAGCCTAGATTCGTCAACGCCGTGGCAGTGTATCGAATCTGGGTAAAGTGCAATTCACAGAGAAGACGTGAGTTGCTGCACTAAAAAGGGCGGATAACATTTTTCTGCCATGCTTTGGCGTTACACTCAAAGTCAGTCTAAATCAGGCTAATAATCTGAAAGGGAAAGCATTTGAGTAAACCGAGCAAAACCAAAACCAGTTTCTATCGTCGCTTGTTGGTAGCGCATCTTATCGACAACGGCGTGAATACCGTCCCTGCCATTATGAGCGAAACTGGCATGCCGAGACGCACGGCTCAGGACACGATTGAAGCGCTTGGCGAGTTGGACATTGAAACCGAATTTGTCGGTGCTAATAAAAACGGTGGGTATGAGATTAAAGACTGGGGCGCGATAAACCGCACCTGGGTGAAAAAGCATCTTGATGAGATCAAAGCTCTTCTGGAATATCCGACGTCTGGCTAAGCGATAAAAAATGGCAGGTTGATCCTGCCATTTTCAGTTTAGTAGATTCTGAGTGCGTTCCATCTAGGGGTGAAGTGCCTTTAAGGCATCAATGTCGACATCTTGGTTGTAGTCGACAGAAGGGAATGCAAAGCCGTTGAGTTGAAGGAATTCACCCAGCACGCCTTGATAGTCTCCGATGTTCTCGAAGTTTTCTGGGGTCATTTCAGCGAGTAGTGCGTTCACTTCAAGCTGAATATCATCGCGTAATTCCCAATCATCAATACGGATAAGACCTTCTGTATCTCTGTCGGCTGCATCATGCCATTTACCGTAGAACAAGCGGTTCATCTGTTCGATACAGCCTTCATGCAGACCTTTGTCCTTCATAACGCGATACAGGGCCAGGAGGTAAGGCGTCAGGCCGGGAATAAATACGCTGGCTTTGGTGACCAGCGCCTTACATACCGCTATATTGGCGCGACCTTCGATGCTTTCAAGCAGCGTATTGATGCCATTGCGGGTGTGGTGAAGGTGGGTTTTCGCCAACCCCAATGTACCTTTGTGGTAAATAGCGTGGGTGTGCTCGGGGCCAATGTATGAATAGGCCACGGTTTCACAACCTCTTGCCAGCAGGTTTCTCTCGTTGAGGAATTGCATCCAGCTTAGCCAGTCTTCTCCGCCCATCACTTTGATGGTTTCATCGATTTCCTGCTCGGTGGCAGGTGGCAGTGAAATCTTATCCAGGCTGTTTTTCTCGAAGTTAACGGAGTAGCCTTCAACGGTTTCACCCACTGGACGAATTGCAGAGCGCCAGAACTCGCCCGTTTCAGGGTTCGGGCGTATGCCTGTTGCCAGTGAATAGACGACCAAATCAACCTGACCACCCAAATCCTGTTCAATGGCTTTGGCCACTTGCTCACGTGTTTCAGAAGAAAAGGCATCACCGACGATGTTAGTGGAGACCAACCCTTCCTGCTCTGCAGCCTGATGGAAGAAGATATTGTTGTACCAGCCAGCGCTGCCAATGCCTTTGTCTGAAACACCACGTTCGAAAGACACGCCAATGGTGTCCGCCTTTGCAGGGCCAAATGCCAGTGCAATGCGGGACGCCAATCCGAAACCGGACGATGCACCGAGGATCAATACCCGTTTAGGTAAGGCGTCGGACGATGATTGTTGGGTACGTGATTTTGCGATTTGCTCAGAGACGGCGGCCTGGCAACCGAAAGGGTGGCAGCTACGCGCTACCACACCTTGAATTTGGGGCTGGATAATCATGAGGTCAGGTTTATAGCCTTTCAGAAAGATATTTGTCGTAGTCAGGAACTTCGATATCAATTTCGTGCGTCATCATCGGGGACGTGATGAGGTAATTTGCAGAAGCACGGTTAATCGCGACCGGAATGTTCCAAACCGCCGCAATACGCAGCAGGGCTTTGACATCCGGGTCATGAGGCACGGCACTGAGTGGATCCCAGAAGAAGACCAGCACATCGATTTTCTTCTCACAGATCATTGCGCCAAGCTGTTGGTCACCGCCCATCGGACCACTCATCAAAGCGGTGATGGATAAGCCCGTTTCGCGGCTAAGAATGTTGCCCGTTGTCCCTGTTGCGTAAAGGGTATGATGTGACAATGCGTCTTTATTTTCCTTCACCCAGCGTAACAGTTCGGATTTGCGGTGGTCGTGAGCAACCAAAGCCACTTGTTTGCATGGAGTGACAGTGCGGGTCGTTGAGTTCATATCTAACTTCTTATGCATTATAGGAAAGACTCATTTTGATGTTTTTAATCGAAACGGGCGACACAAGAATGGGAAAAGCCGGACATAGATCGTCTATTCGCCCACTATGCGTCTCGTGGGCTGCTGTAAAAATATACAGCAAGCGCCAAGAGCACCTACAAAATGATTGTGGCAGTCAAGCTGAGGTTATTCACGTCAATAAGCTTATTGAACAGGGTGTTTTTACAGTTCCGGCTCATAGGCGAGATATTTCTCATTATCGGACGCCGTTTTCAGCCAATGTTTAATGAAATCAGCCACGTCTTTAGGAGCATTGATATCAAGGCGAGGATGGGGCGAAGCTCCAAAACCCTCCGGTATCACATCACACGCAACGGCGATAATATTCTGATCATGAAGATATAGTGCGGGCTTGCCATAACTCGGTCTGTGCACTTCTATTTTGGTCAAGATTTCATCACGAAAGCCTTCCACTAAAACAATGTCCAGACGGGAATGGTCGAGTTGCGCCAAACACTCTCTTAGACCTGGCTCTCTGTCCTCGCTATCGTGGTATTCGAAAAACAACATGTGGCGTTTAGAGGTGGCCAGTAAAAGTTGGTCGCTACCTGCATAACGCAGACGATAACTGTCTTTGGTTGGCTTATCAGGTTCGATGTCGTGGTGGCTGTGCTTTAACAAACCTACCCGCAGCCCTGCTGCCTTCAAATGGGGAATAACAGATTCAAGCAGGGTGGTTTTTCCCGAGCCACTGAAGCCAGCAAAACCGAGTACGGGTGTCAGCGTGTTTGATTGGAATGTCATTTATATCGCCAAAGGCTAATTTTCTAAAAAGTGATAAAACGGCAATGAATATGCCATACGGTTAAAGTTTTTTTGTGCAGAAAAAATGAAACGCACTACATTTAGTTGCGTATGTGGCTGTTGCATATTCGTGGTAGCACAGCCGCTAATAATTCCCAGTCGAAACCGGTTTGATGACAAAGGGATGGGATAAACCTCTCTACTTTGGTCACAACTTCCGCAGGGTTCCGGCCTAGGGTATACAATCAATTCAGAACACAGCAGGCGCCTTAAAGGGCGAAATTGTTAGGCAAAATGGATGTGCCTTTAGCAAAGACCCGCGTGTGACTTGTGCTCTGACGACCTTCACGAACACAACATTATCATGGAGCGATAATATGTGGGTTACCCTCGATTTTGAAGCCTCTGGCCTAACAGAAGCTTCATATCCGATAGAAGTTGGTTACAGCTTGCCCGATGGCACCAGTGTCAGCCTGCTTATCAACCCCGATACCTCCCCTGAAAACTGGCAACACTGGGACGAGTTCGCGGAAACAGAGATCCATGGTTTGAGCCGCTTTGCATTGAAAAAAGATGGCATGTCAGTCGTCGATGTTTGCTCGCACCTCAACAGCACGCTTTGTTATTACGATGATGTGCTTTGCGATAGCCAGTGGGATTTGTTCTGGCTTGGCCGACTTTATAAAGCCGCACACATGCGCCCGACTTTCACATTAACGGAAGTGGGTCATTGGTTGCTAAACCATGAGAGCATCAACCGCGATGATTTTCTCGCCGCGCTTGAATCCTTGGGGCCAGCGCCTCACCGTGCGGAAGCTGATGCCAAATACATTCGTACTGCCTTGTCGATGATTCTTAGCCAAGAACGTTGTTCGCAGTAGATTCAAAAGGTTACCATGCCCAGTTCGAAACGACTGAGTAGCCATCATGGTGCCTGATAGAAAATCATTAAGGTTTGCCACCTTCAATGTGGCGATGTCCGCCGATAACCCGGGGGAGATCTTCGCTGAGTTAAAACTCGCGAGACATCGCCGCTATAGCCATATTGCTGCCATTATCCAACACCTCCAGCCAGATGTATTGTTGCTCTGCGAATTCGACCACGTCGGACATGGCGGTGATGATGGCATGCTGGCGTTCTTCCAAAAGGAATATCTAGAAAAGCCGCAATATGGGCAGGCTGCCATTCACTTCCCCTATAGCTATCTACCTTCCACTAATACCGGTTTACCTGTGGTGGAAAGAGAGGATGTCTCAGCGTCGCCAGAAAGGGCGCACGGATTTGGCAGACATCACGGCCAGTATGGGTTTGTTGTACTGAGCAAATATCCGCTTGATACCGAAAACAGCCGCAGTTGGCAGACATTACCTTGGCAAAACTACCCAGGCAGCCGAATGCCTTTGTCCTATTTCGAACAGAAGGGGTTAGCATCTATTCGCCTTTCCTCGAAAAATCACATTGCATTGCCCGTGATAGTGAATAACCAGAGCATTCATTTGGTGGCGTGCCACCCGACTCCGCCAGTTTTTGATGGGCCGGAAAGGCGTAATCTCAGGCGAAACGCGGATGAGCTTCAACTGCTGCATGACATTGTCAACAACGCTTCCTTTCTGATCGACGATAACGGCGTTAAGGGTGGCATTGATGAGAGTGAGCCATTTGTCATCATGGGCGATCTCAATGCTGATCCGGTGAATGGTGATGGCGACAAAGCCCAGATTCGGGGATTGCTGTCTGATCCTATTCTTCAAGATGTTCAACCCCAAAGCGAAGGTGCAGCCAAGGCGCTTTCCAACTCACGCTCCAGAGGTAAAAGCCGTGCAACCCACGATCGCGGATTGAGGCTCGACTATGTGTTGCCATCCCACCATCTCAAACCCATTGCTTCTGGTGTTTTCTGGCCGAAAGTGGACGATTCATTCGCTTCATTCATCTATAACGAGAAAGGAAAAGCGGTATCAGGGTGTTCTTCCGATCATCGCCTCGTTTATGTGGATGTGATACCGCAGGGGCCATCACAGAAGCCGGCCTGTGAAAACGAGAGTCAGCGCACGTAAAACCGTGCGGTGTGTGAAAGTGTTCAAGATTTCACCGCAAGCAGAACGATATTTGTCCGTGCTTTGTGGATGAAATGTTAATTTGTCCTATGAATACATATATCCGAATCATATGAAGCTCTGAGTCTTCATATGGCTAGCGTATAAATTTCTCAAATAACGGATTTCCTCAATAGATGGAGTATCAAGGATGAAAACGATCACCTCACTGGCTGCAGCAGTTACCCTGGGCCTTATGTCTGCATCGGCTTCAGCAGCTCAGTTCAAGCCTTCTGTCATTTTCGATATGGGTGGTAAGTTCGACAAATCATTCAACCAGGCGGCTTACACTGGCGCAGAAGCGTTTAAGACAGAAACAGGCATCAGCTACGGTGAGTTTGAAATCACCAATGAAGCACAACGTGAGCAAGCAATGCTGCGTATGGCTCAGCGTGGTTTCAGCCCAATCGTTGCAGTAGGTTTCCAACAAGCACCTATCGTAGAGAAAGTGGCGAAGCAATTCCCTAAAACGGAATTCGTTATCATCGATGCAGTCGTCGATCTGCCAAACGTACGCTCTGTAGTGTTTAAAGAGCACGAAGGTTCGTTCCTGGTAGGTGCACTGGCAGTTATGAAGAGTGAAAGCGACAAAGTCGGTTTCGTCGGCGGTATGGACATTCCTCTGATCCGTAAGTTTGCGTGTGGCTATGAGCAAGGCGCAAAGTTTGAAGCAGAAGGCGCGGATGTTATCCAAAACATGACAGGCTCAACCCCTGCAGCATGGAACAACCCAACCAAAGGTGCCGAGCTTGCAAAATCGCAGTTCGATAAAGGCGTAGACGTAGTTTACGCAGCAGCGGGTGGTACCGGTGTAGGTGTTTACCAGGCTGCCGTTGACGGCCAAAAATACGCAATTGGTGTGGATTCAAACCAAAACTACCTGCACCCAGGCGTGATGCTGACTTCTATGGTTAAGCGTGTAGACGTTGCGGTACAAGACGCATTCAATGATGCGAAAAACGGCGAATTCACTCCAGGTCTGCAAGCCTTGGGTCTGAAAGAAGGCGGCGTTGACTGGGCACTGGACGAGTACAACCGTGACCTCGTGACCCCAGAAATGGAAGCGCGTGTGAAGCAAATCCGTGATGACATCATCGCAGGTAAGATCGTGGTTCACGATTACTTCAGCACCGATTCTTGCGAATACTAATTTCGTTTGTCTCGCCCCCAGTCTGGTTTGCGCCACTGGGGGCGAATTGCATCAAAAGATAGCGATTTGCCTTGTTACTTAACGTATTGCTCTCACAAGAATAATCGCTTACGTCGTTCTTAAATTGATGCCAAGGAGCAGGCATGACACAACCCGCCATTCAACTGCGAGGAATCAACAAGCGATTCGGCGCAGTTCATGCAAATAAAGACATCGACCTGACGGTGATGCCGGGAACCATCCACGGTATTGTCGGGGAAAACGGTGCAGGTAAATCGACGCTGATGTCGATTCTCTACGGTTTCTACCAAGCTGATTCCGGCACCATCGAAGTCGATGGGCAAACCGTAAATATCAAAGATTCTCAGGATGCCATTTCCAATGGCATCGGCATGGTTCACCAGCACTTCATGTTGGTGGAAACCTTCTCTGTTCTCGAAAACATCATGCTCGGCGCAGAAGGACACAGCCTGTTGGATGTGGCCTCGAAAAACGTTGGCGGCGCATTGGAAAAAATTGAAGAAGAATACGGATTAACCGTTGATTCCAATGCGATTGTCGGTGAGCTTGCTGTTGGTATTCAGCAGCGCGTGGAAATCCTAAAAGCCTTGTATCGTGGCGCACGTATTCTGATTCTGGATGAACCAACAGGCGTTTTGACGCCGCAGGAAATCGAACAGTTCTTCGAGATCCTCAACACCCTGAAATCACAGGGTGTCACCATCATTCTGATCACTCACAAACTTAAAGAGATCATGGCGATCACCGATTCTGTGTCTGTCATGCGCCAGGGGGCCATGGTCGCACATCGTCAAACTGCTGATACCAATGTAGATGAGCTGGCGGAATTGATGGTGGGGCGCAAGGTTCTACTGCGCGTCGACAAAACCGAAGCAACGCCGGGCGAAGAGCGCCTTAGCGTGAATAACGTTTCCTGGTTCGACAGCCGTGGTGTTAAGCGCTTAAAGAATCTGAATTTCAGCCTTAAAGCGGGTGAAATTCTGGGTGTTGCAGGCGTTTCAGGCAATGGTCAGTCCGAACTGCTTTCTGTGCTTTCAGGTGTCACGGTTCCGCAGGAAGGGGACTTTACCTTAGCTACTTCTAAAGGCAGCCAGAAGTTCGGGAGTAAAGACAGTCGTGATGCCGGCTTAATGCGACGTTTGAGTGTCGGCCATATTCCCGAAGACCGTATCAAGCAAGGCTTGGTAAAAGCGATGCCAGCCTCGGAAAGCGCCATTCTAGGCTTCCAGCATGACATTGCTTACGGTAAAGGCTTGCTCGATCCGGTAGCGATTGAAAAAGCGACTAAAGACATGATGGAGCAGTACGATGTGCGTCCTGCTGATCCACAACTGAAATCCGCTAACTTCTCCGGTGGTAACCAACAGAAACTGATCATTGCCCGTGAAATGCTGCGTGAGCCAGAAGTGCTTCTGGTTGGCCAGCCTACCCGTGGTGTGGATATCGGTGCCATTGAATTTATTCACCGTAATCTGATTGCCGCCCGAGATGCTGGTGCCGCGATTCTACTGGTCTCGACAGAGCTTGAAGAAATCATGTCGCTGTCCGACCGTATCATCGTATTGGTGGATGGCGAAATCACCGGTGATGTGATTGCCAAAGACATGGACGAGCGTCAACTCGGTATCTTGATGGCGAACGCCGCAGAGGAGGAGGGCGCAGCATGAATGTACCTCAACAAAGCGCCCCAATGTGGGTGAAAACCTTTCTGGTTCCTTTTATTCAGCTTTCTGTCGCACTGGTGATTTCCAGCTTGGTGGTATTGCTGGTGGGGGAAAGCCCAACCGCAGCATTCAGCGTGATGATTCAGGGGGCGACCAATCTGGAATTTGGTGGTCTGAATAACACCCTGTATTACGCGACAAACTTCGTCTTCACTGGGCTGGCGGTTGCTGTCGCTTTCCACGCGGGTTTGTTCAATATCGGCGGTGAAGGGCAGGCCTACATCGCGGGTTTAGGCATCGGCATTTTGATGCTGCTGCTTGATGGTGTGCTCAACATGTGGCTAATGGCGCCGTTGGCTATTTTGGTCGCGGCGGCTTTCGGTGCGCTTTGGGGCGCAGTGCCGGGTTACTTGCAGGCAAAACGTGGTTCGCACATTGTGGTTACCACCATCATGTTCAACTTTATTGCGTTTTCCGTGATGGGATACGCGTTGGTTGAGCACATCGCCAAATACGGTGGTAACTCTACCGATTCGCGCTATTTCAACCCTGAAGCCGTGTTCCCGAAACTTTATGAACTCGGTGCAAGCTATGGTCTCGAACTGCCATTCTCTCTGCTTAACCCATCTATTCTGATTGCACTTCTGGTGGCATATCTGGTGTGGGTACTGATGTTCAGAACCCGCCTTGGCTACGCGATTCGCGTTGTAGGGCAGAACGCGACAGCGGCTGAGTATGCAGGTATCGACGCGAAGAAAATTATCATTATCGCAATGACCATTTCTGGCGCACTGGCAGGTTTGATGGCGGTGAATGAAGTTTATGGTGCGCAAAACCGCCTGATTCTGAACTTCACGGGTGGCTTTGGTTTCATCGGTATCGCCGTGGCACTGATGGGGCGTAACCACCCATTTGGGATTGTGGTTGCTGCATTGCTGTTCGGTGCGCTTTATCAAGGTGGTACAGAGCTGCAGTTTGAAATGCCGAGCCTCAACCCAGAGCTGATTATGGTGATTCAAGGTCTGGTGATCTTCTTTACGGGAGCGCTCGACAGATTAATCCGCAAGCCGGTAGAAGGCTTCTTTATGCGCCGTAACACGCAAGCAGAGGGGGCATAACATGGAATGGTTTAACTGGATCCTCTCATCGGCTGATTCCACCATACGTCTCGCAATACCGTTAATTTTCGCTGCCATGGCAGGGATTTTCTCTGAACGTGCTGGCGTGGTCGATATCGGTCTTGAGGGTAAAATGCTCTTCGCCGCGTTTGCTGCGGCTGCGGTTTCCTACGTGACGGGTAACCCTTGGCTGGGGCTTCTGGCTGCGATTGCAGGTTCAATGATGTTGGCACTGGTTCATGGCTATGCCTCTATCACGCAAAAAGGCGATCAGATTATCTCTGGTCTTGCGGTGAACTTCTTTGCCTCGGGGATGACGATTACCCTCGGCCATGCTTGGTTTCAGCGTGGTGGTCAAACGCCAACGCTGCACAATGATCAGCGTTTTCTTCCCGGTGAGTTCTCGGGCGCTGAATGGTTGGGCGATACCATTCCCGTTTTAGGTCCCCTGTATAAAGAAGTGATTTCAGGCCATAACATTCTTGTCTATCTGGCGTTTATCGCGGTGATCATCACTTGGTGGGTGTTGTTCAGAACGCGCTTTGGTTTGCGTCTGCGTGCAGTAGGTGAAGAGCCAAATGCGATTGATACGGCAGGTATCTCTGTCGTTTGGTTACGTTATCGTGCTGTGTTGATTGCCGGTTTATTGTGTGGCTTGGCGGGTGCGTACCTTTCCACTGCGCAGAATGCGGCGTTTGGTAAAGAGATGACAGCAGGTCAGGGCTATATTGCGCTGGCAGCAGTTATCTTCGGTAAATGGCAGCCTCGCAATGCGCTGCTGGCCTGTTTGCTGTTCGGCTTCCTGTCGGCGCTGGAAACGCGTATGCAGGGCGTGTCGATACCGCTGATTGGCGTGTTGCCAACCCAGCTGTTCTCCGCATTGCCTTACGTGTTGACCGTGGTACTGCTGGCGGGCTTTATCGGCAAAGCTGTGGCGCCGAAAGCAATTGGGCGACCTTACGAAAAAGAACGTTAATGGCTTAAATCAGCACAAAACAAAACGAGGGCAAATGCCCTCGTTTTTTGTTCTCTAGCAATCTGCGGTTAAGCGTTTCGCTTTGCCAAGTAGTCATCCTGAAGAATGTACATGCGCTTAATGTCGCAGTACTCACCGTTCACGAAGATTTCCTTCACGAGATGGCCTTCCTCAACGAAGCCACACTTATTGTACAAATGAATCGCCTTTTCGTTGTTCACTGCCACATTCAGGTAAACCTTGTGCAGGTTCAGAATCGTAAAGGCGTAGTTCAGCGCTTTGCTGATAAGTGTCTTCGCGTAGCCGCAACCTTGGAAATCTGGCGCGATAATAATCTGGAACTCAGCATTTCGGTGAATTGAGTTGATTTCCACCAGTTCCACAAGGCCAACTGCCTGCTTCTGCTCGTTTTCTGCGATAAAACGACGTTCGGTGCTGTCATGAATGTGCTTTCTGAACAGATCTTCCAGCTCATAGTAAGATTCATAAGGCTCTTCGAACCAGTACGACATGATAGAGCGGTTGTTGTTTAGCTGGTGGATAAAGCGAAGATCGGTTTGCTCAAGGGCGCGCAATCGAATAGCGTTTTGCATACTATTTCTCGTTCTAAAGTGTCTGTTAGCGCGACTGAATTTTTGTCGGCGACGGAAGATATCACCGGATTTCGAAGTAGGGAAATGAAATGTTTTGGTGTTTTGATTGCCCTTAGATAAAAGCCGCTGATGTCGGTCAGCGGCTTTTCCTTCTGGCTATTAAGATGGAACTTGAACCAACTCCGGCTCCGTATCGTCTGTTCTTTTCTTCCGAACCAGATACCAAAGTGGCAGCAGGCCAAAGCTGATCACGGCAAGGGCAACAAGGCCGTTTTTCGCCGCGCCATAGTGAAGCACAACCTGACTACCCAGCAGTGCGCCGCCGCCAATCCCCACATTGAAAATGCCGGAGTAGATAGCCATGGTGATATCGGTCGCTTTCGAGCCGTATTCAAGCGCGCGTGTTTGCAAGGCGAGGGCGACTGTCATCATCACCGCGCCCCAAAGTGCCACACCCGGGAAAAGCTGGAATATGCCAACGCCGGATCTCGAGAGCATAGAAAGGCAGAGCGCCAGCAAACCAAAGCCCAGAATCAGGAGGGTGTTTGGATGACGAGGTTGAAGGCGACTGAACAACAAGCTGCCAACAATACCCGCTGCGCCGTAAGTCATCAGCGCCCAGGTGGTGACATCCGCACTCAGATTCCAAACCCGCTGAATCAGCGGTTCAAGATAGGTATAAGCCGTAAAATGAGCAGTGACGATAATCGCCGTCAATAGATACAGACTCAGCAGCGGCTTATTACGTGCAATCTCGGGCAGGCTTGATAAGTTACCGGAGTTGGAAACCGGCAGCGTCGGCAGCCAGCGCCAAAGTGCCAACATCAGTACGCCAGAAATCACGCCAATGCCACCGAAAGTCGTGCGCCAGCCGAACCATTCGCCAACAACGCGGCCCAATGGCACGCCCATCACCATGGCGAGCACCGTACCCGTTCCAAGTAGACTGATTGCCACCGCACCTTTGCCTTTCGGGGCCATTCTTACCGCCATCGCGACGCTGATAGACCAGAACACCGAGTGCGCAAACGCGATACCAACACGGGAAACCAGCAGCATGTTGTAACTGGTAGCCATGGCAGAAATGACATGGCTGGCAACAAACAACGCGAATACGCCCAGCATAAGGCGACGACGCTCAAAATTGGCAAGCAGTAACATTACTGGCAAAGAAGCCAGCGCCACAATCCAGGCGTAAATCGTCAGCATTGGGCCAACTTCTGCAGGGCGCATACCGAAGCTTTCGCCAAGGTTGGCTAACATGCCGACAGGGACAAACTCGGTAGTATTAAAAATAAAAGCGCTCAGGGCGATCAGAAACACTCTGAGCCAAGGCAGCAGGTTTTGGTTTTTGGTGTGCATGGTGATGAGAAGCGACAGGCAAAAAATAAACAACAAACGAAAAAGGAACGCGAGTGTAATGCAGGTTCAAAGAAGAGGCAATGGTCAAAAAAGTTGCAATCAAACCTAAGCTTCGTTTAACAGAGAAAGACAAGCGTGAACGACTTTTAGGCAACTGAGCCAACCCACCGAGCTATTCATCATTTCATACAGTTTTGCTCGCTTTCGGTAATCGCGAACTATGCTAATGTGATTCCCAATTTCCGATAAGAAAGACGATCGACAATGAAAATCTTCAGCAACTTTGACAGTGGCAACATTCAGGTGGTTTCCGCTGACTCACCAGCTAATATTCAGCTTTCAATCCCAGCCGACAACAACACAGAAACCGCGCAATGGTTCCACTTCCGTTTGGAAAGTGATTCACAGGAACTGCACCAGTTCACGCTGCTGAACCTTGCTAAATCCGCTTACCCAGAAGGTTGGCAGGATTACGATGTGGTCGCGTCTTACGACCGTAACGAGTGGTTCCGCATTCCTTCAGAGTTTGATGGCGATAACCTGCGTTTCTCGGTGATACCTGAAGCAAGCTCCATGTATTTTGCCTATTTCGCACCTTACTCTTACGAGCGTCATCAGGATTTGCTGCACGAAGCGCAAACCCACTATGCCTGCAAACTGGAAACGCTGGGTGCAACCATTGATGGTAATGACATCAGCCTGCTGACCATTGGCGAACCCGCTGAAGGTAAAAAGAACATTTGGGTCATTGGCCGCCAACACCCGGGCGAAACCATGGCCGAGTGGTTTATCGAAGGCTTACTGATGCGGCTGCTGGATGAAACCGATACCGTCGGCAAAGCGCTGATTGATAATGCGGTTATCCGTGTCGTACCAAACATGAACCCGGACGGCAGCATTCGTGGTCATCTTCGTCACAATGCGGTCGGCGCAAACCTTAACCGCGAATGGCAAACGCCGACGGTAGAGCGCAGCCCAGAGGTTTTCTACGTGCGCCAGCGCATGTTGGAAACAGGCGTAGATATGTTCCTCGATATCCACGGCGACGAAGCCATTCCCTACAACTTTGTGGCAGGCAGTGAGGGCATTCCTTCCTACGATGCAGACTTCGCCGCTTTAGAAGCCCACTTCAAGCAAGCGCTACTGACCATCACGCCAGAGTTTCAGGACGAGCATGGTTACCCGAAAAGTGCGCCAGGCACGGCTAACCTGACTGTGGGTTCTAACTGGGTGGCAGAGCAGTTCAAGTGTCTGTCTTACACCGTTGAAATGCCATTTAAAGACCACAACGATCAGCCAGACGAAATTTACGGCTGGTCACCAGATCGCAGCGCCGCCTTCGGCAGCGATATGCTGGCCGCTATTTGCGCAACATTGCCGAAGCTTTGATGGGTTGATTGAAGAAGTGAAACGCCACCGAGAGGTGGTGTTTTTGGTTGAGGGGAAAAGCGGCTGTCTAGCGTGATTTTGCCCCATTTCCATTTACGAATGTTCTTCATTTATATCGTAGAACACGAACTTTTCATTATTTAAACTAATCTTTTTCCATAGCGAATTTACACGGCGAATATTCGTAATTGCTGGCCGAACACTCAATAACCAATCAGTTTTCCATACGATCGAAATCAAGCATTGCTTTATGCTCTTGATGGTACAATCCCGCCAAAGAATTTAGACAACGATGGCATGTTGCGAAGCGAAGGGCGGTGGCCTACACAGATTTTATCTAGTATCGCTTTCATCAAATGCTTGTTACCCCAAATAAGCTTCGGAAAGAATACCCATGAGGCAACTAAAAGTGAAAAAGGCTATTTTTCTTACTACTATCCTTTCATTTTCGACACTTGCCTATGACGGCGTTGAACTGAATAAAGAAGGTTTGGATAAAGGCAATGTTTCAGGATTGAAGATTGATTACAAATCCTGCACTGTCTACCAAGGAAAAATGAATTAAAAGGCGAAGTTATCTATTGTAACCAAGCTGACAACCTAACAGTGATGTACCCATCCGAAAACTGTAACACCATTTCCAACTATCAATTATTTTCCGGCGAAAGTTATGTCACACAGTTTCGTTTTGCTTGCGAGGCACACATCAGAGCTGGTGTTTCTGCCAGCATCTTGGACAGGATTGATTAGACCCATGAGATTACTTTTTTTCCCATTAATAGTTCTTTCTTTTGGAGTAAGTGCTTCATCGAATCAAATTTACCTCGACTGTGAGGGAGAACGTTATGATAGAGAACTTCAACACTCTTTTGGCATGGTCAAAAATCAACTTTTACTGGATAAAAGCGACAAAACGATTTCACTCGTGATAACAGGTATACCAATAGAAGAAACCCCTGGGTATAAGACACCCTACTTTGAAAGTCCGACTCAGTATCAGACTGAACAAGGGAAAAAACCGATGATTTCAATCAATCGACACACACTTGAGTACGCTATTTCCCTTCCTTTTGGTAATGAAATTTCAGGGAGTTGCACGGTCAAGCAATCAGCAATCTAACTACCAAAAGCCGAGTAGCCAGCGATATGACAGATTGTTGTATGCCAGACTCTGTTTAAATCAGCGCCAGTTTATCTAGCATAACTCGAAATCGCACATGATCGACTCATGCCGAACTGTTCTGGCGCGCCTATGCCCCAAAGTGAGTCAGCGTTCCGACCATCCGAGTGCTCGAATCATCCCACAAAGTCTAAATTTTTCTCATGCATTTCATCTGTATAAATACACAATGCAATGTATATAGCAAAAATGAGCTTGTTTTTAGTACGGGACGCCCGTTTTATCCCATTCAAGTTGCAATCATTGGGCTTAAATAACTGATTTTAATAATTTATATGGTAAGCTGGCACAAGTATAAACGGACTAATCGGGCGCCCCGGATTTGTACTAAACCGGCAAGTTGCCCGCTAATAAGCTGTTATGGCTCCAGTTAAAATATGAAGTTCAGTCGGATTTATAAAGAAACAAGACTTATCTGGAAGAGAAGTATTGATATTTCAGATGGGGAGCTTTTCGAAGATGATAGTGGAATGTTTCCTTCGTTGAGCTCTGCGTGGAACGAAGCAGAAGAACAAACGCAAAACTGGAGCGAATGGCATCAGTTAATGGTTTGGTGTGTGTTTTGCGGTTATCACAAACTCGCTAGGGTGGCTTTTGAAAATGGTAAAACATCCATCTCTTTTGATGATATAGATAAAAACTATGTTCAAAGTCGTTACAAAGAAAACTTGTTTAGTAATGATGCTGGCTATGGCCGACAAATGAGAAGAGCTTACATTAATGACCTCAAGCCATAACAAGGTCATCAACGGGACACCTTGCCAATCTCGAAGCGCTAAGAAAGTAGCGTGAATACATAGGTTTGGTCAGGTTAAGTGCGGGCAAGTGCCCGTTATCACAGCGTTATATGCCATTGTTTGGAGTTTAGTTGAATGCCTACAGAAATAATCTTACTCGTTACATTTGGCGGCGTAGCTGCACTGCTCGTTTCAAAGATTAACGAATATGTTTTAAAAAGATTTTTTACTGACGAAGTAACATTAGAAGATAGAATTGATGCTCTGACTAAAGAACTGAGACATTCTAGTCAACTCATCTCTGATATCGAGGTTGAAGTTTCACAGCGTAAAAAAGTCGTTGAGGAGTTAAAAGAAAGTGCTGAACAATACAAGCATTTAGCCTCTCTTGATATAAAGCAAGTGCAGGCAGTCTCCCAAGCCCTAGAAAAGAGTACAACCAAGGGTAACAAAAAGGCAGCGTGGTTAAATTTCATTCAAAGCACCTTTTTCTTTATTCTCGGCATAGTAGCGACACACGTAATGCAAAATGGCATATAACAAATTGTTCAAGAGTGATTCGGCACGCGTGGCATTTTTACTATGCGTTGGTTTAGTGGTTAAGGTGGTATGCGGAAGCATCGGTATTGCGTGCCTCACACCTTAACAAGGCGTTAGCCATTCTCAGTAAATTAAGGGGAAAAATAGTGAATTCAGTTTTTAAATATACCGACTATAGACCGGAGTTTTTTGATAACTTCTTCTTAAAAGTATCTCGCTTTGGCGAGTTCAATGACCCATTTGAAATGGTTATGGGCAATTATTTGAGCTCCCTTGATAAAGATGAACATGATCATATGATGTCCTTCTCTAGCTCTCTATCAGACCCAGCCTCATACTATGACTATGCATGGGATGCTCAGTGTGGTGTTAGGGCTACTGTCGGTGTGTTGTGCTTTGCATCTGTTGAAGACAACCTTTTGATGTGGGCTCATTATGCTAACAATCATGCGGGCATTTGCATTGAGTTCGATAAAGCCACTGATTTCTTCAATGGTAAGTATAAAAACGCTACGACTTTCCTTGGTGAGCGTATAGATGATCACTACCAAAATATTGGTGAATTACGCGAAGTGAACTATACGATTGAACGCCCAACCTATATTGAACCAAGCGAATTAGAGCGTGATACAGAGTCTTGGTTTGTGAAGTCTCCTGAATGGGAGTATGAGCAAGAGCAAAGACTCTTGCTACCACTTGATCTTGCCGAATATATACCTAATGTTGATTTCCCATTTTTCTCAGTAGATCCAACAATGATTAAGTCAATTATTCTTGGTTGCCAAATGCCAGTAAGTAAGAAAAAAGAAGTCGTAGAACAATGTGCAAAGTTTGGTATTAAAGTTCGTGAGGCGTTTGTGCACTCTCATCAATTTAAATTGGATATAGTGGATTACAATGAATCAAATCAGAGTAAGTATCATAATATGTTCAATTTAAATCGTGTTACGTCATGGTGATAGCGAAAGGCTAACAAGCAATTTAAGAGTGATTCGGCACGCGTGGCATTTTTACTATGCGTCGGTTTTAGTGTTTAAGGTGTTATGCGGAGGCTTAGATATTGCGTGCCTCACACCTTAATTGGGCTAAGTTTCTCGCATGCAACAGAGGTACAGTATGGATAAACATCATGATTTTAAGTTTTGTGCTAGTTATAAGATGTCAGATGGCATCCGAAGCTCTATTTTTGAAAAATTTGCGAGAATCCTCTGGAGTTAGCAAGTGACTTTGAAAATCAAGTAACACGACCAGTTAAGCATACTTTGTTACATGACTTTATACTCGACTACATTGTTGGGTATATCGAATTTGAGCTTAATGATGCGGTCGGTAATGATGATTGCGGTCGAGAAATTATTGAATGGTGCCAAGAATATAGCATTGAACTAATGACTGTAGAGCAATACAACGAAAGTGCGGGTATAGCAGATGATGCTGAAGATGGGCCAGATATGTTCGAGTATAACTTTACGTACCTACGTGAAGTTGCGATACAGGAGCTTGCGCCTCAAATTCAAATTGAAGTCTTCAATCTTCTTTACGCAGATCGTTGTTTTTTAATTGAGTTTAATAAACTCATAGCAAATGACATCAAAGATATGATGAAAGAAGACTATCCTTTCTTGTTAAAAAGAGACGGTGTGGTAAACAGGGCTACATATTGGCCAGCTTGGCTAAAGAGAGCGTTATTTTGTAGAGAAAAAGGGCTATGCGCTATTTGTAAAACTGACCTTAGCTCTCTTCATCATACCACTGGAAAAACCGCCATTGATCATATGGTTCCACTAAACTTAGGTGGTGTTAATGATGCAACAAATTTACAGTTGCTATGTGAACCATGTAACCTGAGCAAATTGGGCGATGAAATAGTTACGACTAACCTTCACCCTACGTTTTGGTAGAAATTTAACAAATAAGCATTTAAGAGTGATTCCCAACGCTTGGCATTCTTCATTCCATCGTTGGGTTTTGTGTTTACGGTGGTATGGTTAAGTTTCGTGGTAGCGTTGCTCATACCTTAATGCGGATACATGGATTCCCCCGGTTGTCAAACATCCGCTAGACTTATGACGATGGGTTTTGGACTGCCGCTCTACATTCGGCCTTTCACTGACAATCAATTCTTTGCCTAATCTCAGCTAATGCGAAACATGCATCTTAAAGCATCGACTCTAACGCGATTCTGTCCATAATCGTGTTAGGCCGATCTGTTCTGGCCCCTTTTTTAGCTAGCGTTTAAATCAATGCATTTTCAGCGCTAGCCTGCTCCCATCTGTTCAATCCCATTTTAGTCTGTATAATTCGCCGCCTGTTTGTTCGTGCCACATAAAGCGGCGCTCAGAACACTTCACATCATTCACCTAGGAATACTTCATTGATTTCAACCGCTAACATCACCATGCAATTTGGCGCGGAGCCGTTGTTTGAAAACATCTCAGCAAAGTTCGGTAACGGTAACCGTTATGGCCTGATTGGCGCGAATGGCTGTGGAAAATCGACCTTTATGAAGATCTTGAGCGGCGCACTGGCACCAAGCTCGGGTAACGTGTCGATCGCACCGGGGTTGAAGTTGGGTGTGTTGAGTCAGGATCAGTTTGCGTTTGAAAACTTCAACGTGATTGATGTGGTCATCATGGGTGACAAGAAACTGTGGGAAGTGAAGCAAGAGCGTGACCGTATTTACTCTTTGCCTGAAATGAGCGAAGAAGACGGCATGAAAGTCGCAGAGCTTGAAGTCGAGTTCGCGGAAATGGACGGCTACACAGCAGAAAGCCGCGCGGGCGATATCCTGATTAAAGCAGGTATCGAAGAACATCTGCACTTTGGCCTGATGCAGCAAGTAGCGCCGGGCTGGAAGCTGCGTGTGCTGCTGGCTCAGGCGCTGTTTGCGAACCCTGATATTCTGTTGCTGGACGAACCGACGAACAACCTGGACATTCACACCATCGGTTGGTTGGCGGAAGAGTTGAGCCAGCGTAAGTGCACCATGATTATCATCTCGCACGACCGTCACTTCCTGAACACCGTCTGTACCCATATGGCAGATATTGATTACGGTGAGCTGCGCATCTATCCGGGTAACTATGATTACTTCTTGGAAGCGTCTGGTTTGCAACGCGAGCAATTACTGGCGAGTAACGCTAAGAAAGCGGCCGAGATTAGCGAGCTGCAAGAGTTCGTGAACCGTTTTGGTGCCAACGCTTCTAAAGCGAAGCTGGCAAGTTCGCGCGCGAAACGCATGGACAAAATCAAACTGGATGAAGTGAAAACCTCTAGCCGTATCAGTCCGTCGATTGATTTTGGTGAAGGCAAGAAACTGCACCGTCAGGCGCTTGAGCTGCAACAAGTGGGTCATGGCTATAACGGCGAGATGTTGTTTGAAAACGGTAATCTGCTGCTGGAAGCAGGCTCGCGCCTTGCGGTTATCGGTGAGAACGGTGTGGGTAAAACCACGTTGCTGCGCTGCTTGGTGAACGAGCTTGAGCAAACCCAAGGTGTGGTGAAGTGGGCGGAGAATGCCTCTGTCGGTTACTGCCCGCAGGATTGTACTGCTGACTTCGACAACGACATGACCATCTTTGAGTGGATTTCTCAGTGGCGCACCGCGAAGCACAACGACCTGATTGTGCGTGCAATTCTGGGGCGTCTGCTGTTTACCGAAGATGACGTGAACAAGAAAGCCAGAAACTGCTCGGGTGGTGAGAAAAACCGTCTGATATTCGGCAAGCTGATGATGCAAGACATTAACGTGCTGGTGATGGATGAGCCAACCAACCACATGGATATGGAAGCCATTGAAGCGCTGAACAGCGCGCTGAAAGTGTATCCGGGTACTTTGATTTTCGTGAGTCACGACCGCGAGTTTGTATCATCTCTGGCGACGGCGGTTATCGAAATCAAAGACAAGAAGCTGGATTACTTCCAAGGTACGTACGAAGAGTACCTTGCCCACCAACAGAAGGTGTTGAGCGCGGCCTAAAGCAGCAGCCATATCTATTCAGATACAAAAGCGCCACCCCGAAGGGTGGCGTGTTTTTTTGGTGCTTCCGCTTAAAAAGAGACCATCAGGCCGGTGATGATGTTGGTAATACACGCTTCAGGATATCTGCTAGCGTCACTACACCAATCATCTTGTCGCCTTTGCTCACCACAGCAAGCTGTACACTTGCTTCGCGCATACGCGCCAGCGCTTCGTATACAGGCGTATTGGCATCAAGTACATGCGCCTTACGTGCGATTTCACGTGCAGGGCGGTCAGTGGGTTCCAGCAGGGTATCGCGCACGTGAACCACTAGCGGTTTCAGGCCACGGTTTCCGAACACTAGAATACGCATGTGTCCTGTTTCCATCGATACCTTGCGCACTTCTGCTACGGTTGCGCGTTTGTCGACATGGGCCATCACCTGACCTTCTGTGACCAGCGTTTCAACCGGAATTGAGCTCAGGTCAATCAGGCCAGAAAGCTGCTTCTGAATACTCGGCTGCAGTGTACCCACTTTACCCGAGTGTTCGACGAGTTGACGGATGGTATCAATGTCTTGTCCACCGACAGCAGCACTTTCTACAGGCTCTACACCTGACGCTTTTACCAGTCGGTTTGCAATGCTGTTAATCCAGTTCAGCAACGGACGCAGTGGCCACACATAAGCGCGTGCCACAAGGCCAATCGCCAGTGCTGATTTTTCTGGATGCGCAATCGACCAGGATTTCGGTGCCATTTCACCGACAACAAGGTGAAGGAAAGTCACCACAAACAGCGCAAAACCGAACGACGCTCCATCTACCGCCCATTCCGGCATGCCCATCGAGGCAAACACGGGTCCAATCCAATGGTCTACCGCGGGCTTGGTAACTGCACCCAACGCAAAGGTACAGAAGGTAATGCCCAGCTGGGCACCGGCTAACATCAACGTCAGGTCATTCATGCCGCGCAGTGCAGCACGTGCAGATGCACTTTCCACTGCCATTTCTTCCAGGCGGTGGCGGCGTGCACCCATCAACGCAAATTCGATGATAACGAAGAAGCCACTCAATACGATGAGGGCAGTGGTCACCAGAGTGACAATCAACGGATCAGTCATCATTCTTCACCCTCCTCAATAGGATTCTCTACAAGCTTGACGCGCACCTCTGTTGGAACGTGTCGCTCAATACGCAACACTTCAACTTCAAGGTGGCGTTTGAACAGCTCGCCGGAAGCAAATTCGGATGGGTCGACAGGCAATTCGATAATAACGGTCTCACCTTCAGCTGGCAGAGCACCACGCTCAGCAATCAACATACCTGCGATGGTTTCTACATCGTCTTTCGGCAGGTCGTAGCCAATCGCACGCTCAACTTCGTCGATATGGACGTCACCTTCCATCAGCCATACGTTGTCGCTTTGCGGAACAACGGCATCAGCCCCGTCGGCGTCGTGTTCGTCGGTGATTTCACCTACGATTTCCATCGCCAAATCTTCAATCGTCAATACGCCGGCAAAGCCGCCATATTCGTCAATGACACAAGCCAGATGGTTGGTAGATTTCTCCAACTGATCCAGTGCGTCTGGCAGACTCATGAGCGTTGGCAGAACAGTAGCTGGACGCATCACCGATTCTACGGTGTCGTCAGCATGGCCAGCATCAATACGTGCCAACACATCAGGAAGATGAACTACACCCACAGGCGCATCGTCATCGTTCACCACAGGGTAACGGGTATGTGCTTGTGCCATGAGAGACACCAGCTCAGTCAATGTCGTTTCCGGCTCAACCCAATCCACCTGTGAACGTGGCACCATGGCGTGCTCAACGTCGCGCTCTGGGAAGTCCAGAATACGGTCCATCATCAGTGATAGTTCGACGGGGATGTCACCCGTTTCACGCGAGTTAGCGATGATATGGTGCAAGTCTTCTTCTGACGCGCTCACGTCAAGATCGTGCACTGGCTCAATGCGAACTGCGCGAAGCAGCAGGTTTGCTGATTTGTCGAAGAAGCTGATGAAAAAGCCAAACACAGACATGTAAATCAGTGTTGAGCGGGACATCATGCGAGCCATTGGCTCTGCGTTCGCGATCGCGAGGTTTTTCGGGTACAGCTCGCCCATGATCATTTGAACGACCATAGCGACACCTAGGGTGATGACGGTACCGAGCGCGATACCCGCTTCTAGCGATAACCCAAAGCCTTGCAGTAATACACCCAGACACTGGCCGACCAGAGGTTCCGCGACAAAGCCCAGAACCAGACCGGTTACCGTAATACCAAGTTGGGCACCGGACAGCATAAAGCTGGTACGTTTGGTGACTTTGAGCGCGCGTTTTGCGGCGGCATCACCAGTCGCAGCAAGGGTTGCGAGTTTTGCTCTGTCCACAGCCATGTACGCGAACTCTTGGGCAACGAAGTAGCCATTTGCTGCGATAATAGCCAAGATAAATAGAATGCCGAACAGAAGGGTAAGGAGGGTCTCAATCATTGCTGTGTCCTCCCTTGATGACAAGAAGCCAGTAAGGTTTGACACAATCGACTAGAGTTGGGGTCCACAAAGTATTCCTACAGTAATAACAGGAAGCGCAGTATATTTCCGCGATGTGGAAATAGTCTAGTGAATAGTTTGATTATCCCCTGCAAACTTACTGAGACACACGGCCAGAGGGGTTTCCATGCTCTCGGAAAGTCGGCCGCAATGGCCGAAAATCGCGATTAATGACGGCGAGTTTGGCCACTTTTGGGCTTACGGGCTGTTACAAAAATCTTTGGTTTATTCAGGCTTGTGGTCGGCTTTAGCTATCCAATTTGCCAGAAGCTTTCTTGCCAACAAAATACCCTACGCAGAAAACCGCAATAAACACGATTGTCGCCAGTATGTAAGCCAATGCTTCCGGCGCACCTAAGCCGAAGGCAAAAGCAAAACTGATTCCCAGAAATGCTTCTCTAAGCCATTCTGTAGCGGGTGAGTTGGTGCTCATACCTAGCATACCGATAAAAAGAAGAAGGGCGAGCAGGCCGACTTTGAGGCCGATAAGAGTGGAACGTTGCATACATGGCTCCCGTTAAAAAACGGGCGCCAGTATACGACAATTTATTCGGTTATAGGCACTGCGCAAGCTGGCCTTTTTTGGTGGAGGCCATCACGCAGCCGCGTTCGCTGTCCGAAGCAGCTTTACACTGGCTCATCAATTCGCCTGCAGAGGGTGCTAAGGCACCAAGAATTTTCTGAGCGTGGCTGACCACTTTGTTGCAGTCACTTTCTGCGACAGGATCGTAATCGGAACAGGCGGCAAGGCCGAAAACTGCAGTGGCTAGTAACGTTGTTTTTATGGTGTTTTTTACGTTGAACATAAATCGCATCCCCTTTTTGCTGACAACTAAAAGGGTAGGAGAGCTTTCCTAACTTTGCGATATTGAAAGGTAACTGAGACAAAAAAGGACGCCGAAGCGTCCTTTTCCCTAACTTTATCAGGTTCAGTCCCCAATAAAACCACCGGTTTGATGCTGCCAGAGTTGAGCATAGATACCACCGCTGGAAATCAGCTCTTGGTGGCTGCCTTGCTCCACGATTTCGCCCTGATCAAGCACAATCAGTCTGTCCATCGCAGCGATGGTGGAAAGTCGGTGAGCAATGGCGATAACAGTTTTACCTTCCATTAATTGATAGAGACTTTCCTGAATTGCCGCTTCCACCTCCGAATCCAGCGCTGAAGTCGCTTCATCAAGAATAAGAATTGGCGCGTCTTTTAGCAGAACACGGGAAATTGCCACACGCTGACGTTGACCGCCAGACAGCTTCACACCACGTTCACCTACCTGCGAATCGTAACCACGGTTTCCATGTGGGTCGCTCAGGGTTTCGATGAAGTCGTGAGCTTGTGCTTTCTTCGCAGCAGCGAGCATGGCGTCTTCGCTGGCATTTGGGTCACCGTAAAGGATGTTCTCACGGATAGAGCGGTGCAGCAGGGATGTGTCTTGCGTCACCATGCCTATGTTGGCGCGCAATGAATCCTGTGTGACGGCAGAAATGTTCTGTCCATCGATGCGAATTTCACCGCCTTCTACATCGTGAAAACGCATCAGCAGATTCACTAAGGTTGATTTACCTGCGCCCGAACGACCAACCAGGCCGACTTTCTCACCTGGCTTGATATTGAGGTTTAGTTTTTCAATCACACCTTTGCCTTCGCCATAGTGGAAGCGCACATCGGTGAAGTTGATGGCACCTTGAGGCACTTCCAGCGCAGGTGCGTTTGGCTTGTCCAATACTTCGACAGGCTTGGAAAGCGTTGCCATGCCGTCGACCACGGTACCAATGTTTTCAAACAGCGAGCCGATTTCCCACATGATCCATTTCGACATGCTGTTGATGCGCAATGCAAGGCTGACCGCAATAGCAATCGCGCCGACGGTGATGGCGGAGTCCAGCCATAGCCAGATTGACATGGCACTGATAGAGAACAACAGGGCGTAGTTGGCGATTTCTACCGAGATGTTAAAGCCAGTTGCCAGGCGCATTTGACGGTAAACCGTATCCATAAACACGCCCATACCTTCTTCGGCATATTGGGTTTCACGATCTGTGTGTGAGAACAGTTTGACCGTGGCGATGTTGGTGTAGCTGTCGACGATGCGGCCTGTCATCAAAGAGCGGGCGTCTGCCTGTTCGGTAGAAACCGCTTTCAGCTTAGGCACAAAGTAAGTTTGAATGCCGATATATGCCATTAGCCAAATAAGCATCGGCAGCATGAGGCGAATGTCTGCTTGTCCGACGATGAATAGCATGGAAATGAAGTAGACAGCGATGTATACCGCGACATCAAGCAGTTTCATCACCGTTTCGCGAATCGATAGGGCAGTCTGCATCACCTTTGTGGCAATACGACCTGCAAAATCGTTTTGGTAGAAGCCGATGCTTTGCTTCAGCAGGTAACGGTGCGCCATCCAGCGAATGGACATCGGGTAGTTACCAAGCAGCGATTGATGCAAAACCAAAGAATGCACTGCGACCAGTATTGGCATGCCGATCAGTATCAGCATCCCGATGGCAATCAGGGTATTACCTTCATCGACGAGAAAACTGGCCTTGTCTTGATTGGTCAGCCAGTCGACCAGTTGTCCCATAAAGCCAAACAGTGACACCTCCGCGATAGCAATCATCGCAGTCAGCACTGCCATGGTGATCAGCGGGCGTTCAAAGCCTTTGGTGTAGTGGCGACAAAAGGCGAGCAGGCCATTTGGTGGCTGTTCCGGCTGTTTAGGTGGAAAAGCCATTGTCATGCGTTCGAACAATTTATAAATCATGAATCCTTCCGGAGTAGGACGGTCGCGTTCAAAAACAGAAATGCAGTATGGAAAGAACTGATAATTAGTTACTTTCCGAAGCTGGTTAACGCGAACCCAAATGAAAGACGGTGAGATTCTATCAGGTTTAAATACCCAAATAACCTGAAGATGCAGGATTCAGCGAGATTGACTGGCGTTGTGATCGCGGCGTTCCTTTGTAGGTGTAGCCTTCTCCATCAAAAAGGAACAACAAAGAGCACGGCGTCAGTCAACTCGCCCGAAGGGAGGCCCTCAATGCGCCCACTTCTTCGTTAAGTTCCACGGAAATAGAACGACTATTCCTCGCGAAATTTGCCTCGAATTGAACGCATTGATGACCTCTGAATGCAAGTATCTTCAGGTTGTTTGGGTATAGATTGAATAATGCCAATGTTTTCTACGGAACTGTTCAATTATTCTGAACAGGCGGGCGTAGAGTATTTTTCAGTGTGATGGCCAACAAAAAGCCGACTCAATTGAGTCGGCTTTGTCTACTTAAATTATATGAGTGAGTGGATTAACCACACACTTTGGTCCAGCTACCATCGCTACCTGGAACAGAGGCAGTCCACCAGTTTGCTTGGTAAACAACGCCGTCTTTCACGACTTTGTCACCGGCTGCTGCGTGGCTTGGGTTGCCTGCCCAGTCAGTCTGAGGGAGATTTGGGTAAACCACGATGCCAGTCGTGTCACAAGTACCTGTGCCACCACCATTGTCGCCGCCACCGTTACCACCGCCTGCAGACAGGTCTGCCAATGGCAGGTCGCTGTACTCAGATGCGAATGCGTAGTCAACACCGTTGATGTTTACTGTGTAGTTCGCAGGGCCAGAGATTGGCAGGTAGTACACAAAGTCCAGTTCATACGTTGCACCAGGAGCCAGAGAGTCCCACGTTGGCAGTGAGAACGCCAGACGGTGCATAGTACCTTCCAGTCCACCAATGTTGTTCGCTTTGGTGTGGCCAGAAGAAATGACATTCACCTTACCGCCATTCTGACTCTTCGCGTTGTCTGGTGCTGAAGTCGGAATGTCAAACTGGAACTCAGTACCGCCAGGCAGTTCTACGCCAGTGTTGTTAGTGAAAGTGATTTTCGGGTTGATCGGGTAGTTTTGGTCACCCACTTTGAAGCCACCTACGCTAACAGCAATATCAACCGCTTCGGTTGGCATTGGTGTGTCAGACAGTGTTGCACCATACGGTGTTGCAGCTGCAAACTTGTCGTAGATTGCCTTCGTCATGGTGTTACCCATGTGGAACTCACCGTTGCCCGTTGCACAAGCATTTTCAGTTGGGTCTACAACGTCAGTACGGTTGCCGTTTGCATCCAGTTGGTAACATGCGTAGTCACCCGCCAGTTCCCAGAACATGATGCCGCCGATACCTTTGTCGATAACGTAATCAGATTTCACTTTGATTGACGCTTCGTCTTCAGTAGACAGGAATACTTGCTTCTCAGCATTCCACAGCCATGGTGCAACAGCGACTGAGTCGTAGTTACGCTGGTAAGTGCCTTTCAACACGTCTTGTGGATCGTTTACTGGGTCAAGTTTGTACGCAGATGCGTAGGTACCGAAGATGCCATGCTCAAGGTTCTTCGCATGCCACATTGGGTTAGAACCTGCACCCATTTCGTTACCTTTCGGATCCGTATCGTGCCACATGTTGTCGATACCAATCGCGCCGTTACCACAGTTGTTCTTCTCACCTTCACCAGTGCCTGGTTGACACTCAGCTTGGTTAGGAAGTGCAGCTTTACCCCACAGACCGTTTTCACCGCCTGTTACGCCTTGCCAACCACGGGTGTAGTAAGGAACACCAATGTTGATACGGCCCGCTGGCATTGAGCCACGGAAGTAGTGATATGCCCAGTCAGTGTTCAGGTAACCGATACCGCCGTACTGGCTAGTACCGTATACGTTCCAAGCTGCCAGCTCAGAGTCTTTACCTGTGTCGAACAGTGCCGCGTTGTGACCAACGTGGTCATTCCAAGCACCGTGCAGGTCGTAAGTCATGATGTTCACGTAGTCGAGGTACTTAGTGACATCAAACGTTTCCATACCACGCAGCAGGTAACCAGAAGATGGTGCTGCGATGGTCAGCATGTAGTGGTGACCGTCTTGCTCAGAAGCGATGTCGACTTTCTCACGAAGGACACGCATCAGCTCTTGGTAAGAAGCCCACAGGTATGGACGACGTGGTTCCATGAAGTTTTTATCGTACGGGTTACCTGCACCTGCCATTGAGGTTGGGTATTCGTAGTCGATATCCAGACCATCGAACTTGTACTTACGCATCATTTCAACGGCAGAATCCGCAAACTTCTGGATACCGGCATGGTTGATTGAACCGTCAGCGTTGGTAGTCATGGTGTAGAAGCCGCCGTCTGCTACGCGGTTACCATCAAGGCCAAAGTGACCGCCGGTTTCCGCCCAACCACCGATAGAGATCAGGGTCTTAACGTCGTGCTTCGCTTTGTAAGTTGCCAGTGCACCGAAGTGGCCTTTAAAGCCGAGTGCAGGATCAATTTCTACGCCTGGCCATTCTTTACCTACCGCGGCGTTGTTTGGATCGTTCACATCACCGATGTTGACTTTGCCGTCAGCACCGATGCTTACGAACGCATAGTTGATGTGGGTAAGTTCTTCCCAAGGGATATCTTTAACAAGGTAAGCGGCTTGCGGGTCATCGCCTGCGCGCCAGCTGGTGAAGTAACCGATGATACGACGTGGGTGGTCGGCACCCATGTCTTCGCGGCCATCTGCATCATAGATAGTACAGTATGGAACGTTAACACCAGGGGTTTGGAACAGACCTTCTGGACGACAGTTAGATACTGTTGGCGTGCCCGCTACGGTAACAGTGACCAGTGCAGAATCAGTTGATGCGCCTTTGTCATCAGTCGCTTTTGCGTAGATAGAAACGTTGCCGGCTTTGCTTGCAGTCCAGTCGAGAGTGAACGGCGCTGCTGTTTTCGAGCCAACTAGCTGGCCAGCGGCATAGAAATCAACTTTTGCGACTGTGCCATCTGAATCTGCTGCATCAGCAGTCAGTGTCACTACCGCGCCTTGATCAACTGCAGTTGCGGATGCCGCTACAGAGACGGTTGGTGGCTCATTAACCGGGTCAATAACGCCTGGCTGAACAGTGATGCTAAGAGCGGCTGTTTCAGTTACAGCGCCCTGGTCGTCAGTTGCTTTCACTGTGATCGTGTGAGGGCCTTCAGCAGCAGTCCAGTTCAGAGAATAAGGAGAAGTCGTATCTGAACCGACTGAAGCGCCATCGATGAAGAACTCTACTTTGCTGACAGTGCCATCTGAGTCCGCAGCTGTTGCACTTAGCGTGACAACGTCACCATCTTTGATGGTATCAGTAGCAAGTGGAGAATCCAGAGAAACGGTTGGTGCTTCGTTTACAGGGTCAACAACACCAGTGTCACATTGGTCTACAAATTTCCACTCTTTGTAATCGCCTGATGAGGTAGAAGGGTTGTTGCCTTTCGTCCACCAGTTAGCGGTGTAAACGTTGCTTTCGTGCTGAACAGTTGAACCGCCGCCATATGCTTTGTCTGCTGACCATTTTTCAATGTTGGTACAGTCAACAGCAGCTTGAGCATTGAAAGAAAACATACACGCTACGGCGATTGCCGAGAGCGCGAATCCTTTGCTCTTACCTGTCACATCCATTGGATATCCCTCGAAAATAAAATGTTATCTATTGATTTGTATGTTGTTAGCGCACTTAAATCGCGCAATAAATAAAGTAGAGGAGTTGCAAGAGTGAGACACCCCGGATTTCGTCAGATTTAGATCTCTAGTCAGTTCCTGAATTGAAAAGCTTTGCGCTCTTGGTAACGACTCACAGTTTCAATGGGTAAATTTTCACAGGCTGCATGAAATTTGTGCGGTGAATATGTGCTCAATAGCAAAGGTTGAATAGCCAATGTCAGACGGTAAATGTCGACAATAAATGTTTATATTTAGTTGCTGAATGCGTCTTAAATATTGTTGCTGTAAATATTGTCAACAGTATCTATTTTTCTGCGACATGTAACGCGGAAGGAATGTCGATAGCTTTGGGATTGAACAGGGAAAGATGCGACTCAGTCTTAAGAGTGGTTGAGGGATATACAGGCTTAGTAATAAGTAGAAAAAAAGAAGGCCGCTTAATCCCACGACCTCTTTAAATTGTTGAGTGTTTAGCGAGCATTCACGAAGGCTTTGAAGCGTGCTTGTGTTTCTGCGTCCGCTTTATCAAACCAGTAGTGAAGCTGGTACTCCACTTCATTCAAAGCATCTTGCCCACCCACAACCACTCTTGCACGTGGGGTAGCAGTTAGTTGCGCGACAGGCTGAGCGACAACTTCTGATGCGCCTAACTGTAATGACGCAGGGGCGTCTGTTTGGTTGAAGCGCTGCATTTCAGAAAGGTAATCACGGCTCAACTGGAAGCCTGATTTCAGCAGTTTGTTCTGTTCAAACGGAATAGCGTTCTGGTTGGCATCCAGAATGTTGAACTCAGGGTTGTCATTGAATTGACGCACCTGGCGTTTGTTTTTGTGCTCAGGGAATTCGAAGAAAATCTCGGTGTCTTGTGCTTCAAATTTAACAACCAACACGTCAGAGCGAAAAAACGTGACGTCTTTTCCTTCTTCAAAGCTTTCAACATAGCGAAAAGCTAGTTGCTGGGTACCATCAGCCAAAACAACAGGTTCTTCTTTGCTGAACATCGAAGATTGGTGAGTCTCGCCGTTGTAGGCAAGCAACTCGATATTGTCGTTAAGGTGAAGTGTCACATCAGCGTGCGCACCAAACGAAAGCAATGCGGTCAACACTGACGCAAAGGCGAATTTTCTTTTCATTGTGTTCCCCAAAAATAGGTAGAGCGCAGCCCGTAAACATATTGGCTTCGGGCTGCTGTTTTATTATTTAACGTGGCACGCGAAACCTTTCAGGTAGAAACCTTCTGGGTAGCCGCTATCAATTGGGTGATCAGCAGCTTGCTCAAAACGCTCGATAAATTGAACGCTGCGGTGGGCATCCAGCGCTGCATCGGCAATGATCTTCTGGAACAGCGCGTTATCCATCAGACCTGAGCAAGAATATGTCAGCAGTGTGCCGCCTGGCTTCAGGATCTGCATAGCTAACATGTTGATGTCTTTGTAGCCACGACATGCACCGGTCAGTTGGGCTTTAGATTCTGCAAACTTAGGTGGGTCCATAATGACCACATCAAATAGTTCCCCGGCATCACGGTATTCGCGCAGTAGCTTAAAGACGTCTGCATTGACGAATTGTGCTTTCGAGAGGTCATAACCGTTCATTTCGGCATTAGACTTTGCGATATCGAGAGCAGGCTGCGAAACATCGACGTTGATGACTTCCGCTGCATTGCCTTTCAGCGAGTACAGGCCAAATCCGCCGGTGTAACAGAAGCAGTTCAAAACACGCTTGCCGTTAACGTATTTGACGGCCGCTTCACGGCTGTCGCGTTGGTCCAGATAGAATCCGGTTTTGTGACCGCCAGTGATATCGACGCTGATTTTTACGCCGTTCTCTTCAATGACTACAGATGCTGGTGGCATTTCACCATGAAGAACGCCTGTACGCTCTTTCAGGCCTTCTTTCTTGCGCACTGATACATCTGAACGCTCGTAAATGCTGCACTCTGGATATTGTGCGTTAAGCGCTTCTACCAGGTTGTCTTTTTGTGCTTCTGCGCCAGCACTTAAAAGCTGACAAACCAAGAAGTTCTCATAGCGATCGATGGTAATGCCAGGTAAACCATCAGACTCCGCGGCAATCAGGCGGTAACCAGTCAGGCCATCACGGGCAGCCAAAACATCACGCAGACCTTGCGCTTCCTGAAGGCGTTTTTAAAGAACTCAACGTTGACTTCTTCTTTTTCGAATGTCCAAACACGGACACGAATTTGGGAATTAGGAGAAAACGCACCGCGGGCCAGCCATTGGCCCTGATGATCATATACATCCACTGTCTGACCGAGGGAAGGTTTACCTTCGACGCGTTGAATACCACGGGAGAACACCCATGGGTGGCGACGGCGCAGTGATTTTTCACGGCCTTTAACCAGATAAACAGACGGATTCATTGGTTTTTCCTAACTTCAATATGGGGATACTGGGAGGGTTGAACCCAGTAACCAGTAAAAGGTGCTGTATTGTCAGAGAAGCTCGCCAATAATGCAAACGGCCGCACAATGGGCGGCCGTTTTTTCATCAAATCGGCGATTATTCTGTACGAAGGCCTTTCACCAGATCAGTAAGACTGGATGATTGTTTTTGCAGATTCGTGACATCTTGAGATGTTTGTTGAATCATTTCGCTCACCTGCCATGCTTGTTGGCGCACGCGTTCAACATCTGAAGAGATGGTGCCTGCCACGCTACCTTGTTGGTTCGCAGCAGTGGCGATTTCGGTGCTGCGGTCGGTGATACGTTGACTGCGCTCAGAAATAGAGCTGATTTCCAGATCGATGTTTTGCATCAAGCTTTCACTCGCTGCTGCGTTATCAACGGTGCCTTGCATCACGCCACGCAGATGTGCGGTGTTGTTCTCAAGATCCTGAATCATGCGTTGGATTTCAACGGTAGTCTGCTGTGTGCGTCCAGCCAGAGAGCGTACTTCATCTGCAACAACAGCAAAGCCACGGCCTTGTTCGCCTGCGCGTGCCGCTTCAATCGCTGCGTTCAGTGCCAGCAGGTTGGTCTGCTCTGAAATCGCACTGATGGTCGCAACCATGCTGCCGATTTCATTCGAATTCTGTTCCAGTGAAGCCACTGCTTGCGAAGCGGCTTCAATTTCAGATGCCAGAGCCTGAATTGCCTGAAGCGTTTGGGTCACCTGAGTACGGCTTTGTTGGGAAGCAACACCTGCCTCAGAAATTTCGTCTGATGTTTGTTCTGCATGAGAGGCAACATCACGGATCGAACCTGCCATTTCTTCCGTCGCACTTGCCAGAGAATCAAGGTAAGTACGTTGCTCCGTTGAGAGGTTCTCACTGTCTGCGCTACGGCGACCCAGATCCGCTGACAGCTCCTCCATCAATTGCGAAGCGCTCTTGATGGCTTTTACCAGACCATGTTCGCGGTCAGCGACATTGTCGACCGTGGTGGCGATAATGCTGAATTCATCGCGAACAGGAAAGAAGTTCATACGGCTGGTGAGGTCGCCGTCAAGCATGCGCTGCAGAGCATGGTTCATGGTATACATGGCACCGCCAATAAAGCTCGACACGTAATGCAACGCCATCAAACCCAGAACAAACAACACAACCATCAATACCCAAGACGTAGCGCTGATTTGTGCCCAAAAACCGATGGTGTCGGCTGGTGCATAGGTTGCTGCAGCACCGTATGCGGAAGTTTGTTTAATACCGTTTTGAGCCAGCAAACTTGCGGCTTCGGTAGCACTGATGTCGTAGTGAGACAACACTGCCGTCAGCGCTGCACTATGTTTTTCTTGTACCTGTGCAACCTGGGCTTCAGAAGCAGAGTAGAAAATTGAACCCGTTGCGACAGCAAGAGCAACAATGAAAACATAAAGTGCGTAGAATTTTTCTTTTAGACTGAGTTTGATCAGAAACTGGTCAACCCAGCGGAATGGAGTTTCTTTCATGGTGTGAGCTCCTCCAATAAATGTGAGCACATGCATATATACCGTATGGCATATTACACCGTTACATATGCATAACACTAATAAAGGGATAGTGATAGATGTCACATATATGCGTCAAAGCTGTCGTTTCTGGCAAAGTTCAAGGAGTTGGGTTCAGGTTTCACACGGCTCATGAAGGCTTAAAGTTATCGCTGAGCGGTTATGCAAGAAATGAGTCTGATGGGACAGTGACCGTTTTAATGTGTGGTGACGAGAAGAATGTGCAGGCACTGCTATCGTGGTTGGATAAAGGGCCACCAACGGCGAACGTCACCGGGCTGATTCATGAACATGTCGATTGGCAGGCTATTGATGGTTTTTCTATTCAGTAGCGAAACGAAAAGAGGAGCCATTAGGCTCCGCTTTTAAATGCACTTCACTGGCTTTGGCAAACCTGCGAGTTTGGTCGCTTGCTTTGCCGGGCCTTTAGGAAACAGCTTATACAGGTAGCGGCTGTTGCCTTTTTCTGGGCCATACTTTTGTTCCATCGACTTTACCAGCAGGCGAATAGCAGGGGAGGTGTTGAACTCTTTGTAAAAGTCCTGCACGAAATAAACGACTTCCCAATGCGCCTCAGTCAATTCGATGTTTTCCTGTTCAGCCAGCATCGGCACCAATTCTTCATGCCAATCGGCAAAATTTTTCAGATAACCCTGAGCATCGGTTTCGATTTGCTTACCGTTTAATTCCAACATGGATAACCTCGTACTTCGAACGCGCAAAGGATAATACCTAAACCGGTACAAAAAAAGGCTGAAACAAAAAAAGCTCCCGAAGGAGCTTTTTATCATCAAGCTGTTCGATTAATCATCGCCACCGAAAATGCCAAGCAGTTGCAGCAGGCTCAGGAACAGGTTGTAGATGGACACATACAGGCTGATGGTCGCTGAGATGTAGTTAGTTTCACCACCGCGAACAATTGACTGAGTAGTCAGCAGAATAACACCTGTTGAGAACAGTACGAAGATACCGCTGATTGCTACTGACAGCATTGGCATTTGCAGGAAGATGTTAGCAATCATACCTACTACCAGTACAACAAAACCGGCCAACAGCATGCCGTTCAGGAACGACAGGTCACGTTTAGTGGTCAGTGCGTACGCTGAACACGCCATAAAGGTCAGCGCGGTACCACCAAGTGCTGGTGCAATCGCCCAACCCATGCCGGCGCCTACGTACATGTTCAGGATAGGGCCAAGGGTGTAACCAGTAAAACCTGTAAACAGGAAGGTAAACACCAAACCCATCGAGTTGTTCTTGTTCTTTTCAGTCAAGAACAGCAGACCGTAGAAACCAACCAAAGTGATGATGATGCCTGGGTACGGCAGGTTCGCAGCCATTGATACGCCAGCTACAACAGCCGCCCATACCAGAGTCAGTGACAACAGAAAGTAGGTGTTACGCAGTACTTTGTTTGTCGCCAATGCACTCTCTTGTGTTTGACTGGCTGAAACAAAACGTTCGTTCATAGGTTTCTCCCAATGGGGTACATACAGTATCTATTACGACATTAATGGCGTCTTCGGCTTAATTTTTCAAGTCACAATTGTCGCACAAGTGATAATAATGCGGCTTAGCCTCTGAAAATACTAATATATCGTGCCACACGGTCGCATTCGAGTTTGTAAATGGATGTTAATAAGCCGCTACACTCAGTAAGTGTAGCGGCTTTTTATTAACAATTAGTGATGCAGGATTTGGCTGAGGAAGAGCTGAGTGCGGTCAGACTGTGGATTGTTGAAGAATTCCTCTGGAACATTTTCTTCAATAATTTCACCGGCATCCATGAAGATAACGCGGTCTGCCACTTCTTTCGCAAAGCCCATTTCGTGTGTCACGCACAGCATGGTCATGCCTTCTTCTGCCAGCTCAACCATAACATCGAGTACCTCACGAACCATTTCTGGGTCGAGTGCCGAGGTGGGCTCGTCAAAAAGCATGACGTTAGGGTTCATGCACAATGAACGGGCAATCGCTACACGCTGCTGCTGACCACCAGACAGTTGACCAGGGTACTTGTCAGCCTGCTCTGGGATTTTTACGCGCTCGAGATACTTCATGGCGATCGCTTCTGCTTCGTCTTTCGGCATCTTCTTCACCCAAATAGGGGCAAGGGTGCAGTTTTCCAGAACAGTAAGGTGCGGAAAGAGGTTGAAGTGTTGGAAACACATTCCGACTTCTTTACGCACTGCTTCGATGTTTTTCAAATCGTCCGTCAATTCGGTGCCTGCAACAACGATCGAGCCTTGTTGATGCTCTTCAAGACGGTTGATGCAGCGAATCATGGTTGATTTGCCTGAACCTGAAGGGCCACAAATAACGATTTTCTCGCCTTTCGCGACCGACAGGTTGATGTTTTTCAGTACATGAAACTGACCGTACCATTTGTTCATATCGGTCAGTTTGATAACAGGGGCGTCTTGTTGACTCATAAATACAATCCTTGTTCTTTATCGCTTGTGACCGGTATGAAGCTTGTTTTCCAGAAAGATACTGTATCGGGACATACCGAAACAGAAGATCCAGAAAACGAGAGCAACGAACACGTAGCTTTCTGTTGCAAAACCGAGCCAGTTCGGGTCGGTATTCGCGGCCTGGCCGATACCTAGTACATCAAACATACCGATAATCAATACCAGACTGGTGTCTTTAAACAGACCGATAAAGGTATTTACGATGGATGGAATCGTGATTTTGAGCGCCTGGGGAAGAATGATGAGATTCATCTTCTTCCAGTATGTGAGTCCCAGGGCATCAGCAGCTTCATACTGGCCTTTTGGAATGGCCTGAAGACCACCACGTACCACCTCTGCCATGTATGCCGAAGCAAACATGACCACACCAATCAGTGCGCGCACCAATTTGTTGGTTTCCGATTCACCCGACATGAACAATGGCAGCATCACTGAAGCCATAAACAGAACGGTGATCAGTGGAACGCCACGCCATACCTCGATGTACACGGTAGAAAGGCTTCGGATGATAGGCATTTCTGAACGTCGGCCCAGTGCCAGCACAATACCGATAGGTAGTGAAATCACGATACCCACGATGGCAATGATCATCGTGATCAATAAGCCACCCCAAAGGTGCGTTTCCACTTTAGGCAGACCAGCCACATCACCAAACAGCAGAAAGACCGCCATGATGGGGAATGCCACCAAGAACAACAGCAGAATCCAACCGCGCTTCGGTGTCTTTTCGTAGACTAGCAGTGCTGTGAAAATAGCCAGAATCGCGTAAAAGAGTTTAGGGCGCCAGAGCTCTTCGCTTGGATAGAATCCAAACATGAATTGCTCAAAGCGAACATTGATGAATACCCAACAAGCACCATCGCTTGTGCAGTCTTCACGTGTTGTTCCCACCCAATTAGAATTTAAAAACGCCCAATCGAACACGGCCCACAAGGTCATCAAGGCGATATAAGCCAACACAATTGTCATGAGCGAGTTGAGTGGAGAAGAGAACAGGTTTTTTCTCAGCCAACCGACCGCACCTACCGTATTCGGTGGTGGTGGCAGATCAGGTTGAAACTCATGTTTTCTTGTCATGGGTTACCTCTCAACCAGTGCCATCTTGGCGTTGTAAATGTTCATCAGCAAGGACGTTAATAAGCTGAGAGTCAAGTAAACCCCCATCGTCATAGCGATAATCTCGATAGCCTGACCCGTTTGGTTCAAGGTCGTACCCGCAAACACTGACACCAGATCCGGATAACCAATAGCCATCGCGAGTGATGAGTTCTTTGTCAGGTTCAGGTATTGGCTGGTCAAAGGTGGAATGATGATACGCATTGCTTGCGGGATAATAACCAATCGCAGTGTTTTACCGCGCGGTAAGCCCAATGCCATCGCAGCTTCTGTTTGTCCATGGCTCACAGCATTAATACCGGAGCGGACGATCTCTGCAATAAAAGAGGCCGTGTAAATAGACAAAGCGAGTGTTAACGCCGCTAATTCGGGGATAATGGAAATCCCTCCGCGGAAGTTAAACCCTTTCAGCTCTGGGTATTCCAGCGATACCGGCATACCTGCAACGAAAAACGCTATCAGCGGTAATCCGATGATGGCTGCCAATGAAATGGTAAATACCGGTGTTTGCTCACCTGTTGTTTCCTGTTTGCGTTTCGCCCATTTGGCCAGCACAAAGCTGAAAACCAGCGCAGCAGCTAACGCAACAAAGATGATGGTGGAACCTTCCTCAAAGACGGGACGGGTAAAGAACATACCGCGCACGTTAAGGAAGAAAGATTCACCAATACTGATACTTTCTCTTGGGGAAGGCAGGGCTTGAAGAACCGCGAAATACCAGAAGAAAATTTGCAGAAGTAGCGGAATATTTCGGAAGATTTCAATATACACCGCAGCAAAACGGCTTAGCAGCCAGTTGTTCGATAGTCTCGCAATACCCATCAGAAACCCGATGATAGTTGCGAAGACGATACCGAGTACGGAGACCAACGCGGTATTTAACAGGCCAACAAAAAAGGTTCGGCCGTAAGAGTACGTTTCATCGTACTCAATCAGCGTCAAACCAATCCCAAATCCCGCTTCCTGTGTTAAAAAGCCAAAACCGGTCGCAATACCACGAGACTCAAGGTTAGTCAGGGCATTGTTAACGATGGTGTAGACAAAAAACACCAGCGCAATAATAGCTACGGCTTGGAAAACAACAGAGCGAAACGTTGGATTGTAATGATGCTTTGCTTCTTCTCTGGACGAGCGACCGATCCAGAGTTCAGCGCATTATCTTTAGATGCCATACATCTGCACCTCTATCCTTATACGTTAATTATGGGGCACAGAAAACTGTGCCCCAGCATACGTTTATAAAACGAACGACTTATTAGCGGATAGGTGGCGCATACAGGATGCCGCCGTCAGTCCATAGCGCATTCACACCACGTGAAATTTGCAGTGGAGAGTCTGAGCCTACAGTGCGTTGGAAGCTCTCGTCGTAGTTACCCACTTGTTTGATAACCTGGTAACCCCAGTCATCATTCAAGCCAAGGCCTTTACCTTTAGGACCGTCTTGACCCAGGATACGGCGGATGTTTGGATCTTTAGAGTTAACCATCTCGTCAACGTTTGCAGAAGTGATGTTGAACTCTTCACCATTGATCATGGTGTTCAGTGTCCACTTAGCAATGTTGAACCAGTTGTCATCGCCTTGACGAACAACTGGGCCCAGTGGCTCTTTAGAGATGATTTCAGGCAGTACCACAGCACTGGCTGGATCTGCCAGCTTGATACGTGACGCATACAGGCCAGACTGGTCGGTAGTCAGCGTGTCACAGCGGCCAGATTCGAAGCCTTTAACGGTTGCATCATACGTATCGTAAACCACTGGCTTGAAGGACATGCCGTTAGAGCGGAAGTAGTCAGACAGGTTCAGCTCTGTCGTTGTACCTGATTGAACACATACGGAAGCACCGTCAAGCTCCAGTGCGCTTTTCACGCCCAGATCTTTTTTCACCATGAAGCCTTGGCCGTCATAGTAGTTAACGCCAACAAAGTTCAGGCCCAGAGTGCCGTCACGTTGCAGTGTCCACGTGGTGTTACGGGAAAGCACGTCGATTTCACCAGATTGCAGCGCGGTGAAACGCTCTTTCGCTGTCAGAGGAACGAATTTAACTTTGCTCTTGTCACCAAGTACTGCGGCAGCCATGGCTTGACAGAACTCAACGTCAATACCTTCCCACTCACCGTTAGCGTTAGGGTTAGAGAAACCTGGAAGACCGGTGCTCACACCACAGCTGATAACGCCTGCGTTCTTCACTTTCTCCAGAGTATTTTCACCTTGGGCAGAAGGAGCAGGAGCTTGTGCAGTGCTCGCTTTTGCTTCAGACAGTTGCTTTTCTAAAGAAGCTACCTGCTTTTGAAGGTCGTCGATTTGCTTCTGACTTTCAGCGCTGTTTCCACCGCTGTCACAGCCTGCAAGCAGTAGAGCTGAGAGCACTGCAAGCCCGAGTGTCGACTTTTTATTAACCATACCTATCAATCCTTTATTGGTTATTACTGGTTGTTACTCATGGACAAGGCTCATAAGAGGCAAGCAGCCTAAAAATGATGTGAACCTCGCAAAACCATTCAGAAGTTTATTAACACAAAGTTAACAAAAAATAGTATAGGGGTTGAAAACATGGCTGCAAATTGAACAGTTTGGAGGTGTGATCTAGGCATTGATCTTCGAAGAAATGAGACAAATTTGAGGAGAAAATGTGAAGAAGTCCAGAACCTAAGATGCTGTTTTTATGTAAATGGATGGTAAATAACTTTAACGAATAGTCAACACGTGGCAACAATGGCGTTACCCAAGTATTTTTTGGGGTTTAGTTTTGACTAGAATACTGTCTCAAGAATGATTAGATGTTTATGCACTTCCTTTTTCGAAACATTGCTTATTTAGTGATAACTGATTGAATATGGGTCAGGAAGTGATTGGTGTGTGCGCATAGTGGCATAAATATAGGCATTCGAATCAAAATGCATAAATAATGGGTTTACACCATGCAAACTGCACATTAGTATACGCAGCACCACGGAGAGATGGCTGAGTGGTTGAAAGCACCGGTCTTGAAAACCGGCATACGTTAATAGCGTATCTAGGGTTCAAATCCCTATCTCTCCGCCATATTAGAAAAGGCCGCTGAACTATCAGCGGCCTTTTTGCTTTCTATGCCGGTTGAGTAAACGACCCCCCGAAAATTGATTGAAATTATTCCTCATCCTTGCAATTCATTTCGAGTGATACCTCTTTTGGGAGTGTGCGAAAACCGTTTTTCTGATTTGTTATGGCAATGCTAAGGGTTTGATTCTTAAAATTAAGAAACTCAATCAAGCTTAGGCTTTGCAAAAAGTAGTACGAAGCCCTCGCATTCAGGAAAAGGATGATCTGAATGACTCACTACTCCAGCGTGCTAAAAACACTCTTTGTTTTAATGTGCGCAGCGACCCTTGGCGCGTGCAATAACGATGGAAAAGGAAATCTGGTGATTTCTGACCTTCAGGCTGAAAATCACAAAACGCAATATGGTGAAGAAGTTACCATCACCTATACCTTCCAATCTACCGGTTACTCAAGCGGAGAAACTGACGTTCAATTTGTTCTTGTTCATGGGGATGAAACCGAGACGTTCAGTGAAAATGAAACTGAAATTTCGGAATATCACATTGTGGGGTTACAAACCCTTCAACTGAAGAACGGCATTTCTAGAGAGACGGTAACTTTTAATGTGCCAGAAAGTGTCACCGGTGGTCAGTACGAACTCATTGCACACGTGGATCCTGAAAACCTCATCGATGAGCTCAATGAAAACGACAACGCACCTCATCCTGATGATGAAAAAGATCAATATCATCACGTAGTTTTAGATATTGAAGGCCCACCTGACCATGATCATCACCTACAAAATCTTTCCCTTGGAATTAAGCAGTTAATTCTGGACTCTCCAACATCTTGGCAAGACGGAGATGAACATCGTTCAGACATAGTCGGTCATATTGATGTGAGATATTACGGCGAGCACTCAGACGCTGTTTCGTTGATTGGTGAAGTTGAAATTAACGGAAATTGGGAGCCTTTAAGCTTTTGGGGTGCCACCACTTCGAGCTACCAAAAGAATCTGGTCGTTGATTTATCACTTTCGGACCATGCTAATCATATAGGTTTCGATTTGGTGCTTGATGAAGCACATATCACCGATCTTTGGAGCACTTACAATGTCAGTGCAGAAAATAATGTTAACTTCCGACTCTCGGTTAATGACAGTGGGACAGACCTTGTAGAAGCGGACGAAAGTAATAACCACGTTGACTTCTCACTGCCACTCTATTTCTTCACTGCGACAGACGCTACACCTGCATCTTATGCACCAGAATCAAATTATTTGGATTCCATTGCACCTGCTGCTGGTATTGGTGCGATTAACTATGAAAAGAATTTTGACGCATCCTACGGTGATACCAGTAAGTTCGCCGTGACAGTCGAGCTATATGGCAAACTGGCGTTAGTGCCTTTGGTTGACCCCGGTGCTGTCATATCTGGCACTGGGGATGTGTCTGCTTACTTTTTCAACGCAGAAAATACCCTTTTTGGTGTCAGTTTTGATGGTAGTGCATATGCAAGTGGAACTAACACTGGCTATGCCACAGAAATGGTTATCTTCAACGCTACCATTTTGGAAGACGAGTACTACACCAGTAGTTACAGCAAAACTTGGGAGAAAAGCTGGGAAGAGGAAAAAGTGCTTGCGAGTGCGCGTTTTTCCATAGGACCAGTGCCCATGTCTGTTGAGGCTGGTGTAAGCGGAAGCTTGGGCTTGGAAATGGAAGTGGGTTACAACGCAGAGCTAACGGGTGGTGGAGACCTATTCAGCGTAGACTTTGGTGCGTTTGGCAGGGGAGGGATAGACCTTCTTATCGCCTCTGGTGGCGTGCAGGCAATCTTTAACCTTATCGAAAATACCTTTTCTATGGAGTCTACTGCTGGATTTGACTTGGGCAGCAACCCCAACATTTACTACAGCATAACCCTTCAAGATGCGATCGACGTAATTTCTGGTAAGTTCGGTCTCTATGCAGACTTGCGTGGTATTAAATGGTGTAAAAAGTGGTTTATCCCGTATCCATGCGGCTCTAAAACAACAAGATACAGTCTTTGGTTATACCAAACTCCAAGTGTGTTTGAGAAAACCTGGACCTTGCTATCCAAATCTGGGCAAGTCGATTTATGAGTGTTTTAACTTTCCTCTTTGCCGGGGCTACATTGGCTGGGGACTGTGCTCCCCAGTACCAGTTTGAGATCGAGACGGAATCTACCTTTGCGATGGTATCACCTACCCCAGATAAGCTTCTTATGAAGGGGGTGTTAACGCTAAAGCCTGCTACGTTGCATGGAGATGAGTGGTGGGCGATCAAGGCGGATAATGTGATTCTGCGAAGTCGTGGAATCAGTGCAACAGACCCGCGTTTTGAGAACCCATTTGCGTTTAAACGTGCGAAAGATGGGCAAATCACTGAGTTTTGGTTTCCTCAAAGCGTCAAGCGTGAGGACAAAGATAAACTGAAAGGGTTGGCTTACTACTTCCAGTATGCGCAAAGTGCTGCACCAATGACCCGTGTAGAGAAAGATTCGCTAGGCAAGTACCGAGTGAATTACCAGCAAGCAGATAACTCGCTGGTTTTTCAAAAGAAGGCTTACAGCCTAGGAGGAAAAGCTAAAGGGACTGCTTTTACCAACGCAACAATCACTGCTTCTAATCACAGTGTGATTCCCACAGAGTGTTGGTTTGATAAAAGAGAGGGCAGTGAATCACTGTCTTTTTCTGGAAATGCTGAAGAGTTCAACTTCGATACCCAGCAATCTTACTCGCTGATAAAGCAGAATGCGGCGCATTCCACTGCACTGTTAGGGCTACCTTCTGATTTATCATCGTGGCCTGATGCCAAACAAGAAGTACTGGACAAAAACCAACTCGCCGCACTTCACATAGAAATGCTCAAATATCTTAGCGAAAGTGATATTTTGGCGTTGGATGGCTTTCATTTAGCGGAAAAACTCAGGTATTTCGATGATGTTATCGCAGACTTGCCGGATAGTTTTAACAAGCTTGGTCTTAATGATGATGCTCAGATGAGATTGTTCAATGCATTAGGTCAGCTTGACAGTACAAACAGCCAACTTGCATTAGCCTCGTTTCTTTCGCATTCAGAGAGTGATGAAAACACACAGTTTCGCGCCCTGCGTGCATTAGCAAATGGCAGCAATGAGTTGGGCGACAGCGCATGGCTTTCAATGCAGAAATTGATTGAAGATCCAACGCCTCTGGGTGATCTTGCTGGTAGCTTTATCATGACACTTGGTGTGATGCTTGAAAGCAGAGAGAGGAATGAAAATACAGAAGCATTGGAAGATACTTTGCTAACACTGTTGGGTGGGAGCAGTGAAGAGAATGTGAAGTCCAGTGTATTAACGGCGCTCGGGAACAGTAATAACGATGCATTTGTAGAAGAAGTGGCAAGTTACAGCGTTAGCGATTCCGCCCGTCTTCGTAAGTCGGCAGCGAGAGCATTAGGTCGCTTCGAATCAGACGAGGCATACCAAGCCTTAACATTCATGGTTGAGCGAGAAGGCTCTGCTACTGTTCAAAGCCAAGTGCTGGAATCCTTGGCTGAGTTTGATATAGATGCGGACACGAGAGCGCAGGTTTTCCTCTTCGCTAAGGACTCAGATAATGATGAGGTGCGCTTTTCTGCCATCAAGGCGTTATCAGAACAAACCTATGATGGAAAAGAAACGGAGCTGAGATCGCTATTGGGAAATGAAACTTCACGGCGCAACTTTACCGCTATTGTGAGAGCCCTTCATCCATAATACCAATCGTAGTAAATATCTGCTCATCCTAGCTTGTTAAAATGCTCGATAACTGTGTTGGAAAATTTGACTGTAGAATAACTACTTATCGAAATTTCCCGCCTTGTTCTCGAGCATTTTTCCTGCGCTATTTCTGTTCACCTACTTGCTATGATTGGTATAAAACCATCCCCGCACGAAGCGGGGATTGTGTTAGCCGATGAACGTCAGCGTCGTCTGCAAAATGATGAGGTTGACGATGTCAATGAAGAACGCGCCTACAATGGGTACTACCATAAAAGCTTGTGGAGATGGGCCGAAGCGGTTCACTACCGAACCCATATTCATCACCGCCGTCGGTGTTGCGCCGAGGCCAAACCCACAATGTCCACTGGAGATAACCGCGGCATCATAGTTTCTACCCATCACACGATACGTGACGAAGTAAGAAAACAGCGCCAGCATCAAAGACTGCACCATCAGAATCGCCAGAAATGGCAGCGCTAGGTCGAGAATATTCCAAAGTTTCAGGCTCATTAGCGCCATAGCAAGGAACAGTGCCAGTGAAACCGTACCCAAAATATCAACGGTTTCCACATCCAGCTTTTCTACTTTAGTCACTTCGAGAACGTTGGTAATGACTACGCCGATAAACAGGGCATAAACAAAGTCAGGGATCATTAGCCAGCTGATTTCAAAACTGCTGACCCACTGCTCGAGATACTTTGCGCCTGTCACACAGATCAACAATACAAACAGGGTTTCGATGACTTTTTTTGCAGTGACTTTGTCCTGCTCATTCTCGTTATAAGTGACCAGTTCAGGGAATTGCTCATGAGTATTGTTGGTGTTGCCGTACTGGGATTTGAGTTTGTTCTTTTCAACCAGACGTTGAGCAACCGGACTGCCAATAATGCCGCCCATCACCAAGCCAAAAGTGGCTGATGCCATGGCAATCTCGAGGACATTCTCCAAGCCATAAACATCCTGGAAGGTTTGAGACCATGCTGCACCCGTGCCATGACCACCTGAAAGGGTAATGGAGCCGGCAATCAAGCCCATCAGCGGATCGAGCCCCAGCGCTGTTGCCATCGAAATACCAATGCCGTTCTGCAGCACGATATACAGCGAAGCAACACCGAGGAAAATAAAGACCTTTGCGCCGCCTTTGAGGAGTTGTGTGTAGTTCGCCGCCAGTCCAACGGTCGCAAAGAACATCAGCATAAAGGTGTGCTGAAGCGGAAGATGAAATTCCAGCTCAATACCATTGAAGTGCAGTGCTGTAATTGCACCAGCCACCACTAAGCCTCCGACAATGGGTTCAGGGATATTGAACTTCTTAAATACGGATACGCGGGCGTTAATAAAGTGTCCAAGGAACAGCACGAAAATCGCAATCAGGAAGGATTCGAGTGCGCCAACGGAAATGAGTTGATTCATAAAGCCTCTGTGTTCTCATCATCTTCCATAATGAGTGAGAGTCTTCGTTCTAGCGCGCTTTGGAGAGAGTATTTGACTAAATCTGGTGGCGGTATCCATAACCGCAAGCGCTAGCCAGCTTAAAACAGGGCGACGTTATCTCATATTGTTGAATAGAATGACAAGTCTATCCGAGAAAATATTCACACCCCTCCACAAGTGATGAGAACGTGCCGCTAAGCCATGTTGACGTTGTCAGCAAAAGCCGGGCGATGTTGAAATTTGCGCCCGGCTTAATAAGGTCTTGAGTCAATTAATGTTTATGAGGAATAAGACCAGCAATCATCATGGTATGAGATGCGAGCTTTTGGCATTTGGTTGAACTGGCGCAGCTTTCTAGGGCTGTTTTGTCACTGCCTTTGGTGTAGATAATGTTGCCGTTTTTAATCGTCGTCATCACAGAGATGTTCGCCAGTTTCATCGGGTCGATGGTGAGAGGGTTATCTGAAAGTAAAACCAAATCGGCGACTTTGCCTACTTCAATCGAGCCTTTGGTGTCTTCCTCAAAATGCTGATACGCAGACCAGATGGTTTGTGCTTTGAGCGCTGTCATGGCGGATACGCGCTGATCTTTACCTAAAATACGGCCACTTCGTGTAATGCGGTTAACTGTTGCAGAGTAAACCCGCATCGAGTCTGGGAAAGCGACGGGCGCGTCATGATGTGAGGTGAAAATCATGTCTCTGTCCAGCGCCCAGCCCGTGGGCGATATATTTTCTGCGCGTTCATCACCCAGCACTGATTGTGCATGCCAATCACCCCAATAGAAGGTGTGCATGGGGAAAAAAGAAGGGATCACATTGAGGTCTTTGAAGGCTTGAACCTGATCTTCACGGGCAGTTTGCGCGTGAATCGCCACGAATCGGCGTTCTTTTGCGCCGTATTTGGCCGTTGCATTTTTCACAGCGCGGATGTATTGGTCAATCGATGCATCACCATTCGCGTGGGTTAGCAGTTGCCAGCCATTTTCCATCGCCATGCCGACATATTTCTCAGCTTCTTCATCAGACATGATGGGATAACCGCGATAATCTGCATTTTGCCCTTCTGGCGGGATCAGGTACGGCTTGGTCAGCCATGCGGTTTTCCCTTGTGGTGAGCCATCCAGTGTCAGTTTCACGCCACCGAGGCGAAAACCGTTGGTGTAGCTATTGCTGAGGTAAGGTGCTGTGAGGGTGTCAGTGCCGAGTTGAATGTCGGTGTAGGCCACTACATCAATAGGAAGCGGCTCTTGCTGGGCAATCTCGTACATGGTTTTGACACTGTCAGACATAGAGCGGCCTTCCTGCGCCGTGGTGTACCCATACTTGGCGTACAAATCCATCCCTGCGCGGAATAGCATTTCATTTTCGTCTGGGCTGATTTGCGTGAACAGTGGGATCAGAGCGCCAAAGAAAGCGGACTCTTCCAGCACGCCATTGGGTTCATCACTGTCTTTCACACGTCGAATCACGCCACCTGGTGGGTTCTTGCTGGTCGCCGTCAGTTTCATCATCTCCAGCGCTTTGCTGTTCATGACACCGATATGACCGGATTGGTGAATGATCAAGATGGGAACGTCTGTTGAGACTTTATCCAGGTCAAAGCGGGTTGGGTGAATTTGCTCTTTGAGCTGGGAATCGTCGTAGCCAAAGCCGATGATAAAGTCCTGCGCTTTGTTGACGGGGACTTCAGCCCATTTTCTCAGGGCTTGTTGAAGGCTTGCGATATCAGTCACAGGGCCATCAGGTGGTGACAACAAATTGGCTGATACAGCCTGTAAGCCTGTGTTCATTACGTGGCCGTGAGCATCAATAAAGCCGGGGATCATGGTCAAACCTTTTAAATCCACCACTTTGGTTTTGTCACCCTTTAGCCTGAGAATTTCTTCTGCTTCCCCTACGGCGAGTATTTTTCCTTTGAGGATGGCAACAGCCTCCGCCTCGGGTTGTTTATCATTGACCGTAATGACCTGAGCGTTGTGGTAAATGGTGTCGGCAAACGGTTTTGGTGGGCTGGTGGCTAAGACTGGAGCGGAAACAAACAGCGCTGAAAGGGCAGCGATTGAAGCTTTCATAGAGACTCCTCAGGAAAGACAAGACGGGCATAGCCCGTCTGTCATTCAGTGCGTTTGGGTATATAACCTGATTGAAATCAGTGTATGCCGTGTTTATCCCAAAAGTCGTCCAGATTTTGCATCATTTCCCTCTTGCGCTCTTCGGAGACGAAAGAAGCTTCAATGGCATTTCGGGTAAATTGTGCCAGCTGCTGAGGGCTGGGAGACAAAGCATTATTAAGGGCAATAAAATTGTCCGTCATATACCCACCGAAAAAGGCGGGATCATCGGAATTAACGGTCACGCAGAGCCCCTGATTCAGCAGGTTAAGGATGTTGTGGTCTGCCATCTTGTCAAACACGCGAAGCTTAATGTTCGAGAGTGGGCAAACGGTGAGGGGCATTCTAGATATCGCCAACTCTTTTACCAGTTCGGGATCGTCGCTGCTTTTCACACCATGATCAACGCGGCTGACATGCAAAAGATTAATCGCATCTCTGATGTTACTCGGAGGGCCTTCTTCCCCTGCATGCGCGACAGTTTTCAACCCCAGTGCTCGCGCTTCAGCAAATACACGTTGGAACTTCTCTGGTGGATGACCTACTTCGGAAGAGTCCAGTCCAACACCGACCAACCGATTTAAGTGAGGCTTCGCCATTTCCAATGTTTCAAAGGCTGCTTCTTCGGAAAGGTGGCGAAGAAAACACATGATCAGCTGGCTTGTAATGCCAAGTTCTTTCTCTCCTTGGCGAAGAGCGTGGTAGATGCCATTGATAGCCGTATCGAATGCAACCCCCCGGTCAGTGTGGGTTTGAGGATCAAAGAAGATTTCTGTGTGCATGACATTGTCGGCTTTACAACGCAGCAGATATGCCCAGGTCAGATCGAAGAAGTCGCGCTCGGTAATAAGTACATTGGCACCTTGATAATAAATATCGAGAAATGATTGCAAGTTTTGGAATTGATAGGCGCTTCTTGCTTCCTCAACGCTTGAATAGGGCGTGGAAATGCCATTTCTTTCGGCGAGTTCAAACATCAACTCGGGTTCAAGTGAACCTTCAATATGCAGATGCAACTCCACCTTAGGCAAGCATCGGATAAACTTTTCCATCGTCTTCTCCCTGTTCGTAACTTATTGAAAGGTATATATCTGTAGGGCTAATTTTTGAGAATGGAATGCTGTATGGATCTAAACTAGTTGGTGTTGACTCATCGGTCAAATTTTGGAATTCGCAATACGGTAGCTTGTCATAAGTTCACAAAAATGCCGCCACTGTCGGGCGGCATTTTTGCAAGGAAAGGAAGCTTAACCGATGAACTTAGTCATAAAATTCTGCACGTTGCTCAGGCTCGAAATTGCCATGATGACAACAATCGCCGCACCTGTCAGGGTCAGGTAAATAGGGTGTTTGTAATCCCCTACGATGTCTTTACGCCGTGTCGCTGTCAGCACAAACCCCAGTACCACAGGCAGGATGATGCTGTTTACCAAGCCAGCAAGCATCAGTAGCAGGATTGGCATGTTCATCAGCACAGTACCAACGCTGGTAATGATGATGAAGCCACAGCACCAGGCTTTTTCGTTACGGGCAACCACAGGGAACAGTGTTTTGATCAGTGAGATAGCCATGTAGGAGTTACCCACCACCGAGGTGATAGACGCGACGAACAGCACCAGACCAAAGATAAAGTAACCGACTTCGCCCGCGCCTTGGCGAAATGCGTCCGCGGCTGGGTTTGCAGTGTCCAGCACTGCACCAGCAGCAATCACACCAAACACAGCCATGAAAAGCAGAATGCGGATAACGACAGCGATGGAGATACCTGCCCAGGCAGCTTTGTTGATGTGCTCAACGTTCTCTTTTCCTTGCAGGCCGATATCAACCAAACGTTGTGCGCCGGTGTAATAACCTCCCACAGCGCCACCAACAATCGTCAGTGTCGGAAGCAAAAGGCTGCCCATATCTGTTGGCATCACCGCAGCGGATAAGGTTTCCCCCATAGGAGGAAGGCTGGTCATCGCCACGTAGGCGATCAACACAATCATGAAGAGGCCAAGGTAGCGCGCCATCTGATCCATACGTTTTGATGCGTTATGAACGACAAACAACAGACAGCCGACAACACCGGTAAACAATGCACCCCAAGTGGTATCCACACCAGTCAGCACGTTGATGCCAAGCGCAGCACCACTGACGTTACCGAAGTTGAATGCCACGGCACCTAACGCCAGCAGAATACCGATGAAGTAGCCTGCACCCGGCGCGATTTTGTTCGCGATATCTTGGATACGAAGGCCTGAAACACCCACGATTCGCCACAGGTTCATCACGATACCGAAGGTGATAAACATGGAAGCAAATACAGGGAAAGCCATGTCGATTTTATAGATGTTGGTGAAAACAGCGGTTTGCGTCAGAAAGCCGGGGCCAACTGAAGTGGTAGCCATTAAGAATGCGACGCTGAAAATGGCTTTGGATTGTCAGTTGGCGTTGAGTTGGGTGTGTGCTTTTGCGGTCATGCCGGGTTCCGATTTTGTTGTCTTCCTATTTATTAAAAAAAGAAAAACAACTGACCGGGATCAGCTGATAGAGAGCCGTTAAGCTCTTGAAAAGACGAGCCTTGGTAAGCTCTCTTTTTGCTGGGCGCGGATGCTAATGGCAACCTACTTTCAAGTCAATCATTAAACCGCAAATAGTTTGCGGTTTTTTCATCTTGGTTTTCGATGGTGACTTTTGTGACCAGAAATGTATTCCGGCATACCTAATTCTTTATGCATATGGTACCTTGATAAAAAGTGACGAATCGTCAAAAATTATGAAAGAGGATAAATCATGGATGGAATACCCAGTTTCACTGAGCTTTATCGTTATTCGGATAATGCCTACTTTGCAGATAACTACACCAAAGAAATAGATTATCAGGGCGAATCTGCCATGGAGATTTATCTCCGGGTGATGAACAGCACACCGGATTGGGTGAACAAGCTGATGAAAATCCGCAACGAAGTGGTTTCGAGAATGGGCTTAAAACACCTTGGTAATCTCGATGACTTTTACCCAAAGAAAACGGCGGATGACTATCAGGTGGGCGATAAAGTCGGCATTTTCGAAATGATCTACAAATCTCACTCAGAAGTGATCATGGAAGACAGAGATAAACATCTGGATGTGAAGCTGTCATTCTTTGTTGAACCTCACGGTGACAAAGCGTTGGTGACGGCGAGCTCTGTTGTTCACGTTAAAAATACCCTCGGAAAGGTATATATGTTCTTTGTTGGGCCAGTACATAAAATCATCGTGCCAGCGACACTCAAGAAGCTCTGATGTGACAATTGATACGAAGCATAATATCTTTCAAGCCATCTATTGGTTATCAGGATATGCATTGTGCTTCGATTCCTTCCTTCACTAAAACACTTTTCGCTCGTTGCTGCTTTAGCGCTTTTCTTCGGCTCAGTAACAAGCTCTCACGCTTTAACTCCTGAAAGCTGTGATATTGATGTCTCTGACCTCAACCTGCGCTATGACAACCGTCTCGACTACCAAAACAAAAACATTCCTACCGATTTCTTCCTGTTGGTTTACTCCAATTCGCCGGGCTTTTGTAAAGCGATGAAGCGAAAAGGTCGTGAAAATTCCGTCCGCTTTCAATGTGACTCTGGGAATGACTTTGGCTGGGTTGTCCATGGCCTTTGGGGAGAGTCAGAAAAGGCTTATCAATCAGGCAACAATAAAGGACATCCGAGATTCTGCAAGGGCGACTTAGCGCCATTGCCACTGGAAACCATCAAGCCATATCTTTGTATGAGCCCAGGCACACGTCTGTTGCAAGGCCAGTGGGAAAAGCATGGAGCTTGCGACTTTGATACGGCAGAAGAATACTTCGATAAAACGCTAGAGCTTGCGAAGCAATTTGAGTTGCCGCCGGCCAATCTCAATGCCAAAAAAGCGATCCGCTGGATGCGTGATAACAATCCTGAGCTTAAAGACACTTGGCTGCATCAAAGCCGACATGAATTTGGGATCTGCTTTGATAAGGCATTCAACTTAATGTCTTGTCCGAGAAAACGCTAAACGGGCTTTTCGGCGGCATCGCTATCGTCGGCTTTGTTGTTGGCTTTAGCGATGTCGTCGAGCAACTCATTAATCTTCTCTGCTTCTTCAACCGAGGCTCCATCTAACAACGCTTCCTGCAATAGGCTGTTAATCCGCTCTTTCCTCAAAATAAACAAGTCATGCAGTGAATAAGCGACTTCCAAGCGCCGTTTAGGGAACTGCTCAATCAAGTGGCGTAGCATGTCACCACCTTTTTTCGGATAGGCGAGCACGATGTTCTTCGCCACGTCATGTGCGTTCAACGAAGAACCTTGTAGAGCGAGTCGGATCAAAATCCCCGGATCGGATGGATTCTGGCCCAACGCAGCGATGAGAAGTTTTAGCTCTGGGTTGGCTTTGTCGATGTCCTTGAAATCCATCATTGGGTCATAATCACTCGAACTCCCCATAGGTTGCACGTTGACCTTGAAGGAAGAGGCCGCTGGCAATGTTTCTGTGCGAACAAACAGCTTACGTGCCATCAGGAAAACAAAGACGAAAATATGAACCGAAATGATGTAGTAGTAGAGCCAGACGACGTCGAACTCATTCATCAGGAAACTCGCCACAATCGGGCCAATGACACCACCGACGCCCAGTAAAATTTGCATCGTACTGGTGGCGGGCATCGCTTCTTTTTGTTCAATGTGGTCAAACACTTGAGTAACAGCAAGTGGGAAAAGTGCCACGCCTGAACCACCTGATACCCAAAACAGCACGGCCAACAATTCGATCGGATAAGGGTAAAAGTTATCAAGCACTATCAAGCTGTTGCTGATGATCCCCATCAACATCAAACCTGATGCTACGACACGTTTATCGTAGCGATCGGCCAGCCACCCGGTTGGAAACTGAGTGAGCAAACCGCCCATTTGGTAAGAACCCAGGATCAGTGATAGCCAGATACCAGAGATCCCTTTGCTGTAAGCGTAAAGAGAGATAAGTGAAACGCTGGCTGCATTAATCAACCCGGCACAGAAACAAGCCAGTGTGCCTGAAGGGGAGTATTGCCAGAGCTTTTTAAGAGAAATCGGTGTCGCGCGTTTGGGTAATTCCGGTGCCGGTAAACGGCTCATTGACATGATGATGAGGGAAACACAAAGGAATACCGAAATCACCCCAAACAGCCGCGGGTCGTTTTCGTTAAATGCGCTGAAAAGAAAGGGAGCGGTGCCGAATCCAATCGCAAAACAGATCTGGTAGGTGCCGTAAACTCGGCCTCGGTTACTTCGATCACTCAGTACATTGAGCCAACTTTCGAGCGTGATAAATGACGTGACATAGCAGAAGCCTGCAATCGCGCGCAGGGCGGCGGTAACAACAATATCGGTCGTGTAGCTATGAACAACAGACACAATCGACAGGGTTGCCGCCATGGAGGCAAACGCGCGAATGTGTCCGGCACGGAGCACTGCTCGGGAACCAAACAACCCGGCACAAATTGCGCCTACAGCAAACATACTCATTGCCAGACCAATATCGGCAGTCGGGTAGCCGTTTTCCTTCATGCGGATAGGTAGCATGACGAAAAAGAGGTTGTGGCTGATAGCAAACCCAAATATCGTGAAGAGGATGGGTCGTATCCGTATGAATATATTTGCTTTCATGTCCGTATATGCCCAGTAGTGTCAGCTCCAAAAAAAAATGAATTGGAGCTTTGTTATGCGTGGTTTAAAGAGCAAAAAAATGAAGTTTTTATGAGGGTTTTCTATCAAACCGGCCCTGAGCTTCAAAAATGCGTGTTAGCCTAAAAATGTTACCACTGAGAGAACGTGGAAATGAGAGAACTCAAAGGCTTTCACTGCTGGCTCTCGTAAATCCGACATGTTTCTTATTCATGAATGAGTATGGTCTAGTTTTGCTAAATCTGAGGGAATGAATCATGGAAAGATTTCGCGTATCCAACCAATTAGAGCACATGAATATCGACCTCATTCATCAGGTGATATCAGAGTCCTACTGGGCGAAAGACATTCCAAAAGCGACGTTAGAAAAGGCGCTGGCACATTCTCTCTGTTTTGGTGTGTTTGATGAAAACGACACGCAGGTAGCGTTTGCCAGGATGATCACTGACCGGGCGACATTTGCCTATTTGGGAGATGTTTTTGTGGTGGGAGAGCGTCAAGGTGAGGGGATTGCTAGAGTATTGATGGATAGCATTGTGGCACATCCTGACCTACAAGGTCTTCGTCGGACCATGCTGGCAACCCGTGATGCACATGGGTTATATGAAAAGTATGGTTTTACGCCGATTGCCAATCCTGACTCGTTAATGCAGATATGGCATCCTGACATATATAAATGAAACGCGATCAGTGATTGCTAATATCCTGAAGTGCACGAGTTTAAAGGAATAAGAATGACAGCGATAAGAAAATTCAAACAGGAAGATGAATATGGCGTGCTTAAAATATTCTTAGCAGAAGAACAGGTGAAATTTACGGCTTCACCAGAGAATTTCATCAGTGATATTGATGAAAACATCATTCGCTTTTTGATTATCCAAGACGATCTCATTGTTGGCTACTTCAAGATTGATACTGCTTTTAATTCCGAAATCGTTGGCGAAGGGAATACAGGGGTAGGGCTTCGAAGTTTTGCTATTGATTATCGCTACCAAGGAAAGGGGATCGGTAAAAAGGCGGTCTCATTATTGGCAGATTCCGTTTCCCTCGAGTTTCCTGATGTCTCTTGGCTCTATCTGACGGTGAATTGTAAAAACTCGGTTGCTTATCAGACATACCTTAAAGGAGGCTTTGAAGATACAGGATCGCTTTATCACGGTGGTCCAGTGGGACCTCAACATGTGATGAAGCTAATGTTGCGTAGATAAAGCCGCTTGGACAGACAAGATCTTGGGCTCAGTCCGAAAGGCTGTGCAAGTGTAAAATGCATATATTTATTGCTGGATTGAATTAAAATGTCTTTTTATGTTTATCTTTCCTGTTGAACCAGTCACTTTGGGCTATATTAATTCATGCCGTGTTTAAATAAATAATTAAATTCGGTGTTAATTATGTTTCTTTACAATCATGTCTTATCTTTATAAACCCCGACCTTGAGGCGGGAATTTATTTTAATTGTTGTTCATCTCTCTTTTACTTAATAAATTGTGACACCCCTTCATTTAACAAAAAATTGACCAAATGAGTTTTTTGAAAATTAACACGCTGAGTGTTTGACTGATGACGTCAATTAAAAAGGACGACAAAAATGAAAACATTCAACGTTAGTGGTAAAAAATTTGTAGTGATTGCAATGAGTGCAGCACTACTAACAGGCTTTGCAGGCTGTGAAGATCCAAGATGGGTTGCAAACAAAGTCAGTAAAGCGATGAAAGAGAAAAACCTGTTTGATCATCTGGAAGCGCTCGAAGCAGCTGCCATTCCAACACCAGATGGCAATTCTATTACCCGTGCAGCGGGTACCGATGGTTATGCAAATTCTGCTGACTACATTAAGCAGACGCTAGAAAAACATGGCTATGAGGTAACACTGCAGGAATTTGATTTCCGCAGTTGGGTTGAGCTTGATGGCACCACCCTCAGCGTTAATGGGCAACAACTTGTACATGTCCGTGATGCGACAGATGACATTCCAGCAGATTACGCCGCCATGTCCTACTCTGGCAGTTCAGATGGTGCAATCAGCGCCGATATTGCTTTTGTAACTCCCGATTTTAATTTTGAATCACCAGATTATGACGACACCGATGGCTGTGAGGCATCGGATTTTGACGGCGTCGATGTGACAGGCAAAGTTGCCGTTATTCAACGTGGTGGCTGTACGTTTGATTCAAAAGTGGTCAACGCCGAAAATGCCGGTGCAGTCGGTGTTATCGTATTTAATCAGGGTAACAACGATGGCCGTAAGAGCGTGGTGAACGGTACTTTGGGTAGCGACTCAGAAGCCACCATTCCAGCGTTTGGAGCACGCTATGACCTCGGTAAAGAATGGTATGACGCGTTGGAGTCAGGTGCGATTACCGCAGCACTTTCTGTTCAAACCGAAGACGAAATTGTGGTGACGGAAAACTTATTGGCTGAAACCAAAGCAGGCGACCCAGATCAGATTGTCATGGTTGGTGCGCATTTGGACTCAGTCCAAGAAGGGCCTGGTATTCAAGACAATGGTTCAGGTTCAGCTGGGATTCTTGAATATGCTATCCGCCTTAAGAAGAAAATGAAGCGACTGCCAGTCACCCAGAAAAACAAAGTACGTTTTGCTTGGTGGGCGGCAGAAGAAGCGGGTCTTGTGGGTTCTGAATATTACACCGGAGAAGTATTCGGAGCCTACTACGCGGATGCGCAAGCACAAATCATGGAAGAGTTGGGTATCACGGATCCAAGCGAACTGACGGATGAGCAGTATGAGCTTATCGAAGCACGTTACTTGGAAATCAATCCGATTAAGATGTACCTCAACTTCGATATGATCGCGTCTCCAAACTACATCTACGGTGTGATGGATGGCGACTTGTCAGACACCAAAGACAGCCCTGATAACGCGTACCCAGGTGACTTTGAGCCACCGGAAGGCACAGGCCATATTGAAGGTTTGTTCAACGAGTTCTTTACTGATAAAGGCGAAGTGACGGTTCCTCAGGCGTTGTCAAAACGTTCAGACTATTCAGGCTTTGCAGATTGGGGCATCGCATTTGGTGGCTTGTTTACCGGTGCAGAGAAAACCAAATCAGCCGAAGAAGTTGAGCAGTTTGGCGGTGAAGTGGATGTTGCCTACGACAAGTGTTATCACCAAGCGTGTGATGACATCAACAACGTGAACAATGTTGCAATGGAAATGAACTCCCGTGCACTGGCTTACGTGGCAACCTTCTATGCGATGAGTGAAGATTTGTATGCTGATGACAAGAACCAACAGGATGCAGCACCAGAAACTCGCACACTGAGGACACTGGCAGTTCATGATGACCATGAGCACGAACATCGTATCGGGGAGAAGATCAAGTCAGCCTCACGTGAAGTGGCAGACCACGGACACTTCCACGGTGATTTCGACCAAGATCGTAAGTAACACAATGACTTATACAAAAGGGAGCCGTTTGGCTCCCTTTTTTATTCGTTTTGCTGCCTGATGTCTGCAGGGGTCAGGCCCATTTCTCGCACCAGGGCGCGACTTAGTGTCCGTCCAGAAGTAAAACCGAGAGAGAGCGCGATTTTGTCGATGGGGTCATTGGTGTATTTCAAAGCGTTGTAGGCCTTTAAGCGACGCCAGTGGCTAAGATAGGCGATGGGTGCCATACCCAACGCATCTTGAAAATGGCGAACCAGTGTCGCTTTCGACATACCGACGTGTCTTCCAATCTCTTCTAGTGTCCAGTCTTTACCGGGCTCGCGATGCATCAGCATCAAGGCTTCATGGATGCGTTTATCCTTTACTGCTTTGATGAAACTAAAACTTTCAGTAGTCTCGTTTAAATAGTGAGACAAAAGCTTTAAAAACAATGCTTCTGAAAGTTTGTCGACAATAGGGTTTTCCCTGTATCCATGCTCCGAAATTTCTTTGTCGATGGATATCACGAGTCGCCAAATGGTTGTGTCGTGTCCAATATCCTTGATATGGATAACAGGGGGCAAAGCGTCAACAACCGGATGGCTGAGTCCGGCGTCGAACATGATGAGTCCACACATCAGTTTGTGGGTGGTAGGCCCTTCCTGAAACAGCGGTTTTCCCAGTTCGCAAGCGTCGATGGCGATGTCACTCAGGGTCTTTTTATTGTCAGGAGAGTCCGCTAACCAGTGCGCATCACCTCCCGGTAACAGAAACACATCCATCTCATTTGCGAGAAAAGGCTTATTGCTATCCAACCCTACAAAACAGTTTCCTTTGAGTGCGATATGAAAGCGTGGAAACGCGCGTTTCTCCAGTGCTATGCCCCAAGGTGCACTGAGGTCAGAACTGAAGAAAATGCTGCCTTTAAATCTAAGAGTTTCAAAGACATCGGATAGATAATTAAAGGTTTCTTCGCTTTTGATTCGTTGAGGCACCGTTCTGATTCCCTTAGTAACATCATGGCTATGTAATTTAGCTTAGACTAACGCAAGGTGTGCCAAGATGGTGCACCTCAACTGTACTAGAGGTGAGAAAATGGATGTAAAAAACACCAAGGCAGCACTACTAACTGTGGCTTCAATGATTATAGCTGGCGGTTTCGTTTCTACTTCGGCATTTGCCAAAGAGTATTTCACTGTCAAAGATGGTGAACTTCAGAGACCAACCGGCTACCGCGAGTGGGTGTATGTCGGTACGCCTGTGACACCGAATGATATGAACAACGGCAAAGCGGCTTTCCCAGAGCATCACAACGTTTACATTGATCCAGAAAGTTGGGCGGTGTGGAAAGAGAAGGGTGAGTTCAGAGATGGCACCATCATCATCAAAGAGCTCGTCAGTGTGGGAAGCAAGGCTGCAGTCAGTGGTAATGGTTATTTTCAGGGTGACTACATTGGCTTGGAAGCCACCATTAAAAGCAAAAGCCTGAACCCAGATGAGCCGGGTAACTGGTCTTACTATAGCTTTTCAACGCCTGACCATAGTGCGCTCACTGATACTGCGAAAGCTTTCCCAGCAGCAGCTTGTAACGCTTGTCACCAAGCAGCAGCGGCTGATGACTTTGTATTCACTCAGTACTACCCAGTGCTGCGTGCGGGCAAAGCGAAAGGTGAGGCAGCAAGCGGCGGACACAGCTCTAGCCTGAAATAATAAGAAAATAATGGAGTCATTTATGAAAAAGGCATTTCTTATCGGCTTGCTTGCCACTGGTACAGCGTTTAGTGCGCTTGCTGCGAACGATGCGTTTTCACCTTACGTGGATGAAAAAGGAAACATCAGCTTCCCTAACGATTTCCGAACCAATATGGTCCATTTAGGTTCTTGGTTTGTACCAGAGGGCGGCGCTAGCGGTTTCCATGGTGTGTACACCGAAAAAGAAACGGTGGAAGCGTTTCGAAAAAACGGCAAATTCCCAGATGGTGCAACGCTGGTTAAAGAGTTGCGTGCGCACAAAACCGGCAATTATACGACGGGCAGTGGCGTCAGCCATGAGACCGGCGATCTCAAACAGTGGTTTGTGATGGTGAAAGACGGTGAAGGCCGCTTTTCCGATAATGGCTCTTGGGGTGACGGTTGGGGTTGGGCATTGTTCAAAACCGATGACATGAACAAGAACGCCTCAGCAGATTACAAGACTGACTGTCTTGGCTGCCATGTTCCTGCCAAAGCCAATGATTGGATCTACACCGAAGCCTATCCGATTCTTGGCGAATAACAGAACAGGTTAATTGCACAATCCCTCGTAAAACAAAGCCAGCCAACGTGCTGGCTTTTTTATTCCTAGAGTTTTTATCTAACTTCCCCGGTATGTCGAATACCCATAGGGCGAGACCAACAGTGGGACGTGATAGTGCTGGTTATGGTCGGATACGCCGAAACGAATGACAATCTCATCAAGGAAAGGGATAGCGTCAAGCTGGGCGTTGGTATGTTGGAAATAAGAGGCTGTGGCAAACACCAGCTGGTATTGACCAGAAATAAGGTAACCTTCTTCGATGAGAGGTGTATCTGTTCTACCATCATCATTGGTGATGCTTGTGGTCACTGGATGTAGACCTTCTTCATCGATGCGGTACAGCGAGATTTTGACACCTTGTGCTGGCTTTCCCCTAGCGGTGTCGAGAACATGTGTGGTCAGTTTTCCCATTTCACCACCTCAATTTCAAAGGCTCTTGTCTTAACAAAAAATTAGCATTTGCTGCGTTGGCACCCCAACAAAAAATGATAAAACTTTGAGCAAGCGCCTAATTCAGTTGAACTTTTAGCATTTTTCAGCAGATAGGAGACTCGATGGAGAAAGGGCAAAAAAGGAAAACCGGGCCATGATGGCCCGGATTCATATCATTACGCGTTCTGCAGCGCGGGACGCACAACAGGCTTGTCGTTAATCGGCAGGTGGATAAGCGCTGCAGCTATTGCCAGCATCACTGTTGTCCACCAGATAGGCTCATAAGAGCCGTAATAGTCGAACACGCGACCGCCAACCCAGGCACCTATGAAGCTGCCGATCTGGTGAGTAAAGAACACCAGACCATAAAGCGTCGACATATAACGCGCTCCAAAGATCTGACGAACCAAACCAGAAGTCAGCGGCACGGTTCCCAGCCAACAGAAACCAATCGCTGCGCCAAACAAGGTCGCGGTATGGGTTGTTAGAGGCACGGTGATAAACAAGGTCAATACCACAGCACGCATCATGTACAGCGTGGTCATGACATAACGTTTATTAAACCTGTCGCCCATTAAGCCCCAGAAATAAGAGCCAAAGATATTGAAGATACCGACATAGGCCAGTGCCATCGCCGCTGTGTTACCCGGCAATCCTTTATCAGCGATGTAGCTCGGTAAGTGCGTCGCGATAAACATCACTTGGAAGCCGCAGACAAAAAAGCCAGCATGAATAAGCCAATAACCTGGGTGTCTGAACGCTTCGGCCATGGCTTCTTTCAGCGTTTGTTCTGGTTCTGTTTGGCCAGTTGAGGCAGATGAGGGCGCTGCCGTTTTCATAAACACGGCAAAGGCGACCATCAGCGTGCAGCACATCGCAAACACTTGCATGGCGGTTTGCCAGTCATAGTTAGCGAGCAGAGATTGAGCGCCAGGGATAACGGCAAACATACCGAATGATCCCATGGCCGTTGTCAGGCCAAACGCTTTCGCGGTGTGTTCTGCCGGTACCACTTTGGCAACAGCACCTAGCACAATCACGTAGCTGGTTGCACTCAGTCCCAAGCCGATCAGAACACCCATTGAGATGTAAAGTACACCAGTGCCTGTTGCCATCGAAGTGAGGTAAAGACCTAGCGCATAAGCTAAACCACCCAAGGTAATGATGCGCTTGGCACCGTATTTGTCTGCTGCCATGCCCACGAAAGGTTGGAAAAGTCCAAACAAAAGGTTTTGAAGGGCGATAGCAAGGCTGAAAAATTCCCGGCCTGACTGAAAGGTGTCTGTGATAGGCATCATGAAGATACCGAACGATTGCCTGATCCCTAGGCTGATAATCAAAATCCCTATCCCCAGCCACACTAGCAGCGGGAAGCGGAAGATACTCATTAAGTTACCTTTGTTTATTGTGTTGTGTGAGACCCGTGGGCTTGGTGTTGGTCATTCATTCGATGATGTTGATGGCAACCACCATCCACCGCGTAGTCGGCAAAAGCGCGTTGTAAAGGTGTGCAATGCTGAACGCCAACCAGAGTGATTGTCAGCACCAGCAACCACCTGACAAGCTGGGCAAAAAGTGATTGTGAATACATGTTGACTCTGCGTGGAAATGGCCAATGGGCCAAAGAAGCGCGTAGGGTAGGGATATTGTGAATATGAAGCAAATGAATTAGATGCAAATAAGCCATGCGCAAAACGCATGGTTTATAACTGAGAGCTCATTAAGTTGCCGGGCACCATGTATACACGGTGTTGACGTCGGTTGCGGGCATTTTGAGAACCTTGTTGCTGCAGCGTATTTCATTTTGCTTAAGCGCAGCATCTACCGTTTTGCTTGAAGAGAGCTCGGCGAAATCCAGTATTTGTCCCATGACATGCTCGGGGGATGCGACAAAATCTTCGTAGTTCAGCGTCAGTATATTCAGGTCTAACTCAGAAGCTTCCAGTTTGGTGGTTTGGATAAGCTTATTAAGTTGGAAAGCGGTGCCCGCTACCGCATGACCACGCAGGCGATCGTACTGAGCCAACTCCTGTAACGAATAGGCCCCTCGCCACCAAAGTAGGTTCTTGCCTTGGTATTCCCAATCTTCGGTAGAAATCATTGAATGCACCGTTGAAGCGGGGTCTCGGTTGATATTGATGAACTTGGCATCAGGGAAAATGCTGTGCAGATAGCAAAGGCGTGAGGGGCCAGTGAACCTCAACGCCAAACGGCTTTTATCTGAAAGGGTAACGCGTCGACTCAAAATTTCTCTGATAGAGGATATCTCTACTGGGGTGGCATGTTTTCCACGGGAAAAGCCACGGTAAAAGTCGATTTCTTCGCGGGTATGTTCATCCCAGAAGTTCATGGCTTCCGAAGGCGTGGGAGAGAATTCCCGTGCCAGAGAGCCAAAGAAGGATTTATCCTGCAGCGCTTTATTCCTGAATGCACATTTGCGTTTGAATAGTCGGTGCTGGAAGTCTGATCTAGGGTGTTTTTCAAAGCTCTCGTCAAGCCAACACAGGGCTTCGTGATGCATGACTAAGTCTGAGATCAGCGTGACGCCGGAACGTGGTGGCCCGACAAAGATCAACGGCTGCTTCAGGGTAGAGGCTCTGTTCATATCAACACTCCTTCTTGTTTGAAAACAAGAAGCAGCAAATAGAGTGCCAGAGTGATTAAGTTATTAATTCATAGAGATAAAACGGTATGCAATGCGGGAAGCCAACTTGGGTTGCAAAATGAAAATGCGAAATGGCGATTCGACACGAATCGCCGCATGTTATCGTTTTAAGGTGTTGTCATTTTTCCCTTGGGCAAGGCAAAAGTCGAAGATCAACGAAATAGCCTGCTTTCGATCTCCTTCGCCAAAGCGCTCCAGAGACTCAAGTGCGCTGTCGACAACTTCGTCACCGGCTTTTTCCCTCAGACGCTCAATGAGCTGGGCTAAAAAGTCAGGTGTGAACTCCGGGTGACACTGCATCGTGAGGGCGGTATGAGATTTTTGGGCCATCGCCACGGGACAAAAGTCCGAACCGGCAATTACTTCAAATCCAGAAGCAGGGGAGAGAACTTGATCTTGATGACAGGCAATCAAGTTGAGTTGATCAGAAAGTGAGGTATTTAGCTTGTTTGCTGGGTTTTGAACCTCAATGGGATACACGCCCATTCCCCAGCCCTTAGCGGACTTCTCAACCCGTCCCCCGAGCGCATAGTGAATAATTTGGTGCCCAAAGCAGATGCCAATTATAGGGCGATTAAGCTCATCGCATTCACGCACAAACTGGGCAACAACTTCAATCCAGGGATCGGTATCATAAACGCCCCATTTACTGCCGGTGACCAGCCAGATATCACATTCATTGGTGGATGCCGGATAATCTTCTTCGTGGCAACGATAGCTTTGGAATGTGGAGATGCAACTGTCTTCAAACATGCGCTTGAAGGCATCATCGTAATGTCCGTACGTCGGGATGGAGTCAGGGTAGTGGTCGTCACAGAGTAAAATGCCCAGCTTCATGTCGATATTGCACTCCTTGCATGGTTTGTGTGACTGTGAAGGCTTACTGGAAAAGTGAACCTAAAAGACAGATTTCACCAACCTAATGTGTAAGTAAACGCTAATGGCATCCATAAAAAAGCATAAAATATGCTGATTAAGAATATCTGTATGTCGCGCTTTTTAGATATTCATTCATAAATCCGCAAAATGGTTGCAGCGCGTAACTTTATGTACTCAATGGGAAAATTTCTGTTGAATCATCTGTCTGTATCAGATTCATCCACTTTGCTGTTTAAATTATGACTGAATCACTATAAAAACATGCTCTCTTACACAGAATCAAAGTGTTCGGTCTTTTATTGTTGGGTTAAACTCAAGTAAGATGCATCCAAAGTCGAGCGCCATCCCGGCGCATGGCGAGCCAAAATCATAGTGGAGAAACAAGCTTGATTAGTGTTTTCCTTGTAGATGATCACGAGCTGGTTCGCACAGGGATACGCCGTCTTCTTGAAGACGAGCGTGGTGTTAAAGTGGTAGGGGAAGCCGAAAGCGGTGAGGAAGCAGTCAAGTGGTGTCGTGCGAATCATGCAGACATTATCTTGATGGACATGAACATGCCTGGTATTGGCGGTTTGGAAGCGACGCGAAAGCTCCTACGCTATAACCCAGACGCAAAGATTATTGTTCTGACAATTCATACAGAAAATCCATTTCCAACCAAAGTGATGCAAGCGGGTGCCGCTGGCTATCTCACGAAAGGTGCAGGTGCGAGCGAAATGGTGAATGCTATTCGCGCGGTTAACAGCGGTCAGCGCTACATTTCGCCGGAAATTGCACAGCAAATGGCGTTAAGTCAGTTTTCTCCTGCTCAGGAGAATCCTTTCAAAAACCTTTCAGAGCGCGAGCTTCAAATCATGATGATGATTACGAAAGGGCAGAAAGTGACTGACATTTCAGATCAACTGAACCTGAGCCCAAAGACAGTCAACAGCTATCGCTACCGTTTGTTCAGTAAGTTAGGTATCAATGGTGACGTTGAACTGACCCATCTTGCGATTCGTCATGGTATGCTAGACACAGAAACACTTTAACCATTTCTGTTCGCTGTGTTTGATGCCAAAAATTTCCTAAAAACAGTCTCAGACAAACCCGGCGTCTATCGAATGATGGACGCTTCGGGTGAGATCATTTACGTGGGTAAAGCCAAATCGCTCAAGAAGCGGCTTTCCAGTTATTTCCGCACGAATGTGTCGGGGGAGAAGACCCGCGCCTTGGTGAAAAATATCGCCAACGTTGAAGTCACGATCACACACAGCGAAACGGAAGCGCTGATCCTTGAACACAATCTCATCAAGCAGCACTTGCCGCGTTATAACGTACTGCTGCGTGATGACAAGTCTTATCCGTACATCTTCCTCTCTGCGAGCAAACATCCGCGAATTGCCGTACATCGTGGTGCGAAAAAACGTAAAGGTGAGTATTTTGGTCCGTTTCCTGACGCAGGCGCGGTACGCCAAAGCTTGTATTTACTGCAGAAAATATTCCCCATCCGCCAGTGCGAAGATTCCGTTTATGCCAACCGAACCCGCCCGTGTTTGATGTATCAAATCAAACGCTGTGCTGGCCCTTGTGTGAAAGGCATTATTTCAGACGAAGACTACGATGAGCTGGTGAATTTCACCCGTCTGTTCCTGCAAGGCAAAGACCGTCAGGTGATCGCTTCGCTGGTGGAGAAGATGGAAGGCGCAAGCCAGGCGTTGCAGTTTGAAAAAGCGGCTGAATATCGTGACCAGATCCAGGCCCTGCGCCGCGTGCAGGAGCAACAATTTGTTTCGCAAGACAGCGATGACGATCTGGACGCTATCGGCGTTTCCATCGAAAACGGTGTGGCCTGTATTCACGTGCTATTCCTGCGTCAGGGTAAAGTGCTTGGTAGCCGCAGCTACTTCCCGAAAATGCCGGCTGATACCGATGTGAATGAGCTGGTTTCGAGCTTTATCGGCCAGTTCTATGTGAAACAGGCGGAAGGAAATACGATTCCAACCAGCATTTTGATTGGACAGGACTTGGGTGACGAGTTAGCTGACTTAGCGACTGCGTTGTCCGATATCGCAGGCCGCAAAGTGAACCTGCAATGCAAACCTCGCGGTGCGCGCGCGCGTTTCCTCAAATTAGCGCAAACCAACGCCGCGACTGCGCTCACCAGCAAAATCAATCACAAAATGACCATCCATAACCGATTCAGCGTGCTGTCAGAAGCGCTGGAACTGGAGTCGGTAAAACGTATGGAATGTTTCGACATCAGCCACACCATGGGTGAGCAGACTGTCGCTTCCTGCGTGGTGTTTAACCAGGATGGGCCGGTGAAGCAGGAATACCGGCGCTACAACATTACCGGCATTACCGGTGGCGATGATTATGCGGCAATGGCGCAAGTGCTAGAGCGTCGCTATAGCAAACAGGTCGATCCGGAAAAGATCCCCGACATCATTTTGATTGATGGTGGTAAAGGTCAACTTAACAGGGCATGGGAAGTGGTGAAGCCGCTGCTTGCCGACTGGCCGAAACATCCGTTGTTACTGGGGGTGGCAAAAGGGACGACGCGACGCCCGGGCCTCGAAACCCTGATTAAGGTGACGGGCGAAGAGTTCTCTATGCCTTCTGATTCGCCCGCACTGCACCTCATCCAACATATCCGTGATGAGAGCCATAACCATGCTATTTCCGGCCACAGAGCGAAACGCGCAAAAGCACGCAAGAGCAGTGTGTTGCAGGAAATTGAAGGCGTTGGGCCGAAACGTCGTCAGGCATTGCTCAAATACATGGGTGGAATTCAGGAACTTAAGCGGGCTTCTGTTGAAGAAATCGCCAAAGTGCCGGGTATAAGTCGTGTTTTGGCCGAGAAGATTCATTCGTCATTGCAACAGCAATGACTTTCAAGCACCATAGGCCGTCACTCACAAAGTATTATAAGTATGCGACTGAATATCCCCATTATCCTGACCCTTATACGCATCGCATTAATCCCCGTTTTTGTTATCGCGTTCTATCTGCCTTATGAATGGTCAGCTTTCGCTGCTGCTCTGATTTTTGTCATCGCCGGTGCGACGGATTGGTTGGACGGTTATCTGGCCCGAACCCTTGGACAAACTACCCGTTTTGGTGCCTTCCTTGACCCCGTGGCCGACAAAGTCATGGTGGCAATTGCCTTGGTTCTGATTGCTGAACATTACAATTCTATTTGGGTGACGATTCCGGCGGCGACGATGATTGCCCGTGAAGTGATTATTTCCGCGTTGCGTGAGTGGATGGCAGAGCTGGGTAAACGCGCCAGTGTGGCGGTTTCCTGGGTAGGGAAATTCAAAACAGCGGCCCAGATGTTTGCGCTGACCATGCTACTTTGGCGCGACAGTGAGTGGATTATTTATGTTGGCTACGCGGCGCTTTATATCGCGACGGCACTGACTTACTGGTCGATGTACCAGTATCTGCTGGCAGCGAAAGATGACTTGCTGAATGCCGATAATTAAACCTGAATCCAATGAAAAGGCCGCAATCGCGGCCTTTTTTGTTTCTGTTGTCTTTATAAAAGCGGCGCTCAAAGACCGTTGTTCCCATGAATATGCTAGCTGACTTTAGGGAAAATCATCACAAAGGCAGCGCCTTCAAGTTCGGAATCAATCACACGGATTGAGCCACCATAACTTTCGACGATTTCGTCACATACCGCCAATCCGATCCCTGTGCCCGGGTTAAGTTGGTCTGCCCTTACGCCGCGTTGGAAGATGGACTCACGCAGAGACTCTTCTACGCCCAATCCATCGTCTTCAATGGTCAACACATAGTGATCTGAGGTCTCGCTGCTTGAGATTCGCACTTCGCTGATACAAAAACGGAATGCGTTTTCCAGAAGGTTGCCGAGTAGCTCGGTTAAATCCGCTCTGTTGAGCGGCAGAGAAGGCAACGCTTCCAAACGGTTAGTGATATTAACTGGCTTATCACTGTAGACCTTGGCGAACATCCCTGTGAGGCTGTCTAACACAGGTTTGAGCTCGGTTTTTTCGCGAACCAGACCTCGTTGACCTACCAAAGCGCGTTTCAGTTGGTACTGCACCATGTCATCCATTTGGCTGACTTGTTCTATGATGCGTTTGCTCATGGCTTCGCGGCTTAACGTATTGTCGTCCAGTAGCGCATTGGTCGCGGCAAGGCGGCTTTTCAGGCTATGTGCGAGATCATCCATTGCATGACGATAGCGTTGGGTTTGCTCTTTTCTGAGGGTGATCATCCGGTTCAGCGCGTCTGTGACATCTCCCAATTCTTTGGGGTAATCCGAATCCAGTTTTTCGCGGCGGGATTCCGCGATTTCATTCAGTTCACCCGCGAGTTTTCTTAGCGGGCTGAAACTCCAGTAGGAGGCGGCATAGAGTAAACCTGTGGCAATGGAAAACAGTAACCCCATGTATAACCATGTCTTACGTTTTATCTGAGACAAACTTTCCAGTTGGGCGCTGACTTCACGAAGTACGAAGAATGCTTCTTCTGTCGAGTAAGTCGCTTCAGAGATAACGTGGACGACATACGGTAGCTCTTTGTAGTAGATAAGGTCTGGGCCAGAAAGAGAGTAGGGAATATGGCGACAGACATTGTTCATGCCGTTATCGCGCGCGCCGTAAGACATCCAGGATGCATTGCCTTCACGTTCACAGATAAACGCCAGATAGTTGGTTTGCTTGGAGGAAGGAGTGGGAATGGGTTGATCGTGATGTGGGGCATTCTCACCGAGTTGTAGCATGTTGTCTTGTCTCAGCTCGCCGATGATATGTGGGACTTCTGTCACCAAGTCGGCAGAATACATGGCAATGTAGCTTTTGACATAAATTTGGTTAATCACCACACCAAGCCCTAACGAGAAAGCAAGGATGATGGCAATGGACGTGACCATCACCCTTTTGTGGATTTCGGGCATCATGTTCCGCGTCATATCAGGTCACCTGAAGTTCAAAAATGTAGCCCTGTCCGCGTACAGTAGAAACCGGATTATCTTGCCCTGCCTGAGTGAGCTTTTTGCGAAGGCGGCTCATCATGACTTCAATGGTATTCGGGTCACCTTCCTGATCTTGATAAAGCACATCCAGCAGTCGTTGTTTGGAAACCACCTGACGGTTGTGGCGCACCATGTATTCCAGTAAATCGTACTCAAAGGCGGTGAGATCAACAGGGGCATCATCAACGGTGACTTTTTTCGCCAGTAAATCCATGGTGATTTTATCGGCTTTGATTTCTGGCTTCACAAACCCGGCGCTGCGACGAACTAATGCATTAAGACGGGCGACCAACTCTTCTTTCTGAAACGGTTTTACCAGATAGTCATCCGCACCGGCATCTAATCCAGACACCTTGTCTTGCCAGTTCGCGCGGCCAGTCAGAATAAGAATGGGCATACGGATTTCGGCGCGGCGAATATCGCGGATAAGGCTCAGGCCGTCCCGATCAGGCAGGCCGAGGTCAACAATGGCAATGTCGTTGGGATAATCTTTGGCAACGAAAAGGCCTTCAGATGCGGTTTTGGCGCAGTGTACCTGATTACCCAGTTCAGACAGTTCAGTTTTTAGATGATGGCTCAATAGAGGATCGTCTTCGACGATAAGAATGCGCATAAACCGTTACCTTTACTTTGTTTTCCGAATACCAGCTTAACGATGATGACGCGCAAAACGTTGCGCTGATGCAAACAACCCGCGGGTTTGTTCCTGACGTGCAGGAAGATCCAGCAAACAGTGTAACGTCTGTTCGCTGAATCGTTGCTGACTGCTTTGTCGGATATGCGACGAGACAGAGGTGATTGGGGCTACGAGCCCCTAAGATCATCAGCCCCTATGTCAGAATAACGAGAAGGGTGCCAGCAAACGTCAGTAAAACGTTGGCGATGGCATAGGTGCCTGCGTAGCCGAGAGCAGGAATGGTGCTGCGCGCATGTTGGTTAATCATGTCCATGGCTGGCGCACAGGTACGCGCACCAATGATCGCGCCAAAGAGCAAGGCGCGGTTCATGTTGAGAATGTATGCACCGACCAGATACGCCAAAATCACAGGGACAACACTCACTGCCAGCGCACCAAACATGATGGTGAAGCCCATTTGCTGCAAGTATTCAATCAAGTTGCCACCTGCGCTCAAACCCACGCCGACCATAAAGGTCATCAGGCCCAGCTCTTTCAGCATGTTGATTGCCCCTTGAGGCACGTAACCGAAAGTCGGGTGGTTGGCACGCAGGAAGCCGAGCAAAATACCGGCAATCAGCAGACCGGACGCGTTACCTAAGCCCAGCGTCATCTGACCAAAAGTCATGGTGATCAAACCAAAAATCAGGCCGAAGATGAAGAACGAACAGAACGCCAACATGTCTGAAACCTGGCTGTGAATCGAGATAAAGCCGATTCGCTCAGCCAGTCCCATGACGCGGCGCTTCTCACCACTCACCTGCAGTACATCCCCTTTAGACAGCAAGATGTTGTGGTCCATTGGCATTTCGATTTGCGCACGGACAACGCGGTTTAAGAAACAGCCGTATTCAGACAGATTCAAATCTGACAGACGCTTTCCAATGATGGCGTCGTTCTTTACCACGATTTCTTCTTCAACCACACGTAGGTCAAGCAGGTCACGGTCGAATACTTCTTTCCCGTTTCGGAAAGAAGGGTCCAGACGGGCGTGGCTATCCGGGTAACCTACCAATGCGATTTCATCACCTTCCTGCAAAATGGCGTCACCATCGGGGTTAGCCAAAATGCCGTTTCGGCGGATACGTTCGATGTAGCAACCTGTTTGACGGTAAATACCCAACTCACGAAGGTTACGGCCATCGACCCAGTTGATCAGCTCAGGTCCAACTCGGTATGCCCGGATAATCGGCAGGTAAACTTTGCGCTGTGAAGAGTTACCCAGCCCACGCTCCATCGCAATCTTTTGCGCAGAGTGCTCGAGATTCTCCTTTTGCATCTTTGGCATAAAGTTCGCCAACACGATAAGGCTAATAAGACCGACAAGGTATGCCAGTGCGTAACCGACGCTCAGGTTATCAATCATGCCTGCCAGTTGGTCTGGGCTAAAAGAACCACCTAAGCCTGCGTTTAGCGCATCTTTCGCACCTACCAATACTGGTGTTGCTGTCATCGCTCCGGCCATCATGCCGGTTGCAATGCTGCCGTCTACGCCGAATTGGTACTTCATCAACAGAGTGATACCCACAGAGGTACTCAGCACTGTAAATGCCAGGACGAGATAAGATTTACCGTCGCGGAAGAAGATGCCAAAAAAGTTTGGCCCAGCTTCGATACCTACACAGAAAATGAACAGCATAAAGCCAATGTTCAGTGCTTCTGGGCTGAACGAAAAGCCTGCATGTCCGAAAGATAAGGCGGTTACCAGCACACCAATGGAGTGACCAAACTGGAAGCTACCGATTCTGATTTTGCCGATGGTTAGGCCAATAGCCAGTACCACGAAAAGGAGGAGGATGTCGTTATTAACAAGCAGGTTGTAGACGTCTATGTTCACTGAACAGTAATCCGCGCACGGGTCAAAGGGAAATTCTGGGGCGCCATTATACGCATTTGCAATGAAATGTAATGGAAACTCACATGAAAAATAGTATTAAATTTTGCTGACTTTCCTAATGAGAAGTATTAATGCTTTAGAGTCTACCAACTTTCTGTTTTTGAACAATAAAAAAGCCGGCATGCTTGCCGGCTTTTTCAGAGAAATCTTAAGGAAATTACTGGTACAGACCCAGATTTTCTTTTGCGTAAGCTTCGAACTCAGTGAAACCGCCTACGTGCTCTTGGTCAACGAAGATTTGTGGCACAGTTTCAACTGGCTTACCCACGGTTTTTTCAAGGTCAGCTTTGCTGATGCCTTCCGCGTGGATGTCTACATAACGGTAGTTGAAATCGTCACGCTCTTCTTTCAGTTTGTCAGCAAGATCCTTTGCACGAACACAGAATGGGCAACCTGGGCGACCAAAAATAACCACGAACATATTCATTTCCTTTCTTATTCAAATTGATTGGATGGTGCCATATAGGGAAGGTGCCCCGAGGCTTCATCATCTGATTGAGAACAACTATGCCTCAAGCACTTGGCAGATAAAAGAAGGTTTTATCTCTTAATTCAATCGAAATTATCTATCAATCGGAAAATGAACAGAGCGCGCATTTTTGAAAGGGTGTGATAAAGGCTGCACATGTTTAAAACGAAGCAGTTTTAACCACAGAGTCTCTGCTTTGTATCAATTTTATATTCACTCAAGTGCGTAAATTGAGAGGTGGATTTTTTCGGTTTGAGGATCTGCTTTTCGTTTCTGTCCAGATCCAGGGAGGTGCCATGTTTCAGTTTATGACCGCAACGCGGATTATTTTTGGTGAAGGCGCGCTTAACAACTCCTTCTCTATATTCAATAACTACGGATACAGCGCGCTTGTTGTGACAGGGCGTGATGACCAACGTGCCGATCCATTACTCGCTTATCTTTCCCAGCAAAATATTCGTTATCAGCGTCTGGCAGTGCATGATGAACCGCTTATTGCCATGGTGGAGGAAATGGCTGCTGCTGGGCGCTTGTTCAAGCCAGATATGGTGATAGCGATAGGCGGCGGCAGCGTGATGGATGTCGGCAAGGCGTTGTCAGCACTCATTCCCAACCAAGGTAGTGTCTACGACTACGTGGAAGTCGTTGGGCGTGCATTGCCACTCACTGCCAAGCCACTGCCTTGTATTGCAATACCTACCACAGCTGGGACGGGTTCAGAAGTGACCCGCAATGCAGTGATGATTTCTGCCCAAGAGAACGTCAAAGCAGCAATTCGAAGCCCCGACCTGATTCCTGATGTCGCGATTATCGACCCGACGTTAACCTACGGCACTGAAAAATCGCTTTCGGCAAGATGCGGTATGGATGCATTTACACACCTAATGGAAGCCTATGTCTGCGGTGAGCCAAATCCGCTGACTGATATGATATGTGAGGAAGGCTTGCGACGTCTGGCACCTGCGATTATTCATGCCTGCGAAGATGACGACCCGAAAGCACGCGCGGATATGGCGTTCGCTTCCATGCTGGGTGGTATGGCGCAATCAAACGCCAAATTAGGCGCAGCGCATGGCTTGGCTGCAGCACTGGGCGCGGTGTTGGATGCGCCGCATGGAGCAATCACGGCACAACTTGCCCCTTATGTCATGGCAGAGAATATTCTTGCAGCACGTGAAGCCGGGCGCATCAGCTTGCTAAACCGCTACCGCCAGTTGGCTTGTATTCTGACTGGGCGAATGAATGCTGAGCCAAGTGATGGCATTGTGTGGGTGCAGCGGATTCTTCGAAGGTTAGATCTTGAAACGCTTCCCCAACTAGGGCTTTGTGACACCATGTTTGAAGAGGTAGCCGTATCGGCTCTGCGCTCAAGTTCGATTAAAGGTAACCCTCTGCCACTGAGCGAAAGCCGACTTGTTCATATTCTTCAACAGGTCTGCCAGTCTTCAAATCTTGAGGAAAGCTCAGACCCCGCATGATCAAGTGAAGAGGGCTCTTTCGAGTGCCCTTTTGCAATTCTTTCTTGGCAGTTTGATAATGGTGTTATACCCAAACGACCTGAAGATGCAGGATTCAGCGAGCATCTTCAGTCGTTTGGGTATATTCAGGAAGGCACAAAACAGGAAGCGACAATGACGCCGGCTATTGAAACCATTCTCTCTCACCGTTCGATAAGAAAGTTCACCGACCAGCCCATTACGGATGAGCAGCGCAATGCCATCATTGATAGTGCACGTGCTGCGTCTACTTCCAGCTTTATTCAATGCACCAGCATTGTTCGGGTTATCGACAAAGAGAAAAGGCAACGTCTGGCTGAATACGCTGGCAATCAGGCTTATGTTGCTTACGCTGCAGAGTTCTTCGTGTTCTGTGCTGACTTCAACCGACATTTGCAAATCAAGCCGGATGCGCAAGTAGGCTTTGCCGAACAAACTTTGATTGGTGCGGTAGACGGCGCATTGATGGCACAAAATGCCCTGATAGCGGCAGAATCTTTAGGCTTGGGTGGCGTGTATATCGGTGGACTTAGAAACAACCCTGATAAAGTTGCCAACCTCTTAAAATTGCCCGAGCAGGTGATTCCATTGTTCGGGCTTTGTCTTGGCTATCCAGCCCAAGATCCGGAAGTGAAACCACGCTTGCCATCAGAGTTGGTCGTTCACACTGACGAGTATTCAGCGATGGATAAAGCTGTTTTGGAATCTTATGACGGCGAGGTGCGGGAATATTACCGAACCCGCACTGGCGGCAACAAAGAGATGAGCTGGAGCGAGCAGATTTCTGACACACTCAGCAAAGAAGCGCGTCCGTTTATGAAAGCCTTTCTCGAAAGCAAAGGGTTCAGCACCAAGTAGTCTTTTCTAAGAGGATGTCCGTGACCTTGATTTGGTCAGCAAGGCATCAGAATATCGAATTTCCAATGTATACATATCTATCGCTCCGAGCCTTGATTGCAAAGGGACTCGGGGCGATTACCTTTCTATCTTCCCACACGTTTTGTTACACCTGTTGACCAATAAATCACCGCAGAAAAAACTTTTTTCGCGATAAACAAAAGTAGATGGTGATCACGCTCTCATTCCCTGATAGACTCCGCGCGATTCTGTCATTCTCATCAAATTTGAAGAATGCCAAAATAATTTATATCTTCGCAGGTTTGACTATTAATTCATCGAATTAGTGAATGGGTTAGGCGGGGATGTTGGGTTGGGTGGCGCAGTAGGGGGCTTATGCCGGCGACACCTTTTATTAGTGAATTTATTGAGTCGTAACATGAACAAACTGAACAAAGCTACGGGCGTACTAGCAGCCGGTTTCTTTATCAATATGTGTATCGGCATCCTGTATGCGTGGTCTGTATTCAAGCAGTCACTGGTAGAGCAGGGTTGGTCGAACGCAGATGCATCTATGCCTTACACCGTTGCAACCATCTGTTTTGCACTTTCTCTGCTGGTGGCGGGTAACCTGCAAGACCGTATGGGTCCTCGTAAAGTTCTGATTCTGGGTACCATCATGGTTGGTATTGGCATGATCGTATCTAGCTTTGCTTCATCTCCTATGACTCTGCTGCTGAGCTTCGGTGTGATCACCGGTTGTGGTATCGGTTTCGGTTACGCGTGTCTGTCTCCAGCGGCAATGAAGTGGTTCCACCCTTCTAAAAAGGGCATGGTTAACGGTCTGATCGCAGCAGGCTTCGGTCTGGCGGCGGTATACCTGGCGCCACTGACTTCTATGCTGATTGAAGGTTACGGCGTTCAGCAAAGCTTCCTGATCCTGGGTGTCGGTATTCTGGCTATCGCTGTTCCACTGGCGTGCACCATCAACAACCCACCTGCGGACTACACACCAGAAGCACCTGCTGGCTATGTGGCTAAAGCAGGCGCTGGCGACAACAACATGGGTTGGCGTGAAATGGTTAAGACGCCACAGTTCTACTCACTGTGGCTGATGTACGCGCTGGCGTCTTCTGCGGGTTTGATGGTGATCGGTAACATCACTTCTATCGCGATCAACCAGTCTGATCTGACCCAGGTTGCGTTCCTTGTTGTTGTTCTGTCTATCTTCAACTCAGGCGGTCGTGTTGCTGCGGGTATCCTGTCTGACAAGATTGGTGGCCTGAAAACCCTGATGCTGGCGTTCATCATGCAAGGCATCAACATGATGATGTTTGCAACGTACAACACAGAGTTCACTCTGATGGTTGGTGCGGCTGTTGCAGGTGTAGGTTATGGCACACTGCTGGCAGTATTCCCATCTATCACTGCTGATTACTACGGCCTGAAAAACTACGGCGGTAACTACGGTGTGCTTTACACCGCATGGGGTGTGAGTGGTTTCATTGGTCCTGTTGTTGCTGCAACCGCAGTAGACATGACCGGCAACTACGTGATGGCATACACCATCTGTGCAGCAATGCTGGCTGTAGCAGTTGTTCTATCTTTCATTACTAAACCAGTGAAAGCAGAAGCAGCAAACGCTCAGAAAGTTGCAGCGTAATCGCTAACAAAAAAGCTTTTTAAAGCCCGCTTTATGCGGGCTTTTTCATATCTACACCTTCTAGAATTCCTCATTTTCCTCCTCTTTTTCGCATCAGTAATCTCCCCATTTGATATGCAAATCCGAGGTCTGACCTTAGACCAGGTCTGATAATGTGTTCCACGGGTGAGACTTTCTGAGACATTCTAAAGTCGCAACTTTTTTAGGGTAATTGAACGCTGTTCTAAATCAGTGTCAATAAGTGATTGATAATAAAACGCCGTTCAATAACAGTGATGAATAACTGGTCAGATTTGTTGGTTTATTCAGGCATTTTTGAATAGAAAACACTGTTTGATTGTTCAGTTTGCATTGGCTAGGTTGTGTTCACCACTCGAATACCAGGAGGGTATTAACATGCATTCAGTGGATTCAACCTGTATTAAAAACAGTGAGCGTGAACAGATAGCTAAGATTCAGGCGGGGCACCCGTTAGCCCGCAACTACTTCGACCAACTGGTCGCGAGCTACCTGTCACCATTACATCGTCGATGCATGGCATGGTTAGGTTGTCCTTATGACGCGGATGACGTGTTGCAAGAAACCTTGGTGCGGAGTTTCCGCTACATCCACGCCTATCGCGGCGAAGCTGCATTCAGAAGCTGGTTATATGCGATTGCAGACAATCAGTGCAGAAGCTATTTGAAGAAGCGTGCGACACACTCGCAACGTTTCGTTTCAGACGAGTTGCAAGAGGAAGTTGGCGTTGAAGAGAAGTGTCCTGTGACCTCAGAACAGGGTATTTCAAACTCAGTGCAATCATTGGCTAAAACCGCACAGGAAATCCTTGTGCTGCGTTTTGAACATGACCTCTCGCTCGAAGAAATCAGTAACGTCCTCGGCCTTGGCCTGAGTGCGACGAAAATGCGTCTTTACCGCGCGATTGATGCGGCAGAGAAGCATGTACTGAAAAACGAGGAGGGCCTGCTTGCAACGGCTTGAAATTCGAATAGCAAATCATGAATAAAGAAAACCGCCTACTTGGGCGGTTTTCTTTTTTGTACCTTAAGGTCAAATGACCCCAGTCACCAAAACGGGATTAGCAAATCACTTTGATTGCCAGACCACCTTGAGAGGTTTCGCGGTACTTCGCGTTCATGTCTTTACCGGTTTCCAGCATGGTTTCGATAACCTTGTCCAGAGAAACGCGTGGCTCTGAAGAGCGGCGCAGCGCCATACGGGTAGAGTTGATGGCTTTCATTGCAGCAATACCGTTACGCTCAATACAAGGAACCTGTACCTGACCCGCAACAGGGTCACACGTCAGACCGAGGTTGTGCTCCATACCGATTTCCGCAGCGATACACACCTGCTGTGGACTACCGCCCATCAGCTCGGCCAGACCTGCTGCCGCCATTGAACAGGCAACACCAACTTCACCCTGACAACCTACTTCAGCACCAGAGATAGACGCATTTTGTTTGTACAGGCCACCAATCGCGCCAGATACCGCAAAGTAACGGGTGTATTCACGTGGGCTCACGGTTTGGATGAACTTGTCGTAGTAAGCTAAAACCGCAGGGATAATGCCACACGCGCCATTAGTCGGTGCGGTTACAACACGGCCGCCAGCGGCATTTTCTTCGTTAACCGCAAACGCGAACATGTTTACCCAGTCAACCACTGCCATTGGGTCGTTCGAGAACTTCTCGGTAGACAGAAGCTGTTGGCGAAGCGCTGCCGCACGACGTGGAACACGCAGTGGACCAGGCAGCACACCTTCGTTGTTCATGCCGCGGTCCAGACACTCACGCATGGTGCGCCAGACGTTACCGAAGTAGGTTTCGATTTCATCTTCAGTGTGCATCGCACGCATGTTTGCCATCACAACCGCACTGATTGACAGGCCAGTCTCTTTACAATGGTTCAGCAGTTCTTCCGCACTGTTGAATTCATAAGGAACAGCGACTTTATTTTGTCTTCTTTGCCGAAGTTCTCTTCATCAACAATGAAACCACCGCCGATAGAGTAGTAAGTCTTGGCATAGGCTTTCTCTTCACCAGACCAAGCAGTAATGGTCATGCCATTCTCGTGCAGAGGCAGGTTAGTGGTGTGGAAGTTCATGCCACCTTCACGTGGGAAGTCGACAGTGTGCAGTTGGATACCTACCGGCAGACGTTCGGTTTCTTCAACACGCGCGATGAAGCCAGGAATGCTGTCGATATCAACGTTCTCTGGAGAGTTGCCCGCCAGACCCATGATGATAGCCACATCAGTGTGGTGACCTTTACCGGTCAGAGACAGAGAACCATAGACATCCACAGTGATCTTGGTGATGTCCTGCAGCTTCTCCATGCGGGTCAGATCGTCGATGAATGATTTACCGGCTTTCATCGGGCCAACAGTGTGGGAGCTGGAAGGACCTACGCCGATTTTGTAGATATCAAAAACGCTGATCATGTGTCATACCTCAGTCAATGCCCGTGGTTTACGTGGACGGGCATTTGGATTAATTCGTTTTATCCATCCGTGGAGGTGACATATTGCTGAGCCGATATACCCTAGGTTTTGTTGACCATAAATGTTAGGTATTTACCTTTCCGTGGCTCAGTGAAAAAAGCAAAAAAGAGCAAGGAATTTAAGCATCCTTGCTCTTTTGGGGCTGTGCATTCTACACGATTTATTAGGCGATGAAACCGTACATAATCGCTGAAATCGCTACCAGACCCATGAACGTGACGAAGATGTTGCTCGCCTTACCGCCGTACTTCTGCATAGACGGTACTTTCTTGATAGCGTACATCGGCATGATGAACAGAATGGTCGCGATGATTGGGCCACCCAGTGATTCAATCATACCCAGAATGCTTGGGTTGATGGTTGCAACAATCCAGCTGGTGATGATAACGAATGCCACGGTGAACATATCGATTTTCTTCATGTTCACTTGCTTACCGCGAGAGCGCAGTTGCTTGATGATGATACCGTTCAGACCTTCACGTGCACCCATATAGTGACCGAAGAAAGAAGAGACGATAGCAACGAAGGCAACGATTGGACCCAGGTAAGAGATGAATGGGCTTTCGTGTTTGTTTGCCAGGTAAGACAGAACCGCCAGGTTTTGTGCTTTCGCTTCTGCCAGATCAGCAGGCGTCAGGCTCAGAACACAAGAGAACACGAACAGCATGACGAAACCAAGCAGCATGCCCGAGGTGCGGAACAGGATTTGGTTTGATTTACGCTCAGCGTTGTCACCGTAGTCGCGGGTCTGTGCCATAGAGAACGCAGAGATCGCAGGGCTGTGGTTAAACGCGAAAACCAGAACTGGAATAGAGATCCACAGGGTTGTCATGAAATCACCCGCTGTAGGAATTTGCTGCAGTGCAGACATGTTCCAGTCAGGGATCAGGTAGATAGACATGAACAGCAGGATGGCAACCAGAGGGTAAACCAGGAACTGAGTCACTTTCAGCATCAGTTTCTCACCCGCCAGCATGACTGACATCATACCCATGATAAGGATGATAGACAGAACTGCGCGTGGCAGAGATTCCATGCCAAGCTGGTTAACCATGAAAGAGTCAACAGTGTTGGTGATACCAACGCCGTAAATCAGAACGATCGGGTAAATCGCGAAAAAGTAAAGCAGAGTGATGAGTTTACCCGCAGTCGCGCCGAAGTGCTCTTCAACCACTTCAGTGATGTCGCTGCCTGGCTTCTTAGAAGACAGAACGAAACGTGCAAGGCCACGGTGAGCCAGATAAGTCATAGGACCAACCAGGATTGCCAGGGCAACCAGAGGCCAGAAACCGTTCAAACCAGCGTTAATAGGAAGGAACAGAATACCTGCACCTACCGCTGTACCAAACAGAGATAGCATCCAGGTGGTGTCTTGAGCAGACCACTTCATTTTGTCTGCGCTCGAAGTCGTGGTTGACTGAGTTTGCATCGTTTAATCACCAAAAATAATACGGAACAGATCGGGAACTGATGCGTATTGTTTACATTTTTACATACTAAACTGTGACGTAGATCATTTTTGTGGCAACAATATTTCGTGCGACGAATTTATTTGATCTCACCACATTCACATTTTTTATGGTTTAAAAATGCTGTTTAAAGACCTTAAAAATAGTTGAGGCATTAAAAATTAGTTGAGGGAAAGTTGCTGGCTGAGGGCATGAAGTATCTGAGCCGTAACACCCCAGATCAGGTGGTTTTCATAGCTCATCGCGTAGATGTGGTAGGTGTTACCACGAACATGGAAAGGTTGCTTGGTGATGGCGTCGCGTCTCAAAAATTGAGCGAGTGGCACCTCAAAAAGGCTGTGAACCTCATTGGCATCCAGCACGGGCGTGTAATCGGCATCCACAAAGGCGATAACAGGCGTAACAAGGTAGCCGCTGACGGTTGGAAGTGGTGCTAAACAGCCAAGGATATGCGCTCTGTCAGTGGTGACGCCAATCTCTTCTTCCATTTCACGGATTGCCGTTTCAACGATATCCGTGTCCGATTCTTCGACTTTACCGCCGGGGAAGCTAATTTGTCCTGGATGGTGTTTCAAATGCGTTGCGCGTTTGGTCAACAAGACATGCAGTTCGCCATCACGTTCTGCAAGGGCAATCATCACAGCAGCGGGACGAAGATCTGGTGTTCCTTCCTGACGCATGGCATCGGTCGCACGTTGGATCACGCGTTTGTCGTAATGGTAGCTGGGGCTCAGGCTAAAACGCTGTACTAACCAATGGCGGGAGAGGGGACGCATCGGACTTTGGCGCGTCTGATGCGCCAGAATGGCCGGTTGCTGTAGCGAGGTGTTATCCATCCATGGTGTTTTTAACATGCGTCCTACCTACTTCTGAATGCGCTGTACCGCCTCTTATGAAGACAGCACAGGAAGAATCCGACTGAGCTTGTCGAGTGTTTCCTGATACTCCGATTCCGCCTCACTGTCTGCGACCACGCCGCCGCCAGCCCAGGCATAAATGTACTGTTGATGACAGACCAGCGTACGAATCGTAATACTGGTGTCCATGGTGCCACAACGACTCAAGTAGCCAATGCTGCCACAGTAAATGCTGCGTCGATGCGGCTCCAGTTCCTCGATGATCTCCATCGCGCGCACTTTAGGCGCGCCGGTTATCGATCCACCGGGGAAACAGGCACGGAGCAAATCTTCACCGTACTTATCATCAGAAAGTGTTCCCGTTACGGTACTGACCATATGATGGACGGCTGGAAATGTCTCAATATCAAAAAGTTTAGGTACATTTACCGAACCTGGCGAGGCAACTCGGCCAATATCGTTGCGAAGAAGGTCAACAATCATCAGGTTTTCGGCGCGATCTTTCTGTGCGTTCTTCAGGCAATGGATGTTTGCCGCATCCACTGCAGCGTCGTTGTGACGAGGGCGGGTGCCTTTAATTGGCTTTGTTTCAATCTCTCTGCCGTGCAGCTGCAAGAAGCGCTCTGGAGAGACGGAAAGAATGGCAGAATCTTCCAAACGAATAAAACCGGAGAAGGGCGCGCCATTGGTTTCCGCCAGCTTTTGGTAAGCTTCCCACTCGCTACCCTGATACGGCGCTTCAAAGCGTTGAGCAAGGTTGATTTGATAACAATCGCCAGATTTCAGATATGCCTGCACACGGTCGAACTTCTCTTCATAGGTTTCCGGCGTCATGTTCGCCTGCCATTCACCTTTCAAAGAGAATGATGAAGCTTCTGCTTCCTGATGGCCTTCCAGCCATGCCAGTCTGTTTTCACCCTCAGGCTGGATCAGCACCAGCTTTTTCTCTTTATGGTCTGCAATCACTGCCCAGTCATAAATACCCACAGCCATATCTGGAATGTCGATATCGCGGGTCGCCAGCTCAGGCAAAGTTTCTACCTGACGGCCAAGGTCATAAGCGAAGTAACCCAGAGCCCCGCCAAGGAATGGCCAAGGTGCGATAGGCTCAGTGCGGGGTAAAAGGGAAAGCTGAAGTGCGTGCAACTCTTCGAACGGATCCGTCTCGCTGGATGCGGTGCGACCGTCACGATACCAAATGCGGTTGATGCCGTTTTCACTGCAAAGCGTCGCGATGGGGTCCGCCACTAGAATATCAAAGCGGTTATCCGGATGTTTTTCCGCTGCAGACTGCAGCAGCATTGCCCAAGGTTGGGATTCAATACGGGAAAAAAGCGACGTGAGTGCTGATGGCGAGTACTCAAGAAACTGCAGAGTGATAGGCATTCGTCTCGATTCGGTCATTTTCGTGTTTTTGTGATCGGCATTGAAGCGTCTGTTGGCGCTAAATCGGCCGTAAGAGTATCATAATCGTGGCTTTTAAAGCTAAGTTTGGAAAGTGAAAAATCAAGCGGCGAAAAGTCATTCGCCCAATCAAGGACGCGAGAAGGTCGCTTCTCCGGCAAAGCTGCTGAATAAGAGAAAGCGGCCTACTATTTTGTAATACCTATTCGTAATACAAAGCTCGACTGGAAGCACTGTTTAGCTTGCATTGATAAGTAAGCGAACAGCGCCAAGGAATCATAAAAATTAAAGAGGCAACTATGACTGTCATTCGTAAGGAAGATGTCATCGACAGTGTCGCTGACGCCCTACAGTACATCTCCTACTATCACCCTATCGATTTTGTTCAAGCCCTCGAAAAGGCGTACGAAAAAGAGCAAAGCCAAGCGGCTAAAGACGCCATAGCCCAAATTCTGATCAACTCCCGCATGTCGGCAGAAGGCAAACGCCCAATCTGTCAGGATACTGGCATTGTGACCTGCTTCGTGAATATCGGCATGGATGTTCAATGGGAAAGCGACCTCACCGTCCAACAAATGGTGGATGAAGGCGTACGCCGCGCATACAACAACCCAGACAACCCACTGCGTGCCTCTGTGGTTGCAGACCCAGCGGGTACCCGTAAGAACACCAAAGACAACACCCCAGCGGTAGTTCACATCAACATGGTGCCGGGCGACAAAGTGGAAATTCAAATCGCGGCGAAAGGCGGCGGTTCAGAAAACAAAACCAAGATGGTAATGCTCAACCCATCTGACGATGTAGCGGCATGGGTTGAGAAAACCCTGCCAACCATGGGCGCAGGCTGGTGTCCACCGGGCATGCTCGGCATTGGTATCGGCGGTACGGCAGAGAAAGCAGCCGTGCTGGCAAAAGAATCTCTGATGGAACACATCGACATTCAAGAGCTGATTGACCGTGGTCCAGAAAACGCAGAAGAAGAGCTTCGTCTTGATATCTTCAACCGCGTTAACAAACTAGGTATCGGTGCACAAGGCCTTGGCGGCTTAACCACGGTTGTTGATGTGAAAATCAAAACCGCACCAACGCACGCAGCGTCTAAGCCAGTGTGCTTGATCCCTAACTGTGCAGCGACCCGTCATGTTCATTTCACTCTTGATGGTTCAGGCCCAGCGGACCTTCAGCCACCAAAACTGGAAGAGTGGCCAGAAGTCACCTGGGAAGTCGGCGAAAACGTTCGCCGTGCAAACCTGGATGAAGTCACCAAGGAAGACATCCAAGAGTGGAAGACCGGTGAAACGGTTCTGCTTTCAGGCAAGATCCTGACCGGCCGTGATGCCGCACACAAACGTATTCAGGAAATGCTGAACAGCGGTCAAGGCCTGCCAGACGGCGTGGACTTCAACGGGCGCTTCATTTACTACGTAGGCCCTGTAGATGCAGTGGGTGACGAAGCTGTTGGCCCTGCAGGCCCAACCACCTCAACCCGTATGGACAAGTTCACTGACATGATGCTGAGCGAAACTGGTCTTATCGGCATGATTGGTAAAGCAGAGCGTGGCCCTGCAACGGTCGAATCCATTAAAGAACATAAAGCGGTATACCTGATGGCCGTTGGCGGTGCAGCTTACCTTGTTGCAAAAGCCATCAAGAAAGCGCGCGTTGTAGCATTCGAAGATTTGGGTATGGAAGCGATTTACGAATTCGATGTCGTTGATATGCCGGTGACCGTTGCCGTCGATTCGCGCGGTGACAACGCCCACCAAATCGGCCCAGACACCTGGAAGGTGAAAATCGCCGAAATGGAAGGCTAAGCCCAAACGGCATCTGCTTGAAAACCAATAAAACCGCGGCATAGGCCGCGGTTTTTGTTTGATTTTGCTTGAGGTTGATCGTAGAAGTATTGCCACAATTTCTATTGGGGTGCCCAGTTTATTAGTATTTCAATCAATACGAATACTGGGTTTCACGCGCAGGGGCGGTAGCGTGGAATCAAAGAAGCCTAGATAGCGGGCTGATGACTCCGCTGGCACCGTTATTTAAAACATGTGTGTATATCTGCGTGGTTCTAATATCAGAATGTCCTAACTGCTCTTGAACCGTCCTGATGTCTGCTCCGGCTTCTAGAAGATGTGTAGCAAATGAGTGTCGAAGTGTGTGACAACTTACCGCTTTGCTTATTTGAGCTTCTCTTGCCGCACGCTTTATTGCTCTTCGAATGGTCGTTTCATCTATGTGATGACGCCGAATCAAGGATGAGCTAGGGTCTACCGAGAGTTTGCTAGAGGGGAAAAGAAATTGCCATCCAAGCTGTTTGCTTGCTGCGGGGTATTTCTTTGCTAACGCATTTGGAAGCCAGACACCGCTGAAGCTAGGGTTAGAAATGTCTTTCTCAAAGTATTTATCAACTATCGAAATTTGGTTTCTAATCAAGGGAACAAGTTCTTTGGCTAGGGTGACTTTTCGGTTTTTATTCCCCTTTCCTTGCCAAACAAAAACGGCGTAATAGTCAAAATCAATGTCCTGCACTCTAAGTCTTAACATTTCAGTGACTCTCAATCCGCTCCCATACATCAGTTTTATCGGAAGGCTAAGGTTAGGAGGAAGATGTTGGAAGAGGCGTATAGTCTCATCTTTGGTCAGTACGACGGGAAGTTTTGGAGATACTTTTGATCTATTGAAAGACAAACTTTCTCCAAGCGGTTTTTTTATATATTGCCGATAGAGAAAAACAACGGCGTTGAGCGCTGTTGCTTGACTTTTTACAGCCAGTTTTCGCTCATTTGCTAAATAGGTTAAAAATAGCTCTACCTCCTTGTCTCCCATATCTGCGGGATGCTTTTTGTTGTTATAGATAATAAACATCTTTATCCAGTAGATGTATGTGTCAACCGTTCTTTTAGAATAGTGACGTGAATACATAAACTCGCAGACAGATTGGAGAAAGGGCGATTTCATAGATGTTTAACCATACTGTTTATATACACAGTTTTCACTCTATAGTAAGAAATTGCAGAATTTAAATGCAGGACGCCCGTTTTTGTCAGTTTGCAAAGATAGTCATAATTCTATGTAATTGATAATATTGATGTAAGCCGCGTTATGATACAGTCGTTAGCGTACTAATCGGGCGTCTCGGTTTTGGACTAAACGGGCTTTATGCCCGCTAATAAGTTGTTAGAAAAGGACTTCTATGAAGTTTCTATTAGCAATATGTATATTTGTAATAAGTTTCAACTCATCTTCTAGCGAGCGTGCTAATTTAGATGAACTGACCAAGCCAATCTTCGATTCGTTGAAAAGTGGTAAAATAGAAAAAATCCCTTCTTTAGCTTTATCTAACAGTAAGATAATTAAGTATTTTAGCGAAGTAGACTTAGAACAGTTTGATACGCAGTTCGCGTCTGAATTCAAAGTTCTAGGAAAGTATTACTCACATAGTCTTATCCATGAACAAGGTATTGAAGGTGCGTTTTGGGCTAAGTGGTATCTACTAAAGTTTGAGCGACAACCGATAGTTTTGTACGTGGAATTCTATCGTCCAGATGAAACGTGGGGAATACAATCGATAAAACTAAAAAATGATGTTGACGATATGATCGAAAAATCAGGTGACTATGAGATAGGCACTCTGGGTATTGAAGATTAGGTTTTCTCAACGTTCGCATGCAAGCCCTTGTTCTAACAAGGCTATCAACGGGACGCTTTGTCAACGCGGCAGCTTTTCAAAGTTTCGTGAATACAAAGGATTAAAGCAGTTTTGGGTGGTTTTGTAAGCGCCCGTTATTGCGACGTTATGGCTCCAGTTAAAATATGAAGTTCAGTCGGATTTATAAAGAAACAAGACTTATCTGGAAGAGAAGTATTGATATTTCAGATGGGGAGCTTTTCG
>NZ_JAALDL010000015.1 GCF_011045095.1 Grimontia sedimenti
TGGCACCTGGACCCTGGATGTCACCAAGACCGAACTGCCTGACGGTGACTACACCGTCACCGCCACCGTCACTGACCTGGCCGGCAACAGCGACTCGGCCAAGCAAGACATCGTTATCGATACAACCTACGGTAACGACGGTAACGATGACGGCGACACCATCACGGCGCCAACCGTCACCATCACTGACAGCACCACCGAGACGCCGGATAACGATGACCGCATCACCGGCACCGAGACCGCGACCCTCACCCTCAACCTGGGTGAAGGCGTCACCAACGGCCTGAACGCCGTGACCTCGCTGACCATTACTGACGGCAGCGGCAGCAACAGCCTCACCCTGACGCTGAGCCAGAGCGGCGGCGTTTGGACGGCGACTGACGGCACCAACACCTACACCGTGACCGGCACCGGCCCGTACACCATTGAAGGCGTCGATGTCAGCGGCCTGAACGACGGCACCCTCACCGTGAACGCGGACTTCACCGACCAGGACGGCAACACAGCGCAAGACAGCGATGACGTGGTCAAAGATACAACCTACGGAGATGGCGATTCTTCACCTGAAGTGATCATTACTGATACGACCAAAGAACCAGTCAATGACGACCTCATTACAGCAGGCGAACAAGCTGACATTCTTTTGAAGTTTGCTACTGGCGTGACAAATGGTTCTGTCACTGTTGTTATCAGTGATCAAGATGGCACCACTGACGATATAGTTTTCACTGTGACACTTGAAAATGGTGTGGCCAAATATGATGGTAATGTGTTGGATAACCACGGTGGCTACTTCAAGGTACCAAACTTTAATGTTTCATCGTTAACTAATGGCACTCTCACTGCTAATGCCACATTTGTCGACCAAGATAAAAATATGGAAAAAGACGATGATGACGTTCTTAAAAACGTACAAGTCGAAGTCCAACAGGAAGTCGTAAAACTCAGTGATGAAGGACTTGCGTCAGTAGAAACACAAGATGATGTTGCGTTGGGTGTTGTAGATGGCACTGATAATGGTAACGATATAACAATTAATGGCGTAATCGACCTGAATATTCCAGACACTACTGACTACACAGTTGAATTAACTAAAACAGATTCACAAGGCATCACATTTAAACTTGATGACAATGGGAACCTTACTGGGTATCAGGGTGATACTGCGGTTATTTCAATATCACTTGATGGTTTTAATTACACAATTACACTTCTCGCGCCGATCACACATATCAATCAAGGTGAGGATGTTTTAGAAAACATCCAGATCCCTATCAAATTGACTGGTCCTGATGGAAAAGAGATTGCGCAAGATAGTTCAGCCCACATCAACATCTCGATTGATGATGACATGGCCAAAATAACTGCTGACTCTGAGGCAGTTACGGCAGAAATCGTCAACCCAAACTCTACATTTACAGATGTAGTTGAACTCAAAAATAGTGGTCATAATGGTCAACTTCATTCCTCTTTAACAGTCTCAAGTGGTGATATCAATATCAGATTAACCGCGACTGACAAGTCAGGTTCAGAAGCAAATATCAAACTTACGGGGCAAGGCCTAGGAGTTATCTCAAATCATCAAACCCATGGTAATGACAATGAAATAGAGTCCGATGAAGGGCTATCTGAAACTGTCATTGGTAAATTAGATGAAACTGCTCACTCTATTACCTTGCAGCTTGGTGATTTTAACGATGGTGGTTCTCAAGACGATCCAGAGACGGGCGTTATAACGTTCTTCAAAAATGGCATTCCTGTCGCGTCTTATGCTTTTGAAGAAAACGATGATGGTGTCTTCCATTTTAATGTTCCCTCAGGCTTTGATGAGTTTCATCTAACTCCAACTGAAGTTTGCGACGACGACTCTGACTTTACTCTAGTCGGCATTGCTGTAGGTGACGAAGCTTTGGATGGTCTTGCCAATGCAAGCGGTAAGATTGATATTTCTTATGGCGCTGACGGAAAAGGCACTTCACCAGAAATTGAATCCATAGATCCTAATCCTAATTATGTATTTATCGAAAATACTGACGGCAGTTGGACAATTGCTCCGAAAGGATCTGATGCTTTATCGCCGCTGGAGTTGGGTAGCCTTACTCTTAATGAAGACGGAAGCTGGCAGTTTGTCCAATATGGGCCAATGAAGCATGATTTCGTATTCAATGTGAAAGCATCTGACGGTGATGGTGATGAAAGTACAATCAGCATCACTGTCACACCGGCTCACATTAACGGAAGTGTTATTATTGAAGGAGCTGGCGGCATTAACTCCGTCTATTTACCTAACGGATATGTAACTTCATCTGATGGTAGTACCACACCTGGTCTCCATACACCTAATAAAGAAACGCCATCTGTTATCGTAAATGGCAACATACTGGCTGGAGACAACAAACCTGTAACAGATGGAAATGACTTCGTTGCGACGGGTGGAGACAATGACCACGTAGAAGGTGGAGCAGGAAATGACACCATCTACCTAGGTAGAGGCTCACTTAATACAAACGACAACACCCCCAAACCTGACGCATCACAATTTGTCACTATATCCGAAGCAGAGTTGTTTCAAGGCGGCAATGAAAGCAATACGTTAAGTAAGTTCCAGTCTCCTGCTTGGGCAGATGCAGCACATGGAGGTGATGGCAATGATCGTATTTTTGGTCAAGAACACACAGACCTATTGTCCGGTGGCATGGGGAACGACCAATTATTTGGTGGTTCAGAGGAAGATTTCCTCCGGGGCGGTTCAGGTAACGACATCCTAGATGGTGGGACTGAAAATGACTGGTTAAGAGGGGAAGGAGGCAATGACACTTTAACGGGCGGCACAGGTAAAGATACTTATGTCTGGGGCAGCGGTGATGCAGATCTCGATGATACTTGGGTTGATACCATCACCGACTTCAACATTTCCGAAGGCGATACGCTAAACCTTGGCGATTTGTTGCAAGCCGATTCTATTGTTACTGCAACTGATCATAATGGCTCGATGGTTATCAGCATCGACATAGATGGGAATGGTGATATTGAACAACACATTGTTCTGGATGGTGTAACTGTCGACAACGGAAACATTGTTATCAATACAAGCAATGGTGATTTAACCATTACTGATTCTGATAGCACAGTTAACTCGACGAACTATACGATCGTTATGCCTGACGACCAGTAAAATCCCAAACGGGCCCAGCCTCCGCTAGGCCCGTTTTTTGCTTTTAATTTTTGCACGTTTATTTTTTGACTTTTTAAGAGAGAAATAGGTGACTGACGCAGCGATTGCCGAACGCAAGCCGCAGCAGTGGCGCATTAGTGCGTCTACTCAAGCGGTAGATGACCCGTTGTTAGATTGTTTGGTCTTTTTGACTGAGCACTATGGTTCGCCGTGCTCGGGGGATGCCTTAACAGCAGGTCTACCGATGACAGACGCCCTGCTGACACCGGATTTATTTCCTCAGGCTGCAGCCCGTGCAGGGCTGACGGCCAAACTTTCCCGCAGGCAATTAAAAGCACTACCAAAGCTTTTATTGCCCTGCATACTTCTTTTGACCGACAAAAAAGCGTGTATTCTTCGTGAGATAAATACCAAAGAAGGTACAGCGTTAATCCAAACTTCTGAAACTGGAGGCGAGGAAGAAATCTCCTTAGCAGATCTGGAAGCCATGTATACAGGCTATGCGTTTTTGGTTAAACGCCAGTACCGTGGTGACAACAGCATCGATCTGCACCTTCACGACACCAAAATCCATTGGTTCTGGCAGACCGTTAAGGATGCCTCGCCCATTTATCGCGATGCGCTGATTGCCTCTGTACTGGTCAATATTTTCGCGTTGGTTTCACCTCTGTTTGTTATGAATGTCTACGACAAAGTGGTACCTAACCTTGCGTTTGAATCACTTTGGGTACTGGCAACCGGTGCGCTGATAGCCTTTAGCTTTGACTTTCTAATGAAAAAGATGCGCTCTTACCTGATTGATATTGCAGGTAAGAAAGTCGATATCATTGTGTCTTCTCGTCTGTTCGCTCGCCTTATGGGGATCCCACTTGAGAAGCGAGCAAAAAGTGTCGGCGGTATGGCGAAGCAGCTTGGTGAATTTGACGGCATCAGAGATATGCTGACCTCTGCCACCATCACCACTTTAGTAGATTTGCCGTTCGCGCTCTTCTTCCTGTTTGTGATTTATATCTTCGCTGGTGATTTGGCAGCTGTCCCTATCGTCGCTGGCATTCTTATTATCGGCTATGCCCTGCTGGTTCAGCCAAAGCTCAAAGCCGCTATTGAAGAATCAAACAAATATGCCAGCCAAAAGCATGGCCATTTGATTGAAAGTCTCTCGGCACTGGAAGGCATCAAAGCCAATGTCGCGGAAGGCATAGTTCAAAAGAGCTGGCAACAGATGACCGCTCACACGGCAAACTGGAACCTCAAGGTGAAACAAATCACCAACTCAGTTTCCTACTTTGCCTCTTTTATTGTGCAGGTCACCTCTGTTGCGGTTGTTGTCCTCGGTGTTTATCGCGTCGCAGACGCGCAAATTACCATGGGTGGGATTATCGCAGCGGTCATGCTTTCAAGCCGAGCCGTGTCGCCAATGGCGCAACTGGCAGGTCTCATGAGCCGCTGGAATCAGACACAATCCGGTATGCGTCAGCTCAATGCCATGATGGATCAGGAAGATGAGTTTGCGGACAAGGGCCACTTGGTTAGCCGCAAGCGCCTCAAAGGTGATATCTACGCAGACAATATTGGTTTTAGCTACCCAGAGTCAGAAAAACCAACCCTCCACCCCACCAGCCTGACCATCAACGCTGGCGAGAAAATTGCCATTCTGGGTAAGAACGGCACAGGTAAAAGTACCCTTATCCGAATGCTATCAGGCCTTTATCAGCCAACGGCAGGTAGCTTGCGATTTGATGGTATCGATGCCAAGCAAATTCACCCAGCAGATCTGCGTCGCAATGTGGGCTATCTGGCGCAGGATGTAACGTTATTCCACGGTACGATACGTGAAAATATCATGTTTGGTACAAGACAGGTGACAGAACACCAGTTAATCCGTGCCACACAATTATCTGGTGTAGGGATATTTACCTCTCAGGACAGTGAAGGACTTGATAAGCAGGTGGGTGAACGTGGTGAAGCCCTCTCCCGTGGTCAGCGACAATCGGTCGCACTGGCTCGTGCTCTGCTCAATGACCCACCCCTACTCATCATGGACGAGCCAACCGCCAGCCTTGATGCCCATGCGGAAAACCAATTTATTCATGCCATGAAGTTCGCGTCGAAAGACCGCACTTTGGTCATGATCACCCACAAGATGGCGCTGCTTCAGTTGGTTGACCGTGTGATTGTGATGGACAAAGGCCGCATTGTCATGGATGGGCCAAGGGATAAAGTGCTTGAGCGTCTAAACGCCAACGGAGGAGGTCAAAATGACTAACGCACTAAAGCGTGATGACATTGAAATGACCGATGACGTCTATGGTGCCATGCTGACAGACGCGCCCGTGCGTTACCGTCTTGTTATCTGGGGCGTGTTTGCTTTCTTTGCTGCCATTATCGCCTGGGCGGCGTTTGCTTCTTTAGACCGTATCACCCGTGGTGAAGGCAAGGTTATTCCTTCCTCTCAGGTTCAGCTCATTCAAAGCTTGGATGGCGGTATTTTACAAGCCATGTATGTGCAAGAAGGGCAGTTAGTCAAACAAGGCGAGCCCCTAGCCCGCATTGACGATACCCGCTTCCGCTCTGACTTTGCGCAGCAAGAGGAAGAAGTCTCCAGCCTACGTGCCAACATCATCCGTATGCGCTCAGAGCTTCGCAGCATTGAGCTGTCTCCTACCGCGCCAAATTGGCGGGAACAAATTGCCATCACCCTGTCTCCGCTTGAGTTTCCTTCCGAGCTTAAAGAGTCAGAGCCTGCGCTTATTGAAGGGCAGCGTCAGGAATACGAAGGCCGTTTATTGGATCTGAAAAACCGCCTGGAGATTCTGGCTCGCCAAATTTTGCAAAAACAGCAAGAGAGTCAGGAGGTTGAATCCAAAATTCGCACATTGTCAGACAGTTTTGGCCTGATAAAGCGTGAACTCAAAATTACTATTCCTCTGGCGAAAAAAGGCATCGTTTCAGAAGTCGATTTGCTCAAACTTGAGCGCCAGGTCAATGATCTTAAAGGCGAGTTGGACTCCCTTCGCCTCATGCAGCCGAAAATCAAAGCGACGGTCGATGAAGCCATTTTGAAACGTCGTGAAGCGGTGCTTGCATTCAGCAATGAAACCCGCTCAAAGATGAGTGAGTTGGAAACCCGTCTTTCCCGCTTAAGCCAAGCCCAGGTAGGCGCACAGGATAAAGTAGACAAAGCGGTTATCACCGCGCCGGTTACCGGCACTATTAAAACCATTCATATCAATACCCTTGGCGGCGTCGTTCAGCCGGGTGTTGATTTGATAGAAATCGTCCCTGCCGAGGATCAGCTTCTCATCGAAGCCAAGATCGCACCGAAGGATATCGCGTTCCTGTACGCGGGCCTGCCTTCCGTTGTTAAGGTAACGGCATACGATTTCACGCGCTATGGCGGCCTCAACGGCACGTTAGAGCACATCAGCGCGGACACCACGCAGGACGAAGAAGGTAACAGTTTTTATTTGGTTAGGATCCGGACAGAGAAATCAAGTCTGGAGAAAAAGGATGGCAGTGAACTGCCGATCATTCCGGGCATGTTGACCTCTGTCGACATCATTACCGGTAAACGGACAGTTCTCGAGTATTTGCTGAATCCCATATTGAGAGCAAAAGAGTCAGCGCTCCGAGAGCGTTGATAATAATAACAAGGAGAGAGTAATGAAAAACAGTGTTGGCCATTCGCTCAGAAGAAGTGTCACCGCATTGGCAGTTGCGGCGACGTTACTTCCTGCAGCGGCTGCCGCTCAATCACTTGAGCAGGCAGTAGCAACAGCACTGGATACCAACCCGCAAATCAGGCAAGCATTTAATCGCTTTAAAGCAAGCGAAGAGCAAGTTAATCAAGCCAGTGCGGGCTACTATCCAACCATCGACTTTGATGCAGGTATTGGCCGTGAATGGACAGAAAGTCCATCGACTAGACGAGACTCTGTAATCTACGGGGTCGATGAAGAAGTCGAAATGACTCGACGGGAAATCGGTGTGTCGCTTCGTCAGGTGCTTTTCAGCGGCTTTCAAACAACAAACGAAGTCAAACGTACCGAATTTGAAGCCAGCGCTGAACAGTGGACCCTATACGCCACCGCAGAAGACTTAGCACTAGAAGTCTCGCGTGCTTATCTCGAGTTCTTACGCGCAGAGCAAATAGTAGGGCTCGCACAACATAACTTGGAAAGCCATCAGGTTATCTATGAGCAGGTCAAACAGAAAACAGATTCTGGTCTGGGCTCAACCGCGGACTTGTCTCAAGTCACCGGTCGACTGGCCCGCGCCCACTCGAACCTGATCTCAGCACAGAACAACCTCTCTGATGCCAGAATTTCTTACCAGCGCATCGTTAACCGCGCACCAGAAGACACTCGCATTCCCGTGCCGGATGCTGTGATGCTGCCAACCTCTTTGGAATCAGCAATGGAAATGGCGAAAGCTGCCCATCCAACATTAAAGGCTGCTGGCAACGACATCAATGCAGCGAAAGCGCAACGCGCCGCAGCGAAAGGGAATTACTATCCAGAAGTCACCTTTGACCTGTCGGCCAGCTGGGATGACAACTTAGATGGTAACGACGGTACTTCTTTAAGTGGTGGTCCTGATGTTGGTGGAAACAATGATGAAATTCTGGCCATGGTTCGCGTCAACTACAACCTGTTCTCTGGTGGCTCAGACAAAGCCCGTCAGCGTGAAGCGGCATACAACATCAATGAATCCAAAGCCGTTCAACTCAATGCCTATCGTGATATTGAAGAAGGCACCACCTTGGCTTGGAATGCCCGTGTTTTCCTGAAACAACAAATGCAATACCTCCGCCAGCACGTTGAAGCGGCAACTGAAACACGAAATGCCTATGAAGATCAGTTCAAACTGGGTCAACGCACACTGATTGATGTGTTGGACTCAGAAAACGAGTTGTTCCAGGCACGTCGTGAATACCTCACGGCAGAGTACGACGATCTCATTGCCCAATACAGACTACTGAACGCGACAGGGCAATTGTTGGCATCGCTACGTGTTACCACCCCTGAAGTTTGGAAAGGTGACGAAAGCTATGAAGGAGGGGTTCAGTAATGAAAAAGACACTCGCTATTCTTGCGGTGCTGCTTTTGGCAGGCTGCAGCTCAAAAGACATTGTGACCATGCAGGACGAATCACCACAAGTGAACGATCTTCGCGATCTTGACTATGACGGCGTGATCAAAGCCCGTGAAAAGTGCGATGAAACCTTACGTGGGGCAGCAGTTGATAACGATGGCTGCCCTCGCGATAAGACAGTCAAGCAAAGCTTTCGTCTGAATGTGACCTTCCCGAATGACTCTTCGGATTTGCGCCCAAGCAACTATGCCAAGCTAGAGCAGTTGGCGGATTTTCTGAATGATCAAAAAAATGCCACCGTCACCATTGAAGGTCATGCGAGTAAAGTTGGAAACCCAGCTTACAACCTAACGCTTTCTCAGCGTCGCGCAGATGCCGTTGCCAAAGCATTGGTCAACGACTTCGGCATCGATGCATCCCGTGTTGATGCCATTGGCTACGGTGACACAGTGCCATTGATCGATGAAGACTCTGAATATGCACATGATGTAAACCGACGTGTCATGGCCACCCTTTCAGGTAGCTACAGCACCACGGACATGCGCTGGACTATTTTCACAGCCAATTGATGGGTAAAGGCCGGCAGCCCATGCTGGCCTGCACTTACTGTGTATTAATTAGAGATTCACTATGTTTACACGACGCTCGCCACTGGTTGGGGTTTACCTGTCGGCCATTTTGTTGGTCTCACTGTCGCTACTCTCCATGCTGTCAAACGGCATTAGTCAACAACGACAACAGTTGACCCGATATGCTGATACTGTCGAAAGCCAGTTGACCCAGGTGCTGCCTACCTTGGTGGCTTATTACGACACAGATGCGATTTCTCGTATCACTGAGGCAACTCTTTCATCTGAATTGACCCAGATAACATTGACCGACCAGATCACCGCTGAACAAGGTCTTTGGTCCAGGGAAGACGCCGTTGTCCAAACTACCTTCTGGTTTGAAAAACTGGATTCAGTGCAGCCTATCAAGCGGGTTATTCAACTGCACCACGATGGTTCAGAAGTGGCGACATTAACCCTCTCGTTTTCCCCACACTTAGCCAATCAGCAAATTGCTCATGACTTCAATCAAAGCGCACTGACATTGAGTGCTGCGATTGCTGCATTGCTGGCCATTTTCACACTAGCGTTCAACCGTGGAAAGAGAGCCGTAGCATGCGTCACTAAAACACTGAATAGCCTGGCAGAACAAGACTTCACATCCTCTCAGTCAAAGCAACGCTCTGGCGTGAAGTCGTTGGATGCCGCACTGGATAACCTTTCTTCCCACATCCAGCGAATGATCCAATCTCTCCACAAAGAGCTGAAAACACTGAACAACAGCATGATGTATGATGCTGCTTCCGGCCTACCAAACCGTCAGTTTTTTATCCACCAGCTCAACAGCTGGATGGGTGATGATGAAAATGTACCAGGTGCTGTTGTGATCGCTAATATGGGTTGGCTGGACACCATCTATCGCCGCTATGGCTATGTCGCTCGCGATGAAACCTGGCGCCTGCTGTCCACTTCATTGCAATCAGCTTTCAGTGCCTTCCCCAATGTGTGCGTGGCACGCATCAGCGAAACGGAAATTGCACTGCTCCTTCCAGAGTGCAGCGAAGAGCAGAGCCGCAATAGTCTTCACATTCTTATCAGTACCCTCAACAACGAAGTGAATATGGCTGGGTTTGATACCAATGAGGGTTTCCACATTGGTGTGGTACATGGTCATGGTTTGCCAGGAGCGAAGCTGATGTCATTAGCTGACAACGCCCTGCAACGCGCTATCAAGCAACATGATGTGTTTGTGTTTAACCGTGGTTCAGAAGAGCAGGTTATTGACCGCGAAACCTGGCGTTCGTTGCTCAATGGGGCATTGAAAAATAAGGCTGTCCGCCTGTTATCCCAGCCCGTATATCGTTTTTCCGGTGACACAACAGAACCATTACACCAAGAAGTCTTTACTCAAGCGCACATTGAAGGAACCTGGCAATCTGGCGGAAGGCTGATGCCTTATATCCAGTTGTTTGAGAAAGGGGTTGAGTTTGATCGTGTGGTAGTGGAGCAGCTGGTCAAACTTCACAAGGAAGCACCCATTTCCCAACCTTTTGCCTTAAACCTGACAGATGAAAGTCTGAAAAACAGGCTGTTCATCAGTTGGCTTCAAGACTTGCTGAAAAGTGAACTGCCAGCCGATAAGATCTGTTTTGAGATCAGCGAAGCCAGTGCGAGGAATAATCTCACGGCTTGCATCAGCTTTAGCGAGGCAATGCGAAAAGGCGGTGCCACAATAGGCATCGATCACTTCGGGCGCTATTTGCAGGAGGTCGAATATCTGTCTGCATTGAAGCCAAGTTACGTGAAGCTGGACCAGGCATTCAGTCAGAACCAGAACGCACAGAACCGAGTATTTACCGAAACACTGGCTAACATTGCTGAATCAAAAAACATCATTGTGATTGCCACTGGCGTAAAAGACGATGAAAGCAAATCGAAGATAAATGCCGATTTCATCGATGCTTACCAAGGGTTTATTCACCCACCAGCGCCAATCAGCCAACCCGAACAAACCACATAAACAAGAAAACCCGCAATAGCGGGTTTTCTTTTAAGGGCGTCTGACCGATTTATTCAAACCAGTAGCTCATAATGAGTGCATCTTCTCTGCCAGATACTGTCGGGTAATAATCATAGCGGCGGTCAAACTCGTTAAAACCGAGTGCTTCATAAAGTCTGATGGCCGCTTGATTGCTCTCACGTACTTCCAACCAGGCTTCTTCCCCACCCGCTTCGCGCATGCAATCAAGAAATGCCTGAAGTAGATGCTTGCCATACCCCTTTCCCTGACATTCTGGAGAAACAGCAATATTTAACAAGGATGCTTCGCCTGCCACACATTGGGCAAAGAAGTAACCAATCAATTGATTATTAAGAACCAATACGCGGTTGCAGCCAAATTTGGTTTCGGGTTTTCTTAGCAGGCTTTCAGCCCAGGGGTGGCTATGAGCAGTTTGCTCAATACGCACGACTTCGTCCAGCCATTGGCCGTCCATCGGAAGAATTTCAGGATTCATATTGCTTTATCTGCTGCCAAAGCTGTTTTTTGGCGAGTTGATCATTATCGAGGGCGGACAATGAGGGAGAGATTAAACGTTTTACACCCTCAATTTCTGCTTCTTGGCTACCAGCAAACCAACACCACTCCAACTGGTGTTCACCAAGTAAATTAACTGCCTGCGGCGGAAGATAAAGTGCCTGCTCGACAGATAATTTCATGCTGGCAAGCACTTTACTGAATAGCCAGGCTTCCTGCTCAGTCGGCTTGGATTCACACACCAGTAACAGCTTACAATCATCAGGCAAAGAAACAGGCTGAGGAGACACTCCGGGATAACACTCGGGGCGTCTCACATCCCATACTGTGATCCCCATCTCCTTGAGCCTCTGTAAATCGTTCATGTCTGCCTCAATTACTCTGCTGTGTGAACAAATGCTATCAAAACTAAGGGAGAACAACACAAAGAAAAAGAGCTGCCGCTGCAACCCTTAACGCTTTGGGTTGGATCAAAATGACTTACAGCGCATCAAACTCTGGGCAGTAAGCCACTTCATCACTGGCTTGCTCGAATGCACCTTGAGCAAATTCAAACGCCATGAAGGCTTCTGCCGGTACATCCCATTTGCAACGAAGACCGAAGTCGGCTGCTGGCTTAAAGCCAAATCGGCTGTAGTAAGCTGGGTCACCCAGCACCACACAAGCGGGATAACCAAATTCGTTCAGTGTATCAAAGCCTTCACGAACCAGCTGAGCCGCAATGCCCTGTTGGCGATAATCAGGGTGCACACACAACGGAGCTAAACCCTGAACGCCAGTATCAGTCTCTCCGACTTGTACAGGGCTGAACATAAGGTGTCCCACCACTTCACCGTCATCGTTACAGGCAACCAGTGACAAGGTGTTATGACCATTCTCACGCAGCGCACGCACCAAAGCCGCTTCCGCTTCAGTCGGGAATACGTTTTTCAGCAATCTATCGATGGCCAGCTGATCAGCCAGCGCTTCAGATCTTATGAGCATATTGGGCCTCGTTGACATTGGGTGTCGATTGTAGCCCTTTTTGTACGAAGTCTGCCAATGTAAATAGAGCCTGGCGCAATGCAGAAGGCAGTGAATCCAAGTCGACGCTGTCCATCAGGTTTTTCACTTCCAGACCCAGCTCAGTGTCACCCTCGATCAGTAATCGACGTTGGAAGAACAGAGTATCTGGATCTTCCTTTCGAGCGGCAATCAGGATCAGGTCGTTAATATCGCCACTAAAACGCACATCGGCATTTTCAATGTCACTGCGCACCACCAGCTTGTCATCGGCAAAACTGATGAAGCTCTTCAAATCAATGTCGCGCACATGCACTTCAAGCCAGCGGTTTTCAAGAAACTCGAATTCACCATCATCCAGAGCTTCGTGAAAAACACGCTTCAGGGTTTCGAGCATGACTTTTTGCTGAACCGAAGCAGGAACAAGCTTTACAGGAAAGCGCAGAAATCCAGGTGCCTGTTGCACCAGCGTTGAATGGAGTTTGTCGAACAAAGTGATGTTCCAATATGAATGGGCCGAAAGTATTCGCCATTGTATGACACTGCTCGCGTGTTTTTTCATGCCTTGAGTCAAAAAAACAAAGCTCTTCCCCATAAAGGTTTAACGTTGAGCTCTCACATTATATAGTGTTGTCTCAATAATGGAGTTGAATTTGGATATAGCTTCACTAGCTACGATGTATGGTGCCTAAATGCCCGTTGAGCAGTTGACCTATTGGTTTTCACGTCTTACTCAAAACAGTCCGTTTCTCTTTGCCGTTCTCGATAAACATCACCAATACCTCTGGGTGAGCCAGCGCTATTGTGAAATCAGCGGACTGGATCAGGACGAGCTGGTAGGAAAACAGGATCGCGAAATCCTTGGCGCCAGTTTTTATGATGCGCTAAAGCCTCACTACGAACGTGCCTTCGGCGGCGAAGCCTCTGAAGGAGAAATCGTCCTGAACGATGGCATTCATGACTCCAGCTTTCATTTCAGCGTGACGCCCCTCACCAACAGCGAGTGGGCAGACGGCGCAGTCATTTTCCATGCGGCAGACACCTCGGAAAGACAGGTTTTGACCAGCGCGCTCGAATCTTCAGAAAGCCGATTCAATAACCTTTGCCAACTCGTTGGTGAAGGTTGCTGTGTACTGGACGACGGTGTGGTTCTGAGCGCCAATCAGCATGCAGTGAAACTGCTTGGCTTTGACAACCAGAACGAGATTCTTGGTGAAGACATCGAAAACCTGCTGGTGCCACCGGTGAAAGGCCAATCTGTCGTCGCCTCCCTGACCTCGCTGAAATCGGGGCAACAACTGGTATGCCAGACTAAAGGAACCGGCGACAGTCAAACCATCAATGTGTCTTATGGCTCAGTGAGTCTGCTGGGGGGCAGCGGTGCGATCATTACGCTTTCCCGCACCACAGCCGTCTCTGACCACAAACAGACGATTGAGAAGCTGGCACAATTTGACGCCTTAACGGGTCTTTACAACCGTCACGGTTTCTCTCGACGTCTGGAACAGCTCATCAAAAGCACTACGCCGCTTTTGATGTTTTACCTTGATGTCGACAACTTCAAAAACATCAATGACTCTCTTGGTCATCATATTGGCGATCGCGTGTTGCAGGACATTGCACAACGTCTTCGTAAGCAACTACCGGCCGATACCATTCTTGGACACCTTGGTGGTGATGAATTCGCCATTTTGCTTCCAGAACAAAGCAGCGATGAAGTGGCTGAAGAGCTTTCGCAGAAAGTGGTCGACGTGATCAGTCAGCCGTTCGACCTCTACCATTCAGCAAGTACCTCGCCTGCTCTATCGGCATGGTGAAATTCCCTGGTGACGGTAAAGATGCCCGCAGCTTGCTCCAGAACGCAGACACTGCGATGTACGAGGCAAAAGAGCAAGGTCGCAACCGTGTGGTGACTTACAACCAGCACATGAACAAAGAAGCGCGCATGCGTCTTTGGCTGGAAATAGAACTTCAAAAAGCGCTACAAAACAATGGACTGGAAGTCTGGTATCAACCTAAGGTGAACGCCAAAGACTACACCATTAATGGAGCAGAAGCGCTGGTGCGTTGGAAGCACCCGGTGGAAGGGTACATCAGTCCAGGGCGCTTTATTCCGGTTGCTGAACGCTCTGGCATGATTGAACTGCTGGGTCGCAATGTGATGCGCGAAGTGTTCCAGACTGTCCGCCGCTGGCAGAACATGAAAGTACTGCCGGGCCGAGTGGCCATTAACCTGTCACCTCAGCAGTTCCGTAACCCGAACCTGACCTCGCACATGAAAAAGCTGCAGGCCGCGACCCAAACCGATCCGTCGCTCATAACCTTTGAGCTAACAGAGAGTGCGGTGATGAATGACGGTGAGCACGCTATCCAGATGCTCAACGCCATCAAAGATCTCGGCTTCTCACTGTCGATTGACGATTTTGGTACCGGTTACTCATCGCTGTCTTATCTCGCCAAGTTCCCATTGGATGAGATTAAGATTGACCGCGCCTTTATCTGCGACATGGAGACCTTCCCCAAGCAGGTCACCTTGATTGAGAACATCATCAATCTTGGCCGCTCGCTAAATATGTCCGTAGTGGCTGAAGGTGTCGAATCCGGTAAGCAAGCCAGCGTGCTTGCAAACCTGAAGTGCGACACGATTCAAGGGTTCCATTTCTACAAGCCCATGCCTCGGGCTGAGTTTGAAGCTTTATTGATCAACAACCGAAAAGCAAAAATTGCTTCGTGACGAATGAGTAAGAGGTGCCATCGGCACCTCTTTTCTTTCCCTCTTATCCGTTTGTTGGCACTAACCTGCCTTATATCAAAATCCCACTCCCCAACTCTCCCTACAATTCAGGGTTTATCGAAATACGAATAACCAGCCTGATGCTGACCACGCGATGTGGGGAGAAATATGGAATTGCTTTGCCCGGCAGGTAACCTTCCTGCCCTGAAAACCGCCATCGATAATGGTGCGGATGCGGTATATATTGGCTTTAAAGATGGTACCAATGCCCGTCACTTTGCCGGTCTGAACTTTGATGGTAAGAAGCTGGAAAAAGCCGTTTCTTACGTTCATGACCGACAGAAACATATCCATGTTGCGTTGAATACTTTCGCGCACCCAGATGGCTTCCAACGCTGGACAGACGCCGTAGATGCGGCCGTGGATCTGGGCGTTGACGCGCTGATCATCGCCGACCTCGCCGTGCTTGATTACGCCGCCACTAAACACCCTGATATGGAAATCCATCTCTCGGTGCAAGCGTCAGCCACCAATAGTGCCGCCATCCAGTTCTATAAAGATCATTTCAATGTGAAGCGCGTTGTGCTGCCACGCGTGCTGTCCATGCATCAGGTGAAGCAGTTGGCTCGCACCACAGACGTGGATTTGGAAGTGTTTGCCTTCGGTAGCCTTTGCATCATGTCAGAAGGTCGCTGCTACCTGTCGTCATACCTGACCGGTGAATCGCCTAACACTGTTGGTGCATGCTCACCGGCCAAATACGTCCGCTGGCAAGAAACCACAGAAGGCCTAGAATCACGCCTGAATGACATTTTGATCGATCGCTATAAAGCGGGCGAAAACGCAGGTTATCCGACGCTGTGTAAAGGCCGCTTCGTCACTGACGGTGAGCCTTTCCATGCATTGGAAGAACCCACCAGCCTCAACACCCTATCGATTCTGCCTGAACTGTTTGAAGCGAATATCGCGTCAGTGAAAATCGAAGGTCGTCAGCGCAGCCCTGCCTATGTTGAGCAGGTGACCCGCACATGGCGTCAGGCAATCGACAGCTATCAACGCAATCCGGACAGTTATCAGGTGCTGCCTCAATGGAATCAGTGCCTGGACAGTGTTTCAGAAGGTGCGCAAACCACCCTTGGCGCTTATCACCGTAAATGGCAGTAAAGGAGACTCCTATGAAATACTCACTTGGCCCACTCCTCTACTTCTGGCCAAAAAGCGATGTAGAAACCTTCTATCAAAAAGCGGTGAGCAGTGATGCGGATATCGTCTATCTCGGTGAAACCGTGTGCTCCAAGCGACGTGAGATGCGTCCTGCAGACTGGATGAACTTGGGCCGTGAACTGGCAACCAGTGGCAAACAAGTCGTGCTTTCTACTATGGCGCTGCTTGAAGCACCAAGCGAAGTGAAAGTAATGCAGACCTATATCGACAATGGCGAATTCATTGTTGAAGCCAATGATGTCTCCGCCATCCAACTGGCGCACGAAAAAGGCATCCCTTTTGTCGCGGGTCCGGCACTTAACCTTTACAACGCGCAAGCACTTCAAGTGATGCTGAAAAAAGGTATGACCCGCTGGTGTATGCCTGTTGAGTTGTCACGAGAATGGCTGCACAAAGTGCTGACAGAAGCCGAAGCAATGGGCATTCGCAATCAGTTTGAAGTGGAAGTCTTCTCTTACGGCAACCTGCCTCTGGCCTATTCCGCACGCTGCTTCAGCGCACGTGCTGAGAACCGTCCAAAGGATAAATGCGAAACCTGCTGCATCAACTATCCGCAAGGTCTTGAAGTAAAAAGTCAGGAAGGCCAGTCTGTGTTCACCCTAAACGGTATCCAAACTCAATCTGGCTACTGTTATGACCTAAGTGCAGATATGGCTTCGATGGAAGGCCTGGTGGATGTTGTACGTATCAGTCCGCAAAACGACGCAACGCTTGATGTGCTTGCCGGCTTTAAACGTGGCGAGTCAGGCTTTGCACCGAAAAGTCATTTCTGCAATGGCTACTGGCACAGCATTGAAGGGATGGCGACACAACCTTAAGCCGCCTGAAAAACGAAAAAAGCCGCTAAAGCGGCTTTTTCTTTGTCTAAAACCCATCATGAAGATGGCGGATGACTCAGATCGTAAGCGATACGGCTCAACTCCAACATGGAGTAGCGGTGTTCAACGAAGTCATACACATTGCCAGACATTGCCAGCTTATAAAGGGCCACAGCGGAATTAATATCACCCTGCGCCTGATAGCGTTTGGCAAGATAGAAGTAACCTTCGCAGAGTCGTTCTGCAAGCTGAGCATTATCCGTACTGGTGTTCATCACCTCACGGAAGAAAGCTTCTTCACTGATATCATTTAGGTACATTCTTGCCAGCAACCAGCCCCAATCAAGCTTATCTGATCGGTCATAGCGCGCTCTCAGACCCTGCTGCGCTTTTTCCGGGCCATCTTTTTCTAGCTCAGCAAGATACAGCCACAATGCGCGGTAGGCGTCATTCTCGTTATCGTTGTAGTGCTTGAGTAGATCGCGGACAGCCAGTTCGTAACGGCCGCCGTAATACAAAGCAATACCGCGGTTTCGCTCAGCAAACTGGTGCTGCTCGTTCAGTTCAAGGCTGGAGTCGAAAGCTTCATAGGCGGCGTCATACATACCACTTTGGGTAAAGTAGACACCCAGAATGTTAAATACATCCGGCTGAGCAGGGTTATAGGAAAGTGAACGGTTAAAATCCAGACGAGCCAAGTCTCGAAGACCCAGACTGTCATTAATCAGGCCACGCTCGTAGAAAAGCTGCGCCCTGTCTTTTTCGGTTAAGTCATCACGCAGTAAAATTTGGTCGATACGCGCCAGCTGCACTTCCTGCTGCGTGGTTGGCTGCAGTGGCACCGCCATTGGCAGCATATGCCAAGGCTGGCTGTTGTTCACTGAGTTGCCCGAAGTCACACAGCCTGATAACAGCAGTGCAGAGCCTAGAACCGTCAGTGGCAGCCAGTTAAGTTTTCGCATTAGCGCTTCTCTCCTGAAAAACAAAAAGGGGGCATTGCCCCCTTTGTTATACCGTGTTTCACGCTAAAGCGTAAACCGTTATGCGTCAGCTTCTGGTTGTGCGTCAGTTTCTGAAGCTTCCGGCGCTTGCTCTACCGCTTCTTTCATTGACAGGCGGATACGACCCTGACGGTCGATTTCCAGAACCTTAACCTGTACTTCCTGACCCATTTCAACGTAGTCAGACACCTTCTCGATGCGCTTATCAGCAACTTGAGAAATGTGTACCAGGCCTTCTTTGGTGCCGATAACAGACACGAAGCAACCGAAGTCTACGATACGGGTAACTTTACCAGTGTAGATACGACCTACTTCCACTTCTGCAGTCAGCGCTTCGATACGCGCGATAGCCGCTTTCGCTTTCTCGCCGTCGGTTGCTGCGATCTTCACAGTACCGTCGTCTTCAATTTCGATAGTGGTTTCAGTTTCTTCAGTCAGCGCACGGATAACCGCACCGCCTTTACCGATAACATCTTTGATCTTCTCTGGGTTGATCTTGATGGTATGGATACGTGGTGCGAACTCAGAGATATCATCACGTGCAGAAGAGATAGCCTGATCCATTACGCTCAGGATGTGCAGACGCGCACCTTTTGCTTGATTCAGAGCGATCTGCATGATCTCTTTGGTGATACCTTCGATCTTGATGTCCATCTGCAGTGCAGTCACACCGTCGTCAGTACCCGCAACTTTGAAATCCATGTCGCCCAGGTGGTCTTCGTCACCCAGGATGTCAGACAGAACAACAAAATCTTCGCCTTCTTTCACAAGACCCATCGCGATACCCGCAACAGATTTCTTGATTGGCACACCTGCGTCCATCAGCGCCAGCGATGAACCACAAACAGAAGCCATTGAAGAAGAACCGTTAGATTCAGTGATTTCAGATACTACGCGAACTGTGTACGGGAACTCTTCCTGAGATGGCATCACTGACTGGATACCACGCTTCGCCAGTTTACCGTGGCCGATTTCGCGACGCTTAGGAGAGCCAACAAAGCCGGTCTCACCTACACAGTATGGAGGGAAGTTGTAATGGAACAGGAAGTTATCCGTTGTTTCACCAGTGATTGAGTCGATGATTTGCGCATCGCGCTGAGTACCCAGAGTTGCCGTTACCAGCGCCTGAGTTTCACCACGGGTGAACAGTGAAGAACCGTGGGTACGCGGCAGAACGCCAGTACGAACGTCCAGCGCACGAACCATGTCTTTCTCACGGCCGTCGATACGTGGTTCACCAGCAATGATGCGGCTACGTACTACGTTCTTCTCAAGGCTGTAAAGCATGCCTTGGATTTCGCGTGCGTCCAGCGTCTCGTCTTGCTCAAGCAGTTGCTCTTTTACGCTTGACTTGATTTCGCCAACACGGTCGTAACGCGCCATTTTCTCAGTGATTTGGTACGCTTCGATGAATTGTGCCTCAGCCAGTTCAGCAACACGCGCTTTCAGCTCAGTGTTTACTTCCGGAGCAGTCCAATCCCAAGCTGGAGTAGCAACTTCTGCTGCGAACTCGTTGATAGCTTGAATAACCACTTGCTGTTGATCGTGACCGAACACAACCGCTTGCAGCATTTGCTCTTCAGACAGACGGTCAGCTTCTGATTCAACCATCAGAACTGCGCCTTCAGTACCAGCAACAACCAGATCCAGACGGCTGTTCTCAAGCTCAGTGTTGCTTGGGTTCAGTACCAACTCATCGTTGATGAAACCAACGCGTGCAGCACCGATTGGGCCGTTGAATGGGATGCCAGAAATCGCCAGCGCCGCAGAAGTACCAATCATGGTCACGATGTCTGGGCTAACGTTCGGGTTTACAGAAACCACAGTCGCGATAACCTGCACTTCGTTTTTGAAGTTGTCAGGGAACAGCGGACGGATTGGACGGTCGATCAGACGCGCAGTCAGGGTCTCACCTTCAGAAGGACGACCTTCGCGCTTGAAGAAACCACCTGGGATTTTACCTGCCGCGTAAGTACGCTCTTGGTAGTTAACAGTCAGTGGGAAGAAGTCTTGACCTTCAACCGCTTCTTTTTTACCAACAACAGAAACGAATACCGAAGTATCGTCCATGCTAACCATAACTGCAGCAGTCGCCTGGCGAGCCATTACGCCAGTTTCCAAAGTCACGGTGTGGTTACCGTACTGGAACGTTTTTACGATTGGATTCACGAGAGATTCCTTGTAGTTGTGCGCGAATACGCGCGGTTTTACTTTTCTTTCAAAGGTCTCACCAATCGCGACTAATGAGAAAGTTTTCGCCTTGGCTGGAAAGCTTTCTCAATAGTCGCGACCTGATGGTCGACTTCGTTGACTGTGAGTCCGATGAAAGCGCCAACATTATACACGGCTACACGATGAACGGTAACGTGAGACCGTAAGTTTCGTGCGTAAATGCCACAAAAATCTACGGATGTTGAAGGTTTATCCACAATTGCCCTTTTAAGCATTGTGAGGGAAGCGCACCGAAGGCTAAGCCTAGTCGAAGGGAGGAGGTTTCGGGGAGCAAAAACGAGAAAAGGAGCCACAAGGGCTCCTTTTCGGAATGCGATACTTAAAAGCCAGAGGCTTATTAGCGGCGCAGACCCAGACGCTTGATCAGATCCAGGTAACGGTCAGCATCTTTACCTTTCAGGTAGTCAAGAAGCTTACGACGGCGAGAAACCATGCGCAGCAGACCGCGACGGCTGTGGTGGTCACCTTTGTGCTCAGCGAAGTGGCCTTGCAGGTGGTTGATAGAAGCAGTCAGCAGAGCTACTTGTACTTCTGGAGAACCAGTGTCGTTTGCGCCTTGCGCGTATTCAGCAACGATTGCTGCTTTAGTTTCTGCATTCAGAGACATAGTCTTTTCCTAAATGTAAAAGGTTTTAATTTGTGTCAGCCAATCTCTGATTCAGCCGACACCCGAGGCGGCGAATTCTACAGCGATTCCCAACATAAGGCAACCGCTGCAGGCTTCATCACGCCATAAATTTATACGTCGTGCGTACGCACCAAACGGCGCGGCTTCAACATGCCTTCAGCATCGATTTCACCGACACCGATAAAGGTATTGTCTTCACCCATGGTCACACGGACGACTTCGCCTTCAGCTGGCGCATTGGGGATTTGAACCGCCTGACCTTGCAGTGCGTAACTCGCCACCACTGGCAGCAGGTTCACTTCACGCAAATCCTGTACAGCAGTATCCAATGGCAGAAGCAGTGGATCCAGCAGCTCACGCGGCTGAATGTCTTGCTCGCGCGCTTGTTCAAGCAGTGCTTCCAGCTGCTCAAGCGTCACCATTTTCTCATATGGATAGCCTGAAACGCCGGTACGGCGCAGCATAGTCACGTGCGCACCACAGCCCAGCATCTCGCCCAGATCGTCAACGATAGTGCGGATGTAAGTGCCCTTCGAGCAATGGACTTCCATCTCGACTTCCTGGCCTTCAAAGCGCAGCAGCGAGATTTCGTACACAGTGATCTTACGGGCTTCACGCGGTACTTCAATGCCTTTGCGTGCGTATTCGTACAGCGGCTTACCCTCGTACTTCAATGCCGAAAACATAGAAGGAACCTGCATGGTTTCACCGCGGAACGACGCAATGCTGCGCTCCAGATCACCCATGTTCACTTTCACTTCACGGGTTTCAACCACTTCACCGTCAGAGTCTGAGGTGTTCGTGCGCTCGCCAAGCTTGGCAATCACACGGTAGCGCTTGTCAGAATCGAGAAGGAACTGCGAGAACTTGGTCGCTTCACCGAAGCAAATTGGCAGCATACCGGTTGCCAATGGATCCAACGCACCGGTATGGCCTGCTTTTTCAGCGAAGTAGATGTTTTTTACTTTCTGTAGTGCGGAGTTCGATGTAATGCCTGTCGGCTTATCCAGCAGGATAATGCCGTCGACAGGGCGTCCGCGACGACGAGGACGGCGACCCATTACTCTTCTTCTCCGTTTTCATCCACACGGCGCTCTTCGTCTGATTTCACGGCTTGAGAAACCAAGTTGGAGATACGCATACCTTCGGTCAGTGATTCATCAAAGAAGAAAGTAATTTCAGGAGTGACACGCAGACGAATCGCTTTGCCCAGCAGGCTTCGGATGTAGCCAGTTGCTTCTTGAAGCGCTTCCAGACCGCCTTGCGGGGTTTGCTCACCCATCGTCAGGAAAGTCACGAATACTTTTGCGTAAGCCAGGTCCCGGGACACTTCGACGCCGGAAACTGTGACCATACCAATGCGTGGGTCTTTAATTTCGCGTTGCAGGATCAGGGCAATTTCTTTTTGCAGCTGCTGCGACACGCGTTGAGTGCGGCTAAATTCTTTTGCCATAACGCTCTTCTCTCATAAGAAATGGGGGGAAAGCGCTGAGCACTTCCCCCCATGGTGTTTATAAACAACCTGTTACAGTCGGTTATTATTCGATAGTACGTTTCACTTCGACGATTTCGAACACTTCGATTTGGTCGCCTACACGTACATCGTTGTAGTTCTTAACGCCGATACCACACTCGTAACCTTTCGCCACTTCTTGTACGTCGTCTTTGAAGCGACGCAGTGACTCAAGTTCACCTTCGTAGATAACCACGTTATCGCGCAGTACGCGGATTGGGTTGTTACGCTTGATGGTACCTTCAGTAACCATACAGCCTGCAATTGCGCCCAGTTTCGGTGATTTAAACACGTCACGTACTTCTGCCAGACCCATGATTTCTTGTTTGAACTCAGGTGCCAGCATGCCGCTCATCGCTTGTTTAACTTCGTCAATCAGTGCATAAATCACTAGTAGTAACGAAGATCCAGGCTTTCAGTGTCGATGGTCTTACGTGCAGATGCATCAGCACGTACGTTAAAGCCAACCAGAATCGCGTTCGATGCTGCTGCCAGTACTGCGTCAGTTTCAGTGATTGCGCCCACACCAGAGCCAACAATCTTCACTTTCACTTCGTCAGTAGACAGTTTCACCAGTGAGTCAGCAATCGCTTCAACCGAACCTTGTACGTCTGCTTTCAGAACGATGTTCAGTTCAGACACTTCGCCTTCAGCCATGTTAGAGAACATGTTCTCCAGCTTCGCTTTCTGCTGGCGAGCCAGTTTCACGTCGCGGAACTTGCCTTGGCGGTACAGTGCAACTTCACGTGCTTTACGCTCGTCACGTACAACAGTTGCTTCGTCACCCGCTTGAGGAACACCTGACAGACCCAGTATCTCCACAGGGATAGAAGGACCTGCTTCTTCAATCTCTTTACCGTTCTCGTCGCGCATCGCACGAACACGACCATATTCCAGGCCACACAGAACGATATCGCCACGCTTCAGTGTACCTTCCTGAACCAGAACAGTTGCTACCGGACCACGGCCTTTATCCAGACGTGATTCAACAACCACACCACTCGCCATGCCGTCGCGTACTGCTTCAAGTTCCAGAACTTCTGATTGCAGCAGGATAGCTTCCAGCAGCGCATCAATGTTCAGACCTTGCTTCGCAGAAACGTGAACAAACATGTTCTCGCCGCCCCAGTCTTCCGGGATAACGTTGTGCTGTGCCAGCTCATTCTTCACTTGATCTGGGTTAGCCGCTTCTTTATCGATCTTGTTCACTGCAACAATCAGAGGAACTTCAGCCGCTTTCGCGTGCTGGATTGCCTCGATAGTCTGTGGCATTACGCCATCGTCTGCAGCAACAACAAGAACAACGATGTCCGTTGCTTTCGCACCACGAGCACGCATAGACGTAAACGCTGCGTGTCCAGGAGTATCCAGGAAGGTGATCATGCCATTGTCGGTTTCAACGTGGTATGCACCAATGTGCTGGGTAATACCACCCGCTTCGCCCGATGCAACGTGCGCTTTACGGATGTAGTCCAGCAGCGACGTCTTACCGTGGTCAACGTGACCCATGATAGTAACAACTGGCGCGCGTGGTTCACGAACCGCATCACCGTCACGATCTGACAGTACTGCTTCTTCCAGCTCGTTTTCTTTGCGAAGAACAACCTTATGGCCCATTTCTTCAGCAACCAGTTGTGCGGTTTCCTGATCAATAACCTGGTTGATGGTTGCCATAGCACCCATCTTCATCATGGCCTTGATCACTTCCGTCGCTTTAACCGCCATCTTGTTAGCCAGTTCAGCAACAGTGATGGTTTCACCGATTTCTACGTCACGGTTAACTTTCTGCGCAGGTCGTTGGAAGCCGTGCTGCATAGAGGTTGGCTTAGCCATACGGCCTTTGATCTTTCCACCCTTACCACCGCGTGGACGAGAAGATGAAGAGTCATCTTTCTCTTGTGCAGACTTTTTCTTCTTACGACGACGTGGTGCAGCTTCTTGACGGCGATCTGCCTCATCTTCTGCTTCACGTGCGTATTTCGACGTCGTGGTGTGGTGATCAGCTGTTTCCATTACTTCAACAGCAGCTGCGTCTTGTTGACTCCAGCGCTCTTCGTTCAATTCTGCCATTTTGCGTGCCTCTTCTAGCTGGCGCTGACTTTCTTCTTCAGCTTTACGCTTGGCTTCCTCTTCCTGGCGACGCTTGAGTTCATCAGCTTCTTTCTTTGCTTGCGCCTCAGCTGCTTCACGAGCTGCGGTTTCTTCCGCAGTTTCGTTCGAAGCTTTTGCTTTCTCAGCCGCAATACGTGCTTTTTCTTCTGCTTCGCGCTTGGCCTTCTCTTTAGCCTCACGTTTCGCTTTCTCTTCAGCTTCACGTTTCGCTACTTCTTCAGCTTCACGACGTGCCTTTTCCTCGGCTTCGCGTTGTGCTGCTTCTTCAGCTTCACGTTGTGCAGCTTCCTGAGCTACACGCTGTTCTTCCAGTTCACTGCGCTTCACGTAGGTGCGCTTTTTGCGCACTTCTACCTGAACATCCTTACTCTTTCCGCCAGCACCTGAAACACTCAATGTGCTGCGTTTTTTGCGCTGTAACGTCAGTCGAGTTGGAGCGCTACCATCATCACCATGCTCACGCTTAAGGTGAGACAGTAAGGTTTGTTTCTCATCTTGGCTTACATTGTCGTCTGCCGATTTCTGAATGCCTGCATCTTGAAATTGCTTCAGCAAACGTTCTACCGGCGTGTCAATTTCGCTCGCCAGTGCTTTAACTGTAACCTCTGACATTCTGCTCCTCCTTTGCTGCGCTTAAGCTTCGTCGCTGAACCAGCAAATATTGCGCGCAGCCATAATCAGCTCGCCCGCTTTAACTTCATCCATTCCCTCGATATCCAGAAGATCATCTGTGCCTTGGTCAGCCAGATCTTCCAGAGTGCAAACGCCTTTCGACGCCAGGCGGAACGCCATTTCACGCTCCAAACCTTCCAGACCAAGCAAGTCTTCTGCCGGTTCTGCACCATCAAGGATTTCTTCTTTTGCCAACGCAATAGTGGTCAGTGCTTCTTTCGCACGGTTACGCAATTCATCAACGGTGTCTTCATCCAGACCATTGATTTCCAGTAGCTCTGCTGCTGGTACGTAAGCCACTTCTTCCAGCGTCGTGAAACCTTCTTCAACCAGCACTGCAGCGAAGTCTTCATCGATGTCCAGATGTTTGCTGAACAGTTCGATAGACTGACCTGCTTCTTCCTGGTGTTTCTTCTGAAGATCTTCCACGGTCATTACGTTCAATTCCCAGCCTGTCAGCTGAGACGCCAAACGTACGTTTTGACCGTTACGGCCGATAGCCTGTGCCAGATTGTCAGCTTCAACAGCGATATCCATCGTGTGGGTGTCTTCATCCACAATGATGGAAGCAACGTCTGCTGGTGCCATTGCGTTGATAACGAATTGCGCTGGGTTATCGTCCCACAGCACGATGTCGATACGTTCGCCGCCCAACTCACCAGATACTGCCTGTACACGCGCACCACGCATACCCACACACGCACCTACTGGGTCGATACGCTTGTCGTTGGTTTTCACCGCGATTTTTGCACGAGAGCCCGGGTCACGAGCCGCGCCCATCACTTCGATCATCTCTTCGCCGATTTCTGGCACTTCAATGCGGAACAGTTCGATCAGCATTTCTGGCTTTGAACGGGTCATGAAAAGCTGGAAACCGCGCGCTTCTGGGCGTACAGCATACAGCAAACCACGAACGCGGTCGCCTGGGCGGAAGTTTTCACGTGGCAGTTGATCGTCACGCTGGATTGCCGCTTCTGCGTTGTTACCCAGGTCAACGATAATCACATCGCGGTTAACTTTCTTAACCACACCGGTGATCAGCTCACCTTCGTTGTCCATGAACTGCTCAACCACTTGAGCACGCTCTGCTTCACGTACTTTCTGCACGATCACTTGCTTAGCAGTTTGGGTTGTGATGCGGTCGAACGTCACTGATTCGATTTCATCTTCAACGAAACCACCCAGATCCAGTGTCTCATCTTCAAATTGTGCCGCTTCCAACGTGATTTCACGGGTCGGTAGCGCCACTTCTTCTACCACCAACCAGCGGCGGAAGGTGTCAAACTCACCAGTTTTACGATCGATAGCAACACGTACATCGATGTCAGCTTCGTATTTTTTCTTTGTAGCTGTAGCCAGCGCCGTTTCCAGTGCTTCAAAAATGCGCTCACGTGGAACTGCTTTTTCGTTGGATACCGCTTCTACGACAGCCAAGATTTCTTTGTTCATGAACTAATGCCTCATTTAACCTTAAAATGAAGGAACCAGGTTGGCCTTGGCGATATTGCTCAGGGCGAACGCTTCTTCGTTGCCATCGACCTTGATGGTGACGGTTTCGCCTTCGACAGAAAGAATTTCACCTTTCCACTTGCGGCGGTTCTGCATGGCCATCTTCAGCACAATGTTCACTTCGTGGCCAACAAAGCGCTGATAATGTTCTGCTTTAAACAGTGGTCGCTCCAAGCCAGGAGACGACACTTCCAGGTTGTAAGCCACTGTAATTGGATCTTCGACGTCCATTACTGCACTAACCTGGCGGCTAACTTCAGCACAGTCTTCAACTGTGATGCCGTTTTCGTGATCAATATAGATACGAAGGGTGGAGTGTTGTCCCGCACGAACAAACTCGAGCCCGACCAGTTCGTAATCTAATGCCTCTACAGGCGCTTCAAGCAAGGCGTGAAGCTGTTTCTCTAGTCCGGTCATACAAACCCCAGAAATAAAAAAAGGGCCTAAAAGCCCAGTTATCCATCCGAATGGTCATCTTCAGATAACAAAAACCCCGAATGTCGGGGTTTAATGTAACTGGACCCTGATGTCATGATTTCTCATGACCAGTGACTGTTTTGGTCTCTATAAACAATCACCTCAAAGTGGTTGCGGGGGCCGGATTTGAACCGACGACCTTCGGGTTATGAGCCCGACGAGCTACCAAGCTGCTCCACCCCGCGTCCGAACGGCGCACATTATATCGTCGCCTCATGCACTAATTCAAGTGCGATGGCCTTATTCAGGACTTTTAAATTGGTGCTGAGAGCGGGACTTGAACCCGCACGCCTGTTAAGGCACTGCCCCCTCAAGACAGCGTGTCTACCAATTCCACCACCTCAGCGAAAGGTATTAGTTCGGGATGTCGCTGTTGTTACCAGCAGCTGGCACATCACCTGACTGGATCTGTTCCACTGGAACACTCAAGTCATCATATTCTCCGCCGGCATTGGTCTGCTTTGCAGTCAGATTACCTAGTACTAGGCTGAGAATAAAAAATATCGTCGCGAAGATCGCGGTCATTCGGGTGAGGAAGTTTCCAGAGCCGCCAGAGCCAAACACAGTGTTTGATGCCCCAGCCCCAAATGAGGCTCCCATATCTGCGCCTTTACCTTGTTGAACCAGAACCAGGCCAATAACAGCAAGTGCGGCCAACAGATAAATCACAAGTAGAATTTCGTACATGGGTTCCACCTATGTTCCAAATTGTTGAGCCAGATGACCATTTCAAGCTCACCAGCGCAACTCCCATCATTGGGAGCGGGAGAATACTAACGAATGCCAGCAGGTGAAACAAGTGAAAAATGCAAAAAAACAGCACTTTTCATTTCGTTTGCACATCTTGTAACCAACCGGACACTCCCGCCCCATAACTATCCTTGTAAGGACTTTGAAATTAGCAGTTTGCTTTCACTGCATCTGCAATTTCTAATGCGTAGGCTTTTACGTCTTCCGCATTTTCGCCTTCCACCATAACGCGGATCAGCGGTTCAGTACCAGACTTACGCAACAACACGCGACCTGTCTCGCCAAGTTTGGCTTCTACAGACGCTTTCGCTGACAGCACGGCGTCGGACTCCAGAGGATCGCTGTCACCACTAAAACGCACGTTTTCTAGTACTTGTGGGAACATGCTCATGCCATCGCACAACTCTTTCAGCGACATGCCAGTACCGACAACACTTGCCAACACTTGCAACGCCGCAACAATCGCATCTCCGGTCGTCACTTTATCCAGCAAAATAACATGACCTGAGTTTTCCGCACCGATCGTCCATCCGTTTTCCAACAGCTTTTCCATCACATAGCGGTCGCCCACTTTGGCTCGGGTAAATGGAATGCCAAGATTTTTCAGTGCCACTTCCATGCCCATGTTGGTCATCAACGTGCCCACTACCCCGCCTTTCAGTTCACCGCGGCGCAGTGACTCTCGGGCGATGATATAAGCGATCTGATCACCATCAACTTTGTTACCCTCATGGTCAACCATGATGACTCGGTCACCGTCACCATCGAAGGCGATACCCAGCATAGCTTGCTCTTCTACTACACGAGCCTGAAGCGCACGTACATCAGTTGCACCTACTTTATCGTTGATATTGGTACCATTCGGCTCAACACCCATTGCGATGACATCTGCACCCAGCTCTTTAAACACGGAGGGTGCAATGTGGTAGGTCGCACCGTGGGCACAATCGATAACAATCTTCATACCCTTAAGGTTCATCTCGGAAGGGAAAGTGCCTTTACAGAATTCGATATAACGGCCTGCAGCATCGACAATACGTTTCGCCTTACCCAACTGCGCCGACTCTACACAGGTCAGTGGCTTTTCAAGCTCGGCTTCAATCGCAAGCTCGATTGCATCCGGCAGTTTGGTTCCTTCTGAAGAGAAGAACTTGATGCCGTTATCGTAATAAGGGTTGTGTGAAGCTGAAATCACAATCCCCGCTTCAGCGCGAAACGTTTGCGTTAGGTAGGCAATGGCAGGAGTTGGCATTGGCCCTGTAAAAGCAGCCTGCAGTCCCGCAGCTGAGAGTCCTGCTTCCAACGCTGATTCCAGCATGTAGCCAGAAATACGCGTGTCTTTACCAATCAGTACTTTCTTGGTGCCCTGCTGGCTCAGTACGCGACCCGCCGCCCAGCCAAGCTTAAGGATGAAATCAGGCGTGATTGGGAATTGGCCCACTTTACCGCGGACACCGTCAGTGCCGAAGTACTTACGTTCTGTCATTGTGTATCTCCAAATAAACCAGCTGCTTCTCGCATTGTATTCACAACACGGACGACATCAGAGGTTTCAGCCACGTCATGAACGCGGATGATTTGAGCCCCTTTCATCGCAGCTATGGTGGCGCAAGCTAAGCTCCCCCCGAGAATCTCGGTCGGGGATTTTTCTAATAATTTAAAAATCATAGACTTTCGTGACATTCCCGCCAGAACTGGCAGGCCAAATTGATGAAAGTCATCCAGCTTTGCTAGGAGCTGGTAGTTATGTGTCAGTGTTTTCCCGAAGCCAAATCCGGGGTCGAGAATGATTTTTTCCCGCGCGATCCCAACATGTTCACAGGCCGAAATACGACCTTCAAAGAAGGTGAAAATATCGCCAAGCAGATCATCATAGGTAGGATTGGTTTGCATGGTGCGCGGTTGCCCCTGCATGTGCATCAAACAAACTGGTACGTTGGCTTTAGCCGCTTCTTCCAAAGCCAGCGGCTCTTGAAGTGCACGGACGTCGTTGATGATATCAGCACCGGAGGCTACTGCTTCACGCATGACTGCTGCTTTACTGGTATCTATGGATATACAGCAGTCAAAGCGAGAACGAATAGCTTCAATAGCAGGAATCACACGTTCCAACTCGTCCTCCAAGGAAACGTCTGCGGCCCCAGGACGGGTCGATTCACCACCGATATCGAGTATGGTTGCACCCGCTTTCAACATAGCTTCTGCATGCTTTAGCGCTGTATCCAGTCGATTGAATTTTCCACCGTCAGAAAACGAATCCGGTGTCACATTGAGGATTCCCATTACCTGTGGTGAAGACAGATCGAGAGTTTTGTTTTTGCTGACGAGTTTCATATGAAGGCTTTGTTCGGGAAGATAATTTTCTACAGATAAAAGAAAAACCCCGAGTTATCCCGGGGTTTTGTCGGTATGAGTCACCAATTACGCTTCCGACTTGCCGTCTGGGTCGACTGACTTATTGCCAGACTCGACATCATCAGAGGAAGGAGGAACGTCAGATGTTTTCGCTTCAGCACTTGGCTTGGTCGGTGTATTGTCTGAACTGTCGTCAGCTGACCAGCCCGCTGGCTCTCGCACTGGGCGACGCGCCATCAGGTCATCAATTTGCGCCGCATCAATAGTTTCGTACTTCATCAGCGCATCTTTCATGGCATGCATGATGTCCATGTTTTCTTCGATGATCTTACGGGCACGCAGGTAGTTGCGGTCAATCAGTTCACGAATTTCACCATCGATAAGACGAGCTGTCTCATCAGACATGTGCTTGCTCTGTGTCACTGAGCGACCCAGGAACACTTCACCTTCGTCTTCTGCATACAGCAGTGGACCTAATTTCTCAGAGAAGCCCCATTGAGTCACCATCTTACGGGCGATATCTGTCGCTCGCTCGATGTCGTTAGATGCACCGGTAGACACTTTGTCTACACCGTAAATGAGCTCTTCAGCCAGTCGGCCACCGTACAGGCTTGAAATCATCGACTCCAAGTGTTGACGGGACATACTGACACGGTCTTGCTCGGGCAGGTACATGGTTACACCCAGCGCACGTCCACGTGGGATGATAGAGACCTTGTACACAGGATCGTGCTCAGGCACCAGACGACCAACAACAGCGTGACCCGCTTCGTGGTATGCCGTTGATTCTTTGGTCTCTTCAGACATCACCATAGACTTGCGCTCTGCGCCCATCATAATTTTGTCTTTCGCCAGTTCAAACTCAACCATTGAAACAACGCGCTTGTTACCACGCGCAGCAAACAGTGCTGCTTCGTTGACAAGATTAGCCAGATCTGCACCCGAGAAACCTGGGGTACCACGAGCAATCAGTGAAGCTTCAACATCACTGCCCAATGGCACTTTACGCATGTGAACTTTCAGGATCTGCTCACGACCACGAACATCTGGCAAACCAACAACAACTTGGCGGTCGAAACGGCCAGGACGCAACAATGCAGGGTCAAGAACGTCTGGACGGTTAGTCGCTGCAATAACAATGATGCCTTCGTTACCTTCAAAGCCATCCATTTCAACCAGCATTTGGTTCAGGGTTTGCTCACGCTCATCGTGACCACCGCCCAAACCAGCACCACGCTGGCGACCGACTGCGTCGATCTCATCAATGAAGATGATACATGGTGATGCCTTCTTCGCTTGTTCGAACATGTCACGCACACGCGATGCACCCACACCCACGAACATTTCAACGAAGTCAGAACCAGAAATGGTGAAGAAAGGTACTTTTGCCTCACCGGCAATAGCTTTTGCCAGCAGAGTTTTACCTGTACCTGGAGGACCAACCATCAGGACACCGGTCGGAATCTTACCGCCCAGCTTCTGGAAACGGCTTGGGTCGCGCAGGTAATCAACCAGCTCTTTGACGTCTTCTTTTGCTTCGTCACAACCAGCAACGTCTGCGAAAGTCGTTTTGATTTGCTCTTCGCTCATCATGCGCGCTTTTGACTTACCAAAAGACATCGCACCTTTGCCACCGCCGCCTTGCATCTGGCGCATGAAGAAAATCCACACCCCGATAAGCAGCAGCATTGGGAACCAAGAGATGAAGATAGACGCAAGAATGCTTGGTTCTTCAGGCGGTGTACCACGTACCTGAACTTTCGCGTTGATCAGATCGTCAAGAAGCTTAGGGTCTTGAAGTACAGGCATATACGTGACATAGCCAGTGCCATCACGACGTGTCACTTTCAGTTCGCGGTTATCGAACTGTACATCCTGTATTTTATCCTGTCCTATCTCTTGGACGAACGTTGTGTAGTCGACTTGACGGCCAGCACTGTCGCCTGGTCCAAAACTTTGGAACACAGACATCAATACAACAGCGATAACCAGCCATAAAATCAAGTTTTTTGCCATGTCACTCAAGGTGTTAGCCCCGCAAAAACTATATTAATAATGGTAGAGTACTACAGTTTATACCCTGTAGCCACAATGTAGACCTCACGCGAGCGCGCACGGGAGGAATCAGGTTTGCGGATTTTCACCGCTTTAAACATCTTACGCACTTCGGCCAAGTACTGATCAAAGCCTTCACCTTGGAAAACCTTAACAATAAATGAACCATTCGGTGCCAAGACTTCACGACACATATCCAATGCAAGCTCAACAAGATACATGGCTCGTGGTTGGTCAGACGCTAAATTACCGCTCATGTTAGGTGCCATGTCTGACATCACCACATCCACCATGTCCGGTTGGATACGGTCAAGTAACGCATTCAGCACCGCTTCTTCACGGAAATCGCCTTGCAAGAAGGCCACGCCTGGAAGCGAGTCCATAGGCAGAATATCACAGGCAATCACCTGTCCACTATCACCGACTTGCTCTACTGCGTATTGAGACCAACCGCCAGGAGCGGCACCCAAATCCACAATCGTCATGCCCGGTTTTAGCAGTTTATCCTTACCCTGGATTTCATCGAGCTTAAAAATGGCTCGGGAACGAAAGCCTTTTTTCTGGGCCTCTTGAACATATTTATCATCAAAATGTTCTTTCAACCAGCGACCAGAGCTCGCTGAGTGTTTCTTTTTGCTCATGTTTTACCTAGCCCACAATACTGCCACAAATTTCTTGCGGTCGATTCAGGGGGATATTTGTTCAGTTTGGATAGAGATGGCGGTAGAATGTCACGTTTTCAACCCCGATAAAACAATAAATCGAGTCATCAATGAATCTAAGCACAAAACAAAAACAGTATCTGAAAGGTCTTGCACACAACCTGAAGCCGGTTGTACTCATGGGTGCGAATGGCCTGACAGAAGCCGTGCTTGCTGAGATTGAAATCGCTCTCGATCATCACGAATTGATCAAGGTGAAAGTGGCATCAGAAGATCGCGACACTAAGAACCTGATTGTAGACGCAATCGTTCGTGAAACTAAAGCAGAGAAAGTACAGGTTATCGGTAAAGTTCTGGTTCTGTACCGTCAAAGCGAAGAGCGCAAGATCGAATTGCCACGCAAATAAAAAAGGCCGCTTAGCGGCCTTTTTTACGTATAGTGCCTGTAACAATCGCTAACATTTTTATCGACGGCAGGCATCCAACCTTTAAACGTATTCTACGCTATCAATCTCAAACTCTTTCACACCGCCCGGCACAGTGATTGACACTTCATCACCTTCTTCTTTACCGATAAGGCCACGTGCAATTGGTGAGTTGATAGAAATCAGGTTCTGCTTGATGTCCGCCTCGTCGTCACCCACGATTTGGTAAGTCACCTCATCATCAGTGTTGCAGTCAATCAGCGTTACAGTAGAACCGAAGATAACTTTGCCGTTGTTTGGCATCTTCGCAATGTCGATCACCTGAGCGACAGAAAGCTTGTACTCGATATCACGGATTTGTGCTTCACAAATGCCTTGCTCTTCGCGAGCCGCGTGGTACTCCGCATTCTCTTTCAGGTCACCAAGTTCGCGAGCTTCTGCAATCGCTTGAGTAATAAGCGGACGGCGTTTCAACAGGCGATCCAGCTCTTCTCTCAATTGCTGTTCGCCACGCACAGTCATTGGTACTTTATCCATAAATGACATTACCTCTGTGACCAAAACCATATGTTTTGGCAAAAACAAAGCCACGCCCAGACGGAGTTTGAGCGCAGCCAACGAATTACTTTCATCTCAGTGTAAACAAGTTATCTGTTCAGGTCACCAACGATTTGAAAGCCTAGCTTCCCAAAATCGTGAGCGGAAAAGCTGAAACATACTTTAGAGCGCAATTCCCAAACGCATGTCACATATTAAACCAACAACTTAGAGATTTATTTCGCAATTAAATATAAAAAATTCTAAATCACCCAGCACCCAATGAACTTTACGAAGAAGCCATAAACAACTGTTATTAAAGATATTTCCAATCCATACTCACATAAAAAACAGTGTTTTCTATTTGTTTTTTGATTGTTTTACTAACAGTCCCAAATCGGGAGCGGTTACAAACAAGGCATCGCGACGTTTGGAGATAACGTCACGAAAATCAAATTCATATAAAGGACAACGTAATGAACAAAAAGTTGATTGCTCTTGCTGTAGCTGCTGTAGCTTCTACCTCTGTTTCTGCTGCTGAAATTTTTAACGACGGCACTTCTTCTATGGCTATCGGCGGCCGTGCGGAAGCTCGTGCAGCTATCAAAGATGGCGACATGACTGACAACAGCCGCGTACGTATCAACGTTCTGGGTACTACTCAAATCGCTGAAGGTGCATACGGTGTTGGTTTCTTCGAGCGTGAGTTCAAGTCTAACGAATCTAAAGATGAAAACCGCTACATTTACGCTGGTATCGGTACTGAGTTCGGCCTGGTAACTTACGGCCTGAATGACGGCTCTTTGGGCATGATCACAGACTTCACTGATATCATGTCTTACCACGGCGCTGGTGCGAGCTCTAAAATCGACGTTGCTGACCGTACAGACAACAACATTGCATATGTTGGTGAGTTTGGTGGTCTGACTGTTAAAGCTAACTACGTTGGCGAAAACGACTCTGTAGAGAAAGGTTACTCTCTGGGTGCGGTTTACGCGATGGACAACGGTCTGGCAATGGGTCTGGGTTATGCTGACCAAGACACCAATGCTAAGCTGACTGAAAGCCAAATCGAAGCAGCTATCTCTTACTCAATCAACAACATCTACGTTGCAGCGCTGTACAAAGATGGCGAAGAGAAACTGTCTGGCGCAAAAACTGACCTGACTGGTTACGAACTGGCTGCTGCTTACAAAATGGGTAACACCAAGTTCACTACGACTTACAACAACGCTGAATCTAAAGCTGGCTCAACTAAGTCAGACACTTACGACTCTATCGCTGTTGACGCAACTCACTACTTCAACGACAACTTCCGCACTTACGTTTCTTACAACTTCAATCTACTGAATGAAAACGAAGTTGATACTAAGAAAGATGCAGAAGACGAGCTGGTATTCGGCCTGCGTTACGACTTCTAATTCTCTGTTAAGTTAAAGACTTAATATTGAATATCAAAACGCCTACCTACGTGTAGGCGTTTTTTGTACCATACTGGATCTGCCTTCCTTGCCGGAGAATTCATGGTGCGCCTTCTTACTCTGCTATTTTTCATCTCGCTTTCTTTCTCAACTCAAGCCGTTCCGCTCAATAAAATTCAGGCAATGCTCCCCGCAGGTAGCCAATTGGCACTCTCTGTCCATGATGCCAATTCAGGCTCTGAAATTGTGTCAGTTGACGACGACATCCTTCTACCACCAGCCAGTACCCAGAAGGTGGTCACTGCGCTTGCAGCCAGCCTCTACCTCCCTAAAGACTTTGCCTTTGAAACCAAAGTTGAACAGGCTGGCAATGACGTCGTATTTACCTTTTCAGGTGATCCCACTTTAACGCGAAAAGACCTCCAGCTTATGGTTAGCGCCCTCAAAGCAAAAGGCGTGAAGCGGATCAGAGGCGATGTCTGGCTGGATGGGACTGTGTTTGCTGGCTACGAGCGAGCAGTAGGATGGCCGTGGGATATTCTGGGCGTTTGTTATAGTGCCCCTTCCAGCGCAGTTGCTTTGGAGAGAAACTGTGTTCAAGGCTCGATATACAGTGAAAAAAATCAAAAAGTCACCCGGGTCTTTGTCCCTGAACACCAGCCTGTACAAGTCAAGACTGACGCGCTCGCCGTGACCAAAAGCGAGCAGGAAGCCAATCTATGTGATTTGGAACTTCATTACGACAATAACAACCAGTACTTGCTGAGTGGATGCTTACAACATCGCTCTAACCCACTCCCCCTCAAATTTGCCGTTCAGAATCCACAAAAATATGTCGAAGATGTATTGGCTTCAGAGCTGAAAAGCGCCGCTATCAAATTGGATGGAAAGATTCGACTGGGCGCAATCAAGGGTAACCGCACTTTGCTAGCAAGACACACGTCGGATTCGCGGGATGCTCTCCTAAAAGTCATGCTGAAGCGCTCTGATAACTTGTTGGCCGACAACCTTTTAAAAACCATGGGGCACCGTTATTACGGTCAACCTGGCACCTTTGCAAACGGCGCAGCAGCGGTGAAAGCGATTTTGCAGGAGGAGGCAGGGCTGGATTTAACCCATGCAGTGATAGTTGATGGTTCTGGTTTGTCACGTAACAACCGCATGACGGCTTCTCAGCTGATGAACGTCATGCATTACGTTTATGAAAACCCGAGTCTCGGCGTGCTTTCCATGCTGCCTGTTTCAGGCGTCGATGGCACGCTAAAATACCGCTCCAGCGTACGCCATGCTCCCTTAAAGCAAAGACTCTCAGCAAAAACAGGCTCGTTATATGGCAGTTATAACCTCGCTGGCGTGCTTAAAAACGAGCAAGGTAAAGATATCTTGGTCGTGCAATTAGTGACGAACTATCACATCCCAAAATCGGATGACAGGCCAGCCAATGTCGCCAGCCCGATCACTCAATTTGAACGGGAACTTTATCAGGCTCTTCTTACGTCAAGCCTAACCACGCGTTAACAGTAACGAAATAGATTGCCATCCCACTGATATCGACCACAGAGGCTAGCACAGGGCTGACCAACACTGCAGGATCAAGCTTGAGCTTTCTTGCTACCAAAGGCAGCACTCCACCAAGGGTGGTCGAAATTGTTACTTGAATGCTCAATGCCAGGCCTATGGCTATGGCGATATCAATTAAGGTCATGCCTGCTGGCAGCGCCCTGTCATCACTGAATAACATGACCCTTGCCATGATGACGACCGCCAATGCGATAGCGATGATCGCCGCGATCCTCACTTCTTTCCACATCACGAGCAGCCATTGTCCCGGCCTGACTTCATTCATCGCCAACGCCCTCACCACCAGCGTCGCAGCTTGAGAACCAGCATTACCACCGGCAGCGGCAATGACGGGCATATAGATAGCCAGTAACACAAGCTGGCTCAATGTATCCTCGTAGTGCGAGATGATAAGTCCCGAAACAATACCAAGCAGTGCTAATCCGACAATCCAACCAATCCGTTGACGGACATGGCTCAATACCGAGTTAGTCAAGTAGTTGCCATCAGGCTCTGCTTCTGAACTGATAAGCCCAAGTCCAGTGGCAATTTGCCTCACACGCACTACCTCCCCAGTTTCAGCCAAGTCATCAAGTAGCTGTCGAACCAACGCCAGCGGACACTGATTTAATACTGCAATTGCTCACTGACAGGCATTACAGAGAGCAAGCGAACACGCTCATTGTTTTCATAGAAATAAAAAGCGCTTCTTGCTGCTTCAATTTCTCTCGCAGCAAAAGTGCTTGGCTGGTTTCCCAGCGAAGTAGCGTTCATTACCGCCATAGCGAACCTCCCGATTGGCTAGGTGTAACGACCATAGAGAAGCGACTGATTTAATTCGAAAACGTGCAGAAGCCTTTTAAAGACATACGAATACAGTCAGCTTTCTCACTCAGAATTGTCGGGAAGCACAGGGAATAAAAAGGAGCTTTAAAACGGAGCATTCCAACCGGACGGTCGAAACGCGAAATGATCACGAATGTTACCGTCTGGGAATACAGGCTTCCCTTGCAACTCGGAGGCTGGTCGATAACGTTCATGGTTTTCTCCAATTCAGTCGCAGCATTGCGACCCGTAAATTCTAAGTGGAACGCACACGAACTCAACTAAAAACAAGGCAAAAAATATCAAGGGCAAAAAACTAAAAACATAAAAAAGCCCGCCATTAAGGCGGGCAAGGAGGTTATCGTAACGGTCGGCTTACTGCCGACTCATTAGTCGCCCCTCACAACTCAAAGCGCTAGCTCCGAATCGTTCGGGGCCGTTTTGTTAATTATTTACCGTACTTTTCTGCCACGCGTGCGTGCAGTTCTTGTACTGAGTTCACCTTCGACAGGTCAGCTGCAGCGTGCGCCATGCAGGTTGCGAATGCCGCATTTAGCGTAGTGGTGTAGTTCACCTTCTCTGCCAGTGCACCGCGACGCAATACCTTCGAGTCTTCAATCGCTTGACGACCTTCGGTGGTATTGATGATGTAGCTGTACTCACCGTTCTTGATACGGTCAAGAATGTGAGGACGACCTTCGTGTACTTTGTTCACCAGGCGTGGGTTGATGCCCGCTTCGCCAAGAACAACCGCAGTACCGTGAGTCGCATCCAGCTCGAAGCCCAGCTTGATCAGCTTGGCTGCCAGGTCAACAACACGTTGTTTGTCGTTGTTACGAACAGACAGCAGTGCGCGACCTTGCTCAGTGTAAGTTTTGCCACAGCCAAGATCTGCTTTCGCAAACGCTTCTGCAAACGTGTCGCCCACACCCATGACTTCACCGGTTGAACGCATTTCAGGGCCAAGCAGTGGGTCAACGCCAGGGAACTTGTTGAATGGCAGAACCACTTCTTTCACTGAATAGTAAGGAGGAATGATTTCCTGAGTGAAACCCTGTGACTCCAGAGACTGACCCGCCATCACACGAGCAGCAATCTTCGCCAGTGGTGCGCCGGTCGCTTTTGATACGAAAGGTACCGTACGTGCTGCACGTGGGTTTACCTCAATCAGGTAAACTTCGCCCTCTTTCACTGCAAACTGAGTGTTCATCAGGCCACGAACGCCCAGCTCAAAGGCCAGCTTCTCAACCTGACGGCGCATCTCGTCCTGAATATCTTGGCTCAGGGTGTAAGCAGGCAATGAACATGCCGAGTCACCAGAGTGAACACCCGCTTGTTCGATGTGCTCCATGATACCACCGATAACCACGCGCTCGCCGTCGCAAATCGCATCGATATCAACTTCCGTTGCGTCATCCAGGAAACGATCCAGCAATACTGGTGATTCGTTAGATACGCTTACCGCTTCATTGAAGTAACGGCGCAGGTCGCTTTCGTCGTAAACGATCTCCATTGCGCGGCCGCCCAGTACATAAGAAGGGCGAACCACCAGCGGATAACCGATTTCACGGGATTTCTCGACCGCTTGCTCGATAGTTGTCACAGTCGCATTTTCAGGTTGCTTCAGACCCAAGCGCTCAACCGCCGCTTGGAAGCGCTCACGGTCTTCCGCACGGTCGATAGCATCAGGGCTGGTACCGATGATTGGCACACCTGCTGCTTCCAGCGCACGTGCCAGTTTCAGAGGCGTTTGGCCACCGTACTGAACGATAACGCCTTTTGGCTTTTCAACACGCGCAATGGCCAGTACGTCTTCCAGTGTTACCGGCTCAAAGTACAGACGGTCTGAGGTGTCATAGTCAGTCGAAACCGTCTCAGGGTTACAGTTAACCATGATGGTTTCGTAGCCATCTTCACGCAGTGCCAATGACGCGTGTACACAGCAGTAGTCGAATTCGATACCCTGACCGATACGGTTTGGACCGCCGCCCAGAACCATGATCTTGTCTTTGTCTGAAGGGTTCGCTTCACACTCTTCATCGTAAGATGAGTACATGTACGCCGTGTCAGAAGAAAATTCTGCTGCACAGGTATCAACACGCTTGTAAACAGGGTGAATGTCATACTGGTCGCGCAGTTTGCGGATTTCGCTTTCACTCACACCCAGCAGTTTGCTCAGGCGCGCATCAGAGAAACCTTTGCGCTTCAGCTTGCGCAGCACTTTCGCATTCAAGCCAGCAAAGCCGCCTTCTTTGATTTCTGCTTCCAGCTTCACAATCTCTTCGATTTGAACCAGGAACCAGCGATCGATGTTTGTGAGTTTGAATACGCCGTCTACGGACATGCCCGCACGGAATGCATCTGCGATATACCAAATACGTTCTGCGCCTGCATCTTTCAGCTCGTGGCGGATTTTGGTCAGTGCATCTGGCTCATCCAGGTCAACCATTTCGTCGAAACCGGTCGCACCAACTTCCAGGCCACGCAGCGCTTTGTGCAGTGACTCCTGTTGGTTACGGCCGATAGCCATGACTTCACCCACAGATTTCATCTGGGTAGTCAGGCGGTCATTTGCGCCCGCAAATTTTTCGAAGTTGAAGCGTGGGATCTTGGTAACCACATAGTCGATGGTCGGTTCGAAAGACGCTGGCGTTGCACCGCCAGTGATGTCGTTCATCAGCTCATCAAGGGTGAAACCCACTGCCAGTTTTGCTGCTACTTTTGCAATCGGGAAACCCGTTGCTTTCGATGCCAGTGCAGAAGAACGCGATACGCGTGGGTTCATCTCGATGATAACCATACGGCCATCTTTCGGGTTGATACCGAACTGAACGTTAGAGCCACCGGTTTCAACGCCGATTTCACGCAGAACCGCCAGCGATGCATTACGCATCAGTTGGTATTCTTTGTCAGTCAGGGTTTGCGCAGGAGCCACCGTGATAGAGTCACCGGTGTGGATGCCCATGGCATCGAAGTTCTCGATAGAGCACACGATGATGCAGTTGTCCGCTTTGTCGCGAACCACTTCCATTTCGTACTCTTTCCAACCGATCAGCGATTCATCAATCAGCAGTTCGTTGGTTGGCGATAGGTCCAGACCACGGCGACAGATTTCGTCGAACTCTTCTTTGTTATACGCGATACCGCCACCGGTACCACCCATAGTGAACGACGGACGGATGATACATGGGAAGCCCACCATATCGAGGACTTTGTAAGCCTCTTCCATGCTCTTCGCCGTATCAGCGCGTGGACATTCCAGGCCGATAGACTTCATGGCTTTGTCGAAGCGTGAACGGTCTTCCGCTTTATCAATCGCGTCCGCCGTTGCACCAATCATCTCCACGCCAAACTCAGCCAGTACGCCGTGTTTTTCCAGATCCAGTGCACAGTTCAGTGCTGTCTGGCCCCCCATGGTAGGCAGAACTGCATCTGGGCGCTCTTTAGCAATGATGTTGCGCACCACTTCCCACTGGATTGGCTCGATGTAAGTCGCATCAGCCATTTCTGGGTCGGTCATGATGGTGGCTGGGTTAGAGTTCACCAGAATGACGCGGTAGCCTTCTTCACGCAGCGCTTTACACGCCTGTGCACCTGAATAGTCGAACTCACACGCCTGACCGATAACAATCGGGCCTGCGCCAAGGATAAGAATACTTTGAATATCTGTACGTTTTGGCATTCTCTGCTACTCCGGATTACGCGCTGTGTTGCTTGATCAGTTCAATAAAGTGGTCGAAAAGCGGTGCCGCATCATGCGGACCTGGGCTCGCTTCAGGGTGACCCTGGAAGCTGAATGCTGGCTTATCCGTGCGGTGGATGCCTTGCAGTGAGCCGTCGAACAGAGATTTGTGCGTCGCGCGCAGGTTAGCTGGCAGCGTCTCTTCGTCTGCTGCAAAGCCGTGGTTCTGGCTGGTGATCATCACGACATTGCGGTCCAAGTCTTTAACCGGGTGGTTCGCGCCATGGTGACCAAACTTCATTTTCACAGTTTGTGCACCTGATGCCAGAGCAAGGATTTGGTGGCCCAGACAGATACCGAAAATTGGCAAGCCTTTGTCCAGGAACGCTTTAGTCGCTTCAATCGCGTACTCACATGGTGCCGGGTCACCAGGGCCGTTTGACAAGAACACACCGTCTGGATTCATTGCCAGCACGTCTTCTGCTGATGTCTGAGCTGGAACCACAGTCAAGCGGCAGCCGCGGTCAACCAACATACGCAGAATGTTACGTTTCGCACCGAAGTCGTAAGCCACTACGTGATAAGGCAGTTCGCTGTCATCTTTCGCTTCTGGTAGACCACCTTCCAGCGTCCATGAGCCTTGTTTCCACTCGTACGCTTCAGCTGTCGTCACTTCTTTCGCCAAATCCATGCCTTTCAGACCAGGGAATTCTTTGGCTTTTGCCAGTGCCAGCGCTTCATCGATGTTGTCGCCCGCAACGATGCAGCCATTCTGAGCGCCTTTTTCACGCAGCAAACGGGTCAGTTTACGGGTGTCGATGTCAGCGATGCCAACGATGTTTTGGGATTTCAGATAATCAGAAAGGGATTGCTGATTACGGAAGTTAGAAGCGATAAGAGGGAGGTCGCGGATTACCAGGCCTTGAGCATGGATTTTTGAGGATTCTTCGTCTTCGGTATTAGTACCGGTATTGCCAATGTGGGGATAAGTGAGAGTAACGATTTGCTGGGAATAGGAAGGGTCGGTGAGAATTTCTTGGTACCCCGTCATCGAGGTATTGAAAACAACTTCACCAACAGCGGTTCCATCAGCACCAATGGATTCACCGTGGAATACAGTCCCGTCTTCCAGGACTAAGAGCGCAGACTTGCTCAAGACAACCTCCAAATCAATAAAGATGCAGAAAAACTATATAATCTTGCATCAAAGCATTCCATACAAGTGCCAAAAATCACTAAAGCTGAATTTTGACAAATTGCGCGCATTCTAGAGATCGATTCACAAGCTGTCAATAAGTGGCAAAAAAAAGAATATTACTTATGGTCTATAACTGAGGTTTTGACTACCAAGCAGTTAAAAGTGAGGGTTATCTGAGGATTTCACGCAAAATTATGTAGAACAGGTTAACACTTTCTCTGCGGCGTAGCATTTGAGGCAAATAAAGCAGTCAGGTCGAGACGCAACCGTTTTTATCAGCAAGGTTTAGATAGTATTTTATAGGCTTAATAAAGAAAACAAGAATAACATCAAATTAAAAGCAGTTAAGTGACGGGAATTTTGTAATCTGCGACCATTTAAATAAAATCGTCGTTTATTAAGAAAAACTATGCAGCATACAGAGAGACACTGCATAGTTATATGAATACGTATTGACTGGAAAAACGAGTGATTTACAGGGTGTCCAGCTCAAGCACGTCTTGCATGGTGTAGAAACCCGCATCTTTTGCTGCCAGCCATACCGCTGCGCGAACCGCTCCATTGGCGAAGGTCATACGGTTAGATGCTTTATGGGTAATTTCCACACGCTCACCAATGTCTGCAAACATCGCAGTATGCTCACCAACAATGTCACCCGCACGGATAGTCGCAAACCCAATCTCATCCCGGGTACGCTCACCAGTGATACCTTCACGGGCATACACAGCAACATCACTCAGCTTATTACCCATGGCACCCGCGATGGCTTCACCCATACCAATAGCGGTTCCTGATGGAGCATCCACTTTATGTCTGTGGTGCGCTTCAACGATTTCAATGTCACAGTAACCGCCCATCACCTTGGCGGCTTTCTCGAGCAGCTTGAAAACCAGGTTCACACCCACGCTGTAGTTTGGCGCCATGACGATACCAACATCGGTCGCCGCATCAATCTGTGCGCGCTGCTCTTCGCTAAAGCCAGTCGTACCAATCACCAGTCGCTTACCATGAGCGCGGCAAAGCTCAATGTTTGCCAACGTCGCTACTGGTGCGGTGAAGTCAATGATGACATCAAATTGATCGGCCACTTTCGCCAAATCATCAACGATTGCTACATCGCGCTTACCAATACCTGCCAGTTCACCTGCGTCGGTACCAATCAAGCTCGACTCAGGACGCTCACTTGCTGCAGCCAGAACCGCGCCTTCCATCGCGTCAGTCGCTTGAATAAGCTGTCGGCCCATGCGTCCGGCAGCGCCCGCAATTGCAATGCGAACCATCTGTTTCCCCTTTTAACTTCCTGTCATCACGCCATTTTGTGCGCGTTATGTTCGTAACTGGATAACCACTCTACCCTTTTCGCCGCGTGATGTGAATCAACCTCTGCGCGGTCAATCGCGGGAATGGCGGCGTAAAAAAGGGAGCCTTCGCTCCCTTCTGGTCATATCGATCAATGCACTTCTTTTACTTGAAGCTCTCGTGGCACTTCAAAGAACATGTTCTCTTCACGACCATTGAGTTCTTCCACCGAAGTACCGCCCAACTCTTCAATACGGGCGATAATGAGGTTCACTAACTCTTCCGGCGCGGAAGCACCAGCCGTAATTCCGACTTTGGATTTTCCGTCAAACCATTCCGCTTTCACGTCTTCAGCGCAATCGGTGAGATAACCAGGAGTCCCCAGTTTCTCACTCAGTTCACGCAGACGGTTTGAGTTCGAGCTGTTCTTCGAGCCCACAACGACTAGGACGTCACACTGGGTCGCGAGATCGCGAACGGCATCCTGGCGGTTTTGCGTTGCGTAACAGATGTCATCTTTACGTGGGCCCTGAATGTCCGGGAAGACTTTGCGCAACGTCTCAATGACTTCTGCTGTCTCATCCACAGACAAGGTCGTTTGGCTGACGAAATGAAGGTTTGATGGATCTTTCACGTCCAGCTTGTAAACATCTTCCGGCTTCTCCACCAGATACATGCCTCCAGTTTCGCTGGCGTACTGTCCCATAGTACCTTCCACTTCTGGATGACCGGCATGGCCAATCAACACCACTTCCATATTACGGCGGCTAGCACGTGCCACTTCCATATGAACTTTGGTCACCAATGGGCAAGTTGCATCAAACACGGTCAACGCACGGGCTTTCGCTTCATTTCGCACTGCCTGAGACACACCGTGCGCAGAGAAAATCACAATGCTGTCGTCTGGCACTTCACTGAGTTCTTCAACAAATACCGCACCGCGTGCTTTCAAGCCTTCCACGACAAAGCGGTTGTGTACCACTTCATGACGCACATAAATCGGTGGCTGGTAGAGTTCAAGAGCACGTTCAACGATGCTGATCGCGCGATCAACACCGGCACAAAAACCACGAGGGTTAGCTAGCATGACTTTCATGGAATAGCCTTTTTAAGCAACACTGACAATTTCAACGTCAAAGATAACACGGTGTCCCGCCAGTGGGTGATTGAAATCCACTGTCACAGATTCACCCGCCACTTCTGTGATTAAACCCGGGATCTCCTGACCGCCTGGGCCTGAGAAGGCGATGATGGTGCCTTCTTCTGCTGGTGCATCACCCGCAAACAAGCTTCTGTCCATGTGCTGGACGTTGTCTGGGTTTGGTTGACCAAAGGCATCTTCAGGTTCAAGCGTGAAGCTTGCAGACTCACCTTCAGTTAATCCCAACAGACATTTTTCGAAGTTCTCCGTCAGACTGCCATCGCCCATCACCAGTTTGGCTGGCTTACCAGAGGTTTTCGTGCTGTCGGCCACAGAGCCATCTTCGAGTTTGATAGTGAAGTGCATGATGACTTCACTGTTTGCAATAATTTGCGCCATTAACTCACATCCTTTGTTGGCGGGCAATTTACCAAAAGCAACAGAGCCCTTAAATCCCCAATTTAACTTGGGTTATCAAGGTATTTATACGACTTGGCGCCGACCACAGAGCAGTCAGCGCCAATGATTATCTCTTCGTCGCATAGCGCGAAGGTTATTCAGCTTCAGCTTGAGGCTTTTTTGATGCGATGATGCTATCCAGCACAATCAGAACCGCACCAATCACAATCCCCGTATCAGCAAGGTTGAACGCTGGCCAGTGGTAGTTGCCGACGTAGAAATCAAGAAAGTCGACCACATAGCCATGTACCAATCGGTCAAACAAGTTACCGATAGCGCCGCCAATGACCAAAGCATACGCAACATTCAGTATACGGTTCGTCGAGGGTGTTTGGCGCATCCAGTAAACCAGCATGCCGGAGACACCCAATGCGATGGCAGCAAAAAACCAACGTTGCCAGCCACCTGCATCGCTCAGAAAGCTGAACGCGGCGCCGTAGTTATGAACATAAAGCAGGTTAAAAAATGGCAGTACCTCGATGCGGTTCGACCAGCCGTAACCCATGGTATTCATCACCAGCAATTTGCTGCCGATATCCAGAACGAACACCAGCAGCGCCAGCCATAGCCAGCGCAGTCCTGATTGTTTCGCTGTCAGATCTTTCATCCAGCTTTCCTATCGTTGCCTGTTACGCGAACTGGCGCTTTTCGCCTTCGCCATCGATGTTGCTCACACAACGGCCACAAATCGCTTCATGACCTTCGATGGTGCCAACATCCGCAACATGGTGCCAGCAACGATCGCACTTCTCTGCGTCAGATTTAGCAACAGCAACAGACAGACCTTCAACGTCAGTCGCTACCGCCGCTTCTGGTGCTGCATCAGTAGCAACGACCTCAGCTTTTGAAGTCAGCAGCACGAAGCGCAGTTCATCGCCCATTGCCTGCAGCTTGGCTGCAAACTCAGGTTTCGCGTAAAGCGTCACTTCTGCTTCCAGAGAACCACCGATCGTTTTCTCGTTACGAGCAGCTTCCAGAACCTTATTCACTGCGCCGCGCACGCGAAGCAGTTCAGCCCAGAATGCGTTGTTCAGTTGCTCGTCTTCACCCAGACCGAACAGACCGTCATACCATACTTCGGTGAAAACGAACTTGTTACGGTTGCCTGGCATCTCGTTCCAGATTTCATCTGCGGTGAACGACATGATTGGCGCCATCCAACGAACCAGTGCTTCCACGATATGGAACAGCGCAGTTTGACAGCTGCGGTGTGCGTGACCACCTGCTTTCGCGGTGTACTGACGGTCTTTAATGATGTCCAGATAGAATGAGCCCATCTCAACCGAACAGAACTGCATCAGACGTTGCGTAACAGCGTGGAAGTTACACTCTTCAAACGCTTTCACGATCTCTTCCTGAGCTTCCAGTGCTTTGCCCACTGCCCAGCGGTCTGCAACCACCAGATCTTCCGCTGCCACCATATCTGTTTCAGGGTTGAAGCCGTTCAGGTTCGCCAGCAGGAAGCGCGCAGTGTTACGGATACGACGGTATGCGTCTGCACTGCGCTTCAGGATTTCGTCAGAAACTGTCATCTCACCGGTGTAGTCAGTCGATGCCACCCACAGACGCAGGATGTCGCCACCCAGCTTGTTCATCACGTCCTGAGGGGAAACCACGTTACCGATAGACTTCGACATCTTGCGGCCTTGGCCGTCAACAGTGAAGCCGTGCGTCAGAACCTGCTTGTAAGGGGCGTGGTTCTTGATCGCTACAGAGGTCATCAGTGAAGACTGGAACCAACCACGGTGTTGGTCAGAACCTTCCAGATACATATCTGCTTCATGGCCTGCAAACTCTTCACGCTGGTTAACCACTGCATAGTGCGTCGCACCTGAGTCGAACCATACGTCCAGAGTATCCAGCACTTTCTCGTAGTTTGCCGCTTCTGCGCCAAGCAGTTCTTCAGCGTCTAGATCCCACCATGCCTGGATGCCAGACTGCTCAACTTTCTGAGCCACTTGCTCAATCAGCTCAACGGTGTTCGGGTGAAGCTCTGCCGTTTCTTTGTGAACGAACAGGGCAATTGGGACACCCCAGGTACGCTGACGTGAAATACACCAGTCAGGACGACCTTCTACCATTGACTCAATACGGTTCTGGCCCCACTCAGGGATCCACTGTACGTTTTTGATCTCTTCCAGCGCTTTTGCGCGTAGGCCCGCTTTCTCCATAGAGATAAACCACTGAGGCGTCGCACGGAAGATAATTGGCGTTTTGTGGCGCCAGCAGTGTGGGTAGCTGTGCTCGTACGCATGGTGATGCAGCAGCGCACCGTGCTCTTTCAGCACTTCAACCACATTGTCGTTCGCTTTCAATACGTGCTGACCTGCAAACAACTCGGTGTCTGGCAGGTAAACACCGTTGCTACCTACTGGGTTAGCCACTTCAAGGTTGTACTTTTGACCAACCGCGAAGTCTTCCTGGCCATGGCCAGGCGCGGTGTGAACTACACCGGTACCTGATTCAGTCGTTACGTGATCACCCAGGATCACAGGAACATCGAAGCTGTAGAACGGGTGGTTAAAGCGCAGCAGTTCCAGCGCATCACCTTTACAGAAGCCCAGATTGTGGAAGTGCTCGATACCAGCACGGTCCATCACATCTTTCGCAAGCTCTGCTGCCATGATCAGACGACGTGGCGTTTCGCCTTCCACCTGAACCAGCACGTATTCCAGCGCATCAGAAACTGCAACTGCACGGTTCGCTGGCAGAGTCCAAGGTGTGGTGGTCCAGATAACGATAGACACATCACCTTGACCGGCATGACCTTCGTTCAGGTTGAACTTAGACAGCACTGCTGCTTCATCGACAGCACCGAACATGACATCGATTGAAGGAGAAACTTTGTTGTAGTACTCGACTTCAGCTTCTGCCAATGCAGAACCACAGTCAGTACACCAGTGAACAGGTTTGAAACCTTTGTGCAAGTGACCGTTACCGGCGATTTTACCCAGCGCACGGATGATGTTTGCTTCGGTATCAAAATCCATGGTCAGGTATGGTTTGTCCCACTCACCCAACACACCCAGACGTTTGAAATCAGCCTTCTGGCCTTCAACTTGCTTCGCAGCATACTCACGACACTTCTGACGGAATTCAGCAGCAGACACTTTCTGGCCTGGCTTGCCGACTTTCTTCTCAACCATCAGTTCAATAGGCAGGCCGTGACAGTCCCAACCTGGTACGTAAGGTGCGTCGAAGTCCGAAAGGGTTTTGGACTTAATAATAATGTCTTTAAGAATTTTGTTTACGGAGTGACCAATGTGAATATTGCCGTTCGCATACGGAGGGCCGTCATGCAAAATGAAAGATTTTTTGCCTTTCTTCGCTTTACGGATTTCACCGTAAAGATCTTCGTCATACCAGCGCTTGAGCATCTGTGGCTCGCGCTGTGCAAGATTACCTCGCATCGGAAACGCAGTTTCCGGCAGGTTTAAGGTATCTTTAAAGTCACTCATTGATTGTTCATTCCGTATATGGACGTTTAGACATTATTTCTCATCATGCTCAGCCAGCCACGCACGCGCTGTCTGGGCATCAATTCCGATTTGGGCTTTCAACTCATCGAGCGAGCCAAATTTCATCTCGTCACGCAGTTTATGTAACAGCTGCACTTCGATTTGAAGACCATAGAGATCACGCTCCAGGTCAAAAAGGTGTACTTCCAGTTGTTGGCGCACACCGTTGACAGTAGGCCGTGTACCGACATTCGCTACACCACCCAGCCATTGTTCTTCTTCAATTCCACCAACACGCACCACATAGACACCGGAAACCGGAGATACACGACGCTTGAGCGGAACATTTGCCGTCGGGAAGCCGATGGTTCGACCCAACTTTTTACCGTGGGAAACACGACCGCTGATGCTGTAAGGGCGACCAAGCATAGCTTCTGCTTCACTCTGATGCCCTGCAGCCAATTCATTACGAATGGCTGTACTGCTGACACGTTGCTCAGAGACAGTAAAGCTGTCAGTGCTTACCACTTCAAAGCCAGCCGTTGTCGCTTCGTTTTGCAGATAACAAAAATCGCCCTGACGCTTAGCGCCAAAGCGAAAATCATCACCAACCACGAGAAACTTAACACCCAATTGTTCAGCCAACAAGCGATGAACGAAGTCATGCGGCGTGATAGAGGCGAATTTGGCGTTGAAGTTAACCATGACGAGACGCTCAACACCCAATTTGGCGAGTTGAACATACTTATCGCGAAGTCGGGTGAGTCGTGCCGGGGCATTTTCTCCTGAAAATAGCTCTCGCGGTTGAGGCTCAAACAGCATTACCGTTGAAGGCAATCCAAGCTCACGCGCTTTTTCCACCACGCGGCGCAGCACTTCCTGATGACCCAAATGGACACCGTCAAAGTTACCGATTGTCAGCACGCAACCACGATGTCTGTCGCGGATGTTATGGATACCCCGAATTAATTCCATAGCGGTAAAACAGCTTTCCCCTTAAAAAACCGACGGATTATATACTAATCAGAAGCCGCAATCAGCCTTCCGCGCGAAGTTGATGCGGTCGCAGGCCCAAAATAACCAACGAGACTACGTAAGTGATTGCGCCCGCAGCAATTAAGCCGGTCAGCGTATAAACTCTTTGCCACAAATCCATCACCAGCCACTGCTCAAATACTGGCATAAAGTGATAAACCACCGCGCCCATGAGCACCACACCGACGATAAGGCGCAGGGTGAAAATCACCGTATCTCTGCTTACTCGGTAAACCTGTTGTTTGTGGAGACCACGATACAGCAAGCCTGCATTGACTAAAGCAGATAGCGCCGTCGCGATCGCCAAGCCTACATAACCGTAGAAATAGGCAAAAATCAGATTGAATACCATATTGCTTGCCATGGCGATAATGCCATATCGCACGGGTGTTTTTGTGTCCTGCCGGGCGTAGTAGCCAGGTGCCAACACCTTGATCAGCATAAAGTTAAGCAGACCTGACGAATAAGCGATAAGTGACATGGCTGCCGCATTAACATCATCAGCACCGAACTCTCCGCGCATGAAAAGCACCATCAACATAGGCTTGGCAAGCACAATCATACCCACCATCGCTGGAACACCAAGCAACAACACCATGCGTACCCCCCAATCCATGGTGGACGCAAAATGTCCTGAAGACTGCTCCACATGTTTTTTGGAAAGCGCCGGAAGAATCACTGTCGCGATGGCAATCCCGAACAAACCTAATGGGAACTCTAGCAAGCGATCTGAGTAGTAAAGCCAACTGATAGAACCTGTTGCCAGGAAACTCGCAATGAAGGTATCAAGCAAGAGGTTAATCTGACTAACTGAAACCCCAAACAATGCAGGAATCATCAGGGTTCGAATTTTTGCCACGCCTGGATGCGACCAGCCCCATTTAGGGCAAACCAGCATCCCTTCGCGATAAAGGAACGGGATTTGGAAACCGAACTGGATCAGGCCACCAAGAAAGACACCAATACCCAAACCTATCTCTGGCTGGTCCATATTCGGTGATATCCAAATCGCCGCCGAAATCATCGCGATATTCAGGAATACCGGCGTAAAAGAGGACACCGCAAACCGACCCAAGGTGTTTAATATTGACCCAGCCAGCGCCACAAAAGTGATAAACCAAAGATATGGGAAGGTGATCTTGAGGATCAGAGAGGCCAATTCAAATTTGTGGGCAGAATGACCATCGTTTACCCAATCGAGGAACCACCCCATCCCGAACAATGCCGTGATAACGGGTGAGGCAATCACCCCGATCAAGGTGACTATCGTTACCAACAGACCTAGTGTGCCCGACACATAGGCAATCAGTTCGCGGGTTTTGGTTTTATCGTCACTGGCTTGGTATTCGGCTAACACCGGAACAAATGCCTGCGAAAAAGCCCCCTCTGCAAAAAGGCGTCTCAGGAAGTTGGGGATTTTATTAGCAAAGAAGAAAACATCCGCTGCAGCGCCTGCCCCCATTAAATTCGCGATAACCACATCACGCACGAGACCCAATACACGCGAAATCATGGTCATTGAACTGACAATCAATCCAGAGCGAAGTAATCGCTTTGACACCTATATCCCCTTAAAAAACAAAAGGAAGTAAACCTGCCTGCCTGTCGCCCGCGCCTCCTGTAGTTATAAATAGAAAGAAGGCAACTTGAATAGCACGAAAAGCACAGATAAAAGGCTTACTTCAAGTAAAGAATGCTGGTAGAATCTGCCGCCATATTAACCGCGATGTTCGCAGCACGCCAATCTTAAGGTGAGTGCGGCGGATATTTGCACAAATGAATTGACAACTCGGGTAAAACGAGGCATATTCCTCGGCCTTAAATTGTCACCGAATATAAGATTTGGGAGTTAGACCCTTGGCGAATATCAAATCTGCTAAGAAGCGTGCAATCCAATCTGAGAAGCGTCGCCAGCACAATGCAAGCCGTCGCTCAATGATGCGCACTTACATGAAAAAAACTATCGCAGCTATCGCAGCAGGCGATAAAGAAGCGGCTACTAAAGCATTTGCTGAAGCGCAACCTATCCTGGACCGCATGGCTACTAAAGGCCTGATCCACAAGAACAAGGCTGCTCGTCATAAAGCTGCTCTGGCTGCTCAAATCAAAGCTCTGTAATAGCGCTCCGATTTGAAATAAAAAAACCGGCTCATGGCCGGTTTTTTTATTTGTTCAACGTTTTACTTCGCGCAATACAACTGGTGCAGTGTAGTCATGATGGTTTGCACTTCGACACTCTTCAGCGAATAGTAGACGGTCTGCGCTTCTTTTCTTGTTGCTACCAGACCATCGCGTCTCAACCAAGCCAAGTGCTGAGATAATGCAGACTGACTGAGCTGGAGCTTCTCACTCAGCGTACCAACAGACATTTCCCCTTCCAGCAGATAACAAAGTATGAAGAGTCTGCGCTCGTTTGCCATTGCTTTTAGCAACTGCACTGCCTTTGGCCCAGCTTCTTGCATTTTTTCTAGTTCCATACTTACTGCCTGCAAAAATTACATCTAAAGGTTTGTTTGTGTTTGACTTAAGTTTAACACTGTTCAGGTCAGTAACAACGGTTCGCAATTAAGAATGCCATATAGAAGTTGAGAATTAGTGAAACAACTTGCTGAAATCAGCTTCACATATGCGTTTTACTGCAGGGTGCTGGATCATACGCTCAGCGAAAATTACGTAGTATTCCTCTTTCAGCGCTTCAACTTTCGCCACTTCCATCACATTCGGTAATTCCAGCACATCTGAAGAGTAAAATGTCGGCGCAACAAACATGGCTTTATGATTCGAGCCAAACGCTTTCATCAATGCCGCATCATCAAACTCACCCAGAATGGTGGGCGTGATACCCTGGCTATCAAACCAATGCATTAACTTTCGCCCCATGGCCGTGCGTGTACTGGGAATTAACAATTTATGCTCTTCAATGACAGCAGGAAAACGCTTCTTGGAGATATCACCAGCCCCGAAAAAGCTCATCATACTTTCACCAATCTTCACGCTAAAAAGACCAGGGCTTTGCGTTGAGTCTACCGGGCAGTCAGACAGGATCATATCCAGCTTATGCTGACTAAGCTGCTCCAACAGCAACTCATGGGTCGATTCAAAGCAGCGTAGATGAATGCCATCATCTTCCGGCAATGCTTTTAGCAACACACGACTCACCAGACTTTTCGAAAGTGCGTCTGCCACCCCAACATCAAACAGCTGATGCTCACGTTGACTGTAATTCACGATATCGAGCATTTCATAGCTCAGGCCAAACATCTTATCCGCATACTTAAATACGAGCTGCCCAAGTTCTGTGGGCTCAATGTTTCTTCCTGCACGTTTGGTCAGCTTGCCTTTGAGCCGCTCTTCAAGCGCCCTGATTTGCCCTGTAACGGTCTGTGGCGTCAGAAACAAAGCATCAGCCGCCTTGGACACTGAACCTTGCTTACAGACCATCCAGAAGTAATAGAGGTGGTTATAATTTAAATGTGACATGTGTTCTCAAAGCAAAAACGCCAGGCGCGTTATCCGCGACTGGCGTTTTGAACTGGTAGCTTATCCTTTCTTGGCAATGGTGGAGGTCTTGTAGCGACCTCCGGCGCGCTGTTCCAGCGCTCTGCCTAATAGGGTGTCTTTGTCGACGCTTGGCGTTGTTGTTAGTGATGCTTTTTCAACAACCTCAGGTTGGGTTGTTTCCAGCCCGGCTAAGAACGCTTTACATACCTCTGTCGAATTATCATCGAAACAGTGCGAGTAATTGTTCGTAGCCAAGGCCGGTGTAGCGAAAAGCACACCGCTAATAATCAATGCTAACTTTTTTCTCATCGCTATCTTCCTCCACCTCACTCGATTTCGGCAATACAGCATTCAGCAGGGCGTAACCTGCCACAGCCGAGATAGTTGAACCAATCAAAATGCCCAGTCGTGAGAAGGTAATGTAGCTTTCATCGACACCAACAAACGCCAGAGACGAAATGAAGATGGACATGGTAAAGCCGATACCACACAACAATGACACGGCAAAGATTTGCTTAAAGTTTACGTTTTCAGGTAGGCGAGCAATACCCAGTTTTACTGACGCCCAGCTCAGGGTAAAGATACCCAGAGGCTTACCAATCAACAGACCCAGTGCAATCCCTAATGGAAGTGTATTGGTCAGACTTTCTATTGATACGCCTTCCAGTGACACACCAGCATTTGCGAACGCAAAGATAGGCAGAATTAAGAAAGCAGCGTACGGGTGAATCGCATGTTCGAGCGCTTTCAGTGGTGATTTACCGTCCTTTCCACCCTCAAGCGGAATAACAAAGCCCAGCACCACACCCGCCAGTGTAGCGTGAACACCTGACTTCAAAACGCTGACCCAGAGAATCGCCCCCACGAGTAAGTACCACCGGGTCTGAGTGACACCTTTGGCATTCATCAGGAAGAGTGCTGCTGTAGCCAGGAAGGCAACTGTCAGTGCTGTAATGGAGAGATCACTACTATAGAACAAAGCAATAATCACGATAACGCCAAGGTCATCTATAATCGCCAACGCGAGCAGGAAGACTTTTAGCGCAAGCGGAACACGCTTGCCCAGCAGCGCCATCACACCCAGTGCGAATGCAATGTCCGTCGCAGCTGGAATTGCCCAACCCGCTTGGGTGACAGGGTCGCCAGCATTAAATGCCAGATATACCGCGGCAGGTGCTACCATACCGCCGACAGCAGCAATAGCAGGGAAGATGGCTTTTTCTTTGGTATTCAGAGCGCCTTCAATCAGCTCCCTTTTAACCTCAAGTCCAATCAGTAAGAAAAAGATGGCCATGAGGCCGTCATTAATCCAATGTGCAACAGACAAACCTGCTATGTAGCTATGAAGCGCACCGTCATACAGTGGTTGCAAAGGCGAGTTGGCAATAATGATCGCCAGAATCGCAGCAACGATCAGCACTAAACCACCAGCTGATTCCATCTTCATAAACTGACGAATCGCATCAGTCATTAAAAGCACTCCGTTAAATTAGTTAATCTCTACTAGTCTAGGCGCCGATCATCGATAAAGAAAAATCGGTTCTTCGGAGATTAAACATCGAAATATCCGAAGTATCCAATCAAAATTGTTACTTTTTTCGCAAAGAAAATCGGTGACTCTGTAATAAACGTTCCAGCCCAGCCTGCATCAAGCCTTAAAACGGTTCAAGTGCCTATTTTTTATACTGCGATTTCACCCCTCACAAAAATAACTTATCTTCATGTTTTTTATGGAAATATTGACACATGACACAAAGTCTTTACACCCTTTCTTATCAATGGCTGATACACCACCTTATAACTGTCATATTAGTGAAATATTTCGTACCTAATATCCGCGCCAGATTCTTTCATTGACACAAATCTGACATTTAACTGTCACGGAGATTTCTCTTATGACCTCCCAAGCTTCTACTGCTGCACCGATTAACAGCTCTAAGAATTGGGTACGTTGGGCCAACCTGGCACTTATGCTTTATGTACTGCTTCTGGCAGTTTCCATGGTTGGAAGTGGTTTTAAATGGGCTGCGGGTGACGAGGCGAGAACCTTGTTTGAATTCGCATCTCATCCCGTTGCGGGTCTGATGATTGGTATCGTAGCGACAGCGCTCATCCAGTCTTCCAGTACTGTAACTTCTATTATTGTTGGTCTTGTCGCTGGCGGTCTGCCAGTTGAAACAGCCATCCCTATGGTGATGGGTGCAAACATCGGTACTACCGTGACCAACACGCTGGTAAGCCTGGGTCACGCGCGCTGCAAAGACGAATTCCGCCGTGCATTTACCTGTGCAACTGTTCACGACTTCTTTAACCTGATTGCTGTAGCTATCTTCCTGCCGCTGGAAATGATGTTCGGCCTGCTGGACAAGATCTCAAGCTGGTTGGTAGCGCCTTTCATGTTTGAAGGCAGCCTGAGCATGAAAGGTCTGGACTTTATGGGTCCAATCACTAAGCCTCTGGTTAATGGCACTAAAGATATGCTGTCTACACTGCCAGGTAGCTGGGGCGGTATCGTACTGGCTCTGCTGGGTATTGCACTGATCTTCGCTTCTATCACCATGATGGGCAAACTGATGCGCTCTCTGATGGTAGGCCGTGCAAAAGAAATGCTGCACAAAGCGATTGGTCGCGGTCCTATCCACGGCATTATGTCAGGTACTTTGGTTACCATTCTGGTTCAGTCTTCTTCTACGACGACCAGCCTGATGGTTCCACTGGTTGGTACCAACGTACTAAAAGTACGCGACGTGTATCCGTTTACTCTGGGTGCGAACATCGGTACCTGTATCACTGCTCTGCTGGCAGCAACGGCAGTGACTGGTCCCAACGCAGTGTTTGCCCTGCAGATCGCTCTGGTACACCTGGCGTTCAACATCATGGCAACCTTGCTGATCTTCGGTACACCATTCCTGCGTGAAATCCCACTGAAGTGTGCGGAAATGCTGGGTAACGCTGCAGCGAAGAACAAGATGGCTGTCGTGGCTTACTTAGGTCTGGTGTTCATTGCGATTCCTTCGCTGGTGATGCTGGTAACCCAATAAGCAATACTGACAAACTGATTTGAAAACGCCCGCTGATGCGGGCGTTTTTTTTATTTAGCGTTCAGCAGGAACAATATCAACTATTCCAGACAACAAAAAAAGCGGAGCTGATACTCATCAGCTACCGCTCTTTTCTTTCCTAGGACCTTATCTTCCTAGGATCTGCTCTTCCTAGCTTTTAACCCTTAAACCGCAATCGGCGCTTTAATCGATGGCTGCGCTTCGTAACCTTCAATCTCAAAGTCTTCTAGTTTGTAGTCGAAGATGGAGTCAGGCTTACGTTTGATAGTCAGGGTTGGTCGATTACCCGGCTCACGTTTTAACTGCTCGTAGACGATATCATCGGTCAGGTGATTGTGATAAAGGTGAACATCACCGAAGGTATGAACGAAATCACCCACTTTCAAATCGCACTGCTGCGCAATCATATGGGTGAACAGCGCGTAACTCGCAATGTTGAACGGCACACCCAGGAAGTAATCGGCGCTGCGCTGATAAAGCTGACAAGACAGCTTGCCATCTGCTACGTAGAACTGAAACAAACAGTGGCAAGGAGCCAGCGCCATTTTGCCTTGCTCTGCATTTGCTTGCGGGCTGATAGTCTCGTCAGGCAGGTCAGCAGGGTTCCACGCTGTAATGATATGGCGGCGCGAATTTGGTTTAGTTTTGATCTGTTCAATCAGCTCGGCAATCTGGTCGACCGTTGAACCATCCGGACATGCCCATGAACGCCATTGCGCGCCATAAACCGGCCCCAGATCGCCCTCTTCTGTTGCCCACTCGTCCCAGATTGTCACGTTATTGTCTTGCAGATACTTAATGTTGGTATCGCCATTGAGGAACCACAGCAGCTCATGAATGATGGCACGTGTGTAAAGCTTCTTGGTGGTCAGCAGCGGAAAGCCTTCACTGAGATCAAAACGCATCTGACGCCCAAAAACTGAACGTGTACCTACACCAGTGCGGTCGCCACGGTCGGTGCCGTTTTCAATGATATCCTGCATTAAATCAAGATATTGCTTCATGGTTCTTCCTTTCCTTTACTACCCGCCGCCGCGGGATGACAAATCACAAATATAAAGAAAGCCGCAGGGATCTGCGGCTTAAACTGAAAATGTTACGCTGAGCGCGCTGCGCTTGGGTCTCTGCGATACGCCCAAATCACCATCAACACACCCACAATAATCATTGGAGTGGACAAGATCTGTCCCATGCTGATCCAGTCGCCAAACAACCCTAAGTGCGCGTCCGGCTCGCGATAGAACTCGACAATAAAACGGAATGCCCCATAGCCAATCAGGAACAGACCGGAAACAGCACCTGCAGGACGCGGCTTCTTGATAAACCAGTTCAGAATTAGGAATAGCACGATGCCTTCCAGCAAAAACTCATAAAGCTGCGAAGGGTGACGGGCAATCGGTCCGCCCGTTGGGAAAATCATCCCCCATGCCATGTCTGTCGCACGCCCCCAAAGCTCACCATTGATAAAGTTACCCAAACGGCCTGCACCCAGTCCAAATGGCACCAGTGGTGCGATAAAATCAGATACCGCAAAGAATGTCCGCTTGGTCTTGCGGGCATACCAAGCCATGGCCGCAATCACACCCAGCAATCCACCATGGAAGGACATGCCGCCTGTCCAGACTTTGAACAGGAAGAGCGGGTCTGCAAGAAATGCGTCGAATTGGTAAAAGAGCACATAGCCAATGCGGCCGCCCAACACCACCCCCAGAAAGCCCGCGAAGAGTAGATCACTGACTTCATCCCGCGTCCATCCGCTGCCCGGCTTATCTGCACGGCGGTTTGCCAGCCAAAGTGCAAAGGCAAAACCGGCGAGGTACATCAAGCCATACCAGCGTACTGCAAGCGGCCCGATTTCAATCAGGACAGGATCTATTTGAGGGAATGTCAGTGACATGAATTCGTCTTCCTTAGCTAAAAAACATGCTTGCGCCCACCAGGAGCAAGAATACCGCGAATACGCGTTTAATAATGGGTGTCGGTAAACGGGTCGCAAGTCTCGCCCCGTAACGCGTTGTCATTACGGAAGTGACTACAATACCAATCAATGCTGGCAAGTAAACATACCCCACACTATAAGGTGGTAATGTCTCGGGTTGCGTCAGGCCGAAAAAGATAAAACCTATGACACCGGAAAGCGCCAAAAAGACACCGCACAATGATGCACTGCCAATGGCTTTGCGCATTTCGACGCCATGATAGTTCAGATAAGGCACGGTTAATGAGCCGCCACCAATTCCCGCAAGGCTCGCTATCATACCAATCGCCGCTCCACTGGTCATGCTACCAAACGGAGAAGGTAGCGGTCTGGCTGATTTTATCCGAAGTGACAGTGCCATTTGCAGAGCAAGCAACAGTACGATAATCCCGAAGACTTTCGGCAAATATTCCGTTGGCATTTTGTCAGCAATCGCACTGCCAAGCAGCCCGCCCAGCAAGATACCCGGTAACAAGGTTTTAATGATGGAAGGCTGAACATTGCCCAGGCAATAGTGTGTACAAGCAGAAGAGGATGAAGTAATCACAATGCTTGCTAGCGATGTGGCAAGTGCCATAGGCATCACGAGATTGGCAGAAATCCCCGCCCAAGGCAGAAGCACGCTAAGCGCTGGCACAACAATCAGGCCACCACCGATCCCCAACAGCCCGGCTAACAGACCAACAACGCCCCCAACGGCAAGACAAACGCCAAATAACCACAATGTGGCTTCTAACATGGAATATTCCTATTGGTGCTGCGCTTTTTTAATAGCCAGATCACCTTATTTATTTGCCCTGAGCTTTACGTCCGAGTATCGCTGTGGCTACTTACCTACCCGGATCAAACCGCCGAGATTGTACTGTTCCAAAAAGGCTTCTGAAGCGTTTCTTATATCACGCGCTAATGACAGTTGTTGGACAGTCGCCGCGTGCGACTCAAGCTGCTTACTTGGAATATGGCGCAAAACGTATTTGATTTTCGCGACACTCCGCGTATTCATACTGAGCTGTCTGTACCCCATTCCCACCAGCAGTGATGCACCGATAGGATCACCGGCAAACTCACCACAGACACTCACCGGCAATTTGAGCCGTTTGCTGTTGTCGAGAATTTGCCTAAGCACCGCCAACACCGAAGGGTGGAATGTATCATAGACGTCTGCCACGCGGGCGTTGTTTCTGTCCACGGCCAGCAAATACTGTGTGAGGTCATTGGTGCCGACAGAGAGAAAGTCGATATGAGGAGCAATGGCGTCCAATTGGTAGAGTACGGAAGGAACTTCTACCATGATCCCAAGTTTTGGCAGCTTCAAGGTCTCGCCTTGCGCACCAGCCATTTCCATGACTTCCGAAAAGGCTCGCTCTACCAGTGCTTTGGCTTCTAACAGCTCAGACAAACCAGAGATCATTGGCAGCAGAATGGAGAGATTATCGCGCCCAATGCTGGCACGCAGCATCGCTCGAACCTGAATCAGGAAGATATCTGGATGGTCCAGGGTAAAACGGATTCCGCGCCAGCCAAGGAAAGGATTGTCCTCTTCGATTTTGAGATAAGGCAACGGTTTGTCACCGCCAATATCCAATGTGCGCATGACCACTGGCTGCTTGGGATAGCAATCCAGTATCGCACGGTATTGATTCACCTGATCGTCTTCCGACGGGAAGCTTCGTTGCATCAAAAACGGCACTTCGGTGCGGTAGAGGCCAACACCATCGACCCCACGGTTGATAGCAATGCTGGTATCAGCACTGAGTCCCGCATTCAAATGGACTTCTACCCTCACACCATCAGACGTTTCTGTCTTCTTTGTGAAGGTACTTTCGACTTCCTGTTGCAGCTCCAGCTCTTCGTCACGAAGACGTTCATACTCTTCAAGAACCTGAGGCGCAGGCTCAACCAGCAATCGTCCCTTGAAACCATCCAGCACGATTTGCTTGCGGTGAACCAATTGCGGGCTGAATTCCACGCCCATGACAGCAGGAATGCCCAAGGCTCTTGCCAAAATGGCAGCGTGTGCGTTCACAGCGCCTTCTTCAGCGACGACACCAGCTAAGCGATCACGAGGGATCGCAGCCAGCATGGCTGCCGTCAATTCACGGGCAAACAGCACGATAGGTTCGTCAAAGTTCCACTGCTTGATTTCCTGATTTTCAAGGAAGTAAAGCAAGCGTTGACCCAGTTCCTTCACGTCATTGGCACGTTCGCGAAGATAAGGATCTGACATGTTCTGGAAACGCTCGGCAAAAGCATCAATGGTTTGCTTCACCGCCCACTCTGCCAAATCGCCATTCTGAATGCGCTCATTCATCGCCTTTCGCAGCATGGGATCATTCAGAAGGTGGATAAAAAGATCGAAGATCGCCAGCGTGTCCTGATTCAGTTCACTGTCAAAACGCTTTCGCAAACGGCGAAATTCGGTAATGGCTGCGCTGATAGCACCATCCAATCTGTCGCGTTCTTTTTGTGTATCAAGGCAGGATGCCGGAAAAACCAAATCCAACCGGGGCTGGGATACATCACACCAGGCTTTAGCTATAGCAACCCCCGGTGATGCAGCGGCACCTTCCAACAGTAAGGCGCCTTTTGCGTTGTTGGGCCAAAAGCCTTGCGCTTTGGCGTGAGCAAAAACTACCGCAAGTTGAGCCGCCAACGTGACCAGAAAAGATTCTTCACTTTCATCAAACTGACGGGAATCACGCTGCTGGACAACCAAAATTCCCAGCACCTTTCGGCGATAAATAATGGGTGTACCAAGAAAGGCTTGGAAAATATCTTCGCCGATATCAGGAAAGTGTTTGAAGTCGCTATGCGAACTGGCGAGTGCAAGGTTGATAGGTTCGGCACGACGGCCAACTAACCCCACCAAGCCTTCATCAAAGGAGAGAGAAACACGGCGAGCACGGGCATTAAGTCCCTGCGTCGCCATAAGATCATATTGTTCACGGTCATAATCGGCGATGTAGACAGAGCAACACTCCGTCTCCATCGCAGAACAGGTCTCACGCACTAAGACATTGAGCGCCTGTTTGACGTCGGTGGACGACGCTACATTGTTAACGATATCCCTCAGTTTCGTCAGCATCGGCACCCTCGACGTTCATCCTTAGTTTTTCGCTGTGCCCCGCTTACCTTTTCGTTTGGTCTTTCTTTCGCGAAAAGGCATCGCCATTGGCGCAAACTCTTTCATCGCGCGTCGGTAAACTTCGCGTTTAAACGACACCACTTGCCTCACAGGGTACCAATAACTGACCCAACGCCAGCCATCAAATTCCGGTGTCCCCCCGCGCTGCATGTTCACCTTTGACTCGTCACATTCCAGCTTCAGCAAAAACCACTTTTGCTTCTGACCGATACACACTGGCTTGGAATCCCAGCGTACCAGACGTTTAGGTAATTTATAGCGTAACCAATGACGACTGGTAGCCAGAATTCTTACGTCTTTCTTCGTGAGCCCTACTTCCTCGTATAACTCACGGTACATGGCCTGTTCAGGTGTTTCACCGTCATCAATACCACCTTGTGGAAATTGCCAGGAGTGTTGTCCGTATCGACGAGCCCAGAGAACTTGACCGTGGCTGTTACAAATAACTATCCCCACATTGGGACGGTAGCCATCGCCATCTATCACTGGACGACCTCAAATATAAATCTCTATTACCAGTGATTTTTTCACACTATGTGCACAGTGGTAAACAAACATTGTGTATGAGACGCATTTTTTGGGGGCTTCAACCGCCTTTATGGATAAATACCCGGCCACCACTAAGTTATAAACAATCCGGTGAGACTAAGCGCACATTTATTCACGCTTTCTGTGGATACATTTGTGCAGAACAGACTTTAAACGGGACAAAAGTGTCTATTTGACCGACATGAAAAGTGTCCACATAAGCGGAGAATTAAAATTATATTTATATATATCAAACATATAATTAAATTCAGTCTCATATTTCCAAGCAAAATCGGAGGATAAAAACAGAACGATCTTAAAGTGGTCAAAGATCCATCAAAGTAAGACTTACCCACACCGCCAGCTCACTTTCTCATCAGAATGATCCAAAAATCACCTATTTATGTGACCAAAACCACTGTATAAGCATCCATGATCCATTTTTATACCTTCGGCACTTCGATCGTTGTGGATAACTCTGTAAGGGTGCAAAAATTAGTGGATCCATTATGGTGAGGCTGATAGCGTTCATTGCAGACAACTAAGACACCGAGGCATGATGATCCCCGCACCCAACTCAGAAGCTGAACTCCTTGAACGCGCCTTTGCTTTGGCGGGCTTTACGCTCGGTGAACTGGCCGAACAACATGGACTGGAGTGTCCCGTAGATCTCCGCCGAGAAAAGGGCTGGGTAGGCATGCTGCTTGAGACCTGTCTGGGTGCGACTGCAGGCAGCAAGCCCGAGCAGGATTTTCAGGAATTAGGGATCGAACTGAAATCCATCCCTATCAGCCATACAGGAAAACCATTGGAAACCACTTTTGTCTGTGTCGCGCCACTGACTGGTGTTCAGGGTCTGACCTGGGAAAACAGTCATATCCGCAACAAGCTATCAAAAGTGCTTTGGATCCCGGTTGAAGGTGAAAGGGAAATTCCGGTTTGCGAGCGTCATGTGGGTATGCCGTTATTATGGGAGCCTTCAGAAGATGAAGAGTCGCAGCTAAAAGCGGATTGGGAAGAATTGATGGAATTTATCGTGCTGGGAAAAGTGCATGAAATCAGTGCCAGACACGGTGAATTCTTGCAGCTTCGCCCTAAAGCGGCAAACAGCAAAGCCAAAACTGAAGCCTATGGCGCTAAAGGTCAACCCATCAAAACCTTGCCCCGTGGCTTTTATCTTCGCACTCAGTTCACGGGCAAGATACTCGCCCGCCACTTTATGCTGCCGGAAAGCGAAAGTTAGCTCTAGGATCTGTCGACCTTAAAGCGTAATTTCCATGTCCTCATTACAGGAAGTATCCGCAGGCCCAAACTCATCATAAGGATCCAGCAGACGTAACGTTGCTTTTTTCACTCCCACTTTACGAAGCTTCTCTGACACCTGTTCCATGTTGTCAAAATGCATCACTTCATCAGTATTGTCGTCTTTCAATGGCTCCAGCTTGTGCCTGACTTCCACTTCCACCACATACTGTGCACCACCTGCATGTGCAATCACATAGCAATGGGGAACGTTGTCCGGATGAGCCTGTATCCAGCTCTTCAATTGCTTTAATTTCATTTCGTTACCCGCATTGTTAACCGAATGTTAATTCTAGTATAAGGTCTCAGACTAGGGTGTGTGGTTTAAAACTGATAATTCTGATCGCTCCCACGTAATCCATTTGCGACATCTCAAAACCTTCATCCAGATCTACACCCAGTCCCTCACTTTTTCGCTTGTACCAACAAGAAAACTTCCTAAGATGGAAGGTAAACCCCGCACATCTCGAAAACGTGTTTCTCGTCGTCCATGAGATGCAGCTCAAGGAGAAAGGATGCAATACCACACTCTTCCCCATACCAATCTGGAAGTCAGTAAGATTTGTCTTGGCACTATGACGTTTGGTCAACAGAACACAGAAGCAGATGCTCATCAGCAGCTGGACTTCGCACTCGACCATGGCGTGAACTTTATAGATACCGCGGAAATGTATGCGGTGCCACCGACCCCAGAAACGCAGGGGCTGACGGAGCAATATATTGGCAACTGGCTGCAAAAATCCGGTAAACGCGACAAGGTGATTATCGCCACCAAGGTCGCTGGCCCCAGAGGCGTACCTTATATCCGTGAAAACATGTCACTGGATAGACGCAATGTCCGTCAGGCTGTCAACGACAGTCTCGCCCGTTTGCAGACCGATTACATCGACCTTTATCAGGTTCACTGGCCTCAGCGCCATGTGAACAGCTTTGGTCAATTGAACTACAACCATCAGGACGAAAACTCAGGCGTCACCTTGTTGGATACTCTGGATGCGCTTGCCGAACTGGTGCGCGAAGGCAAAATCCGTCACATCGGCGTCTCGAACGAAACGCCATGGGGGGTGATGAGCTATCTTCGTCTGGCAGAAAAGCATAGCCTGCCGCGTATTGTGTCAATCCAGAACCCGTATAATCTGCTCAACCGCAGCTTCGAAGTGGGGCTGTCAGAGATCAGTCATCAGGAAGGCGTCGAGCTGTTAGCCTACTCACCGCTCGCATTTGGCGTGTTGAGCGGAAAGTACCTCAATGGCGCTAAACCAGAAGGAGCACGCTGCACCCGCTGGGAGCGTTTCGCCCGATACTTCACCGAGCAAGGGCAGGCAGCAACGCAGGCTTATGTCGATCTTGCTAAGGAGTTCGCCATTGATCCATCACAGATGGCACTGGCCTATGTGAATACCCGCTCCTTTGTCGCCAGTAATATCATCGGCGCTACAACAATTGAGCAGCTCAAAACCAACATCGATTCCATAGACGTTGAATTGCCGGAAGAATTGCTGAAGCGCATTGAAGAGATTGGCCAGCAGTACTCCAATCCTTGTCCATAGCGCTTATTGGCCTTTGGTTTTCAAATAGAAAAAGCGCCGTAAGGCGCTTTTTTATTATGTGATTACAGGGAATTCGGGAGTCACCCAGCATAGTGACTCCCTTTTGATTACGTTGTCAGGTTCAACCTTAACTTTCTACGCATTCGTGCCACTTCGCGTTGAGCTTTAAATTGAGGTGCAACGGTGTGACCGATAGATAAGCCATCTTTCTCGAAACCAATATCTCGCATTAGATGCTCTGATAAAGGCTCGCCAACGTAGCGAATTCGGCGATGGGCTTTTCTCCAGGCTGCTTCTTCACGTTTGATATCCATACGGACGAAAAACACGGCCAGACGCAGGTACATAGATTGGTTCATGACGGACTCCTTGATGAGTTACAGGAGGCCTTGGATAGATTGCGGGCGAGGGATCTTGACTAGGAAGTGTCGCTCAGAGCCGCAGTCATATCCGCGGCCCATTTGCTAAAAGGGTGCGGATTAGTGTACAGGTTTTCGCATATCTGCGCGCAGATGGGTGGCGCAAGTCATGACGGATGTAAACAGTTGATTTGTCATCTTATTGCCTCCTTTCTGCGTAAACCTGCGGAACATTCCGCACTTGTAAATTCACTGTTAATACTAATGATTTAGATCAATATATCAACGCGTTATTTAATATAACCATGAATTTAGTGGCATCTTCTTTATTCAACAACTTGAACAAAGTTTCACCGCATCCTGTTCGATTATTTGCCTATTTAAAAGGACATATACCCAAGTAACTTCTGATTGCCTGCATTTTAAGGTCGTTTAGGTATGTAGCTTCAAGTTCCTGTCTGAGAATAAATTTTGCTCTGAGACCAATCTTCTGGCGAACATCAAGAATTTATAATGCGGTGAGATTACTCGCAAAGTCCATCCTTTTTTCGGATGGTAATTAACTATTTTCAATCTTATTAGTAGATATCATGTCGTCACTAATTGAGAGGAATGAACCATGAGAACTGCTGCTGACCGTATTCGACACGCCATCGCTTTTGAGGTGATTGGCCTTATTCTCATCGTGAGCATTTTGTCCCTGTTTGGTTTTGATGCGGCGCACACTGGCGTACTGGGTGTGGCCTTCTCCATCCTGGCGACTGGTTGGAATTACGTCTACAACCTCTGGTTTGACAAAGCCATGGTGAAATTTACCGGGAAAACCGAGAAAAAGCAGAAACACCGGGTTCTTCACGCTGTGCTGTTTGAACTGGGCCTGCTTTGGGTGACGCTGCCTGCTATTGCATGGTGGCTTAACATCAGCCTGTGGCAAGCTTTCCTGATGGACATTGGTCTGGTGGCTTTCTACCTGGTTTACGCATACGTCTACAATCTGGCGTACGATAAAATCTTCCCTATCAATGAAGGGAAGCTAGTCACCCAGTAATCAATCAGACGAAAAAAAACCGCCTAATCAGGCGGTTTTTTAATTCAGCTAATTACTTAGCGAAAGCTACGCGGTGCAGGAATCAAGCTGTGCTTGTTCAGCAAACGGTACATAGTCGCACGGGATACACCCAGCTCTTTCGCCGCCGCAGACACCTGACCATTGTTGCTTTCCAGCACAGCGAGCAGTGCGTCGCGCTCAGACTCTTCACGAATCTTACGCAGGCTTTGCTTGTAATCACCCTGACGTGGCAGATCCAGATGCTCGGCTTCAATCACCAGATTATCCGCCAGCAGTACTGCACGTTTTACCTGGTTGATCAGCTCACGTACGTTACCTGGCCAGCTATAGTTGGTCAGGATCTTGTTCGCTTCTTCAGAGAAGGTGCGTGCCTGCGTGTTGTACTGACGTGCAAACTTCAACAGGAAGTGCTCAGCCAGCTCAGGAATGTCTGCACTGCGCTCTTTCAGTGATGGCACAGAAATGCGCAGAACATTGAGGCGATAGAACAGGTCTTCACGGAACTGACCTTCAGCAACCGCTTTTTCCAAATCCATGTGCGTCGCCGCAATCACACGAACATCAATCTCTTTTGAGTATTTGTCGTCGTGCGTTTCTACCGTACCGTCCTGCAAAAGGTGCAGAAGGTTTGCCTGAAGATTCAGTGGCAAATCACCAATTTCATCCAGGAACAGAGTGCCTTGGTGCGCTTGCTGCACTTTGCCTTCTGTTGTGCCATCACCAAACAGCTCGTTTTGAATAAGCTTCTCTGGTAGCGCGCTACATTTCACAGAAACGAACGGACCTTTCGCGCGGGTTGAAGCATTGTGAATCGCCATGCCCACCAGCTCTTTGCCGGTACCGCTTTCACCGTTGATCAGAACTGATACGTCAGTCGGTGCGACACGACGAACCTGATCACGCAGTTTCTTCATCACAGAAGTTTTACCCAGCAGTCCCATGTCACTGTGGTCGCCCAGTTGAGGCCATACATGACGCTCAAGCTTCAGCATGCCCAGTTGGTGACCGATGGTGCTCATCAGTTGGCTATCTGGAATTGGAGAAGTGAAGTAGTCGATGCAGAAGCTCACAATGAACTGACAAATTGCATCATTGTTGAGTTGATCTTCGCGGATCAGCGCCAGCCAGCGAACCTGCTTGTTACGGTTTACCAGTGATGCGACACCGTTAAGACTGAAATCATCGTGGCTGATATCCACAATACCAATGCAAGGACCAATGTCCTGAAGGAGAGATTGTGCTGCTCTGAGGTCATAACAGCGGTGACAACGCCAACCTGCCTGTTCCAGTGTTGCCAGCCAAGGTTCATAAGTTCCTCCTACTACGACGAGTGAACTTGGAACCGCCTCAGATCTGAATTGCATACCCATAACGCCTGCCTTTAGTCATCCATTAACGACACGTGTTCAAAATGTTGTGAGTATCATTATATTTTGTAAGACAAGCAGGTCTGTCTCAATGTAGATACAAGGTAGCTCTCAAATCAGCACAGTTCCCAGATAAGACACTTTTGCTGTTCGATTTGCTGACAACATAGGCATCTAGTAGCTGACATATTTATCAGTATTATTAATAGGATAGACTATTCCATGATGCCCAAAAAAGCCATCAAAATGGCCAACACTTTAAACACTTCTCAATTTTGAGAAACTTAAGATTCTCTTTAAAATTTCTTAGATCATAGACTATGACCCGATTTAGTGAGGCTATCTATTGATAGAGAAAGCAAAAAAACGCGCCCAAGTGAGACGCGGTCTTTCATTTAAGGCAGGGCTTAGAGAATCTATCTCACTTCTTCACCACTGGCGATAACGGTTTCTCTGACTTTGTCTGCAAACTGCAACGCTTCCTGGCGCACTTTGTCTTCATTCACCGTCAGTATGTCTCTCTCCTGCATCAGGAGCTGGCCATCAACGATGGCATGTTTCACGTTCGATGCATACGCGGAGTAAACCAAGGCTGAATAAGGGTTGTACATTGGCACCATGTTTGGCGCTTTCGTATCAATTACGATGATGTCTGCCAGCTTACCCGCTTCCAGAGAACCTATTTTGTCTTCCATGTGGAACGCGCGGGCAGCTCCCATCGTCACCATCTTAACTACCTTGATTGGCAGCATTGCGTCACGGTCTTCGTACATACAAAAAACACTGGCATAGGCCAGTGTTTTTGGTGTCTCAGAGACGTCTCAGAAGTCAGTCAGATTTAGTCTTTCTTCTGGTTCTGTGGACGCATCGCCGGGAACAGAATCACGTCACGGATAGTGTGCGTGTTGGTAAACAGCATTGCCAAGCGGTCGATACCGATACCTTGACCCGCAGTTGGTGGCAGACCATGTTCCAGTGCAGTGATGTAGTCTGCATCGTAGAACATCGCTTCGTCGTCACCTGCGTCTTTCGCATCAACCTGCGCTTTAAAACGTGCGTCCTGATCTTCTGCGTCGTTCAGCTCCGAGAAGCCGTTCGCCACTTCACGGCCACCGATGAAGAACTCAAAGCGGTCGGTAAAGAACGGATTGTCATCGCTACGACGTGCCAGCGGAGAGATATCTGCCGGGTAGCCAGTAATGAAGGTTGGCTGGATCAGTTTAGGTTCTGCGGTTTCACCGAAGATTTCTTCCAGCAGCTGACCACAAGTCCAGAATTTCTCAACGTAGATCTCCAGAGACTTCGCAATAGCCACCAGCTTTTCACGATCCTGAACGTCTTCAACGGTCAGCGCTTGGATATCAGCGTGCTCAGGGTTGTAGTGTTTGATCGCTTCCAGCATGGTCATACGCGCGTATTTACCACCGAATTCCACGGTGTAATCGCCGTAAGGCATAAAGGTTTCACCCAGAACTTCAACAGCCACGGTACGCAGCATGTCTTCAGTCAGGTCGATCAGGTCGTTGTAATCTGCGTACGCCATGTAGAACTCAATCATGGTGAACTCTGGGTTGTGGCGTGGAGACAGACCTTCGTTACGGAAGTTACGGTTGATTTCGAATACGCGCTCGAAACCACCCACAACCAGACGCTTCAGGTACAGCTCAGGCGCGATGCGCAGGAACATTTCCTGATCCAGTGCGTTGTGGTGAGTGATAAACGGACGTGCAGAAGCACCACCCGGGATCACTTGCATCATTGGCGTTTCTACTTCCATGAAGTCTTTTGACTCCATGTAACGGCGAATTGCAGAAATCAGCTTAGAGCGTACCTTGAATGCGTTGCGCGAATCTTCGTTCACGATCAGGTCAACGTAACGCTGACGGTAACGCATTTCCTGATCAGTCAGACCGTGGAATTTTTCTGGCAGAGGACGCAGTGCTTTAGTCAGCAGTTGGTACTCTTCCATGTTCACGTACAGGTCGCCTTTGCCAGATTTATGCAGTGCGCCTTTCACACCGATGATGTCACCGATATCCAGACCTTGATATTGCTCTTTCAGCACGTTCTGAACGTCTTTCGCTGCGTACGCCTGAATGCGACCGCTCACGTCCTGAAGTGCCAGGAAAGGACCACGCTTTGCCATCACACGGCCAGCAACGCTGACTTTGTGATCCAATGCTTCCAGCTCTTCCTTACTCTTTTCGCCAAACTCAGCCTGAAGATCAGCCGCTTTGTGCTCACGGCGAAATTCATTTGGGTGGCCGTTTGCATTGCAGCTTTGACGAATGTGGTTCAGTTTTGCACGACGCTCCGCGATCAGCTTGTTTTCGTCTTGTAACTGGTCAGTCATAGTGAACCTTTGAATTAACTTAAAAAATTACAAACCAGATTTCAGGCTGGCTTCAATAAACTTGTCGAGATCACCGTCAAGCACCGCTTGGGTGTTGCGGTTTTCGATACCGGTACGCAGGTCTTTAATGCGTGAGTCATCCAGAACGTAAGAGCGGATCTGGCTGCCCCAACCGATGTCAGACTTCGCTGCTTCGTTCGCCTGTTTCTCTGCGTTCTGCTTTTGCAGTTCCAGTTCAAACAGTTTTGCGCGAAGCTGCTTCATCGCCTGATCTTTGTTCTTGTGCTGGCTTCGGTCATTCTGGCACTGCACCACGGTGTTGGTTGGTACGTGTGTAATACGTACCGCTGATTCGGTGGTGTTAACGTGCTGACCGCCGGCGCCTGACGCACGGTATACGTCGATACGCAGATCAGACGGGTTGATATCGATGTCGATATTTTCGTCCACTTCGGGGTAGATAAACGCAGAAGAGAACGAGGTGTGACGACGACCGCCTGAATCGAACGGAGACTTACGAACCAGACGGTGAACACCAGTTTCGGTGCGCAGCCAGCCGTAAGCGTATTCGCCGCTGATACGAACGGTTGCTGATTTCAATCCAGCCACATCACCTTCAGACACTTCAATCACTTCGGTCTTGAAGCCTTTTGCGTCAGCCCAACGCAGGTACATGCGCAGCATCATGGATGTCCAGTCTTGCGCTTCAGTACCGCCTGAACCTGCTTGCAGGTCGATATAACAATCAGAACCGTCATGATCGCCAGAGAACATGCGGCGGAATTCCAGCTTCGACAGCTTCTCTTCCAAATCGCTTAACTCTGGCTCGATTTCATCGAACGTATCCTGATCGTTTTCTTCTACTGCCAGTTCCAGTAGTTCGGTGATGTACTCGCCGCCCTGATCAAGCTGGTCGATAGTTTCTACTACCGCTTCCAGCGACGCGCGTTCACGACCCAGCGCTTGGGCACGCTCAGGTTCGTTCCACACATCAGGTTGTTCGAGTTCGGCATTAACTTCTTCTAGACGCTCTTTCTTGGCGTCATAGTCAAAGATACCCCCTAAGGACATTTGCACGCTCGCCAATGTCCGCTAGGCGGTTTTTGATTGGATTGATTTCAAACATGGTCACTTTTCTATGTTCGGAATGAGTTTTAACCGCCGAATTCTACAGAATTGCGGACGGAATATACAGAGTGTGATGGGGATCAAAGGAGAAATTTTCGGAGAAAAATGAGAGAAAAGGCTAAAGGCCCTGGGACCTAGGTCCGACAGTATTTGAACTGTTTGGCCTAACCTAAAGCTCCAGCTCCTCCTAGGACCTTCTTTTCCTTGGCCCCCAGGACCTGCTCTTCCTTACCTAAACCGCCGCCATATGCTCAACCATCAACTGCACCGTGCGGTTGCCACGGAACTCGTTCACATCGAGACGATAGGCGACCTCGACCATTTGAACAGAAGGATCTGGCCAGCGGCGTAAGTCAATATTGAAGGCAATGGCATCTACCATTTGTCCCCCCATGACAGGTTCCAGCATCATTTTCAGGTGTTTTCCGCCCACCAGCTTTTGATGCAGCAGCCTGAACTTGCCATCAAACAAAGGTTCAGGGAAGCCTTGCCCCCAAGGACCACCAGAACGCAGCGTTTCAGCCACATCCAGATTGATCTCGTTGGAAAGAAGCTCCCCGTCAGAAAGCAGCACACCTTTCAGCTCTTCTTCGCTGATGGTGTTTTTTACCGCTTCGTCGAACAGCTTCGAGAAACGTTCAAAGTCCGCTTCCGCGATGGTAAGACCCGCTGCCATGGCATGACCGCCAAACTTTTTAATCAGGCCCGGGTTTTGCGTATCAATCACATCCAGGGTGTCACGCATATGCAGTCCCTGAATAGAACGTGCTGAGCCTTTAATGGTGCCTTCACCGCCATCAGCGAAAGCAATCACAGGGCGGTGGAATTTGTCTTTAATGCGTGAGGCGAGGATACCAATCACGCCCTGATGCCATTCACGCTGGAACAGTGCAAGCCCACAAGGCAGGCTGCTGCCTTCACCAAATTGAAGACGCTCACAAATCGCCATCGCCTCTTCTTTCATGCCCTGCTCGATTTCCTTACGGCTTTGGTTCAGGGCATCCAGCTCGCTTGCCATCTGGCGAGCCGCTTGAAGGTTTTGACACAGTAAAAGCTCAATACCAAATGACATATCATCCAAGCGGCCTGCCGCATTGATGCGTGGCCCCAAAGCAAATCCGAAGTCACTCGCCACCAGCGTTGTCATATTGCGGTTCGCCACTTCAATCAAGGCCTGAATACCCGGGCGGCATTTCCCCGCGCGGATTCGCATCAAACCCTGATGCACCAAAATGCGGTTGTTGGTATCCAGCGATACCACATCGGCCACTGTACCCAATGCAACCAAGTCCAACAGTTCCGCCAAGTTCGGTTCAGCGATACCACGCTGGGCAAACCAGCCGTTGTCACGCAGATGAGCGCGCAGTGCCAACATCAGATAGAACGCCACGCCGACGCCTGCAAGCGATTTGGACGGAAAGCCACACTCGTTGAGGTTCGGGTTCACCATGGCATCAGCATCCGGCAGCACTTCGCCCGGTAAGTGGTGGTCGGTCACGACGACTTGAATATCGCGGGCTTTGGCTGCCGCAACCCCTTCAATCGAGGACACGCCGTTATCGACGGTCATGATAAGCTCCGCGCCTTTGGCCGCTGCTTGCTCTACCACGTCTGGGCTCAAGCCATAGCCATCGTCAAAACGGTTCGGCACCAGGTAATCGACGTTGGTGCAGCCCATCATGCGAAATGCTGTCACTGAGAGCGCCGAGCTGGTTGCGCCATCGGCATCAAAGTCGCCCACCACGATAATGCGTCGCCCTTCTGCCATTGCAGCTGCCAGCAGTTCTACGGCGCGTTCAATGCCATGAAGTTCGTTGTAATTCAGCAGCCCGCGAGCGCTTCGCTCCAGTTCACCTTCAGAGGTGATACCGCGGTTAGCGTAAATACGCTGGAGTAATGGCGGAATTGAAGCAGGAAAAGCAGCATCCTGTGCCGCGTGACGACGTTTTATTTCAATCATGGAATGAACCTGTGCCCGGCGGCGTTACCACCAAGTTGATGAATGCGGATTGAGGAGACATTGTAACGGGTGACGGAGAAAGAAAAAGCCCGAGGTCTGTTTTCGGTGAGCCACAAACGTAAAAGGCGCCGACTCTCGCCAGCGCCTTGGGTATCTAAGCAGGGATTAGCTTTCTTTTTGCTTCAGCACTTGCAGCAACTGAGGCGCAGGCAGATAACCTGAAAGCATGGTACCGTCTTCCAACATGATCGCCGGTGTGCCAGTCACTCCCATTGCACTTCCTAGTGCCATATGGCGGCGGATAAGATCGGTACACTCTTTGGTCTCTTCGTCGAAGTTACGCGCTTTCGCCAGGTTCATAGCATTGGCTTTGTCATCTGCACACCAAATCGCGCTCATCTGGCCGATATTCGGTGAACGCTCACCCGAGCGAGGGAAAGCCAGGTAACGAATGGTAATCCCCAGATCATTGTATTCCTGCATTTCACGGTGCAGCTTCATGCAGTACCCACAGGTGGTATCCGTGTACACATTCACCACGTATTTCTCGTCTTTCGCCGGATAGACGATCAACTCTTTCTCTACACCTGCCTCATCGAACAGCTTCTTGTTGCGTTTGGCCTGAGTGATTTCAGTCAGGTTGATAGATTCCGTCGGTGTAGTGTGGAAAAGCTGGCCGTAGATAAAGTAAGAACCGTCTTTATTGGCATAAACTACACCGCCATTGGTCACGACTTCGTACAGACCTTCAACCGGTGCTTTTTCAATGCTTTCAACATTCAGGCGGTATTTTGTCAGTACATCAGCAATCGCCGCTTTATCTGCGCCTTCCGCAGCTTGTACGCCGAATGACAACATGGCAGAAGCAATCAAAGCACGCGCCATCAGTTGTTTTAAATTCATAGTGTTCAGATCCTGAAAATGGGTTTGCGGGCAAACTGTCACTCACTCAGACCGGACAGAAACGAAAAAAATCCCAAGTGAGGTAAAAAAACGCCCGTTCGGCTGCATTATGCCCGAGGATGGTGCTCCTGATGCAACTGTTTTAGTCGCTCAGTCGCGACGTGAGTATAAATTTGTGTGGTCGACAGGTCACTGTGCCCCAACAACATTTGCACGACACGTAAATCTGCACCGTGGTTCAGCAGGTGCGTTGCAAAAGCATGGCGCAAAACGTGTGGCGAAAGCATGTCACCATCAATGCCTGCGAGCGCCGCATAAAACTTGATACGGTGCCAGAACGTCTGACGGGTCATCATGCGGGCGCGGCGGCTAGGGAAAAACACATCCGAGCTTTGTTCACCAAGCAATGCCGGGCGACTGTGCGCCATATATCGCTCCAGCCAGTCGATTGCTGCCTCTCCCATCGGCACCAGACGCTCTTTGCCCCCTTTACCAATAACACGCACCACGCCCTGACGCAGGCTTACGTTTTCAGTGGTCAGGCTGATAAGTTCAGTCACGCGAAGGCCTGTCGCATACAGCAGCTCCATCATGGCTTTATCGCGAAGCTCGAGAGTGTCTTCCACATCGGGCGCATCAAGTAGCGCTTCTACCTGCTCTTCCGACAAATCTTTTGGCAGACGCTTAGGCAATTTGGGGCTGATCAATGTGGCCGTTGGGTCGTCTTCACGCTGCTTTTCGCGGTAAAGGTATTGGAAAAGACGACGCATCGCAGAGAGCATACGGGCGCGGCTGCTTTGCTTGTAATCCTGATCGAATAACCAATGCTGGTAATCCTGCAGTTTGGACGATGACACTTTCACCAGAGCCACGCTGTCATTATCCAGCCACTGGCAAAGTTTGGTCAGATCGTTTCGGTAAGAGGCTAGGGTATTCTCAGATAAACCCCGCTCCATCCACATTGCATCCAAAAACTGCTCTACCAATGCCGCGTTTTGTTCCACGATTCACTCACTTAAGTTCAATTGTTGCTTCTCTCAAACTACCTCACCCCCGTATGAATGCAAGGTTTACCCTGATTAAGCAAAACGATTGCAGCAAAATGCGCCAAATCCTCGTGGTTTACGGGGTGGAGATACAAGGCCACGAGGAGTAGAATCCCCTCGACGCAACAGCAGGAAAAGCACATGAAAATAGGTTTGTTTTACGGCTCCACCACCTGTTACACCGAAATGGCGGCAGAGAAAATCCGCGATATCCTGGGTGACGATTTGGTGGATATTCACAACATCAAAGAAACGCCGGTTGACCAAATGAATCAGTACGATTTGCTGTTGCTGGGCATTTCCACTTGGGACTTCGGCGAGTTGCAGGAAGACTGGGAAGCGGTGTGGTCACAACTTAATGGCCTGAACCTGCAAAGTAAAGTCGCAGCCCTTTTCGGTCTTGGGGATCAAGAAGGGTATGCCGAATGGTACCTTGATGCCATGGGCATGCTACATGATGAGCTGTTGCCAACTGGCCTGAAATTTATCGGCTACTGGCCAAATGAAGGTTATACCTTTGAAGCCTCAAAAGCGCTGACCGAAGACGGTAAACAGTTTGTCGGTCTGGCACTGGACGAAGACAGCCAATACGAACTGAGTGATGAGCGCATCGCCACCTGGTGCGAGCAGGTGTTGGTTGAGTTTCAGGAAACGCTCTAGCCTCAGTTCCTCAGCCGGCTTTCAGACATAAAAAAACCACCGCATCCGGTGGTTTTTTGTATTCCAATAACCTTGCTTTACGCGTGTGACGTTTCGTCTTTACGCTTACCCGCAAAGCTTACTGCAACCAGCGCAATTGCCGTTGGCAGCAGCCATGCCATGCCATAGTTAAACAGTGGCAGCACTTTCAGCGCAGACACATCAACGCCCGCGACTTTCGCTGCATCCAACAGTGCGAACACCAAAGACACACCCAGTACCACACGGTATGCCAGTTGTGGGTTAGGCATAAAGCGGCGCAGGAACGTCAGAGCAATCAGCGCAATCGCAACTGGGTACAATGCAAACAGGACAGGAACAGAAATGGCGATCAACTGGTTCAGGCCTACGTTCGCGACCACTGCACAAGCAATAGACAGGATAACCACCCATTGACGGTAAGTGATCTTGGTCAGGGTGCTGAAGTAGTCAGAACACGCTGAAACCAGACCAATAACCGTCGTCAGACACGCGAGTACAATGATGGTCGACAGAATGATTTGACCAGCAGGGCCAAACAGCGCCAACACGTAAGCTGACAGAATGGCACCACCGTTTGCCGCGCCCGGTGCCACACCCGTCGCTGTCGCGCCCAGATAGAACAGAGAAACGTAAACAAATGCCAGACCCGCGGCCGCAATCACACCTGCATAAATCAGGTACTGACAGGTTTTCGCCTGATCCGTCACGCCTTTCTTGCGGATAACATCAACAATCAACATACCGAACATCAGTGCGGCGAAGGTATCCATGGTGTTGTAACCTTCAAGGAAACCTGTTGTGAACGCCTGATCCACATACGCACCCTGCGCTGCCACAATATCGCCTTGTGGGTTCACCACAACCGCAATCGCCAGAACTGCCAGTGCCGCAAACAACGCAGGCGTCAGCAGCTTACCAATAGTGTCGATAAGCTTGCCCTGAGACAGGGAGAAGAACATCGCGATGGCAAAGAACACCACAGAGAAAAGCGACAATTCGAACTGGCCCGGTGCATTCAGGAAAGGCTTAAAGCCCATCTCATAGGCCACCAAACCTGCACGTGGCGCTGCAAAAGCAGGACCGATAATGATGAAAATCAGCACCGCCATCAGTGTTGCGACTGACGCTGGCAGATCGCGGGTCAGACCTTTCCAGCCGCCACCCGCCACGGCAACCGCGACGATACCAATAAGAGGAAGGCCTACAGCAGTGGTCAAAAAGCCCAGCATTGCAGAAAAGGTGTGTTCACCTGCCAGAAAGCCCGCCAGAGGAGGAAAGATGATATTTCCGGCCCCGAGGAAAAATGCAAAGGTCATAAACCCTAGCGCGAGTATATCGCTAACCTTTAAACTCTCTTTCACTTCGTATTACCTATGTGTGTTTGCTTAATAATTGTGTAATCAACCGGTTAGCCTTTTGGTTATTTTTACTGTGCAATACCGATTACGCAGAATAATGACGAAGTTTCAGTGCACAGACAATATAACATTAAAAATAGACCATAAATCTATTTTTTAATTTTAAATTGGCATTTACAACTAATTATTAGCATTTAGCCGATAGAAGTTAAAGATCTTGACCGCAATAACCCATAACATGATGGCAACATAATTATCTATTTTTTAAGCAATTGTCGACAATGGCAACGAGTAGACAACAAGAGGGTACCGTGAGTAAAGGCTTCAGATTCAAGCAATTTACTGTCGAAGATAAAGGCTGTGGCATGCCAGTCAGCACAGATGGCGTGCTGCTTGGCGCTTGGGCTGAGGCGGGCGAGTCTGATGAAGTGCTCGATATTGGCACGGGCTCTGGCTTACTGGCACTGATGATGGCGCAGCGATTTCCCGCAGTAAAAATCACCGCGCTGGATATCGATGAGCACGCCACCAACACCGCGCAATTCAATTCAGAACAATCTGCTTGGGCAGATCGGATAACTGTGCTGCATCAGGATATTACCGAGTGGGAAAACCCGTTGCAGTTCAATACTATTATCTGCAATCCCCCTTACTTTACTTCCGGCGAGCAAGCGGGTGATTCTCGGCGAGCCACTGCGCGTCACACCGACACCCTTTCTCACGACACCTTATTAAAAGTGATAAAGACTCGACTTTTACCCAACGGACAGGCGCATTTGATCTTACCTTCAGTGGAGGCTGATGCCTTGCTGGCGAAAGCCAAAGAGTATGGACTTTATTGCCAACGGCTGTTGAACGTGCAACCAACCGCCAACAAACCGGTGAGTCGAAAGTTGATGTCGCTATCGAATCAGGAAGAACATGGTTTAGATGCCAAAACCTTGGTGATCCAGGCGGCGGGAAGCTATACAAACGACTTTATTTCGCTCACAAGAGATTTTTACCTCAAGATGTGATGATCGTACTTGAATTAGTCTCTATAATTCGCCCCCTAACTTTGAGTGGAGAAACAACGCGTGCGAACTTTTGCTGAACTAGAACTGGATCCTCAACTGCTACAAGCGCTGGATGACATAAGCTTCGAGCGACCAACAGCGATCCAGGCTGGCGTGATCCCTCATGGTATGGATGGCCGTGATATTTTGGCGTCTGCGCCAACGGGAACAGGGAAAACGGCGGCTTTTGTATTGCCATTGCTGCAACACCTTATCGACTTCCCTCGTCAGAAGCCGGGTCCTGCACGCGCCCTGATCCTGACTCCAACCCGTGAACTGGCCATTCAGGTTGCTGATCAAGCCCGCGCGTTGGCGAAATATACCGATTTAAAGATCATCACCATCACAGGTGGTATCTCGTACCAAGAACACGCTGAGATTCTGGGTAAAACCCAAGACATCGTGGTTGCGACTCCTGGCCGTCTGATGGAATACATCGAAGCTGAACGCTTTGACTGCCGTGCGATTGAAAGCCTGGTTCTGGACGAAGCTGACCGCATGCTCGACATGGGCTTTGGCCCTGCCGTTGATAAACTCTCTACCGAATGTCGCTGGCGTAAGCAAAGTATGCTGTTCTCCGCAACGCTGGAAGGTAAAGGCATTGAAGGTTTCAAGAACACCCTGCTGACCGATCCGGTAGAAGTAGAAGCTGAGCCGCCGCGCCGTGAACGCAAGAAGATCACCCAGTGGTACTACCGCTGTGACGACATGGCGCATAAAAATGCCCTGTTGAAAGCGATTCTGACGGAACAGGCTGAGCGTGCGATCATCTTTGTGAAAACCCGTGAGCGTCTGGCTGCACTGCGTGAATTCCTGACCAAAGAGAAAGTGAATTGTGCATGGCTGCAAGGTGAAATGGCTCAGGCAAAGCGTACTTACGCGATCGAGCGTTTCACCACTGGTGAAATTAATGTTCTGTTAGCAACTGATGTTGCAGCACGTGGTATCGACGTGCCAGACATCGACCACGTCATCAACTTCGACCTGCCACGAAAAGCCGACGTGTACCTGCACCGTATCGGTCGTACTGCCCGCGCGGGTAAGAAAGGTAACGCCATTTCTCTGGTAGAAGCGCACGATCAACCCATGATGGATCGTATCTGCCGCTACATGAAAGAAGACGTGAAAGAACGCTATGTTGATGGCATGAAGCCAAAACATAAGAAACCGGAATTTAAGAAGAAAAAGAAAAAGCTTTCTAACAAAGAAGTAAAAGGAAAAGCGAAGAAAGCGGCGAAAAAAGCAGCGAAAAAATCCGCATAATCAAGCTTTTACTGGATTTTCAATTTAATTAACGTTAGAAAAGGAGGCGAAAAGCCTCCTTTTTTATTTGTTTGCGATCAGTCGCAGATAAATATTCTGGTTTGCTAATGGAATGCAGACTAAAGATCGGGCTCACAATCCGTCACATTGACAACACAAAATGTTAACAATTTATGTCATTTTCGGATTATCCTGCCGTTGGATAAAAAATCATCTATCCAATATTTTTTATTAGAGGGATCTTGTAATGCAATCTGTTGTTGATTTTTTAAACAGCATTATCTGGAGTCCAGTGCTTATTTACACCTGTTTGGGTGCTGGCCTGTTCTACTCCATCGTGACTCGCTTTGTTCAGGTTCGTCAGTTCAAAGAAATGACTCGCCTGCTGTTCTCTGGCAAAAGTTCTGAGAAAGGTATTTCGTCTTTCCAGGCACTGGCCGTTTCACTCTCAGGCCGTGTTGGTACCGGTAATATCGCAGGTGTCGCTGCAGCGATCGGTTTCGGTGGTCCGGGTGCCGTTTTCTGGATGTGGGTTGTTGCCTTCCTTGGCGCTGCAACGGCTTACACTGAATCTACCCTTGCACAAATCTACAAAGAAGAAGACAAAGGTGAATTCCGTGGTGGTCCGGCTTACTACATCGAGAAAGCGATGGGTCAGAAGTGGTACGCATGGATTTTTGCCATCGCGACTATTTTTGCCTGTGGTGTTCTGCTGCCAGGCGTACAGTCAAACAGTATCGGTAACGCCGTTGAAGCCGCATTCGGCTCTGGTGAAATGATTGAAACCGCGATTGGCACCTACAGCCTGGCGAAAATCATCACCGGCACCCTCATCTCCATTTTGCTTGGTTTCATCATTTTTGGTGGCGTGAAGCGAATCGCGAGCTTTACTCAGGTCGTTGTGCCTTTCATGGCGCTGGCTTACATCATCATCGCATTCGTTATCATTGCGCTGAACATCACTGAAATCCCAGGTATCGTTGCGATGATCATTGGCGACGCATTCACACCTATGGCGGGTGTTGGTGCTGCTATCGGCTGGGGTGTCAAGCGTGGTGTTTACTCAAACGAAGCGGGTCAGGGTACAGGCCCACACGCAGCGGCTGCCGCGAACGTTCAGCACCCTGCGCAACAGGGTCTGGTTCAATCTTTCTCTATCTACATCGATACCCTGCTGGTATGTTCTGCCACTGCGTTTATGATCCTTATCACTGGCGCTTACAACGTTCACGGTGCTGGCGAAGCCTTCATCATCCAAAACGTTGCTGCAGACATTACTGCGAATGGTCCTGTCTTCACCCAGATGGCAATTGAGAGCACCATGCCGGGCTGGGGCAAACCGTTCATTGCGATTGCACTGTTCTTCTTTGCGTTCACCACGATTCTGGCTTATTACTACATTGCAGAAACCAACGTGGCTTACCTGCGCCGTACCATCAAACTCCCAGGCATGATGTTTGTGCTGAAAGTGATTCTGATGGCAGCGGTATTCTACGGCACCGTGAAAACCGCGAACCTCGCGTGGGCGATGGGTGACGTGGGTGTGGGTCTGATGGCTTGGCTGAATATTGTCGGCCTTGTGATCATCTTCTTCCTGAGCAAGCCTGCCCTTAAAGCGCTGCACGATTACGAGCGTCAGCAGAAAGAAGGTGTGGAAGAATATACCTTCGATCCTGTGAAGCTTGGTATCAAGAACGCTGACTACTGGGAGCGTCGTCTGGCACGTCGTACTCAAGACAGCGAAGCTTCAGATGAAGTCTCCGGCAAGCCGGTCAATCCAACTGCTTAATCGAGATTATTGAGATAAAAAAGGTTAGCCTCGGCTAACCTTTTCTTTTTAATGACTTTACAAGCGCGATTACTGCTCTTCGCGCTTAAACACCAGTTCCTTGTCGCTCGACTCTTCTGCGCAGAACCAGTATCCCGCCGTATCAAACTGCTTTAACGCTTCAACCGAATCAATGCGGTTGTCGATGATGTAACGCGCCATCATGCCTCGCGCTTTTTTGGCAAAGAAGCTGATGACTTTGTACTGGCCGTTCTTCTGATCTTTAAACACTGGCGTGATGATCTGCCCGTCCAATTGCTTAGGTTTGACTGATTTGAAGTACTCGTTCGATGCGAGGTTAACCAGTACCTTATCGCCCTGCGCAGCCAGTGCCTGATTCAGCTCACCCGTGATGATGTCGCCCCAGAATTGATAGAGGTTAGTGCCGCGTGGATTCGCCAGTTTGGTGCCCATTTCCAAGCGGTAAGGCTGCATCAAATCCAGAGGACGCAACAGACCATAGAGGCCTGACAGCATTCGCAGGTGATTCTGCGCCCAATCAAAGTCCTCTTCACTGAAAGTTTCCGCTTCAAGGCCAGTGTAAACATCGCCTTTGAATGCCAAAACCGCAGGACGGGCATTGTCGGTTGTGAACTCCGGCGACCACTCAGCAAAGCGTGCCGCGTTCAAACCTGCAATCTTGTCACTCACCTTCATCAGGCTCGAAATATCTGCCGGTGTCAGCTTACGGCACACATCAATCAAAGCTTCAGAGTGCTCGGTCAGCGTCGGTTGCGTGTAACGCTCCGTCGCGAGCGGTGATTGGTAATCCAAGGTTTTTGCCGGAGAAACCACAATCAACATAGTGTCATTCCTTTCAATCTCTTATTAGCGCAAAGAGTAACACCGACCATCAAAAAAGCCACGCGATCAAGCGTGGCTTTTTCCGATAACTGCCATAGACGAAACCGAATGAATCACTGTATAGGCGAACGATTTTCCGATTCTGTTACTTGCGGTTTACCCCAAACGCCAGGCTCAATCTGGTTGAGCATGTCAGGGTGATTGCGGCTGTTGAACGAAGGCACTTTGCCCTGTTTCACCTGCTGGTTGTAGTCTTTCGCCAGTGTCACCACGGTGCCGGAGAGCAGCAGGATGGCAATCATGTTCACGATCGCCATCATGCCCATTGAAGTATCCGCCATGATCCACACCACTGGCAGTTCAGCCATCGCACCAAACATCACCATGCCAAGCACCACGCAACGAAACAGGTTCAAACCGGCCTTGTGGTTGTGCTCAAGGAATATCAGGTTAGTTTCCGCATACGAGTAGTTGGCAATGATCGAGGTAAACGCGAAGAAGAAAATCGCGACTGCTACAAAAATGCCCCCCCAGTCACCCACTTCGTTAGAAAGCGCACGCTGGGTCAGTTCAATGCCGGTGATCTCACTGCCCGGCATGTATTCGCCGGACATCAGGATAATTGCCACGGTGGCAGAACAGATAACGATGGTGTCCACAAACACGCCCAGCATCTGCACATACCCCTGAGACGCTGGGTGTGGCGGGTACGGCGTTGCGCTGGCTGCCGCATTCGGCGCAGAGCCCATGCCCGCCTCGTTGGAAAACAGGCCACGCTTAATGCCTTGCACCATGCCTTGTGCCACTGTGTAACCCAACGCACCCGAAGCGGCTTCTTCCAGACCGAAAGCGCTGCGGAAAATCAGTGACAGTACATCAGGCACTTTTTCCAGATTGGTCAGCATGATGTACATGGCAAGCGCCAGATAAAGCAGCGCCATCACAGGCACAATCAACTCAGCCGTGCGGGCAATTTTTCGAATGCCACCAAAAATAACAAAGGCAGCAAGTACCACCAGCACAGCACCAACATGGAGGGGATCAAAGCCAAAAGCAACATAAGCTGCCTGAGTAATGGAATTAGCCTGTACCGAGTTGAACACTAAGCCAAAGGCAATAATGAGCAGCACGGAGAAGACCACGCCCATCCAGCGCATGCCGAGGCCTTTTTCCATGTAATATGCTGGGCCACCACGGAAATTGCCATCGTCATCACGGGTTTTGTAAAGCTGCGCCAGCGTGCTCTCGGCAAAAGCCGTTGCCATTCCCAGCACAGCTATCAACCACATCCAGAAAATCGCACCTGGGCCACCAAGGGTTAACGCAACAGCAATGCCCGCCATATTGCCCGTGCCCACGCGCGCTGCAAGACTGGTACATAATGCCTGAAACGAAGAGATACCCTCTTTGTCTGACTTACGGCTGTTTTTCATCACCTTGAACATGTGCCCAAAGTGACGAATTTGAATAAACCTAAGACGCAGCGTAAAGAAAATGCCGCCACCGATCAGAAGATAGATGAGCACCGATCCCCAGATCAGGTCGTTTAAAAAGTTGATGAGACTTACCACGCCTACCTCTCTGTACGCATAAACTGATTCGCAGTGTCGTTGTTCTCCGATGCGGAGAAAATGCGATTTGATGCGACTGACGCAAGCCTAGCGTCTGCCGATAATGATGCGGGTCTCGTCGGCAAGAAAGCGTCACAAGAACCCCAAAATGTGTCGGTTTTGCGGCAGATCCCGCAAATTGCCGCGAGATGATGCTACCAGCCACGATAAAAATCAATATGAATTAAACTTCATATCCAGTGAGCAAAAAACACCCACACATCAAGACCAAGCGTTTGCGTTACTGCTTTTCCATAACAGGATTGGAACATCGCGTTCACCTTGTCTGGCACCCTTTATGCATTTTATTCAATGTGTGACCAAATTCGATATTTCCCCGGTCTTTTGCTGTGACAGGGGCTTGGGGAACACCTCCCCAGATAAATTTGATGTTGTAGCTGTGAGACAACTTAAGGCACTGCAACTGCACACATTTTGCCCAGCGACGGAATAAAGGTGATTGCGTTCTCATAAAAACTTCACTGAGGTGCAACAAATGAGAAACACTTCAATTTTATTTTGTCGGAGGTTTGATACTTAATTAGCGACCGCAACGGTAAAACGAGGTGAATTTATGGATAGCTTTGCCTTTGATGATGTATTCGATCAAGAGCGACCACAACGCGGTGGACGAACCAAACAAGCAAAACGTAAGTGGAGAGAAATTGAGGCGTTAAAAGACAGACAACGCCTGCGCAAAGAGCTGCAAGATATCGATATGCTCGGTGACTTCAACGACAGCGATTTCGATTTTTAAGTAGCGTACTCACTGGTTTAAATCGTCAATTTACTGACAACATAACATTGGAATTTTAAAGAAAAGGCACCCGATAAGGGGTGCCTTTTTTTGTCTGTCACTATGGGCCTTTGAGAGCAGCAGAAAGCTCTTTGAACCTGTCAGCCACCTGCTCACCAAACAGCGGATCAATATCCTCTACCTCCCATTGTGTCTGCAGGTACTTCCAATCTTCAGTCGTCAGAGTTTGCTCCAACACAGGCAGAATGGTTTTCTCTTCCAAGTCCAGGTGTTCTTTCTGACAGCCTACAAATCGGTTGAGATTGTCGGCAAAGAGATCGAGCGGAATGACAGCGTCCATCAATATCATGTCGACGGTATCCGCAAACTCAGCGGTTAAACCTGCCAGCGCTTCGTGCTCATCATCCAATCTGGCCACCCCCTCTGAATCAGGGTAATGCTGTAAGTAGTAGTGGTAGATAAGGTCTTCTTTTGGATGGTGATACTTTTCAGCGTACTCTCGCAGGTAGCTAACCGTGTCCTTAATCAGGCTGTAGTTAACGGGCCTTTCCTGCTGAATGGCGGTCAGCTTTTTCGACAACAGTTTAAGCAGTCGGCTGATGTTCCGGTGATCTCTATGAATGCTGGCTACTAACATAGCTCCTCCCTTTCTTCATTCACACCACGAGATCAGTCTATCGAACCGGACTGTTCACAAATTGCGCAAGGTCATTTTTTGTTCAGTTTCACCTTTGCAGCACATACAAACAAAAAGCCCGCGATGAAAATCACGGGCTTTCTAAAATCAATGAAACGAATCTATCCGTCGAGTTCTGGCTGCCAGTTAATCGGCGCTTTACCAGACTGGGTAAGCAGTGTGTTTGTGGTAGAAAAATGTTTGCAGCCCAAAAATCCACGATGCGCGGAAAGTGGAGATGGGTGTGGCGCTTCCAACACATGGTGACGATTACGATCAATCACACGGCCTTTCTTGCGGGCGTGGGAGCCCCAAAGCAGGAACACGACGCCTTCACAATGTTGGTTTACAGCTTCTATCACGCGATCAGTGAAGGTTTCCCAACCTAAGTGGGCATGAGAGTGTGCGTTACCCTGCTCGACCGTCAGAACGGTATTAAGGAGCAACACGCCCTGATCCGCCCAGCTTTTGAGGTATCCATGCTGTGGAATGGTGAAACCTGGAATATCCTGAGCCAGCTCTTTATACATGTTCACCAGCGAGGGTGGCGTTTTGATTCCGGGCAGGACTGAAAAACAAAGACCATGTGCCTGATTAGGACCGTGGTAAGGGTCTTGCCCCAGGATCACCACTTTCACATCTTCCAGCTCTGTAAAGCGGAAGGCATTAAATACGTCTTCCTTAGGCGGGTAAATCACTGTGCCTTTCTCACGGGCTTCCGCCACATAAGCCATAGTGTGTTTGAAATAGTCCTGTTCCTTTTCCTGGCCAATCACATCGTGCCAAGTCATCGCCTGTGTCATGCTTTCCCCAATCCTCTCTATTCTTCAGCGTCCGCTATTCTACGCAGAAACACGCTCAGATGCTGTGACTTCAAACTGACGTAACAAGCGGATTTCATCCGCCCACGCTTCCGGTTTAATGGTCTCCAGAATCAATGGAATGCCATTGAAGCGATTGTCCTGCATGATGACCTCAAAACACGGTAAACCAATCTCGCCCTCCCCCAGCGCCTGATGACGGTCAACCCGGCTACCAAAAGGCGTTTTCGAGTCGTTGAGGTGCATACCACGCAGATACTGAAAACCTACTGTGTTATCAAACTCCGCAAAAGTCGCTTCTGCCGCGCTGTGAGTGCGAAGATCATACCCTGCCGCAAAGGCGTGGCAGGTATCAATACAGACACCAACACGGGATTTATCTTCCACTTGCGAGATAATCGCCGCCAGTTGCTCAAACGACCATCCAAGATTGGTCCCCTGACCCGCGGTGTTTTCAATCACAGCAACGACCTCTGGTACGGCTTGATGTGCCTGATTGATAGATTCAGCAATCAGGGAAAGACAGGCTTCCTCGCTGATTTTCTTCAAATGGCTACCGGGGTGGAAATTCAGCAAGGGTAATCCAAGAATTCGACAGCGCTCCATCTCATCAATAAACGCCGCGCGGGACTTTTCCAGCTTTTCTTCTTCAGGTGCCCCTAAATTGATGAGGTAAGAATCATGTGGCAAAACAGCTTCTGGTACGAAACCGTGCTTTTGGCAGTTTGCTTTGAATGCCGAGACATTTTTCGCTTCCAGTGGCTTTGCCTGCCACTGTCTTTGGTTCTTGGTAAACAGTGCAAACGCATTGGCACCAATTGCTGCTGCATTAACTGGCGCATTTTCTACGCCGCCGGATGCCGACACATGCGCTCCGATAAACTTCATCTTCTCTCTCCTGGCCGAAACCGTAACCGACAACATTTTAAGTTACTCATACCGTAAAAGTCCGTTTTGATTTGCATAACGCTCTAGCACCACCAGACTGTGCCATCACATGGACTTAGGGCGATATCCGTATGTATTGCAGTGCAAGTCACACGCTCAAAATGTAGTAATTAAATTACATTTGTAATTTTTCACAGAGTATCGCCTTGTTAAAAAATTGTTTTAAACCATATATTTGATCTTTTATTGATTCAAAACAAAAAATCCAAGGCGTAAATTTCGCATATTTTGATTGTATTTTGACTAAAATCAAAATAACCTTACAAACAATAAGGTATACAAGTACCCAGCTCATCAATTGATGGAAAATTAAAACCACCAAGCCTATCAAAAGGGGAAGGATTATGATCACTGGTATTCAAATCACTAAAGCGGCAAACGACGACCTGCTGAACTCTATCTGGCTGCTGGACAGCGAAACTAACGAAGCACGTTGCGTTGCAGCAAAAGCAGGTTTCGAAGCGGATCAGGTTATCCCTGCTGCAGACCTGGGCGAGTACGAAAGCCGTGAAATCGCTATCGAAGTACCTGCAAAAATTGAAGGTGGTCAGCACCTGAACGTTAACGTTCTGAAGCGTGAAACACTGGAAGACGCAGCTAAGCACCCAGAAAAATACCCACAGCTGACTATCCGCGTATCTGGCTACGCTGTGCGTTTCAACTCTCTGACTGTTGAACAGCAGCGCGACGTTATCGCACGTACTTTCACTAACACTCTGTAATATTCACAGTGTTAGCAGAAACATAAAAAAACCGGCCAATTGGCCGGTTTTTTGTTTTCTATCGCGTAAAATTAGCCAGCGACCTTCATCAGGTATTCACGCAGCTGAGCGAAATCCGCATCCTGCTCAACAGACAGCAGTTCCATCGCCGCGTGTTTTGCAAGAGGGCCTGGCAGCGGAATGTCCTGACCCAGGATCTCATCGACAGACTCTTTGAACTTCGCTGGATGTGCGGTACACAGGAACAGGCCATGTTCGCCATCCTGCAGTTGCTCGTCCAACACACGGTAAGCAATCGCACCGTGCGGTTCGCACAGGTAACCACCGTCAAACATCGCTTTCAGCGTTTCTGCCGTTTGCTCATCCGTCACTGCACCTGCGCCCAGCTCGTTCAAACCCCAACCTTGGCGCTGGCAAAGCTCTTCAATGCGCGGCCAGTTGTTTGGCTGACTCACATCCATGGCATTTGACAGCGTTGGAATAGTTGGCTCTGGCGTCCACTCACCGGTTTGCAGATAACGTGGCACGGTATCATTCACGTTAGTTGCCGCAATGAAACGTTTGATTGGCAGGCCAATCGCTTTTGCCAGAAGGCCTGCCGTCAAGTTACCGAAGTTGCCGCTTGGCACTGCAACCACTAAGTTCTCGCGTTGCGCTTTAGTCAATTGCGACGCAGCTTCAAAGTAGTAACAAATTTGCGCCATCAGGCGGCTAATGTTGATTGAGTTTGCTGAGTTCAGACCAATCGCGGCGCGAAGCTCTGCATCATCAAAGGCGTTTTTCACCATGGCCTGACAGTCATCGAAAGTGCCATTGATAGCCACAGTGTGGATGTTGCCACCCAGAGTACAGAAGAGTTTTTCCTGCAGCGGACTGATCTTGCCTTTCGGGTACAGGATAACCACATTGATGTTTTCCATGCCGTAAAACGCATGGGCAACAGCGGCACCGGTATCACCAGAAGTCGCAGTCAGAATGGTCACCTTGCCGCTGTCAGACACTGCTGCCAGCGATTGCGCCATAAAACGGCCACCAAAGTCTTTAAACGCCAGTGTTGGACCGTGGAAAAGCTCAAGTGCGCTGATTTGATCAGTCACTTTCTCGACAGGTGCCGGGAATTGGAAGGCATTTTCCACCATGCTGCGCACGGTTTCAGGCGACAGCTCATCACCGATGAATGCAGAAAGAATATCGCTGCTGCGGCTGACAAAATCTTTGTCCAGCAGTGCATCAACGTCGTCAAATTTTGGCAGTTCGCTTGGGAAGAAAAGACCCTGATTACGGCCAAGACCTTGTTTTACCGCTTGACCGAACGAAACCTGCTCGTCGTTTTCTTTGATGTTGTAAAGCTTCATAGTTCACTTCCTGTCACTGTCGATCCTTTCACATCCAATCGACAGATGTGGACAAATCCTTCTTCGTTCTGAACGTAATTTTCCTCTAGCCACTTCGCTACGCGCTCTGCCACGGCTTTATCATCCGTGATGCTAAACAGCGTCGGGCCCGAACCTGAGATACCGGTCGCCAGTGCGCCTGCATCTTCCGCGTAGTGTCTGGCTTCGGCGAAGCCCGGCAGCAATTTCTCGCGGTAAGGTTCAGCAACCACGTCCTTGATCATGCTCGCAGCAAGTTGTGGCTGGCCAGAATAACAGCCATGGATAAAGCCTGCCAGATGGCGACCGTGATTAATCACATCCTGACGACGATATTGTGCAGGCAAAATCGCGCGCGCCTCCGCCGTCGGTACTTTGATACCCGGGTACGCCATTACCCAGTACCACTCGTCAAAGCAAGGCACTTCCTGACTGATGATTCCCATTTGTTCAACCATCAACTGCAGGCCACCCAGATAACATGGCGCTACATTATCGTAGTGAAGACTACCGGAAATCGCGGCTTCCATCTCGCCCATCAGCGCCAGCAAAGTGGTTTCGTCCAACGCTTCATCATGGAACTTATTCAGGGCATCAAGAGCGGCAACGATAGAACAAGCACTGGAACCCAAGCCTGAACCGATAGGCATGTTCTTTTCGAGCGTCATGGTGACGTGACGAACAGGCTGTCCCAACTTTTCCATTTCACGGGAGAAGACCACGAAGCTCTGATAAACGATGTTCTCTTCCTGATCTTTCGGCAGCTTATCAACAAAACTACCGACGCAGTTCAAGGTAAAGGGTACATCACCACCATCTTCCACTTTCACGCGATCGCCAAGCAAAGTGCCGTCGATGGGCGACACAGCGGCGCCCAATACATCAAAACCGACACTGACGTTACCGATTGAAGCCGGTGCGTAAACAACAACGCTCATCTTATACCCCCAGTTTCCAGCCAAGTGTACGCATCAAGTCTGCAAACACACCTGCCGCTGTCACGGCAGTACCTGCACCGTAGCCTCGCAGTACCAATGGGATTGGCTGGTAGTAACGGCTGTAGAAAGCCAGCGCGTTCTCACCTTCCTTGATTTTGAACATAGGGTCGTCAGCATCCACCGCCTGGATTTTCACTGAGCACTTGCCGTTCTCGATGCTACCCACATAACGCAGCACTTTACCTTCGGCACGCGCATCGCTCGCCAACTTCTCGAAGTAAGCGTCAGCTTCCGGCAGTTTTGCCATAAAGGCTTCTACATCGCCTGAGGCGTCAAAGCCTGGTGGCAGTGCTGGCTCAACTTCAACATCTTCCAGCTCAAGGTGCATACCTGCTTCACGGGCAAGGATAAGAAGCTTACGCGCCACATCCATGCCAGAGAGGTCGTCACGTGGATCCGGTTCAGTGAACCCGCTCTCACGCGCGGCTGTCGTTGCTTCACAGAAGCTCTGACCTTCGTCGAGCTTACCGAAGATGTGAGATAGAGAACCGGACAGGATGCCGGTGAACTTCTCGAGCTCGTCACCTGCAGCAATCAGGTTTTGGAGGTTTTCGATGACTGGCAGGCCAGCGCCCACCGTGGTGTCGTACATGAACTTACGACGGGTCGCACGTGCAGACTTACGTAGCTGCTGGTAGTACGCCATGCCCGCCGTGTTGGCTTTTTTGTTCGGCGTGATGACGTGGAAGCCCGCAGACAGGAAATCAGCGTATTGATCTGCAATGCCCTGCTCAGAGGTACAGTCGATAAACACAGGGTTGATGATGTGATTTTGCTGAACCAGACGCACCATACGAGGCAGGCTGAACGGCTCGTCCGCTTTCGCCAGCTCATCACGCCAGTTGTTCAAGTCGATACCTTTGCTGTTCAGCAACATACCGCGGCTGTTTGCCATGCCGCAGACGCGGATAACAATCCCCTGGTCGGCCAGTTTCGCCTGCTGGCGTTTCACTTGCTCAACCAGCTCGCCGCCGACACCACCAACACCGACCACAAACACATCCAGGTAGTGGTTAGAATTAAAGAGGTTTTCGTGACACGCTTTCACCGCTTCAGACACGCTATCATCCGGGATAACCGCAGAGATTGAACGCTCAGAAGAACCCTGCGCAATCGCGACGATATTAACGTTGACTTCTGCCAGTGAAGTAAAGAACTGAGATGCCACGCCTTTCGAGGTGCGCATCGCGTCACCCACCAGCGACACAATGGCTACGTTATCAACGAAGTCCACAGGCTCAAGCAAGCCGTCTTTTAATTCCAGCTCAAAGCTTTCCTGCAGAACGCGTTGTGCCATTGGTTTGTCTTCCGCTTCGATACAGAAGCTGATGCTGTATTCAGAAGAGGATTGGGTAATAAGAACAACGGAAACACCCGCAGCTGACATGGCACCGAATACACGGGCAGCCATGCCGACCATACCTTTCATGCCTGGACCTGAGACATTCACCATGCTCAGTTTGCTTAACGTGGTGATCCCTTTCACTGCCAAGTTGTCTTCACCGCTGTCGTTGCCGATCAAAGTACCTGCACCCTGTGGGTTAGCGGTGTTTTTGATCAGACAAGGAATATGGAAACGTGCGATTGGAAGAATAGTTTTCGGGTGAAGCACTTTTGCACCGAAGTAAGAAAGCTCCATGGCTTCCTGATAACTTAGAGATTTAAGCAGTGTCGCGTCTGGCACCAAACGTGGGTCACAGCTGTAAACGCCGTCCACATCCGTCCAAATCTCACAGCATTCAGCGCGGACACACGCCGCCAACACGGCTGCAGAGTAATCAGAACCATTACGACCAAGGGTAACCAGCTCACCTTTTTCGTTAGAAGCGGTAAAGCCAGGCATCAAACCGATATGTCCGGCAGGAATTGGCTCTTTTTTGAAGCGCTCAGAAGACACTTCAATATCAACAATACCTTCTACATAGTCGCCTTTAGACAGCAGGTATTTAACTGGATCGATAACGAAAGTGTTGTAGCCACGGGCTTCAAGCAACGCAGACATGGTTGCAATAGAAAGGCGTTCACCTTTACTGATGATGCGAGAGTATATGTTGTCAGGACAGAGCCCCAACAGTGCAATACCATGGATGTATTGCTTTAACTGGTTCACAGAGCGCTCTAGCTTGTCATGGAGAGAAGCTTTATCGATGCTTGGCTCCATTTCCTCCAGTCCGTCAAACAAAGCAGAAAAGATCTTCCTGATCTCAGCCACCTGGATCTCAGCTTCGCCATGTTTGACTGTGTTATCGATCACATCAACCAACAGGTTAGTGATCTTAGCAGGGGCGGACAGTACCGCCGATACCTCGCTTTGGCAGGTATTGCTGGTGATGATCTCTGCTGCGCGGCTGAATTTCTCAGCATTTGCCAGCGAAGTACCACCAAACTTTAATACTCGCATCCTTTCCTCCAATTCCTTCCAGAACTCGCAAATTCAATAATAAAGGGGTTAAAAAAAAGCCCGTACCTTGTTGGGTACGGGCTTCTTTTTAAAATTCTGTGCATGTCAGCCCGCACCCGCACCAAAGGTGTTGGTAATAATGGTGATAATGGTTGTAGTGCCGACTGTTTTAAGCATGGCTTTTTAACCTTCCGTGCTGCGTTTTTATAACCTTTACCGAACAAGGGTATCAAGGTCAACAAAAATTTAAGTTATCTCTCAAAAAAACGCTTCATTTCGCAAGTATTTCTAACGAATTTAAAAGATGAGAAACCGCACCATTTACCAGCATCTTCCTTGCTAAGAAGGGTTAAGGCAGACATAGTTAGTTGAATTGGACAGAAAATCAGCAACCGCGAAGGAGGGAACCATGGCAGTTGCGATGGAAGAATTGGTCGCCCAGACCATATTGCAAGGCTCTGACGCCATGTATGGCCGATTTTTAGATGTCACGGCTGGGGCACAGGAAAGGTTTGAGGCGCGCGACTGGAAAAGCGTGCAGAAAGCCCTGAAAACCCGCATTAACTTTTATGACCACCACGTGGGTCTTGTCAGCCAGCAATTGAAAACCATGCTGGGAAGACAACACGCCACCCGTTCCTTCCTGATGGCGGTAAAAGCGGAGTACAGTCGCCTATTGGATGATTACCCCCGCTATGACATAGCAGAAAGCTTCTTTAACTCTGTCTATTGTCGGATGTTCGATCACCGCAACATCCGCCGTGAGAAGTTGTTTGTAAACAGCTCTCAAGGTGGCCGCATTCCAAAGTACCCAACGCCATTACTCAAGCGTTACTCTTCCGACAGAAAGCTAATCCAAACCATAGAGCGTGTTCTTGATGACACCCCTTTCACTATGCCGTGGGTCAACAAGGCAAGGGACATTCACCGTATTGTCGAAGCCATGCAACGCAGGCTGGGGCCGCAATTAACTGAAGAAGTCACCATCGACATGGTGCGCGAACCTTTTTACCGGAATAAAGCCGCCTACCTAATTGGACGCATAGATATGGCGAATCAGGTTCGCCCCTTGGTGTTGCCCATTCTGGTGAACTCAAAAGGCGAGTTGTATGTTGATGCCTGTATTACTGACTCTGACGAGCTCAGCGTGATCTTTGGCTTTGCCCGCTCTTACTTTATGGTGTTCGCCCCTGCACCTGCTGCGTTGGTTGATTTTCTTAACCTTCTGATGCCCCATAAAACGCCAGCCCAACTCTACACGGCGATTGGATGTCAGAAACACGGTAAGACTGAGCTCTACAGGGAGTTCCTTCACCATATCGAATCTTCTGATGATCAGTTCGTTATTGCACCGGGGATCAAAGGGATGGTCATGTCGGTGTTCACGCTGCCATCTTATGGCTTTGTCTTTAAGATCATCAAAGATAGATTCGCCCCGCAGAAGGACATCACCCACGCGGTAGTCAAAGAGAAATACCGCTTGGTTAAAGAGCATGACCGGGTTGGACGCATGGCCGATACCCTGGATTATCGCAACTTCATTTTCCCGAGAGAACGTTTTAGCGAAGAGTTGATTGAAGAGTTACTTGAGGTCGCACCATCACTGATCAAACTGACCAAAAATGAAGTCCATATTCGCCACCTCTATATGGAACGCAGGATGATCCCGCTTAATATCTACCTTGAGCAGGCAGATGACGATGAGTTGAGAAATGCTGTTCAGGAATATGGCGACGCAATCAAACAGCTGGCTGCGGCCAATATTTTTGCCGGTGACATGCTGTTCAAGAACTTTGGTGTATCGCGTCACAGCCGGGTGATCTTCTACGATTACGATGAGATTTCTTATCTGACCGAAGTGAATTTCCGCAAAATTCCGCCACCTCGCTTCCCTGAAGACGAAATGGCTGCGGAGCCTTGGTATAGCGTGGGAGAGTTTGATGTATTTCCGGAAGAATTCCGCACTTTCCTGCTCATTAATCCAAAGATCCGTGCTCTGTTCGACGAGCTTCATTCCGATCTCTTTGATGCAAGCTACTGGAAAGACCTGCAAGAGAACATCAAACAAGGTCAATTTAACGACGTATTCCCTTATAGCGATGAGTGTCGTTTCACGAATCAGTAAAAATGAGACGCTGAGCAATCGGCGTCAATTTTTTAACACAATATAGGCATGCCACTTGCTTGATAATTAACCGCCAAACGCATTCGACGAAAAATTGCCGCATGCACAACGCGGTGTTGTAACCGACTGAATATACAGGCAGGGTGAGAGGGGAACCGAAATTTACCGAACTCTCTTTATCAAAAACAAAACAAGTGAACTAGACTGAAAACTCAGTCTAATAAGAACGAATCAGGGAAGGTGGCATAATGAAAAAAATCCTGCTCGCCGTTACCCTGCAATCAGTGGCGTTTTTTGCATTCGCGCAGGGTTCGTTACCGCTGTATGAATACGATGACGGAAACCAGAAAGCCTGGTTTTCGAGCTCTATTACAACTGGCAATCAAAGCTATGACAGTTGGACCATCAGTTCTGGTTATCACTATCCGGTGCTGAAAAACGTGAACGTGTATCTGGGAACTGAAGTCACGACTGAAACTAATCACAGTGCCAGCAGCAAAGGGTTGCTCAGTGGTATCCAGTACAACTTTAACGAAAAGCTAAGTATCGGCAGTTCCGTTCAGGCTGAACGCATCAATGAAGAAACCATCGGTGTAGTGGGAATGAGCAGCCAGTTACGTCTGACAGACAAGCTCAATCTGGAAGCCAAGTTCGATTACAACCTCAACCAGACACCTGCAGCCTCTGCCAATTATCAACTTGGCGTGGGTTATCGTTTCTAGCCCAATCTGCTGCAAAGAGAAAAACCGCCTGTTGGCGGTTTTTTCGTTTCAGGCTTCAAACAACTTTTAAGATGGCTCGCCAAACTCTAGCGGGTGCTGGCTGATCATCACACCATTAAGATCAGCAAACAGATAATCCCCAGGAGAGATGGGAACCCCTTCAATACGGAGCTGAACATCTTCATCACCCAGACCACGCTTTTCTGTTTTGATCGGGCAAACGCCCAAGGCTTTTACGCCAAGCGCCATCTCACTTAATGCACCTGCATCACGGACAGCACCATAGATCACTATGCCTTCCCAACCATTTTCTACCGCTCGCTCGGCCAGCAAGTCGCCCAGTAAAGCTTTATTGAGATTGCCATGTCCATCCACGACCAAAACGCGGCCCGCACCGGGCTTACCCAGAATGTCACGCACCTTGGAGTTGTCTTCATAGCAACGAAGCGTTTCCACCCGGCCAAAGAAAACGTGCTTTCCACCAAAATCTCGCCACTGAACAGGTACCCATTGCACTTCATCGCCATATGCATCACTGATATCAGGCAGTAAGTCTTCCATGCTTCCTCCTCTCAAGTATCTGTATCAAGCTAGCAAGATCCGCCCGCTTCGCCTTTCCCAACTTCCATAAAGCTGGCATAGCTCACTCAAACTTTGGTGTTAGTGACAAAGTGGGATTGAGTTGTGGTCAATTTCGGAAACTTACACATAGTTCCAAGTAACTCTTGGATATAAAGGGAAAAAGCATGTGTGTAACGGTACGCAATTTTCTCCATTTTAGGCGTGACTGGCAGAATGCTCTCAACAGGAGATAGTTGACCGGTATGCAACAAAATGGTCTGATAAAAGCGTTTTTACACAATATTCACACCTGTGGTAATAGTACGAAAAAGTTAATTCGAGTTTGTAAAATTCCGCGGAGTTTTTAAACCAGAATTCCACCAAATGCGACCACAGAGGGCGAGATTGACGTATATCAATAAAGATTGAAAAAAGTTGCGTTGATTTATTACTAAATATTGTTAGCACGCTGTTAAATGAATACAATCAGCGCTATCCAAAGGATTAGCTGGTCAAAATGAGTTGACCAGTAGTATGCAGGGCGAAAAATCGCAACTGCAACCAGCTTCTCTAGGGATGGCGTTTGTATCAGGAAAGTATGCTCGTAAAGCGCATCAATCGGTTTGATATACTTTTCCTGTTTGTAAATTTTCTTCACAGGGTCGATAAGACACTGTGGTTGATTGGGGAGACGCCTTTTCGCTGTCCCCAGTACCAGATTCCTTAAAGAAATTAGGTAACGCCAATGCAAACCCCTCACATTCTGATTGTTGAAGACGAACACGTAACTCGTAATACGCTGAAAAGCATCTTCGAAGCAGAAGGTTATACCGTTCTGGAAGCCAACGATGGCGAAGAAATGCATCAAGTGCTTTCTAACAATCAGGTTCACCTGGTTATCATGGACATCAACCTGCCTGGTAAAAACGGCCTTCTGCTAGCTCGTGAACTGCGTGAGCAAGGTGACATGGCGCTGATGTTCCTGACCGGTCGTGACAACGAAGTTGACAAGATCCTGGGTCTGGAAATCGGTGCGGATGACTACATCACCAAACCATTTAACCCACGCGAACTGACTATCCGTGCACGTAACCTGCTGACCCGTGCGATGAGCCAAGGCGCACTGCCAGAAGACAAGCGTTCTGTTGACCGTTATGTGTTCAATGGCTGGACGCTGGACATCAACAGCCGTTCACTGATCAGCCCAGACAGCGAACAGTTCAAACTGCCACGCTCTGAGTTCCGTGCACTGCTGCACTTCTGTGAAAACCCGGGCAAAATCCAAACCCGTGCAGATCTTCTGAAGAAGATGACTGGACGTGAGTTGAAACCACACGACCGTACTGTTGACGTGACTATCCGTCGTATCCGTAAGCACTTTGAGTCTTTCGGTGACACACCGGAAATCATCGCGACGATTCACGGTGAAGGTTACCGCTTCTGTGGTGAGCTGGAAGAAGTCTAATTTCTTCCGGAAAGCGTATAAGAAAGGCCTGCAATGCAGGCCTTTTTGTTATCTGAAAGTCTTTTATTAAAGAAAAGGAACCTCGAAATTTAAGCTCCTTCTCCTAACTTGTTAGCGGCTAAACCTCTTTAGAATAATCCTCAAGCCACTGTTTGAGCACTTCCAGATCCTGAACATAGCCTTCTTTGATTTCATCGACCCAGTCAGCAATGTTCTCCCACCAGGCTGGCAACTCTGGCGATTGCGCTTTCTGCGCCACTTTCTGGATATGTTTCAGACCGATTGACCCAGCTGCACCTTTGATTTTGTGTGCTTCACTGGCAATACCATCCTGGTCTTTCGCCGTCATATTGCTGTCGAGGATCTGAATATACTCAGGCATCAGATCTTCAAACATCTTGATGCTTTGGAACACAGGCTCTGGGCCAACGATATCCACGTAAGAGGTTAACATTTCCAGATCCAGAAGCTTATCAAGCATCTCATTGCCAGGCTTCTTGCGCTTTTTCACTTCCGCGGCTTCTGTCGCGACAGGACATTGCAGCGCGAGCCGCTCTATCACCTCTGCTACTGCAGAGACACTGATCGGCTTGCTAATCGCGTCGTCCATGCCATTTCGGATGTATTCGGTTTTGTCTTTAATGACATTCGCGGTCAACGCCACCAAAGGGGGCAATGCATCACCACTGTTTCTCAGCGTCTGGGCAATATCAAAGCCAGTCATGTCAGGCAGTTGGATATCAAGAAGCAGGAGATCGTACTCAGATTGCGGGTACATGTTCAGTGCTTCCTGCCCACTCCTTGCAACATCCACCGAGTGACCCAGACTTTCCAGCAGGTTGGTAGCGACCGTGATGTTAAGCTCGATGTCTTCCACCAGCAGAATGTGCAATGGACTTTGATCTGCGTTCACCTTCTCTTTGTTCGACACTGGCGCACACACAGGCACAGACAATGTCACGGTGAAGTTACTGCCTTCCCCAACCTCACTGTCGACAGTAATATCGCCGTTCATCAGTCGGGCTAATTTACGGGAAACCGCCAAACCAATCCCGGTACCCACAGCATGAAGATTATCCTCACCCTGCTTCACCTGGTAATACATGGCGAATATCTTGTCCTGCTCTTCTTGAGGAATCCCGATACCACTGTCTTCCACATCGAACTGCAGATGCGCGATGTCATCTTCAACATCACAGCTGACCGTCACATTCACAGCCCCCTGCTTGGTAAACTTCACCGCATTGCCGACAAGGTTCCAAAGGATCTGACGAAGACGTGTGGCATCCACTTTCACCGCAGGTGGCAGATCCGTCAGCCTGTCTAGCGTAAAGCGAAGGCCATTTTGCTGCGCCATCAGTGCACTGATGTTTTCAATCTCTGAGACAAAGTCTGGGAAATCCAAAGGCTGTGGCATCAACTCAAGACGGCTTCGGTCAGACTTGTCCATATCAATGATGTCGTTAAAGATATTGCCCAACGTAATCGCACTGACATGAATGGTTCTGAGATACCCCAACTGTTCTTCAGACAAGCGGGTTTCAAGCAGCATTCGGCTAAGGCCGACAATACCGTTCAGCGGCGTACGAAGTTCGTGACTGATGGTAGAGATAAACGCGGTCTTGTCCCTACTCGCCTTTTCGAGCGCATCCTGATAACGCTTACGCTCAGTGATCTCACGACCAAAACCGACCAGACCAAGGCGTCTGCCATCGCGTGAGTAGAAAGGTAGTTTGCGAAGTTCAAAGTAAGCTTTGCGGCCGTCCTTGTATTCCAGCCACTGCTCGTAAGTCAGTGAGACATTGTTATCAAACACTTGTTGGTCAGTTTCCACCACCTTGCTGGCGATGTCTTCACGGTAAACATCCCAAGGAGTCAGACCCACCAGCTCTTTTTCTTTCTTACCGGTTAAATCTTCCATCGCGCGGTTACAACCGGAGAACTGACCTTTTTCATTACGGTAGTAAATCAAATCTGGTGAAGCATCAATAAACGAGCGCAGCAGCGCAGTTTGCTCTGCCAACTCCACCTGCGCCTTTTCGCGCTGATAGACCTCGTTTTCCAAATCTTGCATCGCTTCTTCGCGTGCTTCCTCTGCGCGTTTACGCTCCTCAATTTCCAAATTTAGCTGGGTGATATTTTCGGTTAGCTGGCGGTTGAGCTCCATATCACGGGCGCGCATTTCTTCGAGCTTAGAAACCAGTTTGGATAATCGTTGCCGGGACTCTTCTAGCTGATCGACGACGACAGAAAGGAAATACACCGCCCAAGGGGTGATAAGCAAGCCAAAGAAAACTGAGCGAACGATATCTGTGTCATGCACCGTGCCGTTCAAAACAAGGGTAATACCGACTTGCACAATCACCGCAAGAGCCACAAGAGCCAGCGCAAGCAACATACTGAACCTGACCAGCCCAAGCTTGACCAGCAGATCCACGTAATACTGCGCTAAAAGTTTAATTTGCTTCATTGAACATCCAGATCAACAGAAATAAGAAGTGGCTGAATCGGCCTTGAATCAGCTTGGGAAAATAATAACGCTGGGGACGGAGAAGCTAAAGAAAAAGGGGCAGATTACTCCGCCCCTTCGACAAATTTAGTAGAAAGCATCAGGCATTGGCCGATAACGGCGTTTCTTGCAGTGACTGGCTGGATGCCACTTGGTTTCTCCCGGCATTTTTCGCACTGTACAGCGCTCGGTCAGCAAGGGAGACTAAGTCGCCATAGTCCTGTCCGGCAACCGGGTATAGTGTCGCTATTCCCTGGCTGAGGGTGATTCTGTCAGCCACTTTGGAAAACTCGTGAGGAAGTCCTGCGGCTTTCAGTTCGTCAGCTATATTTTGAGCCACCACCAATGCACCATGCTCAGTAGTGTTGGGAAGAAGAATCGCGAATTCTTCCCCACCATAACGGGCCACCGCATCCAATGGACGACGGATAACACGCTGGAAAACATCAGCCACCCGTCGTAGCGCTTCATCCCCCTGCTGATGACCATAGTTATCGTTGTAAGGCTTAAAGTAGTCAATATCACAGAGGATCAGCGAAAGCGGCTCTTGTTCACGGATGTGCGAGTGCCACATCTTCACCAGTTGCTCGTCAAAACTGCGTCGGTTTGCCACCTTGGTCAGGCCATCGACAAAGCTCAGCTCTTCCAGCTCCATGATGGCATCCGCAAGCTGCTGCTGAGTGGCTTTACGCTCTGTGACGTCACGGGCAATCACCAGCACACCAATGGTGTCATCCGTCGGGTCGCAGAATTGGGTCTTGGTGAGTTCATACCACACCATTGTGCCATCACGTTTCATCACCAAATCTTCGTATTTCACTGTGTCGCCATTTTCGAGCACAGGAACGTCAATCTTACGGTGTTGCGCAAGTACTTCCGGTTCCATCAGATCTTCAGCATTCTCGCCTTCAAGATCATCATGCGGGGCACTCATTGCTTCTGCAAAGGCCGCATTTCCTCCCAGGAACTCATAGTTTTTGTTGTAGATGCCAATCGGATCCAGACTGGCCTTAAAGATGGAGGTCAGCACATTACTGTGTTTTTTGAGCTGCTGCTCAACTTCCTGACGAGCTTCAATCTCTTGCTCCAGCGACTGTCGCATCATGTGCCAGTTGGTCACATCATGGCTGATGCTCAGCGTACCGAATATGCTGTTTTCGTCATCAAGCAGTACAGTCTGATTAGATTCCAGCAGACAACTGTCACCATTAGGATTCGTCGTCCAGCTTTGCTGTGTACGTCTTCCTCGAGTGCTACCGTCAGCGGAGAAAATCAGGCCTTCCTGTTCCCGCCCTTTCCAGAACCTGTCGTAAGCCAGGTTTGAGCCCACAATGCGCCCTTCTTTATCCTGAAAACAGATCAATTCAGACAGAGAGTTAATAACACTTCGGAATATCTGGCTGTCGTTTTCAGCAAACGGTTCGCTATACACAGCTTCAGATTTGGGTTCCAGCGAGACAATCCATATCCGTTGTCCGCCACACCAAACGGGCAGGCCGGAGAAACGGGCATGGCGGGGAGTACGATGATCAGAAACGGCGCGAAAATCTGCCGTCATTTCAACAAAAGGATGGGGCCAGCGGCGCGTTGCCAATAGCGCGTTAATGGTTTCTTGTTCGCGCTCTCCACGAATGCGGAACTTGTGTCCACGCGATTCGACATTAAACAGACGCACAAAACTGCGGTTCGCATACAAGATGCTTCCGTCTTTATGGTTAATAATTGCTTTTGGAGAATGGAGATTGGCTAGATAGAGTTGCCAGGTTTTCATCGACATCACACGGCGATGGGAAACCCAGACCATTCCTAATAAAAAACCTACCAATAGCAATAACGAGGCTACCGGTAACCACTCAATCATCCTTCCACCTCTTGCCCGTCATCCCTGAAGAAGCATTTTTGAATAAAAATCACGCTTCATCTTGCCACACGGTTATGAAAGAAAACGAATAGCCCTCATTGATTTTGCGAGGTATCAAACGTTGGTCACATTATTGAGGAAAATGAAATGGCCGACTCGTCAAGCTACCCTGAACGCCTTTCACATTGAGCGCTCGAGCAATACCTGTCATCGCGAGCCAGCGGTTTTCACACCATTCTGGCGCCAGCAAGGTAGGCTTGCGAGCATTAGCAGAAACGCGGTGATAAACCACCTCTGCTGGTGTGCGCAAAATCATTTCAGATGCACTCTCGACATAATCGTCAAGTGAAATTGCATCAAGTCGCCCTGCCCGCCAAGCCTTTGCCATCACAGACCCCTCTACTATATGTAGTGGGTGAAGTTTAATGCCATCGGTTCCTGTCTCAATCACCTTATCAATCGTATTGATGTGATCGGCTTTGGTATCTCCAGGCAAACCGACGATCAGATGCGTACAAACATTTAACCCTAATGCACGCGCCTTTCGGGTTACCGCATCGTAACAGGCAAAATCGTGACCTCTATTGATGCGTTTTAACGTGTTGTCGTTGGCTGTTTGAAGACCAAGTTCCAACCAAATCTCGAACCCTTGTTCTTTATAGTGGGCAAGAAGATCAAGCACGGCATCTGGTACACAGTCAGGTCGGGTTCCTACACAAAGGCCAACGATGTCTGCGCTTTTCAACGCCTCCTCATACATAGCTTTGAGCTTTTCCACTTCTGCATAAGTACTGGTGTAAGCCTGAAAGTAAGCCAGATAACGCTTAGCTCTGTTTACTTCCGTTGCTCGCTGAGCAAGCTGCGTGGTGACAGACAACTGTTGTGCCGTTTCATCGGCAAACGAGGCCACATTACAGAAGGTACATCCGCCCCTTCCTAACGTACCGTCCCGATTAGGACAACTGAAACCGCCATGCAGAGTGAGTTTGTGAACTTTTTCGCCATACCTGCGTTGTAAATCCTGACCAAAGGTATTCACCAGTTGATGAAGTTCCATCGTCGACCGCCCGAAAAGTTGGATAGAGGTAAAAAGCGCGCGATCCTAACATCCGACAAAAAGAGAAAACCTCGATCAAATCAATATTGGATTAAGTTTTCATCAACAAACTGAAAGTTTATTACATTTCCTTTACACATTGAAAAGTCACACTTCTCATCCGCTTCCTATATATTCATCGAATCACCCTTATGGCGAATTTTTATTCATTTGAAATAAAAATTCAGTCTAACGGAACCGTTTGCATAGCAATCAAAGTGCAACTTTTTATGGTAATTAATTTTCCGAAAATGTAGGATAGCTACAGCTGCGTCCAAATTGTGAGCAATAAAATTCGCCAAATAGCGCCATGTTTTAGTGTGTTATATGGGTAATTACAAAAAGCGCAGCATTTCTGCATAGAATTGCAAAAGGAGATGGTTACTGCTTTTAGGCAGTGATCGGGCTTGGTTGCCGCGAATAAACACATTTTGTGGATTCAAACTTGGCGACCGCTCAGCTGTGCCCGCAACAGGTACAGCAAGGGAAGACAAATGCTCCCCCTGCATTTGTGTCAACTGGAAGGACGTAAACATGACTGATTCAGTGCTACGCACCGAGGGACTTTATGTGCCCGAAATGGAACACGACGCCTGTGGTATTGGCTTCGTTGCCCACCTGAAGAACAGAAAGTCTCATGCGATTGTTACTCAGGCACTTGATATGCTGGCCCGCATGGAACACCGTGGCGGCCAGGGCTGTGACCCATGTAGTGGTGACGGTGCAGGTATTCTTTTACAAAAACCCCATGAATTCTTACTCGAAGAAACCCGCAAGCTAGGTATTCAACTGCCTTCATCGGACAAATACGGCGTCGGTGTGATGCTGTTCCCGAAAGACGAGAACAAGCGCCAGCAATGCCGTGAAATCTTCGAGCGCAATGCCAAACGCCTCGATCTGGAAGTGATCGGCTACCGTGTTCTGCCAACCGACAACTCAATGATCGGCGCAGACCCTCTGAGCACAGAACCTCAGTTTGAGCATGCTTTTGTTACAGGCGGTGTCGGCCTGTCTCTGGACGAGCTTGAGCGTAAACTGTTCGTACTGCGTAACTACACCGTGCGCGTGTGTCTGGAGAGCGTCTCAAACATTGGCGACGACTTCTATATCAACTCTTTCTCTGCAAAGACACTGGTTTACAAAGGCCAGCTGACCACCGAGCAGGTACCTCAGTACTTCCTCGATCTGCAGAACCCGTCAATGGTGACGGCGCTGGCGCTGGTTCACTCGCGCTTTTCGACCAACACCTTCCCTCGCTGGCGTTTGGCGCAGCCTTTCCGCTATATCGCACACAACGGTGAAATCAATACCGTTCGCGGTAACCTGAACTGGATGAAGGCGCGTGAAGCTCTGCTCGAATCAGAGTTGTTCACTGACCAAGAACTGAAAATGCTGCTGCCTGTGTGTCAGGAAGGCGCATCGGATTCTGCAAACTTCGATATGGCACTGGAACTGCTGGTTCTGAGCGGTCGAAGCCTGCCACACGTACTGATGATGATGGTACCGGAAGCGTGGCAAGAGAATGCGAATCTGGATCCAAAGCTGCGTGCTTTCTATCAGTACCACGCAAACATCATGGAACCGTGGGATGGCCCAGCGTCTGTTTGTTTCACTGATGGCGTGAAAGTAGGTGCGACTCTCGACCGTAACGGTCTGCGCCCAAGCCGCTATACCGTCACTAAAGACGATTACCTCATCATGGCATCAGAGTCAGGTGTGGTAGAAATCGAGCCGGAAAACATTCAATTCCGTGGTCGTCTGCAGCCTGGCCGTATCTTCGTGGCGGACCTTGAGCAAGGCCGCATCATTTCTGATGAAGAAGTGAAGAACGAAATCGCTTCTGCACAGCCCTATCAGGAGTGGGTTGAGAAGAACCTGCTGCACATTGATAAGCTGCCAGAAGCTGATACCAAACATCATCAGCCATCTCCTGAGCGTCTTCTACATCATCAACAAGCATTCGGTGTGACCTCTGAAGAAGTGAACGAAATCATCGTTCCAATGGCAAAAGACGGCAAAGAAGCACTAGGCGCTATGGGTGCTGACTGGCCACTGGCAGTACTGTCACACCAGTCACAGCACCTTTCTAACTACTTCAAGCAGCTGTTTGCACAGGTCACGAACCCGCCAATCGACCCAATCCGTGAGCGCATGGTGATGTCGCTGAAAACGTATCTGGGTAAAGATCAGAACCTGCTGACCGAATCGCCTATTCACTGCCGCAAAGTTGAGCTGGAATCGCCAGTACTGAGCAATGCTGAGTTGGAAAAACTGCGTGCGGTTGACAACGATCACCTGCAAGCAAAAACACTGGATATCGTATTCCGTGCCAGCGGTGAGCCAGGCAAACTTGAGCGTGCGTTGAAGCGCATCTGTCAATACGCAGAAGATGCCGTGGTTGATGGCTACTCCATCATCCTCTTGACTGACCGTGCAGTGAACTCTAACCACGCAGCTATCCCAGCGATGCTGGCTGTCGGTGCGGTTCACCACCACCTGATCCGTAAAGGTCTGCGTGCGAAAGCCGACATCGTGATTGAAACCGGTGACGCGCGTGAAACCCATCACTTCGCCACACTCGTTGGCTACGGTGCGAATGCTGTTAACCCGTACCTCGTCTACGAAACGCTGGTGGATTTGCAGCGTAAGAAGAAGCTGGATCCGGAAGCGGATGTGGATGTGCTGTTTGAACAGTACCGCAAAGCGATCAACGCTGGCCTTTTGAAAATCTTCTCGAAGATGGGTATCTCAACCCTGCAGTCCTACCACGGTGCGCAAATTTTCGAAGCACTGGGTATCAGCAAAGCAGTGGTCGACAAATACTTCACCGGCACCGTTTCCCGTATTCAGGGCCTGTCGATTGACGATATCGCGAAAGAAGTATTGGTTCGTCACCGTCTGGGCTACCCAACGCGTGAAATCCCTGTCCAAATGCTGGACGTAGGTGGTGTTTATCAGTGGAAACAACGTGGTGAGAAGCACCTGTTCAACCCTGAAACTATCCACTTGCTGCAAAACTCCACCCGCAACAAGGATAAAAAGCAGTTTAAAGAATACTGCCATGCAGTAGACAGCCAAGGCGATGATGCTGCAACTCTGCGTAGCCAGTTTGAGTTCGTGAAGAACCCTGCTGGCAGCATTCCTCTGGACGAAGTTGAGCCAGTTGAGAACATCCTGAAGCGTTTCGCGACCGGTGCAATGAGCTTTGGTTCTATCTCTCATGAGGCGCACTCCACGCTGGCGATTGCTATGAACCGTATCGGCGCTAAGTCGAACTCCGGCGAAGGCGGTGAAGACCCAGTCCGTTTTGACAAGAAAGAAAACGGTGATTGGGAACGTTCTGCTATCAAACAGGTGGCTTCTGGCCGCTTCGGTGTCACCTCTTACTACCTTGCCAATGCTGATGAAATTCAGATCAAGATGGCACAAGGCGCGAAGCCAGGTGAAGGTGGTCAGCTTCCAGGTCACAAAGTTGATGACTGGATTGGTCGCACCCGTCACTCCACCCCAGGGGTTGGTCTGATTTCTCCACCGCCACACCACGATATCTACTCTATCGAGGACTTGGCACAGCTGATTTACGACCTGAAGAATGCAAACCGTAAAGCACGTGTGAACGTGAAGCTGGTTTCTGAAGCGGGTGTCGGCACCATCGCTTCAGGCGTAGCGAAAGCAAAAGCGGACGTGGTTCTGATTGCTGGCTTCGACGGCGGTACCGGTGCATCACCACTGTCTTCAATCAAGCACGCAGGTCTGCCATGGGAACTGGGTCTGGCTGAAACGCACCAGACACTGCTGAAAAACGGCCTGCGCAACCGCATCGTCGTTCAGTCTGACGGTCAGATGAAAACCCCTCGTGACCTCGCAGTAGCGACTCTGTTGGGTGCTGAAGAGTGGGGTGTGGCAACAGCAGCACTGGTTGTTGAAGGCTGTATCATGATGCGTAAGTGTCACCTCAACACCTGTCCTGTTGGTATCGCTACCCAGAACAAGACACTGCGTGAGCGCTTCGATGGCCGCGTAGAAGACATCGTCACCTTCTTCACCTACATGGCTGAAGGTCTGCGTGAAATCATGGCTGAGCTGGGTTACCGCTCTATCAACGAGATGGTGGGTCAGTCACAGCACCTGAAAGTCCGCTCTGATGTCGGTCACTGGAAATACCAGAACCTGGATCTCAACGTTGTTCTTTACAAAGAAGAGCCACGTGAAGGCGATGCAATGTACTGCCAGCGCGAGCAAAACCATGGTTTGGAAACCGTGCTTGACCGCCGCCTGATTGAAGCCGCGTCCAGCGCGCTGAAAGAAGGGCGTAAAGTCGATGCCGAGTTCGCAATTGTGAACACCGACCGCAGTGCCGGTACCATGCTGTCGAACGAAATTTCGAAAGTGTACAAAGATCAGGGTCTGCCGGAAGCAATGAGCGTGAAGTTCAAAGGTTCTGCAGGTCAAAGCTTCGGTGCCTTCCTCGCAAAAGGCGTGAACTTCACCGTTGAAGGTGATGCGAACGACTACTGGGGTAAAGGTCTGTCTGGCGGTACGCTGGTACTTTACCCAGACGCGAAGAGCGACATCATTGCCGAAGACAACATCGTTGTCGGTAACGTCTGTTTCTACGGTGCAACCTCGGGCGAATCTTTCATACGCGGTGTAGCCGGTGAGCGTTTCTGTGTACGTAACTCAGGCGCGAAAGTGGTTGTCGAAGGTATCGGTGACCACGGCTGTGAATACATGACCGGCGGTATTGCCATTGTTCTGGGTCAAACTGGCCGTAACTTCGCTGCGGGTATGAGTGGTGGTGTGGCTTACGTTTGGGATCAGTTCAATGACTTCGAATCCAAGCTCAACCCTGAGCTGGTGGATCTGGATCCGCTGGATGAAGAAGACATCGCACTGCTGAAAGAAATGATCAGCAAGCACCATGCACTGACAGGCAGTACGGTTGCAGAAACATTCCTCGCGAACGTTGAAGAGAACCTCAAGTCTATCGTCAAAGTGATGCCACGCGACTACAAAGCTGTGTTGCAAAAACGCAAAGAAGAAGCCGCTAACAAGGAAGAAGTGGAGGCTGTAAATGGGTAAGCCAACCGGATTTCTAGAATATGGCCGCGAACTGCCGGCTAAAAAAGACCCTGCCGTTCGTATTCAGGACAACAAGGAATTTGTACTGAACGACGAATTTGGCGAGAAGATTAACGAGCAATCTGCCCGTTGTATGGACTGTGGTGTGCCTTTCTGTCACAACGGTTGTCCTATCGGGAACATTATTCCAGAGTTTAACGACGCCGTTTACCGCGACAGCTGGGAAGAAGCTTGGAACATTCTGAGCTCAACGAACAACTTCCCAGAGTTCACTGGCCGGGTTTGCCCGGCTCCATGTGAAAGCTCTTGTGTCCTGGGGATTAACCAGGACCCAATCACCATCTGTAACATTGAAAAAACCATTGTGGAAACAGCATACCGCGAAGGTTATGCCAAACCGAAAACCCCGACTGCCCGCACAGGCAAGAAAGTGGCGATCATCGGATCAGGTCCTGCAGGTCTTGCAGCGGCTGAGCAGCTCAACAGCGCAGGTCACTCGGTGACTGTGTTTGAGCGTGATGAAAAAGTCGGTGGCCTACTGCGTTTTGGTATCCCAGACTTCAAGCTGGGTATGGACGTGATTGACCGTAAAATCAGCCTGATGGCTGAAGCGGGTATCGAGTTTAAAGTGAACGCTCATGTTGGCGTTGATGTTAACGCTCAGCAAATCCGTCAGGACTACGATGTCGTACTGCTGACTGGTGGTTCTACTGTGCCACGCGACCTGCCAATCCCGGGCCGTGAGCTCAACGGCGTGCATTTTGCGATGGAATTTCTGGGTCAGAACAACCGCCGTGCAAACGGTATGGATCTGAAAACTGAGGAAATCCACGCCAAAGGCAAACACGTTGTGGTTATCGGCGGTGGTGATACAGGCTCTGACTGTGTGGGCACATCAAACCGTCATGGCGCAGCAAGCATTACTCAGGTGGAAATCATGCCGATCCCACCAGAGAAGCGCCCTGCGAATATGCCTTGGCCTCAGTACCCGATGATCCTGCGCACGTCGACTTCTCACGAAGAAGGCTGTGAACGTCACTGGAACATTCTGACCAAAGAGTTTATCAGCGACGAAAACGGCAACGTGAAAGCACTGCGCATGGCTGACATCGTATGGAAAGACGCAGCACCTGGCGAGCGTCCAACCTTCGAAGAAGTTGCAGGCTCTGAGCGTGAAATCCCCTGTGATCTGGCATTCCTGGCGATGGGCTTCTTGCACCCAGAACCACACGGTGTGCTGGCACAACTTGATGTGGCACTGGATGACCGCGGCAATGTTGCAACACAGGACTTCCAGACCAACCAGAAAGGTGTATTCGCTGCAGGCGATATGCGTACAGGCCAGTCACTGGTTGTACGTTGTATCAATGAAGGCCGTGAATGTGCCCGCTCTATCGATGCATATCTGATGGGCGGCACCAACCTCGAGGCCAAAGCGGACTCACTGATGCTCTCCGCATAAAAATAACGAGTGTTATCTTCCAGTTTTGCCAGCCCTCTGCGGCTGGCTTTTTTCATTTTGAACCCGCATCAAAGCTTCACCCACCAAAAATTGACAACTTTTCATAAATAACCGCTCAGATAGACCAAGTTAATCTCTGCGACAGAGTTAAAAAAACCGCCATAAAATGCTGCATGTAGGCAGTATTTTCGACATATATAGCTGTTAATCAGCAAAGTTAATGTAATGTGACGAAATTTGACCTCTTCATCATTAACCGATAAGTTGATTGGTCCGCATACTCATGTGACCTGACGCAACTATGTTCAGGCTATATAGGTATACGTAAACTCGAAACTGATTTCTTGGTTATAAACACACTCCCAGGAAGGGAGGAAGGCCAAGTATCAGTGCCAGGAAGGCATTAATACTGCAGTCACTGCCTGGAGCAGTCGCAAGGGAGAATTGCAATGTCGCTGTATGATCCAATGCTGGAGAAAGACAACTGCGGCTTTGGCCTCATCGCTCACACCGAGGGTGAAGCCAGCCACAAACTTGTCCGAACCGCAATTTCCGCACTGGACCGGATGACCCACCGAGGCGCAATTAACGCTGATGGGAAAACCGGTGATGGTTGCGGCTTATTACTTCAAAAGCCCGATAACTTTTTCCGAATCATCGCTGAAGAGAACAACTGGACCCTCAGTAAACTCTACGGTGTAGGTATGATTTTCCTTAGTAAAGATCCTGCTAAAGCGAAGCGCGCTAAAGAGATCTTCGAACAGGAAATTGCAGCCGAAACCCTTTCTATCGTGGGCTGGCGTGAAGTACCAACCAACGAAGACGTGTTGGGTGAGATCGCCGCCAGCTCCGTACCGAACATTGAGCAAGTGTTCATCAATGGCCCAGCAGGTTGGCGTGCCCGCGATTTGGAGCGTCGTCTCTACATCGCCCGTCGTCGCGCTGAGAAAGCGCTCGCGGACGACCCGGATTTCTACATCACCAGCCTGTCAACGCGCACCATTGTATACAAAGGCCTGTGCATGCCAGCAGACCTGCCAAGGTTCTATTTAGATTTGGCAGACTTACGCCTTGAAGCATCTATCTGTCTGTTCCACCAGCGCTTTTCAACCAACACCACCCCGAAGTGGCCGCTGGCACAGCCTTTCCGTTATCTCGCGCATAACGGCGAAATCAATACCATTGAAGGTAACCGTCAATGGGCGCGCGCCCGTGCTTATAAATTCAATTCACCGCTGCTGCCTGATCTGAAACAGGCCGCGCCGTTTGTGAATGAAACCGGCTCTGACAGCTCCAGCCTCGACAACATGTTGGAAGTTTTCCTCGCCGGCGGTATGGACCTCTTCCGCGCGATGCGAATGCTGGTGCCACCTGCTTGGCAGAACCACCCAGACATGGACCCGGATCTGCGCGCATTCTATGATTTTAACTCCATGCACATGGAGCCGTGGGATGGCCCTGCAGGCATCGTAATGTCCGACGGACGTTATGCCGCTTGTAACCTCGACCGTAATGGTCTGCGCCCTGCCCGTTATGTGGTGACCAAAGACAAACTCATCACGCTAGCATCCGAAGTCGGTATCTGGGATTACGCCCCGGATGAGGTAGCAGAAAAAGGTCGTGTTGGACCGGGCGAACTGCTGGTTATTGACACCTTCGAGGGTGAAATCTGGCATTCTGCCGATATCGATAACGATCTGAAGAGCCGCCACCCTTACAAAGCATGGCTGGATAAGAATGTTAAGCGCCTGACACCGTTTGAAGAACTGCAAGCAGAAGACTCTTCCGGTCAACGCGGCATGGATGACGATGAGCTGCATGTCTTCCAGAAACTGTTTGGCGTTTCGAGCGAGGAGCAGGATCAGGTACTTCGCGTACTCGGTGACATCGGTCAGGAAGCCACAGGTTCCATGGGTGACGATACCCCAATGGCAGTGCTTTCTTCGAAAGAACGCCATGTCGCTGACTACTTCCGTCAGAAGTTCGCCCAGGTCACCAACCCACCAATCGATCCACTACGCGAAAATCACGTGATGTCACTGGCGACCTGTATCGGCCGCGAAATGAACGTGTTTTCAGAAACCGATGGCCACGCCCAACGTGTTGCGTTCAAGAGCCCGGTGCTTCTGTATTCCGATATGGTTCAGCTGTTGGAGCTGGATGATGAGCATTATCGCAACAGCATCATCGACATCAACTTCGACCCAAATGAGAAAGATCTCAAGCAAGCGATTGTCGATCTGTGCGATCAAGTTGAGCGCGTAGTACGCGACGGCACTGTACTTGTTGTTCTGTCCGACCGCGGTATTTCGAAAGAAAAATTACCCATTCCTGCGGCAATGGCAGTAGGTGCAGCCCAAAAACGTTTGGTGGACGCGCAGCTTCGCTGTGATGCCAACATCGTGATTGAAACTGCCACTGCCCGCGACCCACACCAGTTCGCCGTGTTGCTTGGTTTCGGCGCGACAGCGGTTTATCCGTACCTCGCTTACGAATCCATTGGCAAGATGGTCGAGAAAGGTGTCATCCAGAAATCGATGGGTGATGCGATGCTGAACTTCAGAAACGGCATAAACAAAGGCCTGTTCAAGATCATGTCGAAGATGGGTATTTCGACCATGGCCTCTTACCGCTGTGCACAGCTGTTTGAAGCTGTTGGCCTGAACAGCAATGTGGTTGAGCTTTGCTTTAAAGGCGTCGCCAGCCGCATCCAAGGCGCGGATTTTTCTGACTTCCAGCAGGATCTACACAACCTTGCGCGTAAAGCATGGTTGAAACGTAAGCCCGTCGAGCACGGCGGTTTGCTGAAATATGTCCACGGCGGTGAATACCACGCCTATAATCCGGATGTGGTCAACACGCTTCAATCTGCGGTTCGCTCCGGCGAAGCGATGGATTACAAAACCTACGCAGAAACTGTCAACAGCCGTCCAGTCTCATCGCTGCGCGACTTGATGACGTTGAAACCTGCCGAAAAACCAATTTCTCTTGAGAAAGTGGAAGCGGCAACCGAACTCTTCAAACGTTTTGACTCGGCTGCCATGTCAATTGGTGCCTTGAGCCCTGAAGCGCACGAAGCACTGGCGATTGCGATGAACCGTCTGGGTGGTAACTCCAACTCAGGTGAAGGTGGTGAAGACCCACGTCGCTTTAACTCAGAGCGCAACTCACGCATCAAGCAAATCGCTTCAGGTCGTTTCGGTGTGACACCACACTACCTGACCAATGCTGATGTGCTGCAAATCAAAGTGGCTCAAGGCGCGAAACCGGGTGAAGGCGGTCAACTGCCGGGTCATAAAGTTACTGCGGAAATCGCACGTCTTCGTCACTCAGTGCAAGGTGTGACCCTGATTTCACCGCCGCCTCACCATGATATCTACTCGATTGAAGACTTGGCGCAGCTGATTTTCGATTTGAAGCAGGTGAATCCTGATGCATTGGTTTCCGTGAAGCTGGTTTCTGAGCCAGGCGTGGGCACCATCGCAGTGGGTGTCGCGAAAGCTTATGCGGATCTTATTACTATCTCAGGTTACGACGGTGGTACCGGCGCAAGCCCGCTGACTTCCGTGAAATACGCGGGTAGCCCTTGGGAACTTGGCCTAGCTGAAACCCAGCAGGCATTGGTCACCAATGGCCTTCGCCACAAGATCCGCCTTCAGGTTGATGGCGGTCTGAAAACCGGTCTGGATATCATCAAAGCGACTATTCTGGGGGCTGAAAGCTTCGGTTTTGGTACCGCACCAATGGTTGCGCTGGGTTGTAAGTACCTGCGTATCTGTCACCTCAACAACTGTGCGACCGGTGTAGCAACACAGGACGACACCCTTCGCCGCGAATACTTCAAAGGCTTGCCAGTGCAGGTGATGAACTTCTTCAAAGGCCTCGGCGAAGAAGTGCGTGAACTGATGGCAGAGCTTGGCGTTGAGAAACTCACTGACCTGATTGGCCGCACCGACTTGCTCGAAGCAGTCGACGGTTTCACCGCCAAACAGCTCAAGCTGGATCTTTCAGACATTCTGGAAAGCCCGCAGCCAAAACCGGGTAAATCCGTGTTCTGGAGTGAGCCAAACGCACCGTTTGATAAAGCGGAGCTTAACCGGAAGCTGCTGGAAACCTTTGAAAAGGCGATTGAAGAGCGCCGCTCAGCCAGCGCGTATCTCGACATCCGAAACACTGACCGCTCGGTGGGCGCATCACTCTCCGGTGCCATTGCTAAACGTTATGGCAACCAGGGCATGGCGGCGTCACCACTTGAAATCAACCTTCAGGGTACAGCTGGCCAATCCTTCGGGGTCTGGAACGCCGGTGGCGTTAACCTTACCCTGACCGGCGATGCCAACGACTATGTCGGCAAAGGCATGGCAGGCGGTAATATCGTGATCAAGCCGCCAGTTGGTTCAGCCTTCGATTGCCACGCATCTACCATCGTCGGCAACACCTGTCTTTACGGCGCAACGGGCGGCAAGCTCTTTGCAGCAGGTAAAGCTGGTGAGCGTTTTGCGGTACGTAACTCTGGCGCCCAAGCCGTCGTCGAAGGCGCAGGCGATAACGCCTGTGAATACATGACAGGCGGTATTGTGGCCATTCTTGGCCATACCGGCGTGAACTTTGGCGCAGGCATGACAGGCGGTTTTGCTTATGTGCTTGATGAAGCTGGAGACTTTGCAGGTCGCGTCAACCCAGAACTGGTAGAAGCCTTGTCACTCGATAAGCTGGCTATCCATCAGGAGCACCTCCGTGGTCTGATTGATCAACACCTCGAACTGACCGGCTCCAGCCGTGCTCAGGAAATAATCGCGGACTTTGAACAATGGATCAGTAAATTCTATCTGGTGAAACCGAAATCAGCGGACGTGCGTTCCCTGCTGGGTCACCAAAGCCGAAGCGCAGCTGAGCTGCGTGTTCAGGCGCAGTAACGGAGGACCCTATGAGCCAGAACGTATACCAGTTTATCGACGTGCAACGTATCGACCCTCGAAAGAAGGCGATCAAAACACGTAAAACCCAGTTCGTTGAAATCTACGAACCTTTCACTCACAAGCAGGCGTCGGCGCAAGCCGACCGCTGTCTGGACTGCGGCAACCCTTACTGTGAATGGAAATGCCCGGTGCACAACTACATTCCGCAGTGGCTGAAGCTTGCCCAGGAAGGACGCATTATTGAAGCGGTTGAGCTATCGCACCAGACCAACAGTCTGCCGGAAGTTTGTGGCCGCGTGTGTCCACAGGACAGACTGTGTGAAGGCTCCTGTACCCTCAACGACGACTTTGGCGCCGTCACCATCGGTAATGTTGAAAAATACATTACGGACAAAGCGTTCGAAATGGGCTGGAAGCCAGACATGTCAGGCGTCACTTTGACTGACAAGAAGGTCGCCATCATCGGTGCAGGCCCTGCAGGCCTTGCCTGTGCAGATGTCTTGGTCCGCAATGGCGTGAAACCGGTGGTGTTTGACCGATATCCGGAAATCGGTGGCCTGCTGACCTTCGGTATTCCGTCCTTCAAACTTGAAAAAGACGTGATGCGAAACCGCCAACGCGTCTTTACCGAAATGGGTGTCGAGTTCCGACTCAACACTGAAGTGGGTAAAGATGTCGAGCTGCAGTCTCTGGTTGATGAGTACGATGCCGTGTTCCTTGGCGTTGGCACCTACAAGTCCATGCGTGCAGGTTTGGAAAACGAAGATGCGCCGGGTGTATTTGATGCCCTGCCGTTTTTGATTGCCAATACCTACCGCGTAATGGATTTAACGGAAAATCCGCCGGAATACATTGATATGGCGGGTAAGAAAGTCGTTGTTCTTGGTGGTGGTGATACCGCCATGGACTGTGTCCGTACCTCGATTCGCCAGAAAGCCAAAAACGTTATCTGTGCTTACCGTCGTGATGAAGCCAATATGCCGGGCAGCCGCCGCGAAGTGAAAAACGCGCGCGAAGAAGGGGTGAACTTTATGTTCAACCTGCAACCGCTGGGTATTGAGCTCGACGCCAGTGGCAATGTGAGCGGCGTGAAAGTGGTGAAAACCGAGTTGGGCGAGCCAGATGAAGCGGGCCGTCGCCGTCCTCAACCTGTTGAAGGCAGCGAGCACGTGCTGGACGCGGATGCTGTGATCATGGCCTTTGGTTTCCAACCACACAAAATGACATGGCTGGAACCGTTTGGTGTCGACCTCGACCAATGGGGACGCATCAAAGCACCCGAGCAATCTGATTACGCTTATCAAACGTCTAACAAGAAGATCTTCGCGGGTGGCGATGCCGTGCGTGGCTCTGATCTCGTGGTCACCGCTATCGATGAAGGCCGTAAAGCGGCAGAAGGCATTCTCGATTATCTCGAGGTATAAGCCGACTTCAAAACCGACAGAAAAGTGCCTGCAAAGGCACTTTTTTTTCGCCCCAATTTTCGCCCGTGATACACTCTCGCTATTCCCTGATTATCAAAGAGCAACAAGATGAAAATCGGTATTATCGGTGCCATGGAGCAGGAAGTAACCCTGCTAAAAAGCAAGATCAACAACTGCCAACTGCAAGAGATTGGTGGCAGCAAGTTTTATACGGGTGACTTGAATGGCGTAGACGTGGTCCTGCTGCAATCAGGCATTGGTAAAGTGGCGGCGGCAGTGGGCACATCTATCCTGCTGGAGCGTTTCAAACCAACAGCGGTGATCAACACAGGTTCTGCGGGCGGCTTCGATACCAGCCTGAATCTGGGTGACGTTGTGATTTCTACCGATGTGGCTTATCACGATGCTGATGTGACCGCGTTTGGTTACACCATGGGTCAAATGGCAGGCCAGCCAGCGACTTTTACCTCTGACGCAAAACTAATGGATGTGGCAGAGCAGGCACTGGCAGCGATGGAGCCAGCGCCACACGCAGTTCGCGGTCTGATTTGTACCGGTGACGCGTTTGTGTGTACCGCTGAGCGTCAAAACTACATCCGTGAACACTTCCCAACTGTGATCGCAGTAGAGATGGAGGCGGCAGCGATTGCTCAGGCGTGTCACCAGTTCAAAGTACCGTTTGTGGTAGTTCGTGCTATCTCTGACGTTGCTGATAAAGAGTCGCCAATGACGTTTGATGAATTCCTGCCGCTGGCAGCGAAAAGCTCAAGCGCCATGGTTGAGAAAATGGTCGAGTTGCTGAAAGCATAATGACCGAGCTCTCCACACCGTTTGAAGCACTGTTAAACCACACCACATTGCTTGCGATGTGGGGAGCCCTTATTTTGCACTGGTTTTTCCCAGTGCCAGCCTATATCAGCCCTGTCACCATATGGCGTCGCGTTGCCGAAGCCATCTCCGACAAGGTCAATCACGAAGAAGACTCCCCGGAGCAGCAACGCCTTTCCGGCGGTTTAGCACTCGCAGTGATGTGGCTGACCCTCGCCGTGCTTTTAGTCGCCTTAAAGCAAATTGTCTGGATTGGCTGGTTGTTCGACCTTCTGCTGCTTTGGCTGGCATTAAGCTGGAAGCCCCTGACTGAGCTCGCGATGCAGGTTGAGCAAGCGCTCATTCGTGACGACAAGCCTGCAGCCAGAACCTTGCTGTCACAAACACTGAACCGCCAAACCCATTCACTCTCTCCAGTTGGTATTGCCAAAGCCAGTTGTGAAACGCTACTGGTGGGGTATGCAAGAGGCCTTGTTTGCGTGCTGTTCTGGTATGCCATTTTCGGTGGCATCGGTGCATTTCTTTACACGCTGGTAGCGCAACTTGCCCGTGTCTGGCCTCCCCGCCGACAAGAGTTCTCCCAGTTTGGATTGGCTGCCTCAGGCTTTCTTGCTTTGCTCGATTGGATACCATCCCGCTTATTTGCGCTTCTCATTGCCGCCGGACACCGCTTTGACCCAGCACTCACGGCAATCCGTGAACATGGACAAAGCTGGTCAGTAAACGGTGCAGGCTGGCTCCTTGCCGCCTCCGGCGCCAAACTGCAGCTTTCCCTGGGTGGCCCCGCCATCTATGACAGCGAGAAATGTACTCGCCCCAGCATTGGCGGAAGCGTTGCCGCTTCTCCTATGCATCTGGCGCTGCTGAATCAACAACTGAGGCAAAAGGCCTTGCTCTGGATCCTCATCCAAAGTTTCCTGATGTGGTTTGCCCACGGATTATTATGATGTTCCGTTTTTTACTGGTTTTACTTTTTCTTCCATCCTTCTCCTTTGCCGAACCGCTTCGCGTTATCAGCCTTTCTCCACATACCACAGAGCTCGCGTTTGAATCAGGGCTGGGAGATAACCTGATTGCTGTCAGTGCTCACAGCGATTACCCACCAGCAGCATTGGAACTTGAGCAGGTAGCCAACTACCGCGGGATCAATATTGAACGTGTCGTCACGCTTAAACCGGATTTGGTGCTGGCGTGGAAAGGCGGAAATCCAGATAAAGAACTCGCCAAGCTCGAAAGGCTTGGCATTGAAGTGTTCTACTCGAATCCGCATTCGCTTTACGACGCTGCCGATAACATTGAAAAGCTGGGCGAATGGTCAGAAAACCCGGCGTTAGCCAAAGCTCGCGCTGATGCCGTTCGTGAGGAGCTGGCAAGCATTGAAGCAGCGCAAGCAGGAAAGTCCAAGGTATCCTATTTTTACCAACTCAGTGAGTCTCCACTGCTCACGAACAACGGCGATCATTGGCCACAGCCTCTGTTTTCTCTCTGTGGCGGCGAAAACATCTTCGCAGAAAGCGCCGCGCCTTATCCTCAGGTCAGCATGGAGCAGATTGTAGTGAGAAAACCACTAGCAATTTTCTACCCTGCGGATCGTGAGAAACCTATGACTGGTTGGCAAAAATGGCAGGACTTTATCCCCGCAGTAAAAAACAGCGCTATCTTTGCAATAACCGGAGACTGGCTGAATCGTCCAACACCAAGAGCACTAAAAGCGGTAAGACAGATATGCCTCGCGATGGATAAGGTAAGAGGCGATCTCGATCACTAATTCAAATAGTGGCTTGCAGAAGCTCTGTCTGTTGGATTGCCCGCCACCAAGTTTCACGTAAAATCGCGCGCGTTTATACCCAAACAACTCCAGGCTGTTTAGGTATAACCAATTCGTGTTACTGGATCTCCGTGTCACAATAAAAATAAGACGCAGAGAAACACCAGCGATAGAAGTCGAATTGGATGTTTGGTTAAGGGATGAAATAGCGCTTTATGCTTCTGTATATTTTGGACATGTTTGGTACGGCAGTCTTCGCCATATCAGGCGTTTTACTTGCCAGTAAGTTAAGAATGGATCCCTTTGGGATGATCGTTCTTGCCATGGTCACCGCAATCGGTGGTGGTACCATTCGCGATATGGCATTAGGCGCAACACCGGTCTTTTGGGTGAACCAGCCGGAATACCTTTGGATGATCCTTGTCACCTGTATTCTTTCTATGTTGCTGATCCGTCAACCGCGTCGCCTGCCGTGGTACTTTTTGCCCGTGGCAGATGCCATCGGCCTGGCCGTTTTTGTTGCTATCGGCGTCGACAAAGCGCTGAGCTATGGTGCTTCACCCATGGTGGCAGTGATCATGGGTGTGATTACCGGCTGTGGTGGCGGTATCATCCGCGACGTACTCGCTCGGGAAATCCCGATGCTTTTCAGAACCGAAGTCTACGCAACTGCCTGTATTGCCGGTGGAATTATCCATACAGTGGCTTTGGCAGCCAACGTGGATGTCGAAATAGCTTCCATTGCCGGCATGATCACTACCTTGTTGATCAGGCTCGCCGCGATACGCTGGCACCTTTCTTTACCTGTATTCGGTTCAGGAAAGTAACTGCTGTTTCAAGCATTTAGAACACGCCTTTTGGGCGCGTTTTTTGTTTCTAATCCAGTAACACCCTTCTCTCATTCTGTTTCATCGTTTCCGCGCAACAGATCCCGATCTGGCGATCATCTCATCCATCCAAAGCCATTAAATAAACTTTTTACTTTATTTAATGGTAATCCGATCTATTATGTAAACATATAGCTTTACTTAATAACAAGGAGCATCCCATGAGCAGCTATGTCGAACACGCCAATATCACTGTGACCAATCTCGATAACGCTATCCAGTTTTTGCAGACCGCCATGCCGGAGTTCTCAATCCGTGGCTCAGGCCAGAATGATGATTACGGCTGGTGTCATCTGGGTACTGACACCTCTTACATCGCCCTTCAGGAAGTGGTCATCGACAAGGCTGTCGAACGAGTCCCTTACCGTCAACTTGGCGTTAATCACATTGGCTTTGTGGTGGAAGATGCGGAAGGTACGGCGGAACGTCTGCGTGAAGCGGGCTATCAAGAGGCCTCTTTTGACAAGAGCCATCCAGCCCGCAAGCGTGCGTATTTTTTCGATAGCGATGGTATGGAGTGGGAATTCATCGAATACCTGACCGATTCCATCGAAAGCCGGAACGATTACCTGCTTTAAGAGCGAATAAAAATAGAGAGAAGCAGTCATGTTTAAACCAATAACGTCAGAAGCAATATCACTCATCAGGCAGGGACATCGATATTCTCCAGTCTTTGGGCCAAGGCTTTCCAACCACTTGCCCATGGCGCTGATTGCCATGTCCCGGCTAGGTGCCTCATCAAAGGACTTACATGACGAGTTCCAACAGGCAACACCTCATCTAGAAGCGGAAAAAAATCCTGTTACCCCTCAAGCATTAAAGCTTGGGGAGAAAACACACAATGCGGATTTCGTGCTCTATTACAGCAAGGATCTGGAAACTAAAGGCATTGAAGCAACATTAAAGGAGGCTTTGCCAACCTTACTACCCGGTATAGCTGCAGGTTCTTTCCATGCCTTAATTCGCCTCGCCTATGCGGTGGAAGGTGAAGATTTCACTGAAATCAGTCACGCGCTCGCCTACTGGTCGTCCGGATTTACGCCGCTAGGGAAGCTGCAATATGCCACGGATAAAGACACCGTTTCCCATCTCAATGAAGCACTTGGGGTAATGCGGGATCACACCTATCGAGAAGGGATCATCATCGATCATGTCGAAGAATTACGGGAACTTGCTAAGTACCATGCTGTTTCCACACAGCCAGCTTCATTGACCAAAGAGTCCGTTGCCATTGTGGTGCTCTCGCAATATGCCGCGAGCAATGATTTCACCTTGCTACATGGCGTAACCGGCTTTCAGGCTCTGCTATCACTCGCGCCGTTTATCGACAATTTTGATTTCGCTCTCGACTGTTTCTGGCAGGCCTATGTCGGTGCAGCATGCACTGCGGAATACCGTGAGCCTGCCACTCTCGAATGCAGAAATATCCAACCAGATTGGGAGATTTGGTTTAACCAGGCGCTGGCAACACAAGACGATCACACCATCAAACTTATCTACAGCTGCGCCCGGATCTATAACGAATTACAACTGGACGAAGCGCTATTCGCAATCAACGTCAGGCTAGGGTCTGTTGACCTTTGGTGATGATTTTTGCAGCTGTTTGTGGGGGCTTTATGCAAGGCGGAGGCTTCGATGTGTAGCTTGTCTACATGAGAATCCGATAACGCAGGAGAAAGTCCCCACAAACGCTGCCCAGAGGGTTCTGCCATAAGCGTTTTATGCTTTGTTGAGGTGTATTTGCTTAGAGTGACTAGGCGGCACACACCTCGCCGCGCCTAAAACGCTTATGGACAGAACAAAATTTAACCACCAAAGGTCAACAGACCCTGTGGGTATCTTTATGAAAAAAATCGCCATTGTTTATTTCTCACAAACCGGTAGTACGGATGCACTGGCTAAAGCCGTGGCATGCGGCGCAGAAACGCAAGGGGCACAGGTGTTTGCTTACCGCATATTAGGTTCGGACATCGTTGAAGGACGCTTCAAAAACGACGCGTTATTCGAAGAGCTCAGTGAAATGGATGCCATCATCTTCGGCTCACCAACATACATGGGCGGTCCGACAGCACAATTCAAAGCTTTTGCTGATGCGAGCAGTGAAAGTTGGTCCAAGCAGCGATGGAAGAATAAGCTCGCTGCTGGGTTTACCATTGGCGGCAGCCCTTGTGGCGAAGTACAAAGCACGGTGGAATATTTCAATGTACTGGCTACTCAGCACAGTATGCTTTGGGTGGGCATTGATGCGCCAGAAGGCGCACTCAGCAAAGACTTTAACCGTCTGAATGCGTCGATTGGCGCAGTTGCACTGGCTGATACAGAGAGTGGTCTTCATCCGGTGGATGCAAAAACAGCGGTGCGATTAGGTGAGCGGGTGGCGGAGCTGATTCGATAGTAGCTAACTAAATTTAGAAAAAAGGCGCCGTTCGGCGCCTTTTTCGTGATTATGCTAGCGTGATACGGGCAAATTTGCGTTTACCGACCTGGTAAACGGCAGTACCGGCTGCTGGTACCAGCTTGGTATCGTCCAACTTCTCGCCATCGATTTTCACCGCACCCTGGCGGATCATACGCATTGCGTCCGAGGTTGAACCTACCAGTGCTGCATCTTTCAGCAGATTAGCGATAGCGACACCTTGCTCGAAAGAAAACTCTGGCATTTCGTCAGGCATTGCACCCTTCTGAAAACGGTTGATGAACTCTGCTTCTGCCGCTTCTGCATCCGCTTCAGAATGGAAACGAGCAATAATTTCTTTCGCCAGCAGGATCTTCACGTCACGTGGGTTGCGGCCATTAGCAATTTCTTCTTTAAGGCCCGCAATCTCTTCCAATGGACGGAACGACAACAGTTCGTAGTAGTTCCACATCAGATCGTCAGAGATAGACATGATTTTACCGAACATTTCAGTCGGTACATCGCTGATGCCGATGTAGTTGTTTGCCGACTTCGACATTTTCTTCACGCCATCCAGACCCACCAACAAAGGCATGGTGATCACGACTTGCTGTGATTGGCCGTTTTGCTTTTGCAGCTCACGACCCATCAGCAGGTTGAACTTCTGGTCAGTACCACCCAGTTCAACATCAGCTTCCAGCGCCACTGAGTCATAACCTTGCAGGAGCGGATAAATGAACTCGTGGATCGCGATTGGCTGGTTGTTGCTGTAACGCTTTTTGAAATCGTCACGCTCAAGCATACGTGCAACGGTAGAGCTTGCTGCCAGACGGATCATGCCATCCGTACCCAGCTCACTCAGCCAGCTTGAGTTGAACTCAATGCGGGTTTTCTCTGGATCCAGAATTTTGAAGATCTGCTCTTGTAAGTCTCAGCATTGCTCAGAACTTGCTCACGCGTCAGCGGTGGACGCGTTGCGTTCTTACCGCTTGGGTCACCTACCATCGCGGTATAATCACCGATCAGGAAGATAACTTCATGGCCCAGCTCCTGGAAGGCACGCAATTTATTCATGATCACAGTGTGACCAAGGTGAATATCCGGTGCAGTTGGATCCGCGCCCAACTTGATACGAAGAGGACGGTTCTCTTTCAGTTTTGCAATGAGTCCCTCTTCAGGAATCAACTCCTCAACACCACGCTTAATTTCAGCTAGCGCGGCTTCAATGCTCGCCATATTTTATCGCTCCCACAGAATCGGCATTTTTTCGTAAGCCGACATACTACTTGAATAGCGATGGTTTTTGAAACCAGTTAGACTTGTTAGTAGAGAAAAGGAATGCTTAAGCCGATCGGTTTTTTCGAGAAAGTTGGCACAAACAAGCAGCTCCCTGTTTAATTCACTTTCCTTAACGACTGTTTTTTAATGCCTGTTAAACATATTGCTGCGCTACCTAGACTTCACCAAGTCTTGATCATGGCTCTCAGTGCCCTTGTTGTGGTGCTGATTTTGCTCCCCACCGAAACTCCAGCTTCACATCCGGATGCCAAGTTCGAGGTGGGAAAACAATACCCAATTCCTCTCGATACCGTTTCCTTACTTCCACCTGAAAATGAGCAACAGCCCGTGCAGGCTTACGCCCCCTTGGAGTGGCATAAGTTCAAGGTGAAAGCCGGTGATAGCTTGGCTGTGATTTTTAACCGAGTAGGGATAAGCCCCACCACCCTTTACCGGCTGATTAACAGTGATAAAGGCACCAAATCGTTAGCCTCGTTGAAAGTGGGGGATGAAATTCACCTTGGGTTTGACGAAAACGGCCTTTTTACCCAGCTCGTGCAGCCGAAAAACGCCAATGAAAAGCTGGTAGTGACCCGCATTGGTGATGAGTTCTTTTCGAAAACAGAATCCAAACAGGTCGATACTCAGGTGAATTTTGCCTCAGCCACTATCACCTCCAGCTTCTGGAATGCTGGGGTCAGTGCAGGACTCAACGCCAATCAAATCATGGAGCTGGCAGGCATTTTCGGTTGGGACATCGACTTCGCTCTCGACATTCGTCAGGGCGACAAATTTTCGGTGCTGTTTGAAGAGCAGTTGGTTGAAGGTGAAATGATTGGCCGAGGTAATATTCTTGCCGCGACATTTACCAACCAGGGCGAAACCTTCACTGCTATCCGCTCTGAAACCGGTAAGTATTATGATGAGAAAGGCCGCGCAATGAGAAAAGCCTTCCTGCGCTCACCTGTTAACTTCCGGTACGTCAGTTCAAACTTCAACCCACGCCGCCTGCACCCTGTGACGGGTCGCGTTAAAGCACACCGCGGCACAGATTATGTCGCACCTGTTGGTACACCGATTTGGGCGGCAGGCGATGGTGTCGTGATGAAGTCGGCCTACAACAAATTCAATGGCCACTACGTTTTCATCCGTCATAGCTCAACCTACATCACCAAGTACCTTCACCTGACCAAGCGCAAAGTGAAAACGGGTCAGCGCGTCAAACAAGGACAAACCATTGGTACACTCGGTGGCACTGGCCGCGTGACAGGCCCTCACCTTCACTACGAATTTCTGGTAAACGGTGTTCATAAGAACCCAAGAACCGTCAAATTGCCGCAATCGAAATCACTGGCAGGTAAGGAAAAGACCGCTTTTATTGAACTGGCTAAAGACCGCATGGCACAACTCAATAAGTTCGAGCAATTGTTAGCATCCATCGGCACCCTAGAACGCGTTTCTTCTTAGCTGTTTGATGATAGTTTTTTGAAAGTAGTGGTTTGATAGAAAATAAAAAGCAGCGCTTATGCGCTGCTTTTTTGAACGTCAGAATTCCGCCTCAAAGCTGAGGCTCAGCTTCCCGTTGTGGCTTTGGGAGCGTCGAATCCTTCTCTTCGGTTTGCCAAATCATATTGGTTTCTTTCTTCACCCTTTTTGGCTCACGGGCCAGCATCAGAAGACAGGGCGTCAAGACCAACGTCAGTACTGTAGAGAACGCCAAACCACCGGCTACGGCTGTGGCAAGTTGAGACCACCACTGAGTACTCGGTGCGCCGAACTCAATACCGCGGTTCACCAAGTCAACGTTCATTTCCAGCACCATTGGCATTAGACCCAGAATCGTCGTTACGGTCGTTAACAGTACTGGGCGTAAACGCTGAGCACCGGTGCGTAAGATGGCGTCAACTTTTTCAAGGCCACGGCGACGCATTACATTGTAGGTATCAATCAATACAATGTTGTTGTTCACCACAATCCCCGCAAGCGTAATCACACCAACGCCAGACATGATGACCCCAAACGGACGCTGGAATACAAGAAGGCCAAGGAACACACCGACTGTCGAGAACAAGACTGCACTCAAAATCAGGAACGCCTGATAGAAGCTGTTGAATTGCGTAATAAGGATCAAAGCCATTGCCGCCAATGCCGCCATAAAGGCTGTCATCAGGAAGGCAGAGCTTTCATCCTGCTCCTCGTTCTGACCACGCAAGATCACTCGCACTTCTGGCGACAATCCCAGCGCTTCAATCTGCTCATTCAGTCCCGGCAGCGACAGACTGAGGTTATAACCTTCCGTCATATCGGCCATCACTTTCACAACACGTCTGCCGTCAACACGGTCAATGTTGCCTTGCTTTGGCTCTGGCTTAATTTGGGCAAAATTGGTGATAGGTACCAATCCATAAGCAGTTTTAACGCGAAGCTCATCAAAACGGCCGATATCGCGCTTTTCTTCCGGATAACGCACCAGAATATCAACTTCCTCAGTAGCGTCATCTGGCAGGTAATCACCAATTTTAAGACCGTTGGTCACGAACTGTACTGTGTTACCCACCAGCAAAGCATCAGCCCCGTAGCGGGCAGCATCTTCGCGGTTGATATCAATTGACCAATCAATACCCGGCTTAGTCAGAGTATCGCTGTAGTTGGTAAACGCAGGATCCTGCTCGAGCAGATCGCGGATTTGTTTCGCAGCGGGGGCGATCAGCCTATGGTCTGCAGCGCTGATTTCAATCGACAGGTCATGATCGCTCGGCGGCCCTGCATCGGGCTTTTTGAACTCCAGTTCCAAGCCTGACAAATCCGCCGTTTTCTCGCGCAGCTCTTCGATGATCTCTTTTACCTTACGACGCTCTTGCCAATCGACAGGCTTCATTTGGATCACGCCAATCTCATCCTGACCACCGGTTTTGGTGTAAACGGATTCAATCTCGTCCATGCCCATGACACGCTCTTCAACTTCGGCCATCAAGGCGTCTTTTTCGAAGATCGACAAATCACCATGGGAACGCACTTTGATGTTAAAGAACGCAGGATCCACATCAGGGAAGAATTCTGAGCCGAGACCTGACTTGCCGTACGAAAAGATAACACCAGCAGCCACAATCACAGCCGCAATCAGAATCTTAATAGGGTGTTTGATTGCAACAGAAAGCGTGTTGATATAGGCGCGTGTAATACCACGGGCTTCGGAGAAATCACCCTGCTCGAGTGCATGAGTACGAGCCTGTTGCTCGGCTGTCAAAGGCAGAGGCTTACCCACCATGCTACCCAGAACAGGTACAAACAGCAGTGCCATTGCGAGAGAAGCAGCAAGTGTTGCAATCAGCGTCAGAGGCATATAGCCCATGAACTCACCGGTGATCCCAGGCCAGAACAGAAGCGGCGCAAAAGCGGCAAGTGTAGTGGCTGTCGATGCAATGATCGGCCACGCCATGCGGTGTGCCGCTTCGCGGTAAGCCATTTTACGATCCACACCTTCGCGCATACGACGATCGGCGTATTCGGTCACTACGATCGCGCCATCTACCAGCAGGCCGACAGCCATGATGAGAGAGAACAGCACGACGATATTGACCGTCAGTCCGGCCAATGACAGCACCACCAGACCCGTCAAGAAGGAGCCAGGAATCGAAACGCCCACCAGCAGCGCAGTGCGCGCCCCCAGAATCGCGATAATAACAATCACCACCAGCAAGATAGCGGAAAGGATGTTGTTCTGGAGATCAGTCAACATCGAGCGCACATCTTCAGAGCCATCCCAAGTGTATTTCACCTGAAGTGCACCAGGCCAAAGCGGAGACTTCTGGGCTTCATTCATGACGGCTTTTGCCAGCTCAACGGTCTCGATGATGTTCTCGCCGGCGCGCTTTTTGACATCCAGCACGACTGCAGGCTTACCATCCAGACGGGCAAAGCTTTCCGGATCTTTAAACGCGCGGCGAACGGTTGCAACATCGCCCACCGTGACCACCTGATTGCCTTCAATCTTTATTGGCAAGGTCAGTATGTCATTGGCAGTTTCGAATACGGAAGGCACTTTGACGGAAAAGCGGCCATAGCCGGTATCCACATACCCTGCCGCGACAACGCGGTTGTTACGGGAAACCAGATTAAAGATGTCTTGCTGATCCAGTCCATAACTTTCCAACAACAGCGGTTCGACGATAATTTCCACCACGTCGTCACGATCGCCGGCAATATCCACTTCGAGGATTTGCTTAAAGCCTTCCAGTTCTTCCTGAAGTTGTCGGGCAATTTTGACAATCGCACGCTCAGAAACGTCGCCATACAAAGCAATCGACAATACGGGCTGCATGTTAGCGAAAGTGACTTCGTTGACGGTTGGTTCGTCGCTGTCGTCTGGCAAACGCGGTTTGACCAGATCTACAGCTTCACGCACGTCCGCCATAGCTTCATTGAGATCAACACCAACGTTGAACTCAAGCGTGACCGACGCGTGGCCTTCCGTCGCCGTTGCCGTCATTTCTTTGATGCCTTCAATCGAACGAAGTTCTTGCTCAACCGGACGCACCAAAAGACGCTCCGCATCTTCTGGGGAAATACCTTCGTGGCTCACAGAGACATAAATCACCGGAATGGTGATGTCAGGATCAGACTCTTTCGGAATGGTTTGATAGGTGTAAAAGCCCGCCACCAAAAGCACCAACAACAAGGTGACCATGGTACGGGTGCGAGCCAGTGACGCATCAATCAATGTTCTCATGTGATGCCCCCCTTATTGTGCCGATGCTTGACGCACCGCCTCGACGGCATCACCGTCACGCACAAAGCCCTGTCCTTTGGTAATAACGTCCACCGTATCACCAAGGCCTGCCAGCCAAACGCCATTTTGCTCAGCTTTGACGACTTTGGCAGAGACAAAGGCAACCTTGTCACCTTTTAAGGTTTTCACTCCCAAGTTACCTTTTTCATCCAATGCCAGCATTGATGGGCTCAGCTTCACAGCGCTTTGCTGCTCAAGCGCCAGATCCACTTCCGCACTGATACCTGCCGGTAACTTTTGCTCTGGATTTGGGATTTCCAGTTCAATGGTGAAGGTATTGGTTGCCGGAGAGGAGATACTGGATTGGTAGCGCAGACGCCCTTCTTTCATCGCGCCATTAACCAGCAAAATATTGGCTGGCAAATCCGCATCAATATCGCTGATGTGTTTTTCGCTTACATCAGCAGTCACGATGAGAGGATCGAGATCAATCAGAGTCGCCATAGGATCGCCGATGCCAAGATAGTCACCAACTTCTACATTTAGGTCATCAACAATGCCATCAAACGGTGCTTTTACCTCGGTGTGAGACAGTGCCAGTTTGAGGTTCTTCACTGTCGCACGGGCTTCCACCAAATTGGCCTGCGCCAGCGAGAACGCCACCTCGCCTTGAAGCCCTTTTTTCTTCAATGATTGGGCTGCGTTATATTCTTTTTTACGCACCAAAAGCAGTGCCTCAGCGCGTTCGAGTTGCGCCTGACGGTCGGCTTTGTCGATATAAAGCAGTAAATCCCCCTGCTTAACCGAAGCTCCTTTGCGGACAGACACTTTGGTGACCCGTCCTGCAGCTTCCGCCGAAATGGTGGCTGAGCGATCAGGTGCCGTGCGTCCATATAGCGAAATAGAGCGGGTAACCGGCTCTGCGCGGAATGTTTCAACGCCGACTTTCGTTAATGGTGCTGCCGCTGGTTCTTTTTTGTCAGAGTCAGACTGCTCATTGCTATGACCGCTGCCAACCCAAAAGACCAAACCACAAAGTAATACAAGAGAAATGACCCAGGGACGCTGGGAGAGGAAAGACGTTTTCGCGCCTGCATTCGTCATAATCGTTCCATCCTGACGTAGTTACTGCAGTGAAAGAAAATGGACGCTGATCCTGCTGGTCCATTGAAAAAACGCGGCAGCTCCGCTAAGAACTGCCGCGCCTTAAAAAGAGTGTCTTATAGTTTATACACTGAAAGAGGCACCACAACCACAGGTAGTCGTTGCATTAGGGTTATTAACGAAGAAACGTGAGCCTTCTAACCCTTCTGTGTAATCGACGACACCGCCGATCAAATATTGCAGGCTCATTGGGTCAACAACCAAGGTGACACCACTTTTTTCGATGGTCATATCGCCATCGTTGACGCTTTCATCAAACGTGAAGCCGTACTGGAACCCACTACAGCCACCACCAGTGATATACACACGTAGCTTCAGGTTCGGATTTTCCTCTTCCTGAATCAGCGTTTTTACCTTATTCGCTGCGGTTTCAGAAAACTGCAGTGGCAAAGCGGCATCACTCATTGTTACCTCACATTAACTCTTTATATTCTGACCGCATTATCTAATACCTGACTAATTCGTTCAAGTATTGCTCTTCGCACGGAAACTTACTCAGCAATATACACCAAGTTTAAGCCGGATGTGATGCTTACCTCATCATCCATCTCGCACCCTTTAAACGTATCCCGTACAATACGCACCGACAGTGAATTTTCGAGCAAAAGGCCCAGGAAAGAACCATGACAAAATCAGCCGAGCTATTTCAGCAAGCCCGTAAAACCATCCCTGGCGGTGTGAACTCTCCCGTTCGCGCTTTCGCAGGTGTAGGCGGCGACCCTATTTTTATCGAACGTGCTGATGGCGCGTACATTTATGACGCAGATGGAAAAGCCTACATCGACTACGTTGGTTCTTGGGGGCCAATGATCCTGGGTCACAACCACCCAAGCATTCGTGATGCAGTAATCACCGCAGCACAAAATGGCCTGAGCTTTGGTGCACCAACTGCCCGAGAAATCACGCTGGCTGAGCTGGTTAGCAAGCTGGTTCCATCCATGGAAATGGTTCGCATGGTGAGCTCCGGTACCGAAGCGACTATGAGTGCTATCCGTCTGGCACGTGGTTTTACCCGTCGCGACAAATTCATTAAGTTTGAAGGCTGCTACCACGGCCATGCAGACTGCTTGCTGGTGAAGGCCGGTTCTGGTGCACTGACGCTGGGTGAGCCAACCTCTCCGGGTGTGCCTGCAGACTTCGCCAAACACACCCTCACTTGTACCTTCAACGATCTGGACTCAGTGCGTGCCGCGTTCGAGCAATATCCAGAAGAGATTTCGTGCATTATCGTTGAACCTGTTGCCGGCAACATGAACTGTATTCCACCACAGGAAGGTTTCCTGGAAGGGCTTCGCGCACTGTGTGACGAATTTGGCGCACTGCTGATTTTCGATGAAGTAATGACAGGTTTCCGTGTTGCTCTGGGCGGCGCGCAGGCGCATTACAACATCAAGCCGGATCTGACGACCTTAGGTAAAGTTATCGGTGGCGGTATGCCTGTCGGTGCATTCGGTGGCCGTCGTGACGTGATGGAATACATTGCACCAACTGGCCCGGTTTATCAGGCGGGTACGCTTTCTGGTAACCCTGTCGCCATGGCAGCCGGTGAAGCGGCGCTGACCGAGTTGTCAAAAGAGGGCAATGAAGCACATCTTGCAGAGCTGACCAAGCGTTTGGCTGAAGGTTTCAAAACCACGGCTGATAAACACGGCGTTGCTCTGGCGGTAAACCAAGTTGGCGGTATGTTCGGCTTCTTCTTTACCGACAAAGATACCATCAGCTGTTTTGCTGACGTTCAACAATGTGACATTGAGAAATTCAAACGCTTCTTCCATCTAATGCTAGAAGAAGGCGTGTATTTAGCACCGTCTGCTTTTGAAGCAAGCTTCACCTCTCTCGCCCACGGTGAGAAAGAACTGGAAGCTACACTGGCAGCCGCTGACCGCGCGTTTGCAAAGCTGGCAGCAGAATAAATGTCTTTATGATCAAAAAACGGAGCTTAGGCTCCGTTTTTTATTGCCAGTAGATCACGACAAGTACCACAAGGGCGACAACACAAAGTAACGGCAAACTCAGTTTGCGTCGTTTTTTGGACTCGCAGTTGCCTTCGCAACACGCCATCATTTTTGTCCTTTCTCGTTGAATTATCACAACGTATCATAGCTTCCTTACTACACTCTTCTCCACAATTGGTGGAGAGAAACTAAGGAGCCATGCTGTGGCGTCATTCAAGGCCGAACCAAGACACTGGACATTGATAGGTGCACTGCTTCTCGCGGCGTATGCCTGTTACATGCTCATCGCCCCTTACATGGGGTCTATTGTGCTGGCATTTATTGTCTCCCTGCTTTTCTTTCCTCTGCACGAGAAGATAGAAAACAAGCTACCATCTCACCCTAACGTTGCTGCCGCGCTTTCCTGCACGTTGTTGACCGTGATGATTATCATACCCCTGATTTTTGTCGCCGCCGCCATATTGAGTCAGGGCGTTACCTTCTTTACCGGTGCCTACGAGTGGCTTACGCAAGGAGGCGCAAAAGAAATTCTGGCAGCGCCTTTGGTCAAATCAGGCCTGGCTTTAGTGGATAAATGGTTGCCTACCGACTCCATCAACCCTCAGGAATTAGTTGCCAAAGCCGCTTCGACACTGTCAGCAATGAGCTCTCAAATGCTGGGCATGAGTTCAAAAATCTTGGGTGATGTAACAGGCGTATTCGTGAATTTCCTGTTGATGCTGTTCGTGCTGTTTTTCCTGCTCCGCGATCACGACAAGATCATCAACATGCTGCGTCACGTCAGCCCCCTTTCCCGCAGTCAGGAAGATACTTTGTTGGATGAAGCAGAGAAAGTGGCCAAGTCAGCCGTGCTGGGTTCTTTCCTCACTGCACTCGCTCAAGGCATCGTGGGTGGTTTCGCGATGTGGCTTGCCGGGTTTGCGGGTCTCTTCTGGGGCACAATGATGGCCTTTGCCTCGTTTATTCCGGTTGTTGGAACCGCACTTATCTGGCTACCAGCCGCCGCTTACCTACTGTTGATTGGACAATGGGAATGGGCAGCCTTCCTCGCAGGTTGGGGCGTTATCGTGGTGGGCTCGGTCGATAACATCCTGCGTCCTCTGCTGATGCAAGGAAACTCTGGGATGAATACCCTGCTGATTTTCTTCTCACTGATTGGTGGTCTGCATGTGTATGGCCTGATGGGATTGATTTATGGCCCCATCATTTTCTCGCTCACACTGGTACTGTTCCGAATGTACGAAACAGAATTCCACAGCTTCCTTGAGAAGCAAGATAACTGCTGATACTAGGATCTGTTGAGCTTAAGGAACCTAAGGCGCGGCATATTCCCTCACAGGTGACTTTGTGGGAAAATCCGCGCCTCTTTGTTTGATAGCCCCGAGGTATCCATGTCCTACACAGCCCCTAGCCAAATTGCAGCTCGCCAGCTCGAGTATTTCGAAGGCAAACACGTTCTGCTTGCTGGTGAGTTGGAAGATACCTTTGCAACAGAGCTCGAAGGCACTGCTGCAAGCGTCAGCATCTTCACAACCAACCTTGCTTACGCCAATCAAATGCGTCGTTATCAAAACATTGATGTGCAATTTGGTGAAAGCTATCAAGCCACACCTCAGGTCGATATGGTTCTGCTCTACTGGCCGAAGGCAAAAGCCGAAGCTGACTTTCTGCTTTCAATGCTCATGGCGGAGCTTGGCACGGGTACAGAGATAGCCGTTGTAGGCGAGAACCGAAGTGGTGTAAAAAGCATTGAGAAAATGTTTGCGCCCTATGGTCGTGTCACCAAATTTGACTCGGCCCGCCGCTGCAGCTTCTATTGGGGACAATGTGATAACCAGCCAGCACCTTTCGTATTGGAAGACTGGTACAAAAGCTATCCACTCAATGTGGGTGAGCAATCACTGACCATCCGCTCTCTGCCTGGTGTATTCAGTCACGGAGAACTTGATGCAGGTACTCAACTGCTTCTGGATAACTTGCCGACACTGAAAGGCAAAGTGCTGGATTTTGGCTGTGGAGCCGGTGTGATAGGTACGGTGATTAAGCAACGTTACCCCAACGCAGAAATCACCATGGTCGACATCAGCGCGCTAGCCATTGCTTCAGCACGCGAAACCTTGCGTTTTAACAATCTTGACGGAGAAGTTTTCGCTTCTGATGTTTATAGCAATATTGACGGGCACTTCGACCATATCGTGAGTAATCCTCCGTTTCATGCGGGTCTTAAAACGCATTACGCCGCAACTGAAACCCTACTCGAACGTGCGCCAGAATACCTAAACCGCGCTGGTGAATTGACGATTGTAGCCAACAGCTTCCTTCGCTATATGCCATTTATTGAAAAGGCATTCGGTCATTGTGAAACACTGGCCAAGAGTAACAAGTTCGCGATATATCACGCCGCAAAACGCCAGTAACACCAAGGGAGCCAGCTGGCTCCTTTTTTGTTACGGGTTTTAATTCCCGTCAAAAACGTTAATTTTGCGCACTGCCACGGAGTTCATTGATAACTTACTTGCCAAGAAAAATTAAGTCAGTATAAGGGCTGGAGATGGATTAATTTCATATCCGCCTCTTTTAGCTACCGTCAAATTCGACAAAATTCGGCTAAGCAAGGCGTTTTTTGATTTCCGATTTCTCAGGCAGAGACATGCAAAAAAAACAGAAATTCAAGCGACTTCAGCACACACTGATGTTGGCTTTTCTGGTGCTGAGTATTACGCCTCTCACCCTGCTGGCTATTTTCTTCCTTGAATCGCACAGCAGCGATCTTGAACAACAAAGCACCACACACCTATCTTTCCTACGTGACAACAAAAAAGAGCAAATCATCAGCTACTTTGATGCGCGTCACTCGGAAGTAAAATCTTTTAGCCGCTCAGAACTTGCGACCGCCAGTGGCGGGCGCTTCTACGGTTTAATCGCCGCATTCCAACAGCTTGGCGATACGGAAGAAATGGCCCGCAACGTTGCCCGGGAGCGCTATGGCGCCGATTCAAATGCCACGCTGCCACCCGGCGCTAACGACAGCAACTTCATAGGCAGCGAGCGATATCGCCTGCTGCATAAGCGCTATGACTGGGCCTATAAAGAACACCTGAAGCGTTCTGATTTTTCAGATATTTTACTGGTCGACATTCACGGAAACGTGGTTTATTCCGCGTTAAAAGATGACGCTTTTGGCTCAAACCTGCTTTCTGAAAAATGGCGTGAAACCGCAGTAGGTAAAACGTTCTCTGACATCAGGGAGACGGTCGATAGCCCTCTGACAGATAGTGACAATACACCAATCGCTTTCACCGACTACACCCAGCAAGCCAATGGTGAAATGGTGGCGTGGTTTGCTGCACCTATCATGCAGCAGGGCTATTTACACAGTTATGTTTTGTTCAAACTGCCTAATACGGCGTTGGACAAAATGCTTAACAAGACGCCACAGGAAAAGGGTTACATCAGCACCCTGCTGGTGGGCAATGATCTCATCCCTCGTAATTTGGTAACGACAGAAAAACTGGCACCAATTAACAGTACCGCTATTGAAGCCGCTCTCGCAGGTCTTCGTGATGTTGGTAGTTTCCTGAGTCCAGAGAATCACCGCGTATTGGGTGCCTATGCGCCAGTTGATATTCCGGGTACTTCTTGGGCGATCGTCCTCGAGTTACCTGAAGAAGAAGCATTTGCCCGCATCTACCAGTTGGAGAAAATCTTCATAGCGGTCATGGTCATTGCCATTTTGTTGGTGGTGATTGCTTCACACATGCTGTCTAACTCTATCACGGCCCCCTTGCTCAAACTGACCTGGGCCGCAGAGCAAGTTTCAGCGGGTGATCTAGACCAGAAAATTAACAGCACAGACCGTGAAGATGAGATTGGTAGGCTGGCTGTCAGTTTTGCCCGTATGCAGCGTTCAGTGCGCGATAAACTGGCGCTCATCCGCGAGCAAAACAAAGAGCTGGAACAAAATATTCAGGTCATCAAGCAAAAGAACGAAGAGCTTCAACAAGCCGACCGCATGAAAGATGACTTTCTGGCGACAACCTCTCATGAGCTGCGTACACCACTCCACGGCATGGTGGGGATTGCCGAATCCATACTTGCCGGCGCTGAAGGCCCGCTGCCAGAACGCCAAAAGCATCAGCTTCAAATGATCATCAACAGTGGCGAGCGTCTCTCAAATCTGGTGGATGATTTGCTTGATTACCACAAGATGCGTTACGGCGAACTTGAAATCTCTCCGCAAGCCGTCGATACCGCCAATGCGGTGAGATTGGTGATTGAGCTTTCAAGTCACCTTTTGGGCGGGAAACCGGTGCGTATCATCAACCAAGTACCTATTGACCTTCCGCTTGTTCGTGCCGATGAACAGCGTCTGGAGCAGGTGCTGTATAACCTGATTGGTAATGCGATCAAATACACCGATGAAGGCAAGATCATCATCTCTGCCACAGTGCTTGAAGGACAGCTGCGCATTCAGGTTGTAGACACCGGACAAGGTATCCCGTCGGACCAGCTTGAGTATATTTTCGAACCTCTCACACAAGCGAGCGGCAATGCCGCACAGTATCGTCAGGGCGCCGGACTTGGTCTTTCCATCAGTCGTCAGCTCATCGACATCATGGGCGGCCAACTCTACGTATCCAGCCAGCCGATGGTGGGAACAACGTTCAGCTTTACCCTGCCACTCGCAACCGAGGAAGATAAAGCAAAAACCCGTCTCGCCAACAACGCGCATTTCGCTGTGCCGCGGGTAGAGCTTGATCAGGCTGATTACACCCAATTACCGGAAAACCCAGACGGTCCTTTGATTCTGGTAGTTGATGATGAGCCAGTAAACTTACAGGTTCTAAATAACTTCCTGCGTCTTGAAGGCTACCGTGTCAAAGCAGTGGAAAATGGCCGTCAGGCAATTGAGTCCGTTACGATGGAAAAACCATCGCTGATGCTGCTTGACGTCATGATGCCAGAATTAAGTGGCTATGAAGTCTGTAGCCATCTTCGGGAGCGTTACAGCCGGGCAGACCTGCCTATCATCATGCTTTCGGCCTTGGGGCAGGTTCAGGATAAGGTGAAAGGCTTTGATGCTGGTGCCAATGACTACCTGACAAAACCTTTCAACAAGGATGAACTAAGCGCCAGGATCCGCGCTTACATCAATGCTTCACTGACTGAACAGGAACGCGAACATAACCGCACGCTGCAAAAAGAAATCCACTTTAGGGAACAAGTAGAAGCGGGCCTGCGCGAAGTACAAAACAGATTGCTCGGCATGCTGGATAGCGCATCTGAAGGAATTATCTGTGTGCAGGAAAGTGGCAAGATCACCTATGCCAACGATGCGTGTAGTGAAATCTTCCATTTAAGCGCAGAGCAGATTGAACGCCACCAGCTGGATGATTTTCTGGCCATGGCGTTGCCTGAACCAGAATCAAACCGAGGACACTACAGCGGTCAGTTCAGATTTAAAGTCGATGGAGATATTGTCGATATTGACACTGACTTAATCACGCTACCTGAATCATCTGGCTTACAAATGATGCTTATCCTCAACACGGGTAAGAAGGCGTCATCACACCGGGTGCAATTGTTGGAAAATGCCGTCTCGGCACTGGCAGATTATGCCTATGACGGTGACATGGACAAACTGCAACAACTCAGGGAATTAGGTGGTGAATTCACCCGCATGGCCGACCGTTTCTCTGGCAGCAAGCCGGATAAGGCCGATATCCTGCGCGACACTCTGGTCAAAGTCATGAGTGCTACCTTGAATTTCTGGCAGAATTCGACAGGAAAAACCAAGTTTGATCTGGCGGAAGAAAGTGGGCTTTGGCGAGTCTATCTGGATAGAAGCACCCTTCAGACACGAACGCTGGATAAGTACCTCCACGTCGAAACCGTTCCAAAATCGCCGCGTTGGCGTACTGTCATCAGCACTATCGATTTTGTTCTTGAACGTTGCCCTGAAGAAAACAAAGAAAGAAGTGAGCTTGAAGTGCTCAGAGAAAGGCTTCAGGCTTTGATTTCAAGATAATCCAGTCATACCAATAAGCCCCGCACAGGGGCTTTTTTTTCGACATAAATTCCCTCACACTTCATCTCTCAAAAGATAAGCCCAGGCGTGCGCTTGCTCCACTCATGGCAAAATGCATTCTTGCTTTAGCCCTTCTCTCTCGCGCTAGACGCTCCTCAGAGTTGTCTTATCTAAACCTTCGCCAGAGCGCTTGAAAGCCCCTCCATAAGGGCACAGCCGGCGCTTGTATATCGCTATGCAGAGCGACAACCAAACTTAATTTTCGGCGTAAAACCCACAACTCAACACACCTTGCATAGGGCGATTTTGCCGTAAAACACACCGTTAAAAGTGTTCTATTTTTAACCTCAACATAAAAGTGTGAGACTTTTTTTCCGTTTATGAGAAGAGAATCACAACAAAATCAGCCCCCAAATTTTCAGCAGAAAATTAACGACTCAAACAAACGGAGATCGAGATCACTCAATATTTCAATCTCGTTAAAGACCATATTTAGAGGGGGCCAAATGATTAGTAACCACTAACATCAATGGGTAATAAAACCCGAATCAGGACATTTTTTGACCTTAGTCAAATGTGGTAACGCCTTGTCAAAACCGTCAATATTGACGGTTTTGACAAGAGGTAGGTTTCTTTTAACGTTTTTAACGGGCGACCCAATTGACCAAAAAACAGAACCGGAGTTTCCTTACATTGCACTGAGCCTGCACGGCCATGTGGATGACCAAGTTCACTTGAGTGGTTATCCATAGCGGGTTCCGGCCTGACCAAATTGATTACGGTCAGAACCAAGTGGAACAAAGCAACTAGTAAGGAACAGCTATGCTTGCCAATCTAAAGAAAACAAAACTTGCAGTAGCCGTCGTTGCGGCCGCAGCGTCGGTACTGACAGCTCCTGTTGTCAGCGCTGCCGATAGAGTAGAACTAACTATCGTACCTGACTTCTACCCACAACTTACTCGTAACTTCAACCCGTTCTTGCAGAACAACCTGAAGTCGACTCTGGACTTTGTTTACGAGCCACTGGTTATCTTCAACCAGTTGGACGGCAACACTCCAGTAATGCGTCTGGCGAAGGACTACACAATCTCAGATGACCTGAGAAAAGTAACTTTCGAAATCCGTGAAGGCGTTAAATGGTCTGACGGCACACCTTTCACTGCAGAGGACGTGGCATTTACTTACAACCTGATCCGTGAAAACGCAGCGCTTGACCTTGCAGGCAACGCAGCTCTGATCAGCGACGTTAAAGTGAAAGGCAACAGCGTTGAAATTTCGCTGAACGAAGCTAACTCTTCAGCACCTTTCAAACTGGTTCAAACACATCCTGTTCCTAAGCACATCTGGAGCAAGATCGACAAGCCAGAAGCTTTCGCGAACGAAACTCCAGTTGGTTCTGGCCCGTTCACCGAAGTTGATACCTTCACCAGCAACCTGTATGTACAGTGTGAAAACCCTAACTACTGGGATGCTGACAGCGTAGCTATCGACTGTCTGCGTATGCCTCTGATCAACAACAACGACGGTCTTCTGTCTAAGATTGTTGCTTCTGAGCTGGACTGGACTTCTTCGTTCATCCCAGATATCGACGCAGTTTACGCATCAGTGAACAAGAACCACAAATACTGGCCAGCACCAGTAGGCTCTTCTGTTAACCTGCTGGTTAACTTCGAGCACCCAGAAGCAGCTAAGAACGAAGCTCTGACTAACGTTGACTTCCGTCGCGCAATGTCTACTGCTATCGACCGTCAATCAATCATTGACATCGCGTTCTACGGTGCAGGTTCTCCAAACCACTCTGCAGCTGGTATCGCAGCGCTTTACCAAAGCTGGTCTAACCCTGCAACTTACGATGCAGCGAAGAAATTCAACTCATACAACGTTGAGTTTTCTAAAGAACTGCTGAAGAAAGCAGGCTTCAAAGACATCAATGGTGACGGTTTCGTAGAAACTCCATCAGGCAAGAGCTTTGAACTGGCAATCCAGACTCCTTCTGGCTGGACTGACTGGAACAACACTTCACAACTGGCAGCAGAAAACCTGGCAGATGTGGGTATCAAAGCGAAAGCTGTAACGCCTGACTTCTCTGTTTACAACGAAGCAATGGCTGGTGGTACGTTTGACGTAGCTCTGACTAACTACTTCACAGGTCCAGATCCACACCAGACTTGGGACACTGGCTTCCACTCTCGCTTCATGGCGAAAGAAGGTAACCCACGCTTCGCTATGCACCGCTTCAAGAGCGCGGAAGTAGACGAGCTGCTGGAGAAATTCTACTCAACAGCTGACCGTGACGAGCAAGTGGAAATGGCTCACCAGATTGAAAAGATCCTTTCTGACAATCAAGTAGTGATTCCAGTTCTGTCTGCGGCTTCTACTTACCAGTTCAACGAATCACGCTTCACTGGCTGGTGGAGTGCGGACAATGCCAAAGGCCGTCCAATGATTTGGCAAGGTATCAATGAGCGTCTGCTGCACATTCTTGACCTTAAGCCAAAAGCTTAATCTCTAAATCTGGCGGCGCATCCGCGCCGCCTCTTTCCAAAGATAAACAATCGGTACTTTTGACCTTGGAGCTTTAATTCTTTGGTCACGGCTTCGTCGTGCCACTTAAGGTGTGAGTTATGGGATTTTTTCTTAATAGATTAATGTTTTATTTTGGCGCATTGCTTATCGCAATCACGCTGAATTTTATTTTACCACGTGCAATGCCCGGCGACCCGGTGACCATGATGTTTGCCAACGCGAGTGTACAGGTAACCCCTGAACGTATCGCGGCAATGAAAGCACTTTTGGGTTTCGTTGATGGCCCTATCCACGTTCAGTTCCTGACTTACGTGAAAAGTATTTTCACTTGGGAGCTTGGCGTATCTACCCAATTCTATCCAATGACTGTTAACGAGCTGATTGCTAAGTCTCTGGGTTGGACTCTGTTCCTTGCAGGTACTTCCGTAGTGATGGCGTTTTGTATCGGTTCAGTGGTTGGTATCTTCGCGGCATGGCGCCGTGGCAGTCGCTTCGACTCATTCGTATCTCCAGGCTTTATGGCCTTACAGGCAATTCCACCTGTTGTTATCGGTATGCTTATCCTTTTCATATTCGGTATCACACTCAAGTGGTTCCCGACATCTTACGGCATGCCAGAGGGTGCAATCCTCGACTTCACCAGCTGGGAGACTTACAGCGGTATTCTCTACCACGCTTTTCTTCCTCTGTTCTGTGCGACCATCGCACAAATCGGTGGCTTCCTTATCAACATGCGTAACAACATGATCAACTTGTTGGCGGAAGACTACATCACCATGGCTAAGGGTAAAGGCCTTTCCGAGAACCGCGTTGTCTTCAACTACGCCGCTCGTAACGCCCTGTTGCCAACCGTGACTGCGCTATCTATGGCGCTCGGTATGGCGGTTGCCGGTCAGCTGGTTGTAGAAATGATTTTCCAATACCCAGGTTTGGGTACTGCGATGCTTAATGCCGTTAACGGCCGTGACTACCAAGTACTGCAGGGCCTGCTGATCATCCTGACCATCGTTATGCTGTGCTTCAACTTCATCGCTGATGTTCTCATCGTTTTGCTTGACCCACGTCTGCGTAAGGGAGGCAAATAATCATGAAAGATTTTCTTAATATTATTCGCGGTAATACAAAAGCTCTGGTAGGTGTCATCTTAATTCTGATGTTTATCATCGCCGCTGTGTTTGCACCGTTTCTTTCTCAGTACGACCCGCACAAGCGCACGGGCGCACCACACGAATACCCAGGTTTTGTCGTCAAAATGGCACAGGCTAATCCAGATGGCTGGGTAGCCGAGAACCTGGCAGATAACCAACGTCGTCTGCGCATGTCAAAAGATGGTGAACACGTGATGGGTACTACCCGTCTTGGCCGCGACATCTGGTCTCAGGTGGTTCACGGTGCGCGAACGTCACTGTTCGTTGGCTTCACTGCAGGTATCTTCGTGTGTGTGGTTGCCACCATCATGGGTATCTCAGCAGGTTACTTTGGCGGACGTGTAGATAACGTGCTGTCAGGTGCGATGAACGTCATGCTGGTTATGCCTCAGCTTCCAATCGTGATGGTAGTGGCAGCATTCGTCGGGCAGGCAGGTCCGCTCACCATCGCCTTGGTAATAGCCTTAACCTCCTGGGCATGGGGCGCCAGGGTAATCCGCTCCCAGACACTGGCAATTCGTGAGAAAGAGTTCGTTAAAGCCGCAGAAGTGCTTGGCGAATCCCGCACTCGCATCCTGTTTGTTGAAATCCTGCCGAACCTTATCCCTCTGGTAGGTGCAAGCTTCATCGGCTCTGTGATGTACGCCATCCTGACTGAGTCTGTGCTCTCGTTCATCGGTATGGGCGATCCGAGCGCAGTGAGCTGGGGTTCAATGCTGTACAACGTACGTACCTCTTCAGCAATGCAACTGGGTATCTGGTGGGAAGTACTGGCACCTTGTTTGGCGCTGAGCTTGCTGTCTCTTGCACTGGCACTGGTTAACTTCGCAGTCGATGAAATCGCTAACCCGCAGTTGCGTGCACAAAAAGGCCTTAAGCGCTGGAAGAAGATGCAAGCAGCAGAAACTCAGTCACGTGCAGAAACTGAGCTGACTCCACAAGTAGCAATGAGCGGAGAGAAATAATGAGCGACGCACAACTACAAATCCGCAACCTATGTGTTGACTACATTACTGACGCGGGCGATGTCCGCGCAGTAAACAACGTAAGCTTTGATATTGGTAAAGGCGAAGTATTCGGTCTGGCCGGTGAGTCTGGCTGTGGTAAATCCACCGTTGCATTCTCGCTGATGCGTCTTCATAAGCCGCCTGCATTCATCAGCGGCGGTGAAGTACTCTTCAACGGTGAAGACATCATGAAATACAGCGATGAGCGCATGAGTCGCTTCCGCTGGAAAGAAATCTCCATGGTGTTCCAGTCAGCGATGAACGCCCTGAACCCAGTGCTTACCATGGAAGAGCAGTTCTGTGACGTTATCATGCGCCACACCAACATGACCCGCGAACAGGCAAAGCGTCGCGCAGAAGGTCTGTTGGAAATCGTTGATATCCACCCAAGCCGTTTGACCGACTACCCGCACCAGTTCTCTGGTGGTATGCGTCAGCGTCTGGTTATTGCGATTGCACTGGCTCTGAATCCGAAAATGATCATCATGGACGAGCCGACAACGGCGCTGGACGTGGTGGTTCAGCGCGAGATCCTGCAAAAGATCCACGCACTGAAAGAAGAGTTTGGTTTCTCGATTCTGTTCATCACTCACGACCTGTCACTGATGGTCGAGTTCACTGACCGTATCGGCATCATGTATGCCGGCCAGTTGATTGAGGTGGCACCATCGAAAGAAATCCTCAAAAACCCTTATCACCCTTACACCGAAGGTCTGGCTAGCTCATTCCCTCCACTGACGGGTCCAAAAACACACCTTTCCGGTATCCCAGGTAACCCATTGAACCTGCTTGAGATCCCACAAGGCTGTCGTTTCCAGGCTCGTTGCGGAAAGACCAAAGACACCTGCTTCAAAGTGGCTAACACACTGACTCAGGTAGAGCCAAACCGTTTCACCAACTGCCACCTGTTTACAGGCAAGTAATTGGCTTTAGCGACTTGTAGGAGTGAGCAATGACTAAAGAATTAGGCCAACCGATTGTTGAAGGCAAAAATCTAGTAAAAGATTTCCCTATCAGCAGTAATGCGCTGAACAAGCCAATGATGCGCGCACTGAATGACGTGTCATTCAAACTGTATAAAAGCCGCGGTCTGTCGGTAGTAGGTGAATCTGGTTCAGGTAAATCTACCTCAGCAAAAATGATCGCCAAGATGTATGCACCAACCTCTGGTTCTATTGAGTACAAAGGCCGCGACATCGCGACGATCACCAAGAAAAACGATCTGATGACCTATCGCGAAGGTGTTCAGATGGTATGGCAAGACCCGTTCGGTTCTCTGAACCCAACACACACCATTTTCCACCACATCGCGCGTCCACTGCACATTCACAAGAAAGCGAGCAGCAACCCGAAAGAACTGGAAGAACAAGTGTATGACCTGCTGAATCAGGTTGGTCTGACACCGCCAAAAGAAACCGCACAGAAGTACCCTCACCAGCTTTCTGGTGGCCAGCGCCAACGCGTTAACTTGGCGCGTAACATCGCTGTAGGTGCTGAAGTTGTGCTGGCTGACGAGCCAACCTCCATGCTCGACGTGTCTATCCGTGCAGGTGTATTGAACCTGATGGAAGAGATGAAGTTCGAGAAGGAAATGGCGCTGCTGTACATCACGCACGACATCGCAACTGCACGTTACATCGCAGAAGATCTGGCGGTTATGTACGTTGGCCACATGGTGGAATGGGGTGACTGTGAAGAAATCATTCACCGTCCACAACACCCATATACACGCCTGCTGGTTTCCGCAGTACCGGATCCTTCGAAATCTATCCACACCGAGCTGGAAGGTAATAAAGGCGAAATTCCTCTATGGACGCCGGATTCTGTTGGCTGTCCATTTGCTGGCCGCTGTCTGCACGCGACAGAAAAATGTCGTCAGGCGTTACCTCCAGTCACCAAGCTGGCGGATAACCACTTCGTTCGCTGCTATCTGTTCGAGTGAGCCTCGGGCTAGAGTTTTAGGAGGTAAAATGCAGCTGTTGATCAATCATATCGGCTATGAGCGCTTCGGCAATAAACAAGCGCTGATCCTTGCAAAGCAAGAAGTCACTGCAACACATGCCGATATTGTAGATTGCCAGACTGGGCAATCAGTGATGCAGCTGCCTGTTTGTGCTTGTGGTTCTGTAGACCAATGGCATACCGGCGACGTTTACCGTATCGATTTCTCTGCACTCAATGAGTGCGGAGATTTCTTCGTCAAAGTAGGAGATGTTTTGTCTCCGGCTTTTTCTGTCGCAGAAGGTATCCTGTTTGATCGCACCTTTTCTGATGTGATCCACTACTTCAAATCCCAGCGTTGTACAGGCACGTTTGATCAGCGCGATCGCACTGCGCCCCTTCTTGGCACAGATCGTCACGTTGATGTTCATGGCGGTTGGTATGATGCGTCAGGTGACGTTAGTAAATACTTCAGCCACCTTTCATATGCTAACTATTTAAACCCTCAGCAAATTCCGATGGTTGTCTGGAATATGCTGAATACTCTGGAAACCCTTTCTTCGGAACTGGCTCCATTCTCTAAAACCCGTCTGCATGATGAAGCGCTGTTTGGTGCAGATTTTCTCGTTCGCATGCAGGACGCAGAAGGTTTCTTCTACCTGACCGTGTTCGACAAGTGGAGCAAAGACCCGTCTCAACGTGATATCTGCGCTTATGAAACCCAGCAAGGTCACAAGACCAATGCATTCCAGGCTGGTTTCCGTCAGGGTGCTGGCGTAGCAATCGCAGCACTTGCCGCTGCCGCGCGCTTTGGCGTTAACGGCGAATACGATGTTGAGACTTACCAAAAGACGGCAGAAACGGGCTACTGGCATCTAAAAGAAAACAATACGTCTTACCTGGACGATGGTCAGGAAAACACCATCGACTTTTACTGCGCGCTGCTGGCAACAACAGAACTTTTCAAACTCACCGCCAGCGAGTCATACCTTGAAGAAGCGCGTTATTGGGCAACCCGCCTTGCCGAGCAACAACAGAGTGATGAATGTATTAAGCACTTCTGGTCCGCTAACGGTGATGGTTCTCGCCCATATTTTCATGCTGCTGAAGCAGGCTTGCCTGCGATTTCGCTGATGCAATACCTTCAGGTAGAAGGCGATGACACACTGAAAGCGAAATATACGGAAACCCTTTTCAATGCGCTGAACTTTGAGCTCAGCATCTCCACCGAAGTGAACAACCCGTTCGGTTATCCGCGTCAATACATCAAGAATGTCGACGCAGAAAAGCGCACCAGCTTCTTCGTGGCCCAGCGCAACGAGACCGGATACTGGTGGCAAGGTGAAAATGCGCGTCTGGGTTCACTGGCTGCCATGGCATTTATGGCCACCAGCTATGTGTCTGACGAAGAGCAAAAAGCCAAGCTTCGTGAATACGGTCAACATGCCCTGAACTGGATTGTGGGACTCAACCCTTACGACATGTGCATGTTGGACGGCCATGGCCGCAACAACCCTGACTATCTGCCTGATCTTGGCTTTATCAATGCCAAAGGTGGCGTGTGCAACGGCATTACGGCTGGCTTTGAAAACGAGCATGACATCGCTTTCAAACCGGAAGGCCAGAAAGATGACATGCTGCAGAACTGGCGTTGGGGAGAGCAATGGATCCCACATGCAGCTTGGTATCTATTAGCGATTGCCATGCAAAAGAAGGATGTTGCCCATGGGTAATTTCTTCTGCGGCGTAGACGGTGGTGGTACTTCCTGCCGCGCGCGTATTGTTGATGAACAAGGCCAGTTTTTGGGTGAAGCCAAAACCGGCAGTGCCAACATCCTTTTGGGTGTGGAACTGGCGATGGAGAACATCCAAAGTGCTATTGCTCAAGCGGCTGAACAGGCTGGGATCACCGACCTTTCCACCCTTTCTGTCGGTCTGGCATTAGCAGCAGCCGAGCAACGCTCGGCCTGGCAGGCCTTTATGTCTCTGCCGCACCCTTACAAACACATGACTCTGAACACTGACGGTTATGGCGCGTGTATGGGCGCATTCAGCGGTGATAACGGTGCCATCGTTATCGCTGGCACAGGCTCTGTCGGCATCTATTTAGAAAACGGTCAACAGCATGTTGTCGGTGGCCGTGAATTCCCAATCTCCGATCAAGGCGGTGGCGCAGTTATGGGACTGCGCCTGATCCAACAAACACTGCTGGCACACGATGGTCTTCGCACCAGCTCAGCTCTGTCCGATCACGTCCTTGCGCATTTCAACCACGACCTCGACGCCATTGTTGAATGGTCCAAAACCGCAAAACCTCGCGATTACGGCCAATTCAGTCCGAAAGTATTCGAACTGGCAATGGAACGAGATGAACTTGCCATGGAATTACTGCAAGGCTCTGCTGATGATGTGGAGCGTCTTATCCTCGGTTTGAACCGTAAAGGCGCAACGCAAATCGCGCTGATGGGCAGCATTGGTGAACGCATTGTTCGCTGGCTGTCTCCAGCGGCCCAGTCTTTGCTGGTAAAACCCCAGGCGGATGCCATGGCCGGCGCTATTTTGATGGCGCGCGGTAACCACAATCTTTATCCGTTTTCGAGGTGAGCCATGAACTTTCGCCTAGACCTCAATGTTATTGAAGCGACGCCAAGTGAAAGCCGCTTTGCGTTAGTGCTTCATAACCTTTCTGAAACTAACATCCAGAACTGGCAGCTGACATTCAGCGCCAGCCGCTATGTGCTGCCAACGTCAGTGTCTCACGGCACCTTAAAACAGATTGGCAGTCTGTGCATTTTTGAAACGGGCGAACCTTTAAACGCAAACGATCATCTGTACCTCGAGTTCAGCCATCCTACCAAGCCTTTCTCGATGCATGATGAAGGCATTGGTGATGCATGCCTGTTAATCACCACAGAAGATGGCGTGAAGGCCGTGCCAGTTGAAACAACACCAATCAATCTCGGCACCCAAACACCAGAACGCCTTCCACTGACACTTCCAGAACCGAAAGCGATCAATCTGATCCCTCAGCCTAAAGCGCTGGTGGTAAAGCAAGGCCAGTTTGCGCTGACTGACGACATCGCGATTCAATCTGACAGTGATATCAGCAAGCCTGCAGCACGTTGGCTGGCAGACGAGATGTCTCAACACCTTCGCCGTGATGTCACCATCAAGCAAGAAGCTCAAATCCGTCTGGTTCAGGATAAAAACCTGAAGCCAGAGCACTACCGGGTAAGCGTAACCCTTCAGGGAGTAAAGATTTCAGCATCGAACGAGGCAGGCTTTGCCCATGGTGTAGCGACAGTACTTCAATTGCTGCCAACACAGGCGTCGCATCGTCATTATTTCGATTACGCCCTGCCATGCGTTGAAGTTGAAGATCATCCCCGCTTTGGTTACCGCGGCATGATGCTGGACTGTGCACGTCACTTCCACCCTATCAGCCGTGTGAAAAACCTGATCAATCAACTGGCTCGCTTTAAGTTTAACCATTTCCATTGGCACTTAACCGATGACGAAGGCTGGCGAATTCAGATTGATGCGTATCCGGAGCTGACGGAAATCGGTGCTTGGCGTGGGCCATTCGAAAGTATTGAGCCTCAGTACACTTCGCTGTCCAAGATCCACGGTGGTTTTTACACCAAGGACGAGATCCGTGAAGTCATTGCCTATGCCGCAGAGCGAGGCATCACTGTTGTACCGGAAATTGATATCCCGGGTCACTGCCGTGCCGCTATCAAATCCCTGCCACAACTGCTGGTTGAAGATGCCGACACCTCAGCGTATCGCAGCATCCAGAACTACAACGACAATGTGCTGAACCCAGGTCTCAAAGGCACTTACACCTTCTTAGAAACCGTTCTAAAAGAAGTGTGTGAGCTTTTCCCTGCGCCTTACGTGCACATCGGTGCTGACGAAGTGCCAGAAGGCGTGTGGATAGACAGCCCTGCATGTCAGGCCTTGATGAGAACCCACGGCTACAAAGACTTCAAAGATCTTCAGGGTCATGTTCTGCGTCACTGTGAAGATTTCCTCAGCACCAAAGGCAAACAAATGTTTGGCTGGGAAGAGGCCGTGTTTGGCAACAAAGTCAGCAAAGACACAGTGATCTTCTCTTGGCTGAATGAACAATCCGGCGTCGACTGCATTCGCAACGGTTACAACGTTGTGCTTCAGCCAGGCCACGAAACTTACTTGGATATGGCACAAGACTACTCGGCTTGTGAGCCGGGCACAGACTGGGCCTGTAAGGTACCGCTTGAAAAAGCCTACCACTATGAGCCTTTCGCTAACTCAACCGTCACCACAGAAGAGTTTGGGAAAGTGAAAGGAATTCAATGCGCACTTTGGTGCGAGATGACCAATACCCAAAGCCGCTTCGAGTACATGATCTTCCCTCGCCTTCTGCGATCGCAGAAGTGTGTTGGAGCGCCAAGGAACAGCGGGACTGGGCAGATTTCCAAGCCCGTCTCAGCGGACAACTGCAGTACCTGGATCGTCTGGGTATTAACTATCGTCGGTAATTACTTCAATTTTTTGAGATTTGTAGAAGGATACACGCCATGAAATACGGCTTCTTTGATAACGACAACCGGGAATATGTCATTACCCGCCCTGACGTACCGGCGCCATGGACCAACTATTTAGGTACAGAAAAGTTCTGTACCGTTATTTCACACAACGCAGGTGGCTACTCGTTCTACAACAGCCCTGAGTACAACCGCGTGACCAAATTCCGTCCAAACGGTACCTTCGACCGTCCAGGACACTACGTATACCTGCGTGATGACGAGACTGGCGACTACTGGTCAATCTCTTGGCAGCCAGTGGCTAAAAGCCTGGAAGAAGCGTCATACGAAGTGCGTCACGGCCTGTCTTACTCTAAATTCAAGTGTGAGTACAACGGCATCACCGCACAGAAAACCCTGTTCGTACCAAAAGGCGAAGACGCACAAATTTGGGATGTGAAGATTAAAAACGATGGTGACAAGCCACGCACGATCAGCGCGTTCTCTTTTGTTGAATTCTCATTCAGCCACATCCAGTCTGATAACCAGAACCATCAGATGAGCCTGTACTCTGCAGGTACTTCGTACAACGACGGTGTGATTGAGTACGACCTGTACTACAACACCAATGATTACGAAGGTTTCTACTACATGGCGTCTAGCTTCGACCCTGACAGCTACGACGGTCAGCGTGATAGCTTCCTGGGCATGTACCGTGACGAAGCAAACCCAATTGCAGTAGAGAACGGCCGTTGTTCAAACCACGTTCAAACCTGTTACAACCACTGTGGTTCACTGCACAAGCAATTCGTTATTCAGCCAGGTGAAGAAGTTCGCTTCGTGTTCCTGCTGGGTATTGGCAAAGGCGAAGGTCAGCGTCTACGTGCGAAATACCAGGACATGGCTAACGTTGATGCAGCATTTGCAGCGATCAAAGGTCACTGGGATGAGCGTTGTAACAAGTTCCAGGTAACCTCACCAAACGAAGGTCTGGACACCATGATTAACGCATGGACTCTGTACCAGGCAGAAACTTGTGTGGTTTGGTCTCGCTTCGCATCGTTCATCGAAGTAGGTGGACGTACTGGTCTGGGCTACCGCGATACCGCACAAGATGCGATTTCAGTTCCTCACGCAAACCCGCACATGACGCGTAAACGTCTGGTGGATCTGCTGCGTGGTCAGGTGAAAGAAGGCTACGGTTTGCACCTGTTCGATCCAGACTGGTTCGATCCAGAAAAAGCGGACGTTAAACCATCTAAATCACCGACTGTTGTTCCAACGCCAAGCGATGAAGATAAGATCCACGGTATCGAAGACACCTGTTCTGACGACCACCTGTGGATTGTACCAACCATCATTAACTACGTTCAGGAAACTGGCGAAGAGAGCTTCCTGGATGAGATGATCCCATACGCAAATGGTGGTGATGCATCAGTCTACGAGCACATGAAAGCAGCGCTGGACTTCTCTGCTGAGTACGTAGGTCAAACCGGTATCTGTAAAGGTCTGCGTGCAGACTGGAACGACTGTCTGAACCTGGGTGGCGGTGAGTCAGCAATGACATCATTCCTGCACTTCTGGGCACTGCAGGAGTTCATCCAACTGGCTAAATACAAAGGTCAGGAAGCCGACGTTCAGAAGTACACCGAAATGGCAGCAAACCTTCGTGAGGCGTGTGAAAAACACCTTTGGGATGATGAAGGTGGCTGGTATATCCGTGGTCTGACAAAAGATGGCGACAAGATCGGTACAGCGCAACAAGCAGAAGGTCGTGTTCACCTTGAGTCAAACACTCTGGCAGTTCTGTCTGGTCTGGCATCACAAGAACGTGGTGAGAAGGCCATGGACGCGGTTGATGAGAACCTTTACTGTGAGTACGGTCTGCACCTGAACTCTCCATCATTCGCAACGCCAAACGATGACATCGGCTTCGTCACTCGCGTATACCAAGGCGTGAAAGAAAACGGCGCAATCTTCTCGCATCCAAACCCATGGGCTTGGGTTGCAGAAACCAAACTGGGCCGCGGCGACCGCGCGATGAAGTTCTACGACGCACTGAACCCATACAACCAGAATGACATGATCGAGAAGCGTGTTGCTGAACCGTACTCTTACGTTCAGTTCATCATGGGTCGTGACCACGAAAATCATGGCCGCGCAAACCACCCATGGCTGACAGGTACGTCTGGTTGGGCTTACTTCGCGGTAACTAACTTCATTCTGGGTGTACAAACTGGTTTCGACGGTCTGATCGTAGACCCATGTATCCCAACAAGCTGGCCTGGTTTCGAAGTTCGTCGTGAATGGCGCGATGCGACTTACAACATCAAGGTTGAAAACCCGAACGGCGTTAGCAAAGGCGTGAAATCAATCACTCTGAACGGTGAAACTGTTGAAGGTGCAATTCCTGCACAAGCTGCAGGCTCTGTGAACGAAGTGGTTGTTGTTCTGGGCTAATCACAAAAACGGGGCTGAATCAGCCCCGTTATTTGTCTGTTTCTAAAGGAGTTCAACCATGATCCAATTTGGTACCGGTGGCTGGCGTGCACTGATTGGCGAAGAGTTCACCCGCGATAACGTGCGACTCGTTGCCCAGAGCCTTGCCAACATCATGATTAATGAAAACGCGATCGAGCCGGGCTTTGTTATCGGTTATGACCGCCGTTTCCTGTCTGACAAAGCGGCTGAATGGTTTGCAAGCGTGCTAGCTGCAAACGGCATCACTGTTAGCTTTATCGACAAATACGTTCCAACCCCTATCGTCATGTTCAAGGCGAAGGAGATGGAAACCCACTACTCGGCGTGTATCACCGCTTCGCACAACCCAGCGGATTACAACGGCGTCAAAGTCTTTATCAAAGGTGGCCGTGACGCAGACGAAATCATCACCGCGAAGATTGAGGAGCAAATCAGCCAGCTTCAACTGAGCGATGTGAAAACCATCGACTTCGAAGAAGCGGTTGAAGCAGGCTCGGTCAAAATCATCAACCCGATGAACGAGTTCGTGGATTCGATCATCGATTTCATCGACATTGAAGCGATCAAGAAAGCCAACCTGCGCGTGCTGATCGACCCTATGTTCGGTGTGGCGAAAAACGCCCTGCAAACCGTTCTTATCTCTGGCCGCTGTGATGTTGACGTGATCAACGACGGTGCAAACCCAGGCTTCGGCGGTTTGATGCCATCACCAAGTGCTGCAACGCTTTATCGCCTGAAACATTTGGTTGCTCATGAAGGTTACGACATTGGTATAGGTACCGATGGTGATGCAGACCGTCTTGGCATCATCGACGAGAAAGGTAACTTCATTCACCCGAACGAAGTCCTGTTGCTGCTGTACTACTACATGCTGAAGTACAAAGGCTGGAAAGGCTCTGTGGTACGTAACATCGCGACCACTCACCTGCTGGATAAAGTCGCCGCAGACCATGACGAGAAGAGTTTTGAAGTGCCTGTTGGCTTCAAACACATCAGTTCACAAATGGAAGCAGATGACTCTCTGATTGGCGGCGAGAGCTCTGGTGGCCTGACAATCCGCGGTCACATCAAAGGTAAAGATGGCGTATTCGCTTCAAGCTTATTGGTGGAAATGATCAGCGTAACGGGCAAGAAGCTATCTGAATTGCTTGATGAAATCTACAGCAAGTATGGCTACGCCTACACCGCTGAAGGTGATTGCACGTTCAAAGCTTCTCAGCGCGAAGAGCTCTACAACAAGATTTATGTAGAAAAAGCGCTGCCAGAGTTTGCTTATGAGATTGAAAAAGTTAGCTATGCCGATGGCCTGAAGGTTTACTTCAAGAACGGCGGTTGGGCATTGGCGCGCTTCTCAGGCACCGAGCCACTACTGCGTATTTTCGTAGAGTGGGAAGACAAAGACACCGCGGAAGCTCTGGTTAAACAAATCAAAGAGTTCCTGTACGTTTGATGTCAACAATGAACAGGTTAATCCACTAAATTGGCAACAATGCTGTTCATTCCTGCAAACCGAAAGGTTTTTGCAACAAGGGTAGCTTAGCTACCCTTTCTTTTATCTGCTGAGGGAGCATTCACGGAAAGAAAGGTCACCGACAACCAGCATAGCGTCATCTCCTTTTGTATATAGCCCCACAGAGCCATCTTCCAGCTCATATTGCGCGCCGGAAGCAGATCGAATTCGGGGAAGCTCATACTCAGCATCATTGACATGAATCAACGCGTAGTCTGACATCACCATAGCACCGAACATCCGGCCATCCTCACATTCATATTGGTGAGGCAATGGTGAAGCACAAGCAGCCAACAGAAAGGCCGACATCGTAACGCCAAGTAATCTCTTCATCATTCTTCTCCGTCACTGCGTTCTCATATACCCATATATCTCATCATGAATGCAAAACTTATATGAAAACTTAGTCACAATATTTCACTCTGGTTTGATCCAAGGCGAACATTTACTTCGAAACAAGATTATGAAAATACGAAATTTGAATAATTTAACGGGAAAAAATAAAGAGCGCATATTTAACGATATGTATAGCCATTTTTCTGTACATTGTGCGATCAACGAAAACAATATATTGAAATGCCCCCCATTTCAGCGTCAATCGATGACCGAATTTGCAAAAGGAAAAGTCTTCCCCAGCAACTAATTACCCTGCCTTTTTTCATCGTTATGCTCTTCTATGATTTATTTCGCGTTAGAAATTAAAGGAGCAAACTGATGTTAAAACACGCTTTATTGGCGGCCGCTATATCTGGAGCATTAGCGGCACCGAGTTATGCAGTCTCTTCGCAGGAGTTAACTCAGTTGGGCCAAGGTCTCGATCTGACGTACTCAGTCATCGATAACCAGCAAGATGAGTGGCGTACATTTAAAGGTGTCATTTCTCTCACCAATGACAGCACAACCGCGCTACCATCATCAGGATGGGCTATTTACTTCAGCCACATCCGCATGATCAAACCTTTAGCAACAGACACGCTTAAGGTTTCTCATGTTAACGGTGATATCTTCAAGATTGAACCTACTGCTTCTTTTTCTCCCCTCACACCGGGACAGTCACTTGATATCGAATTCTTATCCGAGTTCTGGCAAGTCGCGAAAACCGACGTTATGCCAAACTGGTATCTGGTTTCCGACAGTGGTGATACTGCTCTGATTGCCAGCACAAGCAACACCATCAATGGTGAAGTGCCGACTAAGCCAGGTGAAGAGCTACCTTTCGTGTCTGATTTTGACACTGAGCTACAGTGGAAGCGCTATGGCGGCAGCATCACCGATTTCTACGACCCGTTCACGGCTGCCGATCGCTACGCGAAAAACAGCGATCTCAGCAAGATTGCTAACGCAAAAGGGGTTATCCCTACACCTGCTTCAATAAGCTTCGGAGAAGGTGAGATCACTATCGATCCATCTTGGGTAGTGGTTTACGACAATGGCTACCAAACCCAGGCAGAATTTATCGCTAAGCAGTTTGGCTTGACCGTAGCGCCTTGGTCTCCAAACCAATCTAAAGTGATTCATGTTGGTTGGGGCCAAGTCACCATTGACGGAAAAGCTAAGTGGGAAGAAGCATACGAATTAAATGTTTCACCGACCGAGGAAAAGATTGAGATCAACGCTGTTGATGCCGCAGGTGCATTGTATGCTGCACAATCGCTTATTCAATTAACCGATAACGGCGCAGTGCCTGAAGCTTCGATCGCCGATGCCCCGCGCTTTGCTTACCGTGGACTTTCCATTGATGCAGCACGTAACTTCCGCAGCAAAGAATCTGTACTGGAATTACTCGACCAGATGGCTGCGGTAAAACTGAATAAACTGCACCTTCGCCTGAGTGACGATGAAGCATGGCGTATTGAAATCCCAGAGCTGCCTGAACTCGCTGACGTTGGCTCAAAGCGTTGTCATGACCTCACTGAAACCACGTGTGTATTGCCATTCCTTGGCGCTGGCCCTGATGGCACAGCCGAATCCAATGGCTTCTACACTCAGGCTGACTACAAGGAAATCCTAGCCGCCGCTAATGCGCTAAGCATTGAGGTAATCCCTGAAGTTGATATGCCGGGCCACGCGCACGCCGCTATCAAAGCGATGGACGCACGCTTTGAGAAATTTGCCGCGCAAGGTGATTTGGTCAAAGCCAATGAGTTCCGCCTGAGCGATCCTGACGACACCACAGAATACCTGTCAGTACAGATGTTTACTGATAACGCCATGAACGTTTGCATGGAGTCAACCTACAACTTCGTTGATACCGTTGTTGGTTCATTGGTTGCCCTTCATCAGGATATTCAACCACTCAAAACCTTCCACTTCGGTGGTGATGAAATCGCCGGTGCATGGAAAGACTCTCCTGTCTGTCAGGCATTCCTTGCAAATAACAGCCATGGCATCTCTACCATTGACGAGCTAAGCCAATACTTCGTTGAACGTATCTCTGCCATAACGGCGAGCCACAATCTTGATCTGGCTGGTTGGGAAGATGGCCTGATGCACAACAACAAAGTTTACCCTCGCGGGGAAATGGTGAACGCGCAGGTGACCGGTAATGCATGGCAGAACATCTGGGAATGGGGCGTTGCAGACCGCGCTTACAACCTTGCCAATAATGGCTATGGCGTAATTTATAACCAAGCAACTCACTTCTACTTCGACCACCCGCATGAGCCAGATCCAGAAGAGCGCGGTTATTACTGGGCGCCACGTTTCACTGACACCCGTAAGTCATTCGGCTTTATGCCAGATGACTTGTATGCGAATGCAGACTTTACCCGTGCTGGCGCGCCAATCACTAAAGAAGAAGTGCTCAACGCAGCAGGCGTGAAAACGCTTGAGCGTCCAGAAAATGTTCGGGGTCTTCAGGGCTCGATCTGGAGTGAAACTATCCGTACAGAAGCACAGTTCGAAGGCATGACCTTCCCTCGCGCAATCGCTTTGGCAGAGCGTGCTTGGCATTCGGCATCATGGGAAGCTCACGATGCAGACGGCAAGTTGGTTGATGAGACGGCACGTAATGCTGACTACAATCAGTTCGCAAACCTTGTTGCGAAAAACATCATGCCTAGCTTGGAAGAGGGTGGCATCGCTTTTAACCTGCCAGTACCTGGCGGCATCATCGAAGCTGGCGTATTGAAAGCGAACAGTGCTTTCCCTGGTCTTGCGATTGAATACTCCGTTGACGATGGTCAAAGCTGGCAAGCCTATGATGCGAATCAAGCGCCTGCAGTGACTAGTGCACTTATCCGCACCGTATCAGGAGATCGCTCAAGCCGAATTGCTGAGGTGAAGTAGTTCTTCATCTAGCTATATACGTCAAAAGGCCATCCTTACGGATGGCCTTTTTGTTGCGTGTCGAACAGCTGTTTTGTCAGTAGCTATGATGAATATGGAAAGTGGCAGATGCAAAAAAGCCCTGACCGCCAGGTCAGGGCTTTTTTTAAATTGGAAGCCTGGCGATGTCCTACTCTCACATGGGGAGACCCCACACTACCATCGGCGCTGTTACGTTTCACTACTGAGTTCGGCATGGAGTCAGGTGGGTCCATAACGCTATGGTCGCCAAGCAAATTCTGCTAAGTCTTCACCTTTAAAAAAGGTAAAAACCAAAATCTTGGAAAGCTGTTTCTGTGTTCTCGACACATTCAATGTTCTATTTGAGTCCGTCAAAACCCCTTGGGTGTTGTATGGTTAAGCCTCACGGGCAATTAGTATCAGTTAGCTCAACGCCTCGCAGCGCTTACACACC
>NZ_JAALDL010000016.1 GCF_011045095.1 Grimontia sedimenti
CAGAGGTCGGGGTTCGAATCCCTCTTCACCGACCACTTTTCAAGACTTGAGCGATAAGCTTGAGCAACATTGTCGGTGAATAGCGCAGTTTGGTAGCGCATCTGGTTTGGGACCAGAGGGTCGGGGGTTCGAATCCCTCTTCACCGACCACTCTTCGAAGCCTCGCAGCAATGCGAGGCTTTTTCTTATCTGATTCATTTTACGTCTGCGGATGTTCATGCGTCCCGCATGATGGGTCGGGTACGGAAGGCCGCCCCGCTCGAATCCCTCTTCACCGACCACTCTTCGAAGCCTCGCAGCAATGCGAGGCTTTTTCTTATCTGTTTCATTTTACGTCTGCGGATGTTCATGCGTCCCGCATGATGGGTCGGGTACCGAAGGCCGCCCCGCTCGAATCCCTCTTCACCAACCACTCTTTGAAGCCTCACAGCAATGCGGGGCTCTTTCGTATCTGTTTCATTTTACGTCTGCGGATGTTCATGCGTATCGCATGATGGGTCGGGTACGGAAGGCCGCCCCGCTCGAATCCCTCTTCACCGACCACTATTCGAAGCCTCGCAGCAATGCGAGGCTTTTTCTTATCGTTTCATTTTACGTCTGCGGATGTTCATGCGTCCCGCATGATGGGTCGGGTACGGAAGGCCGCCCAGCTTGACGGCAAGTCTCATCGAATCACTCCTCACAGACTAATATTCAAAGCCTCGTAGTCATACGGGACTTTTTCGTATTATTTTCCGTTGTAACTCTTTGCTCTATTGCGTTATTCACTTCCTACGAGACCTCAGAATTGTTTGCCGTTATACTCAATCTATGCTCCAACAACCCGCTACGACTATGAACGGCAACAACGAGTTCGATTTATTTCGGGAGATGATGGCAGACGTCGCGCCTATCAAGCACGATACGGTCGATAACTCCCAACAATCACACAAACCGACTGAAGCCCAGCTGGCACGTCAGCTCGCGGCTCAAAGCCTCTCTGAAGGTGATCCAGAGTATCTATCTATTGATTACGCCAAGATGCTTAAACCTGACGATATCGTGGCTTTCAAGCGCCCTGGTGTACAGGATGGTGTGTTCAGAAAACTCCGTCTGGGTAAATATGACATTCATGCCCGACTCGACCTGCACAAATACACGCTGAAAGATGCTAGAGATGAAATCCTGCGCTTTCTAAAGCAATGTCAACGCTTGGACATTCGCTCGGTGATCATTGTGCACGGAAAAGGCGAACGCTCTAATCCACCTGCTATGATGAAAAGCTATGTCTGCCAGTGGCTGGAACAGATCACCGACGTGCAATGCTTCCACTCTGCACAGCGTCATCAAGGTGGTACCGGCGCAGTCTATGTGATGATTAAAAAGAGTCAGGAAAAGAAACTGGAGACGCGGGAGCGACACCTCAACCGCCGCAGTTAATGTCTTATACCCAAACGAAAACAGGAGCCATTGGCTCCTGTTTTTTGTTCTGGATATTGTCTACCTATAGCGTCACAACAACCCGAAGCGCGAGACCAATGAGCACGACGCCACACAGACGATCAATGAGCACCGCTTTTTGCTTCAGTTTTTCCAGCATAAGTGGAGACGAGAGCGCCAAGGTCACTAAGGTATACCAAAGACCATCAATGGCAAACGGTGTTATCACAATCACCGCACGACTGAACGTATCGGTGCCGATGGCAACAAACTGACTGAAGAGGGCAAGGAAGAAAAGTGCCAGTTTAGGGTTGAGAACGGAGATCATGGCGCCATCACGTGCCGCTTCCCATAGGGTGGTTTTTTCGCCTTTCTCCAGTTTGGCTGCGACTCCACCTTTCGCGCGTAGAGATTTAATGCCAAGCCAGGCAAGATAAGCGGCACCCGCATAGGCGATAGCGGTAAAAAGCGTGGGGGATTCTTTGAGGATAACGGCTAGACCAAGAAGTGTTAGCAACGCATAGAAACCAACACCCAACGCATGTGACCAAGCAGCAACAATGCCGTGTAAGCGGCCTCCTGCCAGACTGTGTCGCATCATCACCACAAGGCTCGGTCCTGGGGAAACTGCCCCTAAAATACACACCAATGCCAGACCAAGCCACACGGAAAATGTCACTTAGCGCCTCCTTTCACGCCCATCAGGCTATTCAGGCGAATGATCTGTTCATTCGTCAATTCAATCATGCAGTTAAGGTAACCCTGCCCACTGCCGGAGCCTGAGGCATAGCTTGCCTCCACCATTTTACATTGGTTTTCACGCCAATATTGGAACCCTTCCATTGAGCTCGTCAAAATGGGGAGCGCGTCGGACGCCGATGATACTTCATCCAACTTTTTAAAATGTGCTCTAAGCGCGGTTTCCGTCTTGTTCAATGCGTCCTGTGCCACCTTCCAGTGGTTATCCAGACAGGCAGTGACTTCAACGTTTGTCTCAGATGCTTTGTAGCATGCCATCAATGCAGAATGTTCTTTTCCAGCAAAGGCCGTCAGAGGTAAACCCAACATAACGAATACCCACCAACTCTTGCGCATGAACTACCCCTCCTTGCCGATCGCGGCAAATTTTCCTTGTGTCAGTGAGAGTATATCTGAGGGAGAAAGTTCAATTTCAAGGCCACGTTTGCCCGCGCTGACGTAAATGGTTTCAAAGGCTTGAGCTGTATCATCCAAAAGCGTCAGTAAACGCCTTTTTTGACCTAGCGGACTGATGCCACCTACGACATAACCTGTCGTCTTTTCTGCGATGGTTGGGTTCGCCATTTCGGCTTTCTTTGCACCCGCAGCTTTCGCTGCTGCTTTTAAGTCCAACTGACCAGAAACCGGCACAATGGCAACAGCCAGCTTTTTCGGGTCACCGTTCATCGCAAACAGCAGGGTTTTAAAAACGCGCGCCGGGTCTTGCCCCATCACACTTGCCGCTTCTAACCCGAAGTTGGTGTTATTCGGGTCATGTTCATAACTGTGAACGTGAAAGTGAATGCCTGATTTTTCCGCCAGTTTAATTGCCGGTGTCATATCCTTTCTCTCTGATTCTGCTCTTGAAATAAACCATCAAGAGTTCAGGGCTTTATCCCGCTGATAATGACATAAAAAAAGGCACTGTCACCAGTGCCTTTTTGTCTCTATCGCGAGCTTCCTCGCGAGGGAATAATGTGATTACTTGTAAGTAATTTCGCCATTTGGCGCGTACTTGTTCACATCAATTGGAGAATTTTTCTCCAGGTAATCCTTCAATACTTCTGCATCCACAAAGCCGGTGTTCACGTTGCCAGGGTGGTCAGTCAGTTTCGGGTAACCATCGCCGCCGGCTGCGTTGTAGCTAGGCACGGTAAAGCGGTAAGTTTTGTTTGCATCCAGCGGCTCACCGCCAATCACAACATCACTCACGCCATCAGGTGACACTGTCATTGAGATGCCGTAGAACTGCGCGTAAGCACCTGAGTCAACTGGCTTGGTTGCCACTTCGTTCAAATAATCAAGCACTTCTGCACCGCTCATGTCGGTGTAAGTCACCATGTTCGCAAATGGCTGAACGGTCAGCACATCTTTGTAGGTCACATCACCTTCTTCGATTGACGCACGCACACCACCGGAGTTCATTACCGAGAAGTCTGCTTTAGCACGATCTTTGTGCGCTGCTGCAATCAGGCGGCCCAGATTAGTTTGCTGGAAGCGAACCACGTTACGCTCACCTTGCAGATGACCATTGGTTTCTGCAATTTTCACGCTCAGTTGTTCCTGACCTTTATCCTGATAAGGTTTCAGGAAGTCATACAGCGCTTTGTCCTTAGGAATTTCGTTCTGGATGAAGACTCGTTTCTTCTCACCGTTAACCTTGATTTTCTTCTTCAGGTTCACTGGGATAAGGTCGTAAGACACCAGATTCAACTCGCCGTTGCGGAATTCAAAGTCCGCTTTACCTACATACTTGCCCCACTCATGCGCCTGAACAATCCAGGTGCCGTTTTGGTTGTCTGGCTTACACTCGTCGCCCGGCTTGAACGACTTGTTGTACATGTTCGGGCCTTCCATACAAACAGGCTCTTGTGAGTGACCACCCACAATCATGTCCAGCGAGCCTTCATTCAGGTAGCGAGCCAGTGCCACATCACCGGGAGCATTGATACCACGTCGGCCATCTTCGTAGTGGCCCATGTGCGTTGCAGCGATGATGATGTCAGGGCTCTCGGTTTCTTCCAGTTCAGCAATCAGCTTTTTCGCTTCTTCTTTAGGATCACGGAAGTCCAACTCACCGATGAACTCAGGGTTACCGATTTTCGCGGTGTCTTCTGTTGTCAGACCTATAACCGCAATACGCAAGCCGTTGCGTTCAAACATTTGGTAAGCCTGATATTTACGCTCGCCAGTGGCTTTGTCATAGATGTTTGCTGATAACATTGGGAAATCAGCCCACTCCATTTGCTGCTCAAGCACATCCAACGGGTTATCGAATTCATGGTTACCCAAAGCCATTGCGTCATAACCGATCATGGTCATGCCTTTGAAGTCGGGTTCTGCATCTTGCAGATCAGACTCAGGAACACCGGTATTGATATCACCACCAGACAGAAGCAGCACTGCTGCACCTTGAGCTTCGGCGTCATCGCGTAAATTGTCGATCAGCGTTTTACGCGCAGCCATGCCGTACTCGCCGTGGCGGTTGTGCCAGAAGCGACCGTGATTATCGTTGGTATGAAGAATGGTCACTTTGTAAGTGGTATCTGGTTGCCAACCTGGTACAACTTCCGTTGTTTCAGTGGTGGTTGAACAGCCTGCCACTGAGGCAAGTAACGCAGCACTAATGGCCAGTTTTAGAGAGAGGCGTTCTTTCATGGTGATACCTATATTCGTTATTACTACGAAGCGAGAGCCGCGCCGAATTAATGTCAGCGCGAACACAAAACCGCTTTTTTCACAGGGTAGTTTAAATAGTTCGTTTGGGTATCAAAGATGGGTAGAGGCAAAGTGACGCATGGATCACCGAATAACACCTCAACTGCAGACAAATCGACCACAATTGAGGTGTATGACGACTCAGGAAAGTGTCTTAAGCTTGCTGTTTTCTGCTTCGTAATATCGCGAATGCCGCCGATACAGCCAGTAAAAAGCAGTAATACGACTGACTAACAACACTCAATGGAGATAGCCCAAAAATAGAGCCAAGCAATAACGCCTGCGCACCGTAAGGCAGAATGCCCTGAATCACACAAGAGAAGATATCCAGTAAGCTGGCGCTGCGTTTTGGTTCAACATCATGCTGGGTAGCCAGTTCTTTTGCCACGCCACCAGCCACGATAATTGCAACGGTGTTGTTCGCGGTACACAGGTTAGTCATGCTGACCAGCGCAGCAATACCCGCTTCACTTGCACGAGGAGAGCCTTTGTCAGTCTCTTTGTCCGCACGGGACAGGATCAGTTTGCTCAGTTTATCTGTTACGAACGCCAAGCCGCCCTGCTGACGCATCAGCTCGGCCAAACCACCGATCAGCAGCGATAGCAGAAAGATCTCCTGCATGTTGCCAAAGCCTTTGTAGATGTCCTGACTGAATGCCATCACGCTGTAATCTGCCGTCTGCGCCATACCAACAATACCCGCAAACAAGATACCGATGGTCAGAACAACAAACACATTCATGCCATATACTGCCAATACAAGAATGGTCAGGTAAGGCAGCACCGCCAGCCAGTCGATTTCACCCGCAACAGGTGCTTGAGTCACTTCATTGGCAAAGAAGAAAATCACCAGCGCTACCAGAGCCGCAGGTACCGCAATTTTCACGTTCTCACGGAACTTGTCTTTCATGTGACAGCCCTGAGAGCGTGTCGCCGCGATGGTGGTGTCTGAAATAATAGAAAGGTTGTCACCAAACATCGCACCGCTCAGCACTACACCTGCCATCAGAGCCGCATCGATACCTGTCGTATCAGCAATGCCTAAAGCCACAGGCGCGACCGCAGCGATGGTGCCCATTGAGGTACCCATTGCTGTTGCGATAAATGCAGAAATCAAAAACAGGCCCGGTAAAATAAAGCTGGAAGGAAGAATGGCCAGACCTAAATTGACGGTAGCATCCACACCGCCAGTTGCTTTTGCTACTGCTGAGAAAGCCCCCGCCAGCAAGTAAATCAGACACATCGCGGTAATGTCGCGATGGGAAACACCTTCAATAAACTGACCAATCGCGCCGTTGAGCTTTTCTTTGCTCATCAGCACGGCCAGCATAATGGCTGGCAATACCGCAATCGGTGCAGGAAGTTGGTAAAAGGCGAAATCGACATTCTGGGTCGAGAAATAAATGCCCGTACCTATAAACAGGCACAGGAAAAGCCCAAAGGGCAAAAGTGCTAACGCCGATGGCGCGATATTCGTTTGCTTCTGTGTCATGTTGTGTTGCATATTTTTTGTGAAGTGAAACGCAGGGTAATCCCAAAGCGATAGAGCGTCAACATATAGACGTCTAAACGTCCAAGCTAATTTGTAACAGGCGAAAATACTCTTCTGTGAGCTACTCATCCAGTGCCGCTTTTCCTGTTTATTTTTCCCTCCAAAATCAACGCTGAAGCAAACTCACATTTTCTTAGCTTAAGACAGTAAAAAACTACGCATTTCCCCTAAAGCAACCTCTCGTCAGGCCGATACGGAATGTTGTGCGAAAAATAAAAATTCTCAGCACAACCCACCTCTATTTTTCAAAGAGTTCGATGCAAGGAATGTAACATGACGCTGACTCTCAAGCAGAAGCTGATAGGCACCTGCCTTATCGCCGTGGTCGCGATGGCAACTATCCTATCTTTCTTAGCTGCTAACCAATTATCTACCCAAACTCATCAAGGCTTAGAAAACCGCGTAGAAAGTATGTCTCAAGTCGCTCGCGTAGGCTTTGCCAACTGGCTGGAAGCCCATGATGTGGCAATGGAAGGCTATGTGGAAACCCTACCTCACGACGACGAAATCAATGCACTGGCCATGCTTCAGGTTTCTGGTGACTTTGCGATGACTTTCTTCGCAGAAACCAATGGTTCTTTGGCGCTCGCAAACGGTGCCAGCGTTGATATCGATCCACGTCAGCGTCCTTGGTACATCGAAGCGGTGCGAGAGAACAAAACAATCTGTACCGCTCCGTATCGCGACGCCCTGACTGGCGAAACCATGGTGACGCTGGCAACTCCTGTCTATCAAAACGGGAAGCTCAAAGGCGTGCTAGGTGGCGATATTAGCCTTCAAAAGATTGTCGGTGACCTGTCTCAATTCAATTTTGGGAAAAATGCCTTTGGTATGCTGTTCGCAGCAGATGGCACCTTGATTGCCCACAACAATGCGTCACTGAACGGTAAACCGCTAACACAGTACAACGCCGCGCTGACAATGACAGAAGTGCGTGAAGCCATGGCACAAGGCACGCTGCTGAATAGTTCTCTCAATGGTACGGAAAAGGCTTACTTCTTTACTGAGCTGCCGGAAGCCAATTGGATTATTGGTATCGAAGTGGACATGGACACGGAGCTTTCATCACATAACTCAGCAGTCACAACCCTGATCCTGACAAGCTTTGCTGTCACACTTGTCGTGCTGGCACTGTCAGCTTGGCTAGTGAACGTACTTTTCCGCGATCTCATCCGCGTATCGAAAGCCATGGAAGAGATTGCCAGCGGCGATGCTGATCTCACCCAGCGCCTGACGCCACACAGCAACGATGAAGTCGGCCAACTGGCGCATAACTTCAACACCTTCGTTGCCAACATGCATACCATGGTGACCCACCTGAAGAGTGTCGGTGAATCGCTCTCTGAGCAGGCAACCCATGCCGCAGAGCAGGCGAATATACGCAGTACCCGCATCCGCGGTCAGCAGGATGAGATCAATATGGTAGCGACGGCGATTAATCAAATGGCCGCGGCAACCCAGGAGATCGCAGGCAGTGCAGAAAACACCGCTGAGCTTTCCAAGCAAGCTGTCGGCTGTTCAGAGGAAGGCGCAACTCAAGTGAACCAAAGCCAGCAGTCCATCGGTAACCTGTCTACGGAAGTGGAGTCTGCCACCAGCGTGATTGCTGAGCTGGACTCCCACACTCAGAGCATCAACTCTATTCTTTCTACGATTCAAGATATTGCCGAGCAAACCAACCTGTTGGCACTGAACGCGGCGATTGAAGCAGCCCGCGCAGGTGAACAAGGCCGAGGCTTTGCCGTGGTTGCCGATGAGGTCCGTGTATTAAGTCAGCGCACACACAACTCGACCCGCGAAATCCAGGCGACGATTGAAACGCTGCAAAACACGACCCAGTCAGCAGTGAAAATCATGGAAGACAGCCGTCATTTGGCGACCACCAGCGTGGAAGACGCTAACTTCGCCACCAACAGCTTGTCGCAAATCACCACTTCGGTTTCTACCATCAGTGACATGGCGACCCAGATTGCCTCTGCTGCTGAAGAACAATCTTTGGTGACCGCAGAAATCACCCGCAACACAGAAGCTGTGCGCAATGCGTCGGATGAGCTGGCTGACGAAGCCAATCATGCAACAGAGCAAGCGAGGGCGCTATCGAGCCTGTCTCGTCAGCTCAATGACGAACTGGCCAGATTCAGGTTATAACGTTCGGTCACTCAATCGCAGACACGAAAAAGCCGGCACATTCGCCGGCTTTCTTTTATCTCTCGAACAATCAATCCTTAACGGATGTTCAGATCGTCGAAGCTTTTCACCAGATCATCCAGTGCTTTCATTTGCTTCAGGAATGGCTCCAACTTGTCCAAAGGCAGCGCTGAAGGGCCATCACAACGTGCGTTGTCTGGATCCGGGTGCGCTTCGATGAACAGGCCTGCAATCTTGGTGCCCAGACCAGCACGCGCCAAATCAACGGTTTGCTCACGACGACCGCCAGATGCAGCACCCAGAGGATCGCGGCATTGCAGTGAGTGAGTCACGTCAAAGATGATTGGGCTACCATTGCTCGCCTTCTTCATCACGTCGAAGCCCAGCATGTCGACAACAAGGTTGTCATAACCCATGCATGAGCCGCGCTCACACAGGATGATGTTTTCGTTACCACACTCAGCGAACTTATCAACGATGTTGCCCACCTGACCAGGACTCATGAACTGAGGCTTCTTCACGTTGATCACTGCGCCGGTTTTCGCCATTGCTTCAACCAAGTCAGTTTGGCGAGCAAGGAACGCTGGAAGCTGGATAACGTCAACCACTTCAGACACTGGCTGTGCCTGCGCTTCGGTATGAACGTCAGTGATGATTTTCACGCCGAAGGTGTCTTTCAGTTCCTGGAAAATCTTCATGCCTTCTTCCAGGCCTGGACCGCGGTAAGAATGCACAGAAGAGCGGTTTGCTTTGTCAAAAGACGCCTTAAACACGTATGGAATGCCCAGCTTCTGGGTCACTTCTACATAGTGCTCACAGATCTGCATCGCCAGATCGCGAGATTCCAACACATTCATCCCGGCAAAAAGAACAAATGGCTTGTCGTTAGCAACTTGAGTATCGCCAATCTGAACCGTTTTTTGTGTTGTCATGGTGACTTCCTGATTAGTGGAAAATAGGAGCTTCTGCAGTCAACACTTTGACCTGCAGTTTCAGGAGCTCAGCTGCCGGATCATCCGGGCACTGAGCAATAAAGTATTCATAGTCTTCCGCGGCAACCCAGTCACATTTCAATTGCTGGAAAATATAGCCACGGTCGCGGATTTCATAAGGATCATCCGGACTGAATGTCAGCGCAAGTTCGCTACAGCGAAGTGCCATCGCGTAGTTTTCTTCACGAAGCAGCGCACTTTTGATCACCGCCAGCCAGCGGCCAATCAGTGTCGGGTTGTCCGAGACCTCAAGATGTTCTTCTTCAAGCTGAGCCGTTGGGCCTTCTTTGCCCACCAGCCAACCGCGTAATACACGTTCAGACAGAAACTCGCCATCAAACGGGTTGATGTATTGCGGCTCGCGGTGGAACCAATCTACTTTCAGAACAAGTTGGGTCGGAAAGCCGACCGGCTCAACCGGTAAATCCAGGCGATCTGCGAAAAACAGGAAGATTGCGCCCAGACTCACTGGAATGCCTTTGCGACGTTCCAGCACTTTATCTACAAAAGCATTTTCAGACGAAAAGTACTGTTCGAAATCGCCTTTGAAGCCCCATTCTTTGTAGAACAGGCGCAGCAGACCTTCCAATCGCAATTCGTCGTTAGCTTCTCCAGCCAGTAAATGTTCAGCGTCCTTTGCCAGCCGTTCGAGCTCTGCCCGAACCCAATGCATGGATGTCGCCGGATCAATAGCAGCATTCAGTGCAAGCGCACCTTCTACCAAGGTCAGCTCATCTAATTCCTGGTCAGTAAAACCGATCATTTTTACCCCAACAGCTGTGGTGTTTTGGTGATAGCCAAATTAGCGGCGGCAAATACCCAACCTAAAGCACCAAAGAAAGCAAAGAGTCGGAACATGGTTCCCTGACTGTATTTCATGGCAACAAAGCCAAGAGCGATGTATGCCAGAACACACGTCAGTTTTTCAGTCATCCACATCCCTTGAGGCGTGAACGGATAGAAGCCGGTGACAAAAATCAGTGCCACACCGGTTCCCAGCAAAATGGTATCAATCACGTGAGGGACGACCTTCACCCATTTCTTCTCAAGCATTTTGCTGTCCATCATGCGCCATGCAAAACGGATGATAAACAGGATCACGCTCAGGGCGATAAACATCAGGTGAGTATGCTTCAATGCAACGTACATAATTCCGTAGGTCTCTCTTTTTGATTTGTTGTTTTGGGTTTTAGCGAATAAAACGCCCTAAGGTAACACGATCCAGCCCAGCATAATCGTGCTGCGTCTCAACATCACTGAATCCTGCTTCAGAAAAAATCGCGCGAACCGCTTCGCCCTGATCGTAGCCATGCTCGATAAGCAGCCAGCCATTATCTGTCAGATACTCAGGGCTCTGCTGACAGATGACACGGATATCCGCTAAACCGTGCTCATCCGCAATCAATGCAGACTTCGGTTCAAAGCGAACGTCACCTTGCGAAAGGTGCGGGTCTTCCGGGTCAATATACGGAGGGTTGCTGACAATCATGGAAAAGCGATGCTCAGGCACATTGCCAAACCAGCTGCTTTGCATAAATTGGGCATTGGTGATGCCGTTTTCAACCTTGTTGCGCTCAGCCAGTGCAACCGCCTCATCACGAAGATCAACACCGGTCACGGCCATGTCTTTGCGCTCACTGGCAATCGCTAACGCAATCGCGCCCGTGCCTGTGCCCAAGTCCAACACAGAGCCCTCACCTTGTGGCAAGCGCTCCAATGCCAGCTCTACCAACCTTTCGGTATCCGGCCTTGGGATAAGGGTGCTGGGCTCCACGTTCAAGCGTAACGACCAGAAGTCACGGTAGCCAATGATATAAGCAACAGGCTCGCCGACTTTGCGACGCTCGAGCAGTGCGTTAAACACAGTTTCCTCTTCGTCGCTCAGCGCTTTGTCTGACCAGGTGTAGAGGTAACTGCTTGGCTTATCGAGGACATGACAAAGCAGCACAGAGGCATCAATGCGTGGAGAAGGGCTTTGATGCTCTGCTAACAAAAGCGCTGCACCACGCAGCGCATTTTCAATGCTGGTTGGCATTAGTGTTGCTCAGCCAACGCCGCCAGTTGGTCTGCCTGGAACTCTTGGATGATTGGCTGGATCAGTGAATCCAGATCGCCTTCCATCACTTCGTCCAAACGGTAAACCGTCAGGTTGATACGGTGGTCAGACACTCGGCCTTGCGGGTAGTTGTAGGTACGGATACGGTCTGAACGGTCACCGGAACCTAGCAGATTACGGCGGGTACTAGCCTGTTCAGCTGCACGCTTTTCTTCTTCTGCTTTGATCAAGCGTGCCGCCAGAACCGCCATCGCTTTGGCTTTGTTCTTGTGCTGTGAACGCTCGTCCTGACATTCCACCACGGTGCCGGTTGGCAAGTGGGTAATACGGATTGCCGAGTCAGTGGTGTTAACGTGCTGACCACCCGCTCCTGATGAACGGAAGGTATCGATTTTCAGATCAGCCGGATTAATTTCCGGGATTTCTGCTTCTGGAATTTCCGGCAGGATAGCAACAGTGCACGCTGAGGTGTGAACACGGCCTTGAGATTCAGTAGCAGGAACACGCTGAACGCGGTGACCGCCTGACTCGAACTTCATCACACCGTAAGCACCTTCGCCGCTGACTTTGGCAATCATTTCTTTGTAACCGCCATGCTCACCGTGGTTGGCGTTAACCACTTCAACACGCCAGCCTTTCTTCTCAGCAAAGCGGCTGTAGCTACGGAACAAGTCACCGGCAAAAATCGCTGCTTCATCACCGCCCGCACCCGCGCGGATCTCAAGGAAACAGTTACGCTCATCGTTAGGATCTTTTGGCAGTAACAGTACCTGAAGCTCATCGCTCAGGCGTTCAATTTCCGCCTTTGCTGCTTTCACTTCTTCCTGCGCCATTTCGCGCATTTCAGGATCGTCTTCGTTCGCCATTTCCTGCGCCGCTTCCAGATCCTCTTCCGCTTGTTTGTAGGAAGTGAAGCATTTGGTCACTTCTTCAAGCTGGCTATATTCTTTCGACAGTGAACGGAAACGGTCCTGATCGGAGATAACACCCGGATCGCCAAGCAGATGTTGCACTTCTTCATAGCGCTCACTGAGTGCTTCCAGTTTCGCGATAATCGATGATTTCATAGTGGGTCTTTAAACTATTTCAGGGGATCCAGACCTAAGCTCTGACGTAGCGTTTCCAGTGTACGCTCGTCGCCATTTCTGGCAGCTTCCTGCATGGCCTGAGTAGGGGCATGGATCAGTTTATTGGTTAATTTATTGCTCAGCTCGGCGACCACTTTCTGTGGATCGGCGCCACTGGCGAGGGCTTGTAAGCTCTTGCTAAGCAATTCATCTTTCAGTGCTTCCGAATGAGCACGGTATTGTTTGATGCTGTCCACCGCTCCGCGGGAACGCATCCATGTCATAAAGCCTTCGCTTTCTTCATCAACAATCGCTTCAGCCTGAATCGCGGCCGCTTTTCGCTGCTCACGGTTACGCTCAACAATCGAATGTAAATCGTCGACGGTGTAGAGGTAAGCATCGTTCAGCTCACCCACTTCTTCTTCGATATCACGCGGCACGGCAATATCAATCAACAGCATTGGCTGATGACGACGCGCTTTGATAGCTTTTTCCACCATGCCTTTACCGATGATTGGCAATGGCGCAGCAGTTGAGCTGATCACGATGTCCGCTTTGTGCATGTGCTCTGGAATCTCTTCCAGAGAAATAATTTCCGCACCAAACGCCTCTGCGAACGGTTTAGCGCGCTCGCGGGTGCGGTTAGCAACAATAATGTTCTTACAGTCGTGTTCGAAAAGATGCTTGGCAACCAACTCGATGGTTTCACCTGCTCCCACCAGCAATGCAGTAGAGGTTTCGAGTGACTCGAAAATCTGACGCGCCAGCGAACAGGCTGCAAAAGCCACTGATACGGCATTGCCACCAATATCTGTTTCCGTGCGAACGCGTTTAGCCACGGTAAAGGTTTTGTGGAACAAACGCTCCAGCGAACCGTTAACTGAATTTTGCTCAACAGATTCTGCGTAAGCCTGTTTAACCTGCCCCAAAATCTGAGGTTCACCCAATACCAGCGAATCAAGGCCACTCGCCACTCGCATTAAATGCTGCGCCGCCGCTTGGTCATGGTGGGTATAAAGGCAAGGAAGCAAAGCTTCGCTGTCGAGTTGGTGGAAGTCCTGAAGCCAGTCCACGACGACACCCGGGCTTGGCTGGTCAACTTCACAATAGATTTCAGTGCGGTTACAGGTAGACACAATCACCCCACTCTGCACTACCTGCTTTTCTTTTAGCTGGTGCAATGCATCGCGAAGTTGTTGCGGAGAAAAAGCGACTTTCTCACGCAGGTCGACCGCAGCGGTCTTGTGATTGATTCCGAGAACTAACAAGCTCATTAAGCAGGTTTACCGACAGCACCAGATGAAATCCGAGCCGTGGATTTTACTTTATGGGCCCGTCGAATAAAAGATAACATTAGCTCCCTCTTCTCGTTAGCAAGCAGAAGTGTGACTTTTCCGCTTTCGCAACAACATATTCGTCCATTTTTTCAACAAGTAACAAATTGCATTATGTGGCTTTGTCCAAGTGGTGTGATATCTACATCGTATTGGAGAGATTTTTACCTCTGCCGCAGATATACCCAAACAACCTGAAGATGCAGGATTCAGCGAGATTGACTGGCGTTGTGATCGCGGCGTTCCTTTGCAGGTGTAGTCATCTCCATCAAAAAGGAACAACAAAGAGCACCGCGTCAGTCAACTCGCCCGAAGGGAGGCCCTCAATGCGCCCACTTCTTCGTTAAATTCCACGGAAATAGAACGACTATTCCTCGTAGAACTTACCTCGAATTGAACGCATTGATGACCTCTGAATGCGAGCATCTTTAGGTCGTTTGGGTATATAATCAGACCACTTCTCGATTGAGAAAACCGAAAACGGAGTTTGCCTATGTTCAGACGTCATCGCGTCTTGGTTGTATTTTTCTTCGCCCTATTGGGTTTGACCGGATGTTCCACCCAACCTATTCCTCAAACCGAGTGGCAAACTCATCAAAAGGCATTGGCAGAAATTACTGACTTCACTGCTAAAGGCAAAGTAGCGCTGATTAGTCCAGAACAGCGCGTTTCTGCCAATTTTGTTTGGGAGCAAAAAGATGACGAGCTTTCACTCCGCCTGACCAACTTCCTTGGTACTACCCTGTTTAAACTGGATGCCACCCCCGACATTGCAGTTTTGGTCGATGGCGACGGTGAACGTTATGTCGGTAGAAACGCCGCAAGTCTTTTAAAGCAACTGACAGGTATTGCCCTGCCCGTTGACGAGATGATGCAGTGGGTCAAAGGGCTGCCTGCAGAACAAAACGAATATACGCTTGGCGCAGATAACCGCTTGGCATTCCTGAGTGAAGACAAAGCCGATACCAATCAGGCTGGCTGGCAGTTGGAATACACTGGCTACGATGCTGATACCAACAACCTACTGCCATCGAAAATCAAAATGAATCAGCACCAGCAAAAAGTGAATCTGGTGATTTCTGAATGGGTTTTACCTCAATGACACAAACCACGTCTGTTTGGCCAGCACCGGCCAAACTTAACCTTTTCCTGTACATCACCGGCCAGCGCGATAATGGCTATCACGATCTGCAAACCCTTTTTCAGTTTCTAGATTACGGCGACACGCTTTCCATTACCCCCAATGACAGTGGCGAAGTCACCCTGTCACCGGAAATTGAAGGCGTCCCGGTTGAAGAAAATCTGATCTATCGCGCAGCGATGGCAATCAAAGAAAAAACCGGATGTACCTTGGGCGCGCACATTCACGTCGAAAAAGTGTTGCCAATGGGCGGCGGTTTAGGTGGTGGTTCCTCCAATGCTGCCACCACATTAGTCGCCCTCAATCACCTCTGGGAAACCCGGCTTTCTGTTGATGAGTTAACCGGTATGGGGCTGGCACTGGGCGCGGACGTCCCTGTATTTGTGCGCGGTACCACAGCGTTTGCAGAAGGGGTTGGAGAATTGCTCCAACCTGCCGAAGCAGAAGAGAAGTGGTATCTGGTAGCCAAGCCTGAGGTGAGCATTGCCACCGCAAAAATTTTTGGTCACCCCTCACTGACTCGCAATACACCAAAACGCACACTAAATGCGCTGTTGGCGGCAAATTACGAAAACGATTGCGAAAAGATAGTCAGAGAGTTGTTTCCAGAGGTTGATAAGGCTATTTCGTGGCTGCTAGAATACGCGCCGTCGAGACTGACCGGGACCGGCGCCTGCGTTTTCGCAGAATTCGAAAACGAAGAGGACGCGCGAGCCACCTTAAACAAATTGCCCGACTGGCTCACTGGCTTTGTCGCACGTGGTGTGAATACCTCACCACTGCTATCGACACTGAAAGTACAATGAGACAGACAACACTCAATGGATGCAACCCCGAGGTTTTCCACCGTGCCTGATATGAAGCTGTTTGCTGGTAATGCAACGCCTGTACTCGCCCAACGCATTGCGAATCGCCTATATATGTCACTAGGTGACGCTACTGTTAGTCGTTTTTCTGACGGTGAAGTGTGTGTACAAATCAATGAAAACGTACGGGGTAGCGACGTATTCGTTATCCAGTCGACTTGTGCGCCTACCAATGACAACCTGATGGAATTGGTTGTGATGATCGACGCACTGCGTCGCGCATCAGCTGGCCGAATCACTGCAGTAATCCCTTACTTCGGCTACGCTCGCCAAGACCGCCGTGTGCGTTCTGCGCGTGTGCCAATCACTGCAAAAGTTATCGCAGACTTCCTGTCTAACGTAGGTGTTGACCGCGTTCTGACTGTTGACCTGCACGCAGAGCAAATCCAAGGCTTCTTCGACGTACCAGTAGACAACATCTTCGGTACGCCGGTACTTCTGGAAGACATGCTGGCGAAGAAACTGGAAGATCCAGTCGTTGTTTCTCCAGACATCGGTGGCGTTGTACGCGCACGCGCAACTGCAAAACTGCTGGATGACACTGACATTGCGATCATCGACAAACGCCGCCCACGCGCGAACGTTTCTCAGGTTATGCACCTGATCGGTGACGTTGAAGGCCGTGACTGCATCATCGTTGACGACATGATCGACACCGGTGGCACTCTGTGTAAAGCAGCAGAAGCACTGAAAAACCGTGGCGCGAAGCGTGTATTCGCTTACGCAACGCACGCAGTGTTCTCTGGCAACGCGCCTCAAAACATCAAAGAATCTGTGATTGACGAAGTGATCGTCACTGACTCAATCCCGCTGAGCGCAGAAATGCAGGCGACCGGTAAAGTGTCTCAGCTGACTCTGTCAGGCATGTTGGCTGAAGCAATCCGCCGCATCAGCAATGAAGAATCTATCTCTGCAATGTTCGATTCTTAATCGCTCCCTTTTGCAGATGAAACGCCTCGCTTTCGCGGGGCGTTTTTGTTAAGCAATTCGCAGAAAAAAACACCCTACCCTATCTGCCTGTATCAAATTGTAAAAACCATTCCCGCGCCGCAACACGACACCAACAATACCTATTTAATCGCACAGCAATCCGTTACATATATTTAATTTCTATATTTGAGGTGTTGTAGATGAAAAGCAAAAAAGGACTTTTGATTTTAGCAAGCATGTCGGCTTTATCAGCATGTGGTGGTGGTGGTGGTGGCGATGGAGTGACATCACCAAACACTGGAGACATCGTTAGCATCCCGGCAACAACTCCAGGTAGCCAAACCTCATCCGGTTATGACACAAAAGATCTCTCGTACAGTATCAACATCGTTTACGATAACAATTTTAATACAGTGACAGGAACGGCTACTATCGCAGCCTACAATTCAACAGGCCGCATTAAAGGGTTGCTGGTGAGCGACACAGACAAAATATCCGCTCATGCTGATGGTTCTGCATTAATGTTGGAAGATAATTGGAATGACATAATGGGAAACCACTACACCTTTCCGATTTCCAGAACTGCAAACATTTACGAATTCACATTTGCACGAGGTGACGTGACTGTAGCGGAAGGTAGTATTGACTCTCTGCCAGACTACATTTTTGCCAATGGCGTAGCAAACGGAAACGATATTCACATTGAGATAACCGAATCCGCCAACCACATATATTCGTACAACGCTGAAATGCTCCAATGTAGAGTTGCAGGTGAATACAGCTACGATATTATTAAACATAATGTCTTCATTGATGAAGACACCACAAGACTTAACAGTGACTACCGAAACTCGATAATTAATATGTTCGGCTACAATTTCTCTGAACTGCAAAATGATTATGAATCATGCAAAGTTTCAGTTCTTCTGCTAGCCAGATCTGAAGCAATCAACGTAACTGAAAGTCACCGGAATATTGGGATTCATGCTTTCAGCACACATATGGTTGAAGTACCGCTGTTTTAAATAGGTAGACTCTCCGGCCCTTCGACATTCGTATCGAAGGGCCAACATACCCCACCCAAAATGGTTTCTTCGTTTGAGCAAAACTGCCTCTTGGTGGTAGGATAAGCCGCTTTTGGCACAGGGCGGTTTACCGTTGTGCATAAAACTGTCTACACAGAATAATGAGAATCTCACCGTGAGCGATAAAATTCGTCTTTTAGTGGGTCTGGCAAATCCAGGGCCGGAATATACAAAAACCCGTCATAATGCGGGTGCCTGGGTAGTTGAAGAATTAGCGCGCATTCATAACGTGTCGCTGAAAGAAGACAAAAAATACTTCGGTTTGACTGCCAGAATCAGTGTGGGTGGCGAAGACCTGCGTCTACTCGTTCCAACCACATTTATGAATCTGTCAGGCAAGTCGGTCGCTGCACTGGCGAAATTCTTCCAAATCAAACCGGAAGAAATCATGGTGGCTCATGACGAGCTGGATTTGCCACCAGGTGTTGCCAAATTTAAAAAAGGTGGCGGTCACGGTGGCCATAATGGTCTTCGCGACATCATCAGCAAAATGGGCAACAACAAAGAATTCTATCGTCTTCGTGTCGGGATCGGGCATCCAGGGCACAAAGACAAAGTGGCGGGTTTTGTGCTGACAAAAGCACCTGCCAACGAACAAAGCCAAATCGAGCAAGCCGTTGATGAAGCAGTTCGCTGCATCGACATTTTGCTGAAAGAAGATCTGGCCAAGGCGCAAAATCGCCTGCATACATTTAAGGCTCAGTAAGCGTCAGCTGACTGAGCTTTCACTGTTTATACAACGAAAGGTTACCATCTCATGGGTTTTAAATGCGGTATCGTTGGTCTGCCAAATGTCGGTAAATCAACTCTGTTCAACGCTCTGACCAAAGCAGGTATTGAAGCGGCTAACTTCCCGTTCTGTACCATCGAACCAAACACTGGCGTGGTACCAGTGCCAGATCTGCGTTTGGACGCACTGGCTAAAATCGTAAACCCACAACGTATCCTGCCAACCACAATGGAATTCGTAGACATCGCTGGTCTGGTAGCTGGTGCTTCTAAAGGTGAAGGTCTGGGTAACAAGTTCCTAGCTAACATCCGTGAAACCGACGCGATTGGCCACGTTGTTCGTTGTTTTGAAAATGACAACATCATCCACGTTGCGGGTAAAGTGAACCCAGCTGACGATATCGATGTTATCAACACCGAACTGGCACTGTCTGACATGGAAGCGTGTGAACGCGCTATCCAGCGCCAAGCGAAGAAAGCGAAAGGCGGTGACCGCGATGCGAAATTCGAAATCGCGGTACTGGAAAAGCTACTTCCAGTGCTGGAAGAAGGCAAAATGCTGCGTTCTGTTGAACTGACCAAAGAAGAACACGCAGCGGTTGACTACCTGAACTTCCTGACCATGAAGCCAACCATGTACATCGCAAACGTGAATGATGATGGTTTCGAAAACAACCCATACCTGGACATCGTTCGCGAGATCGCTGAAGCAGAAGGCGCAACTGTTGTGGCAGTTTGTGCAGAAATCGAAGGCGAACTGTCTGAGCTGGACGCTGATGAAGCGGCAGTGTTCCTGGAAGAAATGGGGCTTGAAGAACCTGGTCTGAACCGCGTGATCCGCGCAGGTTACGACCTGCTGACGCTACAAACATACTTCACCGCTGGCGTGAAAGAAGTACGCGCTTGGACTATCCCTGTCGGTGCAACTGCGCCACAAGCTGCGGGTAAGATCCACACTGACTTCGAAAAAGGCTTTATCCGTGCAGAAATCATCGGATACGACGATTACATCGAAAACAACGGTGAAGCAGGCGCGAAAGTAGCGGGCAAATGGCGTTTGGAAGGTAAAGATTACATCGTTAAAGACGGCGACGTTATCCACTTCCGCTTTAACGTGTAATTACAAATACAATCTCTTATACCCAAACGACCTGAAGATGCTCGTATTCAGAGGCCATCAATGCGTTCAATTCGAGGCAAATTTTACGAGGAATAGTCATTCTATTTCCGTGGAATTTAACGAAGAAGTGGGCGCATTGAGGGTCTCCCTTCGGGCGAGTTGACTGACGCCGTGCTCTTTGTTGTTCCTTTTTGATGGAGGTGACTACACCTACAAAGGAACGCCGCGATCACAACGCCAGTCAAACTCGCTGAATCCTGCATCTTCAGGGTGTTTGGGTATATTAAAAAGCTGGCTTCTGCCAGCTTTTTTATTTCCCGAAGTTAAGGACTTGCAACGCTTTCAAGCTTGAGTTGTTAGAATTTCAACCTTCCTGCTCAATTTCACACCGAACTCACCAAATGGGTAAAAAAAGCCAAGAAAAAAGGTTGACGTTGTCAGCCCTTCTTCGCATAATGCGCCCCGCACTCAGGGGGAGACCCCAGAAAGTAAAGATGGCTACGTAGCTCAGTTGGTTAGAGCACATCACTCATAATGATGGGGTCACAGGTTCGAATCCCGTCGTAGCCACCATCTTCTTTCCTATGCAAATATGCGATGGTGGCGGAATTGGTAGACGCGCTAGCTTCAGGTGTTAGTGTCCTTACGGACGTGAGAGTTCAAGTCTCTCCCTTCGCACCAAATCTTTGCTAAGGCAAAGTAACTGTTGGGGTATCGCCAAGCGGTAAGGCAGCGGCTTTTGATGCCGCCATTCCCTGGTTCGAATCCAGGTACCCCAGCCATATTTCAGGTTGGCTACGTAGCTCAGTTGGTTAGAGCACATCACTCATAATGATGGGGTCACAGGTTCGAATCCCGTCGTAGCCACCACTAATATTGAAGGTCTTGAGACTTTCAGCCAGATAAGAGAAACTACCGATTCTCAGAAAGCGAAGGCTTTCAGTCTGGGAAAACAAAATTTGCGATGGTGGCGGAATTGGTAGACGCGCTAGCTTCAGGTGTTAGTGTCCTTACGGACGTGAGAGTTCAAGTCTCTCCCTTCGCACCAAATACCTTGCTCGAAAGAGAGTCAGACAAGGCTAAAAACTGACAACAATTCGGATTGCGATGGTGGCGGAATTGGTAGACGCGCTAGCTTCAGGTGTTAGTGTCCTTACGGACGTGAGAGTTCAAGTCTCTCCCTTCGCACCAATCCCCTTGCTCTAAAAGAGAGTCAGACAAGGTTAAAAACTGACAGACAATTAGGTTTGCGATGGTGGCGGAATTGGTAGACGCGCTAGCTTCAGGTGTTAGTGTCCTTACGGACGTGAGAGTTCAAGTCTCTCCCTTCGCACCAAACCTTTGCTGAGAAGCATAAAAACAATTGGGGTATCGCCAAGCGGTAAGGCAGCGGCTTTTGATGCCGCCATTCCCTGGTTCGAATCCAGGTACCCCAGCCATATTTAAAAGCTCGCTTCTAGCGGGCTTTTCTCGTTTTAGACCTAGGGTCAGTTGATCTTAAGAGTTTCTCCCCAAACCTTACGTGGTTGAAAGCCGCTGCAATCCCTGTACGCTTGAAGTATTCGGAACAAGGAATTAGCAGTCATGGCGTCGTTCGAAAATCCTATCAAGCATCAAGTCTATCTTTCATTACCGGAAGAGATGTATTCCCCCCTCGCGCCGCGTCGCGTGGAGTCGCCTTCTCTTTTAGCCCTTAACAAAGCATTACTTGATGAATATGGCTTGTCGAGCAACTGGTTTGAAGATGCCAAAGGCATTCACTTTCTTGCAGGCAATGGCGACTATGACGGTGAAAGCCCTGTTGCCATGGCTTATGCGGGTCACCAATTTGGGCACTACTCGCCACTGCTTGGGGACGGCCGCGCACATATGCTGGGTCAACTTCAAAACGCGGATGGTGCATTCATTGATGTGCAACTGAAAGGCTCCGGCAGAACCCCTTATTCGCGAGGTGGCGATGGAAGAGCAACGGTTGGGGCTGTAGTACGCGAATACCTCATCAGCGAAGCCATGGCGGGGCTTGGTATACCAACCACCCGCACCCTTGCCATTCTGGGTACTGGCGAGTCCGTGATGCGCGATTACCAAATGGTGCCGGGCGGTATTCAGGTTCGCACAGGTGCCAGTCACATTCGCGTGGGCTCTTTTCAATATGCTTATGCCAAGATGGGTAAAGATGGCGTCCAAGCGCTTGCCGATCACCTTATCGAACATCACTTCGCGGAAGTGGCCAGTCATGAAGATAAATACCCAGCCTTACTTGAAGCCGTTGCCGTTCGGCAAGCACAGTTGATTTCTCAATGGATGCTGGTTGGTTTTATCCATGGCGTCATGAACACCGACAATATGTCTCTGGTTGGCGAAACCATCGACTTTGGCCCTTGTGCCTTTATGGATGAATTCAAGGCCAAGAAAGTATTCAGCTCGATAGACCGCGATGGCCGATACGCTTGGGATCAGCAAGCCAATATCGGCTACTGGAACCTGTCACGCTTTGCAGAAACTTTACTGCCGCTGTTTGCTGACGACTCGGATGAGGCGGTGAAGATTGCGGAAGATAAACTACAAACCTATATCGTCACCTTCCAGGAGCTGTTCCAAAAGGGGTTGATGACCAAGCTCGCGATCACTTCGAATTCCAAAGAAGCTGATGCCTTTGTTAATCAAGCACTGCCAACGCTGGAATCTGAGCGTATCGACTTCACACTGTTCTTCGATGCGCTGACACGTGTTGCCAATGGAGAGGAAGAAACTGAACTGCTTTCCCTGTTCGACAATCAGGAAAAAGGTCAGATTTGGATCAGTGAGTGGCATTCACTTAAAGATGATAGTGAAGCAGCACTAAAGGCAATGCGAGAAGCCAACCCCGCTTTAATTGCCCGAAACCATCAGGTGGAAAAAGCGATTGAGGATGCGATGGAAAGGAACGACTTTGCGCTATTCCACCGACTGGCAGAAGCACTGAAAACGCCTTATACCATCAGCGAAGAAAACCGTGATTTACAAACGCCACCAGCACCGGAAGAGCGTGTACTAAGAACATTCTGTGGTACATAGTCGTAGCTCAACGAGCAGATTTAGCGACATGACTGACGCTGGATAAATGGCGATACACAAGACAGTTTATCGCCATTCAGGTAATTCAAAGGCCCATAGCGTACTTAAGAACCTGTTGCTTAACCGGCCCACTGTTTTCCGCCAACTTTAAGCCGACATTGCGCAATAGTTTAAGCGGCGCAATTTCGTTGCTAAACCCGCCATAGAACACATCCATACCGGTTTGCATGATGAGGTTATCCGGTTTACGTTTGCGCTCGTAAGATGCCAATACGTCTTCATTCAGCCACTCGACACCTGCATCGGCGACCACATCCAGTAAAGCATCCACGTCTTTAAAGCCGAGGTTTACACCCTGCCCTGCCAGCGGATTGATAGTGTGGGCAGCATCTCCCAATATCACCACATTCTTGTTGAAGTAACGCTGGGCATGCCGACGGGTTAATGGAAACGCGCCTTGTTGGATGACTTCAATATCACCCAGCTCTTGCGGGAAGTGCGCAAGGATCTCTTCCTTTAGCGCCTCTGGCGACATGGCACACAAGGCTTTTATGCGTGATGGACTGTCATACCACACCAGTGAACCTTGATGCCCAGGCAAAGGTAGGAAAGATCTCGGGCCATCAGGGGTGAACCACTGCCAGGTAATATCTTGCTGTGGCAGGTCAGTTTTAACATTCACCAACATACAATGCTGACGGTAATCCCACGCAGTCACACCAATTTTGGCGTAATCACGTACACGGGAATTCGCCCCATCCGCTCCGACCAGCCAACGGCCATGAAGCAAAGTGCCATCTTCCAATTCAACAACGTGCCCTTCGGAGTCGGCAAGCATAGCGACAATATTGCCCGGGCAAAGTACTTCCAGATTCTCTTGCGCCAAGCAAGCATTCCAAAGTGCGAGTTGCAGGATACGGTTTTCGACAATGAAACCGAGTTCTGCTAAATCCATGCTATCTGCACTGAAGCGGATACGACACTCAGGATGTTCCCAGGTTTCCAGACGTCGATACGGGCAAAGACGCATGTTCAGCACGTCATCCCAAACTTTCAGGGATTTGAGCAAAGAGACAGAGGCAGGAGAAATCGCAGACACACGGAGATCCATCGGCTGCTCAGGAGAAAAGGCTTTTGGCTCGCTTCGCTCAACCATGGCGACGCGTTTACCCTGCTTAGCAAGGCCCAATGCTGTGGCAGCACCGACCATGCCACCGCCAACGACGATAATATCGAATTGTTTCATAACACAATCTCTAAAATTCCTGCGCCCATTCTAGCGCCACCTCACTTAAATGCGACTCCTGCAGGCGCTGCTCATCCCTAAATCCACTAAAAAATTTGGGGAGAACGTGATCTGGTCACAGATTGACTAAAGCAGTACAATACGCGGCTTATCAACGGTTGGGGCTATTTTTCGTTGCCTCAAGCCGAACAAAGAACCATGATTTCCGGTTGGGATTTCCGCGGCGAACAGCCAGCGATGATTAAGTGCCTCCCGGCCGGAACACGTAAAACATCAACATGAGCAATGAGTTACATGGCTAAGAAACTGCTGATCAAAACCTGGGGCTGCCAGATGAACGAATACGATTCATCAAAAATGGCGGATCTGCTCAATGCGGCCGGTGGCTACGAGCTGACCGAGGAGCCGGAAGAAGCAGATGTACTGCTTCTGAATACCTGTTCTATCCGTGAAAAGGCCCAGGAAAAAGTGTTCCACCAGCTGGGTCGCTGGAAAAACCTGAAAGATCAGAAGCCAGGTCTGGTGATCGGCGTAGGCGGCTGTGTAGCTACTCAGGAAGGTGACCACATTCGTGAACGCGCACCTTATGTTGACGTTATTTTTGGTCCGCAAACCCTGCACCGTCTGCCTGAAATGATCAAAAAATCTCAGCAGGACGAAGCACCGGTCATGGATATCTCTTTCCCTGAGATTGAGAAATTCGACCGTTTGCCAGAGCCACGTGCAGAAGGCCCAACGGCATTCGTTTCAATCATGGAAGGCTGTTCTAAGTACTGTACCTTCTGCGTAGTGCCTTACACCCGTGGTGAAGAAGTCAGCCGTCCACTGGACGATGTGCTTTACGAAATCGCACAGCTTGCTGAGCAAGGTGTTCGTGAAGTGAACCTGCTGGGTCAGAACGTTAACGCCTACCGTGGTGAAATGCACGACGGCGAAATTTGCTCATTCGCAGAACTGCTGCGTTATGTAGCGGCGATCGACGGTATTGACCGTATTCGCTACACCACCAGCCACCCAATCGAATTTACCGACGACATCATCGAAGTGTACGAAGACACCCCAGAAGTGGTGAGCTTCCTGCACCTTCCAGTTCAAAGCGGTTCAGACCGTATCCTGACTATGATGAAGCGTCCGCATACAGCGATCGAATACAAGTCGAAGATCCGTAAACTGCGTGAAGCACGTCCAGGCATCGCTATCAGCTCTGACTTCATTGTCGGTTTCCCAGGTGAAACTGACGCGGATTTCGAAGCGACCATGAAGCTTATCCGCGATGTTAACTTCGACATGAGCTTTAGCTTTGTTTACTCACCGCGTCCAGGCACACCTGCAGCAGACATGCCTGATGACACGCCAGAACAAACCAAGAAAGAGCGTCTGTATGAACTGCAACAGCAGATCAACGCACAGGCGATGATCTACTCTCGCCAGATGCTGGACTCTGAGCAGCGTATTCTGGTTGAAGGACCATCGAAGAAGAATCTGATGGAGCTGCGTGGCCGTACTGAAAACAACCGCGTAGTTAACTTCGAAGGTTCTGTCGATTTGATCGGTCAGTTCGTTGATGTAAAAATCACCGAAGTACTGCCAAACTCACTACGCGGTGAGCTGGTTCGTACTGAAAAGGACATGAATCTGCGTGTGGCGGTTTCGCCTGCAGAGATGATGGCAAAAACACGCAAAGAAGATGATCTTGGCGTAGGCGTGTATACTCCGTAAATATACGGAGGCCAATAAAGCCATCCCAAGCCTCGCAGAAGCGAGGGTAATCACCTGTTATCGGCGTCCTATACAGACGCCGATAACCATTGCGAGGAAGCATTGAACAAAGTCATTACTTTAGAAGTATCACTGGAACCAGCTGATAATTCGCGCCTGGCCAGCCTCTGCGGCCCTTACGATGACAACATCAAACAGCTCGAACGCCGTTTAGGTGTGGAAATCAATCACCGAAATCATCAATTCTCCGTGGTCGGCCAATCTCACACCGCCACTGCCGCTATCGACATTCTCAAACGACTTTACGTTGAAACCGCACCGGTAAAAGGCAATTTCGTTGACCTCGAGCCAGAGCAGGTACATCTGGCGATCAAAGAAAGTGGTGTGCTGGAGCAAAGCATCGAGTCATCGATCCCTTACGGCAAAGAGATCAACATCAAAACCAAGAAAGGCGTGATCAAGCCGCGTACACCCAATCAGGCACAATATATTGCCAATATGGTGACGCATGACATCACCTTTGGTATTGGTCCTGCCGGTACAGGTAAAACCTACTTAGCGGTTGCTGCAGCAGTTGATGCGCTGGAGCGTCAGGAAATCCGCCGTATTTTGCTTACCCGTCCTGCGGTTGAAGCTGGTGAGAAACTGGGCTTCCTGCCAGGCGATCTGAGCCAGAAAGTCGATCCTTACCTGCGCCCGCTCTACGATGCCCTGTTTGAAATGCTGGGTTTTGAGCGCGTAGAGAAGCTAATTGAACGCAACGTCATTGAAGTCGCGCCGTTGGCATACATGCGTGGCCGTACGCTCAATGACGCCTTCATCATTCTTGATGAGAGCCAGAACACCACCGTGGAGCAGATGAAGATGTTCCTGACACGTATCGGTTTTAACAGCCGTGCGGTCATCACCGGTGACGTGACGCAGATTGACCTGCCACGTAATGCAAAATCTGGCCTTCGTCATGCGATAGAAGTGTTAGCAGATGTGAACGAAATCAGCTTTAACTTCTTCCAAGCGGATGATGTGGTTCGTCACCCTGTCGTTGCACGTATCGTACAGGCCTATGATGCATGGGAAGCGGAAGACGCCCGTGCCCGTAAACAAGCGGAAGAGCGACGTCGCCAGGAACGCGAAGCAGCATTAAATGCCGCACCGCCTTCAGAAGAGAAGCAACCGTAAATGCAATATTTTGTCGACCTTCAAATTGCGACACAAAGCACTGACAATCTGCCCACTGAACAGCAGTTTCAGCAGTGGTTTGAGCAAGCCGTCAAATCTTTCCAAGAGCAGGCGGAAGTCACAATCCGTCTGGTGGACGAGTTTGAGAGCCAGTCTCTTAACCGCGACTATCGCGGAAAAGACAAGCCGACCAACGTGCTGTCCTTCCCGTTCGAAGCGCCTCCGGGCGTGGAGTTGGATCTGCTGGGCGATCTAATTATCTGTCGTCAAGTCGTCGAAAAAGAAGCGGAAGAACAGAATAAAGACCTACTTGCCCACTGGGCGCACATGGTTGTACACGGCAGTCTCCATCTGCTAGGTTATGACCATATAGACGATGAAGAAGCCGAAGAGATGGAGTCTCTCGAGATTTCTATCATGAACGCACTGGGTTTCGAAAACCCTTATGCGGCGGACTTCATCTAATATCAACGTTGTAAAAATAGAGACAATGAACGAAGACAACTCACAAAGCTCTGAAGGTCCGAGTAGAAAGACCTTCTTCGAACGTTTAGGACAGATCTTTCAGGGTGAGCCTAAAGATCGTCAGGAACTGGTAGATGTATTCCGTGATTCAGAACAGAACGATCTGATCGATCACGATACACGGGATATGCTCGAAGGCGTTATGCAGATTTCTGAAATGCGCATCCGAGACATCATGATTCCGCGTTCGCAGATGGTGACCATCGAGCGCTCACAACCTCTCGAAGAAATCATCACCATCATCAACGACGCCCAGCATTCACGCTACCCGGTGATCAGCGATGATAAAGACCACGTTGAAGGCATCCTGCTGGCAAAAGACTTGCTGCGTTACCTGATGCCGGACAGCGAACCGTTCGACATCGACAAAGTGATCCGCCCAGCCGTGGTTGTGCCGGAAAGCAAACGTGTTGACCGACTGCTGAAAGAATTCCAGGAAGAACGCTACCACATGTCGATTGTTGTCGACGAATTTGGCGGCGTATCTGGCGTGGTGACTATCGAAGATATTCTTGAGGAAATCGTCGGCGACATCGAAGACGAATACGACGACGAAGAAGAGCAGGAAATCCGCCAGCTCAGCAAGCACACCTTCGCGGTGAAGGCACTGACTACACTGGAAGATTTCAATGAGAAGTTCGGTTCTCAGTTTAGCGATGACGACATCGACACCATCGGTGGCCTTGTGATGACCAGCTTTGGTCACCTGCCAGGACGTGGTGAAGAAGTGGACATTGAGAACTTCCACTTCAAGGTGACGGCAGCTGACAGTCGACGCATCATCCAATTGCAGGTTACTATTCCAGATACTACTGCAGAGGAAACGGCATAAACGTCAAATGCTAAACATCGAAACATTTAAGCGGCCCCAAGTATTCATGCGGATCTTCGGGGCCGCTTTTTCAGGTGCACTCGCCACCCTCGCCTTCGCGCCTTACTCCTTCTGGCCAGCCATGCTGGTCTCTCTGGTGGCACTTCTCCTTCTTATTCATGGACAATCTCCGAAGCGTGCCGGCTACATCGGATTTTTCTGGGGACTGGGTCAATTCGGCACTGGCGTCGGCTGGGTTTACGTCGTTATCGAGAAATTCGGTGGGCTGCCTACCGCAATTGGACTGGCCTTGATTGGTCTGTTGGTTGCTTATCTCGCACTGTTCCCTGCGCTTTTTTCCTATATCCTGCGCCGTGTTCAACTGCCGCTGGCACTTTCCTATTTGCTACTGGCACCATCGCTCTGGCTGTTGGTTGACTGGTTCCGTGGCTGGTTCCTGACAGGTTTCCCATGGCTCTGGCCGGGTTACAGTCAGATTGAAGGGCCATTAGCCTCCTTTGCGCCCATGTTTGGTGTACAAGGTATTACGCTCGCACTGCTTATCATTTCAGGCTCAATCGCTATCACGCTGATAAACCGAAAAGCGTCTGCGCTTCTTCCAGCATTGGTTGTTGGCGCAGTTGCAACTGGTGCCTCTTTTGTACCTTGGGTTCAGGAAACGGGAGAGAGTGTGGATGTGGCAATGGTTCAGGGTAATGTGCCCCAAGAGCTAAAGTGGCTGCCGAGCCAGCGTTGGCCTACCCTGCTGGCATATCAGGACATGACACGCCAGAACTGGGATGCAGACATTGTGATTTGGCCGGAAGCGGCCATCCCTGCTCTGGAGCGCGATTTACCGGATTTCCTCGCGCGTTTGGATGCCGCGGCCATCAATAATGACACAGCACTAGTCACAGGCGTTCTGGATATCAACTCAGACGGGCAGGCCTACAACAATGTGATTACTCTTGGTGACAATGGTGAAGGCGGTTACAGCTACCCATCTTCTCAGCGTTACAGCAAACACCACCTGTTGGTGTTTGGTGAGTTTGTGCCGTTTGAAGATATCCTACGCCCTCTAGCGCCGCTGTTTAATCTCCCCATGTCATCATTCAGTCGCGGTGATTACACTCAGTCAAACATTGACGCCAAAGGCTACCAGCTTGCACCCGCGATTTGCTATGAAATCGCCTTCAGCGATCAGGTTAGGCATAGCCTCACAGAAGAGTCGGATTTCATTCTGACCCTTTCCAATGACACATGGTTTGGTACCTCGATTGGTCCCCATCAGCATTTAGAAATCGCCCGCATGCGCGCGCTGGAAAACGGCAAGCCGGTTCTGCGAGCGACCAATACCGGCCTGACCGCTGCTATTGGCTACAAAGGGGACATTATCGACCAAATCCCGCAGTTCGAAACGGTAGTTCTTAGAACTGATGTGCCGACGACGGCAGGCCAGACACCTTACACCCGCTTCGGAGACTGGCCTCTCTATGCATGGATTGTTCTGTCAGGGTTGGCACTGGTTCTGTTAACCCGCGGTCAAAAATCAACCGTTAGCACTCAGTCGCAACAATAAGAGCGAACAAGCAACGTAAAATCATGTCTTAATCAGCCAGAGGGATTTATTCCTCTGGCTTTTTTGTTGATTGATTTTGTTTGATATGGAGAGTCTTATGCGCGCCTTGGCCAGAATTGCGTCTTCCATTGTTATCCTTTTGGCATCAGTCTTTGCTCCACTTTCCCATGCCGAGCCAGATGCCGAACTCTTTGCTGATACCCGTGCTGCATTGGCGAACTTTCATCGCTTTGAACAGGTAAAACCTTTCTTTGAAAAAGCTTATGGCTACGCGGTATTCCCTTCTGTCGGCAAAGGTGGCTTCTGGATCGGCGGCGCATATGGCAATGGACTGGTTTATCAGGGTAATCAAACTGTCGCCGAAGCCGAATTGATTCAAGTGTCGGTAGGACTGACCTTCGGTGGGCAGGCATTCAGCGAGATACTTTTCTTTGAAGACAAAGAAACCTTCGACAGTTTTATGTCGGGCAGCTTTGAGCTCGGAGCGCAGGCTTCTGCCACCGCTTTAACTGAAGGCGCTGCGGCACATGTCGGCACGACAGGCACCTCTGCCAGTGCAGGTAGTGCGCAATCCAAAGCCTATTACATCAATGGCACCGCCATTTTCACCCAAGCTAAGGGCGGCTTGATGATCGAAGCGGCCTTGGCAGGCCAAAAGTTCAATATCGAGCCGCTGGGGAATTAAGACAAACCGATCCTGGGTCCTAGGTCCTAAAAATTTGAAGGGTAAACAAACCAGTGTTCAGCCTCTTTGCCCATCAGCTCTCAGCGTCAGAGCCGACTATGCAGGAAACGGCTTTCGGCTAAACTGTTTACTGCCACATTTAATGCATGGCGTCAGCACATCCACATGGGTGTGCTCAGTCTGATTGCCACATTTCTCACAAATCAAAATGCCGAGCCCTACCACTTCACCGGCGTTGTAGACGCCATGATGCTGAATGTCCTGAAGCACCTCGCGCCACTCGAGTTGAGTTTTATCAGTGATCTCCGCAAGCTGCTCCCACAACGTGTTGGCAATCAGGTCACGAAACAGCGCACCATCATCTTTGTTTTCTTCGGGCTCGTTGTAACGTGCACCAAACTCCTGCACATCGCGTTTAAAATAAGCTTCGATAAGTGCAAGCTCATCTTTGGTCATATCCGACGCCGCTTTCACGTACTTTTCAGACAAATCCAGCCAACGTTGTAACTCTTCCGGGCTGTGCTTTAGTGCTTCGCTGATCCGTTCGACCAGCACCTTGTACTCCGCTTTTTGCTCTGACATAGGCCACCTCTGCATTCAACTGTTGTTGCGCCTTCTACCTTTAGTTATTCTATGTCGATTATTTTGGTTCATTTTATACCTATCTCACAAATTCCCGGATGTCATCGATGCAAGAACAATACCGTCCACAGGACATCGAGCCTAAAGTTCAGGCCGATTGGGACAAGAACAAAACCTTCGTAGTTCAAGAAGACCCAAGCAAAGAAAAGTTTTATTGCCTTTCCATGTTCCCGTACCCAAGCGGTCGACTACACATGGGTCACGTACGTAACTACACCATCGGTGACGTAATCTCCCGCTACCAGCGTCTGCAAGGCAAGAACGTCATGCAACCAATCGGTTGGGATGCGTTCGGTCTGCCGGCAGAAAACGCAGCGGTGAAGAACAAGACTGCACCAGCACCTTGGACTTACGAGAACATTGACTACATGAAGAACCAGCTGAAACTGCTGGGCTTCGGCTACGACTGGGATCGCGAATTCGCGACCTGTACGCCTGAATACTACCGTTGGGAACAAGAGTTCTTCACCAAACTCTACGAGAAAGGTTTGGTTTATAAAAAGACCTCTTCGGTTAACTGGTGTCCGAACGACCAAACCGTTCTGGCGAACGAGCAGGTTGAAGACGGTTGCTGCTGGCGTTGTGACACGCCTGTAGAACAAAAAGAAATCCCACAGTGGTTCATCAAAATCACTGCGTACGCACAAGAGCTTCTGGATGATCTGGAAACACTGGACGGCTGGCCTGAGCAGGTTAAAACCATGCAGCGTAACTGGATTGGCCGTTCTGAAGGTGTTGAGCTGAAATTCCAAGTAGCTGGCGAAAGCGATCTGGAAGTGTACACCACCCGTCCTGACACTCTGATGGGCGTGACTTACGTGGGTATTGCAGCAGGTCACCCTCTGGCAGCGAAAGCAGCGCAAGACAACCCTGAGCTGGCCGCGTTCATTGAAGAATGTAAAAACACCAAGGTTGCTGAAGCTGAGCTGGCGACCATGGAGAAAAAGGGTATGGATACCGGCCTGAAGGCTATCCACCCTCTGACCGGCCGTGAAGTGCCAATCTTCATCGCGAACTTCGTGCTGATGGATTACGGTACAGGCGCAGTGATGGCAGTACCGGGTCACGACCAGCGTGACTTCGAATTCGCAACCAAATACGGCCTGAACATTGAGCCTGTGATCCTGGCGGAAGACGGCAATGCCCCAGACATTTCTGAAGCGGCGCACACCGAGAAAGGTGTTCTGTTCAACTCAGGTGAGTTCGACGGCCTGAGCTTCGAGCAAGCGTTCGATGCGATTGCAGCAAAACTGGAATCAGAAGGTAAAGGTCACAAAACTGTTAACTTCCGTCTGCGCGACTGGGGTGTTTCACGTCAACGTTACTGGGGTTCTCCAATCCCAATGGTGACCACTGAAGACGGTGAAGTGCATCCAGTACCGGCAGACCAATTGCCAGTTATCCTGCCTGAAGATGTTGTGATGGACGGCGTAACCAGCCCAATCAAAGCAGACAAGAGCTGGGCAGAAACCACCTACAATGGTCAACCTGCACTGCGTGAAACAGATACCTTCGACACCTTCATGGAATCAAGCTGGTACTACGCACGTTACTGTTCACCAAAAGCAGACGAGATGCTGGATTCAGAAGCAGCAAACTACTGGCTGCCAGTTGACCAGTACATCGGTGGTATCGAGCACGCTGTTATGCATCTGCTCTACTCTCGCTTCTTCCACAAACTGCTACGCGATGCAGGCTACGTTAAGTCTGACGAACCGTTCAAGCGCCTGCTGTGTCAAGGCATGGTGCTTGCTGATGCGTACTACTACAACAACGACAAAGGCGCGAAAGTTTGGGTTTCTCCTACTGAAGCGACCGTTGAGCGTGACGAGAAGGGCCGCATTACCACAGCCGTAGATACTGAAGGTAACAACCTTGTTCACTCAGGCATGACCAAAATGTCTAAGTCGAAGAACAACGGTATCGACCCACAAGAGATGGTTGATAAATACGGTGCTGACACCGTGCGTCTGTTCATGATGTTCGCATCACCAGCAGACATGACCCTTGAGTGGCAAGAGTCTGGCGTTGAAGGTGCGAACCGATTCCTGAAGCGTGTTTGGAAACTAGTATTCGAGCACACTTCAAAAGGTGAAGTGGCTGCGCTGGATACATCAGCACTGAACGCTGATCAGAAAACACTGCGTCGTGAAGTTCACAAGACTATCGCGAAAGTGGGCGATGATATCGGCCGCCGTCAGACCTTCAACACCGCGATCGCTGCGATCATGGAACTGATGAACCGTCTGACTAAAGCACCTCAAGACACTGATGCTGACCGCGCTATCCTGGATGAAGCAGTGAAAGCAATTGTTGCGATGCTGTACCCAATCACTCCGCACATCAGCACTGAGCTGTGGGCTGCGCTGGGTCAAACTGACATCGACAACACGGTATGGCCGGTTGCTGACCAAGACGCCATGGTGGAAGACGAGAAGCTGATCATCGTTCAGGTGAATGGCAAGCTTCGCGCGAAAATCACCGTTGCAGCAGACGCAGCTAAAGAATCAGTAGAATCGATGGCGCTGAACGACGAGCACGTTGTGAAGCACACCGAGGGTAAAACCGTACGCAAAGTGATTTACGTACCGGGCAAACTGGTTAATATCGTTGCTAACTAACACAGGGAGTATTCGGTGAAATCGATCTTTCGCTCTCTCCGAACCCTGCTGGTTGTGGTGGCCGCTTTGGCCACCGCTTCTTGCGGATTCCATCTTCGCGGCAGCTACAATCTGCCAGACGAAATCCAGAAACTGTCAGTCACCAGTTTCGATAAATACGGCAAACTCACCCGTGAAATGAAGACTCAACTGCGTCTTCATGACATCGATGTCATCTCGCCTGCCCAAACCATTTCCAACCTGCACCTGAAAGGTGAGAGCTATGGCGAAAGCACCTTGTCGCTTTACCAGAACAGCCGCGTAGCGGAAAAGCAATTTGCTTATACCGTCAGCTACTCAGTGACAGTGCCGGAAAAAGGCAGCTACAACTTCTCGACATCGCTTAGCCGCACCTACCTTGATAACCCATTGACCGCCTTGGCGAAGTCGGTGGAAGAGGAAATGCTGGCGCAGGAAATGCGCGTTGAAGCAACCAAACAGATCATGCGACAGCTTGCCCGTCTGAATGCGCACATCGAAGCTTTCGAGCGCAAAGAAGCGGAAGAAAAAGCACTGCGTGAACTGTATCAGGGTGTGGATGAAGAAAAGTCCTCGATGACCATCGAAACCCGCTTCGATGGCAAAGATGACGAGACCCGCGGTAAGCCTCTGTCGAGCTTCACCACCAGCGGTGAAGAAAGCACAGAATGAGGATCTACCCAGAACAACTGACACAGCGTCTTAATCAAGGGCTGTGTCAGACTTACCTTATCTTCGGCAACGAACCGCTGCTGAAAGAAGAATCCAAGCAAAGCATTATTGATGTCGCACAAAAACAGGGCTTCGATGAAAAGCACCGCTTCGTCATCGATAATCAGCTTAACTGGCAGGACGTTTACGACGTTTGTCAGGCTCTGAGTCTGTTCGCCAGCCGACAAATCATCATTCTGGCATTACCTGAAAATCCGCTGACCACGGCTCAAGCTAATGCGCTGAAAGAGCTGCAGCCTATGCTGCATCAGGATTTGGTTTTGATCCTTGATGGTCCTCGCCTGAACAAAAAGCAGGAATCAGCCAAGTGGTTCACCAGTTTCCAGGCAAACGGTTTGTATGTGCCATGCAACACACCTGATGGCCGGCAGCTGCCACGATTCATAGAGAATCGCTGTCATGGTCTGGGACTGCATCCTGACCACGAGTCTGTGATGCTGCTGGCGCAATGGCATGAAGGTAACCTTCTGGCGCTATCGCAAAGCCTGATGAAGCTTCAACTGCTCTATCCAGATGGTGAACTGACACTGCCAAGGCTTCAGGATGCCTTATCACGTCACAACCACTACACGCCATTCCAGCTCACCGACGCACTGATTGAAGGCAAAGCCAAGCGCGCTGTTCGTATCGTTCGTCAGCTTGAAGCTGAAGGCGTGGAAATCACCATCTTGCTACGGGTCATTCAAAAAGAGTTAATCCAGCTGTGCAAAATGCAGGAGTACGGGGCGTCTGGTATGGGGCTCAGCAAAATCTTTGACCATTTCCGGGTCTGGCAAACACGCCGCCCAGCGATGACCACGGCGCTTCACCGTTTAACGTTGCCAACACTGATGCACCTTCTGCAAAGCCTTGCAGCCATCGAGGTGATGGTGAAAACCGATTTCGACAGCCAACCTTGGCCGGCACTTTCAGCGTTTTGTCTTGAGATGTGTGGTCATCCGCTTCCGCTGTCACCTGTCAACTGACAGTCAAACCGCGACACCGCTGTATTTTATTCATCTCAGCCAGTGGTATAATTTTTAGATTCTTAGGGGCTGTCCTGCACTTTCTGCAGAACAATGCACCGAACACCGATAAGGGGAAAACATTGCTTCCGGAACAACTTCAACACTTTGTTGTCGATAAAGCAGATGATATGAAAGCCGCAGACATCGTGACACTCGATGTCCGTGAAAAGAGCAGCATTACCGATTTCATGGTGCTATGCACCGGTAACTCAAAACGCCATGTCTCTTCCATTGCAGAGCATGTCGCTGATGAAGCGCGTGCAGCTAACGTTGATACCCTGGGTATGGAAGGTGAAAACGAAGGCGAGTGGGTCGTGCTGGATCTCGGTGATGTGATGCTTCATATCATGCAAGATGAACAACGTCAGTTGTACCAGCTAGAAAAGCTGTGGAACTGATGCAATGAAGTTACAACTGATTGCGGTCGGCACAAAGATGCCGAAGTGGGTTGAGGAAGGCTACAAAGAATACAGCCGTCGCTTCCCAAAAGACATGCCACTGGAACTGGTAGAAATCCCAGCAGGTAAGCGCGGCAAAAACGCCGATATTGCGCGTATTCTGCAAAAAGAAGGGGAAGCCATGTTGGCCGCCGTTCCAAAAGGTAACCGCATCGTGACGTTGGATATTCCGGGCAAGCGCTGGGACACAGAGCAACTGGCAGGGCAGCTGGAGAGCTGGAAGCTGGATGCTCGTGACGTGTCTATTCTGATTGGAGGCCCTGAAGGCCTGTCGCCAGCTTGTAAAGCGGCTGCAGACCAAAGCTGGTCATTGTCTCCTTTGACACTTCCTCACCCGCTGGTACGTGTGGTGATGGCTGAAAGTCTCTACCGCGCCTGGAGCATCACAGCAAATCACCCTTATCACCGGGAATAATTCATGAAGCACAAGCGTAGTCCTATACGCGATCATCAGGCCGAGTCTTCCCTCTTTTTCCGCCGGGCCGTTGTGGCTTTCGGCGGTATTCTCGTTCTTGTCGGCGTCCTACTTCTTAACCTGTATAACATTCAGGTGGAAGATCATGATGATTACATCACCCGCTCCAATGATAACCGCATCAAAGTCGTTCCTGTTGCGCCAAACCGTGGATTGGTTTACGACCGCAATGGAAAATTGCTCGCGGAAAACCGCCCTGTTTATGCATTGGAAATTACACCCGAGCAGGTGAAAGATATTCCCGGCACCATCGCCAGCTTGCAGGAGCTTCTGCCGATTTCTGAAAACGAAATCCGGGCGTTTGAGCGTGACAAGAAACGCACCCGCCGTTTCAACGCCGTCACATTGAAAAACCAGATGACGGAAGAGGAAGTGGCTATTTTCTCTGCCAATCAGCACAAGTTCCCCGGCGTAGAGATCAAAGGTTACCTCAAGCGATACTACCCCTATGGTGACGCGTTAACCCATGTCTTGGGCTACGTGGCAAAAATCAACGATAAAGACATAAACCGTCTTGATCGTGAAGGCGTACTCAACAACTACAAAGCGACCCGTGATATCGGAAAACTCGGCATTGAACGGTTTTATGAATCGGAGTTGCACGGCACCGCTGGTTATCAGGAAGTCGAAGTCAACAGCCGTGGACGTATTATCCGTACACTGAAGTACGTCCCACCTGAGCCGGGTAAAGATCTGGTATTGAACCTCGATGTCGATCTGCAACTGTACATCCGCTCTATCCTCGGCGATCGCCGCGGTGCAGTTGTGGTGCTCGATCCGAAAGACTCTTCAGTGCTGGCAATGGTATCGACGCCAAGCTATGACCCGAACCTTTTCGTTCACGGCATTTCTGGCAAAAACTACCGCGCGCTATTGAACGACAAAAACCGTCCGCTGGTGAATCGCGCCACCTTGGGTATTTATCCGCCTGCATCGACGGTTAAGCCATTCATTGCTGTCGCTGCGTTGGAAGAAAAAGCCATCACGCTCAATACTACGCGAAACGATCCAGGTTACTGGCGTTTGCCAAATTCAACCTCACGTCCTTTCCGCGACTGGCTCGCATGGGGTCATGGTCGGGTGAATATCGTTCAATCGATTGAAGAGTCGGTGGATACTTTCTTCTATCAAATTGCCTATGATTTGGGCATCGATAAGCTATCCACTTGGATGAGCCGCTTTGGTTTCGGTGATTACACCGGTATCGACATCCATGAAGAAAGCAAAGCCAATATGCCAACCCGCGAATGGAAAATGGCACGTCATCGCCAGCCTTGGTACAAGGGTGACACCATTCCCGTCGGTATTGGTCAAGGTTATTGGACGGCGACACCAATGCAGATCGCGAAAGCGACCTCAGTGTTGGTCAACCGTGGTGAAGTCAATCCGCCTCATTTGCTCCAACGCATGGAGAACGACGGCGTCATGGAAATCGCACCGGTTTCTCCCTATCCACCGATTGAAAACGTGGATGAGAAATACTGGGATGCGGCTCTTGAAGGGATGCGTCTCGTCAACCACGGCAAGAAAGGGACGGCTCGTCGTGCTTTTGCCAATGCCGAATATGTTACTGGTGGTAAATCCGGCACTGCACAGGTCTTTGGCCTAGCTGAAGACGAAGAATATAACGCGGATGAAATTGCGGAACACCTGCGCGACCACGCGCTCTACACCGGCTTCGCACCATTTGATGATCCAGAAGTGATTGTCTCTATGGTATTGGAAAACGCCGGTGGCGGTTCAAGCAATGGTGCACCTATCGCCCGTCGCATCTTCGATCATATGCTGGTTGATGGCTACAAAGACAAAAAGAACGCAGATAGCAAGGAGGAGCTAGTCCAATGAGCCTGTTTGCATCCACGGGTCAGAAAAAGACTGCGTTTGAGCGGTTGCACATAGACTTGCCTCTTTTGCTCGGCATCCTCGCACTGATGGGCTTTGGCCTGATGGTGATGTGGAGTGCCAGTGGCCAGAGCGTTGCCATGATGGAACGTCAGGTCTTCCGGATCTTTCTTTCGCTGGGCGTGATGTTTGTGCTCGCCCAAATTTCTCCCCGGCATTACGAGTTCTGGGCTCCCTATCTATATGTGACGGGAATTCTGATGCTGATTGCCGTGCTTTTGTTTGGTGAAACTGCCAAGGGCGCACAGCGCTGGCTGGATTTAGGCGTTGTCACCTTCCAGCCATCAGAACTGATTAAGCTTGCCGTACCATTAATGGTGGCCCGCTTTATCGGTAAAGAACCTCTACCACCGCGTTTTCAAACCCTGATTATTGGTTTGGTGATGGTCTTTGTTCCCACCATTCTCATTGCCAAACAGCCGGATTTAGGAACCTCAATCTTGATTGCGGCATCAGGTATTTTTGTTTTGTTTCTGTCCGGTATCAGTTGGCGAATCATCTTAGGGGCCGGTACTTTGGTGGCCGCTTTCATCCCAGTACTTTGGTTCTTCCTGATGCGCGAATACCAACGTGTCCGCGTTCGCACCCTGTTTGATCCAGAATCCGACCCATTGGGCGCGGGTTACCACATCATCCAGTCAAAAATTGCCATTGGTTCCGGGGGAATTGGCGGTAAAGGATGGCTTCAAGGCACACAATCTCAGTTGGAGTTCCTGCCAGAGCGCCATACCGACTTTATCTTCGCCGTTATTGCGGAAGAATGGGGAATGATTGGTGTCGCATGCTTGCTGGCGCTTTACCTTTTCATCATCGGCCGTGGCCTGCTAATTGCCAGCCGCGCACAAACGGCGTTTGGTCGTATGATGGCGGGCAGTATCGTGCTCAGCTTCTTCGTTTATGTCTTCGTTAACATCGGCATGGTAAGCGGGATCTTACCCGTTGTTGGTGTTCCCCTGCCCCTCGTCAGCTATGGAGGCACCTCCATGGTGACTTTGATGGCAGGTTTCGGCATCTTAATGTCTATCCACACACACAGAAAAATGCTTTCTAAGGCTCTGTAATGAAAAAAATATTAGTGATGACTGCTCTCGTACTTTCCGGCTGTGCCACGCAAAGCGATGACCGCTACAGCCTGGAGCACGATAAAGCGCCGGAAGCGATTCCAACGCTGGATCATGTCGAGGATGCGCAACCACGATACGAGCCTTACAGCCGAGCCGGTAACAAAGACTACACCGTCCGTGGTGAGAGTTATCAGGTAATGAAAGACCCTGAGGATTACACCGGGGAGGGCATTGCATCTTGGTATGGCAAGAAGTTCCACGGCCATAAAACGTCAAATGGCGAGATTTACGACATGTTCTCCATGTCTGCTGCCCACAAAACGCTGCCACTGCCTAGCTATGTAGAAGTAGAAAACACCGCTAACGGCAAAAAAGCCATTGTCCGCGTCAATGACCGTGGTCCTTTTCACGAGGGGCGCATTATTGACCTGAGCTATGCAGCGGCATCCAAGCTAGATATCCTCAAAACAGGGACGGCACCTGTAAAAGTGACGCTACTCAAGGTTGATAAACCTCAAGACAATAATGAGTGGCAAGGTGCACGCCTAAACCGCTATTTTGTACAACTGGTCGCGATATCCAGTCAGGACAAAGCGAAGCAGGCTGCTGACACGTTCCAAAAGCAGTTTGAACTGCCAACAGATATCAACCAGTCCGGCAGTGTTTATCGCGTGCGTTTAGGGCCATTTTACGACTACGACCAGACACAAAAAGCCGCATTGCTTGCCAGAGAGCAGCAAATAAATGAGGCATTCGTCGTTGTTGAGCCAATTGCTGATGAACCGGGCAAGAATTCGGGTGTCAGTAATTAGGGTCTGTTGGCCTAATAGTTTCAATTTAGTAAGTTGTTGTAACCCTGTCTGACACTACACGGGCTATCTGTTATAGTGTTGGCAGTTTTTTGACTGAAGAAATACCAAGTAAGTACCTATATATATGAAAAAATCACCCTCATTGTTGCGCTCTTTAGTCTTATCGACTGCTGTCTTTTCTTCTGCTGCAGCCGTTGCAGCCCCAACCGTCGTCCCGGATGCGCCTCAAATCGCGGCAAAAGGGTACGTACTGATGGATTACAACTCGGGTAAGATCCTGGCGGAAAACAACGCCTACGAACGTCTTAACCCGGCCAGCCTGACCAAGATGATGACCAGCTATGTTATTGGCCAGGAAGTTGAACGCGGCAACATCAGCCTTGATGATGATGTCGTTATCAGCAAAAACGCCTGGGCGAAAAACTTCCCTGGCAGCTCGAAAATGTTCATCGAAGTCGGCACCACGGTAAAAGTGGAAGACCTGAATCGCGGCATCATCATCCAGTCTGGTAATGATGCTTGTGTGGCAATGGCTGAGCATATTGCAGGTTCTGAAGACTCGTTTGTCGACTTGATGAATGGCTGGGCGAAAACGCTGGGTATGAATGACACCAAGTTTTCGAACTCCCATGGCCTAGATGATGATGACCTCTACACCACGCCTTATGACATGGCGCTGTTGGGTCAGGCACTGATCCGAGACGTGCCGGACGAGTACCGCATTTACAACGAGAAGTCTTACACCTATAACGGCATTACCCAGTACAACCGTAATGGCCTGCTATGGGACAAGAGCATGAACGTGGACGGTATCAAAACTGGCCACACCGACAAAGCAGGCTACAGCTTGGTCAGTTCAGCGACTGAAGGTGACATGCGTCTGATCGCGGTTGTGATGGGCACCAACAGTGCAAACGCACGTAAGGCCGAAAGTAAGAAACTGCTGAACTACGGCTTCCGTTTCTTCGAAACCGTCGCACCACACAAAGCGAACGAAACCTTCGTGACCGAGAAAGTCTGGATGGGCGACACCGACCAAGTTGCTCTGGGCGTTTCTGAAGACACCTACGTGACCCTGCCACGCGGTAAAGCAAAAGACTTGGAAGCAAGCTTTGTACTTGAGAAAACACTGGAAGCACCAATCGCGAAAGGCGATGTGGTTGGTAAGCTTTACTACCAGGTTGACGGCGAAGATATCGCGGAATACCCATTGGTAGCATTGAATGATGTGCAGGAAGGTGGTTTGTTCAGCCGTCTGATGGACTACATCATTATGTTCTTCAAGAACTTGTTCTAAGACTCAAGCTACAACTTTCAAGGGCAGCCAATGGCTGCCCTTTTTATTTCTCATCTCCACCCCAATATAATACCAATCGTAGTAAATATCTGCTCATCCTAGCTTGTTAAAATGCTCGATAACTGCGTTGAAAAATTTGATTGTAGAGTAACTACTTATCGAAATTTTTCGCCTTGTTCTCAAGCATTTTTCCTACGCTATTTATGAGCAACTACCTACTGTGATTGGTATAAGCAGGAATCAAAGAAAAAGTCACCAACTTGTTTTCTCAACACAGGACGATTACTATTCGTTCCCAACAAATTGCGTGATCATCTGCACATATATTTTGGGTCAACAGAGAAAGATCTGTGACCAATTCTGGAGTTATAAATGCAAGAGCAACCAAAACTAAAAGACCTGCTGGAATTCCCGTGTAAGTTTACTTACAAGGTCATGGGATACGCGAAGCCAGAGCTGACAGATCTGGTTTTGGAAGTGATCCAGCGCCACGCACCGGGCGATTACAGCCCAAGCGTTAAGCCAAGCGGCAAAGGCACTTACAACGCAGTTTCAGTCACCATTACAGCCACTTCTATCGAACAAGTTGAAACGCTGTACAAAGAACTGGGTGACATTGAAATCGTGCGCATGGTTCTGTAATCCTCTATCAGACTAAAGAACCACAATACCCATACGATTAGGCGGCTGTTATTTCAGCCGTCTGTCATTATAATGTCGTGACTGAGACAGCTATCCCCATCATATTCAATTCTGGCAGGTATACATTGCAGCAGAACCGCCTCATTATCAGACAACTCGGATTGCGTCCTTACGAACCAACGTGGAAAGACATGCATGCTTTCACTGACGAACGTAACGCCGATACAACTGACGAAATCTGGCTGGTAGAGCACGAACCTGTGTTTACCCAAGGACAGGCGGGAAAAGCTGAACACCTGTTAGCAACGGGGGATATCCCGGTAGTACAGAGTGATCGTGGTGGTCAGGTGACTTACCATGGCCCCGGCCAACAGGTGGCTTACATCCTGATCGATCTGAAACGCAAAAAGCTGGGTGTGCGCGAGCTGGTCACTTCGATTGAGAATATAGTGATCGATACCCTCTCCCATTACGGTATTGAATCCCGTGCGCGTCCTGATGCGCCGGGCGTGTATGTGGGTAACGACAAAATTTGCTCGCTGGGTCTTCGTATCCGCCGAGGCTGCTCTTTCCATGGGCTGGCGCTTAACGTCAATATGGACTTGTCACCTTTCCTTCGTATCAACCCTTGCGGTTATGAAGGCATGGCAATGACACAAACCGTCGATTTAGGGGGCCCGGCTTCATTGACCGAGCTATACCCTGTGTTAGTAGAAAAACTGACTTCGCATCTGGGCTATGATCAGGTCGAGTCCCTAACAGAAAGCAATCAACTATGAGCAAACCGATCCAGATGGAACGCGGTGTTAAGTACCGCGACGCAGACAAAATGGCGCTCATCCCGGTCAAGAACATGCCGACCGAACAAAAAGAGATGCTGCGCAAACCTGAGTGGATGAAGATCAAGCTGCCTGCGGACAGCAAGCGTATCCAAGACATTAAGTCAGCGCTTCGCAAAAACAATCTGCATTCGGTATGCGAAGAAGCGTCCTGCCCTAACCTGGCGGAATGCTTCAACCACGGCACCGCAACCTTCATGATTCTGGGTGCGATTTGTACCCGTCGCTGTCCTTTCTGCGATGTGGCACACGGCCGTCCAAACCAGCCTGATGAAAATGAGCCAGCGAAACTGGCAAAAACCATCAGCGACATGAAGCTGAAATACGTCGTTGTAACCTCAGTAGACCGCGATGATCTGCGTGATGGTGGTGCGAAACACTTTGCTGACTGTACCCGCGAAATCCGTGCGCTGAACCCAGAGATTCGTATCGAAACGCTGGTACCTGATTTCCGTGGCCGCATGGACACTGCGCTGGAATTGCTGAAAGACAATCCACCAGATGTGTTTAACCACAATCTGGAAACCGCACCACGCCTTTACCGTAAAGCGCGCCCGGGTGCGAACTACAAGTGGTCTCTGGAGCTGCTGAAGAAATTCGGCGAGATGCATCCAAACGTCCCAACCAAATCAGGTTTGATGATGGGTCTGGGCGAAACCAAAGAAGAGATCATCGAAGTACTGAAAGACTTGCGTGCACACGGTGTGACCATGCTGACTTTGGGCCAATACTTGGCACCAAGCCGTCACCACCTTCCGGTAGAGCGTTACGTGCCACCTGAAGAGTTTGATGAGCTGAAAGAGATCGCGCTGGATCTAGGCTTTACCCACGCAGCCTGTGGTCCTTTCGTTCGCTCTTCTTACCATGCTGACCTGCAAGCGCAGGGCGTGGAAATTAAGTAATCCAACTAAAAAGCCCACAAGCCAAGAAATGGTTTGTGGGCTTTTTGTATTTTGCTACGGTAATATTTAACTCTAATTAGCCTGAAATCAGTTTTACCTTCTTAGTTAATCAGCTTTCTTTTGATACTTAATCGCCAATCCAGACTGCTTGAAGATGACATAGTTGTAGTTTTCTCTCGCTTCGATACTTATATCCAACTGTCCGTTTATCAATCGTCCCGAAGTATCTAATTTTAATGTGGCGGGTTCTTGGCCTTCTGAATTAAAACTCACTTCAAAGCTCTTACCGTTTTTAGAGATAATCATCTCTGATATTTGAGAAACCAATTCAGCCCCCAAAATATCCTCAACTTCTTTCGGCAATGGAACAAGCTTATAGCTAGACAAAAATAGATGTGGCGACAAACCTTGGTGTTCTTTCATATTTAACTTTTTAGTTTCAACACCTAAGCACTTATCTATCAAATCGTTTGATAACTCTCCAGGTCGTACACTATCGAGTCTGGATAAAATAACAACCACACACTTTCCATCTTTGTCAAACTTTACACTAGAAGTAAATCCAGGCAACCATCCATCATGCCCTAATATAACGGAATTTTCACTTTTGCTAATGTTCACACCATACCCAAACTCAATAAATCCATTAGGGCTATGATTTGATGTCATTTTTGAAAAATCATCCTCAGGAATAATCCTCCCTTCTAATAGTGCAGAAATAAAGATAGAAAGATCATCTACTGTACTCACTATTGAGCCAGCTGAGTAAGAGCTTTTAATATCGAAAGGCTCGCTTCTTGTAATATTGTGTCCTTCAATTGTCCACCCACTCAATGCATCGCTAGAAAAGTGAGTATCATTCATACCCAAAGGGCGAAGTATTTCGGAGGTCACAAATTTCTCCCATGAAACCCCAGACAGCTCTTCGATTAACAGCCCCAGTATATAGTAGCCAGCATTTGAGTAGTGCCAAGACTCTCCTGGTTCAAATGCCAATGGTTCCTTTGAAATTGCATTCAAGACCTCCTCACGAGCCATTCCTTCAAAGCCTATCGGAAGATCATTTAAGCCAGAAGTATGAGAAAAAAGCTGGCCAATTGTAATCTGTTTCAAGCTTTGAGGAAATTCTCCCCAAAGCTCACCGACTTTGGAGTCGACATCAATTTGATTCTTATTGAGTATCCGAAGTGTTGACGTTGCTGTAATAAGCTTGGTTACGGATGCTATTGCGAAGTCATCACTTCCATGCGAATTACTCCTATAAACTTCAACTCCATTTTTAAAAACAATGATGTCTGTATACGTATTAATGCGTTCACTAGCTTCATAGTCATGCAAGGTATCATTTTCAAAAGCATTATAATTAGAAGCTAAACACGACAAGGGAAAAACAAAAGCAATAATAAAAAGAATATGATTCACAATGGAAAAACCTTAGAAAAAAGAAGATAAATCAGGAAGAGAGAACGGAACCGATTAGTTCATTGAACACAATAAAAGAGTACTTCCTCGATATAAAAAAACAACTTCCCTTAGATTGACAAATTTATAGTCAGGAATCACTTAACAATTACCTATGAATAAATCACTAAAAATTTCATTCAAAGCGACATCAACCTAAAAAATAAAAATCAACATTGACTTTAACTGCATTTGTATTAATGAATGTTACAATGCATGCATTACCGAACCTTATCCTTAAATTAATGTCCGTGTGTTTATATAATAAAAATGGATTTCCAAATCAGACATCCGCCATGTCGATTTAATCAATAGTCGCAAGTCACAGCCCAGCGTAAAATAGACCCAAACAACTGTAGGGTCTTTTCTATGAGCAGCAATCTCTCCCCACTTCAGCAACGCTTTTACGAAATCATCAACAACCCAACCCTGTCGCCAAAGCAGAAAAACCAATGGCTGGCGTTGGAAGCAGAAGCAAGCCTGCCTTACATGGATATCTCTGACGATATCGAGCAGGCGATGAAAGACGGCGTTATCTGTGACATGTTTGAAGGTCACGCACCGTTCAAACCTCGCTACGTACTGCCAGACTACGCAAAGTTCCTGTCTCAGGGCTCTGAGTACCTGGAGCTGTCTCCAGCAGAGAACCTTGATGATGCGCTGAACATGCTGAACATCATCTACCACCACGTACCGTCTGTGACCAACATTCCTGTATATGTGGGTCAAATGGATGACGTGCTGATGCCTTACGTGGGCGATCTGTCAGACGAAGAGATCTACCAAAAAATTAAGCGTTTCTGGATCATGCTGGACCGCACCCTGCCAGACGCATTCATGCACGCTAACATCGGCCCAGCAGACAACATCATCTGTCGCACTATCCTGCGTGTGGATGCTGAGCTGAAGCAAATCGCACCGAACCTGACGTTCATGTACGACCCAGCGGTAACGTCTGACGACCTGCTGCGTCAAGCGACCTCAAACATCGTTGAGTGCAGCAAGCCGCACATCGCGAACTACCCAATGCACGCTGAAGCATACGGCGACAAGCGTTTCGGTATCGTAAGTTGCTACAACTCACTGCCACTAGCTGGCGGTTCTAACACTCTGGTGCGTATGAACCTGAAGCATGCTGCTGAGAAAGCGGAAAGTGCTGAAGACTTCCTGAACGCAGTGCTGCCAACCTACAGCAAGCTGATGGTTGAACTGATGGACGTTCGCAGCAGCTTCCTGCACGAATCTTCAAACTACTTCAAACACTTCCTGGCAACAGAAGGTCTGATTGAAGAAGGCCGTTTCGCGCCTATGTTCGGTATTTACGGCATGGCGGAAGCGGTAAACATCCTGATGGAGAAAGACGGTCAATCACTGAAGTACGGTCACGACATCGCGGCAAACGAACTGGGCCATGCTATATCTGCAAAACTGGCTGAGATTGTTGAAGCAAGCCCTGTGAAGTACGGCCTGAACGGTAAAGCGGTACTGCACTCACAAGGTGGCATCAGCATCGATAAAGACGTAACGCCGGGCGTTCGTATCCCTTACGGTACTGAACCAGACCCAGTGACTTACGTTCACGCAACCGCTGGTCACCACAAATACTACACCTCGGGTATCAGTGACATTCTGACCATCGACGAGACAGTAAAATCAAACCCAGAAGCCATGTTCAACCTGTGTAAAGGTGCGATCAACATGGGCTACCGTGAGTTCACCGCGAACGTTGCGTCAAACGATCTGGTGCGCGTAACGGGTTACATGATCAAACTGTCTGACATCGCGAAATATGACGATGAAGGTTCGCGTAAGAACACCACGTGGCTGGGCGCAGAAGCAGCTTGCAACACGGGTATTCTTGACCGCGCACCTCGTGTGGTGAGCTTCGAGACCACGCCTGTTTACAAATAAGCGATAGAAAGCAAAACCACCGGAGAATGTCAGTGAAACCGAGTAAGACAAACGCCTTAGTCAGCCGTATCCTGACATTCTCTTGCGTCGATGGACCGGGCAACCGCCTGGTCATCTTTTTGCAGGGCTGCAATTTCGACTGCATTACCTGCCACAATCCGCATACCATCAATCACTGCACCGATTGTGGCGATTGCGTGTCGCCCTGCCCGGCTGATGCCCTTTCATTCAGTGCTGAAGGCAAAGTGGTGTGGGACGCAGCAAAGTGCACCCACTGCGATCTTTGCATCGACGTGTGCCCTCACAAATCCAACCCAAAAATTGTCAGCTACAGCTTGGACGACATGCTGGCCTTGGTTCGCCAACACCACTTTTTCCTGAACGGCATTACCGTGTCAGGCGGTGAAGCCACGCTGCAATTGCCATTCATTATCGAGCTGTTCAAAGCCGTAAAATCTGATCCTGCGTTGTCACACCTGACATGCTTTATCGACAGCAATGGTTCATTGTCGCGTGCAGGTTGGGAGCGTGTTGCCCCTTACCTTGATGGTGCAATGATTGATTTAAAATCGTGGCAATCGGAGACGCACCGTTGGCTCATTGGCCGCGACAAACACCGTGTGATTGAGACTATCGACCTGTTGGCTGAGATGGGAAAACTGCACGAAGTGCGTTTACTTCATATTCCGGGGAAAAGTGACTTGGATACAGAAGTAGATGCCGTCGGCGCGTATCTCAATAAACTGCCGGAGTCGGTTCAAATTCGCCTCAATGCCTTTCAGCACCATGGCGTAATGGGTCAGGCATTGGATTGGGAAAAATGCAGCGAAGCGGAAATGGATCGCTTCCACGATTTGCTGTTCGCACGCATTCAACGCCCCATGCTGAAACCGACCATTTATACCTAACTCACCATACTATTTCGAACGGCGTTTAGCTTTTGGCAATAAGCTGGCTATGAAGCCAACGACAGGCTGGGTTGTTCAGGCTCACCGTATTCCACACCAAGCTATACGCGACCTGCCCATAATCAAACGGCAGAGGTTTCGCCACCAGCCCTTTTGCCTGCAAGGCGGTTTCCGCCCAACGTTTAGAGCAGGTAAAGAGATAGTTTGAGTGGTGACAGGTGGATGCTGCCGACCCAAAGTCCGCCACGCGCATGGCTATCTGGCGCGCACCATGGTGCTGGGTCAGGGTTTGTTCGAAATACGGCTCTGACAAATCTTTATCTATCACGTTGATATGGCGACAACTCAGGTAGCCATCAATGTCTAACTCCACACTTGCCAAAGGATGGTTTGGGTTCATCAAACACACCATTTCATCCTCCAGAATCGTCTGCCAGACAAGGCTTTTGCTGAGCGTCGGTGGCTGACTGACATCGTGAGGAAGTAAGAGAAAATCCAGTTTCCCACTCAGCAGCGCTTCGAAACTGAATTGCTCCTTGGTGGAAATACTGAGCTGCGCATTGGCACCCAGTTTTTGGGAAATATCACATAGCGTGGGCGCGAAAAGTTCGAAAGTACTTTCCCGCATGGCGAGCGACAGACTGCCGCCAAACCTTTCCGGTGCGAACTCACCCTGCTCAAAGATACCGCTGATATTGGAAAGCACGTTATGGATAGCAGGACCCATGCTGAGCGCGTATTGCGTCGGCATCAGTTGGTTGCCGCGACGGAAAAAGAGTTCGTCATTCAAATCGGATTTAAGCTGCCCCAATGCCTTACTGACGCTTGATGGCGTCACGCAAAGGATCTCTGCCGTTTGTGTCACGCTGTGCGTCATCAAGAGCACATGCATCACAGTGAGGTTTTTCAGGCTGATGCGGGAAAGCGTGGTGTAATCCATGGCGGTCTTTTTCAATCGTGAAGGTTGGCGAGAGATTACCTTCAAAGAGATTGGCAGAAAAGAAAAAGGCACGCTTTCGCGTGCCTTTCAATATTCATTCGGTGCGCAGGTTAAGCGCGTGGCAGGTAGTCTGCTTTACCGACCCACTTGTAGGTGGTCAGCTCTTCTAAGCCCATAGGACCACGGGCGTGCAGTTTCTGAGTAGATACCGCAACCTCTGCACCCAGACCGAACTGTGCGCCGTCTGTGAAGCGAGTAGATGCATTCACGTATACCGCCGCAGAACCTGCACCGTTGATGAAGGCTTCTGCTGCTGCCAGATCGTTAGTCAGGATCGCATCTGAGTGGCTCGCATTGTGGTCACGCATGTGTTTGAGCGCTGCGTGCACATCGGCGACGACAGCCACGCCCAGTGTGTAGCTCAGCCATTCGGTGTCGAAATCACCTTCTGCCACTTCTTGCAGATCTGCAACGCCGCCCAGCAATGGCAGCGACGCTTTATCAGCAACGATTTTCAGCTTGTTGTCATTGAACAGTGGCGTCAGTTTTTGCAGCACGTCAGCGGCAACTGCTTGGTGTACCAGCAAGGTATCCAGCGCATTACACGCAGAAGGACGTTGAACCTTGGAATTAATGATCACATCCAGCGAGCGCTCGAGATCCGCAGTTTTGTCCACGAACAGGTGGCTGATGCCGAAGCCGCCAATGATCACAGGAATCGTGCTGTTTTCCTTACACATTTTGTGAAGACCCGCGCCGCCACGAGGGATGATCATGTCAACATACTCGTCCAGGCGAAGCAGCTCACCCACAAGCTCGCGATCTGGCTTTTCAATGTACTGCACAGATGCGGCTGGTAAATCGGCTTTTTCCAGCGCGGTCTGAATCACTTTCACTAACTCAACGTTTGAGTGGAAGGTTTCACGACCACCGCGCAGAATGCTTGCATTGCCGGTTTTCAGACACAAAGAAGCGATATCAATGGTCACGTTCGGGCGCGCTTCATAGATCACGCCAATCACGCCAATGGGTTCACGGCGACGGCTCAGTGTCATGCCATTTTCCAGCACTTTGCAGTCAATCTCGCTGCCGACGGGATCAGATAGCGAAATCACGTTGCGAACGTCAGCAGCAATGCCTGCTAAACGCGCTTCGTTCAGCAAAAGACGATCCAGCATCGCATCAGGCAAACCCGCTTCGCGTCCCGCATCGATGTCTTTTGCATTGGCAGCAAGGATAGTTGCTGCGTTCGCTTCCAATTCGTCAGCAATGACTGCCAGCGCTTTGTTCTTTTGCGCTGTCGGTGCCGTTGCCAGTGCGTAAGCAGCGTCTTTCGCTGCACGTCCCATTTGTTGAAGACTCATTTCAGCCTCTATTGCTCTTCCTGAATAACTGCGGCTTCTGCCACAGTCTGATTAATCGATAACGACCAAGTCGTCGCAGTGTACTGCGACCGCGCCGTGAGCGTATCCCAGAATATCTTGAATATCCTGACTGTGTCGACCCGCGATCGCGCTAAGATCTTTGCTTGAGTAGCGACAAATACCGCGCGCCAGCTGCTTACCTTTCTGGTTACAGATGCGTGCTACTGAACCACGGTCAAAATGACCTTCTACGCCAGTAATGCCTTTTGATAACAGGCTGCTGTGACGCTCAACCACTGCTTTCGCAGCGCCGTCGTCAATAATGATGTTACCCGCTGGAGGAGGCCCAGCCAGAATCCAGCGTTTGCGGCTTTCCAAAGGTGATTCCAATGGAAGGAAGCGCGTACCCGCTTCTTTGCCATCCACCAAATGTTGAATCACTTCCGGACGACTGCCTGCTGCGATCGTCACTTCAATACCTGCACGGCGGGCAACATCTGCTGCCTGCAGTTTGGTTGCCATGCCACCTGTACCTAACCCACTGACACTGCCGCCAGCCAGTTTGTGCAGGGTCTCGTCGATGGTATGTACTTCGCGAATAAGCTCTGCATCAGGATTGCTGCGTGGATCAGCAGTGAATAGGCCCGGTTGGTCTGTCAGCAATAAAAGCTTGTCTGCTTCCGCCAAAATCGCGACCAGTGCTGACAGGTTATCATTGTCGCCGACTTTGATTTCTGCCGTCGCAACCGCATCGTTCTCATTCACCACAGGCACAATGTTATTTGCCAGCAGAGCTTGCAACATGTCGCGTGCATTGAGGTAACGTTCGCGGTCATCCAAATCAGCACGGGTCAGCAGCATTTGACCAATGTTAATGCCATAAATGGCAAACATGCTTTCCCATTCCTGAATAAGCCGGCTTTGACCAACCGCAGCCAGCATTTGCTTGTTGGCAATGGTCGGCGCAAGTTCGGAATAATTGAGGTGTTCACGACCCGCTGCAATCGCACCAGAGGTGACAACAATGACTTTGTGTCCCTGACGGATAAGCATGGCGCATTGACGCACCAATTCAACAAGGTGTGCGCGGTCGATTTTTTTGGAGCCGCCGGTCAGTACGCTGGTACCGAGTTTGACGACAATGGTCTGGCGATCAGAAGTATCGCCAGCACCAGAATAGACAGATGAAACGTTTTCTTGGCCTGACATGACATTGACAACATAAAAGCGATTAAGCCCTTCTTTTATCAATCCCAGACCAAGATAACAAGTGATTAAAGCAACTCAATCACATAATTCACCAAAAGGAGAGGTTTAGGCTGCAGAACCCAGTTTAGGCTCTTTCAGTGAGGGCTTGGCAGTGATTTCCAATCCCAGTTCACCTTCGACAAATTCAGTTATTTTTGAATAAAAAGCATCTAGCGAGGCTTTCACTTCGGTAGAGGATTTATTTGGCACATTCTCCGCTTTCCACGCACCCTCGGTATCGAATTTCCCGAAAGTGTACGCGTACTCAAACCCGCCCTCTTTGGGTGAGATTTCCATCCACCAGCCCCAGAATTCTCTGCATTCTGGCGATTTTTTAGCATTGACGCAGGCGGACAGACAGTCAAAGAAATAGGTTTCCTCTGAACATTTATTTTGGCGCAGGTAAGGCCCTATCTGAGCGAAACGCGTCAGCAGACGCCCATGAGAAAGCGTTTTGGTTTCATCGGTCATAGCAAGCTCCCATAATACGAGAAAAAGTCCGTTTCAACACGACTGCATATAGGCAAAAAGAGAGGCTGATTAGCGCAAAGCCCCTGTTTTTATTATGTGTAATTTCACCAGCAGCTCATGTCTGTATAACACGCTACGATCAATATATCGTCCCATCGAGCAATGCTTTGAGCATTTAATGAACGCCCCACGCCGTTAAGAAGATCTAGATCACAAGGTATCCTTAAACCATTTCACAGCCTCAGTCATAATTCTGTGATATCCGTCATGGAGTGGCTTATTGGGAAGCGTCTTGGCTTTACCACCGTAGCTGTAAAGCGCGGCCAGTTGATTGTCTGTATCTGGGCAGACAGGATCTCCTTCAAGACTCATTGCCAGTACCGGCACCTTGGTTTTCCTGCCTGTCAGTAGCCCCTGATTTTTAAGAGACAACGCCTGGAGCTGGGTGAGAAAAGAGGCTGACGCTTGCGATTTCCCCATACGCGAAGCAATAGTATCCAAATACATAGGAGGAATAGCCTTAAGACGCTGCATATCGCTCAACATTGAATGCAGAACACCGCCGATGGAGACACACGACTTAATCCGGTTTTGCTCAACAAACGCCATACGAACCGCAGCATTACCACCAAAACGCACACCCATACAGCCAACACGATGATGATCAACCCAAGGTACTGAGGCGAGCTCACTCAGCATCGCCTGATGCAGTTTGCTGGTGTCTTCGCTTAAAGACCAATGGCTACTACGACCCACTGACGGCATGTCCAATGTCAGCATGGCGATATTCGCCGGAGCAAAGTAGGTTTCGAATAATCGCCAAAGGTCAGTTTGCAGCGCATCTAAACCACCGCTGAGAATGACAGTCGGTAGAGGTTCATCAGTGTGAGGAAGATACAGAAAGCCCTCCAGCGGCTTGCCATCAACCTTAGTGACAACGTTTTTGATTTTGTATGGGGACTTTTCAATGGCTGAATGAAATGCTTTGTTCGCTAGCACTTCAGCCTGCAAAGACAGATGATCGCCTTTTAGGTGCGGATAGGCAGCAATACTGAAATGGGTGCAAGCACGTAGCCAATGCTCAGCTGCTTCCACTTTGTTTCCCTGTTCTTCACAGTCCTGCGCCAGCTTTTGGTGCTTCATGCCCCCCTGTGTCCATTCATAAGACCAGTTGCCAGGACGATAGCCAACAACGGTATCCAGAAGAGTCTCATTGCTTCGATTGTTATCAGAACCTGCAATACGCGCCAGAGTGGCTTCCATATCAATCGGGTCAACACCTTGCCAAATCCACTGTGGACGACGAAGTGTGCGGTACCAGCTGTTATCGCTGTCCCCATCTAATGCATTGTGTACACCATTTGGTGATTGATTGACCGACCCAACAATGGTCGATGTTTCTCTAGCGTGCTTATGCTGTTTGAAGAGCTTTACTGAAAGGTTTTCGGATTCGGTTTCGCTCACGGAACCTCTCCTTGATTAGATAACTGAACTGACACCATTGTATACCCAAAAATGCTTAAAACCATGACCTCACCTGAATGATAGACACCTAAATTTGGACATAAAAAAAGCCCCATAAAGGGGCTTTTCAAGTTCTTTAGCAATTAACGCTTTGAGATTGGCTCAACGAAAGTTACGCCCATGTCCCAAGGTTGCTCAATCCAGCAATCCTGAGGGATGTCTACAACATAGTCATCTACCAGGTGTTTACCTGCTGGCTTCGCACAAACAGTCACGAATTTCGCTTTCGGGTACATTTCACGAATGACTTCTGCAGTACCGCCAGTATCAACCAGATCGTCCACTACCAGGAAGCCTTCGCCGTCGCCGTCTGCTTTCTTCAGAACACGCATATCACGCTGGTGATCGTGGTCGTAGCTAGAAATGCAAACTGTATCCACATGGCGAATACCCAGTTCACGCGCCAAAATCGCTGAAGGAACCAGACCACCGCGGCTTACCGCGATAATGCCTTTCCATTGATCTGCAGGTAGCAGTTTTTCAGCCAGTTGACGGGTGTACATTTGCATGTTGTCCCAGGTGATAACAAACTTGTTGCTCATTTAGAAAACCTCAGGCGTTAGACGCCAATTTAACTCAGTCAAACGATTGCGGCGTATTGTGTCTTACATAACGAATTTCAGCAAGAACAGGGCAGCAAGAACCCAAATACTGATAGGCACATCACGTCCTTTACCGCTGAACGCTTTGATAGCACAGTAAGAGATAAAGCCCAGACCGATACCGTGAGCAATTGAATAGGTCAACGGCATCAGCAAACACACAACCACAACAGGTGCTGCTTCAGTCAGGTCACGCCAGTTAACGCTTACCAGACCTGACATCATAAGAATAGCAACGTAAAACAGCGCACCAGCTGTCGCATACGCAGGAACCATTCCAGCCAGTGGCGAGAAGAAAAGTGCCAGCAGGAACATAATGCCTACTGTCACTGCTGTTAGACCGGTACGGCCACCCGCAGCAACACCTGACACGCTTTCAATGTAAGACGTGGTATTCGATGTACCCAGTACCGCACCCACAGTAGTTGCCGTACTGTCAGCCAACAGCGCACGGTTCAGACGCGGCAGTTTGCCGTCTTTATCCAAAAGCTCTGCTTTTTGCGCCACACCGACCAAGGTGCCCGCTGTATCAAACAGGTCAACAAACAAGAAAGCGAACACGATAGAAATCAAACCCACTTCCATCGCACCGGCAAAATCGAGCTGCATAAAGGTTGGCGCGATGCTTGGTGGCACAGACATGATGCCGCCGTATTGGATTTCACCAAACAATACACCCAGCGCAGTCACGATAAGAATCGCGATCATTACTGCACCTTTGATACCGCGGTTAACCAGGCCAATGGTCAGGAAGAACCCCAGAGCTGCCATCGCAGGACCAAAAGAAGAAAGGTCACCCATTGAAACCAAAGTGGCTGGATGATCGACAACAATGCCAGAGTTTTGCAGTGCAATCAGCGCGAGGAACATACCGATACCGGCAGAGATACCGGTACGCAGCGATAATGGAATAGAATGAATAATCCACTCACGCACCTTGAACAGACTCAGCGCGATAAAACACACGCCAGACAGGAATACCGCAGCCAGTGCGACCTGCCATGAGTAGCCCATTTGGAAAACAACGGTATAAGTGAAGAAGGCGTTCAGACCCATACCTGGTGCCTGAGCAACAGGATAGTTTGCGACCAGACCCATAATGAAACAGCCAATCGCCGCCGCCAAACAGGTTGCAACGAAGACTGCACCACGATCCATGCCTGTTTCAGACAGAATCGCAGGGTTTACAAAAATGATGTAAGCCATTGTCAGGAATGTTGTCAGTCCTGCAATAACCTCGGTTTTAATATCTGTACCTTGCTCTTTCAGTTTAAAAAGACGCTCAAGCATGGCTTTCGGTTCCTTGGAAAGTAAGAATTTGGCAAAAGTTGACGCAAACGTTTTCCACAAACGTTTGCGTGAAAATTTGACGCGAATATTACCCGCCACATCACAAAATTTCCAGCGTGAATAACTGTTTAAAAATCTTGATTGCTGACGAATTAAACGACATTTCGCGACCCCGGGGTCTCAAGGGTCTATGCACATTATGTTAGAGGGAAATACTGCTTAAGAAATGTACTGAGTTGAAATCTGAGAGATATATAAAGAAGTGACTCAACAGAATGAGAGGTGCTCAATATTTCACCAGCCTACAGGCAAAAAAAACGCCACTTTAAAAGTGGCGCCAGATAAAAATGGCGTTTCCAAACTGCGGAAACAAAGTATCTGTTAGAGCGGGGTATTACAGTTGAGGACCTCAGCCCTCAGGGGGAACAAGTAAGCTTACTTGCGGTTGTATCCGAACGTCGCCGGATACCGAAAATTCGTGGTGTATACAGAACCGCGGTTCCAGTAGTGACACGCTGAACTACCTTTCATCAGTTTATTACCTCAAAAAAATTCGAAAAGAATGCAGCTTCGTTAAAAGCTCGGTTCCGTGGAGACGAATAAATTTCGGGCTTATCCATAAACAAATGAAAGCGCATGGCCATGTCCCGGGCAAACAGCCCAATCCAAGGGACGGTGAGATACTAGCCTATCTGTTATTTTATTACAACCATAAAAGCGATCATGATCACACTTTTTATCGATCAGCTTCCTATTATGTAATTTAATTACACACGATTTCAGGTGTTATTGAGAAAAATGTTAAGACAACCAGCTATTTAGTCTTAATCGCTTGAATCGCCCCCAACTTGCTGAAAAAGTAGACATCATAACCATAAATGAGACACCAACAATAAGGACTCGCTCCCACTAGGCCGCAATCAGCGGTACAGGGAGGCGACAGGCTGAAACGGGCTCGCCCACTTCAGCCGCAACATAGGAATGTACTTTGATGCTTGTTGACGCTATTCGTAATATCAAAATCCGCCACCGCGTTTTCATTCTGGTCGCAATCACCCTCAGTGCCATGGTTGTTCCCATCTATCTGTTTGCCAGTCATAACTATCAAACGCTGATGGAATATAAAAAAGACGAAACCAAGGTTCTGGTTGATAGCGGACACTCGCTGATTGAACACCACTACAACCGATTTAAAAATGGGGATATTTCTGAACAAGAAGCGAAACAATCCGCGTTAGATGCGATTGCTGCTTTACGCTATGACCAAAGTAACTACTTCTGGATCAACGACAGTAAACCTGCCATGGTCCTCCATCCCATCAAGCCCCAGCTGAACGGTCAGGATCTCTCCCAATTTGAGGATAAAGCAGGTAACCGTCTGTTTGTGGAAATGGCAGCGACAGCAAAACGCTCTGGTGCGGGTTTCGTCGATTATTTTTGGAGTAAACCAGGCTCAGAGATACCAGTACAAAAAACGTCTTACGTAAAGCTTTTCGAACCTTGGGGCTGGATTCTGGGAACAGGCATTTATGTCGACGATGTAAAGACCACTTTTATTGGCGAGCTTAAGTTCCTAGTCACCTGTGTGGCCGTCATTCTCGGAATCGTTCTGCTTATCAGCGCTGCGATCGGACAATCCATCGTCGCGCCAAGTGCCCAAACAGCCAAAGCGCTAAAGGACATATCCAGCGGTGAAGGAGATCTGTCACATAGATTATCTTCTTCTGGTCGCGATGAGCTCAGCCAGATAGCCCGATTCTTTAACCGCTTTATCGACCAAATTCGCGGCATAGTTGGAGAGATAAACCCAGTCTCTGACACACTGGCAAAATCCGCAGACGAAATGGCGCGCCTTTCGGAGAACTCTGAAAGATTGGCAAATCAGCAAAGTGCAGAAATCGACAGCATTTCGGCGGCTGTTAATGAGCTGCTTGCCAGCAATCAAGAGATTGCATCCTCTGCTTCACATGCAGCGGAGGAAGCCCAACTGGCCGCGGAAGAATGTCAACAAGGCCAGAAGGTTGTGAACAATATGCATCATCAGATGCAGGGAATGGTTGATAGCCTCCAAAGTGCTGCCAACGAAGCAAATATGCTGGCCGATGATTCCAAAAATGTCGGACAGGTATTAGACGTGATTCGTGCCATCGCTGAACAAACCAATCTACTCGCTCTGAATGCGGCTATTGAAGCTGCACGCGCTGGCGATCAGGGACGGGGTTTTGCAGTCGTGGCTGATGAAGTCCGCACGCTGGCTATCCGTACCCAACAAAGCACAGATGAAATTGAAACCATCATTACGTCACTCCAATCCCGAGCATCTTCGCTCAATACAGAATTAGGTAAAACGCAGACGCTGTCAGAAGCCACGACCGAGCATAACCAGTTAACCTTGCATGCATTAACTGCGATAGACACTAAAGTTGGGGACATAACAGGGGTAACACAGTCGATAGCTTCTGCATGTAGCCAAACAGCTGCTGCTACAGAGGAGATCAACGTTAATTTACACAACCTCGTAAGCAAAGGACGGGAAACCGTTGAACAAAGTCGTGACCTGACCGAACAGAGTCTTGCTCTGTCAGCTGTCGGCGTTCAGCTGAAAAGTGCCATCGGTCAGTTCAAGATGTAAGCGTTCACTCGCCATTCAGAGATATGCTTTTAACAAAGCATACTTTTACGTTACAAATTCTGTTAATTTGACGGCATGCCCCAGTGGCATGCCGTTTTTGCATATGGAAATGGTATGTTATTTGGGTACTGAAGCCATCTTGGCTTTGTGAAGCGCCTTTTTATTTCGAGTTTTCTGGAGAAAGCCTGTGTCAGAAATCAGCCAACTATCGCCACAACCTGTGTGGCAGTTTTTCGATAAGATCTGTTCTATCCCTCACCCATCCAAGCATGAAGAGCAACTGGCACAGTACATTGTTGACTGGGCGACCAGTGAAGGCCTTTCTGTTACCCGTGATGACATCGGCAACGTGATCATCAGAAAGCCAGCCACGGCGGGTATGGAAAACCGCAAAGGTGTGGTGCTGCAAGCACATATCGATATGGTGCCGCAGAAAAACGAAAACACGGACCATGATTTCACGACGGATCCTATCCGTCCTTACATTGACGGTGAGTGGGTTACCGCCGATGGCACCACTCTGGGTGCAGACAACGGTATGGGTATGGCGACATGTCTTGCCGTCCTTGCGTCTAAAGACATTGAACATGGCCCACTGGAAGTTCTGCTGACCATTGATGAAGAAGCGGGCATGACTGGCGCGTTTGGTCTGAAGGCAGGTTGGTTGGACGGTGAGATCCTACTGAATACCGACTCCGAGCAAGAAGGCGAAATCTACATGGGTTGTGCAGGTGGCGTGGATGCCTCCATAGCATTCTCTTTGGAGCGCGAAACCCTGGGCGGCGGCTACGTCGGTAAAACGCTTCAGATTAAAGGCCTAAAAGGTGGTCACTCAGGTGTTGATATTCACACCGGCCGTGCAAATGCCAACAAGCTGTTGGGCCGCTTTCTCGCAGGTCACGCGAACGAATTAGGTCTACGCCTGCTTTCAGTCCGCGGCGGTACACTTCGCAATGCCATCCCACGCGAAGCTTTTGCAGATGTTGCTGTCCCAGCCGCCAACGAAGAAAAGCTGACAAATTTGTTCAGTCATTTTGAATCTATTCTGAAAGAAGAATTGGGAGCTATTGAAACCTCCATCGCACTATCGGTTCTGGATGCCGAGCTCTCCGAGCAAGCCCTGAAGCCTTCAGTACAAAGCCGCATTATCGCCACCATCAATGCCTGTCCAAACGGTGTAATTCGCATGAGCGACGACATTCCCGGTGTGGTTGAAACCTCGCTTAACCTTGGCGTGATTACGACTGAAGACGACAAGATGACCCTACTTTGCCTGATCCGCTCACTGGCAGACAGTGGCCGCAGCTATGTAGAAAGCATGTTGAAATCCACCGGTGAACTCGCGGGAGCCAAAGTGACCTTCTCTGGCGCGTACCCAGGTTGGAAGCCAGACCCAGAATCAGAAATCATGCATGTTTTCAGAAAAACCTATGAAGACATCTATGGTCGTGCTCCTGACATCATGGTGATTCACGCTGGTCTTGAATGTGGTTTATTCAAGGAACCATATCCAAACATGGATATGATCTCCTTCGGCCCAACTATCAAGTTCCCTCATTCACCGGATGAAAAAGTGGAAATTGCTACCGTGGGGCTTTTCTGGGAGCAAATGCTGGCAATGCTAAAGGCCATTCCCGAAAAAGCATAACCCAAAGAGAAAGAGCGCCAATTGGCGCTCTTTTGCTATTTTTCCCTACCATTACCACTCAAAGCTGAGTTGGGAAGGCTGATTTTTCTCTTCTGACTTCAACCCCACGGACAGGCCAATTAGTCGAACGCCCCTTCCCTGCTGTCGCGACAACGCCTCGCGCAGCAACTCAGGAAACATCGCATTGTCATAACGCCACTGCCGATGTTCTACAGTAGTCTGTTGAAAGTCAGAGAACTTGAGCTTGATGCCCTGTCGGACAATTTCCATATTGGGCGAGATGCGTTTAAGTCGGGTTTCCATCTCTTCGAAAAGAGAAGCCATGACGTCCAGACACTCTTCTTCAGTCAGAATATCCTGAGGCAAGGTACGCTCAACGCCAACAGACTTTCTAACTCGCTCGGTCTCAACACTTCGTTCATCAATGCCATGACAACGCTTCCAGAGAGATAGTCCGAACTTACCAAAACGCTTAAGCAAAGCATTCTTATCAAACTGTTGAACGTCTTCGCCTTTATACAAACCCATCTCGTGAAGCTTCGCCAGCGTGACTTTGCCAACCCCCGGAATTTTCTCAAGCGCCAGAGACTTAACAAAAACATCTACTTCATCGGGTGTCACGACATACATTCCGTCAGGCTTGTTAAGATCGGACGCCACCTTGGCAACAAATTTCACAGGCGCTATCCCTGCAGAGGCAGTCAAGCCAAGCTCCTCGCGGATTGCACGGCGGATATCATCAGCAATCATAGTCGCGGAGCCACGGAAAAGTGAGCATTCACTGACATCCAGGTAGGCTTCATCTAGTGAGAGGGGTTCTATTTTGTCGGTGTAGCGTTCGAAGATAGCGCGAATTTGGCGGGAAACACTTTTGTATTTATTCATGTCACCACGAATTACCGTCAGGTTTGGGCACAACTTCAAGGCATGACCTGTTGCCATCGCAGAGCGAACGCCAAACTTCCGGGCGATATAGTTACAAGTCGATATCACTCCGCGGCGCTTTTCAGAGCCACCAATAGCAAGCGGTATATCGCGCAGCGCGGGGTTATCACGCATTTCCACTGCTGCGTAAAAACAATCCATGTCGACGTGGATTATCTTTCTCATAAACTCATTCGCCCAAACCAAACACTGTTTATATACACAGCAATTGGCTATTCTGTCAATCTAACAATTCACAATACCTAGCAAGAAAAGAGAAGCCTTAGTTTTCAGAAGTCATAAAAAAACCGCCTCTCGGCGGTTTTTTTAATTTAGATGATTTGGTTCTTTTTCCACTCTTCAGTCTTCGCTGCCCGAGCTTCACGCTTCTTGCGCGCATCACATGGTTCAGGGCAATCGCATTCTTTCTCGATACCCACTGCGCCCAAACCACCACAGCTTCCGCTGATCGTTTTGCGCTGAATAATGAAGCCAATAGACATACCAGTAATAACCAGAATGAATACCGCGAAGGTTATTAGATACACAGACATCTTATTACCTTTAACGTGTTAGATATGGTTTGAACGCATCCGATGCGACTTCGTTAAATCCATTATCCGTCTTTACGATGAAAAATGCAGGAATATTTTCCTGGTTTGCCAATGCAAGCGCCGCATCTGGGCCCATCACCATAAAGGCCGTAGATAGGCCATCCGCTGTCATACAAGACTTATCAAGCACGGTTACCGACACCAGACGGTGGTTGATTGGCTTGGCCGTTGCCGGGTTGATAGTGTGCGAGTAACGAACACCATTTTCTTCAAAATAGTTGCGGTAGTCGCCCGATGTGGCAATAGCCATGTCGCCCGGTGCAATGATTTCCTGTACGGTTTGCTGCTCTGATGTAGGCTTTTCGATGGCAATACGCCATGACTGCCCTTCTGCATTTTTACCTTTTAGTTGAAGCTCTCCACCTATCTCAACCAAGTAATTGTCGATGCCCAGTGACGCCAGATAGTTTGCGACTACATCAACACCAAAGCCTTTAGCAATCGATGACAAATCGACGTATAGGCCTGGGTTGGTTTTGACCAGGTTGTTACCCTCTACAGACAAGAACTCAATCCCTGTCATTGCACGGCGTTCTGCAATTTGCTCGTCAGTTGGAACGCGGTCGGGACGTCCTTCAGGACCAAAACCCCAAAGGTTAACCAATGGGCCGACTGTCACATCCAGAGCCCCATCAGACAAGGTGTTCAGACGAATCGCTTCTGCGACCACTTTTGCCGTGTCTTTCGACACAGTAAATGGCTCACTGCCTTTTTGCTGGTTAAACAGACTCAGTTCAGAATCCTTGCGGTACGTAGACATCTGATCGTTGACCAACTCCAGACGCGTATCAATTTCAGCCTGAATATCACTGGAAGCAGGAAGCTCCATATTAGAAACATATTTCACCGAGTAATAGGTTCCCATGGTGGAACCTGTCAGGTGTGTTTGCTGCGGCGCTTGTTCGCATCCAGTCAAAACCAGCAGTGCGCTAATCATTAGACCGGCAGACAACAGGAATTTTTTCATTACATCATCCAGTTGATTAGAAAAGGTATCAGAAAGAATCACTTTCGACTTTGGTGAGCTAGAAAAGCCATTCAGAAAACAATGATTCTGTCTGATTAGATGCAAAATGGCTGACCCTAAGGCCAGCCATTGTCTCCTTCAGACAGCGGGGCGATTAGCCACCAAAGTCATCCAGTAGGATGTTCTCGTCTTCAACACCCAGGTCTTTCAGCATGCCGATCACAGCGGCGTTCATCATTGGAGGACCACACATGTAGTACTCACAATCTTCTGGCGCTTCGTGATCTTTGAGATAGTTCTCGAACAGCACGTTGTGGATGAAGCCAGTGTAGCCATCCCAGTTATCTTCTGGCATAGGATCAGACAGAGCACAGTGCCAAACGAAGTTTTCGTTTTCTGCTGCCAATCCATCGAAATCTTCTACATAGAACATTTCACGTTTAGAACGCGCACCGTACCAAAAAGACATCTTACGGCTAGACTTCAGACGCTTCAGCTGGTCGAAGATGTGTGAACGCATTGGTGCCATACCTGCACCACCGCCCACAAATACCATTTCTGCATCAGTGTCTTTCGCGAAGAACTCACCAAACGGACCAGAGATCGTACACGTATCACCTTCCTTCAGTGACCAGATGTACGAAGACATGATGCCTGGTGGTACGTCTGGGTTGTTAGGTGGTGGCGTCGCAATACGCACGTTCAGCATGATGATGCCAAACTCTTCTGGGTAGTTCGCCATTGAGTACGCACGAATGGTCTCTTCGTTAACCTTGGACTCGTAACGGAACAGGTTAAACTTCTCCCAGTCTTCACGATACTCTTCAGGAATATCGTAATCTGCGTACTTAACGTGGTGAGCAGGCGCTTCGATTTGGATGTAACCACCCGCACGGAACGGTACTGACTCGCCGTCTGGAATTTGTAGCTTCAGCTCTTTGATGAAGGTTGCTTTGTTATCATTAGAGATAACAGTACATTCCCACTTCTTCACGCCGAAGATTTCTTCAGGGAGCTCGATGTCCATGTCAGTTTTCATTGCAACCTGACAGGCCAGACGCTCACCTTCACGTGCTTCACCCTTGCTGATGTGATCAAGTTCAGTTGGCAGAATATCACCACCACCCGATTTCACTTTCACGCGGCACTGGCCACATGAGCCACCACCACCACAAGCTGAAGATACGAATACACCTGCACCCGCCAGCGCGCTCAGAAGCTTACCGCCTGGTTGCGTGGTGATTGCAAGGCTTGGATCGCCGTTTACAGCGATCGTGATGTCACCTGATGGTACCAGCTTGGACTTGGCGAACAAAATCACCAGTACCAGCGCCAGTACTATTAGAGTAAACATCACTACACCAAGAATAATGTCCATTGACTATTCCTTAATTCGCGGTTTACCCGACTTACAGTTGAACACCGGAGAAAGACATAAAGCCTAACGCCATCAGACCTACAGTGATGAAGGTAATACCCAGACCACGAAGTGCAGGTGGTACGTCAGAGTACTTCATCTTTTCACGGATACCTGCCAGCGCAACAATCGCCAGCATCCAGCCCACACCAGAGCCGAAACCGTAAACCACAGACTCCATGAAGTTGTAGTCACGTTGAACCATGAAAGATACACCACCGAAGATTGCACAGTTCACTGTGATCAGCGGCAGGAAGATACCCAGTGCGTTGTATAGCGGCGGGAAGAAGCGGTCCAGAACCATTTCCAGGATCTGTACCAGTGCCGCGATAACGCCGATGAAAGTGATGAAGTTCAGGAAGCTAAGATCCACTCCTTCAACAATCGCACCGTTTTTCAGTACCAGGTTGTAAATCAGGTTGTTAACCGGAACGGCCACAGACAGTACTACGATTACCGCAACACCTAGACCGAAAGAGGTTTTTACTTTCTTGGACACCGCCAGGAAAGTACACATACCCAGGAAGAAAGACAGTGCTAGGTTTTCGATGAAAATCGAACGAACCAGCAGACTAATGTAATGTTCCATTACGTCCTTACTCCTTCGCTTCTACTTGTTCAGGTTTGAAGTAACGCACAACCCAGATCAGGAAGCCGATCAGGAAGAACGCTGATGGGGCCAGAAGCATCAGACCGTTTGGCTGGTACCAACCACCTTCTGAAGTCAGAGGCAGAATTGACACGCCGAACAGCTTGCCTGAGCCCAGCAGTTCGCGGAAGAAGCCAACAGAAATCAGTACGAAACCATAACCCAGACCGTTACCGATACCGTCGATGAATGATGGCAGCGGTGGCGACTTCATCGCGTACGCTTCTGCACGACCCATAACGATACAGTTGGTGATGATCAGGCCAACGAATACCGACAGCTGCTTAGAGATGTCGTAAACGTAAGCTTTAAGGATCTGGTCTACCACGATGACCAGCGATGCAATGATCGCCATCTGAACGATGATACGCACAGAGTTTGGAATGTGGTTACGAATAAGCGATACGAACAGGTTCGAGAATGCCGTTACGAAAACTACCGCAAGGGTCATTACGAACGCTGTTTCCAGCTTGGTGGTTACTGCCAGTGCAGAACAAACACCCAGTACCTGAAGGGCAATTGGGTTGTTATCCAGTACTGGAGACCAAAGATTCTTTTTCAGTTCTTTAGAATCAGCCATTGATCAGCTCTCCCTGTTGAACTTTCTTCAGGAATGGGCCAAAGCCGTTGTCACCAAACCAGAAGTCAAAGGTGTGCTGTACACCGTTTGAAGTCAGAGTCGCACCTGACAGACCGTCTACACCGTAAACATCTCCAGGTTGAGCACCGCCTTTAACAACTTTCAGCGCAGGCATGCCTTTGTCATCAAACAGCAGTTTGCCTTCGAACTGTGCACGCCAGCGAGGGTTTTCAACTTCGCCACCCAGACCCGGAGTTTCACCGTGCTGGTAGTAAGCGATGTCAGAAACGGTCTTGCCGTCTGTGTCCAGTGCAACGAAAGCATACATCATGCCCCACAGACCACTGCCATGTACTGGCAGGATCAGACGCTCAGTTTGACCCGCGTCGTCTTTCACCAAGTAAACCTTAGCGATGTCAGACAGGCGGCCAATCTTGGCGATATCTTTGTCTGCAGTCAGTTTTACTGACTGAGATGGGTCAGACGCTGCAATGCGTTGGTCAAAAGCCTTCGCTTCTTCAACAGTACCTACGAGGTCACCTGTTTTCAGGTCAACCAGACGTGGTTCGATGAACTTGTCGAAGGTTCCAGTGATGTTGCCGTTCGCATCGATACCAGCAACAGAAAGGATGTTGCGCTGTACGTCCAGCACGGCATTTTTCTCTTGCAGAGGACGCAGAGAAACGGCCGCGAACGATACCACGACTGAACACACGAGGCTCAGCGCGATAACTACGGTCAGCGTTTTTTTAATGCTATCGTTATTGCTTGACACGAGCCAGTCTCCGTTTGATGTTGCCCTGGATTACCAGGTTGTCGAACAGCGGCGCAAACAGGTTCGCGAACAGGATAGCCAGCATCATACCCTCTGGGTACGCTGGGTTAACCACACGAATCATCACTGCCATCGCACCGATCAGGATGCCGTACCACCATTTTGCTTTGTTGGTAAACGACGCGGAAACTGGGTCAGTTGCCATGAACATCATACCGAACGCGAAACCACCCAGAACCAGGTGCCAATGCCATGGCATGCTGAACATTGGGTTGGTGTCAGAGCCGATGATGTTGAACAGGGTCGCTGTAGCTACAAGACCAATCATAGTACCCAGAATGATGCGCCAAGATGCGATTCGCATCGCAACGATCATTGCACCACCAATGAAGATTGCCAGCGTTGACACTTCACCGATTGAGCCTGGGATGTTACCAATGAATGCATCCATCCAAGAGGTTGCTTGGCCTGTGATGTTGTTAACCAGCGCGCCTTGACCACCTTGAGCCCATTGGCTCAGAGCTGTCGCACCTGAGTAACCATCAGCAGCAGTCCAAACCAGGTCACCTGAAATCTGTGCAGGGTATGCAAAGAACAGGAACGCACGGCCAGCCAGCGCAGGGTTCAGGAAGTTACGACCGGTACCACCGAAAATTTCTTTTGCTACAACAACACCAAAGGTAATACCCAGAGCTGCTTGCCACAGAGGAAGTGTTGGCGGAACAATCAATGCAAACAGGATAGAAGTAACGAAGAACCCTTCGTTGACTTCGTGCTTGCGCACCATACAAAACAGGACTTCCCAGAAGCCGCCCACGATAAATACCGTTGCGTAGATAGGCAGGAAGTAAGTGGCACCCAGTACCATTTTACTGCCCCAGCCAGCATCTGGTGTCAGCGTACCGCCCAACATTTCTGTCAGCCAGTAGTGCCAGTTACCGCCAACAACTGCTGCCAGTTGTTCTGCACCGTACATAGAGTTCAGTGCCATAATGGCTTGGTTACCAGCGTTGTACATGCCAAAGAACATGGCAGGGAACACAGCCAGCCACACCATGATCATGATGCGCTTCAAGTCGATGCTGTCACGTACGTGCGCACCGCGTTTGGTCACTAGGCCTGGGGTGTAAAGAACAGTCGCTACTGCTTCGTACAGCGCAAACCACTTCTCGTGTTTACCACCCGGCTCGAAGTGATGCTCGATATCTTCAAGAAAATTCTTCAGGCTCATCGCTTACCCTTCCTTCTCAATTTGATCCAGGCACTCGCGGAGCATAGGGCCAAAATCGTACTTGCCAGGGCAAACAAAAGTACACAGAGCAAGATCTTCAGGATCCAGTTCCAGTGCGCCCAGCTGAGACATGCTGTCCAGGTCACCTGCACAGATATCACGCAGCAGCAGAGTCGGCTCGATGTCCAGAGGCATCACACGCTCGTAGTTACCGATTGGCACCATAGAGCGCTCACTACCGTTTGTGGTAGTGGTCATGTTGAACAGCTGGCCTTTAAAGAACTGGCTTAAATATGCGCGGGTAACGGAGAACTTGTTCTTACCTGGAGTAATCCAGCCAAACAGTTCTTTTTCACGACCTTCACGAAGCGCGCTCACCTGAAGGTGATAGCGACCGAGGTAACCGTGAACACCACCAGCGTTCGTACCACTTAGTACGGAGCCAGAAATGAGACGGATTTCACCAGGCATCAACTCATTGTCAGTGATGTCTGAAATAGAAGCACCGATTTGCGTGCGGATGAGACGAGGGTTGTTAACAACCGGACCTGCCAGAGAAACGACGCGATCTGTATAAACTTCACCCGTTAGGAAAAGCTTACCGAAAGCGATAACGTCTTGATAGTTCAGGTGCCAAACCTGCACGTCCATACCAACAGGACGCAAGAAGTGAATGTGGGTACCAACCAGACCTGCTGGGTGAGGACCATTAAACACTTGCTCTTCCACATTGGCTTGGTTGCTACGCGGCAGGCTGGATTCGCCTTTACACACAAACACCTTACCGTCGGTCAGGCGTGAAAGCACGTCCAGACCTGCTACAAACGCTTCTTGCTGTTCATTAATGATCAGCTCTGGGTTTGCAGCCAGAGGGTTTGAGTCCATCGCTGTAACAAAAACAGCTGCAGGACTTGCGTCAACCGCTGGTGTTTTGCTGAATGGGCGGGTACGGAGCGCCGTCCACACACCTGACTCAACAAGTTGGTCTACAACCACTTGACGATCCAGGCCCGCGATATCGGAGGCTTCGTATTTGTTGAAAGTGACTTGCTCGTTGCCTTCTACTTCGATGACAACAGACTGAAGAACACGTTTTGCACCGCGGTTAACTTCAACCACAGTACCCGCTGCAGGAGCAGTAAATTTAACGCCTTGGTTCTTCTTGTCTTCAAAAAGAACCTGACCTTTTTTCACTACATCCCCAACACGAACATGCATCGTTGGACGCATGCCAACGTACTCTTCGCCAAGCAAGGCGACTTTTTTGATGGCAGGGCCATCATTTATCACCTGAGCTGGAGTCCCGGCAATTGGGATGTCCAGACCCTTTTTTATTGTAATCATACGCACTTGCACTACATTAACGGGAAAAAATTCTGTTATTGCGCAGTTTAATACACGACTTTCCACTGTCTAGCTGAGCGACTCATTCACTCACCTTCGCAACTTCCTCATCACCAACCCGCAACAATTCAAGGCATGGGGTCAGTTTTCAAGCGGTGGATTCTATCATTAACCAAAGTCGCGATTCCACGGCAATCACCGTGATACACCCTGAATTTTCAGCAACTGAGCAAACTATGCTCAATTGTAAGCGATAAGTATGAGGCGGTGCACAGTTTAGGGTGCAAATGTGATGTGGATTAATTGTTACAAAATCAACATCTGACACTTGGACCTGTTGTTATCTTGTACAGCTAGATACACCCAATTTATTTAACATTTGCTCATACTTTGGGACAGCCAATGTCCTGTTGCTTAGCATCTGATATCCAGAAGCGATTTTCCTTTCTGCGCTAAAAGGGCTGTTTGAAACAGCCCTTACTTATTGGTCTATTCGGCATCTAAAACCGAACCACCGTGACATGGCGGGGAGACGGGTGCTTGACCATTTAATTCGCGCCACTCTTCTTCAGTATAAGTATGAATTGCAAGTGCATGGATATCATTTTGCAATTCTTCACTTAGGGTCTGATTTACCGCACGGTGCCTAGCGATAAGACGTTGCCCTTCAAACTGTTCACTGACCACAGTCACTTTAAAGTGACTTTCTGAGCCTTCAGGGACGTTATGCATGTAACTTTCGTTTTTTACATCCAAATGCACCGGTGAAAATGCGGTGTTGAGCTTATGCTCAATTTTTTGCTGAACTTTCATTCTTCCCTCTGACTTTAGACGCAAATTTTAAAATAGATCGTGTCTACGAACTTTTTGTCTTCAAAAGTTAAAAATTGACGGGTATGTATACCCAAAATCACTTGGGCATATACCTAATTCTCTCTCCATCCCAAGCCGTTTCGTTATATTATCTGCGACAATATACTCGATTATCTCTAGCTGATACACGCCATGAAAACCACGTTAGACATTGCTGGACAAACGTTTGCACTCCACCGCTATCCTATTCAGAAGAACGAAACCCTGCAGGCATGGGATGCAGCAGATGAATACCTGATCGAGGAACTTGAGAACAGTGTGTTACCAGACAACGCACACATCTTGATTTTCAATGATGGTTTTGGGGCATTGAGCTGCTGGGCAATTCAGAAAGGATATCGTGTCACCATGGTGAGCGACTCCCATTTAGCCCAGTTAGGCACCGAGCAGAACCTCAAAGATAATAACCTTGAAGGCGTCGATATACTTTCATCTTTAAAGCCCCTGCCGGTCGATGCCGATATCATCGTGATGAAGCTGCCAAAATATACCCGTTTTCTGGTGTGGCAACTCCAGCAGATTTCACATTCTGCGCGGATGAATGTTCAAGTATTAGCGGGTGCAAAAGCCAAAGACATCCATACATCAACACTTAAGCTGTTTGAAAAACACCTTGGTGCTACCCATACCTCGCTCGCTAAGAAAAAAGCGCGATTGATTTTCTGTCAGAAAGAAAAGCAGCTTGAATCAGCCCCGGTTGAAACGACTTCTTTTGACGTTGCCGATTACAAAATGACACTGCAAAACCATGCCAACGTGTTTTCGTCGGAAAGTTTGGATATCGCCGCTTACCTCATGCTTGAACATATTCCTGAAGACCAAGGGATTAAGCACATCATCGATCTGGGTTGTGGAAACGGGGTACTTTCTGTGGAAGCTGCCCGCCGCAATCCACAGGCAATCATCACAGCTGTGGACGAAAGTCACATGGCAGTGGCGTCAGCATCTGCAAACTTGCTCAGTCATGGTATTAAACCAGAACGCATAAATTGCAGAGTGAACAACTGTCTGGAAGGTTTCGAACCAAACAGCGCTGACCTAGTGCTGTGTAACCCTCCATTCCATCAACTCAACACAGTGACAGACCACATAGCGTGGCAAATGTTTTGTGACGCCAGACGGGTTCTTGAACCCAAGGGACGCATTGTAGTGATTGGTAACCGTCACCTCGGCTATCATACTAAATTGAAACGTCTTTTTGGCAATGCACAAGTCATTGCTTCTAATCGTAAGTTTGTTATTGTCGAAGCATATAAACAGCCAGACTCTAAAGGGATGCGTTAACTCATGAAAAAACTTCTGCTTGTTTCCGGACTGGTATTGGGCCTGAGTGCTTGTTCGTCACCCCGCGAACCTCAGATGACGATTGCCCCACAACCTTCTATTTCTTCGGTACCCGTTGCGCAAAGTAAACCTGTTACCGTTGAAAGCCGAGATCTGCGCACTGCTCAGTTTGTGGCAGTGGTAGACAATGGCCGTAAAAATGTGCAGCCAATCCAGGCAACTTCAAACGTTCGCGTGGTACTGGAAGATGCCCTGATCCGTCAACTGAATTCTCAAGGCTACAAAGTGGTTGCCGACAGCAAAGGTAAACTGCGCATGGATCTGCTGGACGCACTGGTGAAAGTGGAGCACAGCGTGTTCTCACACACCATGAACACCAATGTTCAAATCCAATTGGTTGCAGATAATGGTCAGAACAAGTTCGTTAAGCGTTACACCGGCAAATCAACCACTGAAGGTTCCACCAGTGCGTCTGTTGAAGACATGGAAATGGCTTTGAATAGCCTGCTCGAAGCTGTACTGCAAGACATTGCTCGCGACCAACAGCTGATGACCTTCATGAATGAGAACTTCTAATGAAAACCGTTTTTAAAACAGCATTAGTCGCTGCCACACTATTTGCAGCCAACGCGATGGCAGCGAACCCTATTGTCAACGTTGAAACTAGCGTGGGTAACTTCAAACTCGAGCTTTACCCAGAAAAAGCACCGAAAAGCGTTGAAAACTTCCTCAAATATGTGGAAGACGGTAGCTATGTGGGCACCCAATTCCACCGAGTGATTCCTGGGTTTGTCGCACAAGGCGGTGGCTACGACGCCAAATTCCAGCCTCGTCCAAGCACCTATGGCGAAGTGGTTAACGAGTCCAAAAATGGATTGGGTAACGAACGTGGCACCATCGCTATGGCAAGGCGTCAGGCGCCAGATTCTGCCACTCGACAGTTCTACATTAACCTGCAAAACAACAGTAACTTAGATGGCAACAGCTACAACTATGGTTACACCGTGTTTGGCAAAGTCATCGAGGGTTTTAATACCGTTGAGAAAATGGCAAAGGTTAAAACCGTCACAATCCCTGAAACTCGTATGCGCGATGTTCCCCAGCAACCTATACTTATCGAGAAGATTCTCATTACCAATTAAGTAGCAGGTTGAGAGGGAATGCTAAAACTCGTTGCAGACAATCCCGAACAAAACAATGATGAGCTCGCCGGTGAACATGTTCGACAACATGCACCGGCTTTTGCTGCAGACGTCATTCGCTATGTCTTGCAGCAAGCTTCCTATGAAGATCTCAAACTTTCCTGCCGAAACCAGTTTCTTGAATGGTGGCAACTCTCTATTTCTGGAGGCTCTCCGGAAGATGATTACGAATCCGTCTATTGGTATCTGTTGTACATGATCGAATCGCGCCGCGAAGATGAATTACGCGGTAACAGATTTGTGAACCAACGTCTCAAAGAATGCGCTTGTTATCTGATCAATAAGGGAAAATTGCCACGTTTTGCGCGTGGCATTCGTCCTTGAAGCACGGTAGCATGGGGTTACCTATGCACATAACAAGGACGTACATTCATGTCCCCTTCTTCTCACCCTACCTGGCGGGAAACGCTAAACAGCTATCTTGACCGCAGGCTCCTTTGGGTTTTCATGTTGGGCTGCGCAAGTGGCTTTCCATGGCTTTTGATCGGTTCAAATATGTCTGGCTGGCTCAAGGATGCAGGCTTAACCAGAACGGCGATCGGCTTATTCGGTTCTATTTTTGCGGTTTACGCGATTAACTGGATGTGGGCACCACTCATCGACCGCGTGAAACTTCCCGTGCTTCACCGAACATTAGGGCAACGCCGCAGCTGGATTTTCCTGATGCAGGTGATCATGCTGGTGTGTACCCTTTTCATTGCCAATACCGATCCTTCATTCAATCTTTGGCTGACTTCGGTTCTGGCTTTCACCATAGCACTGGCTTCTGCCACCCAAGACATTGCCGTGGATGCTTTCCGTATCGACAGTTTTGGCGAGCAGGAAAAATCCAAAATGCCGCAGGCTGCCGCCATGGCGGTGATTGGTTGGTGGACAGGTTACAGCCTTCCCGGGTATTTCGCTTTTATCAATGCCGACTCGATAGGCTGGAATGGCGTTTACTACGGCATGGCAGGTTTTATCGGACTACTTATCCTATTCACCCTGTTTGTTGGTGAGCCAGATTCAAAACGCGACGAACTCCAGGCAGAAGCTGAGTCCCGTTACGCCAAGCGTTTAAATCAGGGCGAAAACAGCGTTCTGGTGTGGTTCTCCGTTACCATTGTTGAGCCTTTCGCTGAGTTCTTCCGACGCAATGGTGTGAAAGTCGCGCTTACTCTTCTTCTCTTTGTGTTCCTGTTTAAGATCGGTGAGGCCTTCTTGGGTCGTATGTCGATCGTTTTTTACAAAGAAATTGGCTTTAGCAATGAACAGATTGGCCATTACTCCAAACTTATTGGATGGGGCGCAACTGTCATCTTCACCTTGATTGGCAGCGCGATTAACGTCCGCTTCGGCGTCGTTAAAGGGCTTCTGATTGGTGGTATTGCCATGGCTGCCAGTAACCTGATGTTTGCGCTGATGGCGCACGTTGGACCGAATGAAAACCTGTTCCTGGCAACCATTATCGTGGATAACTTCACCAGTGCATTTGCAACCATTGCTTTTGTATCCTTCCTGACTTTCCTTACGGGCAGGGCGTTCTCCGCAACCCAATACGCTTTGCTGGCGTCTCTGGGTAATCTGGGGAGGACAACCCTCTCGTCCTTCAGTGGCTCATTGGTCGACTGGATTGAGCAGTTTGAATGGATTCACAACATCACCTGGCTTGATCCTTGGTCCTTCTTCTTCGTCCTCACCACTATCATGGTCATTCCAAGCCTTGCAATGATAGTAGGGCTCAGAAAGCACTTTAAAAAGCTGCAAGACATGCAGAAAACCGCTTAATCTGTGTTTAATCCGCGACAATGGTCGCGGATTACACTCACCAATCCTGTTTAAACCGCTCTGCAGATCATCTTTTGAAACACTTATCTCGAATGCAATCCATTTCAACGCGATCTAAATCACATTTAGCAAACGATTGCGATTTCATTGCATTTTCTTTTTTGAACTTTCCCATAGAATGGCGCTCGTTACGGCGGAGGTCCAACCAATAGGTGTCTTTGCCACTTCTTTTCTGACGATGTAAAGAGAACAAAAGATGCGTAAATCAGTAGTAGCACTTAGCGTTCTGGCAGCAGCTGCGGCTGTTCCAGCTCAAGCGGAATACCTGTACGGCTTTGGTGGCATGTACGCAGACTACCAAGTTTGGAACCAAGGTTTTGGTAACGATGACGATAACTTCGGCGGTGACATTTCTGATCGCAACCAAGCAGTAATCGGTATCGAAGGCGGTGCAGGTTTTACTTGGGGTCAAATCTACGGTTTCTACGACTACGAAGGTGTTGATCGTGGTACTGGTGACCGTGGCGCATCGACTAAAGGTACTATTCACTACAACCTGACCGACTCAGGTGTAAGCCTTTATGCACAGGTGTACAACACTGATTCAGATGCAGGCTTCCACGAGCAAAACCGTGTTATCGGTCTGGGCTACACTGGCCTGAAAGGCGATGGCTGGGCATTTACTCCATTCATCGGTGTGCACGAAATCAACACTAATGGCATCAGCGGTGCCAACGGTGGTATGGCTGGTTGGGTTGGTTTCTACAACACTAACATCGGTAGCCAAAACTTCACTTTCTCTACCTGGGGTGAATATGAGTTTGGCCGTCAAGACGCATATGCGGCAGTTCAAGGTGACGACTGGGGTCTTAACGGTTCTGTAAACGCGATGTGGAACATCACTCAAAACTGGTCAACGGGTGTTCTGTACCGTTACACAGTGAACAAACTGGCACGTGAAGATTACCAAGATCTGATGATCTACCGCGTACAGTACAACTTCTAATTTAGAGAAGTTAGACGGATTCAAAAGGCAGCTATGTTTGGCTGCCTTTTTGCTTTTCAGCATTCGGCTCCTGTCACAACAATGGTATGCTTCAATCGATCAATAAAGAAGGATGAAGCATGCGTTTTACGCTTGTCGGTGCCGGTGCGGTCGGTGCGTTATGGGGTTTAAAACTACTTGAAGCTGGGCATCAGGTTCATTTTGTCACCCGCAAAGAAGAGTCTGACATAACACTGGGATTCGAACATCAGAGCCCACTGATTTTTCCCTGCAACAAGTCCGATCGAATTGAAGAAAGCGACTGTGTTCTGGTTTGCGTCAAAGCCTTCCAGGTGCTGGATGCCATCCACCTTATACAGCCTTATCTCCATCCAGATACCCCGGTAGTATTGATGCACAACGGCATGGGTACGGCTGATGCTGTTCTTCAAGCACTGGACACAAACCCTCTCGTACTTGCCACGACCTCCCATGGCGCTTTAAAGCTCTCTCCATCGGTATTACGGCATACTGGCCTTGGAGAAACACGCCTAGGTGGCGCGAATATCAGTGGAAAACAGTGCGACTTTCTTGCTGACGTTTTCAGCCATGCTCTACCCAGCGCCCAATGGGAAAAAGATATACAGACAGCGCTTTGGCGGAAACTGGCCGTCAATTGTATGATCAATCCTATGACTGCACTGCGTCAGTGTCAGAATGGCGAGTTGCTTTCTGATAGCTTGCGAGAGCAGCTAAACACATTAAGTGAAGAGATCGCTTTGGTCATGCAAGCCGAAGGATTAAACGTCGCATCGGATGACGTCTTACAACACGCATTACAGGTCGCGAAAGCCACCGCAGAAAACCACTCTTCGATGAACCGGGACGTGCACTTCAAACGTCACTCGGAAATAGACTTTATCACCGGCTACCTGATCAGCCGAGCAGAATCACACGATATAGCGGTACCGGAAAACCGGGCGCTGTATCAAGCCATCAAGAATTTGGAGCGATCCTATGACCACGCCTAGCGTATTGGTGTGCCTTGCCCAAGGCATAGAAGAAATGGAAGCTGTGACTGTTATTGATGTCATGGTACGAGCTGGATTTAAAGTGACAACAGCGAGTGCCGCAGAAAACGGCGAGTTGACCCTGACGTGCTCTCGCGGCGTTAAGTTGACTGCAGATGTTCCCTTGGTCAAAGTCGCCGATGAAGAATTTGACTGTATTGTTGTGCCTGGTGGCGTCGATGGCGCAAAAGCACTGGGAGAAAGCGCACTGGTTGTTGAAATAATTAAACAGCAGCAGTGCGATCAGAAATGGGTGGCGGCAATCTGCGCGGCTCCCGCACTGGTGATTGAAAAGAATCAACTCTTCCCAGACGCCTACAAAACCTGTCACCCTGCATTTATTGACCACATTCCAGCTGATAAGCAAAACAGTCGACGTGTGTTTACCGACCACGACCACAAGCTTATCACCAGTCAAGGACCAGGCACGGCTCTCGAATTCGCTGTTGAGATTGTCTACTTGCTGGCAGGCAAAGACAAAGCCCGCGAGGTCGTAGAGCCAATGGTGATTATTCCCAACCTCCATTACGAAAAGAAGTTCGCGTAATACTGCACCTTCAGGTTGTTTGGATAAACCACAAAAAAACCGACCTCGAAAGGTCGGTTTTTGTTTCTAAGTCTTGTCGCTGCACTTTCTCGGATCAGCCTTACGGACGGTATACCTTCACGTTCGCATAGCCATTTTCTTGCAGGTAGAGGGCCTGCAGCCTGCTCATCACGCCACGATCACAGTAGAGCAGATAAGTTTTGCTCTGATCCAGATCGCCGAACTTGGTCGCCAGTTTGAAGAACGGAATGTGAACCACTTCCGCACCATCAATTTCCAATGGTTTTTCGTCTTCTTCTTCAGGGCTACGGATATCCAGCACCACGGCGCCGTTAGCAATTTCGTCCACCAGTTCAACGTCTGGTGCTTTTTCTTTACTCTGCTTGCCGATATCACGGATATCCATGATTCGGGCGTCGTAAACCACTTTATCCAGAATGCTGAAATCAAAGTTCGCTTCTTCCGCTTCCAACTTCGCTTTCTCAGCCTTGATGGTTGGCTTACGTGAAATCACACCACAGTATTCCGGCATGGTCTTGGCGAAATCTTCAGTACCAATGTCACGAGCCAGATTGATGATGTCTTCTTTGTCCCAGTTGATCAAAGGACGCAGGATCAGAGTGTCTGACACATTGTCGATCATACGCAAGTTGGTCAGCGTCTGGCTCGATACCTGCCCTAAAGCTTCACCGGTCACCAATGCCTGGATGCCAAACTTTTCCGCTACCATGGAAGCCGCTCGCACAAACATGCGCTTAAGCACGACACCCATTTGGCCGTCATCAACTTTCTCAAGGATCTCTGCGACGACAGGTTCAAAATCAATGGAAATGAACTTCACTTTGGCAGAAGAACCAAACTTCTCCCACAAGTAGTGGGCGGTTTGTTGAACGCCAATCTCGTGTGCTGCGCCGCCAAGATTGAAGAAACAATAATGTACTTTGCTACCACGCTTGATGTGCAGATAGCTGGAAACACCGGAGTCGAAACCGCCAGATATCAGGCTCAACACATCTTCCTGTGTACCCAGTGGGAAGCCGCCCTGTCCTTTAAAGCGCTCACGAACCACATTGACGTTTTCTTTGTCTACTTCCAGGTGTACAACCATGTCAGGCTTTTTCAACTGAACACGGGCTGATTCAACATCTTGGTTCAAACCACCACCCACGTAGCGCTCTACGTCGATAGACGTGAAGTCATGATTGCCACGACGCTTAGCACGAACACAGAAAGACTTGCCTTCCAACTGATGTGCCACCGTTGCCGATACGATTTCATAGATGTTGTGCAGATCAGTAAACGGCCTTTGCTCAACTTCCAGCACATGGTGAATACCTGGCGTGTTGGTCAACACACTCAGCGCAATATCACGTTCAGCATCGTTTTTTAGCGAAACCTCGATATGGTCGCGACGGTTGAATACCGACATAGCGTCTGACTTTCGCTTAAGAATATTTCGGATGTTAGTTTCCAGAATTTTCGTGAAGCGTTTCCGTACAGATTCACTTTTGACCATCACCTCAGGGTGAATTTTTACGATAAATTTCATAACAGGTTTCGCTACGGCTTTAACAAAGGCGCGGATTATACCTCAAGCATAACGTATTCGAAATAACCACACTGAAGTGAGTACAAAAACAAAAAAGGCAGCGTCAATGCGCTGCCTTCTGTAAGGGCTTCAAAATATCAGTTTTCCTGAATAGGCTCCACCGGTGCGCTGGTCGACAGCTCGTCCGATTCACGCGGTTTACCTTGCATGATGGCAATTTCAACACGGCGGTTTTGAGCACGCCCTTCTGGCGTATCGTTTGGCACACGCGGTGAAGAACCAGCCAAACCTTCAACCCGCATTCTCATTGGGTCGAAACCATCGACTTTTTCCATTTCCTGCGCAACTGATACCGCACGCTGTGCAGACAAATCCCAGTTAGAACGGTAAAGCTCAGAGTCCAGAGGCGAATTGTCAGTATGGCCGGAAACACGAATCACACCAGGGACGTCTTTCACCAAATCGGCTATCTGGCGAACCAAAGGACGAAATTTCGGCTGCAGGAAAGCTGAACCCGCCGGGAACGCACCGTTTTCACGAATGCGGATAATCAGTTGCTGGCCAAGGTTTTCCACTTCAACCGCACCTTCCTCCACTTCGCGCTCAAGGGCCTGAACCACCATTTGGGCAGTACTCGACATCTGTTCGGTGTCTTGTTCCTGCTCTTGCATCGAAGCTTCACTTGCCGTCGAGCCCCCATCCAGTTTTGCAGAATCTCGCTGGGAGCCACCGGCACGATCGGATTCTCCATCCTGGAAATCGAGGGTACGCTGCGTCATATCGATAGTCTGCTGCATGATGACTTCAATCGGCGTTGGCTCAGGACGACCCGGACGGAACTCCTGCGCAATCACACTGGTACCTTTCGGAATGTCTTTCACTTCCAGAAGGTTCTGTACACCAAAAGCGAATTTCATAGAGCCTGCGATCTGCTTGAACTTCAACACATCCATTTCCGAGAACGAAAGCAGAAGTACGAAGAAACACATCAGCAGCGACATCAAGTCAGCGAAGGTCCCCATCCAAGCGGGTAGCCCGGGGGGGGGACATTTGCATTCATCATCCATACCCGACTCCTTATCCGTCTACGTCAACAGTACGTTTCTTCTCGTTGAGGTAGTTTTTCAGGTAGCCGTCAATAACACGCGGGTTCTGACCATCCTGTATTGCCAACAAACCGTCCATGATAAGACGACGGTTCATTTTCTCCTGGTCTTTACGCAGGCGAAGCTTTGCAGCAATAGGAATCGCTATCATGTTGGCGAGCATAGCGCCGTAGAGTGTTGTTAAAAGTGCTACCGCCATCGCAGGACCGATCGCCTTTGGGTCATCCATGTTTGAAAGCATGGCTACCAGACCGATCAGCGTACCGATCATCCCCATTGCCGGGGCAACGTCTGCAAGTGCGCTGTAAAACTGCGCACCACTGTCATGGCGTTCGTCGGTCATGACAATGTCTTTTTGAAGCGTCATTTTCACGACTTCAGCATCGTGACCATCCACCAGCATGTCGACGCCTTTCTTCATGAAGGAGTTCGTCACTTCCATTTCTTCAAGTGCCAGGAAGCCACCTTTACGTGCTGCGTCTGCCATCTCTACAATTTTGGCAATGAGGTCTTCCGGGTCATCGGCTTTAAACATGAAAGCCTTACCCGCGATCTTGAATGCACCGAAGAACTGACCCATGGTGTAGTTCATCAATACAACAAACAGACTGCCACCGAATACGATTAACGTTGAAGGAACGTCTACGAACATACTGATGGTGCCACCCAGCAACATCGCCATGACGATGAAGGCAAAGGCGCCCAAAATACCTATAAGTGTCGCCAGATCCACGGAACGATCCCCTTAATTTTTTACTAGCCAGAAAGAGTGGTGACGTTTTCCCAAGCAACCTGAATCAGCAGGTTATTAAACCGCTTGAGTATGACTGAATTCGCTATCTGCCTTTCCGTTAACGGCAGAAGAAGCGATAGATTTAGCGCGTACTTTAAATTTTATACCCTTCTCATCTCAAGATGCAGATTTTCATCTCAAGATTAAGCTCAGTGTCCGATTTCGTGAATCAGAATTGGACCCACTATTGGCTGACAGAATATTGCCGCCGCCCAATAGATAGGCAAAAATCAGGCCTAAATCGTCGCAAACACCAGAAAATCTCCGCAGCAGCGCAGATTTTCACTCAAGCGTTTGACCCCCAACAGGCACTGGGTTAACTTCTCCGCCATTCTGATAGTTCTGGATTTATCATGGCTGCTAAGAAACCTGAGAACATGACCTTTGAAGAAACCCTCAAAGAGTTAGACACGATTGTTAATGGCCTTGAAAGTGGTGACTTGCCGCTGGATGCGGCGCTAAAACAATTTGAACGCGGGATCTCTCTGGCTCGTCAGGGACAAAAAACGCTCTCTGATGCCGAGCAACGCGTCGAGATCCTGCTCGCGCAAGATGACAACGCCCCTTTGGAAAATTTTGAAGACACGCGCGATGAGTGATACCGCTTTAACGTCCACCCTCATTCATTACCAAAACCGCAGTAATGCGCAGCTCTCCCACTGGCTCGACAGTTTGGGGAATGACGACCAGCCTCTGATTCAAGCAATGAAGCATGGCGCTTTGCTGGGTGGTAAACGCGTTCGTCCTTACCTGACTTATGTCACTGGTATGCTATTCGGTGCGCCTGAGGAAGCATTGGACACCCCTGCCGCTGCCGTTGAATGTATTCACGCATATTCCCTCATTCATGACGATTTGCCTGCCATGGATGATGACGCACTGCGCCGCGGTAAACCGACCTGTCATGTTGCCTTCGATGAAGCCAGCGCGATACTGGCTGGCGATGCCTTGCAGACGCTGGCGTTTACTATTCTGGCAGAAGGTGATCTCTCCAAGGAAGGTGACGCGTACCGAATTCAGATGGTCAAAGAATTAGCAACGGCATCCGGTGCCGCAGGCATGTGCCTGGGACAAGCACTGGATCTGGCGGCGGAAGGGAAAAAAGTGGACCTCTCTGTGCTGGAAACCATCCACAGTAACAAGACCGGTGCTCTAATCCGCTGTGCGGTTCGCTTGGGCGCTTTGGCTGCCGGCGAGAAAGGCGTAACATATCTTTCACAACTGGATACATTTTCCAACGCTATCGGCCTTGCGTTTCAGGTGCAGGATGACATTCTAGACATCATCAGCGACACCGAAACCCTTGGAAAACCACAAGGTTCCGATCTCGAAGCGGAAAAAAGCACCTACCCGGCTTTGCTGGGATTGGAGGGCGCACAGCAGAAAGCTGAGCTTCTTTACCAAGAAGCACTACAAGCCCTGCAAGCGATCCCCTACAATACAGAGCAATTGGAACTGTTCGCCCGGTATATCATCGAGCGCAAGAATTAAAACAAATAGCGCCATAAAACGAATATATGACTCTCGATATTTCTAAATACCCAACGCTCGCACTGGCAGACACGCCTGACGAACTCAGAACGCTGCCACGCGACGTTCTGCCGAAACTGTGCGACGAGCTAAGAACATATCTGCTCAACTCCGTGAGCCATTCAAGCGGCCACTTTGCATCTGGCCTTGGTGCCATTGAGCTGACCGTGGCGCTTCACTATGTTTACAACACCCCATTCGATCATCTGATCTGGGATGTTGGCCATCAGGCATACCCTCACAAGATCCTGACCGGTCGCCGTGAGCGTCTGACGACTATCCGCCAAAAAGACGGGCTTCACCCTTTCCCCTGGCGTGAAGAAAGCGAATATGACGTACTTTCTGTCGGCCACAGCTCCACGTCAATCAGTGCAGCGTTAGGGCTTGCGATTGCCGCTGCCAAAGAAGGCCGCGACCGCAAAGTCGTCAGCGTGATTGGAGATGGCGCAATCACCGCAGGCATGGCTTTTGAAGCCATGAACCATGCAGGTGATGTTCATGCCGATATGCTGGTGATTCTGAATGACAACGAAATGTCGATTTCAGAAAACGTTGGTGCGCTCAATAACCATCTGGCTCAGCTACTTTCGGGTAATTTCTACACTTCTATCCGTGAAGGTGGAAAGAAAGTGCTGTCCGGTGCACCACCGATTAAAGAACTGGTTCGCCGCGCGGAAGAGCATCTGAAAGGCATGGTTGTGCCAGGCACCCTGTTTGAAGAGCTGGGTTTCAACTACATAGGCCCAGTTGACGGTCACGATGTGGAAGAGCTGGTCAAAACCATCAAGAACATGCGAAACCTCAAAGGACCGCAGTTCCTGCATGTGATGACTAAAAAAGGCAAAGGTTACGAGCCTGCGGAGAAAGATCCGATTGGCTATCACGCCGTGCCTAAGTTCAATCCTGCGGAAAATACTCTGCCGAAAGCCAAATCATCCGGCCCAACTTTCTCCAAAATCTTTGGTGAGTGGTTGTGTGACATGGCGGCAGAGGACGAAAAGCTTCTGGCGATCACCCCTGCCATGCGCGAAGGCTCAGGCATGGTGCGATTCTCCAAAGAATTCCCAGACCGCTACTTCGACGTAGCGATTGCTGAGCAGCATGCGGTTACCCTTGGCACTGGCATGGCGATTGGTGGCTACAACCCAGTGGTTGCGATTTACTCCACCTTCTTGCAACGCGGTTATGACCAACTGATCCACGATGTCGCGATTATGGACTTGCCTGTGATGTTCGCGATTGACCGTGGTGGATTGGTTGGTGCAGACGGTCAGACTCACCAAGGGGCATTTGATCTCAGCTTCATGCGCTGTATCCCGAACATGGTGATCATGGCGCCGAGTGACGAAAACGAGTGTCGCCAAATGCTGTACACCGGTCATCTTCATCAGGGCCCAAGTGCTGTTCGTTATCCTCGTGGTACAGGTTGCGGCGCGACCGTTGAAAAAACCATGACCGCATTGCCGATCGGTAAAGGTGTAGTTCGCCGTCAGGGCGAGAAAATTGCCATTCTGAACTTTGGCACCATGATGCCTTACGTCCTGCAAGCGGCAGAAAACCTGAATGCTACCGTTGCAGATATGCGTTTCGTGAAGCCATTGGATGAAGCCCTTATCGACGAACTGGTCGCATCTCATGAGGTGCTGGTCACGGTCGAAGAGAATGCGATTTCCGGCGGTGCCGGTTCTGGTGTGATTGAATACTTGATGAAGTCCCGCCAAATCAAGCCAGTACTGCAAATCGGCCTACCGGATAAATTCATCCACCAAGGCACCCAACAAGAGCTTCATGAGGAGCTCGAGATCGACGGTAAAGGCATTGAAGCCCAAATCCGCCGCTATCTCGGCGAATAATCTCTAATCATCTCACCAAAAACGGCGCTTGTAGCGCCGTTTTCTTTTCCCGTTTTCCTACGCTCATAATCAGCAACAAAAACACGCAGCATCTCATATTTAAGACTACCCTTATTGGGTTACTTAAAACTTTTATATCAATTGGTTAGTGTCTGACAACTGTCGAGGCGGTAGCAGAATGAAAAGAAGCGCTTTGCTCTTTCTAGGCCTGTGCCTGACCCTTTTTACCTTTCACAGCTCAGCGAGCGAAAACACACCGCGTATCGCTTACCTTGTATCTGATGCCCGCATTCCATTCTGGGACATCCTCAAACGCGGCATTGAACATCGCGGACAAGAGCTTGGGTTTGAAGTCGATGTTTACTCGGCAGAAAACAGCAAACAGAAAGAGCTGAAAAATACCATCGCCGCTCTGAACTCAGGCATCAGTGGATTGATCATTTCTCCCACTAACTCATCCAGTGCAGTCACTATCCTAAAGCTTGCTAAAAAAGCTAACGTACCTGTTGTTATTGCAGATATCGGGACAGATGAAGGTGATTACATCAGCTACATCGCGTCAGATAATTTCACTGGCGCTTACGATCTGGGGCTCATTATCTCTGAAGCTTTTTCCTCACGGGGTTGGAATGACGCCACTGTCGGTATTATTTCGATACCCCAAAAGCGTGAAAATGGCCGGGCGCGAACCCAAGGCTTTTTAAGGGCAATAGAGGAAAAAGGTTACCAATCGGCAGGGTTGAAGCAGCAAGTCGATTTTTCCTATCAGGAAACCTATGATCATGCCACCGCACTCATCAACGCAAACCCAGATCTACAAGGGCTTTGGCTACAAGGTTCTGACCGCTACCAGGCAGCACTGGATGCCATCAAAGACACGGGTAAGAAAGGAGATATTCTGCTGCTCTGCTTTGACGCTGAGCCTGAGTTTCCCGCTCTGTTGGAAAGTGGAACGCTGGTAGGTGCAGGTATGCAACAGCCTTTTCTGATGGGTGAAATGGCCATTTCAACGATGCATAAACACCTTCAGGGGAAAGCGGTCAAGAAAACCATTTCTCTTCCCGTGCTGGCAGTTTCTGAGAGCAATGTTGATGCGCTTATGCCTCAAATAAGGCGAAATGTACTGGGGATGGATGACGGGCGATGATGGACAAACCTTCGCGTAAAGGTTCACTGTTCACCCATCTGGCGATTGCTATCTGCGTCGCCGTTATTGCCGTTTTTTCTCTATCCTCAGTACTGGTATACCTCGACCAACGGCGGGAGACTGTCTCTTATATGGAGGAAAAGGTGCTCGAAAGCACCGAACGCCTCACAGAGACCATTGCTCCATATATGGAGTCTTACGCCCCAAATGAATACAGTAACCTGGTTCATGCTGAAGCCCGACTCCACGACCTCTTTGCCGTTTTAGTTTACGACCGCTCTATGGCAAATATCACGGGTCAATCCGAGTATGTATCTGGGTTTATACGCAATGAGCAAGGCGATCTAGTAACGTACAACGACAGTGCTCCTTTTCACTCTCAACAATTGCAGAGCACGATGTTTTCCCGGACTTCTCCGGTTCTCTCCGAAGAGGGAGAAGTGCTCGGCAACATCGTCATTCATATGTCAGATGAGCAGTTAAGAAAGAATCTAACACTACAACTGCGGCAAACTGTTGCCTCATCTATCGTTGCTGCTACGGTTCTCATCAGTCTACTGCTTTACTTTACGAACCGTTTTTTTGTAAAGCCCTTGGAAGACATCTCTGAAGCAATCAGCACCCGCGACATGAGCGGTATTCCTGTCTCTCATATCCCTGATTTCACTAACAAAGAGCTGTCGTCGTTAAGCGCAACCATGAACAACATGATTGCTTTAATCCGACATTCACACGACTCCCTGAGCATGGAACATTCCAGGCTTCAAAACGTCATTGAAGGCACCCGAACCGGTACCTGGGAATGGGATGTGGTTAGTGGCTTTATCACCTACAACGGCGCATGGGCCGATATTCTTGGCTGGGATCTGGACGCTTTGAATGGCCCACCGAATCAGGACTGGAAGCATTTTATCCATCCGGAAGATAAGCCGCTTTCAGAACGACAACTCGCCAAACTCTTTGCCAGAGAAGCCGACTATTACGACTGCGAAATTCGCCTCAGACACTGGTCAGGGCAATGGATTAACGTGCTTGCTCGCGGAAAGATTGTGGAATGGGATGAACAAGGGCGACCACTTAAAGTTTTAGGCACACATCAAGATATTACGGCGCACAAAAAAGCAGAAGAAAACCTTCAGTTAGCAGCGAAAGTATTCACTCACGCAAGGGAAGGCATCATCATTGCTGACAGCCAGACCCGGATTATCGAGGTCAATCAGGCTTTCTGCCGCATCACTGGTTATACGTTGGATGAAGTAAAGGGCAAAAACCCAAGTGTGTTGCAATCAGGTCGGCAGGACGAGAAGTTCTACAAAAACATGTGGCATTCTCTGGAGAAAAAAGGCCACTGGAGCGGGGAAATTTGGAACCGACGAAAAGATGGCGAAATGTACCCGGAACTTCTCACCATCAGTGCGGTGACCGATGAACAAGGAAACCCGGCTAACTATGTCGCCGTCTTTTCTGACATTACCGCTTACAAAGAGCATGAACACAAGCTGGAGAAGATTGCCCATTTTGACCAATTAACCGAACTGCCAAATCGACTACTTCTCGGTGATCGCCTGAAACATGCAATGAAGCAAGCAAAGCGCCACAGACAATTTATTGCGGTTATTTTCCTCGATCTTGATGGTTTCAAGCCGGTTAACGATACCTATGGCCACGAAGTAGGTGATGTGCTCTTGCAACAGCTAGCCCTTCGTATGAAAAATGCACTCAGGGACAGCGATACTATCGCCAGAATAGGCGGTGATGAGTTTGTCGCTGTATTAACCGATCTACATTCACCTGAATCTTGTCAGCCACTTCTCCCACGTCTGCTGGCCGCCACATCAGAGCCTATCGATGTGAACGGTCATCTGGTTCAGGTTTCCGCAAGTTTTGGTATCACCACCTACCCCCAATCTGAAGAGGTAAACTCTGACAAATTGTTGAGACAAGCTGATTACGCCATGTACCAAGCTAAGCTCAAAGGTAAGCGGCGTTACCACTTCTTTGATGCTGAACTGGAGCGTAGCTTGAAGACTCAGCATGAGAAGCTGAGTGAGCTTGGTAAAGCCCTCGAAAACAACCAGCTCTTTTTACGCTACCAGCCCAAGGTGAACTTGCGTGAAGGTGACATTATTGGTTTAGAAGCACTGATACGCTGGCAACACCCGCAAAAAGGCGAGCTTAGCCCAGCAGAGTTTATTCCCCTCATTGAAAACCACTCGCTGATTATCGATGTAGGAAATTGGGTGATTGATAAAGCACTTTCGGAGCTTGTGCGCTGGCAAGAGCAGGGATTAAATACGACCGTTAGTGTTAACCTCGCTCCACATCATCTGTTGCAGCCGGACTTCATCCACAAGCTTCGCATACAACTTGCCAGGTACCCTCAAATCAATGCTGAACAGCTGGAATTGGAGATATTGGAAACCAGTGCATTCGAAGATTTTGACGCCGTTTCAGAGGTTATTTGCCAATGCCGAGCACTTGGTGTGGCATTTGCGATTGATGACTTTGGAACCGGTTATGCGTCACTCACCTACCTCAAACAACTGCCCGCACAGACACTAAAGATAGACCGAAGCTTTATTCGCGACATGTTGGTCGACCCTGATGATCTGGCCATTTTAGAAGGGGTCATATCTTTGGCAAATACCTTCAATCGTGAAGTGCTTGCAGAGGGTGTGGAAACCAAGGAGCAGGCCCAGATGCTTATCTGGCTCGGCTGTGAGCTTGGCCAGGGGTTCGGCATATCGAAACCACTGATGGGAGAGGAAGTAGTGGAATGGTCAGCATCATGGCAACCTGACCCAAGCTGGAGTGAAGCACCTAAGCTGGATGATAAGCTCAGGCCCCTCATGGAATCTGTGGCCCAAAACCGCTCTCGGATAGAGCGGCTTCGTGGCTATTTAAATCATAGTGATAGCTAACTTAACAGGTAAGTGTAACCAGCCCAAAGTGTCACCATCGACATCAAGCCCGCCACAATATCATCAAGCATAATGCCAAAGCCGCCATGGACCTGTTTATCCAGCCAACTGATAGGCCAAGGTTTGACCATGTCAAAAAACCGGAAAATGATAAATCCGGCCAAAACAACCTGCCAGTCGGTCACGGGGACGAGGAACATAGTGATCCAAAAACCGACAAATTCGTCCCAGACAATGCTGCCATGATCATGCACGCCCATGTCACCTGACGTTCGGCCACAAAGGTAAACACCGATGAATGAACCCAACACAATGGCGACAGCCAGCACGATCGGAGAAAAGCTGACTAATAGATAATAAAAAGGTACCGCTGCCAGCGTTCCCATAGTGCCGGGCACAATGGGTGAAAGACCGGAGCCAAAACCTGTCGCCAGCAAATGAACAGGATTGGAAAGACGAATTTTACTAATTGGATTATCCATACATCACTCGGAGAAATGATCCCAACCACTCAGGGACCAATCGACAGGCTTGCCCTGCCATTGCACTGTCACGCCCTCACCATGGCGAATTTGGCCAATACAGGTCACGGCAGTGTTGGTATGCGCAAAAGCCGCATCCACCGCGCCACGGTGACTCTCAGGTACAGTAAAACAAAGCTCGTACTCTTCGCCACTGGTTAGCGCGATTTTCGCTGCTGCTTCTTCGCCACCGGCAAACGCCATCAACTCATCAGATACTGGCAAGGTGTCCGCATTGATAACAGCGGAGACATTGCTCGCTTTTAAGATATGTTTAAGGTCGGCAACCAGACCATCAGAGATGTCCAGCGCGGAAGAGGCGATTTCACGAAGAGCCTGTCCAGCCAGTACTCTTGGCTCAGAATAATAGTGACGATTCAACAGTGTATTTTCTGTCTCATTCTTAGGGTCATTACCCTTCAAGATAACGTCCAAACCTGCAGCACTGTCGCCAAGGTTCCCCGTTACATACAACCAGTCCCCGGCTTTCGCACTATCACGACGAATGGCTTTACCCGCAGGAACAAAGCCTTGAAGCGTAATGGTAATACTCAGGGGGCCTTTGGTCGTGTCACCACCCACCAATTGGACTTGATAATACTCAGCAAGCTTGTAAAAACCGTCACAGAAGGCTGCAAGCCAAGTTTCATTCGGCTCAGGGAGTGTTAAAGCAAGAGAACACCATGCTGGCATAGCACCCATGGCAGCAAGATCGCTTAAGTTGGAAGCCAACGCTTTGTGCGCGACTTTTACGGGATCAGCATCAGGAAGAAAATGGGTTCCTGCCACCAGTGTATCGGTCGTCACGACCAGTTGGCAGTTTTCTGGCACCGTGATGATAGCTGCATCATCCCCTATGCCTAAGTCCACATCGCGGCGCGTGACAGGCTGCGATTTAAAGTAACGGTTTATCAGGTCGAATTCGTTACCGGCCATCAGTCCTTTCCTAAGAAAAAGGCCAGCGTGGCTGGCCTTTGAAGTCTTAACTCGATATTACTTTTTACGCAGCGTCGGTACCGCTTTATCCAGCACACCGTTCACGAATTTGTGGCTGTCTTCCGCGCCAAAACGCTTCGCCAGCTCAATCGCTTCGTTAATAACTACTTTGTAAGGAACGTCTTCGCGTTTGCACAGTTCATACATAGCCAGACGAAGAAGTGCGTGTTCCATTTCGTCCAGATCCTGAATTGGACGAGACAGGTAAGGACGCATTTTGCTGTCCATTTCCTGGTAATTCAGAACAACACCTGCCAGTAGATCACGGAAGTAATCTACGTCAGTTTCAGGTTGGCGCAGACGTGGTTCTTCTGCTTGATGCTCTTCTTCTTCATAGTTGTCTGCCGCAAGGAATTGAGCTTCGATATCAGCTACGTTGCCTTGCGTCAGTTGCCATGAGTAGATTGCTTGTAGTGCAAAATGGCGCGCGTTGCGCCGTGCGGCTGGTTTCACAGTAACCCCCGATTAGGATTCGATTTGGGACAGTACGTTTACCATTTCAAGCGCGCTTAGTGCAGCCTCTGCCCCTTTATTACCAGCCTTGGTACCCGCGCGTTCGATGGCTTGTTCAATGGTGTCTACGGTCAACACGCCGAATGCAACAGGAGTATCAAACTCCAGTGCAACTTGTGCCAGACCTTTGTTACATTCTCCGGCCACATAGTCAAAGTGTGGCGTACCGCCTCGGATCACTGATCCCAGCGCGATAATAGCGTCGTAACGGCCGCTTTTTGCAACACGTTGCGCCACCAACGGCAACTCATAAGCGCCTGGGCAACGTACTACAGTAATATTGTCTTCACTTACTTGGCCCTGACGCTTCAGCGCATCAATAGCACCATCCAGCAGGCTTTCGTTAATAAAGCTGTTGAAACGGGAGATAACGATAGCAACTTGAGCATTTGGTGCTGCGAATGCACCTTCGATTACCTTCATGGGCCTTCCTATGACTTATTTATCCGGATTGAGAAACCGCGGGATTCTATCACACTTTTCTGCAAAGCCGCCAGCGCTTATGCCGCTTGGGAATTTGCGTCGAATCGAGCCTGTTTCGGAATAAAAAAACGCAGCTTAAGCTGCGTTTTCTTTGTCAGCGTCGTTTGAGTTTAGTCGACGACATACTCGACCACTTTCAGACCAAAGCCTGAAAGTGCATGGTAGCGTTTATTGGTTGAAGACAACAAACGCATGTCTGTCACCCCCAAGTCCGCCAGAATTTGCGAGCCTACACCAACACGGCGACTCGTACCCTGCCATTTAGCGGCAGCTGGCTTCTCGCCTTTGTCCTGAGCTTCAAAAGTACGTACTTTGTTGATAATGGAGGAAGAAGACTCTTCTTTACCCAGAATGACCAGCACACCACCATCAGCATTGATACGTTTCATCGCATCGCTGAGTGACCAGCTACGCTCTGCAGAACGATCAGAGTGCAGCAAGTCAGTAAAGGTATCTTGGAGGTGCACACGCACCAGCGTTGGCTGGTTACTCACTTCCCCTTTACGCAGGGCATAATGCACTTGGCTGTCGATGGTGTCGCGATAAGTGATCAGGTCAAACTCACCATATTCCGTTGGCAGCTTACACTCTGCCACTCGCTCTATGGTGGTTTCGTTGTTGTTACGGTATTCAATCAGATCAGCGATGGTACCCAGTTTGATACCATGCTTCTCACCGAATTTTTCCAGATCCGGACGACGCGCCATGGTGCCGTCTTCATTGAGTATTTCAACGATAACACCTGCAGGAGAAAAACCAGCAAGACGCGCCAAATCACACCCCGCTTCAGTGTGACCCGCTCGGGTCAGTACACCACCATCCTGAGCCATCAACGGGAAGATATGTCCCGGCTGAACCAAATCTGCAGCAACTGCATTCGGTGCAACCGCCGCTTCTACCGTACGTGCACGATCAGCGGCAGAAATACCCGTTGTCACCCCTTCAGCCGCTTCAATAGAAACAGTAAAGGCCGTAGAGAACTGCGCGTTGTTGTCGCTGACCATCAAGGGTAAACCAAGGCGTTGGCACCGTTCTTTAGTCATGGTAAGACAAATCAGGCCACGGCCATACATCGCCATAAAATTGATGGCTTCCGGCGTAATTTTCTCTGCTGCAATGATGAGGTCGCCTTCGTTTTCGCGATCTTCATCGTCCATCAGGATAACCATTCTGCCCTGACGGATGTCTTCAATAATCTCTGCTGCGCTGCTGATTGGCATGGTTCTGTCCCTGTTCTTACCGGCAATCCGGTTCTGTTATCTCAAAAAGCCCGACTCAGCGAGCTTTGCCATGGTCAAACCGCCTGCACCACTTTGCTGCGCAGCACGGTCGCCCATCATTAATCGTTCAAGGTAGCGGGCAATCACGTCCACTTCGATGTTGACTTGGTATCCGACAGTGAAATCTTCGATTGTCGTTTCAAGAGCAGTATGCGGAACAATGGTCAGTTTGAATCGATTGCCATCCACTGCATTGATCGTCAGGCTGATGCCATCAATCGTCACCGAGCCTTTCTCGGCAAGGTATTTGGCGAGCTCTGCAGGTGCCTCGAGCCAAAACTCGATCGCACGCCCCGTTTGGGTGCGTGAAACCACTGTCGCCACACTGTCGACATGACCGGAAACCATGTGGCCACCAAATCGCGTTGTGGGCAGCATGGCTTTTTCCAGGTTCACTTTCTGGCCAGCTTTGTATGTTGCAAACGCGGTACGCTGAAGTGTCTCACCCGATAGGTCCGCCACATAACCCTTTGCGGTCAACTCGACCACGGTCAGACACACACCATTGGTGGCGATACTATCGCCAAGCTTCACGTCAGCCAGATCCAGCTTGCCACTTTCCACGGTCAGCGAAATGTCACCGCCTTTAGGGGTGATTTTCTGGATATGACCAACCGCTTCGATAATTCCTGTAAACATATAGATTCGCTTTGATTGTTACTCTGGCTGTTGTTTTTGCATGCGAAGACGCACATCGTTGCCGATACGGGTCACGTCTGTCAGTTCGAAGGCTGGCACCTGACTCATACAGGTCATGCCCTGCAAGTTCACCAAGGCACGACTGTCGCTTCCCATCAGTTTAGGAGCCTGATAGATAATCAGCTCATCCACCAAGCAAGCCTTCAGAAGGCTACCCGCCAAAGTGGCGCCCGCTTCCACCCAGATATGATTGATGCCATGAGATGCCAAGGCACGCAGAGCGCTATTAAGATCAAGCTGTCCCGCTTCTTTGGCGACGGTAAGCAGTTTTACCGTGTCATTACCTGAATCTGCTTGAGATGCAGTCACAATAATAACGTCACCTTCCAACGAGAAAAGATGGGCGTTATCACTCACCTTCCTTTGAGTATCCAATATCACGCGTACCGGTTGACGCAAGTCGTCCTGGGCATACTCCGCTTTAACGGCATCAGGCAGCTGTTCCCAACGCACGTTAAGAGACGGGTTGTCGTCCAGCACGGTCTGGCTGGTTGAGAGAATGGCACCCGCTTGAGCACGAAACACCTGCACATCGGCGCGGGCTTCATCCCCGGTGATCCATTTGCTCTGACCATTTGCCAATGCTGTGCGGCCATCAAGACTGGAAGCTAGCTTTAACTGCACAAATGGCAATCCGGTTTTCATCACTTTTATGAAGCCAGGATTCAACGCTTCAGCCTGGGCTTGCATTAAGCCAACATCCACCTGAATGCCCGCATCACGTATACGTTGGATACCACGGCCTGCGACTTTCGGATTTGGGTCTACCATGGCACAAACGACACGGCTGACACCCGCAGCAATCAATGCATCAGCACAAGGAGGAGTGCGCCCGTAATGGGAGCATGGCTCAAGGGTGACATAGGCTGTGGCGCCTTTGGCGTTTTCATCGGCAGCACGAAGGGCATGAACTTCCGCATGCGGCTCACCGGCACGGAAGTGAAAACCTTCGCCGACAATGTCATCACCCTGAGTGATGACACAACCAACGCTAGGGTTAGGCGCGGTGGTATAGATGCCGCGTTTTGCCAGCTCGATGGCTCGCAGCATCATTTGAGAATCAAAAATTGAAAACATGTATCCGCTTATTTTTCCAGGCGGGCGATTTCTTCACCGAAGTCTCGGATATCTTCAAAGCTGTGGTACACAGACGCAAAGCGAATGTAAGCGACTTTATCGAGCTCTTTCAGCGCATCCATCACCAAATTGCCTACCAGCGTCGAAGACACTTCACGTTCGCCCGTTGCGCGAATCGTTGATTTGATGGTGTTAATAGACTTTTCGATATCGTCCGTGCTCACCGGGCGCTTTTCAAGAGCTCGCTGAATACCGCCACGCAATTTATCTTCGTTAAATGGCTCTCGGTTGCCATTGGTTTTGATGATACGCGGCATCACCAGCTCTGCAGTTTCAAACGTAGTATAACGTTCGTTACACGCCAAACACTGGCGACGACGACGCACCTGATGGCCGTCTGCGACCAGTCGTGAATCAATGACCTTGGTGTCATTCGCACCACAAAATGGACAGTGCATCTCGCCTCCTTAAACAATTGGTGAACAGTGTAACCGATTTGCAGACCTGAGAAAGCGCGAAAGTGGTGAAAACAGGCACAAAAAAAGCACCCGAAGGTGCTTTTTTCAATCAGATAACGGCTTATGCGTAAACTGGCAGACGTTTACAGATTTCCAGTACTTTCGCTTTCGTCGCTTCAATCACTTCTTGGCTTTCGATGTTGTCCAGAACATCACACATCCAGTTAGCCAATTCTTTCGCGTCATCTTGCGTGAAACCACGACGGGTGATCGCTGGAGAACCAACGCGGATACCAGAAGTCACGAATGGGCTACGTGGGTCGTTAGGAACGCTGTTCTTGTTCACAGTGATGTTCGCTGCACCCAGTGCTGCGTCCGCTTCTTTACCCGTGATGTTCTTGTCGATCAAGTCAACCAGGAACAGGTGGTTTTCAGTACCGTTAGATACCACTTTGTAGCCACGCTCTTGGAACTGTGCAACCATCGCTTTAGCGTTGTCTACTACGCGCTGCTGGTACGCTTTGAACTCTGGTTCCATCGCTTCTTTGAACGCAACCGCTTTTGCAGCGATAACGTGCATCAGAGGACCACCCTGACCGCCAGGGAATACCGCTGAGTTCAGCTTCTTGTACATGTCTTCGCCTGCGTTAGACAGGATCAGACCGCCACGAGGACCCGCTAGCGTTTTGTGCGTAGTTGTGGTCACTATGTGTGCGTGTGGGATTGGCGTTGGGTATACACCCGCTGCAATCAGACCCGCGACGTGTGCCATATCAACGAACAGGTAAGCGCCTGCTTTGTCAGCGATTTCGCGCATGCGCGCCCAGTCAACGATTTGTGAATACGCAGAGAAACCACCGATGATCATCTTAGGCTTGTGCTCAAGCGCCAGCGCTTCCATTTCGTCGTAGTTGATTTGACCAGCTTCGTCGATGCCGTAAGGGATCACGTTGTAGTGCTTACCAGAGAAGTTAACTGGTGAACCGTGAGTCAGGTGACCACCATGAGCCAGACTCATGCCCAGAACGGTATCGCCTGGGTTCAGCAGCGCCATGTAAACAGCGCTGTTTGCCTGAGAACCTGAGTGTGGCTGAACGTTCGCATACTCTGCACCGAACAGTTCACATGCGCGGTCGATTGCCAGCGCTTCAGCTTTGTCTACGTACTCACAACCGCCGTAGTAGCGCTTGCCTGGGTAGCCTTCCGCATATTTGTTAGTCAGTTGGGAACCTTGCGCTTCCATAACGCGAGGGCTGGTGTAGTTCTCTGACGCGATGAGCTCGATGTGCTCTTCCTGACGTGCAGTTTCTTCCTGGATCGCGGCAAACAGCTCCGCATCGTAATCAGCGATGTTCATGTCACGCTTTAGCATCTGTATCTCCTGACTCAGATAGTTCCCTGGGTACCAAGTTGACCCGATAACTCGCTTGGGCAAATCATCGGGTCAACCTGGTTTGGGTTGATTTACACCAAATTAAAAACGTCAGTATCCACGCGGACGCAAACGTTTTCGTCATTGCATTCCTATTGGCTGCGATTCTACAAAATTTGTTGCGCAACAGGTAGTAGGAATCACATTTTTTTTGCCTGACTGAACATGGTCTTTTCTCATTCCAATCATGAATTGAATTCACATTGACCAATGTCACAGACTGTAAACCACAAATCTTTACACCTCGTAAGCTGCTGCTGACACAAGCGCTTACGCGAGTTTACCCCGACTCTTTCCTCCCTTATGCAATCTCATTAAGATGCCCTGCTTTTCATCTATTTACTGTGAAAGCGACACCGCGGAATGATTCCAGAGAGAATCAAACATCCCGGATTTTTGTGAGTACATTCTTGCGTCGTGAATCCCTTTAAAAACGACACATTTTTAGGAGTTATTGCGTTGAGTTATCAGCCCAAACATTCACAGTTTGAAGACATGATTGCGGTCCTGTCCGGTGCGTTCATTGTGGCGCAGGGTGTTTATTTCCTGCAGCAGGCAGGTTTGCTTACTGGCGGTACGACAGGTCTGGCACTTTTGATCACCCAGTTTACCGACCTCTCATTCGGTACCATTTACTTTCTGATGAACGTGCCTTTCTACTTTATGGGATGGCAGCGTTTTGGTACCCAGTTTGCCCTTCGTAGTGTCTTTGCAGGTGGCATGGTGTCGTTAATCGTCGACCACATTTCACATGTATTTACTATTGGCTGGCTACAACCCCTGTATTGCGGTTTGATTGGCGGGTTGCTAATGGGTGTGGGCATGTTGATGATCTTCCGCCATAACGCAAGTCTCGGAGGCTTCAATGTGCTGGCACTATACTGTCAGGACAAGTTCGGCGTTCGTGCGGGCAATGTACAGATGGCAATTGATATTGCCATCCTGCTGGCTTCATTTTTCTTCGTTTCGCCATGGCTGCTAGCGTGTTCTGTCGTCGGCGCTTTTGTTCTGAACCTGGTGCTAACCATGAACCACAGACCCGACCGTTACGTGGTTTGCTATTAAGTTACCGCCAGCCGCGTAATGAAAACGAAAAAGCCTCCCGATTGGGAGGCTTTTAAACTCGTATTAGACGATTAAATCGCTTCTTCGTCTTCTTCACCAGTACGAATACGCACGACGCGCTCTACGTCAGTGACGAAAATCTTACCATCACCGATCTTGCCGGTTTGTGCTGTTTGCACAATGGTCTCAACACACTGGTCTGCAGCATCAGCAGCCACGACGATTTCCAATTTTACTTTTGGCAGGAAGTCCACCATGTACTCCGCACCACGGTACAACTCGGTATGGCCTTTTTGGCGGCCGAAACCTTTAACTTCCGAAACTGTCATACCCGTAATACCGACTTCCGCCAGTGCTTCGCGCACGTCGTCAAGCTTGAACGGCTTGATAATCGCTTCAATTTTTTTCATGTCTCATTCCCTTAAATTCTGCATTGCGCAACATCACTAATTGTAACCCTACACTGTTCCGTTGGCGCGGTTTTCCTTAACAATTTCCTGCATTAAACCAGAGACTTCTTCCATGTCGTGGTTTTGGTCTCGCCACACGCAAAGGGTGGCTCATAGCCGGAGTTGGTCAACAGCGCCTGCATAGGTTTACGTCCGATCACCGCACCGCAGTCCACTTTTAACTCACATGCTACCGTTGCTGCGTAAGCTTCCAATGCATTAAGCAAGTTTTTACCAATGCCTTGAAGGCGGCTCGCCTGATCGACTTCAAGCAGGGTTAAGGTCGCATCTTCCACCATGATGCCGTTATGGCGCTTTTCATGTTGAAGCACAGCCACAGCAACAGGTTCACCCTCTTTTTCGGCAACCAACATAGGGAGCTCTTTCGTCGATTCAGGATCGTTCAGTTTTGCCAACGAGGGAAAACGGCACTGCAGGGATTCCGGTACCTGTCCGGATGGAATAAGCGTAAAGCTGATTGCACTGTCCATTGCATTTCTCTCCATAAAATTGCCGGAACACTTTACCCTTTCGCCGATACCGGATGCAATCGGATAAAAAAACCGCCACCAGAAGGTAGCGGCTTGTGTCACAAGTTTGGCGTTTAAAACGTCCTGAGTTAACCCAGCTTGACGCGCGCGTTACGGAACATACGCATCCAAGGACTATCTTCACCCCAGTTATCTGGGTGCCATGAGTTAGCCACAGTGCGGAATACACGCTCTGGGTGCGGCATCATGATAGTCACACGACCATCACGGGTGGTGAGGCCCGTGATACCGTTTGGAGAACCGTTCGGGTTAGCAGGGTAATCCTGCGTCACCTTGCCGAAGTTATCCAGATAACGCAGTGCAACCGTGCCTGATTGCTCAATTGCAGCGAGATGCTCTGCATCACGCACTTCCACACGGCCTTCGCCATGAGAAACCGCGATAGGCATGTGAGAGCCCGCCATACCGCTAAGGAACAGCGATGGGTTTTCCTGAACCTGTACCTGGCTGAAACGTGCTTCAAAACGCTCAGATTCGTTGCGAACGAAACGCGGCCACAAGTCTGCACCTGGGATCAAATCGTGAAGGTTAGATAGCATCTGACAGCCGTTACACACACCCAGAGCGAACGAATCACCACGGTGGAAGAAACGCTCGAATTGGTCGCGTGCCTGCTCGTTGAACAGGATAGACTTCGCCCAACCTTCACCTGCGCCCAATACGTCACCGTATGAGAAGCCGCCACAAGCTACTAAACCGTTGAACTCTTCCAGCGAGATATTGCCTGCCAACACGTCACTCATGTGAACGTCTTTGGCATCAAAGCCTGCGCGGTCAAACGCCGCTGCCATTTCAACGTGAGAGTTTACGCCCTGTTCACGCAAAATTGCCATTTGAGGACGTGCACCCGTTGCGATAAACGGTGCCGCCACATCTTCCTGAACATCGAAGGTCAGGTTGGCTGACAAGCCCGGGTCAGTTACGTCTTTCTTCGCATCAAACTCTTGCTGAGCACCGCGTGGATTATCACGCATTGCCTGCATTTGATAAGTGGTTTCCGCCCAATGGTACGAAGCTCAGTGCGGTTCTGATCCAGCACCAGTGCATCACCATTCCAGATACGAACGACGTCGTCTTCTGTCAGGGTACCAATCACATGGCTACAGGTTTCCAGACCATGTGCAGAAAGCGTCGACAGCACAGAATCCAAATCTTCAGTGCGAACCTGAACCACAGCACCCAACTCTTCGTTGAACAGCGCTGCCAGCTCGTCGCTGCACTCACCTTCAGCAGATAGAGTGTTGATATCAACTTCAACACCCACATGACCCGCAAACGCCATTTCCGCCAATGTCACGTAAAGACCACCATCACCACGGTCATGGTAAGCCAGCAGTTTTTCGTCGCGAACCAGCGTTTGCATCGCGTTGAAGAAACCTTTCAGCAGCTCTGGGCTGTCAACATCAGCAGGTTTGTCACCCAGCTGCTTGTAAACCTGCGCCAGTGCAGTTGCACCCATACGGTTTTGGCCTTGGCCAAGGTCGACCAGCACCAGTGCACTATCGCCTTTGTCTGTGCGAAGTTGAGGCGTGACTGTCTTGCGTACGTCTTCGACACGACCGAATGCGGTAATGATCAAAGACAGTGGCGAGGTGTTTTCTTTTTGCTCACCGTTTTCGTCCCAGCGGGTCTTCATCGACATTGAGTCTTTACCCACAGGAATGGTCAGATCCAGCGCTGGACACAACTCTTCACCCACCGCTTTCACTGCTTCATAAAGGCCAGCATCTTCACCTGGGTGGCCTGCTGCTGCCATCCAGTTTGCAGACAGCTTGATACGCTTGAGATCGCCGATGTCAGAACAAGCAATGTTAGTCAGGGATTCTGCGACAGCCAGACGCGCAGACGCAGCAAAGTCCAGCAGTGCAACTGGTGTGCGCTCACCCATGGACATGGCTTCGCCATGGTAAGTGTCATAGCTTGCTGCAGTCACTGCACAGTTCGCAACCGGCACCTGCCAAGGGCCAACCATTTGGTCACGTGCAACCAAGCCGGTTACTGTGCGGTCACCAATGGTGATAAGGAAGGTTTTCTCAGCGACCGAAGGCAGACGCAGCACACGCTGGGTGGCTTCTTCAATGTTGATGCCGTCGCGGGCAATTGTCTGACCTTCCACTTTCAGAGAGGTCACATCACGGTGCATTTTCGGCGGCTTGCCAAGCAGAATATCCATTGGCATGTCGATTGGTGTGTTGTCGAAGTGGCTGTCTTCCAGTGTCAGATGACGTTCTTCAGTCGCTTCACCTACCACCGCGTAAGGTGCACGTTCGCGCTTACAGATAGCATCGAACACGTCCATGTTTTCTGGCGCAACCGCCATAACATAGCGTTCTTGAGATTCGTTACACCAAATTGCCAGTGGGCTCATACCCGGCTCGTCATTCGGTACGTCACGCAGCTGGAATTTACCGCCACGCTCACCGTCATCCACCAGCTCAGGCAAGGCATTCGAAATACCACCCGCGCCCACGTCGTGAATAAACGCAATTGGGTTTTGCTCGCCAAGCTGCCAACAGCGGTCAATCACTTCCTGACAGCGGCGTTCCATCTCAGGGTTTTCACGCTGAACAGAAGCGAAATCCAGATCTTCGGTCGACTGACCAGACGCCATTGAAGACGCGGCACCACCGCCCAAACCGATATTCATCGCAGGGCCGCCAAGAACAATCAGCTTCGCGCCAACGGGGATTTCTTTTTTCTGTACGTGCTGGTCACGGATGTTGCCCATGCCGCCCGCAATCATGATCGGCTTGTGGTAACCACGTACTTCTTCACCGTTGTGCGAGGTCACCTTTTCCTCGTAAGTACGGAAGTAACCCAGCAGGTTCGGACGACCAAATTCGTTGTTAAATGCGGCGCCACCCAGGGGGCCTTCCAGCATGATATCCAGCGCGTTAACAATGCGGTTTGGCTTACCGAAGTCGGTTTCCCAAGGTTGTTCAAAACCAGGGATACGAAGGTTAGATACTGTAAAACCAACCAAACCCGCTTTTGGCTTACCACCGATACCGGTTGCGCCTTCATCACGGATTTCGCCGCCAGAGCCAGTTGAAGCGCCAGGCCATGGAGAAATCGCCGTTGGGTGGTTATGGGTTTCCACTTTCATCAGGATGTGCGCTTCTTCCTGATGGTAGTCATATTGGCGCGACTCAGGGTTCGGGAAGAATCGACCCACATTAGAGCCTGTCATCACAGCTGCGTTGTCTTTGTACGCTGACAACACGTATTCACTGTTATGTTCAAAGGTGTTTTTGATCATCTTGAACAGGCTCTTTGGCTGTTCAACACCATCGATAGTCCAGTCCGCATTGAAAATCTTGTGACGACAATGCTCAGAGTTTGCCTGTGCAAACATCATGAGTTCGATGTCGTTCGGATTACGACCCAGCTTGATGAAGCTTTCCACCAAGTAATCAATTTCGTCTTCCGCTAGTGCCAGACCCAACTCGACGTTGGCTTTTTCCAGTGCTTCGCGTCCGCCACCCAAGACATCAATTGCCGTCATTGGTGCAGGCGTTGCCGCTTGGAACAATGCTGAGGCTTCATCGAACTGGTCAAATACCACTTCCATCATGCGATCGTGAAGCAGACCTGCCAGTACTTTTTGCTGTGCTTCAGATAGCTCGCCGGACAGCTCAACATAGTAAGCAGTGCCGCGCTCAAGGCGTTTAATTTGGGCCAAGCCACAGTTGCGGGCGATGTCGGTAGCTTTAGAAGACCAAGGGGAAATGGTGCCGGGGCGCGGTGTAACAAGGAAGAGGGTTCCAGTAGGTGCATGCTCTGCGATCGTTGGACCATAAGTGAGCAGGCGATCCAGTTTTTGCTTCTCGTCCTCGCTTAAAGGCGCGCTGAGATCAGCAAAGTGAATATACTCAGCATAGAGGCTGGTCACAGGCAAGTCGTTTGCTTTGCAGCTTTCCAGCAGTTTTTGGACTCGAAATTCGGACAGAGCGGGGGAACCACGCAAAATTTCCATGTGCGTACGTCTCTCGGTTAGCGGTGAATTAAAGTAATATTGACCTAACCCCATGATTTACATTGCGCAAATGAGATGGGAAAGCCATGTCGATACCACTTCTAAAGGCTTCGGGGCGGTATTATAGGGGAAAAAAGTGAGCGACGTAACACTTGACGCAACCGTTTGCGTAACTTTTTTTGACTGGCGTTTATTGTCACTATTCTGAGGATTCCCCAAGTAACGGTTGCAGCTTAACTTTCCGCATACGGCGAGCTTTGATATAACAGTCTTCAAACTTTAGAGGTAGGCATAACTTTTTGAACTCGAACGCAGTAAAACGAACCTATCAACTACTTACCGGCTTTTTCCTGATGCTTTTTCTCGCGGGCTGTGAGTGGAAGTATGATGACAGAACCGCGCTGGAAAAAATCCGCGACCGCGGCGTATTGCGCGTGGGTACGCTAAATAACCAGCTTTCTTACTACATTGGTCCCGATGGCCCAACCGGCCTCGACTATGAGCTGGCCTCCCAATTCGCCCAAAGCCTGGGCGTGAAGCTAGAAATGCAACCCGCTTATACGCTGTCAGGTCTGTTCCCTGCCGTAGAGCGTGGTGACGTTGATATCATCGCGGCTGGCTTAACCATCACCAAAGACCGTCTGGAACATTTCCGTCCAGGACCGGCTTACTATTACGTCAGCCAGCAACTGGTCTACAAAAACGGTCACTGGCGTCCGCGCAATCTGACCGAACTCAACAAAGACGGCGCGCGCGTTGCTGTGGTGGAAGGTTCGAGCCATGCTCTCACTCTTCAAGCTATTCAGCGTGAATACCCAGAACTTATTTGGGAAAGCGTTAAAGACACTGACGACGATGAGCTGCTCAAACAAGTCGCTGACGGTAAGCTGGATTTCACCATTGCCGATTCCGTGGACATTGCGCTTGTGCAACGTACCCACCCTTCCATCACTATCGCCTTGAGCCTGACAGAAGATGAACCTGTCGCCTGGTTTATGAAGAAGTCTCAGGATGACAGTGTTTACGCTTTGATGATTGAGTTTTTCGGTAAGAAGACCCAAAGCGGTGAATTGGCGGCACTCGAAGAAAAGTACTTCGGCCACGTCGACAGCTTTGACTTTGTCGATACCCGCGCCTTCTTGCGAGCCATTGACTCCAAACTGCCTGAATGGGAGCCGCTGTTTAAGAAGTACGCTGATGAGTTTGACTGGCGTCTGCTGGCTGCACTTTCCTATCAGGAATCCCACTGGAATCCCCGCGCCGTATCACCAACAGGCGTGCGTGGCATGATGATGTTGACGCTGCCGACAGCAAAATCAGTGGGCGTGAAGAACAGACTCGACCCAGAACAAAGCATTCGCGGTGGTGCCGAGTACCTGCGCAAAATGCTACATCGCGTACCTGACAGCGTTAACGAGCACGAAAAAATTTGGTTTGCGCTCGCTTCTTACAATATTGGTTTCGGCCACATGATGGACGCGCGACGCCTGACCAAGGCGCAAGGTGGGAACCCAGATTCGTGGGCCGATGTTAAACAACGTCTACCTCTGTTGGCGAAGCGCCAGTATTACAAACAAACCCGCTATGGCTTTGCGCGTGGTTATGAGGCGCTAAGCTATGTGGAAAATATTCGTCGTTACTACCAGAGTATGGTTGGCTATGAGCAAGATAAAGCAGAAGCCATCACTAGTGATGCAGCCGACGATCTGGAAGGCTTGCAAACCATCAAAGTGGAAGACGTACCTGGCGAAGGTGTCAGTGAAATGATTGATACGCTTGAATCGACACCCGTGGCAGATGAAGCAGAGAGTGCGGGAAAAACACCGGAAACTCAGGAAAAAGCCGACACTAAGAACTAGGTTTATCAGAGAATCATGCTGTCATCGTGCTTTAATAAAGGACGACTATAAATATCAATAAGCGCAGCGGGGCTGCGCTTATTTTTTCAAAAGGAACGTACGATGTTTGCTAAGAAAAGAAAGGCACAAGCTAACTTTTCCCGTAATTCCAGCGCGGCGTCGAACCGTCGTAAACGCCAACGCAATGTGGCACTGAAGAAGGTGCTATGGCGCCAACGCACGTTCGCGATACGCGAATTCGCCATGATGGACGAGAGTTTTTAATTTTCGTCAGAAGGGCTTTGCGCAGCTTTACGCGCTTCTTTTTCCGCTTTCTTTTCTGAGCGACGACGGCGGAAAAATGCCTGCAATTGCTCGCGACACTCCTCTTCCAACACACCTCCCTGATACTGAACATGATGGTTAACGCCTTCGTAGCTCAGCAAATTCATGACACTCCCTGCGGCTCCCGTCTTATAATCGGGCGCGCCAAACACCACTTTGCCAATCCTGCTATGCACCATGGCGGACGCACACATTGGGCAAGGCTCCAAGGTGACATAAAGTACCGCTTCCAACAGACGATAATTTTGTAGCACTTTACCTGCCTGGCGCAGTGCCATCATCTCCGCATGAGCGGTGGCATCATGCTGGCCAATCAAGCGGTTCCAGCCTTCTCCAATGACCACACCATCATGCACGACAACAGCACCGACGGGAACTTCACCTTCGGATTCTGCTTTGCCCGCGAGCTCTATCGCCCGGCGCATAAACTGCTGATCTAATTCACTCTCTGTCACTGTGTGCCTTTACTTCAATCTTGCTATGCGGCGGAGTATATCACTCCATGCACCTCAATCCTTAGCCTGATTCACCAGTTTAGCCGCCAGAAAATCCACCAGCAGTTTAACGCGAAGAGGCTGCAGTCTGCGGTGCGGGAAAAGTGCCCAAATTCCCTCTTCCAAATCCTCGTAAGCATTCAGCACCTTGACGACCTCACCGCTTTCCAACGCCTTCTGCAAGTAATAATCCGGAAGCTGAATTAACCCATTGCCACGGATTGCGGCATCCAGCAAGGCAATACCACTGTTGCAGCGAAGGTTGCCACGAACACGGACAGAGCGCTCTTTGCCTTCCTCACGGAAACGCCAGTAGTCATGTTGACCACGAAGGCAATTGTGTTGTGCCAATTCAGAAAGCGTATGGGGCGTGCCAAATTTGGAAAGATAATCCGGCGAACCACAAACAATAAGACGACGTGTAGCCAAGCGCTTACACACCATGGATGAGTCCACCAAGCGCCCTAACCTTAACGCCACATCACAAGATGAGTCGACAAGGTCTAGCGTCGCATTGGTCAGGTCTACCTCTATTTGAATTTCGGGGTAGGCTTGCATGAAATCGAGGATCAGCGGCATCACCACTTTTTCCCCATAGGTCACTGGCGCTGTCAGCTTAATGTGTCCATTCGGCGTCTCGTGCAACTGCGTCACTGCACTCTCTGCCTCTTTCAGGCCATCAGCCAGCAGTCGACAATGCTGATAGTAAATATCACCCTCTTCTGTCGTGGAAACCTTTCGCGTGGTTCGAAATAGAAGGCGGGTATTGAGCCTCTCCTCAAGCAATGCCACCTGACGGCTCACATGCGCCGTTGATGCCCCCAACCGCTTTGATGCTTTGGTAAAGCTGGCTGTTTCAACCACTGCCAGAAACTCTGAAACTCCTTGCCAGTCCGACATTATTTCTCACCAGTAAAAGTTAATTGCAATCCAAGTGGATTATCACACGTTTAGAAACAAATAGACTATTACTCAAATTCAGCGTGTCACAAAAGTGAACTCGCTACTCCAACATAAATCACCTAGGGTTAGACGATAAGGGACTAACCCAATAAACGGAGGATGCTGTCAATGGCAGAGCAATTTATTAAATCGCGCGCAGCAATCGCGTGGGAAGCAGGCAAACCGCTGAGCATTGAAGAAGTGGATGTCATGCTGCCAAAAGCGGGCGAAGTACTGGTGCGCATTATTGCAACCGGTGTTTGCCACACCGATGCATTTACCCTGTCAGGTGATGACCCAGAAGGTATCTTCCCTGCAATCCTAGGCCACGAAGGTGGTGGCATTGTTGAGCAAGTGGGTGAAGGTGTCACCAGCGTTCAGGTGGGTGACCATGTTATTCCTTTATACACACCAGAATGTGGTGAGTGTAAGTTCTGTAAGTCAGGTAAAACCAACCTGTGTCAGAAAATCCGTGAGACTCAAGGTAAAGGCCTGATGCCAGACGGCACCACCCGCTTCTTTAAAGATGGTCAACCGATCTACCACTACATGGGGACTTCGACTTTTTCTGAGTACACAGTTTTACCTGAAATCTCGCTGGCGAAAGTCAACAAAGACGCACCTCTCGAAGAAGTCTGCCTTCTTGGCTGTGGTGTAACGACCGGTATGGGCGCAGTGCTAAACACGGCCAAAGTTCAAAAAGGAGATACCGTTGCGATCTTCGGTCTAGGTGGCATTGGTCTTTCTGCCATCATCGGCGCTGCAATGGCAGGTGCAAGCCGCATCATTGGTATCGACATCAATGAGAGCAAGTTCGAACTGGCTCAAAAGCTGGGTGCGACTGACTGTATCAACCCAAGCAAGTACGACAAACCGATTCAGGACGTCATCGTTGAATTGACTGACGGTGGTGTTGATTATTCGTTCGAGTGTATCGGTAACGTCAATGTGATGCGTTCAGCACTTGAGTGTTGCCATAAAGGCTGGGGCGAGTCTGTCATCATCGGTGTTGCCGGTGCCGGGCAGGAAATCTCTACCCGTCCATTCCAGCTGGTCACCGGTCGTGTATGGCGTGGTTCAGCATTCGGTGGTGTAAAAGGCCGTTCAGAACTGCCTGAAATCGTCGAGCGTTACATGGCGGGTGAATTTGCATTGGATGACTTCATCACCCACACCATGGGTCTTGATGGTATCAATGAAGCATTTGACCTGATGCACGAAGGCAAGAGCATCCGCTCTGTTATCCATTACGACAAGTAAACGACAGAATAACAAACCCCACGCAGGCGGTGACAAAACCGCCTGCTTTGGAGTCCAACATGAGTCTTGAAAACATCAGCAGTAACCGCAGTTTTGGCGGTTGGCATAAACAGTACACTCACACCTCACGTACTGTTCACTGCAACATGCGTTTCGCCATTTTCCTGCCTCCACAAGCATCAGAATCCAATCGAGTGCCGGTGCTCTACTGGTTGTCAGGATTGACCTGCAGTGATGAAAACTTTATGCAGAAAGCGGGCGCACACCGCGTAGCGGCTGAACTAGGTATTGCTATCGTTGCGCCCGATACTAGCCCACGTGGCGACAACATTCCTGACGACCCGGAAGGTGCCTACGATTTTGGTATCGGTGCAGGCTTTTACCTGAATGCGACCGAAGCACCATGGAACCGTTTCTACCATATGTACGATTACGTGGTGAAAGAGCTCCCTGCCGTTATTGAAGCACACTTTCCAGTCAGCGATGTGAAGGCCATTTCCGGCCATAGCATGGGTGGCCACGGTGCACTGACCATTGCGTTGAAAAACAGTGATGATTACCGTTCTGTTTCTGCTTTCAGTCCCATTGTGAATCCCGCTGCTGTGCCTTGGGGCGAAAAGGCTTTTACCAATTATTTAGGTGAAGATCGCCAAATTTGGCTGGAATACGACAGCTGCGCGTTAATCAAAAAAGCAGATAAGCACTTGCCAATGCTGATTGATCAAGGTGATGGTGACCAGTTCCTGCATGAGCAACTGAAACCCGGTAACCTGCTTCAAGCAGCAGAAGAAGCTGGCTATCCGCTGGAGCTTCGTATGCAGGAAGGCTATGACCACAGCTACTACTTCATTTCGAGCTTTATTGAAGATCACCTCCGCTTCCATGGAGAGCATTTGAAATAACGCTTCAAACAACAGAAAACCCGGCCGAAGCCGGGTTTTTCTATTCTTGCTGCGGCTAATTAGAAGCCCAGAGGAATGTTGAAGCTGAAGAATACAATCAGCAAGGTTGTCCATACGGTCAGGAACGCTGCTGAGTATGGCACCATCATCGCAATCACGTCGCCAAACGTCAGATCAGATTTGTACTTACGCATGAAGGCCAGAATCACACCTGCATAGGTCATCATTGGCGTGATGATGTTAGTCGACGAATCTGCTACACGGTATGCGGCCGCCACCAGATCAGGTGTCATATTCGGGTTAACCTGATACAGCATAGGAACGAAAATAGGTCCCAGCAGCATCCACTTCGATGTCAAACCACCGACGAACAGGTTGATCAGTGCAGTCGTAAGAATGAAGCCGATGATGAGCAGGATTGGGAAGTTTTCCAGACCCAGTGAAGACAAGGTCGTCGCGCCAAGGTAAGTGATGTAAACACCCAGGCCTGAGTAGCTCAGTACCGCCAGGAAGTTATGGCTGAAGAAAGTCAGAACCAGAACATAACCAAAGGTGTTCATCTGCTTCACCATGGCATTCACTACGTCTTGTAGGGACTTGAACTTACCCGTGCTGTAGCCAAAACAGATACCCGTTACCGCAAACACCATCGCAATCAGCAGGATCACGTTGTTCATGTAAGGGGTGACTGTGCGGCCAGCCTCATTGGTGTATGGCGCGAGTGGACCCATTGCCAGCGCGACAATCGCAGCCAGAGAAGCAATCAGACCGAGACCTGCAGCGCGCAGACCCTTTTGCTCGCTTTCGCTGACAGAGAAATCGCTCTGATCCAAGTCTTCCGGTAGCGTGTACTCCATCTTTTCCAGACGAGGTGCGACAAAGCGTTTGGTGACCCAAGCACCCAGAATCGCCAGCATGAAGGTGGAAACAAAGATGAAGAAATAGTGCATGGTCGCAGGGTTTAGCACTTCACCTGCTGCGGTCTCAAAAGGCACGCCTTGAGATTCTGCAAACACACGTGCATTCAGACCAATAATAACATCAACCGGGGTTGCAGGAATCAGGTTTGCACTGAAGCCCGCCGAGACACCAGCGAACGCAGCTGCCATACCGATCAATGGATTTTTACCCACACCTGCGTACAACATACCTGCCAATGGGATAAGCACCAGGTAACCCGCATCCGTCGCGATGGAGCTCATGATACCCAGGAATACCAGCAGCATCGGCAGCCACTTCTCATTCAGGCGAAGGCCAACACGCTTAATCACTGCACCCAGAAGGCCAGAGTTCTCAGCAATACCGACACCCAGCATCACCACAAGGATGACACCGAGTACGCCATGGCCGAACGACAGCCAGTTTTCAAGGATCGCATTGTCAAACATCCAGCGAACGTTTTCTGTTGCCAGCATGCTCTTCACAGTGTGACTGATAGGATTACCATCTGCCCCTGTGGTTTGGAATTCCATTCCGCCGATCAAACCTGTAATGGCTAATGCAGCCACAAAAAGGAACATAAAAATGATCACAGGATCGGGGATTTTTTTACCTACGCGTTCAATAAACGCAATCGCGCCGTTCTGTTGCGGCGCTCCTTGTGAAGCTTGACTCATGTCATACCACCTTTTCGATGAGTTCTAACCTTGATTGACCATTCGCCGAAACGAGCATGCGATGAAATCAGGTATATCCGTTACTTTTGCCGCAAGAACTTAGCAGATGCCACTTTTGGAGTAAAACTCCAATAAATGAGATTAAAAAGGGGATAATGCCAAATCAACATTAAGAGTCAGGACTTATGACAGATTGAAGACAGCACTGCAGATAATAGTGTGAGATAACGCAAACATCTCAGAAGATACATCTTTTATACAAAATCTCAAAAATCCATTAATGTATAGATGCATGTTTTGATAATGTTGCATTGATGTAGCACGTATTATTGGAGAAGAATTCAAACACAAGAAAAAGCCCTGCACGATGGCAGGGCTTGGATAAAACAGATTGCTGTTACATCTGGTAGGTGTAAGGCGCTTGGATACCCAGTGGAATGCCCAGAGCCCAGTAAGCCAGAAGGAAGATAGACCAACCGATCAGCATCGCAATGGAGTAAGGCATCATCATTGAAGCCAACGTGCCGATACCTGTGCTCTTCACATAACGTTGGCAGTAAACCACCACCAGTGGGAAGAACACCATCAGTGGAGAAATGATGTTAGATACCGAGTCACCTACGCGGTAAGCCGCCTGAGACAGCTCAGGAGAAATACCCAGCGCCATCAGCATTGGTACAAGGATTGGACCAATCAGCGCCCATTTTGCTGATGCAGAACCGATCAGCAGGTTCACACACGCGGTCAGCAGAATCATACCGATGATGGTCAGCTGACCCGGCATGTTCAGCGCTTTCAAGAAGGCCGCGCCTTCCAATGCCAGCAAGGTACCGATGTTCGACTGGCTGAATGCTGCCAGGAACTGCGCACAGAAGAATGACATCACCAAATATGCGCCCATGGTCGCCATGGTATCGCTCATTGCTTTAATGATATCACCTTGCGTTTTGAAGGTACCTGCAACGCGACCATAAACCACACCTGGAATCACAAACAGGATAAAGATCAGCGGTACGATAGATTTCATCAGCGGCGCAGAGAACGCAGTCAGTTCGCCTTCAGGTGAACGCAGTGCTGACGTTTCAGGGATAAGAGCAACCACCAGAAGAACGATACCCGCCAGCATTGCAAAACCTGCACGGTTGAACGCTTTGCTCTCAATAGCAGAGAAACTGCCCAGATCCGGTGCTTTTTCAGCATCTTCATCAATTGGCAATTTGTTCAGGCGTGGCTCGATGATTTTCTCAGTCACATACCAGCCGATAGCCACAATCAGGAATGAAGAAAGGCCAGTGAAATACAGGTTCGCCAGTGGGTTCACCACGTAGTCTTTATCCAGAACCTGCGCTGCAGATTGGGTAAAGCCCGCCAACAGAGGGTCAATACCCGCTGGAATGAAGTTAGCTGAGAAACCGCCCGACACACCGGCAAACGCCGCAGCAATACCCACCAGCGGGTGACGACCCGCAGCGTGGAAGATGATGCCGCCCAAAGGAATAACCAGAACGTAACCCGCATCTGCGGCCGTGTGCGATACAATCGCCACCAGAATCAGTGCTGGCGTCAGCAGCTTCTTAGGTGTCACGTTCAGCATTTTTTCAGGCCAGTGGTGATAAAGCCAGATGCATCCGCGACGCCCACACCCAGCATGGCTACAAGCACAATACCCATTGGTGCAAAGCTGGTGAAAGTCGTCACCATGTTCGCCAGGAAGCTTGCAAGCGCTTCGCCAGTCAGAAGGTTATTAATTTCTACAGCCTGGCCGGTAACAGGGTGGATCAGGCCGAAATCAACCTGAGAAAGAACGGCGGACAGACCCCATACAATCAAAAGTCCATAAAAGAACAGAAGCGCAGGATCAGGAATTTTGTTACCTGCCCTTTCAATCCAGTTCAGGAACTTTTCCATACCGCCGCTTGGCGCGTCTGGAGTATTGCTCATGGCATGATTACTCATTTAAAGCTCCGAGTTTTTGCAGTGTGTGTTTGCATCGTAAGGAGCGGATTCTTTGATGAATTCGCAACGACGTCATAATTATTCAACAGCACAAAATACACGTAACAAACCAAATTGGTAGTGACTAATCTCAATTAAAATTACGGTTTAAGCACATAAATTCAATTCACACACAAGTGGTAAACACAAAGCAAACAAAGACAATCCAAATGAACAACAACCACAATAAAATGGCTACGTTTGGCGTGAAATGGTGAGTATCAGCCACCCAGAAGATGAATGACGTATCGCTGGTGAGAGAGAAAGAAAAAGGCACGCAATGCGTGCCTTTTGAATGACTGGATTTGAAGGAAGATTATTCCCACTCAATGGTTGCAGGTGGCTTACCAGATACGTCGTAAACCACGCGGCTGATACCATCTACTTCGTTAATGATACGGTTTGAAACGCGACCCAGGAAGTCATATGGCAGGTGTGCCCAGTGTGCGGTCATGAAGTCGATGGTTTCTACTGCACGCAGAGAAACAACCCAATCGTATTTACGGCCGTCACCCATTACGCCGACAGAGCGCACTGGCAGGAACACGGTAAATGCCTGAGAAACCTTGTTGTAAAGGTCTGCTTTGTGCAGCTCTTCGATGAAGATAGCATCCGCACGGCGTAGTAAATCACAGTACTCTTTTTTCACTTCGCCAAGTACACGTACACCCAGACCTGGACCTGGGAACGGGTGGCGGTAAAGCATGTTATACGGCAGACCCAGCTCGAGACCAATCTTACGCACTTCGTCTTTGAACAGCTCTTTCAGCGGCTCAACCAGACCCATTTCCATGTCATCCGGCAGACCACCTACGTTGTGGTGAGATTTGATAACGTGCGCTTTACCGGTCTTAGAAGCAGCAGACTCGATCACATCTGGGTAGATAGTGCCTTGCGCCAGCCATTTCGCATTCTTCAGTTTCTTCGATTCTTCATCGAATACGTCTACGAACACGTGACCAATCTTCTTACGTTTTGCTTCTGGATCAGCAATGCCTTCCAGCGCAGACAGGAAGCGGTTTTCCGCATCAACATGAACAATGTTCAAGCCGAAGTGATCACCGAACATTTCCATAACCTGCTCAGCTTCGTTCAAGCGCAGCAGACCGTTGTCTACGAATACACAGGTCAGCTTGTCACCGATCGCGCGGTGGATAAGCATAGCAACAACAGAAGAGTCCACGCCGCCTGACAGGCCAAGGATCACTTCCTCATCACCCACTTGTTCTTTGATGCGTGCAATCGCATCTTCGATGATAGATGCTGGCGTCCATAGCTTCTCACAGCCACAGATATCCATCACGAAGCGCTCAAGCATGCGGTGACCCTGACGGGTGTGCGTCACTTCAGGGTGGAACTGAACGCCGTAGAAACGCTTCTCTTCGTTGGCCATTGCAGCAAACGGACAAGTGTCAGTCGATGCAACTTTCACAAAGTCAGATGGAATTTCTACTACTTTGTCGCCGTGGCTCATCCATACATCCAGAACGCCTTTGCCCGCTTCGTTGATGGCGTCTTCGATACCTTCAAACAGGCTACCTGGGTTATCCAGCGTCACTTTCGCGTAGCCAAATTCACGCTCGTTTGAGCCAGCAACTTTACCGCCAAGCTGCTCAGACATGGTTTGCATGCCATAGCAAACGCCCAGTACTGGTACACCCGCGTTAAACACATATTCAGGCGCACGTGGTGAACCGTCTTCGGTCACGCTCTCCGGGCCACCGGAAAGAATGATGCCGTTCGGGTTGAAGTCACGGATATCCTGCTCTTCAACATCCCAGCCCCACAGCTCGCAGTAAACACCGATTTCACGGATACGACGCGCGATCAACTGGGTGTACTGAGAACCAAAGTCGAGGATCAGAATACGTTGGTCATGAATATTTTGGGTCATTTCAGCTTGTCTCAAAAAGTCATCGATACAGGGGACTTTCGCCCCCATGCTATAAATTTCAGCTTTAACTTACGGGCGTGAATTACTGGCCAGTACGGTAGTTTGGTGCTTCTTTAGTGATGGTCACATCGTGTGCGTGCGATTCCGTCATACCAGCGCCAGTGATGCGAACGAATTCTGCTTTTGTACGCAGAGCTTCAACCGTCGCGGAACCGGTCAGGCCCATGCACGAGCGCAGGCCACCCATTTGCTGGTGAATGATTTCTTTCAGGCGACCTTTGTATGCCACGCGACCTTCAATACCTTCAGGTACCAACTTGTCCGCTGCGTTATCGCTCTGGAAGTAACGGTCAGAAGAACCTTTAGACATCGCACCCAGTGAGCCCATACCACGGTAAGATTTGTAAGCGCGGCCTTGGTACAGTTCAACTTCACCTGGAGATTCTTCCGTACCTGCCAGCATGGAGCCCACCATGACACAAGATGCGCCTGCAACCAGTGCTTTACAAAGATCACCAGAGAAGCGGATACCACCATCAGCGATACATGGCACGCCGTATTGCTCTGCCACTTCTACTGCATCTGAAATCGCAGTGATTTGCGGAACACCCACACCGGTAACAATACGGGTTGTACAGATTGAGCCTGGGCCGATACCCACTTTCACTGCATCTACACCCGCTTCAATCAGGGCTTTTGCACCTGCGCCAGTTGCGACGTTACCGCCAATGATTTGCAATTCAGGGAATTTTTCACGGGTTTCACGAATGCGTTGAAGCACGCCTTCAGAGTGACCGTGAGAAGAGTCGATAAGCAGTACGTCAACCCCTGCTTCAACCAGTGCAGCAACACGTTCTTCGTTACCTGCACCTGCGCCAACCGCAGCACCAACACGCAGACGACCTTGCTCGTCTTTACATGCATTTGGTTTGCGCTCAGCTTTTTGGAAATCTTTTGCAGTGATCATGCCCGCGATATGGTGGTCGTCATTCACTACCAGAATTTTTTCTACGCGGTGCTTTTGCATCAGCTTTTGAACTTCTTCAGGGCTTGCACCCTCTTTCACAGTTGCCAGACGTTCTTTCGGTGTCATGACTTCTGACACTTTCAGGCTCAGGTCAGTCACGAAACGAACGTCGCGGCCAGTGATGATACCCACCAGCTCATTGGCTTCAGTTACTACAGGGAAACCGGCAAAGCCATGAGTGTCGGTCAGTGCTTTTACATCAGCAATGGTTTGATCAGGCGTCACAGTGACAGGGTTTGAAACCACACCGGCTTCAAAGATCTTCACCAAGCGAACTTGTTCCGCTTGTTGCTCAATAGACATGTTTTTGTGGATAAAACCGATGCCACCTTCCTGAGCAAGCGCAATTGCGAGGCGCGCTTCGGTCACTGTGTCCATCGCCGCTGAGATCAGTGGGATGTTCAGAGAGATTTTTTTCGTCAGTTGAGTGCGCAAGTCGGCAGTGTTCGGAAGAACTGTGGAGTGTGCTGGAACCAGCAGTACATCGTCAAAAGTAAGGGCTTCTTTAGCTATTCGTAACATTGCAATATCTCACGCCAAAATAATATGAGGGAGTTCAAAATATTGCCGCCGCATTATACTGACGGCGCAAACGTTTGGCTACAGATTTTTACGAAAACGTTTGGCTTTCAGATTTCGCCTCTTTAACATGGCTTCATCTTGCTGAAAACAAAGACGCATTCCGCTATGAATCTCACCAACAACAATATCTATACCGTCTCCAGATTAAACGCTGAAGTACGTTTGTTGCTCGAAAACGAAATGGGCATTGTTTGGCTGGTTGGCGAGATTTCAAACCTCACCATGGCAACATCTGGTCACTGGTATTTCACCCTGAAAGATCGTCAAGCTCAGGTAAAATGCGCCATGTTCAAAGGCAATAACCGACGGGTAACTTTTAAACCTGCCAACGGAAATCAGGTGTTGGTGCGTGCAAGGCTCTCTTTGTATGAGCCCCGTGGTGACTACCAAATCATTGTCGAAAGCATGCAGCCTGAAGGTGACGGCCTGCTTCAACAGCAATTTGAAAAATTGAAAATGCAGCTTTCTGCAGAAGGTCTGTTTGCAGCCAGCCTGAAAAAACCACTTCCAGAACAACCCAAGCGGGTTGGTGTGATCACTTCCAGTACCGGCGCGGCGCTGCATGATATTTTGCATGTATTGAAACGCCGTGACCCTGGCTTACCCGTGGTGATTTATCCCACCCAAGTGCAGGGCAAAGATGCTGCGATTCAAATCGCGCAGGCTATTGGGCGTGCCAACAGCCGTAATGAATGTGATGTCCTGATCGTCGGTCGTGGCGGTGGTTCGCTGGAAGACCTATGGTGCTTCAACGAAGAAATTGTTGCCCGTACCATTGCTGCCAGCACCATCCCGATCGTCAGTGCGGTAGGCCATGAAGTTGATGTCACCATTGCCGATTTCGTCGCTGATGTCCGCGCCCCTACCCCGTCAGCTGCAGCAGAGCTTGTCAGCCGTGATACCTCCGTACGTGAGCAACAACTCTTGCAGCGTACTGATCGCCTCGCACACGCTTTCAGCCGTCATTTAAGCCGCTCTCAGGAATGGCTAACTCGCTTGCAACACCGATTGGCGATGCAGCACCCCAAAGCGCAGCTTCAGCAACAGTCTCAGCAGTTTGATGAGCTTGAAAGGCGTCTTCACCAATCCATGCGCTATACACTTCAAACGGAAGCACAGCGCCTGGATAGAGCAGCGCAAAAACTTGAGCGCTACTCACCCGCGAACCAAATTCCAGGCCAGAAAGCGCAACTAGACTATGTGGAGCAGCGTCTTATTGAGGCCATGCGCCGTCAACTCCGACAACAACAGCATGCACTGGCACTGCAGATGGAAACACTGGATGCAGTAAGCCCGCTGGCAACACTCGCACGCGGTTATTCAATCACCCGGAACGATAAAGGCGAAGTCATTCGTTCAGCATCGTCGCTTAAGTCTGGCGATCAGATCAGGTCAACGTTTGGAGATGGTGAGATCCAATCTACGGTGATCTAGGGGCTGTTGATCTTTGGTGGTTAAATTTTGTTCTAGCTATAAGCGTTTTAGGCGCGGCGAGGTGTGTGCCGCCTAGTCATTCTAAGCAAATACACCTCAACAAAGCATAA
>NZ_JAALDL010000017.1 GCF_011045095.1 Grimontia sedimenti
CTGCGAGGCGTTGAGCTAACTGATACTAATTGCCCGTGAGGCTTAACCATACAACACCCAAGGGGTTTTGACGGACTCGAAGAGAACATTGAATGTGTAAGAACGAGAACAAACAAAGTCACTTTCCAAGATTTTAACGAATTTGCTTGGCGACCATAGCGTTATGGACCCACCTGACTCCATGCCGAACTCAGTAGTGAAACGTAACAGCGCCGATGGTAGTGTGGGGTCTCCCCATGTGAGAGTAGGACATCGCCAGGCTTCCAATTTAAGTGTGGAGCGGTAGTTCAGTTGGTTAGAATACCGGCCTGTCACGCCGGGGGTCGCGGGTTCGAGTCCCGTCCGCTCCGCCACTTCTTAGAGAAACCTCAGTCGAAAGGCTGAGGTTTTTGCTATGTGCGACCCGGAAAAGTGCTTCGCACTTTAGAGCGAGATACTAGCCTTCTTCAATTTCTGAAAACGCCGAGTTAACTCACTGAAATTACTCCAAGACAATCAGCTTACTAAGCTTTCAAAGGTAGAGCTATCCTAGCGTTGCGTTTGTTGTCTTTTTGCGCCTATTCACAAAGAGTCTTCTTTCGGTGCTTATCTGCCTTGAACTTTTCACATTCCCTGTCTGGAACTCAAAACACAAACCTGTCCACAATTAATGAGTGGTTAAATGCTAATAATTTGATTTATAGGGATACAACGCCTACATCTAATGTATTAAAAAGCATACACAGAGTGATCATTGTTAACTTCTCTCACTTTTATTTATGCAATGAATGGAATACTTGCCAGTGGTTCTTATCACTGAGACTATTTTTATATACCATCGCGGTATTATCAGCTTATCTAACAGGGATAAAGGGATCACCAGATGAATGATTTGTCAGCTTTACTTCAAATGACATTGCTATGTAGTGCAATTGCAGCTTTGGTTGCAGGGCCTGCAGTGATTGCCTTGTTGGTCTTTAACAAGTATAAGCAAAAGAATCTTGCTGAAGAATCATAACCTTGTATGAATTCTGTCCACTTGGTTTAGCTTTCCCCAATCAACACTGGCTATTTAACTAATAACCATTAAAATAGCTTGCGTATAGGGGTGTAGCTCCAATTGGCAGAGCAGCGGATTCCAAATCCGCGTGTTGGGGGTTCGAATCCCTCCACCCCTGCCATATTCGAAGCCTCAGCAGAGATGCTGGGGCTTTTTTATATATGGTTTTTGGCTCTGCGAGCCAATTGTTGGGGGGGCTGGGTCGCCAGTCCGCTTGATGGCAAGCCCCGTCGAATACCTCCGCCTGCCAAATTTGAAGTCTCATCAGAGATGCTGGGGCTTTTTTGTATCTACTGTTCCCTCATTCAGTTCAACATTTGAATTGGCTAGGAAATCGCCTTAGCGAATACGTTCTTTAAGGCGTATCATGTCAGCTTGGTTTTTTCGATAGCATGGGTTTTAACGCCATGAATCAAGCGGCTTTACTCTTCTATATTGCGATTGGTGGTGCGTTTGGTGCCTGTTCTCGTTACCTGATCTCCGAGCTATGCGCTGTGATGCTAGGGCGCGGCTTTCCTTATGGCACTTTGACCGTTAATGTCGTGGGCTCATTTATCATGGGGCTATTAGTTGCAGCCTTGGAGCAAGAAGTCTTTTCTCCAGGTCCTTGGCGTCATCTCATCGGGCTAGGTTTTCTTGGGGCACTAACCACCTTTTCCACGTTTTCTATGGATAACGTTTTGCTGCTTCAACAGGGTGAGTGGTTCAAAATGGGCCTGAATGTTGTGCTGAATGTCGTTATCTGTATCTTTGCTGCTTGGGCAGGCTTTCAGTTGTTAATGCGCGGTTAATCACTTTGAGTGGTTGAGATAACGGAAAGCATTCCCTATACTCGTTCGCTGATACTTGTCGGAGTGCCATTTGGCTGAGACTGCGAAAGCAGGATCCGTTGAACCTGATCAGGCTAATACCTGCGAAGGGAACAAGAGAACAACAATTGTGGTGTTCAGAGATAGTCATATCTATAAGTTTCGCCACACCTCTTGCTCAGCAAATCCGGCAAGCATTTATTCCCAAAAATATATTGGAGTAATGCTATGTCGAACCGTAAACAAGCTAGAAACGAAGCAAAAGCCTTTATCGACAACCTGTCGGTACAACCCTTTCCTAATTCTCTTAAAGTTCATGTAGAAGGCTCCCGTCCAGATATTCGGGTGGGTATGCGTGAAATCTCCCTAGCACCAAGCCTCATTGGTGGCACTAAAGATAACCCCCAGTTTGAAGAAAATGAGCCAGTTCGTGTTTACGACACCTCAGGTGTGTATACCGATCCAGACTACGAAATTGATATTTACGCGGGTCTACCAAAGCTGCGTGAGCGCTGGATAGAAGAGCGCAGTGATACTGAACTCCTTGATGGTGTGACGTCAGACTTTGCCAAGACACGTTTGATGATGACACGCTGGATGAGCTTCGCTTTGGTAATCTACCGTCCGTGCGTCGAGCTAAAAATGGGCAGTGTGTTACCCAGCTACACTATGCACGTCAGGGCATTATCACGCCTGAAATGGAGTACATCGCGATTCGTGAAAACATGGGTCGCCAGCAATATGCAGATGAGCAACTGAATCGTCAGCATCCGGGTCAGAACTTTGGTGCTAACCTTCCAAAAGAAATTACGCCGGAATTTGTTCGCAAAGAAGTTGCGGAAGGCCGCGCGATCATCCCTTCCAATATTAACCACCCTGAATCTGAGCCAATGATCATTGGCCGCAATTTTCTGGTGAAAGTGAACGCTAATATCGGTAACTCATCAGTCACCTCATCGATTGAAGAGGAAACCGAGAAGTTGGTGTGGTCTACCCGCTGGGGCGCAGATACGGTCATGGATTTGTCGACCGGTCGAAACATCCATGAAACCCGCGAGTGGATCTTGAGAAACAGCCCTGTGCCAATCGGTACTGTTCCTATGTACCAGGCACTTGAGAAGGTAAATGGTATCGCTGAAAACCTGACGTGGGAAGTGATGCGCGACACTCTTATTGAACAGGCAGAGCAGGGTGTTGATTACTTCACTATCCACGCTGGTGTGCTGCTGCGCTACGTACCAATGACCGCTAAGCGTGTCACCGGCATTGTCTCCCGAGGTGGCTCCATCATCGCCAAGTGGTGTTTAGCGCACCATCAGGAAAGTTTCCTCTACACCCACTTCCGTGAGATTTGTGAAATCTGTGCGAAGTATGACGTGGCATTGTCGTTGGGCGATGGTCTGCGTCCGGGATCTATTGCCGATGCTAACGACGAAGCTCAGTTCTCAGAACTTCGTACTCTTGGTGAGTTGACCAAGGTAGCTTGGGAGTACGATGTTCAGGTGATGATTGAAGGCCCGGGTCACGTGCCAATGCACATGATCAAAGAAAATATGGAAGAGCAGTTAGAGCATTGCCACGAAGCGCCTTTCTATACGCTTGGACCTTTGACGACAGACGTTGCTCCTGGCTATGACCACATCACTTCAGGTATTGGTGCGGCGATGATCGGCTGGTTTGGCTGTGCCATGCTTTGCTATGTGACACCGAAAGAACATTTAGGGCTTCCGAATAAAGATGACGTGAAAGTCGGCCTGATTACCTACAAGCTCTGTGCTCACGCGGCTGATTTGGCGAAAGGACATCCTGGTGCTCAGGTACGTGACAATGCCCTGTCTAAAGCGCGCTTCGAATTCCGTTGGGAAGATCAGTTCAATCTGGCGCTCGACCCAGATACTGCGCGCGCTTATCACGATGAGACTCTCCCACAGGAGTCGGGCAAAGTGGCGCACTTCTGCTCCATGTGTGGCCCTAAATTCTGCTCAATGAAAATCAGTCATGAAGTTCGCGCTTTTGCAAAAGAAGAAAGCGCAAAAGGCCTTGAGCTAGGCGAAGGCATCGAAGTGAAAATGCTGGAAGATCCCCTTGAAGGCATGAAGCAAAAATCGGCGGAATTTCTCGCTAAAGGCAGCGAACTCTACCACCAGAAAGCGTAGGAGGTGCTATGAACACCTCTCCCGTGTTTCCGCGGATGGACGGGGGCATTGGCCCTCTCTATCCGGTGGTTGATGATATTGCCCTGTTGAAGCGTTTGCTGGCGTTTGGTGTGCGTACTGTTCAGCTTAGGGTTAAAGACGCTAACCATCCTAATCTTGATGCCATGATCAAAGAGGCTGTCGCTTGCGGCCGTCTCTGTCAGGCTCAGGTATTTATCAACGATCACTGGGAAAAGGCTCTCGATGCCGGTGCATATGGGATCCATCTGGGGCAGGACGATTTGAAATCGGCTGATCTGGATGCGATAGCCCGTGCCGGTATTCGCCTTGGAGTGTCCACCCGAACGTCTGATGAACTGGATTTAGCCTTGTCTCTTAACCCGAGCTATTTAGCTATCGGCCATATTTTCCCAACACCAACCAAACAGATGCCGACGCCTCCCCAGGGCGTAGCGCAGTTGTCGAAGCATTTAGCGACAGTAGCAGGGAAAGTACCGACAGTGGCTATTGGTGGTATTGATCTCGCTAAAGCCCCAGAAGTTTGGCAAAGCGGCGTGAATGCGATTGCTGTTGTTCGGGCGGTCACCCAGTCCTGTGACTTGGCGGCAACGCTTCAATCGTTCGCTGAGGTGCTGACAGAGGAGGCAAGAAATGAGCGTATCGTCGTCGAACAAAGCTAGTCTGTCAGACAATGAATTTGACCGTTACAGTCGCCAAATCATGTTGGATAACTGGGGCGAAGAGGCGCAACTGAAACTTTCCCAAGCCAAAGTACTGATAGTGGGATGTGGTGGTCTTGGAACTGCGGCTTCGCAGTATTTGGCCGGGGCAGGAGTCGGACAGTTAGTGCTGGCTGATGGCGATGTGCTGGAGCGTTCAAACTTGCCGAGGCAAATTGCTTATCGCGAAAAGGACCTGGGTAAAGGTAAGGCGAAAGCGCTGAGTGAACAACTCAACGCGTTGAATAGCCTAATCCAATGTCGCCCTGTCATTCGTCAGCTTGATGGAATGGCGTTGGAGCTTGAAGCTTCCCTTGCTGATATCGTGCTTGATTGCAGCGACAACATGGCAACCAGGCAGGCGGTGAATGCCGCCTGTGTGAAACTGGGCAAACCGTTGATTGCGGGTGCAGGTATTGGTTGGCAAGGTCAACTGATGACTTTCGATTTCAGAACCTCTTCCTCGCCTTGTTATCACTGCCTATTTCCCTCCCATCAGGACCCTCAATCGAGGAATTGTCAGAGTGCAGGTGTAGTGGGGCCAGTAGTGGGCATTATTGGCAACTTTCAGGCTTTAGAAGCGCTGAAGCTGCTGCTAGGCGAATCTCTACCTGCGAACTTTTATCAGTTTGATGGCCTGTCATTTTCGCTCAGAAAGATGCTGGTTCATCGCGATCCTGAGTGCGCCATTTGTCAGCCTCGCGCACTTCTAAATAAGGAGATTTCACATGCAGATCTGGCTTAATGATGAAGCCTATTCGCCAAAAACTGCCAGCGATTTGCTGGCATTGGTGAGTGAATTATCTCTGCCTGAACAGTCGGTGGCGATCGCTCTGAACGGTGAAATTATCCCCCGTAGCCAGTGGCAATCTACACCACTGACTGAGGGTGTTCAGATTGCTATGTTTCAGGCCATTGCCGGAGGTTAATGATGTTAAAGATCGCTGATAAAACTTTTTCCTCACGCCTGTTTACCGGAACAGGAAAGTTCTCAAGCACCCAGGTGATGGCAGAGAGTATCGTCGAAAGTGGCTCCGAGTTAGTTACCATGGCGCTAAAACGTGTCGATGTCCAAAAGCGTGATGATGATATTCTGACGCCGCTGATTGCGTCGGGTATGAATCTGTTGCCTAACACGTCGGGTGCAAAAACCGCGAAAGAAGCCATTTTGCGGCAAGACTTGCCCGTGAGGCACTGGGAACGAACTGGCTGAAGCTCGAAATTCATCCTGATCCCAAATACCTGATGCCTGACCCGATTGAAACCTTGAAAGCGGCTGAAGCACTGGTCAAAGAGGGGTTTGTGGTGCTGCCATATTGCCATGCCGATCCTGTGCTTTGTAAGCATTTGGAAGAAGCCGGTTGTGCGGCCGTGATGCCCCTTGGTGCGCCCATTGGCAGCAATAAGGGTCTGGCATCAAGGGACTTTCTCGACATCATCATCGATCAGGCCAAAGTGCCAGTCGTGGTAGATGCCGGGATTGGCGCGCCTTCCCATGCTGCTGAAGCGATGGAAAAAGGTGCAGATGCGGTGCTGGTGAATACAGCCATTGCTGCGGCAGCCGACCCTGTCGCGATGGCTAAGGCCTTCAAGTTAGCCGTAGAAGCAGGACGCATGGCGTATGAGTCAGGCTTAGCAGGTCAGGTAAAACAAGCTGTCGCCTCCAGCCCGCTCACTGCTTTTCTTGATGAGCTGGCGTGACGGGAGGAGATATGGCTTTTTCTGATCATTGGCAGACGCTCAATTGGGATGATATCCGTCTCTCGATTTACAGCAAAACGGAAGCGGATGTTCAGCGGGCACTGGCTAAGCCAAAGCGGAATTTGGAGGACTTCAAAGCGTTGATCTCGCCCGCTGCGGAGCCCTTCCTTGAAGCGATGGCGCAGCAAGCTGCCGCACTCACACGCCGCCGTTTTGGCTATACGGTCAATTTCTACGTGCCGCTTTATCTGTCGAACCTTTGCGCCAATGCTTGTACCTATTGCGGCTTTTCAATGGAAAACCGTATCAAGCGCCGTACCCTATCGTTGGGTGACATTGAGCGCGAGTGCGAAGCGATTAAAGCAATGAACTTCGACAGCATCCTTTTGGTAACGGGTGAGCATCAAACCAAGGTGGGGATGGACTATTTTCGAACCTCAGTGCCTGCCATTAAGCAGCATTTCAGCTACCTCGCTATGGAAGTCCAGCCGATGGAAACTGCGGATTATGCTGAATTGAAAGCATTAGGCTTGGATGCAGTGATGGTCTATCAGGAAACCTATAATCGCTCGACCTATGCCGAACATCATCTGCGTGGTAACAAGACGGATTTTGCTTTCCGTCTTGATACCCCTGATAGGCTTGCCCAGGCAGGGATCGACAAGATTGGCATTGGGGCTCTGATTGGACTGGATGAGTGGCGAACTGATTGCTTCTTTGTCGCCAGCCACCTTGAGTACATGGAGCGCACCTACTGGCGAAGCCGTTACTCGATTTCCTTTCCAAGGCTCCGTCCTTGTGAAGGTGCTGTGCAGCCAAAGTCGGTGATGACGGATAGGCAGCTGGTTCAACTTATCTGTGCCTATAGGTTGCTTAACTCAGAAGTGGAGCTTTCTCTATCGACCCGAGAGTCGCCTGAATTTCGGGATAAAGTATTGCCGCTTGGGATCACTTCGATGTCAGCAGCTTCGAAAACCCAGCCTGGTGGTTACGCCGATGATGAGCCTGAACTGGAGCAGTTTTCGGTTTCGGACGAACGTAGCGCGAGTGCTGTAGCTAATGCAGTAAAAGCAGCGGGCTTTGAAGTGGTTTGGAAGGATTGGGAGCAGGGATACTCTGGGTAATAAACAGAGTTATTGTATAAACAAAGAGCGCCAATCGGCGCTCTTCTCTTTGATGTTTAACGATTTAGCGTGAAAGCGGAGCCGTCGCCTGCTCAAGCCATGCCAAGTCTTCCCCTTCCAGTGATGGGCTAACATCCTGCCACACTTTCTGATGGTAATCGTTCCACCAGGCAATCTCGGTGTCAGTCAGCAGTGATACGTCCACCAAGCGGCGATCGATTGGCGCGCGGGTTAATGACTCAAAACCAAGCACAGTCATGTCGCCTTGAGTTGGCACTTCTACCACCAACTCCAGGTTTTCGATACGAATGCCAAAGGCATCGGCGCGGTAATAACCTGGCTCATTTGACAGAACCATGCCCGGCAGCAGTGCTACTGTGCTAGGGGCTTTGGAAATACGCTGAGGGCCTTCATGGACACTCAGGAAGTGACCTACGCCGTGGCCTGTGCCATGGTCGTAGTCGAAGCCGTTAGCCCACAGGTGTTGACGCGCCAGCGCATCCAGTTGGCTACCAGCGGTGCCCTTCGGAAAACGTGCAGTTGCTAGAGAGATATGGCCTTTCAGTACCAGAGTGAAAGCTTGCTTCACTTCGTCGGTGCACTCACCAATCGCAACAGTACGAGTAATATCGGTCGTGCCATCCGGATATTGACCGCCTGAGTCCACCAGATAGACATTGTTGAGTTCAAGCTCGCCCGGCTCAGGCTGATTCAGGTGGTTGTAATGGCACATAGCTGCATTGCCACCTGCTGCTGAGATAGTATCGAAGCTCAAATCAGCGAGTGTTTTATCCAGTTCACGGAAGCTGTATAGCTTGTCTGAAAGCTCAGCTTCGTTTGGCAGGTTGCCCGCCGCGACTTCTTTATCCAGCCAGGCAAGGAAGCGACTGACTGCCACGCCATCGCGGACATGGCTTGCTTTCATACCCGCGACTTCTACCGCGTTTTTGGCCGCTTTTGGCAGCATGCATGGGTCGGCAGCGTGAACGATAATGGCACCGTTTTGATTCAGTACCTGGCTTGCCCAGGCATTGCTGGTTTGCGGGTCGACCAACACAGATTGGCCGGAGAGTGCAGCCAGAACCGACTCCAGTGCTTCTGGGGCTTTGACCGATACGCCTTCGCCCACATGTGTTGAGAAACCTTCTGGCAGGCGCGCAGGGTCGATAAACAGGGTGACTTCGCCTTTGGCATTGACGATGGCGCTGGCCAGCACCACAGGCAGACGTGATACATCGCCACCACGGATATTCAGAAGCCAACAGATGCTGTCGAGCTGACTTAAAAGCGCGGCATCAGCGCCGGATTTAGCAATCGCAGTACCGATTTCACGGCGTTTATCTTCGCTGCTTTGACCCACAGTGTTGGTACCCATCAGCCTTGCATCGGTCAGCAGGGGGGCAGGACGATCGTGCCATGCATTATCGACCGGGTTGGTATCTACACAAACCAAGTCCAGCTTACCCTCGACCAGTTTCTCGGCAGATGCCAGCCAGCTGGCGCTGTGAAGGCGTGGGTCAACGGCCACTTTGCTGCCTTTAGGCAGGTTATCTTGCAGCCATTGCAGGGCAGGCTCTTCAATCAGATGACGGTATTCGAAGATGTCACCAGGCACTTGCTTGCGTACCTGTACCGTGTAGCGGCCATCAACAAACATCGCGGCTTTGTCTCGCGCGATAACAGCCGCGCCCGCTGAGCCAGTAAAACCTGTCGCCCAGTGGAGCCGTTCATTGTGCTCGGGGATGTATTCGCCGAGAAATTCGTCTTCGTGAGGAATGATCAGAGCGTCCAGTGCCTGTTCTTCCAGCCAGCGTCTCAATGCATCGACGCGCTGCGCAATAATGGCGTGCATTCTTCGTCCTTATTTGGGTGATCGTATAGGGGTCTTTGGTTGTCTAAGCTATCTGTTTTCATCTGCCGCTGCAATTTCTGTCATATGTCGACAACGTGAAATAATCAGCTGCCGTAACCAGCTATGACCAGGATCGGATTGCTGACTTTGATGCCAGAACAGGGTATATGCCATGGGCGGTAGAGGTGTTGGCAATGACAACACGTGTAAATTGAGTTGCTTAGCGACGGCTGCTGCAAAATGCGCCGGCGCGGTAAACACCAAGTCGGTATGGGTGCAAAGGCTCGCCGCACTGTTGAAATCCGGCACATACATGGCGATATCACGTTCAATGCCCCGCTCTGCAAGTTTATAATCAAGCAGCCAGCGATCGCTGCCATCACACCTGACCTGAACGTGTCGCTGTTTCAGGTAGGTATCCAAATCCCATTTTGCTTCATTTAGCACGGGGTGATCTTTTCTCACTATCACCCGTTGTTCATCCTGATAGAGCTCCTCATAGATGATGCCTTTCGGCGGCATCATCGTCAGCATGGCGTCAGCAGGGTTAAGGTCTTTTCCCGTAATGCCAAAATCTACCTCACCACGTGCCATGGCGTCGAAAGTTTGCCCGCTCCATGCCTGAGTATCCAGCGTGATTGAGGGAGCTGCGTCGAGGATTTCACCTAAAAATCGGGGAAGAAGCAGGGGATAGGCACTTTCGACCAGTGAGAAGTGAAAACGGCGATCGCTGGTTGCCGGGTTGAATTCATCCGAGACAGTTAACCCTTCGATGTGTACTAGCAGGCTTTTCAGTCCCGGTTTTAAGGACAAGGCTTTCGGTGTTGGGTAAAGGCCACGGGAAGTGCGGTTGAACAAGGGATCATCAAACTGTTCGCGAAGCTTGGCAAGGTTTTTACTGACCGCAGACTGGCTAAGGTGCAGCCGCTGCGCAGCCCGGGTGACGTTGCTCTCTTCCAGTAAGACATGAAGACAGATAAGCAGGCTGAGATCGTAACGCAGCAGTTGGTTGAGGTTCATTAAGCATTATTCCTGATGGGAATGTCTGACCTGAATATAAACCATTTTTGTTCATATCAAAATCCCACTACACTCCGCCTCAAATCATCAGGAGTTCTTTATGTCTACCCCTTCTTCCAAGCCTGATAGCCGACTTGTGGCGCTCATGGTCCTGCTGGTGCTGTTCAGCCCACTGGCAATCGATATTTACTTGCCTGCGATGCCACTGATGGCGGCAGAGTTTGATGTAGCCTCTACCCGAATTCAGGACACCATTTCCTGGTTTATGGTGAGTTTGGGTCTTGGTCAGCTTCTAGCTGGACCTTTGGCAGATCGTTATGGTCGCCGTCCAGTGGCGATAGCCGGTATCGTGATTTACAGCTTGAGCTCGGGCTTTGCCTGGGTGGCAAGCTCGCTGGATGCGCTGCTTTTTGCCCGTCTGATGCAAGGTGCAGGCGCTTGTGCAACTTCTGTGTGTGCATTCGCTGCCGTGCGTGACAGTTTTGGCGGTAAGCGCAGCGGCCAGATGATCAGCTACCTTAACGGCGCTATCTGTTTCATTCCCGCACTGGCTCCGCTTTTGGGCGCATGGTTGACGGCGCAGTTTGGCTGGCGTTCAAATTTCAGCTTTATGATGGCCTATGCGCTGGTGGCCTTAGTGCTGGTATTGACCCTGTTCCGCGAAACCCGTCCAGCAGACACGGACAGCAGCGGCAAACTGCTGAGCCCTTCGCGTTACTGGCAGGTTTTGAAAGAGCCAGTGTTTGTGTATCACGCGGTGCTTTGCATGTTGGCTATGTCGGTTATTTTGGCTTACGTCACCTCAGCGCCGGTTCGCCTGATTAATGGTCTTGGTCTTACCATGGAGCAATTCACCCTGTGGTTTGGTGTCAATGCGGTGCTGAACATCACGGCATCCATGACGGCGCCAAAAGTCATGGATAAATTTGGCAGCCGTAAAACCCTGAATGCCGGCATGTTGCTGCTAGTGTTTGCAGGTGGCCTGATGGCTGCACTCAGCACAACACAAGCGGCTTGGGCATTTATGGTCCCTGTCTTCCTGTCATCATTTGGTTTCGCCTGGATTCTTGGCTCAGCGGCGGGCAAAGCGCTGGAGCCGTTTGGTCAACGTGCGGGTACGGCAGCCGCTCTGCTGGGTCTTTTCCAGATGAGTGGTGCAGGTGTATTGGTCAGCCTGACACAACGCGCAGGTCTTTCTGAGCCACACCTTCTGGTCTTTCATATGTTGCTGCTGGCTCCAGGCCTTTTGCTGTTGTGGTCGTCGAAAGGTAAACGCTGGCATACCGCAGAAGCGTAAAACTTAGCGAATTCACTAATAAGACGCGAAAAGCGCGACGGTCTCGACAACCGTTATTCCACCATTTACCCGTTAATTGCTCATTAGCGGGTATTTTTTGTTGCTTATTTGGCTTGGGAAGTATATTTAGTGTGCGAATTTCTCAGATCTTCCCGATTTCGGGGTGCCAGCCAAATCAAAGGCTGTTCGCACACTCCTTCGTAAATACATACACAGGCAGTTAAATATTATGTCGATGTCGACAATTGAATTAGCTCGTCATCTGGAGATGCTAGAAGAATCTCCGGAAAAATGATGTTCGGTAAATTGCTCACTGAATTGAGCGGCATGAGTGAAGAACGCGTAAAAAGCGCCGCGCGTCAGGTGCCAATCAGTGGTCTTCGCGAGCTGGTACACCAGTTCAATAAAGTGATTGATGAGCGCAAAGGTGAGCGTGTGCTGGAATTGGCGCAAGAGCTGGCAAACGACGGTATTTCTGTCGATGAGCTGCGCGACTATCTCGCGCAGCGCAGCGCCTGATTATTTCGCTTTCCCTTTTCGCTGCTGAATCAGCAAACCGACAACAATCATCACAAGACCGATTAAGGTCGTAGGATGAATTTGTTCTCCAATAATTTGCGACAGCAAGATCAGCGAAATAAAAGGTGAAATAAAGATCAGGTTACTGATCTTGGCGGTATTGGTGGCAAGCTTCATGGCATTAAGCCAAAGCACAAAAGTAATGCCCATCTCGAACAGGCCGACATAGGTCACCGCCGCCCAGCCTTGCCATGGAATGCCACTCCAGTCGCTGGTGTACAGGCTAAGTCCAATGGAAAACGGCAAAGAAAGTAAGAAACCAAGCAGCAGCCCAATCACCGGGTCGGCTTGGTTTTTTGCGTTCAGAATCCAGTAACCCGCCCACAAAACCGTGGAAAGCAGCGCCAATCCGACACCCAATGGGCTGTCGAATTGCAGGCCGAAGATATCTCCTTTGGTGGCAATGACCACCACACCTGCATAACCCAGTGCCGCCGCAATCCAATCCTGTTTACGAATTTTCTGGCCTAGGAATACCGCTGCCATCAGTGTCAGGGTGATCGCCCAGCTGTAGTTCAATGGCTGCGCGAGAGAAGCGGGCAACAAATCATAAGCTTTGAACAGCACCAGATAATAAACCAGCGGGTTGATAAGCCCGAGCAGCAGGTAATACAGCGGTCGTTTGGCAAAGGTAGACGTCAACAGGTGCAATTTGCCCTGAAAGCCTGCCACCGCAGCCAGAGAAATTGCCGACACCACACTGGCGGCGGCCAGCATCTGGATCGGAGTCATATAGCTCAGGGTGATTTTAAAAGCCGTCGCGACGTCGACCAAAGGAGCACCGCAGCCAATCCGTAGCCAATCGCAAGGCGGTCGTTCATAGGAGAATCACTTATAAAAAATGAGGGAGAGAATGCGGCAGTCTAGAGCAAGATCTGCTCAATAGAAAAGCTGGACATTTATCCAGTGTCTGATTAGCCTTCAATACAGTTAGCGTATTGGAAATAAAAGGGTATCGGCATGCAGCTTGAAGCGCTGTTTTCAGACAGTCTGGTATGGATGGCAGCAGGAGCTGGCGCAGTTGTCACGGCGTTATTGGCGGCGCTTTACCATCGTATGGCAAAACAAAACCTTCAGGCCCTGCATGAGCAATTGCGGGAAGCTGATGAAAAGCACAGCCAGTCTGAGATTGGTCGGCTGAAAGGCGAAAACCAGACCTTGCAGGATGAGCTTGATGGCATGGATCTGGAACGTGATCGCTTAAGCTCTGAGCTTCGCACTCAATATGGCAAGCTCGCGGCGGCGGCGGAAAAGCTGCGCCAGATGGAAACCCTACGCGCTGAAAAAGCCCAATTGGCCGATACCGTTGAGAACCTTCGTGATACCAAAGCGGCACTGGAACTGACCTTGCGCGAGCAGCAAACCCGTACCGAAGAGCAGCTCGAAGCTGCAGAAGAGAAAATCAAACTGCTGGAAGGCGCGGAGGAGCGTCTTCGTATTCAGTTCGAAGCGCTCGCCAACAAAGTTTTTGACCACAAAACCCGCACTGTGGATGAACAAAATCGCCAGAGTCTTGAATCTCTCTTGAGTCCTTTGAAAAACGAGCTGGAAGGTTTCCGTAAGCAAGTCAGTGACAGCTTTGGCGAACAGGCCAAAGAGCGCCACACTCTGGTGCATGAAATTAAAAACCTCCAACAGCTTAATGAGGTGATGACCCGAGAAGCGGTTAACCTGACTCAGGCGCTCAAAGGCGACAACAAGCAGCAAGGCAACTGGGGGGAAGTGGTTCTTGCCCGTGTGCTGGAAGAATCCGGCCTTCGTGAAGGGTATGAATACGAGACTCAGGTCAGCCTTGAAAACGAGCAGGGTAAACGCTACCAGCCGGATGTCATCGTACGCCTGCCGCAAGGAAAGGATGTGGTGATTGATGCCAAGATGGCACTGGTGGCGTATGAACGTTATTACCACGCCGAATCGCTGGTGGATAAAGACAATGCACTGCGCGAGCACATTGCCGCCATTCGCGGTCATATCCGAGGCCTTGGCCGCAAGGACTATCATCAGCTTCATGGCATTCAAAGCCTCGATTATGTACTGATGTTTATTCCTGTTGAGCCCGCGTTCCAGATTGCTATCGAGGCAGAGCCCTCTCTTATCCGAGAAGCGCTGGACCACAACATCATGTTGGTGAGCCCAACTACTCTGCTGGTGGCGCTCCGTACCATTAATAATCTGTGGCGCTTTGAACATCAGAACCAGAATGCCCGTGTGATTGCAGAAAAGGCCGGTAAGCTTTACGACAAAATTCGTCTGTTTGTATCGGACATGGAAGCCATGGGTTCGGCGCTCGATAAAGCGTCAGACAGCTATCAAAACGCCGTGAATAAGCTTTCCAGCGGGCGTGGCAATATTCTGCGTCAGGCCGAGAGCTTTAAAACGCTGGGTGTGGAAGTGAAGCGTGATATCAGTCCGGCTATGCTGAAAAGAGATACGACGGAAGAGAATGATGATGTTGTGACCTTACCCGTCTCAAAGGATTAAACGGACAGTCACTTGGCGCACTAAGCGCTTTGAGCATGCTCTGCGTATAAAGTACACTAAGCGCAAAAATATCGGGCGTTTTCTTCTTTTCCAGCCCGGTGTTACTCAGGGGTTAATAATGACAGATATGACACAGGGCGTGACGCAAGACGCGGAACAGAATACCACCCACTTTGGCTTCAAGACCGTCGCTAAAGATGAGAAAGCCGGTATGGTTGCCAACGTCTTCCACAATGTGGCGGCAAAGTACGACATCATGAACGATGTGATGTCCATGGGTATTCACCGTATCTGGAAACGCTTTACCATTGATTGCAGTGGTGTGCGCCCAGGCCATCGTGTCCTCGACCTAGCTGGCGGTACTGGCGATCTGACGGCTAAATTCTCCCGCATCGTGGGTGAGAAAGGTCAGGTGGTGTTGGCAGACATCAACAACTCCATGTTGAATGTCGGTCGCGACAAACTGCGCGATCTGGGTATCGTCGGCAACGTGAATTACGTGCAGGCGAACGCAGAAGAGCTGCCATTCCCTGATAACCACTTTGATTGCATCACCATTGGCTTTGGTCTTCGTAACGTCACTGACAAAGACAAAGCACTGCGCTCAATGTACCGCGTACTGAAGCCGGGTGGCCGTCTGCTGGTGCTGGAATTCTCCAAGCCAATCGTTGAGCCGCTGTCAAAAGTCTATGATGCTTACTCTTTCCATCTGTTGCCGAAAATGGGCGAAATCATCGCGAATGACGGCGAAAGCTACCGTTATTTGGCTGAATCTATCCGCATGCACCCCGATCAGGACACTCTGAAAGGCATGATGGAAGAAGCAGGTTTCGAGCAAACCAAATACTTCAACCTGACCGGTGGTATTGTTGCCTTGCACCGCGGCTACAAATTCTAAGGGGTTGGGAATGCCATTAGACCCATTAGTCACCGCCGTTGTTGAGACCAGCTTAAACACTCTGCTCAAGCAGGATGTAGAGAGCCAACGTCGCTTAGCGAGACTCAAAGGCAAAGTGCTGCGTGTGCGCCTGACAGACATCAACAAGCAGTTGGTGTTTGTGTTCAGTCAGCAAATCGATGTACTGGCGGATTATGAAGGTGACGCAGATTGCGACTTGGCGTTGGCCATTTCCGTTGCGCCGCAGCTGAAAGACAAAGCCAACCTGACCAAACTCATCAAAGAAGACAAATTGCATCTGGACGGTGATATTGATGTCGCCCAGCAATTTTCCAATCTTCTGAACGGCCTTAACCCGGATATCGCAGAGTGGCTCTCGCATTACACCGGAGATGTGGTTGCTCACACCCTGGTTCGAGGTGCCCAGCAAGGATTGGCATTTCTCAAGCAGATGACCGAGCGTAACCAGCGCTATGTTGGTGAGCTGGTGGTCGAAGAGTGGCGACTGGCCCCGGGTGCGCTGGAAGTGGCCTACTTTGCCGATCAAGTCGATGATGTTCAGAGTCAGGCCTCCCGCCTGTCAGCCCGACTTGAAGCGTTCGAAAAGAAATTGGCTGAGGTGGAGAGCGCATGACACCCAGCGAAATCCGCCGCCTCTACAAAATTACCCAAGTCCAGCTCAGTTACGGGCTGGATGAGCTGTTGCCGGACCAGCCGATAACCCGTGGCCCGCAATTGATGCGCAAAATGCTGTTCTGGATGAAGAATCAACATTCTGACAAGCAACTCGGTGAGCGCCTGCGTTTGGCGCTTCAAGAGTTGGGCCCGGTGTGGATCAAGTTCGGCCAGATGATGTCGACCCGCCGAGATCTTTTTCCGCCTGCGATTGCTGACCAGCTTGCTTTGCTGCAGGATCAGGTTGAACCGTTTGATGGCAAGCTTGCCAAAGCGCAAATGGAAAAAGCCCTTGGGGGGCCGCTGGAAAACTGGTTTGACGATTTCAGCGAAACCCCGCTGGCATCTGCCTCGATTGCACAGGTCCACACTGCGACCTTGAAGGAAAACGGCCGGGAAGTCGTGCTCAAAGTGATTCGCCCCGACATCCTTCCTGTCATTCAGGCCGACATCAAACTCATGTACCGCATGGCGCGTATGGTCGCACGTTTCCTGCCGGAAGCAAGACGGTTAAAGCCAGTGGAAGTGGTACGAGAGTATGAAAAGACCTTGCTCGACGAGCTGGACTTGATGCGTGAAGCGGCCAATGCGATTCAGCTTCGCCGCAACTTTGAAAACGACCATATTCTCTATGTGCCGGAAGTGTTCAGCGATTACTGCCGCTCAAGCCTGATGGTGTCTGAGCGCATCTATGGTATTCAGGTGTCTGATATTGAAGGGTTGAAAGCCAACGGTACCGATCTCAAGCTTCTGGCTGAGCGCGGCGTGCAAGTCTTCTTCACCCAGGTGTTCCGAGACAGCTTCTTCCACGCAGACATGCACCCGGGCAATGTGTTCGTTTCCTATGAGCACCCGGAAGACCCGCAGTGGATTGGTCTGGATTGCGGTATTGTTGGTACGCTGAACCGTGAAGATAAGCGTTATCTGGCGGAAAACTTCCTCGCCTTCTTCAACCGTGACTACCGCAAAGTGGCCGAACTGCACGTCGATTCAGGCTGGGTGCCGCACGATACCAATGTCGATGAGTTCGAATTTGCTATCCGTACCGTGTGTGAGCCAATTTTCGAAAAGCCATTGTGCGATATTTCATTTGGGCATGTGCTGCTGAACTTGTTTAATACTGCGCGCCGCTTCAACATGGAAGTTCAGCCTCAGTTGGTTCTGCTGCAAAAAACACTGCTTTATGTGGAAGGGTTGGGGCGCCAACTTTATCCGCAACTGGATTTGTGGGATACCGCTAAGCCGTTCCTTGAAGATTGGATGTCACGTCAGGTAGGCCCTCAGGCTGTGATCAACGCCATCAAAGAAAGAGCGCCGTTCTGGGCGGAGAAACTGCCCGAGCTGCCAGAGCTGGTTTACGACAGCCTCAAGCAAGGCCGTCAGGTTAACCAACGAATGGATGCCATGTACCGCGAATTTATGCTGGCGCGTAAGCAGCAAAACCGAGCCCGTTTCCTGATGGGCGTTGGCGCTACGCTGCTGGTGACTTCTGCCATACTGTATAGCAATCAGGTAGAACTTTTACCTCAGTTGACCGGTGGCACCGCGCTGTTTAGCTGGTTATTTGCATGGCGCGCATTTAATAAGTGAAATTAAAGAAATAAGTTGTAACATTGAGGGGATAAACTCCGGTTACTTTTTTATTCACCACATAACGCAGAGGTAACACTAGCATGGGTGGTATTAGTATTTGGCAACTGCTGATCGTAGCAGTCATCGTTATTCTTCTGTTCGGAACCAAAAAGCTGCGTAACATCGGTGGCGACTTGGGTTCGGCGGTAAAAGGCTTCAAGAAAGCCATGTCTGATGAAGACAAAAAAGATGCTGATTTCGGCCAGGAAAAACTGGAAGAGAAAGGCAGCAACACAGCTCAAAAAAGCGAAGCGAAAGACAAAGAGCAGGCATAATCCGTGTTTGATATCGGTTTTTGGGAGCTGATCCTGATCGCCGTTGTCGGTCTGGTGGTGCTCGGCCCCGAACGTTTACCTGTGGCCATCCGCAATGTGTCCCGATGGGTGGGTGCGGCGCGTAGAATGGCAGGCTCCGTGAGAGATGAGCTCGAACAAGAGCTGAAAATCCAGGAGCTTCAGGAGAACCTGAAAAAAGCCGAGCAGATGGGTATGCAAAACCTGTCACCAGATCTGCAACAGTCTGTAGATGAGCTAAAAAAAGCAGCGGAAGATGTTCAGCGCCCTTACGCCCCGAAAAGCGAAAGTGAGCCTGCTGCAGACGCTGCCAATGCTTCCAGCCCAACCAAGGATAAAACCGAGTAAGGTTTTATCCGGGCTTCAGTTTTTGTCGAGAAACTATGTCATCTGTTGAAGATACCCAACCGCTCATCAGCCATCTTACCGAGCTGAGAGATCGTCTGCTGCGTGCATTGCTGGCTGTGCTGGTGGTGTTCCTGGCGCTGGTTTACTTTGCCAACGACATCTATACCTTCATTTCCGAGCCACTGGTTTCCCAGTTGCCGGAAGGTACCAGCATGATTGCGACGGATGTGGCCTCGCCCTTCTTCACGCCCATCAAGCTGACCTTGGTGGTGTCGGTGTTTGTTGCAGTGCCGATGATCCTCTATCAGGTTTGGGCATTTATTGCCCCGGGTCTGTACAAACATGAAAAGCGCCTGATATTCCCGCTGTTAGCCTCCAGCTCACTGCTGTTTTACTGCGGTGTGGCATTTGCCTACTTCGTGGTTTTCCCGCTGGTGTTTGGCTTTTTTACCTCGATTGCCCCGGTAGATGTTCAGATAGCCACAGACATTGCCAGCTATCTGGATTTCATTCTGGCACTGTTTATGGCCTTCGGCCTGGCGTTTGAGATCCCGGTAGCGATTTTGCTGCTGACCTGGACGGGTGCGGTAGAGCCTGATGATCTGCGCAAGAAGCGCCCATACATCGTCGTCGCGGCGTTTGTGGTCGGTATGCTGCTGACACCACCAGACATCATTTCACAGACGCTTCTGGCGATCCCTATGTGTCTGCTGTTTGAAGTCGGTCTTTTCTTCTCCCGCTTCTACAAACCGCGCGGCGAGGAAAACGAAGAGAATGAAGAGCAAAGCCAGGATTAATCTGAGCGAGTGCTGAACCAGAAAGCCAGTGATACACTGGCTTTTTTCTTATTCATATCAAAATGAAAAGGATTGAGCGTGATTGATATTGGGGTGAACCTCACCAGCAGCCAGTTCGACAAAGACAGAGAAGACGTTGTGTCGCGCGCTAAAGAAGCCGGTATCAGTGCCATGGTGCTGACAGGGACGGATCTGGAATCCAGCCCAGAGGCTGCCGCTATGGCCGCATCTATGCCGGGTTTTGCGTTTTCCACTGCCGGGGTTCATCCCCACGATGCCAAAACCGTGGACGATTTGACGCTGCCGTCTATCCGCGCTTTAGCCAATGAGCCTCAGGTGGTAGCCATTGGAGAGTGCGGGCTCGACTTTAACCGCGACTTTTCACCAAGGCCGCAGCAAGAAGCGGTGTTTGAAGCGCATCTTAAACTCGCCGTTGAGCTTAACATGCCAGTGTTTCTTCATTGCCGTGACGCCCATGAGCGCTTTATGGCGATTCTGATGCCTTACCTCGATAAATTGCCTGGCGCCGTGCTGCACTGCTTTACGGGCTCTGAGGATGAGCTAAAAGCATGCTTGGAAGCTGGGCTTTATATCGGCATTACCGGCTGGGTGTGCGATGAAAGGCGCGGTGAAGCCTTGCGTGCCATTGTGCCACTCATCCCGGACGACAAGCTGATGATTGAAACCGATGCACCGTATCTTTTGCCGCGGGATCTCAAGCCAAAACCCAAATCCCGTCGAAATGAACCCTGCTATTTGCCTCATATTGCATCAGAAATTGCTGCATTACGTCAGCAGGACACTGAGCAGTTGATCACACAAACCACCCTCAACACCCGTCGATTCTTTGGACTGTAACCGCTATGATGCTGTCAAAGCTCAAGCACTTGGATTAAGGAGGATACCGTGACCGTATCCATTCAGGGCGCGTTTCCGGCCCGTCGTATGCGCCGTCTGCGCAAGCATGATTTCAGCCGCCGCCTGATGGCGGAAAACCAGCTTTCCGCCAGCGATCTGATTTACCCGATGTTCATTTTGATGGGGAAAAACCGTCGTGAAGCGATAGAGTCGATGCCGGGCATTGAGCGTTTGTCCATCGATCTCATGCTGTACGAAGCAGAATATCTGGCAAAACTGGGCGTACCTGCGATTGCCTTGTTCCCTGTTGTGCCGAAAGAATTCAAATCAGCCACTGCTGACGAGGCGCATAACCCGGAAGGTTTGGTGCAGCGCGCCGTGCGTTTGCTGAAAGAACACGTACCACAAATGGGCGTGATCACTGATGTCGCACTCGACCCATACACCTTGTCGGGCCAGGATGGTCTGACCGACGAAGACGGTTATGTGCTTAATGACGAAACCACTCAGGTGCTTATCCAGCAGGCCTTGTCCCATGCGGAAGCTGGCGCTGATATCGTGGCACCGTCAGATATGATGGACGGCCGCATCGGTGCTATCCGTGAAGCGCTGGAGGAAGCGGGTTACATTCACACCCAAATCATGGCGTACTCGGCGAAGTATGCGTCGGCTTACTACGGCCCATTCCGTGATGCGGTCGGCTCGGCGGCTAACCTCAAAGGCGGCGACAAGAAAACCTATCAGATGGATCCGGCCAACAGCGATGAAGCGATCCATGAAGTGGCAATGGACGTGAATGAAGGCGCAGACATGGTGATGGTCAAACCTGGCATGCCTTACCTTGACGTGGTTCGCCGTGTGAAGACGGAGCTTAAGGTGCCGACGTTTGCGTACCAGGTTTCTGGCGAGTACGCGATGCACAAAGCGGCGTCCATGAATGGTTGGCTTGATGAGCGTAAAACCGTGATGGAATCCTTGATGTGTTTCAAGCGCGCTGGTGCAGACGGCATCCTGACGTACTTTGCCAAAGACGTAGCACGTTGGCTGGCCGAAGAGCAGCAGATGGAAATTCCTGATCTGCCTAATCAGGAAGAGGCTGAATAAGCCTGCCTCCAATGAAAAAATGCCAGCGACTTGCTGGCATTTTTGTCTCTGGACGATGGAGTTTTTCATTAAGGCGCGACATTTCGCTTAATCGGATTTTGCAGGGAAATCAGGGTTTCTGTTGATTGCACCTCATCAATCGCCTGAAGCTTATCAATCAGCACGTATTGCAACTCTTCAATTGAACGGCACATCAGTTTGACGAAGATGTTATAGGCGCCCGTAGTGTAATAAGCTTCCACCACTTCATCGAGCTGTTGAAGCTTTTCCAGCGCCGAGTGGTAGTCCCGCGCGGCATAGAGATTTATGCCGATAAAACAGCACACGTCATAGCCCAGTGCTTTGGTGTTCACCAAAACTTCGGTGCCGGTGATGATGCCCGCCGATTTCATCTTTTCAACCCGCACGTGCACTGTGGCCGGGCTGACAGAAAAACGTTTCCCCATCTCCGCGTAGGGCACTTTGGCATCCGCCATCAGGGTTCGTAGAATTTGGCGATCTAAATCATCTAATTTTGCAATTTCATTCATAGCGATTCACTAAACTCCATGTTACCCGCAGTTTCCGTGCATGAAACTTGACCAATTGATAGCCTTCCCAATACCGTGTGGTACAACTGATACAGAATTAAGACAGCTCAACTTCATTCTATGCGCCAAATATTTAAGTGGCTTTTTGTTACTGTTCTCTTTCTTCAAAGCGGCGCAGCACTAGCAGCCTATCAGGTTCTCGCCATTCATTCCTACCATCCGGACTTTTTCTGGACGGAATCCATTGTACGTGGAATCGAGAAGGGTGTTGAAGGGCAGGACATTGTTGTTGAGCATACCTATCTTGATACCAAGAGAATCCAATCCCCTGATTATCATGAAGAGCTGAAACGTCTCTATCTTACCCGCCTTGAAGAGCATCAATACGATGCCGTGCTGACCACAGATAATGCCGCGCTCTGGCTAGTCAACGAACTCTCTGATGAAATTGGCAATGTGCCCGTGGTGTTTTCCGGTTTGAACAGTGCTAGTCTCGAGCCGTATCAGAACATTAATATGCTCGGTGGTGTTGAAGAATTGATTAACGTGCCGGCCAACGTGTCGTTGATCAAAAACCTTCACCCTGACACTGAGCGTGTTTGGCTCGCACTGGATGATGCTTATTCCAGCCGCCAGTACTGGCAGGCTATCTCACGTCAGTTGGACAGCGCCCCTGAGCTGGGTGTCGACATTCGCCGCATGCACAAAGTGAGCTTTGAGCAGTTGGTTGAGCAGAGCGCTGCGCTGGAAGAGGGCGATGTGATTCTGTTTGTCTCCTTCTTCAAAGATGCCAATGGCGATTTTATGGAGCATGGCGACTTGCTCACCAAGGTCACGCAAGCGACCACGGTGCCGGTTTACGGTGCGAACAGTTTTATGCTGCCTTACGGTATTGTTGGCGGCATCATGGTGGATGGCGAACACCATGGAAAGGTGCAGGCAGGTTTGCTGATTGAAGCGCTAAACAGTGGAGAAATGCCAAAGATTATTTCTGACGCCAATCAGCTTATCTTTGAATACGATGTCGCCAAAAAGCGTCATATCGACATAAGACAATTTCCTCAAGCCACCATCAACAACCAGCCTCCTTCTTTTTGGCAAGCCAACCGAGATGCAGTGCTAAGTAGCCTCGCCATCATGTTTATTGCCATGGTGATCATTGGCATTCTCACCAAGCACATGAACCGCCAGAAACAGGGTGAGCGGGCGCTGGCGCAAAGCCGGGCACTGTTCAAAGGTGTGTTTGATCAAAGCCATCAATACATTGCTTTGCTGGATTATCAAGGGCGTGTGATTTCTGCCAACGGTGCATTCCAGCGTTTGTTTCCTGAGTTTGGCAATCGCGGCTTCTTGCCACTGTGGCGTTGGTCGGAGTGGCTCAGTGCTGACAGACTTAAGCTTCACCTTGAATCCTTGATTGAAGGGCAGGCGAGCCGCTTTGAAGTTTGTCTTTTGTCCGAGCAGCAAAACGAAGTGATTCTGGACGTGGCGCTCAAAGCCTTGCCGGATCACAGCCATGCCGACGCGCAAATTCTGTTTGAGGCCCGCGATATCAGCCAGCGAAAACTGGCAGAGCAGAAGCTTCAGCGCAGTGAGGTGGAATACCGCATGCTCTATGAACAGCAGCCTGTAATGCTGCTGACCATTGATCAGCAATCGCGCATTCAATCCGTGAACCAGTGCACCACGGAGTGGCTAGGCTTTTCTAAACGCCATATGCTCGGGCACAAAGTGACAGACTTTTATGCCGACGGCAGCTTACCGCCGAGAAGCCTTTTGAACGGGAAAGATCGGGAGCGGTTCGGGATCCGTCGCCGTGAGATCCGCTACCGTACCAGTGATGGAAAAGAACGTTGGATTCGTGAAAGCATCCGCTCGACCCAGGTGCAATCCCAGCTTTTATTAGTGGGAGAGGACATCACGGAAAACCGCCGAATGGAGCAACAGCTTCGTTATCAGGCGCAACATGATTTCCTGACGGGCTTGCTGAACCGGAACTACTTTGAAGCCAGATTGGTTGATGTGCTGGGCACTTTGACTGAAAACGGTGCCACGCACGCCATGTTCTACATCGACCTGGATCAGTTCCGCGTGATTAACGACACCGTGGGTCATGAAGCAGGTGATGAAGCGCTCAAACAAACGGCGCAGGTTCTGCGTGAGTTGCTGCCTATTGGTGCGACGTTGGCACGTCTTGGTGGTGATGAGTTTGCGGTGATTTGTTATGACTGCAATGAGCAGGATGCGCTGGATCAGGGCAGGAAAATACTCGATACGCTGAGTGAGCTTGATTTCTATTGGAAGAATACCCGTCTTGCGTTGGGATGTTCTGTTGGCATCCGCATGCTGGATAAAACCGCGGGCACGCCTCAGCAGGTGCATGCTCAGGCTGATACAGCCTGTTATGCCGCCAAGCATGATGGCCGCAGCCGGGTTCACCTCTATCGCCCAGATGATCAGGAGCTGCGCCGTCATGAGCGGGAAATGTCCTTTGTCAGCAAAATTCATGCGGCACTGGCGGAAGACCGATTTGAAGTTTATGCCCAGCCGATTGTCAGCGTGACGTCCCGTCTGAAAGAAAAACTCTATTTCGAAGTCTTGGTGCGGATGCGCGACACCAAAGGGGAGAACGTGGCGCCGGGGCAATTCATTCCGGCTGCTGAGCGCTATAACATGGCGCATTTGATTGATAAGCGGGTGATTGAGAAAACTTTGGGGTGGTTTGAGCGTTACCCTGAATATGTCGATTCTGTGGGGATGGTATCGATTAACCTTTCCGGCCGCTCCATGAGCGATGAAGGTTTTATCCAGTTCCTGATTGAGGCGCTGAAAACCAGCACCATTCCAAGTACATCTATCAGTCTCGAAATCACGGAAACGGCGGCGATCGGCAACCTCAGTGATGCGATTGAGCTTTTCAAAAAGCTTAAACAGCTGGGCTGTACCATTGCGCTGGATGATTTTGGCTCTGGGCTTTCATCATTTGGTTATCTCAAGCGCCTTCCAGTCGACATCATCAAGATTGATGGTCAGTTTGTGCGGGACATTGCTGAAGATGAAACTGACTATGTGATGGTACGGGCGATTCACCAATTGGCGACCCAGATGGGCAAGAAAACCGTGGCAGAGTTTGTCGAAAATGATGCCATCTTGATGCGTCTGCGTTCCCTCGGTGTGGATTATGCCCAAGGTTATTATTTCAGTGTGCCGAAGCCGATGGAGCAGCTTATCCTCGAAGCGGCGGCCGATGAAAAAGAAGCGGCGCTCTAGGGGCTGTTGACCTTTGGTGATGATTTTTGCAGCAGTTTGTGGGGATTTTATGCAAGGCAGAGGCTTCGATATGTAGCTAGCCTACATGAGAAGCCGATAACGCAGCAGAAATTCCCCACAAACGCTGCCCGAAGGGTTCGACTGCGCGTCCCGTACTCTAAGCGTTTTATGCTTTGTTGAGGTGTATTTGCTTAGAATGACTAGGCGGCACACACCTCGCCGCGCCTAAAACGCTTATAGCGAGAACAAAATTTAACCACCAAAGGTCAACAGCCTCTACAAGGGCCGCGCCCAGCTTTCTATTTCTCCTCAAACCTCATCCTTTCGTTATATACTCACGGCGAATATTACGCCGGAGAACCCAGGTGCAGATAGCTTTAACCTGCGAAGCGCCAGAACGCGCTGACATCCTTAACCAGATTGCTAACCGTTGGGGACTGACCCACGATGAGAACGCCCTGTTTGCGTTGGTACTGACCGAAAATCAATTGGAGCTTCGAAAGCTGGACGAGCCAAAGCTCGGCGCGGTTTTCGTCGATTTGGTTGGCGGTGCTGTTGGTCATCGCCGTAAATTCGGGGGCGGAAAAGGGCAGTCGATTGCTAAAGCAGTCGGACTCAACAAAGGGGCAACGCCAACGGTATTGGATGCCACAGCAGGATTGGGGCGCGATGCTTTTGTGTTGGCTTCTCTTGGCTGTAAGGTACAGATGGTTGAGCGTCATCCTGTGGTTGCGGCATTGTTGGATGATGGCCTTGCCCGTGCCAAAGTGGATCCGGAAATCGGCGGTTGGGTGAGCGAGCGCATGTCGCTTCTGCATGCTTCAAGCCACGACGCACTGGTGAAGCTTGTTAACGACGAAAATCTGGAACGCCCGGATGTGGTGTATCTCGACCCCATGTACCCGCACAAGAAAAAGTCAGCATTAGTGAAAAAAGAGATGCGTGTTTTCCAGTCGCTGGTAGGCGCAGATGATGACGCAGATGGTCTGTATGAGCCAGCTTATACACTGGCGACCAAACGTGTGGTGGTCAAGCGTCCGGATTATGCCGAGTTTCTGGCTGGCAAAACGCCGTCGACTCAAATTGAAACCAAGAAGAACCGCTTTGACGTCTATGTGAAAGCCGCGATGCGATAGTCTCCATCACCAAAGGTCAACAGACCCAGATTCCTCTCCGCCAGAAACCAAAACGCCTCCGAAGCGGAGGCGTGGGGTGCAAAGGGTAGGATTACTCCATACCTTTAACCAGCAGAACTGTCAGTAGACCAGTAACAACTGAAACCAACAGGCCTGACACCAGGATCCAAGGTAACATATCCATGATGGGCGGGCTCACTTTCAAAAGGGATTGGCAAAGCCGATGCCATTTGTTGATCACTCTGGCTGATGAAAGCCTACGAATTGATTAACAACTGAAACCGGCAAAATATAATTTGTTACGCCCCTATTTGATAACAGCTACTTTGTCTTAACAATGGCTGGTAAATAGCAGTTAATCATTATTAACAGCTTGAAACAACTTGGGTTGTTTTTGAGTCTGAGTGCGAAAATCGTGAATAAAAAAACGCCCTTTTGGGCGTTTTTTGTGCGCGAAATGTTTCACTCTTTGTGAGGCAGCGCAAGCTTGAGGGCTTCGCGGGAAAGGCTGTTGGCTGCGCCGGATTCGTTAAGTTTTTCTAACGTATCGACTAGCCAAGCGTAATCGGTCACATCGGGGCGAATTTCCAACGCTTTTTCAAAGTGAGTACGAGCCTCTGTCCATTTTCCTTCACGGAAGTAGAGCTGACCCAATGCGCTGTGTGTCACCGGGTTATTCTCGTTGTAGCGCAGCAGCTCCTGAAGTTTGAGAATAGCCGGATGGTAATCAGGCAGCTTCAGTTCAGGCACCAGAGAAATCAAGGTTTCATCAGGATGCTTTTTCAGGTTTTCACGCAGAATGATGTAAGCCTCTGAATCGGCATGACGTGAAATCAGCTGTTTGACCAAGCAAGCGATCAGCTTAGGTTGTTGACGTGCTGCGCGGCTTAGGCTGTTCCAGTGCGCCAGAAGGCCGTCGCTGCCTTTCTGTGTCGCGATGTGAGCCATCAGGCCACATTCGGCTTTCTGTTCCAGCTTTTCTGCTTCCGTTTCAGTTACGGCTTTCACACGTTTCAGTGATGGCATCAAACGCAGCAGAGCTTGCCAGTCCTGAAGCTGTAGGTAGGTATCTTTCAGTAAATTCAGCAGAATCGGGTTGCGTGGATTGGCATCGACCAACCCTTGAAGGCTCGCGAGCGCTTCTTCATATTGGCCTTGGCGGAATTGCAGCTTGGCGCGGGTCAGTGAGGTTGCCAGACGATCAGTCCCGAAATCCGATGCTTGTTGCAAGTAACGGTCACGGCTGTCCACGTCGCCACGGCCTTGCGCTGCTTCTGCTGCCGCCAGGTAGTTCAGTAAAGGGGCATCGCTGTGGGTTGCACCTTTCATCACCAGCTTTTCAGATTGCTTCCAGTCACCTTCTAGCAGTTTCAGCAAGCCATCATTGGTCAGCGCGCGTGCTTTCTTACTCTTACGGCCGGAAAACCAGCCGCGGGTGGAGCTTGAAAGCGAGAAGATTTTGCGAATGAGCCATTCAAGGATGAACAGTGCAGCAAAAGCGAACACCACCAGAATAATGAGCGTGGATACACTCATCTCGATGGTTTGGTTGGCCGCAGAAATCAGCACATAACCCTGATTACCCGCCAGATCCGGCCCGACAATCAGGCCTGCAATCAGCGCGATAACCAGCAGGAGAATTTTAATCATTAGTTATTCTCCCCGGTTTGCAGTGGCGCTAAATCGCGGCGCAGACGGTCAGCCAGCATGTCACTAATCAGTGCTTGGCTCTCCAGTGCCTCAGGGTAGCTGACTTCAATAGTCTGCTGGCTGAGGTTGGTCAGGGTCGCAACGAAGCTCTTGGTAATGTCAGCGTCTTGATTGTAGAAACGCTCTGCCCACTCCTTCGCAGTTTTCAGTGACTCCGCATACAGGCGGCCATTCTCGCGATATACCGAGGTTACCGCCTGATCCAGTTTTGCCTTGAGGTTTTCCTGCAGGTAGAAAGTTTGTGCCGGTGTCAGCAGTGGTACCACATCGCCTTCGCGCTTGCGGTAGGTGATGAACTGACCGACGAAATCACTGAAAGAGGCTTTCAGGTTTTGCTGCCAGTCGTCGACATTGCCAGAAACCTGCTGCGGCGCCACTTCCTCTGCTTCTGGCATGATGGCGTTAGCCAGCGGCAGTTTGTCGACTTCCTGTTGAAGCGAGTTCAGGCGAAGCACGATACCGTCGCGGTCAATGCGCTTCACGGCTTTCAATTGCTGGATGTCTTTTGCCATCGCCTGACGAACAGGTGTCAGCGACGGGTCATTAAGCTCAGCAATGCGCTGATCGGCATTTTGCATCAGTGTGGTGGCTGTCAGTACATCGTGTTCCAGCCAAAGCTTACGTGCGGCCTGATTCACCAGGTAATCCGCTTCTGCTAACAGCCAGTCATTGGGACGACGGCCTTTCACATCAGCCAGCGCTGATTGCAGGCTCTGAATGGTGGTGTCCTGCTGTTCAATCAGCACTTGAGTATCCTGCACGGCTTTTTTCACGGCTTCCTGGCTTTGCTTTTCGCTGTCAGCCAGCGCCGATTTCAGTGAGCTAATTTCATCCGTCAATGCAGAGATGTTGGCTGTGAGCTGTTGGCTTTGCTGGTGGCCGTGATAGTACAGGCCGCCGCCGAGGGCAATCACCAACACAATGGCAACCACAGAAAGTTTGTTGCCACCTTTTTTCTCTTGGGTGGCAGGGGGCGGCGTTGCCGCGTTTTTGTCACTGGCCGGCGTATCAGCAGGCGTGGACTTGGCAGCGGATTTGTCGGTCGCAGAAGGCTTACCGCTTTGCTTGGAAGACGATGGCGTTTCCTTGCCGGTAGGGGATGCTGGCGCCGACGTGTCTTTATCCGTGCCTGAAGTCTTATTGTTGTCTGTCATCCGAATGTCCCGAGTTAATCATCTCGTTTAACGCGTGAAACAGGGCGTGATTGGAGGCGCTGTTTACGCAGCTGATTGCATTAAAACCAAGGCCAATTGCTTGATTGTAAATCCGTTTGCTTGGCACCAGTATATGGCATTCTCGTAACCATTGCTGGTCACACTCTGAGATTGTCTGGCACAAAAGCGAAAGTTGTTCGCCACTGGTGATGACCAAGGTATCGACATTTTCCGCCCGCCATTGCATAGCCAGTGATGATAGGGACTCACTGGTCCAATGTCGTTGATAGGCTTCAAAATAGCGCACCTTGGCGCCGTGATTTGTCAGGGTATCGCCCAAAAGTGCCCGTCCGCCGTTGCCACGCAAGATCACGACCTGAAGACTTTCCGGCTTTTCGAAAACAGACAAGGACACCATGCCTTCGCTGTCTTCTGTCGATGGCTGAATCGCATCCACACCGCTTTTGGCTTTCCAGACTTGTGCTGTTTTTTCTCCGACTGCCACATAATGCAGATCGTCACGCCAGGTGGCGTTTTCGTCCTGAAGTTGTTGATGGGCGTATTCAATCGCGCGGGGACTCACTGCCACGACAACGCTGTGTGGAGGGAGTGTATTAAGGCATTGAGTCAGAGAGGCAAGATCGTTTCCAGCGGAAAAAGACAATAAAGGCGCGGGAAGCGCCTTTATTCCTGATTGGTTCAGCGTTTCAGCAAGTTCATAGCAGGCAGGTGCGGGGCGCACCACCAGTACGATCATACTTCGTCCTGATACAGTTTTTCCAGAATCACGCGCGCACCATCTTCAAGCAGCTGTTCAGCAAGGCCAGTTCCCAGCTCTTCCGCTTTTTCAAGTGGGCCCGTCACTTCACCGCTGACGATTTTGCTGCCATCCGGCTCGCCTACCAGTGCGCGCAGATGGATTTGGTCGCCGTGGATTTCTGCGTAGCTGCCAATCGGTACCTGACACCCGCCCATCAGGCGGTTGTTCATCGCACGCTCACACAGCACGCGGTAAGTGGTGTTGGCATCGGCCAATGGTTCCAGCAGCGCACGGACGCGTTCATCATCCACACGGCACTCAATACCAACTGCGCCTTGGCCAACCGCTGGCAGAATTTCTTCCGGTTCAATTTCATTGCGGATACGGTCGTGAAGATTGAGACGTTTCAGACCTGCCGATGCAAGAATAATGGCGTCGTATTCACCGTTATCGAGCTTACCCAGACGGGTGCCGACGTTGCCGCGCAGATCTTTCACCACCAAATCAGGGCGCTTGGCACGAACCTGACATTGGCGGCGAAGGCTTGATGTACCGACAACCGCACCTTCTGGCAGTGCATCGATACTTGCATAATTGTTGGAAACAAAGGCGTCACGAGGGTCTTCACGCTCACAGATAGTGACCAGCCCGAGCCCTTCAGGAAACTCTACAGGCACGTCTTTCATGGAATGGACCGCAATGTCTGCACGACCATCCAACATTGCTTGCTCCAGCTCTTTCACGAACAATCCTTTGCCGCCAACTTTGGCCAGTGGAGTGTCGAGAATGATGTCGCCTTTGGTCACCATAGGAACCAGCTCCACAACCAAACCCGGGTGGGTTTCTTCCAGAGCGGCTTTGACAAATTCAGCCTGCCACAGGGCAAGTGGGCTCTGGCGGGTGGCGATGCGGATGGGTGTTGAAGTCATAGTTGCGTCCATTTGATTTGCTTACGCTAATCGTACCACCCCTTGTTATTCCTTGAGAACTTAAGGTGATAGCGGTGATAAAAAGGTGCGAATTCACGCGGCTTCGGCTATGATGATGTGATATGGATCATGTTTTTGGGGCGATTCACAGGGGTAAAACCCAACGTGGTTCACCTTATTTCGAATCAAATTTGAGATAAAGCGTTGTCTCTCTCACAGTTTTGGTCATATAGTGAGCAAAGTGAAGCAGAAATGATGAGTCATTGCTCGCTTTACGCTCCAAAGAAAAACTGTTAGATTGATCACGTTTTTATCCATGGGCACTGAAGTCTTTTAGATTCAGCTCCCGTTACGTTGACTAGGATGTCGGCAACTTTGGATGTTTATCTTGCAAAACTATGTTGATCAGCAATTAGAGCGTCTTAATGCCTTCAACCACGTTAGGTTGGAGCGCGCACGAAGCGCTATGCACTCTCAGGCCGTTAATGTCTTTAACGTATTGCCTGCCTTGCTGCACTTTAATCATCCTGCTGTCCCTGGCTACCTCGAACGTAGCGTCGTCCATGGTATCTGCAATTTCTCCCTTTCAGACGTTCAGCAAGACTTCGTCAACGATTGCGCCCTCGCACTGAATACCCCATCACCGGTTAAGCCATTTTCCCAAGAGCATCCTATTAAAGGCCTGTTCTCGATGGGCAGTACCGCGTCAATGGGTCAAAGCCTCACCAGTGACCTGGATATCTGGGTCTGTGTGCAGGATTGGGTGGCGCACGACGAACGTGACATGCTGGACGCCAAATGTTCACTGATTTCCGACTGGGCGATGTCTCAGGGTGTGGAAGTGAACTTCTTTGTAATTTGCGAGCAGCGCTTCCGCCAGAACATGGCACAGGCGATGACCACGGAAAACTGTGGCTCTACTCAGCACTACCTGCTGCTCGATGAATTCTACCGCTCCGCCGTACATCTCGCCGGCCAACATCTGCTTTGGTATTTGGTGCCACCGGAGATGGAAGGTTGCTACGAAGATTACGTTGGAGAGATGATTGCCAGTGGCGCGATAAAACGCGAAGACTGGGTGGACTTTGGCGGTTTGCCATCCATCCCGGCGGAAGAGTACTTCGGCTCCAGTCTCTGGCAACTGTATAAAAGTATCGATTCGCCTTATAAGTCGGTACTGAAAGCGATTTTGCTTGAAGCTTATTCTTGGGAGTACCCAGGAACCCAGCTTCTGAGCGTTGACGGCAAACGCCGTTTCTTCTCTGGCATGTTGGACGTTTACCAGTCTGACGCGTATTACCTGATGCTGGAGAAGGTCACCCGCTATCTTGAGCGCATCGATGACCACCGCCGTCTTGATCTGGTGCGCCGTTGCTTTTACCTCAAAACCCACGAGAAGCTGACCCGCGAACCAGGCCCTGGCTCTGTGCCATGGCGCCGTGAAGTGCTGTGTATCCTGACCCGTGAATGGGGCTGGACGCAGGAAGACATCGCGCGTCTGGACAATCGCCGTAACTGGAAAGTGGAGGAGGTTAAAGAAGCGCACAACGAGCTGCTTGAAGCTTTGATGTTGAGCTACCGAAACCTTATCCGTTTCGCGCGCCGCAATGACATCACTTCTGCAATTAGCCCTGAAGACATCAGTATTCTGGCACGTAAGCTTTATGCTGCGTTTGAGGTATTGCCGGGCAAAGTGACCCTGCTTAACCCGCAACTGTCACCGGACTTGCATGAAGCGGACCTGAGCTTTATTCAGGTGCCAGAAGGGCGCAGTAACCCGCCGGGTTGGTATCTTTACAAGCAATCATTGAAGCCTGTCGAAATTATCGGCCGCTCGCCGCTCGAACATAACCGTTACCTGTCAAAGCTGGTGGCGTGGGCGTATTTCAATGGTCTGTTGACCGAATCCAGCCGCCTGCATTCAGTGGCACGTAACAGCAATGTCGACATCGACAAGCTTTACCAATTGGTCAGTGACCTTCGAAACACCTTCTCGGTACGTCGTCCGCAGCCTTCTCTGCAGGCGCTGTCGAGCCCTTGTGAAGTACGTAAACTGGCGCTGTTCATCAACCTTGAAAACGACCCGACCACAGAGCTTAAACAGCCTGCGGTGCGTTTTGATTTCAAAAACACAGACATTTTCAGCTACGGCGCTGAGCAGCAGTGTTTGGTTGGTAGTGTCGATTTGGTTTACCGCAACAGCTGGAACGAAGTGCGTACCCTGAACTTCAAGGGTGAGAACGCGATTCTCGACGTACTGAAAACTCTGTTGGGTAAGATGCACCAGGATGCCATTCCACCTGAGTCAGTGGATGTGTTCTGTTATGCGGGCAAGATGCGTGGTTTGATTCGTAACCTGGTTTACCAACTGGTGGCAGAGTGTATCGACATGCGCCTGAAACCGGTCGATCAGGAAAAACGCCGCCGCTTTAAAGCGATTCGTGTGGCAGACCAAACCTTCGGCCTGTTCTTCGAGCGCCGCGGTGTGTCAGTGCAGAAGCTGGAAAACTCCGTCGAGTTCTACCGTTCGATTTCGACCAATAAGGTTCACGGTTCACCGGTTGTGGTATTGGACAAAGACGCTGATATCCATCCGCCGGAAGTGGTCGATGCTTACGCCAGTGAAGGTCTTATCCAGTTCTTCTTTGAAGATTGCGATGATGGGTTCCATATCTATGTGCTGGATGAAAACAACCGCGTGGAAGTGTACCGCCAGTGCAGCGGTGACAAAGAAGAGATGGTGCAGGGCGTAAACCGCTTCTATACCTCTTCGCAGGAAACCGCTAACTTTGCCGGTAAAGGTGTGAATTTCAACCTGCCACAGTTCTACGACATCATCCATCAAGCTGATGGTCGTGCGCAGGTCATCCCCTACAAGAGTGAGCGTCAGTGGCAACGTGCTGATGCGAATACTGACGCCGCCCAATACGCGTCCCGCTGATCAATCCCGATTTCAGAAAAAAGGCTGACAACACATGCTGTCAGCCCCTCTCAATACACTTTAAATCAAGCAGCTTGTTACCAGTCCACACTCTCGCCAGCGTGTTTGGAACATTCTTGCTTCACCATATCCATAAATTCCATGCCACTCTTGCTGCACAGCCATTGGCCTTCCTGGTAGCTGAAATGGAAGCCGCCTGAGCGTGATGCCAACCAGATCTCTTTCATCGGTTCCTGACGGTTGATGATGATCTGGCTGCGGTCTTCAAAATCCAGTGTCAGAACATTACCATTCGTTTCGTAATCGATATCCGCGCCACTCTCGTCGATGCCGTCTTCAATCGCCATCCATTGCTCGTCAACCAGTTCATGGTATTGGCTTGTGTTCATTCTCAGTCGTCCTATTGCTTTTCAGTGCGTTGATGCGATTATAGAGGGCATTAACTTTTAGATCACTGGCAGAAATGATGCGATTAACCCTGAAACTTGCCGCGCTGGCAACAGTAGCCCTGATTTCGGCATGCGGTCAGCAAGGACCTCTCTACTTTCCAGAAGATGCACCTGCGCAAAATGAGCAGGCAAATCCGGAAACGCCGCAGGATACTCAGGAATCCACTCAGCCATAAAACTTTGGACAGGGAAGGACAACGTTGGACTACTTCAATTATCAGGATGACGGGCAACTGTGGGCAGAAAATCTGCCACTGGCGCAGCTTGCAGAGCAATACGGCACACCGCTTTACGTTTACTCGCGTGCGACGCTGGAGCGTCACTGGCATGCGTTTGATAAAGCCGTGGGTGACCATCCGCACCTGATTTGTTATGCCGTGAAGGCAAACAGTAACCTTGGCGTACTGAATGTATTGGCGCGTCTGGGCTCAGGTTTTGACATCGTTTCACAGGGTGAACTGGAGCGCGTATTAGCGGCTGGCGGCGATCCGAAAAAAGTGGTGTTCTCTGGCGTAGGTAAAACCGAACCGGAGATGGCGCGTGCGCTGGAGCTCGGTATTAAATGCTTCAACGTCGAATCAGAAGCCGAGCTGGACCGCTTGAACAAAGTGGCGGGCGAGCTGGGTAAAGTGGCGCCAATCAGCCTGCGTATCAACCCGGACGTGGATGCCAAAACCCACCCGTATATTTCTACCGGTCTGAAAGAAAACAAATTCGGCATCGCGTTTGACAGAGCCCGTGAGGTTTACCAATACGCGAACAGCCTGCCACACCTTTCTGTGCATGGTATTGACTGTCACATTGGTTCACAGCTGACAGAGCTGGCTCCGTTTATCGAGTCGACCGATCGCCTGCTGGCGCTGATTGATGCGCTGGGACAGGATGGCATCTCTATCGATCACCTTGATGTAGGTGGTGGTCTCGGCGTGACTTACAGCGATGAGAAACCGCCAGAGCCGTCTGACTATGCGAAAGCCTTGCTTGACCGTTTGTCGAACCATCAGGATATCGAGCTGGTGTTTGAGCCGGGCCGTGCGATAGCCGCCAATGCCGGTGTGCTGCTGACCAAGGTTGAGTTCCTCAAGCACAACGAAGAAAAGAATTTCGCCATCATTGATGCGGCGATGAACGACTTACTGCGTCCAGCGCTTTACCAAGCTTGGCAGGATATTGTTCCTGTACAGCCACGCCAGGGTGAAGCCAAAACTTATGATTTGGTTGGGCCTGTGTGCGAAACCGGCGATTACCTTGGTAAAGACCGCGCGCTGGCGCTTGAAGCGGGCGACCTGCTGGCGGTGCGTTCATCTGGTGCTTATGGCTTTGTGATGTCGTCTAACTACAACACCCGCTGCCGCGCAGCAGAAGTGATGGTAGATGGCGACCAATCCCACCTGGTGCGTCAGCGTGAGCCGCTGGCATCACTGTGGGAGTTAGAACAGGTACTGCCTGAGTAAAAGGATCCGGATGCAGATACAATTTTCCAAAATGCATGGTCTCGGCAACGACTTTATGGTCGTTGATTGCGTGACGCAAAATGCATACTTCTCTCCGGATATGATCCGCCGTCTGGCGGACAGAAATACCGGCGTGGGGTTTGATCAGCTGTTGGTGGTTGAGCCACCGTATGATCCGGAAAGTGATTTCCATTACCGGATATTTAATGCTGACAGCAGCGAAGTGGAGCAGTGCGGCAATGGTGCGCGCTGCTTTGCCCGTTTTGTGCGAATGAAAGGGCTGACCAACAAAAACCAAATTCAGGTCAGCACCAAAGGCGGCAAGATGATACTCAAGATGGACAGTGACGAGCTGGTTACTGCCAACATGGGTGAGCCTATCTGGGCACCGTCTAAAATCCCCTTCCGCGCAAATGCTGAAGAAAAAACCTATATTTTACGTGTAGAAGATAAAACCCTGTTTGTGGGCGCGGTCAGTATGGGCAATCCGCATTGCGTCACTGTGGTCGATGACATCGATACCTATGACGTGGAAGGCCTGGGTCCGTTGGTGGAATCCCACGAGCGTTTCCCTGAGCGTGTTAATGCTGGCTTTATGCAGGTGGTATCGCGCAATGAAATCCGTCTTCGCGTTTACGAGCGCGGTGCGGGCGAAACCCAGGCGTGTGGCAGCGGTGCTTGTGCAGCAGTCGCTGTGGGCATTTTGCAGGGTTTGCTTGATGAGTCGGTGAAAGTGCAGTTGCCGGGCGGCGATCTGAAAATCCGCTGGAAAGGCGTAGGGCATCCGCTCTACATGACGGGTCCGGCTTCACACGTATACGATGGACAGATAACAGTATGACGGAGCTTTCCAAGCTCGAAGGGCCACTGGCTGAGGCATTGACCGAAGAAGCCGTGGCCGCTTTTCTGAAAGACAATCCAGACTTCTTCCACCGCCAACCTCAACTGGCGGCGCAATTAAGAGTGCCTCATACTGAGCGTGGTGCGGTATCTCTGGTCGAAATCCAACTTGGCCGTTTGCGTGAGCGTGTGGCCGAGCTTGAAGAAGACATTACCCAACTGATGAGTATCGCGGCAGGCAATGAAAACCTGTTTCGTGCTTTCTCCCACGCGCATAAGGCGTTGTTTGCGGCAGAAAGTGAAGATGATATTCATAAAGCCTTGCTGGAACTTGCCAACTCACTGCACCTGGTGGTGAGCCTTCGTCTCTATGACGGTGGACACCACCAGTTAAACCGCAAGAGTGTGGATGCGGTTAAAGCGGCGCATTTCTGTGGCCAGCGAATCTATCTGGGCAGATTGCGCAAAGTCGACGGCGACCAGTTCGTCACTCAGGCACCTGAGCTTGGCTCTTATGCGTTGGTTCCTGTGTTTAAAGGCAAAGAACTGGGCTTTCTGACTTTTGCCAGCCAAGATGGCGGTCACTTCCAGCCAAGCATGGATACTCTGTTCGTCGAACAAATTGCCGAGCACATCGCCATCCTCCTCACTAAGTGGCAGGCGAACGAATGAGTTTGCCTGCCAGCATCGAAAAACCGCTGGCGCGATTCTTTGATTACATGATCCGCGAGCGGGGCTTAAGCCGCCACACCGAAAACAATTACCGCCAACAACTGACCGCCAGTGCTGAGTTTCTGGTGGGGGCAGGCGTGACCAAATGGCAGGATGTCGATGCCGCATGGGTGCGCCAGATTGCAGCCCAAGCCAAGCGCGAACGTCTGAAAGCGGGCAGTATTGCGCTTCGCCTGTCTGCCCTTCGCAGCTTCTTTGATTTTATGGTGTCAGACGGCGCACTGGCGGCGAATCCCGCGAAAGGCGTCGCAGCGCCCAAGCAAGGTCGCACGCTGCCAAAAAACCTTGATGTCGATGAAGTGAATCAGTTGCTGTCGGTGGATGCCGACGATCCATTAGCCGTGCGCGATCGCGCCATGATGGAGCTGATGTACGGCGCAGGACTTCGTCTGTCTGAGCTGATTGGCCTCAACGTTCGCGATGTGGCGATGCGAAAGGGCGACCTGCGTGTGATCGGTAAAGGCGACAAAGAGCGAGTTGTGCCTTTTACCGGTATGGCGAAAGAGTGGCTGTTCAACTGGCTGAAAGTGCGTAACCAACTGCTTAAAGGGCCGGAAGATGCCCTTTTCCTGTCGAAACTGGGAAACCGTATCTCTCCGCGCAGCGTACAAAAGCGTATGGCGGAATGGGGACAGAAACAGGCGGTCAGCAGCCATATCAATCCTCACAAATTGCGTCATAGTTTTGCTACCCACATGTTGGAATCTTCCGGTGATTTGAGGGCGGTGCAGGAGCTTCTGGGTCATGCAGATCTCTCCACCACTCAGGTTTATACCCACCTCGATTTCCAGCACTTGGCTAAAGTGTACGACGCCGCGCATCCCAGGGCGCGTAAGCGTAAAAACGACGACTAACCGCACTACTCACTGCAAGGAGCGCGCATGAAGTTCTATCGCCGCTGGCAACCTATCTCTGCCATGACCTTTGATTTGGATGACACCCTGTATGACAACCGGGTGGTGATTATCCGTGCAGAGCAAATGTTGCTGGATTGGCTGGAAGCGCGCTGCCCGGCGATGACTAATTTTGACTGGCCGCAGTGGCAGGTGATGCGCGCAGAAGTGATTGCAGATGATGCCTCGCTGGTGGGTTTTGTCACTGAAATCCGTCGAGCCCAACTTACCTTAGCGGCTTTACGCTGTGGCCTGAGTGAGGCTAACGCCAAATCTCTGGCTGATGATGGTGTAGCGTTTTTCCTTCATGAGCGCAGTAATTTTACGGTTCCGGAAGACGCGATGCAGATCATGAGTGAATTGGCTGAGCGCTATCCAATGGTGGCGATCACCAACGGGAATGTTGATTGTGACAAGCTGGGCCTGACGCCGCTATTCAAGCAGGTGCTTCAGGCAGGGCCGGACGGTGCAGCGAAACCTGACGGCGCACTGTTTACCAAGGCGCAATCCATCCTGAATATTCCCGCAGACACCATTCTCCATGTTGGCGATCACCTCAAAGCCGATGTGCGCGGGGCAAAACTGGCCGGCTTTAAAGCGTGTTGGTTTAACGACACAAAAACGCCGCTGACATTGCAGCGGCGCGCTTCGTTACTGCCGGATGTGGAAATTTCCGATCTTTCCGATTTGCTCTTACTTGACTAGCTACGATTCTTCAACCAGTTATCGACTGCTGCCATGCCAGGACCCCAAATCATAGTGACAAGTAGCATCACGCCCCACATCTGGTGGTCGAAAAAGCCTTTTGGCCACAGCGCCGGATAAGACACCACGGCAACAATGTTGAAGGCAAACAGGGCAAAAGCCGCTGGGCGGGTGAGAAGACCAAGTGCCAGGAAGATAGGCAAAATGAGTTCCGCTGCCGTGCCGAGGTAGGCCGCCATTTCCCAAGGAAGAAGCGGTACCTGATATTCGTATTCAAACAGGAACAGGGTACTGTCCCAGCTGGCAACTTTGGTTTGACCGGATTTGAAAAATACCCAGGCTACCCAGAGGCGGCTAACCAGCAGAAGAACCGGAATCAAAGGCTTCAGCGCAGATTCCATCAAGTCGTCGATTTTATTGATCACAGCGAACATGTGCGATTTCCTTTTTCTTGTTAATCACTGGCCAGTGCAAAGCTGCTGAAAACACCGCGTAGCATGGCACCGGAAATGTGAGGCAAAAGCTCGGGGTCAATCTCCCCAAACGCGAAATCTTTACAAGCGAGGATCAGCGAGGCTTCTTCATCGCTGATAGTGGTGACACTGATCCCTTCGTTATCTTTCTGCACCAGCAGGGCTTCAGGACGCATCAAATCCAGCTGATTCAATGCCTCCTCATCCTGATTGCTGACCGCTTGCCAGAGCGTGGCGACAGCAAAGTCACTTTTCATCACGGCGGATGCGGGAGAAGCCGTCAGCTGAATACGCGGAAAATCTTCCGGTGTTACTTCTGACAAGGCCTCGACCGGAAAAGCCTCTGGCAATGGCGCTCTGTTCACGCATTGGATATGCCATTCAATCTCAGCGATATCTGCCAGATACGGCACGGCTTCGATGATGTTGGGCAGCGCGCGAATGGTGTCAGCAAACCCGGCGCCATATCGATCGGCGCAGGCGTTATCCATGGTGGTGCCAAGTACGTGGTGACGGGCAATGGCCTGAAAGCACTCTTCACCCACCAGAGCATTGGCGACGGGGTAAATGTTCTCGAGGCATTCAGTCAGGGTCATCACAAAGTTGTTGCGGTAAACCTGTATCAGCGCCTCAGGCTCTGTCACGCCTTCTGCAACAGGTAAATCGTGCGACTCATAATGCAGGGCATCGCGAAATTGATGCTGCAGCGAAGCAAGGCTGGGGGCGCTCATGATGCCTCCTTCACGGATGGCGTGAGGGCTTTGACGATGCGATCGGCTTTTGCCGCTTCACCGAGTAAAACGTCCGGCGTGGGGATATCGCGATCCCATTCAATCAAGGTATGGCGCGCGCCATGCTCGGCAATCCACTTTTCATACAGCGACCACACAGGCTCAGACACGGGTTGGCTGTGGGTATCAATCCAGATTTCCCCTTCGTCCAACTGCTTCACGGTAAAGCCAGCCAGATGAATTTCCTGTACCCACTCAGGATTAATTGCCGCGAGGTAAGTGTCGGTATCAAAGCCATGATTGAAGGCGCTGACATGAATGTTATTCAGATCGAGTAATAAACCACAGCCAGTGCGCCTCGCCACTTCGGCGAGAAACTCCCACTCAGGAATGGTGGAGTGACTGAAGCTTAAGTAGCTCGATGGGTTTTCGACCAACATCTGGCGGCTCAGGTAATCTTGCGTCTCGTCGACATTACGGCAAAACACCTCCAGTGCTTCTTCTGTGTAGGGCAGAGGCAGCAGGTCATTGAAGTACTCGCTGTCAACCGAGCTCCAGCTTAAGTGGTCGGAAACAAAGAGGGGGTCGATGGTGTCGACCAGTTGTTTCAGCTTGCCAAGGTGGTGTTTATTCACCGGATCGACAGATCCCAGTGACAAACCCACACCGTGGCAACTGACGTCATAGTGGCGCCGCAGGGTGTGCAGCGCCTCAAAGGCTTTTGAGTGCGGCAGGAAAAAGTTCTCACTGTGTACTTCTAACCATCCGATATCCGGGGAATGATTAAGAAAGTGATCGTGGTGTGGCTGTCTCAGTCCAACGCCCACCCAAGGAGATACCTTTTCCATACCTGAACCCTTTAGTGCCAATTAAGACGAAGTGGTTGAACCGCCAACCAGACGCTCACACAGACCTTTTGGAACAACGACGAATGCGTCGGTTTGTGCATCTTTGGTTGAGGTGCCTGCACAAGAGCTGTTGTTCGTTGCACAGTCGTTTTTACCGGCTTTCACCACGCCGTAGCATTTTTCTTTTTCTGCTGCTTGAGCGGGAGCAGCTGTCAGGGTAGTAGCACCTACAGCAAGAAGACTGGTAACAGCAGCAGCGACAGCAAAATTGGTCTTTTTCATGATGGTTCCTCTCTTTACAGACTTTTGTCATCAAGATAATCAATAGGTTATTCAGGTAGTCCCTGATGGCACTGTTGGTTATTCAGTGCTCTTCCAAAAGGATAGGTCTCTGGCATAAAAACTTTCGTTATTACGGTTATTTTTTAAGCTTATTTTTCTTCAAATAAACAAAATTATCGCTATGTGTATGATTTTATTATTTTAATTTTCAGGTGTTTTTTTGTCTTGAAACGGTAGACGTTAAAGCGATTCATGAAGTCAGAAAGAGGCAGAAGCCGTTACAGATTCAAAAACAAGCGCAGTGCGATAAGGAGACCTGCAACTCACGACGGTTTATGGGTATAATCCTCAACCAGTGTATAAATAACCAGTGAATGAACGATGGACGTATCCCACCTGATTGACGGTCTGAATGACAAACAACGCGAGGCAGTGGCTGCTCAGCTTGGCAACTATCTGGTTCTGGCGGGCGCAGGAAGTGGTAAAACACGTGTGCTGGTTCATCGTATTGCCTGGTTAATGCAGGTTGAGTATGCCTCGCCGTTTTCGGTGATGGCGGTAACCTTTACCAACAAAGCCGCCGCAGAAATGCGCGGGCGTATTGAGCAGTTAATGCATGGGACGGCCTCCGGTCTTTGGTGCGGCACTTTCCACGGTTTGTGTCACCGTATTCTCCGCGCCCACCATCTGGATGCAAACCTGCCGCAGGACTTTCAGATCCTGGACTCAGACGATCAACAGCGTCTGCTTCGCCGCCTGATCAAAGCGCAGAATCTGGATGAAAAACATTGGCCTGCGCGTCAAGCGTCTTGGTATATCAACGCCAAGAAAGACGAAGGCCTGCGTCCGCATCACATCGATGCCCAGTTTGATCCGGTAGAGAAAACCTGGCTGCGTGTTTACGCTGCTTATCAGGAAGCGTGTGACCGTGCAGGCCTGGTGGATTTTGCGGAATTGCTGCTGCGTTGCCACGAGCTGCTGCGTGATAAAGAGCATATCCGTGAGCACTATCAAGCGCGTTTCCAGCATATTCTGGTGGACGAGTTCCAGGATACCAACAACATCCAATATGCCTGGCTGCGTATGATGGCGGGCAACAGTGCCAAAGTGATGATCGTAGGTGATGATGATCAGTCCATCTACGGTTGGCGCGGCGCGAAAATCGAGAACATCTCCCGCTTCCTGCAGGACTTCCCTGGCGCTGAAACCATCCGTCTTGAGCAGAATTACCGCTCGACTGGCAACATCCTGAAAGCGTCTAACCACCTGATTGAAAACAACGCCGAACGCATGGGTAAGAGCCTGTGGACGGAAGGTCAGGAAGGTGAATTAATTTCTGTATACAGTGCGTTTAACGAGTTGGATGAAGCCCGCTTCGTAGTGGGCAAAATCAAAGCCTGGCAGGACGAAGGCGGCGCGCTGAATGACACGGCGATTTTATACCGAAACAACGCCCAATCCCGTGTGCTTGAAGAGGCCTTGATCCAGGCGGGTCTGCCGTACCGCATTTATGGTGGTATGCGATTCTTCGAACGTCAGGAAATCAAAGATGCGCTGGCGTACCTTCGCATGATTGGTAACCGTTTTGATGACGCGGCTTTTGAGCGCGTGGTGAATACGCCAGCGCGTGGCCTTGGTGATCGCACGCTAGAAACCATCCGTCTTGCTGCGCGCGACCGTGGTGCAACCATGTGGGAAGCAAGTAACCAGCTGCTTGAAGAACAGGTGCTGGCAGGCCGCGCTGCAAACTCACTGCGCCGTTTTGTCGAGCTGGTGAATGCACTGGAAGACGACACCCGTGAAATGGCGCTATTCCAGCAAACGGACTACGTGATTCAGCACTCCGGCCTTCGCGCTATGTACGAAGCGGAGAAAGGTGAAAAAGCGCAGGCACGTATTGATAACCTTGAAGAACTGGTCACCGCTACTCGTCAGTTTGAAGTGCCGGAAGAGGTGCAGGAAGAAATGTCGCCACTGTCGGCGTTCCTTTCTCATGCCGCGCTTGAAGCCGGTGAAGGTCAGGCTGATGAGTTTGACGATGCGGCACAGCTAATGACATTGCACAGTGCCAAAGGCCTTGAATTCCCCATGGTGTTCATGGTAGGTGTGGAAGAAGGCATGTTCCCAAGCCAGATGTCGGCAGAAGAAGCCGGACGTTTGGAAGAAGAGCGCCGCCTTTGTTATGTCGGCATGACTCGTGCGATGAAAAAGCTCTACATCACTCACGCGGAAATGCGCCGAGTTTATGGCAAAGACATGTTCCACAAAGCGTCACGATTTATCCGCGAACTGCCGGAAGATTGCCTCGAAGAAGTGCGAATGCGCGCGAAAGTGTCTCGTCCTGCTGCAGCAACGGGGCGTTTCTCGCAAACCCAGACCCAAGAGAACTTTAACCAGACCGGATTCTCGCTTGGTCAGCGTGTGCAGCACCCGAAATTCGGTGAAGGCACCATCATCAACTTTGAAGGCAGTGGTCAGCAGAGCCGTGTGCAGGTGGCGTTTAACGGGGAAGGCATCAAATGGTTGGTGACCCAATACGCCAAGCTTGAAGCAATGTAATTCGTTTTTTAAAAAAGAAAGGGTGGCTTTGAGCCACCCTTTTGTTTTTTGGCGTGTCGATATGTTGGATTAAGCTGGAGTGCCCCAGGCACTAGCCAGATCGCTGATGAGTGATTCACTCGCGCCAGCGCCTGTCAGGTGCTTCAAGATCACAGGTGCGAATTTCTGCACCATACCTGAGTCCATTCCTAGCATGTTGAACACTTTGTCTACTGACTCCATGTTCGACAGATTGCTGCCTAAATCACCCGGGATCATGCTGGTCAGTGAATCCATACCCGGTACCATTTTCAGCAGTTCGCTGCTTTGGCTTTCACCCAGTGTTTCGTAAGCCATTGCCAGCAGTGCACCCGCACCACCTGCAGCTTGCTTGTCGTCAACACCGAGATCAGTGGAAAGCAGTTCAGTCAGCGGGTTGCTGGCTGTTTCGCTGCTCACGCCTTCCAGCAGGTTAGACGCTTGTTTCTCTGCACTGCCAAGCAGGCTATCCAAATCGGTTGCCTGCGCCGGGATACTCGCTGCACCCAGTAGGGTGCACAGCGCAATCATATTCACTTTACGCAACATTCTTTTGCTCCTGGCGTTATTCCGCCACAACTAAACCTTCGCGCCTTGGGTCAGCTCCGCCTACCAAGGTGCCGCTATCGATAACAATACCGTGTATACCCGAGGTTAAGTCACGAATATTGACTTCATATCCCATTGCTTCAAGCGCTGGCTTGAAACTTTCTGCATCCGTCCCGGCTTCAAGATCGTAGGTGCCAAAACGGTTTACAAGGTGAGGCAGGTCGATGGCAGATTGGATGTCGAGTCCCCAATCAAGGTGCGCGACCAAGGTTTTCGCCACGTAGCCGATGATGCGGCTGCCGCCCGGTGAGCCAACGGCCATGTATGGCTTGCCATCGCGCATCACGATAGTTGGCGACATGGATGAGCGGGGGCGTTTGCCCGGTTCAACACGGTTAGCAATCGGATACCCGTTAGCGTGGGTTTTGAATGAGAAATCTGTGAGCTCGTTGTTGAGCAAGAAGCCTCGTGTCATCAGGCGTGAGCCAAACCCGTTCTCGATGGTGGTGGTGATGGATACGATGTTGCCATCTTTATCGACAATCGAGAAATGGCTGGTGGAAGGCAACTCAATAGACTCGTCATCGGCAAGTTTTGGCGCAACGCTGGCGTGACTGAACTTGGGCTCACCTGGGCTAACTTCTTTCATTGCGCCTTCGGCTGGGATCAGCGCTGCGCGGGCTTTGAGGTATTCCGGAGCCAGCAGGCCTTCGGTTGGAACCGGCACAAAATCGCTGTCGGCGATGTAGCGACCGCGGTCTGCAAACGCCATCCGAGAGGCATCCCCAATCAAGCGCCAGCTTTCCGGATTGTCTTTACCCAGTGACTTCATCGGGAAGTGACTGAGTACCCCCAGAATTTGCCCCACTGTAATACCGCCGGATGTTGGTGGACCCATGCCACAAATACGGTACTGGTGGTAAGGCGCACAAACAGGCTGGCGCTCCACAATGCGGTAATCTGCCAGATCTTCTTTGCTCAGAATGCCCGGGTTGCCCGCGGCGTTTTGCACTGTCGCCACGATGTCAGCGGCAATCTCACCTTCGTAGAAGTTATCAATGTCCTGAGCGACCAGTTTTAAAGTATCGGCATACTCCTGATTCACCAGACGGTGACCGACAGTGAGCGGATTACCATTGTCGTCAAAGAAGTACTGATAGGTTGACGGGTAGCGGCGCAGTCTTTCGGCATCGCCTTCAATCAGGCCCGCCAAACGTGGTGAGACTTCAAAGCCACTCTCTGCCAGTTCAATGGCCGGCGTCAGCACGGCGCGCCACGAAAGATTACCAAATTTGGCGTGGGTATCGTGCATCAGGCGTAATGTGCCCGGCGTGCCCACAGAGCGTCCACCGACCACAGCATCATAGAATTTCAGCGGCTCGCCATTTTCATTTTGGAACAGGGTAGGTGTCGCATCTTTTGGCGCGGTTTCGCGTCCATCAAAGGTGGTGAGCGCCTGCGCATCACTATCCCAATACAGCAGCAGTGCACCGCCACCGATACCTGAGCTCTGGGGCTCAACCAAGCCGAGGACAGTTTGTACTGCCACCATGGCGTCAATAGCATTACCGCCTGCACGCAACATGGCTTCACCGGCTTTACTGGCGTGTGGGTTGGCAGAGGCCACCATCCACTCTTTACCTTTCACGGCCTTGCGCATCACGCTACCGGTCGCAAGCTCCGGCGCAACGGCGTCAGCGGCTTCACCCTGAGTGGTGGCGGCAGCAGGAAATGCGAGTGCAAGGCTGAGTGCCAGTGCGGAAAGAAAAGGGGTAGGGTGCTTTTTCATTGTAATTCCTTTTAACGCCCAAGAGTTGGACTTTGAGTATAGTCCGCAAAAGGAAGAGAAGAGTGTCGGATTATCGAGGCAGAAAAGCTGATTTTTTCCGCTATGGCAGCAAGATAGAGGATTTGGTGGGCGTAAAGGAAAACGGCACCTGCCGGTGCCGTATTGAGAGCTTATTTGCTGCGTTGCTTGCTTCGGTTCCGGACAGCATCAAAGGTAAAGATTGCCAGCGCGGTCCAGATAAAGGCAAAAGTGGTCGCTTTATCTGTCGTGAACGGTTCGTTGTAGAGGCCAACGGCCAACATGAACATGATGGTTGGGCCGATGTACTGGAAAAAGCCCAAGGTTGAAAGACGCAATTTCGTCGCCGCGCCGTTAAAGCAAAGCAGTGGCAGTGTCGTCACTACACCGGCAGCGATAAGAAGGAGGTTTAATCCCCAGCTGTTTTGCATCATGTCTGAGGTGGTGCTGCTGGCGATAAACATCAGGTAAATCAGCGACACAGGCATCAACACCAGAGTTTCGATGAAAAGGCCGGTTGCGGCATCGACGTTTATCTTCTTACGCAGCAGGCCGTAGCAGCCGAAACTACACGCCAGTACCAGTGCGACCCAAGGCAGAGAGCCAAAGGTGATGACCTGAATGGCCACGCCGAGAAATGCCAAGGTTACGGCAACCCATTGTAGCTTTCTAAAGCGCTCACCAAGGAAGACCATACCAAGCACCACATTGATAAGCGGGTTGATGTAGTAGCCGAGACTGGCATCGAGCATCAGGTCATTTTTTACCGCCCAGATAAAAATCAGCCAGTTAGCAGCAATCACCACGGCAGTAATGGTCAGAAGGCCAAGACGTTTTTTGTCTTTCAGCAGCAACTTGACGCGCGCAAGCCCACCGCTTGCATGAAGAATGAGGGCAAGGAAGAAGAAAGACCAAATCACGCGGTGCACCAACACTTCCATTGGTGGCACATCGGTCAGAGCCTTAAAATAAAGCGGAGCGACGCCCCACATGGTGTAGGCGCCAAGTGCCAGCATCACGCCGCGGCGGGTTTGTTGCGCATCATTCACTGCGAAATCTCTACATCTAAAAACGCTAAAGAGCAAAAACCGCCTGATGGCGGTGCATGCAGCGAAAAGTAAGGGTCTGACGTGGATTTTTCCGGTGAATGACTAGGGTCTGTTGACCTTTGGTGGTTAAATTTTGTTCTAGTCATAAGCGTTTTAGGCGCGGCGAGGTGTGTGCCGCCTAGTTATTCTAAGCAAATACACCTCAACAAAGCATAAAACGCTTATGGCAGAACCCTTCGGGCAGCGTTTGTGGCGACTTTCTCCTGCGTTATCGGCTTCTCATGTAGGCCACTACACGTCGAAGCCTCTGCCTTGCATAAAGTCGCCACAAACTGCTGCAAAAATCATCACCAAAGGTCAACAGACCCTGGCATCCACATCATATATAAAAGTTTTTGCTGCTTTGGCCAGTATATGGACTTCCCTTTTTGAAGCACACCTTTTCTGTTGAGAAAAATTGAACTGACAGTTCGTCGTCGTTGACCTTTTATCCATGCTCCGCTGCGTTTAGAATGAGCGGCTATTAAATGATGAGAGGCTCTATGACCGTTACCGATTCGGCCGAAATGACACCACCACTGGCGCACGACGAAACTGTTCTGCAGGAAGTGTTCGGCTATCACAGTTACCGCGACGGTCAGAAAGAAATCATTGATGCCGCAGTTGGCGGGCGTGACTCATTGGTGATCATGCCAACAGGCGGTGGCAAGAGCCTCTGTTATCAAATTCCTGCCTTGGTGCGCGATGGCCTCACCGTCGTGATCTCGCCGTTGATCTCCTTGATGAAAGATCAGGTCGACCAATTGCTGGCGAATGGCGTGCAGGCAGCATGTCTCAACTCTTCGATGAATCCAGACGAGCAATCGGCCACGTGGCAATCGCTGCGCAATGGCTCGCTCAAGCTGTTGTACGTATCGCCAGAGCGCATTCTGATGCGTGATTTTATCGAGCGCCTGCAGTCGGTAAACCTTGGCCTGATTGCGGTCGATGAAGCGCACTGTATTAGTCAGTGGGGACACGATTTTCGCCCTGAATACGCGCAACTTGGCAGCCTGAAGCAGCATTTCCTCGATGTGCCTGTGATGGCGCTGACTGCGACGGCTGATGACACCACGCGACAGGATATCTGCCAGCGTCTGGCCCTCAATGACCCGCATATTTATCTTGGTAGTTTTGACCGCCCGAATATCCGCTACACCTTGGTGGAAAAGCACAAGCCTCTGGCACAATTGACCCAGTTTCTGGCAACCCAGTCCGGTCAGAGCGGCATTGTTTACTGCAACAGCCGTAAACGTGTCGAGCAGGTGGCAGAAAAGCTGATTGGCAGTAATATCCGCGCCGCAGCTTATCATGCAGGCATGACGAACGAGCAGCGCGCCTGGGTGCAGGAAGCGTTTCAGCGAGACGATGTACAGATAGTCGTTGCGACCGTCGCTTTCGGCATGGGCATCAACAAACCCAATGTGCGTTTTGTGGTGCACTACGACATCCCGCGCAATATCGAATCCTATTATCAGGAAACCGGCCGTGCCGGGCGTGATGGCCTGCCAGCAGAAGCGGTGATGCTCTATGACCCGTCAGACATTGGCTGGCTGCACCGCTGCTTGGAAGAAAAGCCGGATGGTCCGCAAAAGCTGGTGGAAAGCCACAAGCTCAATGCCATGGGCGCGTTTGCCGAAGCGCTGACATGCCGCCGTCTGGTGCTGCTGAATTACTTTGGTGAGTATCGCGAGAAGCCTTGCGGCAACTGCGATATCTGCCTTGACCCGCCGACGCTGTTTGATGGTACTGAGCAAGCGCAAAAAGCCCTGTCCTGTGTGTACCGCGTAAACCAGAACTTCGGTGTGGGCTACACGGTCGAAGTGCTGCGCGGGATGCAGAATCAGCGTATCAAGGAATACGGACACGAGAAGCTCAGCACCTATGGTCTGGGGAAAGCGTTCAGCCATGAATACTGGGTCAGCATTTTCCGTCAGCTTATCCACCGTGGTTATCTTGTGCAGAACATCGCTAGAAGCTCTGTGCTGCAATTGACCGAAGAGGCGCGCCCGGTGCTTCGTGGGGAAATTTCTCTTGAGCTTGCAGTACCGAGATTAGGGCTGTCGCCACGTAGCAAAGCTGACAAGCTTGGTAAGCGCAACTACGACAAGAAACTGTTCGCCAAGCTTCGCAAGCTCCGTAAAGCGATTGCGGATGAAGAAGACATTCCACCATACGTGGTCTTCAACGATGCCACCTTGATTGAGATGGCAGAGATGATCCCAACCTCACAAGGTGAGCTGCTGGCGGTGAACGGTGTCGGTCAGCGCAAGCTCGAAAAATACGGCAACGTATTCCTCGATGTGATTGAAGACCATATCACCCTTAATGACGACGAGCCGAGTTATGGATAACCCTACTTTCCGTCTTTCCCACCATGACAGCGAAGCAGGTCGGTTGGTGCTGGCTGCAGATGCGCTGGATTTTGATAACGCCGAGCAACATCTGATGGCGTTTTGCCAACTGATTGACGCTAAGGTCACGGAAAAACAAACCGACGCGGATTTACTGAGCTGGCTTATCGACTTTGAAGGCGTGCCATTTATGCTGCGTGCCGAACATTACAGCGCCAGTGTTTGGCTGGAAAGGCTGGGCGCAGAGGGTGATGAAGAGCTTACCTTTCTGAATACCTGGCTGTCGAAACAGCTTGGCTAAGCCGCATTAGAAACCGACTAATTTGAAGCAGTTGGCATTCGCTGGAATTGATGTATAATTCGCCACCTTCTTAGGAGCCAGATCACAGAATCTGGTGAGTTGGTAATTTGGGTTCCCTCACCCCCAATGACAAAAAGGTTCACAATGAGCACTTTTACGCCCGCGCAACAGCGCAAAGCCCTCTCTTTCCTGGTGGTTTTCCACCTGGTTATCATTGCATCCAGTAACTACCTGGTTCAGCTGCCATTTACCGTTTTCGGGTTTCACACCACTTGGGGTGCGTTTACTTTCCCGTTCATTTTTCTGGCAACCGATCTAACCGTTCGCATCTTTGGTGCGGGCCTTGCGCGCCGGATCATTTTCGCGGTCATGGTACCGTCGTTACTGATCTCCTATGTGCTGTCGGTCCTTTTCTACCAAGGCGAATATCAAGGGCTGGGTCATCTGACTGAGTTTAATCTGTTCGTTGCGCGTATCGCTGCAGCAAGCTTTATGGCTTATCTGCTGGGACAAATCCTCGATATCCATGTTTTCAACCGTCTGCGCCAAACCAAGCAATGGTGGGTAGCACCAAGTTGTTCAACGCTGTTTGGCAATGCGATTGATACCCTGGCGTTCTTTGCGATTGCTTTCTACAACAGTCCGGATGCCTTTATGGCGGAGAACTGGGTGGAAATCGCGCTAGTCGATTACGCATTTAAACTGGTGATTAGTCTTGGCTTGTTCGTTCCTATGTACGGTGTGCTGCTGAACTATATTGTCAGCCGTATTACCCGTGTGAACGAAGCGGTTGAAACCAAACTGGTTTAACAGCGAAATCAACGCAGAATATTGAGGGAAAGAGAGCCGGTCGAAAGACCGGCTTTTTTTATGTCTTAACTTCAAGCGCTATAATCGAAACACGAGCGTCTTGGCGCTAATCATTTCAAGGACTATCCCATGATCATTCGAGAAGGCACGCTGGCGGAAGCTGTGAACGTGCTCAGCCAGATTGATGAATTTGCCCATCAGGAATCCCTCGAGTCACTAAAAAAACGTATCGGTGACAAGCCTTCATTGGTATTGGTTGCTGATATTGACGGAGAGCTTTGCGGTGTCAAAGTTGGCTATCAGTTAGATGATGAATGTTTTTACAGTTGGCTGGGTGGCGTGACCAAAACTGGTCGCCGCCGCGGTATTGCACAGGCGCTGTTACATGCGCAGGAACGTTGGGTGGCAAAACATGGCTATACCAGTCTCAGAGTGAAGTCCCGGAACTGCTTTGCAGGCATGCTGTGTTTGCTGCTTAACAACCACTACCAGATTGAACATCTGGAGAAGAAAGAGGCATTGGGGCAATATCGCCTTCATTTTGTGAAGAAAATCACACCTGTGGCATGAAGGTAAAAAACAACAAAAATACTGCTTGCTAAATGGTAATGAGAATGATTATTATTTGTCTTGTTCGAGGGCAAGTGGGAAACTTACTTTCGGACACACGACATTGCTCACATTGCTTCCAGTATATGTTTTTTGCATGAAACTGCTTACGTTGTGCAGTTGACCCTGATGCAGGCGACGCTTTTGCTCAAAAGCGTCGCTTTTTTCTTTTTTATCCTAGCTAAACCCTACGCCAGTTCAACCAGCTTACTGACCAGCTTAGCGATCCCCGCATTTGCCTGACTGACAGAGGTTGCCAGCATGTATGCCGGTGTTGAGAGTAGGCGACGGCTTTGATCCAGCACGAAGTCATCCACTGGGCAATCAATGTGTTCACCGCCCATGGCGTTGAAAGCCGCTGCGGTCTGCGGATCGTTACCGATAGTCCCTTTCGCACCGGGGCCATACACTTTCGGGATCAAGACGGGAGAGATACAGACATAGCCCGCCGGTTTTTCTGCGATGGCGAATGCCTTACACACGCGCAGCACTTCTTTCTCGATCTCCATTTCTTCGTCGCTGGTGGCAAAGGTGCTCAGGTTCTTAGCAACGCCAAATCCGCCGGGTAGCAACAGGGCATCAAACTCATTCACATTAAGTTCGCTGAGTGGCGTTACTTCACCGCGGGCAATGCGCGCCGCCTCTACCAGAACATTGCGTGTTTCACCGGATTCCTCACCCGCGGCGTGATTAATCACATGGTGTTGATCAACATCCGGCGCGAAGCAATGCCAGGAAGCCCCCGCCTGTTCAATGGCCAACAGGGATAAAACAGATTCATGGATCTCTGCGCCGTCGTAAACCCCACAACCAGCCAGAATGACTGCCACTTTCTTCATAAATGCGTCCTCATTATAAATTCGGGACAGGCAATCAACACTCATTCCTAGCCTGTCAGCTCATCAATGCTAGGCTAGTTTATGAGCAAACTGGTAGGGATTTGAATCTAACCGGATCACATCCTTACAGATCGATAAAAGAAAATTTTTCTGGATAACTCGATCATGCCACTAATTTCTTTTTCCACAGTCGATGATCGGCGATCGATCCTGATCACGATCAATGACTTAAGGTTAAGTGTCTAAAAATTATAAGGTAAATTTCTTTCCCTTATGGCATTCCGAATTTGATCTACAGACCTGAAAATAAATACCAACAAACTTATCCACAGCGATTTTTAGTGAATGAGCTGTGTATAAGGCTTATGCACAGGGTGGGGAAGGTCGGCTAAGTAGAGAAGAATAATGTTGTAAATCCAAAGCGATCACCTTGGCATTCCTGAGCCGAAGAGCGAAATCTCGGGTTAACAGACTCCGGAACTCGTGGCATCCTTACCCATCAATCATTTTCCGGTTAGCTTATAACGTTATGGCGACGACTTCTGATAACCCGTTGATCCTGGTCGACGGCTCTTCTTATCTCTACCGCGCGTACCACGCTTCTCCAAACCTGACCAATGCCAATGGCGAGCCAACAGGTGCCGTTTATGGCGTGGTGAACATGCTGCGCAGCTTGGTGAAACAGTATCCGCAATCTCATGTGGCGGTGATTTTCGACGCCAAAGGCAAGACCTTCCGTGACGACATGTATGCGGAATACAAAGCGCACCGTCCGCCAATGCCGGATGATCTGCGCAGCCAAATTGCTCCGCTGCATCAAATCATTGAAGCCATGGGTTTCCCGATGCTGGTGATTGAAGGCGTTGAAGCGGATGACGTTATCGGCACACTGGCTGTGCAAGGTTCTAAGGCAGGCATGCCAATCCTTATCAGCACCGGTGATAAAGACATGGCGCAGTTGGTGGATGAAAACGTCACCCTGATCAACACCATGACCAACGTGATCATGACGCCACAAGGCGTTCATGACAAATACGGTTTTGGCCCAGAGCACATCATCGATTACCTCGCGTTGATGGGCGATAAAGTCGATAACATTCCGGGCGTACCGGGTGTGGGTGAGAAAACCGCCACGGCGTTGATCGCCGGTATCGGTGGTCTGGATGCGCTGTATGACAACCTTGATAAGATTGTAGACCTTAGCTTCCGTGGCTCAAAAACCATGGCGAAGAAGCTAGAAGATAACAAAGAGAATGCTTACCTCTCTTATCAGCTTGCGACTATTAAGCTTGATTGTGAGCTGCCGTTTAAGCCGGAAGAACTGATTAACCGCGCGGCAGATAACGACAAGTTGGTTGAGCTTTTCACAGAACTGAACTTCAAGCGCTGGCTGGCAGAAGCCCAAAGTGGCAGTGCAGGTGTTGATGCCGTCGCAGAGCGCGCAGCTTCTGGCGCTTCATCAGCGAAATCGTCTGCCAAAGCAGAAGCGACATTCGAAGCCGCTGCGATTGATCGCAGCCAATACGAAACCATCCTGACACAAGAAGACTTCCAGCGCTGGATGGAGAAGCTGAAGAAAACCAATGTCGTGGCTTTCGATACCGAAACCGACAGCCTGGACTACATGGAAGCCAACCTGGTAGGCATTTCCTTCGCCGTTGCTGAAGGTGAAGCGGCTTACCTGCCGCTGACTCATGATTATCTGGATGCGCCGAAACAGCTCGACAGAGACTGGGTGCTGGCAGAAATGAAAGCCTGGCTCGAAGATGCCGGTGCGCTGAAAGTTGGCCAGAACCTGAAATACGATGCGAGCGTGCTGGCACGTTACGATATCGCGATGCGCGGTATTGCTTACGACACCATGTTGGAATCTTACGTGTTCAACAGCGTGGCAGGTAAGCATGACATGGATAGCCTGGCACTTCGCTACCTGCAGCACAAGTGCATCAGCTTTGAAGAGATTGCCGGTAAGGGCAAGAAGCAGCTGACGTTCAATCAGATTGAAATGGATCAGGCGGCTCCTTACGCAGCAGAAGATGCTGATGTCACCCTGCGTTTACACAATGCCCTGATGGCGCAGCTCGACAATGACGAGAAACTGAAAGTTATTTTCGAACAGTATGAAATGCCGTTGGTGCCAGTACTGTCGCGTATTGAGCGCCATGGTGTGTTGATCAGTGCGGAAATGCTGGCGAAGCAATCTCAGGAAATTGCGACTCGCTTGGACGAGCTCGAAAAGGAAACTTATGAGATTGCCGGTGAAGAATTTAACCTGAGTTCACCCAAGCAGCTTCAGGCGATCCTGTTCGAGAAAATGGGTCTTCCTGTGTTGAAGAAGACGCCATCAGGTACCCCTTCTACTAACGAAGAAGTGCTTCAGGAGCTGGCGCTGGATTACCCGCTGCCAAAACGCATTCTGGAATACCGTGGACTGGCAAAGCTGAAATCCACCTACACCGATAAACTGCCGAAGATGGTGAAACCAGCTACTGGCCGTGTGCACACTTCTTATCATCAGGCAGTAACGGCAACGGGTCGCTTGTCATCAACCGATCCGAACCTTCAGAACATTCCTATCCGCAATGAAGAAGGCCGTCGTATCCGTCAGGCGTTTATCGCACCGGCAGGTAAGACCATTCTGGCAGTCGACTACTCGCAAATCGAACTTCGTATCATGGCGCACCTGTCTGGTGATGAAGCGCTGATTGATGCTTTCCGACACGGCAAAGACATCCATGCGGCAACGGCTGCGGAAGTGATGGGGATTGATATCAGTGATGTGACCTCAGAAATGCGTCGTCGTGCTAAAGCCATTAACTTTGGCCTTATCTATGGCATGAGTGCGTTTGGCTTGGCAAAACAGCTCGGCATTCCACGTGGTGAAGCGCAGCAATACATGGAACGCTACTTCGAGCGCTACCCTGGTGTGCGCCAGTACATGGAAACCACCCGACTGCAGGCTGCGGAGCAGGGCTATGTAGAAACTATCTTTGGCCGCCGTCTTCACCTGCCGGAAATCAAATCCAGTAATGCCATGCGTCGCAAAGGGGCAGAGCGCGCTGCAATCAATGCTCCTATGCAGGGAACGGCAGCAGATATCATCAAACGCGCGATGATTTTGGTGGATGCCTGGATTCAAACCCAACCTGAGGGTCGTGTGGCGCTCATCATGCAGGTTCACGATGAATTGGTGCTGGAAGTAGATACCGAACACCTTTCTGACATTGAGCAACAGGTTTGTAAGTTAATGGAATCTGCTGCGCTGCTGGAAGTTCCGCTGGTCGCTGAGTCTGGTTGCGGCGAAAACTGGGATCAGGCGCATTAAATCAGGCGGTTGATTCCGACCTGACTCGCACAAATACTTAAAATTTAACGCGAAAAAAGCCCGCTACTGCGGGCTTTTTTATTTCTGAAATGAAACAATATGAATACATCAGGTGTTGATTTTTATAATTTGATGAAAAAAAACTACGTAAAGGGTTTTCTTAATCGGCCATTTGATATACAGTAAGAGGCGTAGGGTACAGAGGTAAGATGTTCTATCTTTCAGACCTTTTGTTTCACGTTATTGGATTTAGCTGATTCAGCAGCCCCGGTTGACAAATGTCAGCCGGGGCATTTTTTATTGTACTTTTCCTATCCAACACCTCTTCTGGATATCTCTCTTTAATTACTTTAAATACATTGTCTTAGCTGAATTTCTATTGATGTATTTGTATTTTGTTACTGTTTATTAGAGTAAATACTTTAATTTGAGGGCGTTGGCGTTATAATGACCACTGCTTCTTGTTCTTGATGTGTCAGAGCTGTCTGCAATCCAACTTACGACAGGCAACTCACACGTTATTTCTGACCGAATTGAGCGATCGATTCGGTCTTTTTTTATCCAATCAAATCTGTAACTCACTTCCAGAATGAAAACGATCGTTATTTATACGATTCTCATGATATTTCATGAAAAAAATAAGTTTGGCAAATAAAAATAAAGCGATTAACAATCAAAGTGTTGGAATTTTTAACAGAACAGGTGCCTGATCTTTGAGGCAAATATGACAGGTGTTTAGGCGGGTCTAACTTGCGGGGTTGGGGAAAATCACTGACACTAGCTTTATAACGACTAAAAAAAACCTCCTATTTCTCTCCCGTTACCCCACCTACATGGTGGGGTCTTTATTTTCAGCGTCCTGACAGATTAAGCGTCGTCGTTTTCAGTATCTTGCTGATCAGATTCTTGTGGGATTTCGAGTGCCGGAGCGTACCAACCATCCAGCTTTTTACGCAGTTTATCGACACCAATACCCTTTAGTGATGAGTAAAGCTCGACTTCTACATCACCGCCAAAATCTTTGGCTGCTTCACGCACTTTTAAAAGCTCTGCTTTGCGCGCGCCGCTTTTCAGCTTGTCACACTTGGTTAGCAGTGCCAGCACCGGCAAGTTGCTGTCTACCGCCCAGAAAATCAAATCCTGATCCAGCTCTTTCAGTGGGTGGCGGATATCCATCAGCACGACGAGGCCTTTAAGCTGGTTACGCTTTTGCAGGTATTCGCCCAGAGATTTCTGCCATTTCAGCTTCATTTCCAGCGGCACTTGCGCGTAGCCGTAACCCGGCAAGTCAACAATGTGGCATCCCTCATCCACTTTAAACAGGTTGATTAATTGTGTGCGACCTGGCGTTTTACTGGTTTTCACCAAGCTTTTTTGATCACAAAGCCTGTTTATTGAGCTAGATTTACCAGCATTGGAACGACCTGCGAATGCGATCTCGATGCCAGTATCATGAGGTAAAGCCCTGATATCTGGCGCACTGGTAATAAAGTGGGTGTTTCGATAGTTGAGTGAAGGATTCACTGTTAACTCCGTCTCGACTTTATGTAGTCGACTGATTACTTTTATGTGAAATTGTGTAAAATGACCGTGCTCGGTTTTTGCTCGATGATTGTATCATGATGGCGTGGGCATCGTGGTATTGGAAGCTTGATAATTATAAATGGAATGTCATGAAGAGATTAGCGCTACTACTCACTTTATTCGCGAGCTTTACTGCCTTTGCACAAGGCGATGCAGAAGCAGGTAAAGCAAAATCAGCCACTTGTGCCGCTTGTCACGGTGCAGACGGTAACAGCGTCATTCCCGCCAACCCTAGCCTTGCAGGTCAGCACGAAAAATACCTTCTTAAGCAGCTCAAAGAGTTCAAGCTGGGTATGACGACTGGCGGAGAGCAAGGTCGTAACAATGCCGTGATGGCCGGCATGGTGGCTGCACTGTCTGAGCAAGACATGGCAGATTTGGCGGCATACTACGCATCACAAACAGCGAAGCCGGGTACGACACCGGAATCTTCTATCGAAATCGGTAGAGAGCTGTATATGGCTGGTGACCAAGAGCGTGGTATCGCGGCTTGTATCGCATGTCACGGCCCTCGCGGTAACGGTACTGCACTGTCAGGCTTCCCGAAAATCTCTGGTCAGCATGCTGATTACGTGAAAGCGCAACTGATGGCATTCCGTGACGGTCAGCGCAACAACGACCTCAACGGCATGATGCGCATTGTGGCGCAGAAGCTGTCTGATAAAGAAATTGAAGCGATTTCTAATTATGTTGGTGGTCTGCACTAACAGATTGTGCAAAAGCAAAATTGCGCAATAAGACGTCAAAAAGGCAGCATTCGCTGCCTTTTTTCGTTTGGGTTTCTTTTATTTCCCATGATCTTGTAAGCGATCGACCATTCTTTATAGAGAAAGGTGCGTAAAAATTTGTTGGTTTTTAATTTTTTCTTCTATATTTCAGAAAGATACTTTTTAAGTGCATTTAGTGATTGTTTGAATTGTGAGTTATCGCCTGTTTTGATAAGGGCGAAAGCGTAAACTTATTCATGTCGACAGGAGCACGACACGGAAAGGACAATCAGGACGATTTCGCAGGGCTGCGGCAAGGATTCAAACGGACTTTGGCTTAGGAAAGCCTCAGCGACCAGGACGTTATGTTGTCAGGACGGCATTCAAAAGTGTGAAGGATTCACACTCAGCATGGACCACCTTTAGGACGAAAGGTTAGGACACACACCAGGATGGTGATGACGACAGGACGTTGCGAGTAATAACTCAAATAAAAACGGCAGGACGCCCGCGCTTAGAAGGACCCTTATTCACCGGGATGTGGTGTTACTGTTAGGGATGAAAACGGTAAATCCGTTCATTAGAACGCTATAGAGCGACAGGCTTTGCCTGTCGCTTTTTTCTTATTCAACTTTCTGCTACATTTCCCGCCATTCAATTTGGTGTAGAAATCCCCATGTCCCTTGAATGCCCTCTATGTAGATCTGCTGATACAGCCGATTTCGAGCAGGATAGACGTCGCCGTTACTTCCGTTGTCAGGAATGCTACTTGGTCTTTGCAGACCCTGAGTGCCTGTTATCACCGGAGGAAGAAAAAGCCGTCTACGACAAACATGAAAATGTCGTGGAAGATGAAGGCTATCGACGTTTCCTAAGCCGTCTCGCGACACCGCTTATGGAAAAATGGGTGAGGGTGCCAAGCAAGGCTTAGACTTTGGATGTGGTCCCGGTCCGGCTTTAGCCGCCATGCTTGAAGAAGCCGGACACCAAATGGCCGTGTACGATCCGTATTTTGCGCCCAACCTCAGTGCGTTGGACGCTACGTATGATTTCGTGACCTGTACAGAAGCCATTGAACACTTTTATATGCCTCACAGGGAATGGAGACAATTGCTGAACTTGGTCAAGCCGGGAGGCTGGTTAGCCATTATGACCAAGCTCGTTATTGATGCTCCAGCTTTCAAAAGCTGGCATTACAAAAATGACCCAACCCACGTGAGTTTTTTCAGTCGCGAAACGTTCCGCTTTTTGGCCGAGCGTGATGGTCTTGACGTGGACTTTGTTGGTAACGACGTAATTTTACTGAGGAAGAAAAACGAATGACCCGTAAGAAAAAAGCCCGCAAAGTTGGCTCTGAAGGTCCTGCGCAATACAGCGAGAAGTCGCTGACCAAAGAAGACATTGCCGCGCTGGCACGCAAACGTAAGAACAAGCGCAAAGGCCTGAAGTCTGGCTCACGTCACTCAGAAGGCAAAATCGCGCAACAGCGTCAGGCGCAGGCACAACGCGACCCGCGCCTGGGCAGCAAAAAACCTATTCAGTTGGTGGTAGAAGCCAAACCACATCCAAAATCTGCAGAAGCGAAGAAGGCCCGTCGCCTGAGCGCTGAGCAGGAGTTGGAAATGTTGGAAAATGATGCGCAACTAAATGTGCTTCTCGACCGTATTGAAAACGGTGATAGCTTGGGCGCAGGCCTTCAGCAATATGTTGATGAGAAGCTGGATCGCATTGAGGTGCTAATGAAGCAACTGGGTCTGTTCGAAGAGGACGAGCCTGAAGTGGAAGAAGCACCGAAGAAAAACAAACGCCGCGGTGACGACGATTTGCTGGCGGAGTTTGAAAACTTCAAATTTGACCAGGAGTAAGTGTTGGAAACTCTTCCTATAGGTGTTGTGGTACTCGGTGGTGCCATCATTCTCGGTTTGGCTGTGTATGCAGGCTGGTTGTTGTCGAAACTTCGCCATCAAACCAAAATGCAGGAAAAGGCGATGAACGCCGCTATCAAGCAACGTAACGAGAAAATCATTGAGAGTGTAGATGTGATTGCCATGGCGACACTGCAAGAGCAGTGCGACCTGTCAGAAGCGGCTATCCGTCTTTACATGATCATGGACCACCTGCAGGGAGAGAAGCGCGTAGAATTCCCTGAGCGCTTCCCCGCACTTTACGAGCTGTATGATGTGGTGAAAGACATGCCACGTGGCGATGCGCGTAAGAAGATCGAAAAGCGTGAACGCATGCGCCACGACATGGCGCGCATGAAGGCGGAAGCCCGTCTTCAGCAGGCCATTCATACAGAGCTTGAGGAAATCCTCGCATTTACTGGCGCAAAAATGACGCCAGTGCGTACCTTAGCGAGTTAACGACTCAGCCATAAAAGGTACGATCTGACCAACAATTTTCCCGTTCCTTGTGCGGGAACAATTCTTAGCAGCCGGAGAGTGTGGCAGAATTAGCCAACTTACACTTTCCGGTTGTTCATTTTGGCGGGAACATACATGTCTAAGCAGCAAATTATCTGGGATCAGGCACTGATCGAGAAGTATAACTACTCAGGGCCGCGTTACACCTCTTACCCAACCGCACTGGAATTCCACGAGGTTTTCACGGCGGCTGAGTTTGATATGGCGTGCACCCAATACCCAGATCGTAATCTGTCGTTATACGTGCATATCCCGTTCTGCCACACCCTTTGCTACTACTGTGGCTGTAACAAGGTGATCACCCGTCATGCACACAAAGCGGATCAGTATCTTGATGCGCTGGAACTGGAAATTCGTCAACGTGCGTATTTGCTTCGCGATCGCAACGTGACACAACTGCACTGGGGCGGTGGTACACCAACTTTCCTGACCAAGGAACAGATTTCCCGTCTGATGTCCCTGTTGCGTGAAGAATTCCGTCTCAATGCCGATGCAGAAATAAGTATCGAAGTGGATCCGCGTGAGATTGAACTCGACATGCTCGACCACCTGCGCTCTGAAGGCTTCAACCGTCTAAGTATCGGCGTGCAGGATTTCGATAAGACAGTTCAGAAAGCGGTGAACCGGGAGCAAGATGAAGACTTCATCAAAGCCATGGTGGTGCGTGCCAAAGAATTGGGCTTCCGCTCGACCAACCTGGATCTGATTTATGGCCTGCCGCACCAAAATGGTGCGACGTTTGCCAAGACGTTGGAACAAGTGCTGACCATGCAACCGGGCCGTCTGTCTGTTTTCAACTATGCGCACCTGCCACAACTGTTTGCCGCGCAGCGAAAAATCAAAGAAGACGACTTGCCATCGCCACAGGAAAAACTGGCGATGCTGGAGCAAACCATCAACACTCTGACTGGCGCAGGCTACCAGTTTATCGGTATGGACCACTTTGCCTTACCGGATGATGAACTGGCGGTAGCGCAGCGTGAAGGCATCCTCCACAGAAACTTCCAGGGTTACACCACCCAAGGCGATTGCGATCTGCTGGGCTTGGGGGTGTCGGCGATTTCCATGATTGGTGATTGCTATGCACAAAACCAGAAAGAGCTGAAAAAATACTACGGTCAGGTCGACGAGCAACGCCATGCGCTGTGGAAAGGTGTGATGCTGGATGGCGATGACTTGCTTCGCCGCGAAGTCATCAAATCGCTGATCTGCAACTTTACTCTGGACAAGCGTGCAATTGAACGCGAGTTCGATGTTTCTTTCGACACCCACTTTGCGGAAGATTTGGAATTGCTGCAGTGCTTTGTCGATGATGAGCTGGTGAGCATCGATGCGGATACCATTAAAGTGACGCTGAAAGGGCGTCTGCTGATTCGCAACATCTGCATGTGCTTTGACACTTACTTGCGTGACAGAGCGCGTCAGCAGCAGTTTTCCCGTGTGATTTAATGCTGTCTCACGGCACAAGAAACGAAAAAAGCCGCTGATAGCGGCTTTTTTGTTGGCTGTTGATGGGGCGTTATACGCCGCTGCCGATGCTGAAAATAGCCAGCACCACAGCCAGAGCTGCCGCTGCCAGTTGACCTGGGCCAGCAGCAACAATTTCATTTGCGGTAAACAGTGCGTCGAACATGATACTTCTCATCCGGCGTAAATATGGGTTTTCAACCAAGAGGCTTATCAAAGCAAAGGCTTTGCATTGACCTTGGTTGCTTAAAATTCGGCGGCATTCTACTTGAGTTTTGAACAAAAAAACACCGGCTTTTGCCGGTGTTTTCAGGATATTTTTCAGGTAAACGGATTAGCTGCGGGATGCTGCTTTGGCTTTCAGTTCCGCTTTTTCGCTATCAGACAGGAACGCGATTTCCATGCCGTTCGCTTGAAGCTGAGTGATTTGCGCTTGGCTCAGGCCCGCCTGCGGTGCGGCCACTTCGTACTCGTAAGGCAACTCGATACCTGATACTGCAGGGTCATCGGTGTTTAACGTTGCCAGAATGCCTTGTGCCAGGAATTGTTTCACCGGGTGTGCTTCCAATGAAGCCACGGTGCTGGTTTGAACATTAGAGGTCAGGCAAGACTCAATGCCAATACGGTTCTTCGCCAGAAACTCCATCAAAGATGGGTCTTCGATGGCTTTCACACCATGGCCGATACGGGTTGCGCCCAGCTCATTGATTGCCTGCCACATGCTTTCTGCTCCTGCCGCTTCGCCAGCGTGCACAGTCACATTCAGGTTAGCTTTGCGGACTTTGGCAAAGTGGTCGTTGAACTGGTGACCCGGCTGGCCCAGCTCGTCACCGGCCAAATCGATAGCAACCAGGTGCTCTTTCAGTGCCAACAGCGCATCCAACTCCTGCATGCAGGCTTCCACACCAAAAGTACGGCTCATGATACCAATCAGGTTGGTTTTCACGCCGAAGTCACGGCTACCAGCCTGAACGCCATCAATCACCGCTTCCACTACACCTTGCACTGGCAGTTGGTGCTTCATCGCCATGTAGTAAGGCGAGAAACGCAGCTCTGCATAGTCAATGCGTGCATTCAGTGCGTCTTCGACGTTTTCATAGGCAACACGGCGAACCGCATCCAGATCGCCCAGTACAGCGACACCCCAATCCAGCTTGGACAGGAAACCAACTAAATCCGGCTCGTTAGACATAACCTGAACGTGTGGGCGGAGTGTGTCGATAGTGTCAGCAGGAAGCGTCATGCCGAACTTCTGACCCAGTTCCAGAATGGTGTTAATCCGAATATTGCCATCAAGGTGACGGTGCAGATCCGTCAGAGGAAGGTGGGTTGCGATCATGTGAATATCCTTAAATCAACTTTTGGAAAGTATAAGGACTAAATACAAGGTCGTCAGTAGGGCAGGAAAAGGAAACCGCCTAAAAAGGCGGTTTTGAAAAGGTTGTTTACCAAATTTGTTTAAATGGTGAGCTGTTTTGGGTTTATGGCATTTGAAGCTCTTTGAGCTTACGGGTCAGGGTGTTACGTCCCCAACCAAGCAGTTTAGCTGCTTCCTGCTTGTGCCCCCGGGTGTGGCTGAGTGCTTCACGCAGCAAGATACGTTCAAATTCAGGCAAGGCTTCACGGAGCAGGTTGTCATCACCGTTATCCAGCGACAGACGGGCCCATTGGGATAGTGCGGCCTGCCAGCTGTCACCTTCGCCGGTACTTTCCATTGATTCAGGCTGCATCAGCTCTGGCGGTAAGTCTTCGGGCAAAATTTCTTTACCGCTCGCCATCACTGTCAGCCAGCGACAGGTGTTTTCAAGCTGGCGTACGTTACCGGGCCAGGAAAGACCTGACATTAAATCCAGCGTGGTCGGGTGCAGTGATTTGACCTCGATATCGAGCTCATCTGACGCTCGCTTGAGAAAGTGTTTGGCGAGCTGACCGATATCCTGACGACGCTCACGAAGCGGCGGCAGGTGAACACGAATCACGTTCAGGCGGTGGAACAAGTCTTCACGAAAACTGCCTTCGGCCACCAACCTTTCGAGGTTCTGGTGGGTTGCTGCAATGATACGGACATCCACATTGATGGCCTGATGGCCACCGACACGATAGAACTGGCCATCGGCCAGCACGCGCAGCAGACGGGTTTGGATATCCAGCGGCATATCACCGATTTCATCCAGAAACAGGGTGCCGCCATTGGCTTGCTCAAAGCGGCCCTGACGGACATTGTTGGCACCGGTAAAGGCCCCTTTCTCGTGACCAAACAGTTCTGATTCAATCAGATCTTTAGGGATGGCCGCCATGTTAAGTGCGATAAAAGAGTTTGACGCGCGTGGGCTGTGGCGGTGAAGAGCATGGGCAACCAGCTCTTTACCCGTGCCGGATTCGCCGTTGATCAATACGGAAATCGAAGAACGGGAAAGGCGACCAATGGCGCGGAAAACTTCCTGCATAGACGGCGCTTCACCGATAATCTCCGGTGCGGCTTCCATGGTTTCCTTGGGAGAGCGCTGGCGTTTTTGTTCCTGACTGTGGGAGACGGCGCGCTCAACCAAAGCGACGGCTTCATCAATATCAAACGGCTTTGGCAGGTATTCAAATGCCCCTTTCTGATACGCACTCACCGCAGCATCCAGATCCGAGTGAGCAGTCATAATGATGACGGGTAATGTCGGGTATTCAGATTGCAGACGGTTTAGCAGGGTGAAGCCATCGGTGCCCGGCATGCGGATATCGGAGACTAGTACATCCGGGACTTCCCGGTTTAATGCATCCAGCATGCTGTCAGCGTCGGCAAAAGTTTCACAAGCAAGCCCAGCTGCGCTCAGGGTGCGTTCCAGTACCCAGCGGATTGAGCTGTCGTCATCGACGACCCAGATTAGTCCTTTGCTCATATTCTCCCCTTAGCGACGAATTGGTAACAAAATGGTGAAAGTGGTGTGTCCCGGCCAGCTATTAACGTAAATCTTGCCTTTATGCTGATCTATGAGGTTTCGGGTAATGGAAAGTCCAAGCCCTGTGCCTCCGGGGCGCCCTGACACCATGGGATAAAACAAGGTGTCCTGGAGCTCAGGGGCGATGCCAGGACCATTGTCAGAAATATCTATACGTGCAGCCAAACGGTGGCGCTTCCCGCCAATCACGACTTGATGTTCAGTGCGGGTGCGGAGGGTGATTTCGGCATTTGGGCTGTCTCCCATAATTTGCGCCGCATTGTTCACCACGTTGAGAATGGCCTGCTCCATCTGTTCAGGGTCCATTTCTATATCGGGTAAGCTCGGGTCATAGTCACGATCTAGGTTGACCTTGCCTGCACTGAGCTCGACCAGTTGGCGAACTTTCTCAAGCACCACGTGAATGTTCTCTTGCTGGCGGTGACCGGGCTTTTGTGGCCCCAGTAATCTGTCGACCAGATTGCGCAGACGGTCAGCCTGCTCAATGATGATGCGGGTATATTCCGCAAGATTTGGGTCGGGCAGCATTTTCTCTAAAAGCTGAGCCGCACCACGAAGGCCACCGAGCGGGTTTTTAATTTCATGGGCAAGACCACGCACCAGCTCTTTGGCAGCCTGTTGTTGTGCCTGCTGCTGCAACTCTTTACTGATTTGCTGTTGATGGCCAATGGCTTTGATTTCAATCAGCATGGAAGGACTGCGCGCCCACATCAAAGGGCTGGCACTCAGTTCTACTTTGCGCTGATGGCCATCCACGACGATGGTGACATCGCTGTCAGTGAGTCCTTGACCGCCAGAAAGCGTTTCCTTGACCAGGCTGAGGTCGATTGAACAGTGTTGCAACAATTCAGGAAGGGGATGCTCCAGTAAACGACGTGCACTTAGGCAGAGCAGTTGCTCGGCTGCAGGGTTGGCGTAGGTGACAACAAGATCATTATCAAGCACCAACACCGCAGTGATCAGGTTATCCATAACAGTTTCGGTCAGCGTGGCCACATTACCTTCCTTTTGATTGCACCAATATGGTGCAATCTAGTTTACTCGATAGTGCGTTGTTGTGCAGCGAAGAAAAACCGCTTTCTACAGCAGCGCTGCCAAATAGCGTCTTAACCTGTGTTATCTGGGGCTTGGCTTGCCCGGAGGCAGTGCTTTTTTCTTGGTTGCCCGATGCAGATACACGGTTATTGAATGGGATGCTGCAATTACCTTGCCATCTTGTAGTAATTGCACCTTTATGGTGTGGGTGCCCCGATCAACGTTGGTTAGGGTTAAAGATGCCCCTTTTGAGGCGGGCTGTTTCTTTCCATCAATCACGGCGCGAACAGATTGATTTTTCCCTAGTGGCAGATCGGTAGAAATGTTGAGGGTGATACTGCCTTCATTACTGCGAATGGTGACCTCATCGCCCGGAGACAGCAGGGAAATTGAGCTGGCCAGCGGCGGCGCTTCGGGCGCATCAGGTATGGGCGGCGCTTCCGGAACGGTAGGTGAAGCAACATTGGATGGCCCCTGAGCGGGTAGAGGAATCGTACCTAACTCCACCTCGAGCTCCAAACTCGCAGAAGGTGGCGAATCGCTGAAATGCAGAGTGCCATTTTCATCAACCCAGCGGTAATACTCACCCGCGCTGGCGGACACAGACAGTGCACCAAAAAGGAGCATACCGATTTTGCGCATCATGAATTCCTTGAGTTTCTGGCGGGATGCCAACAAACCTATTTTCCGCGGGGGAGAAATCCAGACAATAGAAAAAGGGCCCGCCTGTGAGCGAGCCCTTTGATTTGGTATGAAACCCGTTGAATTACACTGAGTAGTACAGTTCGAATTCCAGTGGGTGAGTGGTCATGTTCACCTTCTCAACGTCCTGAGATTTCAGTGCGATGTAAGAATCGATGAAGTCATCAGAGAATACGCCGCCTGAAGTCAGGAACTCACGATCGTCGCTCAGTGCTTGCAGAGCTTGCTGCAGAGACTCAGCAACAGTTGGGATTTCTGCTGCTTCTTCTGCTGGCAGGTCGTACAGGTCTTTATCCATTGCATCGCCAGGGTGGATCTTGTTCTTAATACCGTCAAGACCAGCCATCAGCATTGCTGCAAACGCCAGGTATGGGTTAGCAGATGGATCACCGAAGCGAACTTCGATACGACGTGCTTTCGGGCTTGGTACCACTGGGATACGGATAGAAGCAGAACGGTTACGTGCAGAGTATGCCAGCATAACAGGAGCTTCGAAGCCTGGAACCAGACGCTTGTATGAGTTGGTAGACGCGTTCGCGAATGCGTTGATTGCGCGAGCGTGCTTGATGATACCACCGATGTAGTACAGAGCAGTTTCAGACAGGCCGCCGTACTTGTCGCCAGCGAACAGGTTTTGACCGTCTTTCGCCAGAGATTGGTGAACGTGCATACCTGAACCGTTATCGCCAACCAGTGGCTTAGGCATGAAGGTCGCAGTCTTACCAAATGCGTGCGCTACGTTGTGAACAACGTACTTGTAGATTTGGATTTCATCCGCTTTGCTGGTCAGGGTATTGAAACGCGTTGCGATTTCGTTCTGACCCGCAGTTGCTACTTCGTGGTGGTGTGCTTCAACAACCAGACCCATCTCTTCCATCACCAGACACATTGCTGAACGGATGTCTTGAGATGAATCAACTGGTGCTACTGGGAAGTAACCGCCTTTAACGCCTGGACGGTGACCTTTGTTACCGCCTTCGAAATCAGAACCTGTGTTCCATGCTGCTTCTACGTCGTCGATCTTGAAGAAAGAACCTGACATGTCAGTCGCGAATTTCACATCGTCAAACAGGAAGAACTCTGGCTCAGGACCGATCAGAACAGTGTCTGCGATACCGGTAGAGCGCATGTAGTCTTCAGCGCGTTTTGCGATAGAACGTGGGTCACGGTCGTAGCCTTGCATAGTTGCTGGCTCAAGAATGTCACAACGTACGTTCAGCGTTGCGTCTTCCGTGAATGGGTCAAGTACTGCTGAAGACGCGTCAGGCATCATCACCATGTCTGACTCGTTAATGCCTTTCCAACCTGCAACAGATGAACCGTCGAACATTTTACCTTCTTCGAAGAAGTCCGCGTCGATCTGGTGTGCTGGGATTGAGATGTGTTGCTCTTTACCTTTGGTATCGGTGAAGCGCAGGTCAACAAACTTAACTTCGTGCTCTTGGATTAAGGCGAGTACGTTTTCTACTGACATGTGAATAAACCTCCGGTGTCATTGTTCTCTAACTTGGTGAAGTTGCTTCTATGCGTTCCACCAAAAAATGGGTCTGGCTCCACTAAAGCTAAAAGTGTGCCAAGTTTGAAATCCCAGTCATTCTGCGCTTTTACACGAAAATGACTTAAAAAAGTGCGTTACTTCGATCAATTATGGTGCGCGTCCGCACCAAGATGGTGCAACTGGAAGGGTTGCGTGCCAATCAACTCATTCAGCAGCGGTTCGGCTATGTTGTCAACGTCAGATCAATGGGATGGATAAGACAATGTTGGAGCTGTGAGGTGGATCGAAAGTCGGCCTATTGTGGTGCAATAAAAAACGCAAGAAGTCGACCCATGATAAGCGAGGAAAATGTTGCCCAAATGTAGCGCACTGTTCGCCCGCAGGCAGTATTGGATAAGGGATGGAGACAGGCTTCCAAAGTGGGCTTTTTGTGTCGGTAACAAGGCAGAACGAATATAAATTGATCCTAAGTCACATATTTCGTGGGTTTCAATAAAAATCTGGTAAATTACGGCCGGATTTTTAATCAGTGGCGGTGAGCGCTTTCGGCAAAGCCGGAGCTTTTGGCGGCACATCTTTTTTGAGTGAAAGAGAACCCATGTCTACTTTACAGATAGATAAACTAAGAAACATCGCGATCATCGCGCACGTTGACCACGGTAAAACCACCCTGGTTGACAAACTGCTTCAGCAGTCTGGCACCCTGGAAACCCGTGGCGAGCACGAAGAACGCGTCATGGACTCGAACGACATCGAGAAAGAGCGTGGCATTACCATTCTGGCGAAGAACACCGCGATTAACTGGAATGATTACCGCATCAACATCGTAGATACCCCAGGACACGCCGACTTCGGTGGTGAAGTGGAACGTATCATGTCGATGGTTGACTCTGTACTTCTGATCGTTGACGCAGTTGATGGCCCAATGCCACAAACTCGCTTCGTAACGCAAAAAGCGTTCGCACACGGTCTGAAGCCAATCGTTGTTATCAACAAAATCGACCGTCCTGGAGCGCGTCCTGACTGGGTAATGGATCAGGTATTTGACCTGTTCGATAACCTGGGTGCAACTGACGAGCAGCTGGACTTCCAAGTGGTTTACGCATCAGCACTGAACGGTTGGGCGACCCTGGAAGAAGGCGAAACCGGCGAGAACATGGAACCACTGTTCCAGGCTATCGTTGATAACGTATCAGCACCAGAAGTTGATACTGACGGCTCTCTGCAAATGCAGATCTCTCAGCTGGACTACAGCTCTTACGTTGGCGTTATCGGTGTTGGCCGTGTGACCCGTGGTTCTGTAAAACCTAACCAGCAAGTGACCATCGTAGGTGCTGACGGTAAAACCCGTAACGGTAAAGTCGGTACGGTACTGGGTTACCTGGGCCTTGAGCGTCATGACGTTGCATCTGCAGCGGCAGGTGACATTATCGCAATCACCGGTCTGGGCGAGCTGAAAATCTCTGACACCATCTGTGACGTGAACGCGGTTGAAGCGCTGCCAGCGCTGTCTGTTGACGAACCAACTGTGACCATGACTTTCCAGGTGAACACCTCTCCTTTCGCAGGTAAAGAAGGTAAGTTCGTGACTTCACGTAACATCCTTGAGCGTCTGCAGAAAGAACTGGTTCACAACGTTGCACTGCGCGTTGAAGAAACTGAAGACCCGGATAAATTCCGCGTTTCAGGTCGTGGTGAACTGCACCTGTCTATCCTGATCGAAAACATGCGTCGTGAAGGCTTCGAGCTTGCTGTATCTCGTCCAGAAGTTATTCTGAAAGAAGAAGATGGCCAGCTGATGGAACCGTTTGAGACCGTAACCATCGACGTTCAGGAAGAGCACCAGGGCGGCATCATGGAGAAAATCGGCCTGCGTAAAGGTGAGCTGAAAGACATGTCTCCAGACGGTAAAGGCCGTGTACGTATGGACTTCATCATGCCATCTCGTGGCCTGATTGGCTTCCAGACTGAGTTCATGACCCTGACTTCTGGCTCAGGTCTGATGTACCACACCTATGACCACTACGGTCCACACAAAGGCGGTAACATCGGCCAGCGTAACAACGGCGTACTGATTGCGAACGCAGCGGGTAAAGCCCTGACTAACGCCCTGTTCAACCTGCAGGAGCGTGGTCGTCTGTTTATCGGTCACGGTGTTGAAGTTTACGAAGGTATGGTTATCGGTATTCACAGCCGTGACAATGACCTGACTGTTAACGCCCTGAAAGGTAAGCAGCTGACCAACGTACGTGCATCAGGTACTGATGACGCACAGGTACTGACTTCACCAATCAAGTACACACTGGAGCAGGCTCTGGAGTTCATCGATGACGACGAGCTGGTAGAAGTCACCCCAGAAAGCATCCGTATCCGTAAGAAACTGCTGACTGAAACTGACCGTAAGCGCGCAAGCCGCGGCAGCAAGTAAGCCTTCTTAGGAACGTAAAAAGCCTCCCGGTTGGGAGGCTTTTTTGTCTCTATCGCTTTTGTTTTTCTGCGTTATTTGACGAACTTGTTGTAAACAAACAGGAGGATAAGTGCGCCCACTGTTGCCATTACGATGCCGCCAATGCTCAGACCGGTTGTGGTGCCAATGCCCAGCAGTGTGCTGACCCAGCCACCCACTACGGCACCTGCAATACCCAACAGGGTAGTGATGATGAAACCGCCACCGTCTTTTCCTGGCATGATCCACTTCGCGAGAATACCTGCGAGTAAGCCAAGAATGATCCAAGAAATAATGCTCATGTGTTCTCCTCCAAGTTGAGAGACGGTAAATACTTATGGATTTACCAATACCGTTGAATGCAGGCAGTAAATTGCCTGGGCACACATTACGGCAGTTTGTCTCACACCGTCTGTTTCAAAATAGAGAAAAACATTGAGACGCTTTCAGATATGAATCTTAGTTCTTTAGGGTTACCAGGAAGCGCTCTGACTCCGCAATTGCGGTTTGCATGTCTTTGATCGCGCGATTTATTTCATTTTCTAAACCGGCAAACTCTCCCTTCAAAGCGCCAATCGCAGCGGCATTGAGGTTGTGCTTCAGGTAAAGGGTGTTATCACGTAATGTGTCGAGAACTGGCTCCATTTTGCTTTCTGCTTTTTTCATCGCAGACAGCATTTGCGCGTAACTGCGCTCGGTTTCCTTGAGTTTACGTTCGCTGTCACGGCGAAGCGTGGCACTGGAATAGAGTGACAACTCTTCGCGCCATTCATCGAACAGGGCATCAGACACATCCTCAACGGCATCGATGCGCTCGCGCACGTTTTCCACCGCAGCTTCGCTGTCTTCATATTGATCGTTGATGGTGTCGTACATTGTTTGTAACTCTCCACCATCAAAATTAGTCAGAGTGGTGAGTGCATCAAGTGCACTGGTAAACTGCTCGCTGGCTTCCTGCTGTGCATCGGAAGCCGCCTCAACGCGATCGGCCATGATGTCACGCTTATGCACGCCAACCTTTTCCATGGTGGCGTAGTAAGCTGACTGGCAGCCAGCCAGCGTAAAAAACAAAAGCAGGGTGGAGATGAGGCGCACGGTACACTCCTTCGTGTATGATTAATTTTCTAAATAAAGACTATGGTTGAAGCATTGGAACGACTCAAGCATTCATTGCCCAAGGTAGGGCAAATTCTGTTCGCCTTCACAAGGCATCTTATTCGACGTGTTATTCATGACCGCCTGACAGTGACTGCCGGTTACATGGCTTATGTCACTTTGCTGTCGCTGGTACCGCTCATCACTGTGGTGCTGTCAGCATTATCGTTAATCCCAGGCTTTGCTGATGCCGGCGATCAGATCCGCACTTTTGTACTGCATAACTTTGTCCCTGCCTCCGGTGATGCCTTAGAGCAATACCTCAACCAGTTCGTCGCTAACGCAGGCAAGATGACTGCTGTCGGTGTGGCCTTCCTGTTTGTGGTGGCCTTGATGCTGATCTCCGCTATCGACAAGAGCCTGAACTACATTTGGCGAATCAAGCACAAGCGCGCGCCTGTGGTGTCGTTTTCTATTTACTGGATGGTACTGACCCTTGGTCCTGTGTTGGTGGGCAGCAGTCTGGGTGTGAGCTCTTATCTGGGGTCATTGAACCTGCTCGAGCTTGATGGGGCAGACATATGGGCGCCAACCTTGCTGAAGTGGTTGCCGTTTTTGCTCACCGGTCTGGCATTTTTGGGGCTCTATACGCTGGTACCTAATTGCCGGGTGCGCCTTGCGCATGCATCTGCCGGGGCGATATCAGCTGCTCTGCTATTTGAATTCAGTAAAAAAGGCTTTGCCTTCTATGCCACCAATTTTCCATCCTATGAACTGATTTACGGTGCGCTGGCTGTGGTCCCTTTGCTGTTTGTCTGGGTCTATCTCAGCTGGTGTATCGTGCTGATTGGGGCTGAGATCACCGCTTCGCTCGGCGAGCGTCAGATGTGGGATACACCCACCCCTTCAGAACCCAAACAACTTAATGATAATTAAGACGATAAGAAAGGAGCTGCTATGATTGCGCTTATCCAGCGAGTCAGCGAAGCCAGTGTGGTGGTTGACGGCGAGACTGTCGGTGCGATTGGCAAAGGGCTGTTGGTGCTGCTGGGTGTTGAAAAAGGCGATGATGATAAGAAAGCGCATCGCCTGCATGAGAAGGTGTTGGGTTACCGCGTATTCAGTGACGAAAACGACAAGATGAACCTGAACGTGCAACAGGCGGGTGGAGAGGTACTGGTGGTTTCCCAGTTCACGCTGACAGCTCTCACTAACAAAGGGATGCGCCCCAGTTTTAACGGCGCGCCTCCGGCGGAAGCGGATCGTCTTTATCAATTGTTTTCGCAATATTGTCGCGAAAGCGGTGTCAAAACAGAAAATGGTGTGTTTGCAGCCGACATGAAAGTGAGCCTGGTGAACGATGGTCCGGTGACTTTCTGGCTGCAGGTTTAATAACCCAGTTGGGTTCACGAGGAGAGAAACAGGATGTTTCGGTTAATCACCCCTACCAAGGATGATGAGCTTCAAGCGTATTTTCATTTTCGCTGGAAGATGCTTCGTGAACCCTGGCGTCTGCCGGAAGGCTCTGAGCGCGACGCCTATGATGTTGGTTCTCACCACCGCATGATTGTTGACGCTAAAGGCGAGCCGATCGCCATTGGCCGTCTTTACCTGACACCGGACAACGACGGCCAAATTCGCTACATGGCCGTGGCTCCGCAATATCGTCAGCGTGGTTTAGGTGCACTCATTCTCATGACATTGGAATCGCTGGCACGCCAGGAAGGCGCGAAACGACTGGTCTGTAACGCCCGTGAAGACGCCATTGGTTTCTATAGCCAGAACGGTTTTGTCAATCAGGGTGAGCTGAGTGAAGAGCGCGGCCCTGTGCGTCACCAACAGATGCTGAAAACCCTCGATATGATGTCCGATGTCGTGCGCCGCCCGGAATGGTGTCACGAACTTCAGCAGCGCTGGGAGCAACAAATCCCCATCAGCGACAAAATGGGTATACGCATCAATCAGTTTACCGGCTACCGCTTTGAAATTTGTGCGCTGCTCAATGCCAACCTCAATCCCCATGACTCCATGTTTGCAGGCAGTGTGTTCAGCATGGCAACCCTTGCTGGTTGGGGGATGGTATGGCTGCTGATGAAAGAGCGTCAGTTATCAGCAAGCATCGTGCTGGCTGACAGCCATATCCGATACCGTCGGCCGATTCTGGAACGTCCACGCGCTGCGGTATCTCTTGATGGGCTAAGTGGGGATCTCGATCGCCTTGAAAACGGCCGCAAAGCCCGGGTGAAACTGGAAGTCACTTTCTACAGTGGCGATGATGTGGCGGGGACCTTCACAGGCACCTACATGCTGGTTCCTGAGCAGGAAAAAGCAGCAGATACCATTGAAAGCCAAACATTACTGTTTGGCTGATTTTCCAACTTGCTTACTGGCGTGAATGGGATAATCCGCCATTGCCCGTCACCAGATCCCATTGTCCCGACAGCGTTGAGCGCTGTCCTTCCTGCACTAAACTGAGCGGAGCCAGCCCAATCCGGCCGCGATCGGCAGCGATTTTCACTTCGCCAAGACTCACTGGCAGTGCCACTTTCTCCGCTTCCCCGGTTTTATCCGCAAACAACATCAACAAAGCTTGACCGAAGGATTCTCCTTGGTTAGCAAGCATCACGGTACGGTGCGGTGTGGCTTTGAGATCTCCGGTCAGGCTGTAAGCCAGACTGTCCTTATCTCCACCCAGTGCAGAGACGCGCACTGAGAGATCATGTTCACCTTCAAGAGGCAGGTTCAGACCCAACCAGCGCGAATAAATGGCGGTTGGCAAACTGAGTCCTGTGCCTTCAAACAGCCAAGGGCGACTTGGATTGGATAGGTCGGCATTGGCCTTAGCGGCCAGCTGACCTTGTTGAAACGTCAGGCTCAATGGGTCAAGCCGCCATATGCCATCTTCGACGCGCATTGCCAGGTAGGGTGAGGAAACCGGAATACGGTTGATGCTGGCGGCTTTAGCACTCCCTGTTAGCTCACCTAGCCACATCCCGTTGTGACTGGCTTGTCTTAGCAGTAAATCTTTTCCTTTCAGGTTGAGACCCATCACCTGCAGTGGGAAAGCCGGATCTGGCACTGTGATGCTCGTGTGCCTCACAGTAAGGTTGTTCAACCGGATATTGTCAAAACCCTTCCAGTATCTCGAAAGTGATCGGGACAACCCGTCTTCAAGCTCAAGGGTGAGCCCATTCAACACCAGCGAGCGCAATGAAAGTGACGCTGGTGTCATGTCACCGGCAAAGGAGATATACCCCTCGTCATCCACTTTGGAGGAAAAGGCACCGACTTCGATACGTGCAGGGGAAAGCGACATCTCTGCCAATACATCGGTCAAGAGCCACGTGTCGTAGTTAATCAGATTGGCATTGAAAGAAAGCAGGGAGGAAGCATCGTTGGCGGCCCACACCAACTCGCCGCCCTGCAAGTTGACCGATTGTGCCGAGAGGTTTAGATGCTCGAGGGTAAGCGTGTCCAGAGATGCACTGACGTCCAGCAAATCAAGGCGGTTGATGGCAATGTCGTAATCTTCGCTCAGCGATGTCCACATTGCAGTGAGATTCGAAAGGTTATCAGAAGGCTCAATACGCGCGTCGCTCAATGTAAGCTGGTGGAGTGTGACCTTGCGGTCTTCGATGGTGGCGCTGCCAGTGATATTGCCAAACTGGCTGTTAAACGACAGTCCCCAAATTTCCCATTTTTCCTCATTCAGCTCACTGTCGAGCAAGAGGTTGGTCAGTGTCTGGCCGTCGATAGAAAGAGAGGGTGTCGAGAATTGGAACTGTCCCTGCCAGCTTCCCCATTTCTCTTCGGTATTTTGCCAGTTGGCGACTTGAATATCGGCATGGTCAAACGCAAACGCACTGCTTTGGTAGGCGACATCGTCCAGTGCAAGATGCTTTATCGACAGTGATTCCGGAAGTGCTGCTTTGTCTTTTAAATCAATCGTCGCTTTGCGGATCACTACGCTTTGCAATGTCAGCGAACCATCAATGGACTCCCACAGCGACAGTGCTGCTGAGGCGTAGCCTGCGCGGTAAAGGGTATCGCCTGTTTCCTGTTCAACCAGTTCTGGTTCAATCAGTGTGAGGGAAAAAGGCGAGAGCAGATCGTAGTCTAGGGAGGTGGCACGCAAAGTATAAGGCGTGAGGGTTGCCACGGTTTTTTGCACCAATGGCAGGCCGTAATTCGTGCTGAGTACGGTGATAAGCGCACCCAATGCGACCAAGGTGATAATGACAAGCGAGGCAAACAACTTGGCGAGGAAACGCATTTGGCGGTGTTCTCTCTATGGTTATCAGATGCGAAAGGGGGCAGCGTGTTACGCCGCAATTCTGTTGAGGTTGGCGCAAAAATCAACGTTATTCAAGCAGTAATCTGTTTCAGCGCCAAGGCAATGGAGGAATTTAGAGATTGTCCGTCAAACTGCAAAACAAAAAGCCCCCGGAGCAGGGGGCTTTCTATCTTTATGTTTGTGGCGACTGTCGGTTAGTCGAGCTGTGGGCCTGCTTTCACCAGCGCCTGACCTTCTGGGGTGTCAGTGTATTTCGCAAAGTTGTCGATAAAGCGTTTTGCCAAATCTTCGGCTTTGCTTTCCCACTGCAGAGGGTCAACGTAGGTGTCACGAGGGTCCAGAATATCCGGATCGACATCGTGCAGCTTCACAGGCACTTCCAGATTGAATATTGGCACCACTTTGGTTTCAGCTTCTTCAATCGAACCGTCCAGAATCGCATCGATGATCGCGCGGGTATCTTTAATAGAAATACGCTTACCTGAGCCATTCCAGCCAGTGTTGACCAGATATGCTTCTGCACCTGACGCTTCCATACGCTTCACCAGTACTTCTGCATACTTGGTTGGGTGTAAAGTCAGAAACGCATTGCCGAAGCACGCTGAGAAGGTTGGGGTTGGTTCGGTGATACCACGCTCAGTACCCGCCAGTTTGGCGGTGAAGCCCGCCAGGAAGTGGTACTTGGTTTGATCAGGCGTCAGTTTAGACACTGGTGGCAATACACCAAACGCATCGGCAGACAGGAAGATCACTTTGTTAGCATGGCCGCCTTTCGATACCGGCTTCACGATGTTTTCAATGTGGTAAAGCGGGTAAGAAACACGGGTATTTTCTGTTTTTGAACCGTCGTCGAAATCAATGGAGCCGTCGTTGCGAACGGTGACATTCTCGAGCAGTGCATCGCGACGAATCGCATTATAGATGTCTGGCTCAGCTTCTTTAGAGAGCTTGATGGTTTTTGCGTAACAGCCGCCTTCAAAGTTGAAGACACCGTTGTCATCCCAACCGTGCTCATCATCGCCGATCAATGCGCGCTTTGGATCGGTTGAAAGCGTGGTTTTACCGGTACCGGACAGACCGAAGAAAATGGCCACGTCGCCATCTTTACCCATGTTGGCGGAGCAGTGCATAGAAGCAATGTCCTGAAGCGGAAGGAAGTAGTTCATCATCGCGAACATACCTTTCTTCATTTCACCGCCGTACCAGGTACCACCGATGAGCTGCATACGCTCAGTCAGGTTGAATACCGTGAAGTTTTCGGAGTTCAGACCATGCTCCTGCCACTTCTCGTTGACGCACTTCGCACCGTTCATGACCACGAAATCAGGTTCAAAGTTTTCCAGCTCTTCTTCGGTTGGGCGGATAAACATGTTTTTCACGAAGTGTGCCTGCCAGGCCACTTCGGTGATCACGCGGATGCTCAGTCGGGTATCGGGGTTGGCGCCACAGTAACCATCAATCACAAACACACGTTTGCCTGATAGTTGGCGGGTAACGAGGGCTTTAAGGTCATCCCAGACGTGTTGGTCGATAGGTTTATTATCATTCGTTCCTTGATCTGACCACCACAGGGTGTTTTCGGTAGTGTTGTCGCGCACAATGTATTTATCTTTGGGAGAACGACCGGTAAAAATCCCGGTATCGACAGCCACTGCGCCTAGCTCCGTTACAGTGCCTCTCTCAAATCCTTCCAGCTCCGGCTTTGTTTCTTCAACGAAAAGTTGTTCATAAGTAGGGTTACGAACAACCTCTTTAACATCGTGTATGCCGTGTTTTGACAAATCGACATTATTTGCAACCTTTTTTTCGACGTTCATGACAGTCATAGGTGCTCCTTGGGTAAGATGTAATGTAACTGTCGTCCATGCTAGCAACCTGAATTAGTCAATTCAGAGAGTTAACTCAAAAAATAACCACAAACAAATTAAGGGTTTGTAATAGTCTTAACCAGTCTGTACTTATAATATTACCGTCATGTTGCGTATGTGTGCCACACGAGATTGGTTATTATTTGTACAAAATTAAGGGGTTAGCATTCAGCGTACTTTTTTTGCGAAAAGTGGAAATTTGGTAGAAAAAAACCGGCTCAGAGGCCGGTTTTTGTGGGATTTTTAACCATTAATTATTTAAGAAAATTATTAATGCACAGCTTCTGATGAAGGACCGTTCTGGTCAAAAATTGCTGAAATATCAACAGAGTCGAACTCGTAATCAGCACCGCAGTAGTCGCAATGAAGTTTGATATTTCCGGTCTCAGCGACCATTTTTTCAACTTCCTGACGCTCAATCGCAGCAATTGCAGAAGCGCTGCGCTCACGCGAGCATGAACACTTGAATGTCACACTTTTCGGCTCGTAGACTTTTACATTTTCTTGGTGGTAAAGACGGTATAACACTTCCTGCGCTTCCAGCGAGAACAGCTCTTCGTTTTTCACTGTCTCAGTCAGTTTTGCCAGATGGTCGAAATCGTCTTCTTTGCCCATGCCATCTGGCAGGATTTGCAGCAGCATACCGGCCGCCTTCGATTCGCCGTCTACTTTACCGGTACGCAGCCACAGACGGGTCTTCAATTGCTCAGAACGTGCGAAGTAGTCTTCCAGACATTCCTGGAGCGTGTCACCTTCCAGACCCACGATGCCTTGGTAGCGCTCGCCTTGGTCTGGCTCGATGGTGATCACAATGTGACCTTTACCCATGAGTTCTGGCAAAGTTGCCGCTTCTGGCAGATCGCCATTCCAGCGCGCTGTACCACGTAATACTTGGTCATGATTACCGTTGATAACGATAAGTGACACTGGGCCATCACCTTGGATTTGTACCGTAATACTGCCTTCAAACTTCAGTGTTGCTGTCAGCAGGCTGGTTGCGACCATCAGCTCGCCCAGCAGGTTTTTTACCGGTGCCGGATAGCTTTTGCTGCCCGTCAGCTGTTGGAATGAATCAGATAGTTGAACCAGTTCGCCGCGTACAGAGACGCCATCGAACAAGTAACGGTGCAGACTGTCTTGTGCCATGGGATAACTTCTCCGGCGTTAATCGTTACTGTGTCTAAATTTGATAATATCGCGTCGCTGTTTTTTGTCAGGACGACGATCTGGACTTGGGTTGTGTGCATTCAGCTGACGCTCAAGGCTTCGTTGTTCCCTGCGCGACACGCTTTCCTTGGTTTCACTGTAAAGGGCCTGAGCCTCCGGCGCGCCGCGGCGACGCTCACTCAGTTGTTCGACGATGATGATTTTCTCATCAAAGCCTTGTCTCAGTTTGATCTCTGCGCCGATTTCTACCAGTTTGCTCGGTTTGGAACGTTGGCCGTTGTAGTGAACCTTGCCACCATCAATCATATTTCTGGCGATGGTTCGGGTTTTATAAAAACGTGCCGCCCACAGCCATTTATCCAGCCTGACCTGCAAATCCTGATCAAAATCGTTATCTTTCGAGCCCACTAGACACTCCTTTACATTCGGGGGGCTAAACTTATCACGTTTGCTGAATACGATCAGCATCACAATTCGAGCTCTTATATGGTGTTCATTCGTCTAACTTTCAAGCCGCAATGGAATCATTCAGACAAAAATCAGTTCTCACTTATCGGCAATGGACAAGAAAACAGGTAAATTGGTGAGTCAATTTCATATTCTTATTCTAAGGTGCCAAAAGGCATCAGATTGCGGCAATTGACTGAATGGCAATGAAGTGCCGATGTTTGTAACAGGAAAAACATGTCTTCGAATTTTGGGATAAAGCGCTTACCTGTCTGGGCGCAACCACAACTAGGAAAAGCGTTTCCGGCCGCGCTCGCGAAGTGGGTAACGCGTTTGCTGGTATTGATACTGGCATGGACGCTGGGAAGACTGGTATGGGTTTGGGTGCCCAATTCTGCGCCTGAAGCCGTTTCCGGTGCACCTGCTGCTGTGGCGACTGTTGTCGCACAGGGACCTGCTTATCAGCTCGACCAATTGATCAACCGTCACTTCTTTGGCCGATACAGCGCCAAAGCCGCTCCCGTTGAGAAAAAAACTGAACCTGTCGTCGAGGCTCCTCGTACCCGCCTGAATTTGACCTTGGTGGGTTTGGTTGCCAGTTCTGAACCTGATCGCGGTTTGGCTGTGATTGCTAACCGTGGCTCGCAAAAAACCTACGGTATTGGTGAAGCGATAGAGGGGACGCGGGTTATTCTTCGTCAGGTACAAACCGATCGCGTCATTTTGCGAAACAATGGGCGTGATGAGGCGCTGATGCTAGCGGGGGTCGATTACAACCAGTCCAGTCCTGCTAAGACCCGCGCGCAAACCAGGCCGAATATTCCCCAAAACACTGGAAAGGCAGATCTGAGCAATGTGAAAGCAGAAATCATGAATAATCCGCAAGCATTGCTGAAATACATCACACTGTCTCAAGAGAGAAACGAAGAAGGGCTGGTGGGATATCGCCTTGGGCCTGGTGGAGACAGCCGCCTGTTTGAGCAGGCTGGCCTTCAGTCTGGCGACGTTGCTGTAGGCATCAATGGTGCTGACTTGACCAACCCGGCAGAAATGAACCGTATTTGGCAAAGCTTGTCTGATGCCTCTGAAATCAGCCTAACCGTCCAGCGTGACGGTCAATTGCACGAAATTTATATCGGTCTGTAACTGGACTGGAAACGGAGAACGAAGTGAATACGTGGAAAAAACGTAAAACATCCTGGTTAGTTGCAGGTGTGCTTGCCATGCAAAGCATGGGAGCTTGGGCTGCCGAATTCAGTGCCAGTTTTAAGGGAACAGATATCCAGGAATTTATCGAGATTGTCGGACGCAACCTCGAAAAGACCATCATTGTTGACCCAGCGGTGCGCGGCAAAGTGAACGTGCGCAGCTACGACGTGCTGAATGAAGATCAGTACTACCAATTTTTCCTCAACGTACTGTCGGTTTACGGCTTTGCTGTGGTGGAAATGGAAAACGGTGTGCTGAAAGTGGTGCGTGACAAAGACGCCAAGCAATCGGCAATTCCTGTGGTGGGCGACAATGACAATATTCAGGGCGACGCCGTTGTCACCCGAGTGGTCTCAGTGAAAAACGTCTCTGTGCGGGAATTGTCCCCGCTGCTGCGTCAGCTGATTGATAACGCGGGTGCTGGTAACGTGGTTCACTACGACCCTGCGAATGTCATCATGATCACAGGCCGTGCAGCGGTGGTAAACCGCCTGGCAGACATCATTGAGCGTGTCGACCAGGCCGGTAATAAAGAAGTGGAAGTGGTTCACCTTAAGCATGCTTCAGCATCAGAAATGGTGCGCATCGTGGAAAGCCTGAACAAACAAGGCGACGGCAAAAGCACGCCACAACTTCTCCAACCAAGTTTTGTCGCCGATGAGCGCACGAACTCTGTACTCATCTCCGGCGAGCCACAGGTGCGTGATCGCATCCGCCGTCTTATCAACCAACTTGACCGCGAAATGGCAACTGTTGGCAACAACCGTGTGATTTACCTTCGTTATGCCAAAGCCGAAGAAGTGGTCGATGTGCTTCAGGGCGTATCAGAAAACCTGATTGCAGAGAAGCAAGGTGGCCAGAAAAGCGCTACCGGTGTCGGCGGGGACGTGAAGATCTCGGCGCACAAAGGCACTAACTCGCTGGTTATTACTGCGCCGCCAGACATTATGCGAGCGTTGGAAGGTGTGATTTCACAGCTTGATATTCGCCGTGCCCAAGTTCTGATTGAAGCCATGATCGTCGAAATGTCAGAAAGCGACGGTGCAAACCTCGGTATTCAGTGGGGCTCACTGGACGGTGGTGGTATCCAGTTTGGTAATACTGGCGTACCAATCACTAACTACCTGGCTGCGCAGGAAGAAGCGAAAGACAAGACAACGACAGAGTCGCGCTTCGACAACAATAACAACCTGGTTCAGGTGCCAATTACTGAGTCTGGCGACCCAACGGCGATTGCAGAAGTGCTGGGCGGTGTCAGTGGTCTTGCTGCCGGTGTAGTCTTCGGTGACTGGACCGCTCTGGTGACTGCAGTGTCGACCAACAGTGATTCCAACATCCTTTCTTCGCCAAGCCTGATGGTATTGGATAACGAAGAAGCTTCGTTCATCGTGGGTGAGGAAGTGCCTGTTGTGACGGGCTCTGCCACAGGTTCCAACAACGACAACCCATTCCAGACCGTTGAGCGTAAAGATGTCGGTGTGAAACTCAAGATCACTCCGCAAATCAACGAAGGTGATTCTGTACAGCTCAACATCGAACAGGAAATCTCGAACGTACTGGGCGCAAGCGGCGCCGTCGATATCCGCTTTGGTAAGCGTCAAATCAACACCTCGGTACTGGCGGCTGATCAACAGATGATTGTACTGAGTGGTCTGATTGACGAGCAAACCAACGAGAGTGAGCAGAAAGTACCTTTGCTGGGTGATATCCCGATTCTTGGCCACCTGTTCAAATCAACCTCGTCAGGCAAAACCAAGCGTAATCTGATGCTGTTTATCAAGCCGACTATCATCCGCACCGGTCTGACTGCAGATGGCATCACACAGCGTAAGTACAACTACATCCGCGCCGAGCAGATTTTCCGTGCGCAGGAAGAAGTGAAGTTGATGCCGGGCGTGACAACACCAGTACTGCCGGAGTTTGGCGCTGATTTGACCATGCCTGCGGAAGTGCGCGCCATCATGGCTGAGCTGAGGTAAGGCCATGGAATTGCTGTCTCAGGATACGGAAGTCGAAGCAGAACTGGCTCAGGACCTTAATGCCCCAATGGTAGCCACAAGACTGCCTTTTGGCTTTGCCAAGCGCCATGGCGTGATGGTGGAGCGAACAGAGAATGGTTTCCTGCTGTACTACCGTGACCAGCCAAAGCCTGCGGTGCTCAACGAAGTACGCCGCGTTCTCGGTCATGGCTTTACACCGATCCAGCTGCGCTCAGAAGATTTCGAGCCTAAGCTGACCCAGCTTTACCAGCGTGACTCTTCCGAAGCTCAGCAATTGATGGAAGACATCGGCGCTGACAGTGACGATTTCTTTGCGCTGGCTGAAGAGCTGCCGCAGAGCGAGGATTTGCTGGAATCGGAAGATGATGCGCCAATCATCAAGCTCATCAACGCCATGCTCGGCGAGGCCATTAAAGAAACGGCTTCGGATATCCATATCGAAACTTTCGAAAAGAGCCTGTCTATCCGTTTCCGTGTGGATGGTGTACTGCGTGAGGTATTAAGTCCTAGCCGCAAGCTGGCGCCGCTGTTGGTGTCGCGTATCAAGGTTATGGCGCGACTCGATATTGCAGAGAAACGTGTTCCACAGGATGGCCGTATTTCACTGCGCATCGGTGGACGTGCTGTAGATGTGCGTGTTTCGACCATGCCTTCATCTCACGGCGAGCGTGTAGTGCTGCGTCTTCTCGATAAAAACGCTACCCAACTTGATCTGGAAAGTCTGGGTATGACTCCGGCGGTTCACGACAACTTCCAGCATCTTATCAAACGCCCGCACGGCATTTTGCTGGTGACCGGTCCGACAGGTTCGGGTAAATCGACCACGCTGTATGCAGGTCTGACTGAGCTTAACAGTGCGGAGCGAAACATTCTGACGGTCGAAGACCCTATCGAATTTGATATCGATGGCATCGGCCAGACACAGGTGAACACCAAAGTTGATATGACCTTCGCCCGTGGTCTGCGCGCCATTTTGCGTCAGGACCCGGATGTGGTGATGGTTGGTGAGATCCGCGACCTTGAAACCGCGCAAATCGCGGTGCAGGCGTCACTGACGGGCCACCTCGTGATGTCGACCCTTCACACCAATACCGCAGTCGGTGCAGTGACCCGTCTTCGTGATATGGGTATTGAGCCTTTCCTTGTGTCTTCCTCTTTGCTTGGCGTGCTGGCACAACGATTGGTGCGTACCCTGTGTCCGGATTGTAAAGAACCTTACGAAGCGGATGCTCAAAGCAAAGCCTGGTTTGAGTTGTCAGAAAGCGAACCGTTGACACTTTACAAAGCCAAGGGCTGTAAGAAGTGTAATCATAAAGGCTATCGCGGCCGTACCGGTATCCACGAGCTTCTTGTCGTTGATACCCAGGTGCAGGAGCTCATCCATAACGAAGCGGGTGAGCAGGCGATTGAACGTTATGTTCGCGAGTCCACGCCGAGTATCCGTGCTGATGGCCTGATGAAAGTTCGCAAGGGCCAGACCACGCTGGAAGAAGTCCTGCGTGTGACGCGGGAGGGCTAATGGCAGCGTTTGAATACAAAGCGTTAAATGCCAAAGGCCGCACCGTAAAAGGCGTTATTGAAGCAGACACAGCGCGTCAGGCGCGTCAGATGCTGCGCGAGAAGTCGTTGGTGCCGATGGAAGTGGCGCAAACGCACGAAAAAGAGCAGCAAAAACAATCTGCCTCTGTCGGCTTCAAACGTGGGATCAGTACCAATGAACTGGCGCTGTTGACCCGTCAGCTTGCGACCCTGGTGCAGGCTGCCATGCCATTGGAAGAATGTATCAAAGCTGTTGCCGACCAATCGGAAAAGCAGCGACTCAAGAACATGCTCACCGGCGTGCGTGCAAGGGTGGTCGAAGGCTACACGCTTTCTGACAGCCTTGGCGATTACCCTCATGTGTTTGACCAACTGTTCCGCGCCATGGTGGCGGCCGGTGAGAAATCCGGTCATCTCGGCCCTGTGCTTGAGCGTCTCGCCGATTACGTGGAAAACCGCCAGCAAGTGAAGAACAAACTGATTCAGGCCATGGTTTACCCCATGGTACTGACGGTCGCTGCGATCGGTATCGTTGCCTTTTTGCTGGCAACCGTGGTGCCGGACATCGTGGGCCAGTTCCTGCAAACTGGGGCTGAGCTGCCAAACATCACCAAGATATTGCTCGCGGCGAGCGATTTCGTCACCAATTGGGGACTGTTGGTGCTGGGTGTCTCGGTGGCTTTGTTCGTACTGTTCCGTGTGATGCTCAGAAACGCAGAGCGGCGCCTAGGCTGGGATAGAAGCGTACTTGGTATGCCTGTGGTTGGGCGGGTTGCGCGGGGGCTGAATACCTCACGCTTTGCCCGTACTCTGTCGATTTGTACTTCAAGCGCCATTCCCCTGTTGGATGGGATGAAGGTTGCGGCAGACGTGATGACCAATACCTGGGTGAAAAGTAAAGTTCTGGAAGCGTCTGATCGCGTCCGGGAAGGGGCGAGCCTTAGGGTATCGCTGGAAAAGTCGAAACTGTTTCCACCCATGATGTTACACATGATTGCCAGTGGTGAGCGAAGTGGTGAGCTTGAGCAAATGCTGACCCGCGCGGCTGACAATCAGGACAGAGACTTCGAATCTCAGGTCAATATCGCACTGGGGATCTTCGGGCCTTTGCTCATCATTGTGATGGCGCTAATCGTACTGTTTATTGTCGTGGCAACCTTAATGCCAATTATCCAGCTCAACAATATCGTGGGCGTGTAACCACAACTCGCTGCCAAGCAGTGTTTTTTCAGGAGAGATAGAAAATGCAACGTCGTCAACAGGGCTTCACCCTGCTGGAAATCATGGTTGTTATCGTTATTTTGGGTGTACTGGCAAGTTTGGTGGTACCAAACCTGCTGGGTAACAAAGACAAAGCTGACCAACAAAAAGCCGTCACTGATATCAGTGCACTGGAAAATGCGCTGGATATGTACCGCCTAGATAACAGCGTTTACCCAACCACCGATCAGGGCCTGGATGCATTGGTGTCAAAACCGTCTTCGTCGCCAGAGCCGCGTAACTACCGTCAGGATGGTTACATCAAACGTCTGCCACAAGACCCTTGGGGCAACCAGTACCAATACCTGAATCCGGGTGAGCACGGTACAGTCGATATCTTCACGCTGGGTGCTGATGGTCAGGAAGGCGGTGAAGGCGTGAATCAGGACATCGGCAACTGGAACATGCTGGACATCAACTAATCGATGAGAAGAGGGCGCCGTCCGGGTTTACGTTGCTGGAAATCCTGCTGGTGATGGTGCTGCTGGCAATCAGTGCTGTCATCGTGGTGCCCAATCTTCCACAAAACAAAAGTGATGAAGCCAAGGAAGAAGCCCAGCGCTTCTTCCAGCTCATTCAGCTTTGGACAGAGCAGTCCTTGCTGACAGGGCAGACGTTTGGCCTCAACGTTGAAAAAGACGGTTACCAGCTTCTTCGCCTGACCCGTGAGGATTGGGAGCCAGTAGAGCAAGAGCGAAACATTACGTCCGTTACCTTGCCTGAAGGACTGGTGCTTGATTTAGAAGTCAGTGGCTTTGTGTCTGAAGAAGATCGTCTGTTCGACAGAGAAAGCCTGTTCGACGAAGAGATGTTTGCGGACGAGGAGAACAAACCGCCCCAGCCTCAGGTTGTCCTGATGGGGAACGGTGAAATTATTCCATTTACCCTGACCATTGTGGCGGACAAAAAGCGCCTCTGGCAGGTGAAAGGCAATGATGTGGCAACATTCGAAGTGAAGAACTTGAATGAGGATAAAGAGTGAGAAAGCGTCGCGGCTTTACCCTCATTGAAGTCTTGGTAGCCATGGCGGTATTTGCCGTGGCGGCAATGGCGGTGCTTAATGCCACCGGCCAACATGTTAATTCTTTGGGCGTATTGGAAGAAAAAACCTTTGCGTCCATGGTGGCAGACAATCAGTTGGCGCTGTTTGTGCTGGAAGACAAACCAGTGACATCGGCGAAAAATGGCAGCACGAAAATGGCTGGGCGCGAGTGGTTCTGGACGGTGAAACCTATTCCGACCTCTGACAACCTGCTTCGGGCGGTAGATGTGATTGTCTGGGCGGATGAGCGTCGTCAAGGCTCTCTGGTATCGGTGAGGACCTATGTGCCTGCGAACTAAGAGAGCGAAGGGTTTTACCCTGATTGAAGTGCTGCTGGCGTTGATGATTTTCGCCACCCTGAGTCTGGCGGCGAATCAGATTTTCCGGAACGTCATTAACAGCAACATACAGACAGAAGAAGTGGGCAATGCACTAAAAAGCCTGCAACGCACACTATTAATTATGGACAGCGACTTCCGTCAGATGCTGGCACGCCAATACCGAAATGGTGGCGACGAAGCCAAAGAAACTTTGTTGGAATTTGGTGACGATTTACTGGATTCAGAATCGCAGGGGATCCGATTTGTACGCGGTGGCTGGATTAACCCACAACAGCTTTTCCCGCGTGGAGAAGTGGTGAAGGTGGGTTACCGCATTCAGGATGACACACTGGAACGCATTCGCTGGATGTACCCAGATGACAGCTCCGCGACGGAACCTGCTTCCATGCCTTTGCTTGAGGGTGTGACAGACATTAAGTTTGAGGTGCAGGGCTCAGATGGATGGAAACGCGATTGGGACACGCCGCTCGAAATGCCAAAAGCCATCCGGGTGACGTTGGATACCGAGCGCTATGGTGAGCTAACCCGTATTTATCTGCTGCCAGGACAAACTCTGGCACCGCCGGTGGGGAATACGCCATGATGAAGCGTCGGTCACAACGCGGCGTTGCCCTTTTGGTGGTGCTACTCATCATGGCATTGATGACCACGGTTGCGGTCAGCATGTCGGGTAGGATGTTTGTAAACTTCAACCGGGCAGAAAGTCAGGTGCGATATCAACAAGCCTACTGGTACGCCCAATCGGTTGAATCCTTGGCCCGTTTTGGTATCGAGGAAAGCTTCGACAGTAACGATACTGTGACCCTCAGTCAGCCGTGGGCTGTACGTGATCAGGTTTATCCGCTCGATGGTGGCCAGGCGACGGGTAATGTTTACGACCGACAGGCGTGTTTTAACGTCAACGGACTTCGCAGTGTGAAACCGACGGAAAATGGCACTAACCCTAAAATGGTGGTGTCGTTTCAACAGCTGATTGAATCGCAGGGCATCGACAGCTTTGAAGCGGAAACTGCGGCAGCGGCAACCTGGGAATTTGTCGATACTGACACCAATGTCCAGTCGCCGCTAGGCGTGGAAGACAGTGAATACGAAGCGCGTCCCGTGCCACACGTAGCGCCAAACAGTTTTATCGCGGACATCTCTGAATGGCGTGCCATCAATGGCGTGACGCAAGATATGTTCGACAAAGTTGGTTCGCTACTTTGTGCGATTCCCAGCGATAAGTTGGTGGTGAACGTTAACACACTGACCGAGGAAGATGCGCCAATATTGAGCGCCATCTTCCACCCGAACCTCAGTGAGGATCAGGCAAAAGAATTGATCAACGGAAGAAACGCCGTTGATGGCTGGCAGGACGTGGCCAGCTTTATGGCCGAGCCAGTACTGGCGGGCATTGAACAAGATGAAAGGGAACGACTGCAGCAATATTTGGATGTGCGCAGCCGCTACTTTGAATTGGATACAGAAATTACCCTCGACAGCGTGACGCTAAGACTGCGTTCTTTGCTGAAGAGGGATGACAACGGCGCGGTAACCGTTATCCGTCGTCGCTTTGGAGGAATGAGTGAGCGAGATCCTGACAATCAGGCTTAACAGTGATCCGCAGGAGTTGATCCCCTGGCTGGTCTGGTCGCCAGCCCAGCAGGAAGTGATTGCTTCTGGTGAGGCCGAGAGCTTGTCACAGCTGACGGATTATGCGGCTGAGCGGGACGTGGTGGCATTGGCTGACAGTGCTGCTATCACGCTGACTACCGCGACGATTCCTGCGGGCAGTGAACGCCAGCTCGACACCGTTTTACCCTTCCTTTTAGAAGATGACTTGGCACAGGATGTGGATCAGGTTCATATCACTTTGCTGGGGAAAAGCGGCGAGCTTGCCAATGTTGCCGTGGTCGAGCACAAGCTACTCCAGCGTTGGCTGGACGATTTGGCTGATGCTGGACTGCATATTCGTAAGCTGGTGCCGGATTGCTTGTGTTTGCCAATGCATGATGATGGCTACAGTGCGGCGAATCTGAACCATCGCTGGCTGATGCGCACCGGCGAAACAGAGGGCAGCGCCGTCGAAGAAGGCTGGCTGCCAGTTTGGCTGCAAAGCATTAACAGTCTCCATGAAGAGGATGGCGGTACTAAAACCGTCTACAGCTATTCAGATGTCCCGGAAGACATGGGTGACAACTGGAAAACTGAACCGTGTGAGCTGGTGATGCTTCTCCTTGCTCAACAGGCGATGCAAAGCCGCTACAACCTGCTGGCAGGACACTACAAACCACAGAACCAGATTTACAAACATCTTAAGCCTTGGCGCGGCGCGGCGATTGCCGCGGCGGTGTTATTGGCCGTGTTGGGTGGCGAGAAAATCGCAGACATCTATCAGATGGAAGCGCAGGCCGCGCAATACCGTGAGCAAAGCGAAGCGAAAGTGCGCGCACTTCTGCCGCAAAATCAGCGTATCCCGACCACCAGTTATATGCGCCGTATCATCGAAGGAGAAGTGAGCAGGCTCTCCGGTGGTGGCAACCAATCAGGCGTGATGGTGTGGATGTCCGAATTAGGCCCGCTGTTAGAATCTGCGCCGGGCATCCAGCTCGATGCGCTTCGGTTCGATCAGGACCGCGGGGAGCTTCGTTTGAATGCGCGTGGAAAGGATTTCGGAGACTTCGAGAAATTGCGTGAAGCCTTGTCGACCAAATACAACACAGAGCTGGGGCAGCTAAGCCGCGATCAGCAAACCGTGACCGGCGCCTTTGTATTGCGTAAGGAGCCATCATGAACGCATTGATTGCTTATTGGAAAGGCCTATCGCGCCGCGAGCAACGCTTGCTGAGTGTCGCAAGCGCAGTATTGGTTCTGGGTGTCCTTTACTGGGGAGTTATCAGTCCATTACAGGAACGTGCCGAGCAGGCCCAACAACGTTTGAATAGCGAGCGTAGCTTGCTGAGTTGGGTGGATGGCAAAGCCGCCGAAATCCAAGCGTTGCGCCGTGTGGCTGGAAACAGCGGTCAGGTGAGCGCCCTCCCACTTAACCAGTCTGTGACCACGTCAGTTAAGCGTTATAACCTCGAAATTGTGCGTTTGCAGCCTCAGCAGGAAGAGATTCAAGTGTGGCTGAAGCCGATGCCATTCAATTCACTTATCAGCTGGCTTGACTACCTATCGATTAATCACGGCGTCGAAGTGAAGTTTATTGATGTGGGCAAAACCGACACTCAGGGTGTCGTTGAAGTAAAACGACTGCAACTGGGAAGAGGGTAAGATGAAACGTGTGATCCTATGGAGCGTGCTTTTTCTTGTCGTATTGATCTCGAGCGCTGTGGTGCACATTCCGGCGAATCTGGTTGTGCGTTACCTTCCGCCCATGCAAGGACTGTCGCTCAGTGGCGTATCGGGAACCTTGTGGAATGGCTCGGCGTCTAATTTTACGTTTCAAGGTCGGGAAATGGGTGCGTTGAAGTGGCAGTTCAATCCACTGAAACTCTTTACCGGCAAAGCAGATGTGGAACTGCGCCTTTCTGGCTCGCCGGGTTTGTCGGCGCGCGGAAACCTGGGATATAGCCTGGGTGGTCTCTACGCGAATAACCTTTTGGTCTCGGCGTCTGCCAATGTGGTGCAGTCGTTTATTCCGTATCCAATGCCTGTTAGTCTGTCCGGACAGTTTGATTTAACCGTACGCGATTACCTGTTTAACCAACAGCCTTTCTGTGAATCGCTCGCTGGCAACCTTGCTTGGTCGCAAGGCAACGTGGCTTCACCCATCGGCACGATTGATCCGGGTTTAGTGGTCGCGCAATTGTCCTGCAATGAAGGTCAGTTGGTGATGGATGGTGACAGTGCGTCTGATGCGATTGAAACTGATTTCAATATTTCGCTGTCACCGGATCAACGCTATAGCCTGAATGGTTGGTTTGCGCCGGGAGAGACATTTCCCGAAAGCATGCGAGGCCAACTTGGTTTCTTAGGTACGCCGGACAGCGAAGGCCGTTATCGCCTCAGTTTCAGCGGTTAACGGGAGAGCAAGCATGAAAAAGCAGATTCCACCTGAAATTCTGGACGCTAAGGTTGTTGCTAAATCGCGTCTGTTTCAGATTGAAGCCTTGGATCTAAAGTTCAGTAACGGTGAAGAGCGCACTTACGAGCGCATGAAACCAAGCGGCCGCAATGCTGTGATGGTGGTGCCAGTGACAGAAAACGGCGACTTACTGTTGGTGCGCGAATACGCTGCCGGAACTGAACGTTATGAACTAGGCTTTCCAAAGGGGCTGATTGATCCGGGTGAGACCGCCTTAGAAGCGGCAAACCGAGAACTTAAAGAAGAAATTGGTTTCGGTGCTCATCAATTGTTCCCGCTGAAAGAAGTGGTGCTCGCACCGTCTTATTTTTCCAGCAAAATGACCCTGCTGCTGGCGCAGGACCTGTATCCAGAGAAGCTCGAGGGCGATGAACCTGAGCCGTTGGAATTGGTCCGTTGGCCTGTTGCGCAGGCAGAAGAATTGTTATCTCACGTCGATTTTGGGGAAGCGCGCAGTATTACTGCATTACTGTTGGCCTTGAGAGAGCTTTCCGGCCGTTGATCACTTCGTGACCAAAGACCATTGGACAAAGTCGTAGTGTGAGAGCCCAAGAGGAGTGTTACATGGAGCTGTCACAACTGCTTCAACCCGTGATAGAGATTGCCCGGGCTTCCGGTCAGGTGATCCTGGATATCTATCAGCGTGGTGAATTTGAAAAGAACATCAAAAGCGATGACACACCAGTGACCAGCGCCGATCTCGCGGCGCACAAACTGGTTACTGAACGCCTGAGTGCATTAACCCCGGATATTCCTGTGCTGTCAGAAGAAGACGCTTCGATTCCGTTTGCTGAGCGTGGCAACTGGGAGCGTTACTGGCTGGTGGATCCGCTGGACGGCACACAGGAGTTCATTGCCGGAAGTGGCGACTTTGCCACCATTATCGCACTGGTGGAAAACAATCAGCCGGTGATGGGTGTGGTGTATGGTCCAGTTTCCGGGGTTTCATACTATGCTGCCAAAGGTCACGGGGCGTGGAAGGTGATGCCGGATGGCGAAAAACACCGTCTGTCTATCCTCAAGCATGAAGATGAACTCGCATCTCTGTCGATTGCGATAAGCCGTCGTCAGGACATCAAAGCGATCACTGACCGCCTTGAGCCTAGCCGCAACTATGATTTGGTGCCTCTGGGTTCTGCGGCGCTGAAGTCCTGCTTAGTCGCAGAAGGCGCGGTGGATTGCTACCTTCGCCTTGGCCCAACCGGCGAATGGGACACGGCGGCGACCCAATGCATCGTAGAAGAAGCGGGCGGACGTATTCTGGATATGACGCTTTCACCGCTGTCCTACAACGAGAGGGACTCGCTGGAAAACCCGAATTTCATTGTACTGGGTGATACCGAACTGCCTTGGCGACAGATTGTGAGGCTGGAAGGCTAACCTAGCCACCTTTCACTTTCGTCCAGAGACAAAAAACGGAGCAGAAGCTCCGTTTTTTTATTGCCTGCGGCAAATCAGAACAGACGGTTAAGGCCGTTCAAGGCTGCTACGCGGTAGGCTTCTGCCATGGTCGGATAGTTGAAGGTAGTATTGATGAAGTAATCCAACGTATTCCCTTCGCCTTTTTGCTCAAAGATCGCCTGACCGATGTGGATGATCTCCGCCGCACGCTCACCAAAACAGTGGATCCCCAAGATCTCTTTAGTTTCGCGGTGGAACAGGATTTTCAGGCTTCCCACATCCATGCCAGCAATCTGTGCGCGCGCCAAATGCTTAAACTGCGCGCGTCCCACTTCATAAGGCACTTTTGCCGCGGTTAGTTCCTGCTCGGTTTTACCCACTGAGCTGATTTCCGGAATGGTGTAAATCCCGGTTGGGATATGATCGATAAGGCGGCCTTTGGCCTGACCTTCCACCATTGCCTGAGCGACGATTCGACCCTGATCGTAAGCTGCACTCGCAAGGCTTGGATAACCAATCACATCACCAACCGCGTAAACGTGCTCTACTTCGGTGCCGTAGTTATCGTTCACTTTGAGCTGACCACGTGAATCTGCCTTCAAGCCGACGGCTTTCAGGTTCAGCGCATCGGTATTACCGGTACGGCCGTTAGCAAACAAAATACAGTCAGCTTTCATCTTCTTGCCGGACTGTAGATGCAAGATAACGCCGTCTTTGGTGCCTTCGATTTTCTCGTAGGTCTCATCATTACGGATCAGAACGCCGCTGTTCCAGAAGTGGTAGGAAAGCGAGTCTGACATTTCGTTATCGAGGAACGAGAGCAGGCGGTCACGGGTATTGATCAAATCCACTTTAATACCAAGACCACGGAAGATAGACGCATATTCGCTGCCGATAACGCCCGCTCCATAGATGATGACGTGACGAGGGTCGTGCTGCAGCGAGAGGATAGAGTCACTGTCATAGATACGCGGATGCTTGAAGTCGACATCTTTTGGACGGTAAGGGCGTGAACCTGTCGCGATAACGAATTTGTCGGCCGTGTATTTGTCGACGCTGCCATCCGCGGCTTTTACTTCAATTTCGTGCGTGCCGCTGAACTTGGCGCTGCCGTGAATGATGCTACAGAGGTTCCTGTCGTAAAAGCCCTGACGCATGCGGGTCTGTTTGCCAATAACTGATTGGGCATGGCCAAGAATGGCGGAAAAGGTACTGTGTACCTGCTTGTTGTCGCCAGTATAAATAGGGCTCTGGTTGAACTCGATAATACGGCTGACGGTGTGTCTCAACGCTTTGGATGGAATGGTGCCCCAGTGGGTACACCCGCCGCCAACGGTACCTTCTTTTTCAATCACCGCGACGCGTAAGCCCGCTTTGGTCAGGCCCATGGCAGCCCCTTCGCCGCCAGGGCCGCTACCTATTACGATGACATCAAAATGGTTAGACGATGTAGGGGTCGCTTTGCTCATGTCCGTATGGCCTTTTGTTTTCATTATGTTAAGGATTGCGGGCTAAGTGTAGCGCTCACAAGGCGTGGCGAGAATCAACTCGCTCCTATTCAGCGTAGGTGATCACGCAACTTAACGTAAAAACAGGCCTCTAAATGCATATACGAAAGGAAATGCCCTAGAAAAAGACGCTAAACCCTGCCGAGAAGAAATATTCATCGTAATCATAGAAGTCGATATTCGAGGTGTGATGGGTGTAGCTCGCTAAAGAGACAAACGAGAAATCCTCAAAACCAAACAGATTTGCATACTCATAGGCACCGAATGCTGTGTAATGCGTATCTGAACGTTTTTCATCTTCAAATATAGGGTTTGGCGCTTTGTATTTTGATGAGCCGGTAGTTAGCGTTGCTGCAAACTTGTGGCGTTGATGGAGCTTGAACCATGTGCCTTCCGCACCAAGGTGATCATAGGCCATCGCATCACCCTTAGTGTCATGGTGCAGGTAGCGAAGAGAAACGCTATAGCCGCTTGTTGGCGTCAGCATGCCTTGGTAACTCAGCTTGCCAAAATAGCTGTTGCCATCTCTGTTCATCAGTTGTTGAGTGTCTTGAGTTACTCCCGATAATTCCTCATCCACCTTGATGTTTGCGATGCCGATATCAACGGAGTAGGCAGAGCCATTGATGTTGGAGAGTGAGAAAAGATAGGCGTTGCCCGTTCTGTCAGTGGTTTCTCTTGCTGCGTCAAAATTGTAAGGGTCCTTCCACACTTCTTCACTGAGCACGGTTGGGAGGAACGCCAGACTCACTTTAGTGCCGGAGTCAGTCAAATAGCGATAACCCATTTCCAGAGCAATGAGACCCGTGGCAATGTCTTCGCGGGATGTACCAATAAAAACCTGTTTATTAAGGTCTTCGCCAAAGGTGTAGGTAAGGTTGCCAAGCGCTCCCCCAATTAACTCCTCGGTGCGTTTTTGTGCGCCATTTGGTAAATACTCATCACCAGAGGTCGATAAATTTGAGTTCGTCGAAGACATGCCCGCCAACATGGAAAACTCACCAGTCACCCCTTCTTCTTTGGCTAGTTGTGCGTTACTTATTGAGGAGAAACCCGCGAAGAGGAGGCAGGTGGCAACTTTTACATGTTTCATAAATCAGGCCTTCTGTGTCGTTAACAGGAATGAGCATATGGCGCTGATCTTAGAGCGAATAATAAATGAGCGACATGACTCAAATTTGTCAGTATTGGCTGGGGTTATGGCATGAAAAGGACCGGCAAGGCATTAAATGAGGTGTTTGGGGTTTTTGAATGAGGCAAGTTGATGAATAGGACAATAAAGCTTCTTAACGTAGTTTGAGTATTAGCACTGAACTCACTAAAAAAACCGAGTATAGTTTGCGGTTAGATTTCATGAGGTAAAACACTGACGATGGGAATTAGAGCTCAACAGAAAGAAAAAACCCGGCGAACGCTGATTGACGCGGCTTTTAGCCAACTCAGCGCAGACCGAAGCTTTTCCAGTCTCAGCTTACGCGAAGTGGCACGTGAAGCCGGTATTGCACCGACGTCGTTTTACCGCCACTTCAAAGATATGGACGAACTTGGCCTGACCATGGTGGATGAAGGTGGTTTGTTGTTGCGTCAATTGATGCGACAAGCTCGCCAACGTATCGCCACCGAAGGTAGCGTTGTCAGAACGTCAGTAGAAACCTTTATGGAATTTATCGAAAGCAGCCCCAATGTATTCAGGCTGCTATTGCGTGAACGTTCCGGTACTTCAGCGGCTTTCCGTGCAGCCGTCGCACGTGAAATTCAACACTTTATCGCTGAGCTGACGGAATATTTCCAGGCGACAGGCGGATCGACCCGAGATGAAGCCTATAATCAGGCAGAGGCATGTGTCACATTGGTATTCAGCTCAGGTGCAGAAGCACTGGATCTGGACAAGCGCGCACGTGCTGAACTCGCGGAACGTCTGGTGACCCAGCTGCGCATTATTGCGAAAGGCGCTTACTGGTACCGTAAAGAACGTGAACGCAATGCTCTCAAGGATAAGTTGTCTTCAGGCAGGTAAGTAATATGGAACAGAATCACCAATCAGAGCGTAAATTTCTCCTTCTCGCCGTGGTCGCAGGTCTATGTGGCAGCGCATCACTGGCAACGCTTTTCGTCGATAGCGTTGCTTTCTCCGTTTTCCCGATCATTGCCTTTATTCTGGCGGTGTACTGCTTTTACCAGCAGCATGTTAACCAACCACTGACCGAGGGCACACCGCTTATCGCGTTTGCCTGTTTCCTGGTCGGTGCCTTTGGTTATACGGCGTTTGTGCGTATGCAGGTGCCAGAGCTTGGCGGTAACTTCTTCCCAATTATCGTGACCATGCTGTTGGTTTTCTGGGTGGCATTCAAGATGGGTTGGCTGAGTGTCGGTGGCACTAAGAAAGAAGAAACCCCTGCCGAAGAGTAATGCTGGCAGTTGACACAAAAAAGGCGCCTAAGGCGCCTTTTTCTGTTTCTGAACATTTATTTACGCTCAAGTAGCACACCCGCTTCCATATGGTGGGTGTAAGGGAACTGGTCAAACAGCGCAAAACGTGTGATGCGGTGTGTTTCTGACAGAATATCCAGGTTCTCTTTCAGTGTCTCCGGATTACAGGAGATATACAGAATGCGGTCGTAAGCCTGCACCATGCGGCAGGTACCTTCATCCATGCCTGAGCGCGGCGGGTCGACAAAGATAGTGTTGCAGTTGTAGCTTTTCAGATCTACACCGGCTTGCTGCAAGCGGCGGAACTCACGTTTACCTTCCATCGCTTCCGTGAATTCTTCTGCAGACATACGGATGATTTGGACATTGTCGATGTTGTTTGCTGCAATGTTCCACTGCGCAGATTCAACAGAGGGCTTAGCCAGTTCGGTTGCCAGAACGCGATCAAAGTTGTCCGCCAGTGCCAGTGAAAAATTACCGTTACCGCAATAAAGTTCGAGCAGATCGCCTGTGCTGTCCTGAGTACAATCCACTGCCCACTCAAGCATCTTCTCTGCCACTTTCCCGTTTGGCTGGGTGAAGCTGTTTTCAATTTGCTGGTAGGTCAGGGTGCGATCGTTAACGCTCAGCTTTTCCACCACGTAATCGCGGTCAATCACGATCTTTTGCTTACGCGCGCGGCCAATCAGGTTCAGGTTGAAGCCTTCATCGTTCAGACGTTGCTTCAGCATGCGCGCATTTGCTTCCCATTCTTCGTCAAGCTGACGGTGGTAAAGCATTGAAGCCAGTACTTCACCGCTCAGGGTAGATAGGAAGTCCACCTGGAACAGTTTGCGACGCAGGCTTTCAATCGGACGGATAGCATCAACCAGCAGAGGCATCAGATCGTTGATGATGCGGCTTGCCTGCGGAAACTGGTCCACACGGTACTTCTGCTTGGTCTCTTGATTGAACATGATGTAATAGAGGTCATCCCCTTCATGCCAGACACGGAATTCCGCACGCATGCGGTAGTGTTTGTCTGGAGACGGAAACACTTCCAGCTCAGGCGCATTGAACTCGGTAAACGCGTCTTGCATACGCGCGATTTTCTCGTCCAATTGCGCCTGATATTGGGTGGTGTCAATCAGGGTATTGCTCATATTACCTAACCTGCATAACTAAAAATGAGCGCAAATTGTAAGTAGCGGAACCATATTGTCCAGCCTTTTCGCTGACTTTTTCGCCAGTAGAAGCGTAAACCTGTGCCTTGGGATAATATTGGCACACTTTAATCAGACCGAGCCTTGTCATGAGCTTTCGAAAACCAAAGAACCGCAAAGAGATTTGTTATCCGTTTATCTATGAGTCGGCACTGACCTGCGACTATGAAATCCACACTGACGAGCTTTGCAGTTTGGTGGGGATGGCACTAGCAACCTTGCCGGAAGGTTTTGATGATGTGCGGGAAGATCTCGAGACCCTTCATCCAAAAATCTATCACCTCAATGGTTCGGTGCGTGGGAAGACGGCCATCTTTGAAGAAGATTTGGAATGGCTACATGCGAGATACGACCATTACAACGAATTAAGCCGTGGTCGTATTAACCGCTTTGTGCTGCCAAGAGGTCCGGTTGGTGTAATGGCGTTGCATCAGTGCCGCACGGGCTCAAAGAAAACCGTGCGTCTGCTTCATCGCTTAGATGAATCAGGCGTGACCTTTGAGCCAGTACTGCCCCGTTTCGCTAATCTACTTGCTAACTTCTTCTTCGTACTGACGGTGTATATCAAGATGAAGCTGGACGTAGAAGAAGTGGAGTTTGTCAGTCTCAGCTATTGAAAGCGCTGCCAAGCACAAATCACCCATTTCCCGAGTGAATGAGACCAAGTTCTCAATATCTATGTATCAATGGCGCGCTGACTCCTCTATACTCTGCGCGCTTTCACTCCAGCTGGGAATCCGGTGAGAATCCGGAACTGGCGCGCAGCGGTAAAGAGAAACGAAAGTGACAAGGCGAAAGCCAGACACTGCATGTAAATGTGGGAAGTCGTCACTGTAGGTCGTCTCTAAGTCCGAATATCAGCTGGGTCACAATATGGTTTCAGGATCTCCTGACATCATTGGATACACGCGATATTTGGATCTGATATGTCTAAAAAGCTACTTGCAGCAGGTATGCTGCCATGGGCTGCGTTTGCGCACGCCGAAACAACCACCCCTTCTATCGACGACACTATGGTCGTTTTCGCTCGCAGCGAATTCGTAAACTCCATTGCAGACATCCCTTCTAATGTAACAATTGTTACTCGTGATGAAATAGAAAAAAGCAATGCTAAATCGCTGGAAGCCTTACTCAAGGGGCGTGCTGGTATTCAGTTATCTGACTCAAACAGTGGTGCATCATTTTCACTCCGTGGCATGAGCGGCGAGCAGGCCGCTAACAATGTTCTGGTGTTGTTAGATGGACGTCGACTCAATTCTCTCGATCTTACTTCACCAAATCTGAACTTCATTCAGCTAAACGATATAGAAAGTATTGAAATCTTGTCTGGCAGTGCAGGTGTTCTATACGGTGATCAAGCTGTGGGTGGCGTTATAAATATCGTTACCCGCTCTTCTAAAGACGACAGAGTCACAGCGAGTGCTTCTTACGGAAGTTTTGACTCTGTAAATGCGAATGTAGCTGCATCTGGGGCAATTAACGAAACGACGAGTTATCGTTTTTCTGCTACTCAAGATAACTCAGACAACTATCGCAAGCATAACGCCAGTCAGAATGGGGCTTTGATGGGCCGTGTTGATTATGAAAACACAACAAGAAAAGCTTACTTGGAACTTGGCTACTATGATACCGAGCGAGAGTATGCTGGTAGCCTAACAAAAGAGCAGTTTGAAACTGATCCAACTCAAGTTAACCCTTCAAATAAAGACGACTACAGTCATGCTTATACTCGTGTTGCACGCTTAGGCTTTGACCAAGCTTTAAGTGACGACTGGTTGTTGAAAAATGAATTTATCCTCGATGATACGACGGAGCATGGTGCTATTTGGGGTGGCGCTACAAATGTAGATAGTGGCCAAGCTTTCTTATCAAGCCAAGTAGAAGGAAAGCATGATACATCTTCGGGAGAAGCTTATTTCCTCTTTGGTGTAGATGCAGGTAAGGCCGAGTATGACTATAAAAGCTCGTTCACTGACAGAGATATCGAGCAGAGAACACTTAATGTCTACTCGCAGTATAAGTATCCGTTAATTGAGAACTTGGTTTTCACTCTAGGCGGTCGTTATGGGCGCGTAAAAGATGATCTCAACGATCAGGCTGTATACCCTGACGGAGTCAAACTTAAAGATGACGCTTCTGCGTATGAGTTGGCGCTTAATTACCAGATTTCTAAAAAGTCTCGTGTATACGTTCGTACCGAGAGCAATTTCCGCTTTGCTAAAATATCAGAGCAAGCATATACACAGCCTGATGTTATTGGTCTTAAGCCGCAAACAGGTGTCTCTAACGAGATTGGTTGGCACTGGACTGATACCGATTACTCTTTGCGTATTGATGCTTTTAATTTGAATCTTGATGATGAGATCGTTTACTTAGACAGTGCGCAAAAGCCGGATGGAGGCATGTTTGACGGAGCTAATGTAAATGCGGATTCATCTGAGCGAAATGGTGTTTCTGTCTTCGGTGATTACTATGTCAACGATGATTTGCTAGTTTCACTGGAGTACAGCTACGTTGACGCTGAAGTAACTGAAGGTGAAAACAAAGGCAAAGAAGTGCCTTGGGTAGCTGAGCATACTGCTAGAGTTGGCTTTAACTATTATATCACTGACGAAATTGATGTTTATTCAGATGCAGTGTACACCGGTTCAATGTACCGGAGCGGTGACGATGCTAATGATTTGGAAAAAGTTGGTGCTTACTGGTTAGTAAATTTAGCTATCAACTACAACGTAAATGAATCATTCACTCTTTCGGCTAGTGCAGAAAACCTGCTAGATGAGAAATATGCTTCTTTTGTATCCTACAACGGATATTCAACAGGGTATTATCCCGGGTCGGAGCGTGCTTACTACGTTACGGGAACATATCAATTTTAATTCAGCTTAAAGCCGCCATCAGGCGGCTTTTTCTTTTGGAATAAAGAATGAAAAAACGCGCTATTGTCAGTTGGTCATCAGGTAAGGACTCAACTCTGACACTGTGTCGACTGCTGGAAGACGATCGTTATCAAGTTGTTGGACTGTATACCACCTACGTGGCAGGCACTGTTCCTTTCCAAGCAACGCCAATCAATGTTGTCAAAGCGCAGGCAGAAAGTATTGGATTGCCTTTGGTGCTTATCGAACTGAACGAAGTCTTTCCTCCCAATGATGTTTATCAGAAGAGGGTTGTCGAAGATATACGCAGTAGTGGGCTAAATGTCGATGCAGTGGCGTTTGGCGATATGTTCTGTAATGGCATTGAAGAATACCGCAGAAGCTATATTGAACCTCAGGGCTGGGAGTGTGTTTTTCCATTGCTCGGTGAGGGAAGCGAGATGCTTGCAAACGACATCATTGCTTCAGGCATTAAGACCACACTTTCTACCGTTGATACCTCTCAGCTGGATGGAAGATTTCTTGGCTGGGACTATAACGCCAATTTGTTAGCTGAGCTTCCAAATGGCTGTGACCTTTGTGGCGAAGACGGGGAGTTTCACACTATCGTTACCGATGCTCCTTGCTTTCAGTATCCCCTGGATATTGAGATCACAGGTTTTCAGCGGGAAGGGAGATTCCACCACCTTAGCTATCATCTCGTCAGGTGAAAGATTCAAATTCGCTGGCGTGCGAAGTATGATTGCGTCGCAAGTGGATAACAAAGGGTTATAGCGTGAAGAGTGTGCTGATTTTTGATTCTGGTGTAGGTGGCCTTTCTGTGTTTAAGGAAGTGGCTCAGCTACTGCCGGAACAGCATGTCGTGTATGCCTTCGATAATGCAGCTTTTCCCTATGGTGAGTTGGCGGATGATGTGCTTATCCAACGTGTCTGTGGAATGGTCTCCGCGATTTGCCAACAGCAGGATATCTCGTTAGTTATCATTGCATGCAATACCGCAAGCACACTCGTGCTGCCACATCTGCGGGATCTGCTTAATGTCCCAGTAGTCGGGGTTGTTCCTGCTATTAAGCCTGCTGCCGCAATCAGTAAATCCAAAAACATTGGCCTTTTGGCTACTCCCGCAACAATCAGACGTCCTTATACGCATCAGCTTGTAAAAGAGTTTGCGCCCGATTGTGAAGTTGAATGGTAGGTTCAACGGAACTCGTACAAATGGGAGAGGGGAAATTGCGTGGCAGAAAGGTCGATAAAAAAATATTAAGCGATGTACTGGCACCGTTTATAAATAAAACAGACTGCATTGTATTGGGTTGCACACACTTCCCGTTACTTCGTGAAGAAATTGAAGACATTTTAGGCGAACAATGTCTGGTAATTGATTCAGGTAAAGCGATCGCCAACCGCGTAGTGACATTATTAAAAGAGGGAGATCAAATGACCTCCCTCAGTAAAGCTGAACATTTTGTTTTTAGTAGCGCTCCAGTGAAAGAAGAAGAAGCACTAAATCAAGAGTTAGAAAAGTTGGGCTTTGCAACGATTAGCCGCGCTCCGATTTTCTAGGATCATTCGCCTCTCTAACTTTAAGAGTCCTTTCACCGTATTCGCTGTTGTTCAAAGCTTCTATTGCATCAGCAGCATCTCCTGCTGCAATCACGACAAATCCAAAGCCACGTCGCTTCCCGGTGCGCTTGTCTTTCATCAAGCGCACGGCAAAGACCTCACCATGTTTAGAGAACAGTTCCTTTACGTCATTTTCATTTGCACGGTAAGGAAGGTTACCCACATAGATGGTTTTGCTGGTGGAAGGACTAGACTCTGAAATATCGCCTGAAGATTTAGTAGAAAAAAGAGAAATGGCAATACCTGTTGTAATTGCACCAAGTGCGAATGCATAACCTGTACTGGCAATTAAAGTGGAGTTTTTTAAAAGCAATGCACCAAGGAGTGCGATGGCTGCAGTAATAAGCAAGCTGATAGATGTTTTCATAATCGTCTAAAGTAAACGTCGGTTAGAAGAAATAGCATGAAGAATCGAAATCAATGCTGACTAAAATAAATACAATTGTCGGGTTGATATTACGGATATTGAGTTCTTATTGCTAGTAAGTGAATGTGACGGCTATCTAATGTTGCAATTTGTTGTGTTTTTCAAAGTTTAGGTTGAATTGTGTTCGAACGAAAAAAAACCAATAAAAACCCTTGCCAATGTGATCCCAGTCTCTATAATGCCGCTTCACCGACACGGAGAGCGGCTCCCACAGCGGAAAGGTCCACTCAAATCGGTACGGCGAAGGCCTCAAAAATTGAGTTGAAATAAACGCTTGACGCGCTGTTTCGAATCAGTAGAATGGCCGCCCGCTTCGAAAGGAAATTCACCCCGAGAGGCAAGTCAACAAGGTGTTTTGAGGGTTGCGAAAGCAACGCTGAAAAATCTCAAAATTTCTTCTTGACTTCATCGCCCGGCAGCGTAAAATTCGCAGCCCTGACGGTGAGAAGCAACGCTTCTTCAAGTCAACGTTCTTTAACAATTTGACCTATGCAATCTGTGTGGGCACTCGTGATTGATAGACAAAAGATTTATCGATGTTTACTGAGTGACCAAACGAAAACTCTTCGGAGTTATCGGCACAGTCAATTTATACAGTATTTCATCGAGCCAAAAACTTTAATTGAAGAGTTTGATCATGGCTCAGATTGAACGCTGGCGGCAGGCCTAACACATGCAAGTCGAGCGGCAGC